>NZ_JBIAZI010000003.1:0-123880 GCF_042899005.1 Actinoplanes sp. NPDC000266
GCCCCCCCCCCCCCTCCCGCATCCCGCCGACGGCATAGGGGAGCGCTCCGCCCGCCGCCCGCCGCCCGCCGCCCGCCGCCCGCCGCCCGCCGCCCGCCGCCTGCCGCCTGCCCGCCGCCTGCCCGCTCCCGCTGGCTGCCCGCTCCCGCCGCCTGCCCGCTCCCGCTGGCTGCCCGCTCCCGCCCCATCGGCCGCCGCTTCTCCGCCGGCCAACCTCTCTCCGCACGCGAAAGGGCCGTTCCGGATTTTTCCGGAACGGCCCTTTCGCGCTTGATGTGTTACCGGCCCCGACGGGTCCGGACCTCCTGAAGGCGCTCGTTGAGGATGTCCTCGAGCTCCGAGATCGAACGCCGCTCCAGGAGCATGTCCCAGTGGGTACGCGGCGGCTTCGCCTTCTTCTGCTCCGGCTCGCTGCCGTCGACCAGACGGGCGACGCTGCCGTCGAACTTGCACTCCCAGGTGGTGGGCACCTCGGCGTCGACGGCGAACGGCACCTCGAACTGGTGACCCTTGACGCAGAGGTACTCTCGGGTCTGCCGGGGCGCCAGCTCCGTGTTGCGGTCGGACTCGTAGCTGACCGCGCCAAGACGGCTGCCGCGCAGCATGCGTTCGCCCATGATTGGCTTCCCCTCGCTCGTGGTGCTGCTCTCGTTGGTGTAACGAAAGGGGCGGCCGCGGGATTCCTGCGGTCGCCGGTGTCATCTGTGACGGCACTGTCGTTGTGACGGCAGTGTTAACGCTACGAGCGTAGCCGCCCGAGGCCCTTACCCGGCATACCGCACCCCCGCCGAAGTGGACCTTGGTCCACTTTACGGCCTATGGGTGTTCTACAGTTGCTGCGACTTCGGTCACTCGGTCGAGTATTTCCCGAATCGCCACCCCAGTTCCGCTCCTCGCCGGGCAATATTCGTCCGCGCGTCGCCTGAGATGAGCACTCTTCACCCACCTCCCTGAACGGCCCCGCACCCGCTCCTTGCTCGCGCGATGGCTGTCCGGAGCGCTCGCCGCGACGCCGGCCCCGGAGGGAGTCGCCGGCTTCCCCGCGGACCGCGCTGTGGATTCCGTCACGATCGAGGCCGCGCGATCCGCCCCTTACCTGGTTGCGGGCCAGGCACCCGCGGGCTTCGGCGCGGCCTTCACTGGCCGGCCGTGGCTCCGGGCGAGCCCTTACCCGCCGGCCTTGATCCGGCCACCGCCCCCGTTACGGGCCGGCTGCCGGGCGGCCTTCGCCTCACCGCGCCGGCGGTCAGGACTGGGTGACCTGAGCTGGTGCGGGAGGTGGGCCGGCCTGAATGGGGGCCGGGCGGGCTGTGCCCAGGGAGGCCAGGGCGGAGGCGAGGTCGCTGACCTGGGTGGAGAGCTGAGCGGCCCGGGTCTGTGCGGCTTCGGCGTCGGACTGGGCGGCGGCCAGGCGGCGTTCCAGGTCGGCGCGGTCACGGGCGGCCCGGTCGAGTTCGCCGCGCAGGCCTCGCAGGGCGTCGCGTTCGGCTCGGGTCTCGGCGAGTTCGGCTTCGGCCGTTTTGCGGTCGTGGGCGGCGTCCCGGCGTACATCAGCAAGGGTCTTGTCGGCGGTCTCCCGCTGCTCGGCGGCTTCTCGCCGGGCGGTGACCAGCTCGGTGTCGAGGCGGCGGGCCTCGTCGCGGGCGGTGTCACGTTCGCGGCGCAGCTCCTCACCGCGCGTGGCGGCGGTCTCGGCGTCGCGCAGAGCCGTGGCCAGGTCCCGCTCGGCGGTCTCCCGTTCCCGGCGTACGTCCTGAAGCTCCGCCCGTGCGACCGACAGCTCGTCGCGGGCCGTGTCCCGGTCGGCTTCCGCCCGTTCCTTCAGGGCCACGGCCGCGGTGGCTTCCCGGCGGGCCTCGTCGCGTTCGGCCCGGGCCTGCTCGGCGTCCGTGCCGGCTTGTTCGGCGGCGCGCGCGGACTCCTCGGCCCGGTGCTGCGCCTCGTCGCGTTCGGCGGTGGCGGCCGAGGCGAGCTGCTGCGCGGTCGACGCCTCGGTGGCGGCCCGCTCGGCATCACGGCGGGCGTCGTCGCGTTCGGTGTGCGCGGCGGCGATCCGCCCGGACGTCTCGGCCCGGATCTCGGCCACCTGCCGTTCGACGCCGGCGGGGGAGAGCTCGGAGTGCAAAGCCTCGGACAGCCCGCCGACGAGCTGATCGAGCCGGTCGACCACTTCCCAGGTGCGGGCCACCTGCCCCGCGAGCCCCGGCGAGGCCCGGTGCCGCATGCGAACGTTGCGGGAGGCTCGCTGGCACTCCCCGTCGTTGTCCCGGCAGTACCGGAACGGCCGCCCGGCGGACGAGCGCTGCGGAACAGGCCGTCCACAGTGAGCGCAGGGACGGGTCTCGGAGGCGGTGTCGTTCTCGTTCATCGCGAGATCAACCCTAGGCCCCATGGCACCGGAGATCCCGCCACCACACCGGGCCCACATCATCATCCTAGGATGCCTTACAGGGTGTGCGCTCCGCCGCACACCGCAAACCCTAAGAACAAACAGGAATCAACAACATCCCGCCATTTGCTTTCGGCCGCTTGCCCGCGTCAGAGGTGAGCGTGGGCGACGTGGAGCAGTCGCCACAGCAGCGCCGCGCACGAGATCATGCCGGCCAGCAGCAGCGGCCAGTGACGCCACAGCCGGCGCGCGGAGGCGAGCCAGACGAGCAGCGCGAGCGGCAGTCCCAAGCGCACAGCGTCCGAGATCGTCACCCCGGTCCCCAGGCGAAGCCACTGCTGGTGAGCGCGACCATGACCTGCCCGGCGATGCCGTCGAGGTAGTCGGCGGCGAAGGCCAGCGCAGCCAGGGTCAGCGCTACTGCGGTGACGGCGGCCTTGCCCGTCGGGGTGGGGCTGCGGCGGGGTTCGTCGTCACAGCGTGGCGAGGAGCTTGATCCACGGGGTGGGGTCGGTGGTGCCGGGGTCGAAGATCCCGTGGGCGGCGATCATGGGGCCGTGGAAGCCGCGGATGTAGCGGTGCAGGGCGGTGGGTGTGCGGATACCGAGGGTGTGCTGGCTGGCGTGGTAGACCTCGCCTCCGTCGTGGGTGTGGTCGCCGGGCCGGGGTTGGCCGGGCAGGCCGAGGGTTTTGTGGAGGGTGTTCCAGGCGGCGGGCCAGTCGGTGATGGGTGGGCCGAAGGCGGTGACGGGTGTGGCGGTGCCTCCGGGGAAGTGGTGGAGGTAGGTGGTGAGGGTGGCGTTGAACAGGGCGATGCCGTGGCTCATGGCTTCGTATTCGTCGGCCCAGTCGTCGCCGGGCAGGAAGCCGCTGGTGACGGCGCGCAGGGTGGTGGCGGTGTGGTTGCCGGCTTCGATGAGGAAGTCGAAGGCTTGGAAGCGGCCGTCGGGTGTGGTGTCGGTGCGGTAGGCGAAGTGGTGGGGTGGGTCGTTGCTGGTGATGGTGGCTGTGGGGAAGGCGGTGGTGCCGAAGGCCGTACGGACGGTGTCGTGGTCTGTTTCGGTTTTGCCGATGTACCAGGAGGAGATGCCGGGTCCGGTGGCGATGGCGGCCCAGATCTGTTCGGGGCCGGCGTCGATGGTGGTGTCGTGGTGGATCTCGTAGTCCTTGCCCATGGTTATTTCTCCGGGTCGGCGGTGGAGTCGAGGGCGGGGTGGACGGCGAGGACGAGGCGGTGTTTGCGGCCGGTGTCGCTGTGGTAGCGGGCGAGCAGGCTGGTGATGCCGGCGGTGAGTTCTTCGGCGAAGGCGGCGCGGTCGGCGGGGGTGGCGAAGCGGATCTCGCCGTCGAGGGCGTAGGTGGCGACGCGCTGGCGGGCGGTGGTGGCGCCGGTGATGAGGGCGCCGACGTCGCGGACGAGGCGGGCGGCGAGGGCGAGCAGCCAGCGGGCGGAGAGGCGGTCGGGGGCGCGGCTGGGGTCGGGGGCGACGGTGGGCAGGGCGTTGGGGGAGATGACGTAGGAGTGGGCGGTGGCTTGCATGAGGCGTTCGGTGACGTTGCCTTTGCGGCGTTCTTCGACGAGGTGGACGAGGCCGTGTTGTTCGAGGGTGCGCAGGTGGTAGTTGACTTTTTGGCGGGGTAGTCCGATTTTGGCGGCGAGGGTGGTGGCGGAGCCGGGTTCGGCGAGTTCGGCGAGTAGCCGGCTGCGGATGGGGTCGAGGGAGATTTCGGCGGCGGCGGGGTCTTCGATGACGGCGATGTCGTGCATGGGGTCGACCCTGTCACCGAAAAGAAAAGCTGTCCAGGACGCCGGCCGGGTTCAGGGTGGCGGCGACGACGGCGCGGGTCAGGTGGGGGTCGACCAGCACGTCTGTGCTGTCGATGATCTGGTCGGCGCAGCCGGTCAAGGGCAGGGCGCGCAGGGTGGGGTCGGTGATGGCGTCGCGCAGGGCTTCGGCGAAGCGGCCGGCGCCGATCACTTTGTAGCCGCGGTCGAAGAACGGCCGGCGGGACGCTGGTTGTTCGGCGCTGAGGCCGAGGTCGTTCTGCCGGAGGGCGGCGATCTCCAGGGCGGCGCAGAGGGCGTTCTCCCGGTCGCCGGGGTCGGCGGTGCGCAGGGCGGCGAGCAGTGCGGCGGCGGTGAGGTCGCCGGGCAGGGCGTGGGTGAGCCATTTGGCGTACGGGGGCCAGTTGCGGTCCTGGAGCAGGATGAGGCGGGCCACGTCGCGGCACAGGCGGCCGGTCAGCATGCGGGCGCCGAGTTCGTCGCCGATCTCGGCGGCGCGGGCGGGGAAGGATTCCTCCTGGCTGATGCGCTGCCATTGGCAGGCCAGCACGTAGCGCCAGATGTCGGGCGGGTACCAGGACAGGGCTTCGCGGGCGGCGGCCAGCACGTCGCCGGGGTCGTGGAAGACGGCGCCGCCGGTGAACTCGGCGAAGCGCTGCCAGGGTGTGGCGAGCCAGTCGAGCAGGCGGGGTCCGCCGGCCGGGTCGAAGCCGAGCAGGTCGCGGCACCAGGTGGGGAACGGCTGGATGCGTATGTAGTGGTCGACGTCGCCGTCGGTGTAGGCGACGGTGCGCACGCGGGCGCCGGGTGGTTCGAAGTGGGTGGGCCAGCCGCGGACCCGTTTGGGCAGCCGGCGGGCGAGGGTGTCGTGCAGGTCGCCGGGGTCGTCGACGAACAGTTCGAGGCGGGGTCCCCAGTCGTGGTCGGTGGAGCGTTCGGTGTCGAAGCCGAGCACGTCGGAGCCGGGGCCGAGGCGGGCGGCGGCGTGGGGCAGGTCGCCGAGCAGAGGTCGTACGGCCTCGAAGTAGAAGTGGCGGGCGAGGGTGAGACCGGGCAGGAATTTCGGCATGGGCGCAAGGTAGCGGCCGCCGCTGACATGATCCGGAGTTATCCACAGAATTTCGTCTGTCCACAGGGGCCGGGCGGCGGGCGGGGCGGGCCGGTAATCTCGAGCCCGTGCCAGTTCCTGATGATCTGATGCGGCCCGGGTGGACGGCTGAGGAGCTGGTGCACAGCACGGCGAACGAGGTCACCGGCGGGGTGTGGCGGGTGCGCCGCGATGGTGGGCCGGCGGTGTTGAAGGTGGCTACGCGGCGGCGTGCGGGGGCGGCGGCGCATTTGGCGGCCAGTGACGATCCGGGTCACTTCAACTATTGGCGGCGGGAGGCCGAGGCGTACTCGTCGGGGCTGGTGGCGGGGGCGTTGCCGGGGCTGCGGGGTCCGGGGTTGTACGAGGTGGTGTCGCGGGCCGACGGGTCGGTGGCGTTGTGGCTCGAGGATGTGCGGGGCCGGCCTGGGCCGGCTGTGGGGCCGGCCGAGCTGGGTGAGGTGGCGTTGCGGCTCGGCGCTGCGCAGAAGGAGTGGTTGGGCGAGGCGGGGGCGGGGGCGGGGCCCCACTGGTTCGGCGAAAAGTGGCTGGCCCGCGATTGGTTGCGGGATTACACGCTGGCGCAGCCGGTGGACGACGAGCTCGACTGGGAGCATCCGACGATTGTGGCGGGCTGGCCCAAGCCGGTACGCGACGGATTGCGGCGGTTGTGGGAGCGGCGGCATGACATTCTCGCGGTGACCGACGAGTTGCCGCGGACCCTGTGCCATCACGATGTGTGGCCGATGAATCTGGTGTTCACCGGGGACGGGCCGGTCCTGCTGGACTGGGCGTTCGTGGGTCCGGGGGCGATCGGGGAGGACGCGGCGAACCTGGCCCTGGACTCGTTCCTCGACGGGCTCATCGACATCGCGCTGCTGGACGAGGTGCTGACCGTGGTGTCCGAGCAGTACCGGCGCGGGCTTGACGGGGCTGTGGACGGCGACACGGTGCGGCGGGCGGTCATGGCGTGCGGGGCCGCGAAGTATTTCTGGCTCGCCCCGCGGATGGTGATGGCCGCGGCGGCGGGCTGGGGCCGTAAGCCGGGCTACGACAGCCGCGGGATCGAGGCGATGGTGGCCGGGCGTGGCCCTGTTCTTGCTGTGGTGGCCCGCTGGGCCGGTGAGTTTCTCTGAAACGGCGCTGCCGCGGACCGTGACGGTCCGCGGCAGCGTCTGAACTTCAGGCGGGCACCGTTTCGCGTTCCGGCTTGGTGGCCGGGGTGCGGCGGGCGGTGAGCAGCGCCGCGAAGGCCAGGCCGAGGGCGGTCCACAGCAGGACCTGGGTGCCCAGGGAGGCGATCCGGAAGCTCCACAGCAGGTCGGCCGGGAACGTGTCGGGGACCTCGTTGATGTTGGGCAGGAGGGTGTAGCCGACGACGACCACGACCAGGAAGCCGGTCACGGCGGCGATCGCCTGGCGCCATTCGGCGCGCTGGGTGCGGGCCGCGACGACCGACGCCCACACCGCTACCAGGCCGATCACGAGGATCGCCAGGTAGCTGATGGTGCGCTGGTTGATGGTGGCGGGGTCGCCGACGGCGGGTGGGTTGGGCGGATATTTGACGTACGGCACCAGGACGATCCCGAGCAGGGCGGCGCCGGCCAGGCTGAGCGCCGCGCGGGTGTCGCTCGGGGTGCGCAGGCGGCGGCGCAGCAGGGTGTACGCCGTGGCGAGCAGCCCGCCCATGGCCGCGCCGTACAGGGCGGTGGCCAGGAACAGGCCGCCTTTCTGCCCGTCGCGGCTGACCAGTTCCTCGTCGTGGTGGTCCGCTTCGGCTTGCGCGGCGGGTGCGGCGTGGGCGTTGGCTTCCTCGATGGCGATGGCGGCGTCCACCTTGGGTTCGCCGAACGCGTACGCGAAGCAGCCGGCCAGCAGACCGGCGATGAGGCCCGCGAGCAGGCCCCGCAGCAGAAGTGCGCCGTATCCGGGCGCGGGTTTCGCGGCGGTCAGTGGCACGGGACGCCGAGCAGGTGGCGGCCGTCGTGCATGAGCTCGTGCAGGAACATGCCGCTCTGCGACACCGCGCCCTGGTCGAAGGCGACCAGGTAGGTGAGCAGCAGCATGAGGGCGACGACGGCGAGGGCGGTCCAGAGCAGCCGCGCGGAGATCGCGGGGGTGCTCAGTGGGCGGACCGGCTGGGCCTTGGGCATGGTGGGGGAACCTCCTGCCGGGATGACGCGTCCCGTTCGAACGGACTGCGACGCGTGAGCGTCCTGACTCACGGCTCCCGTCGCCGGGTGCCGTTCACAGTGGCGCGACCGCACCGGAATCTCACCGGTTTCCCTCACGACGCCGCAGATGGTTTCCACAACCTAGCTGTGAGCGACCTGAACGCACAACCGGCCGTGTCGCGCCGTCCCGATACCATCCATGCGAATCGTTGAAAGAGGTGCGCGATGCGGTGGCGCGGGGTCCTGGCCGTGACGGCGGTGGCCACGGTGGTGCTGGCCGTGCCGGTGCCGGCGGGCGCCGCGGTGGTCTGCCAGCGGCAGGAGGCGCCCGGCCCGGTCGCCGCCGGTGTGCCGGTCGAGGATCAGGTGTACGCGCCGAAGCGTCTCGCCGGTTTCGCGACCGGCAAGGGTGTGCGCGTTGCTGTGATCGACTCTGGGGTGGACGCCGCCCATCCCCAGCTGCGCGGACACGTGGCGCCCGGCGCGGATTTCCTGCACGGTGACGACAACGCCCGGCAGGACTGCAAGGGTCACGGCACGGCGGTGGCGAGCATCATCGGGGCGATGCCCGCCCGTAACACCGGTTTTCAGGGGCTGGCCCCGGATGCGGCGATCCTGCCGTTCCGCATCACCGAGCAGGAGGTCATCGACGGCAAGGCGGTCGGTGACAAGGGCAGCCCGGCCCAGTTCGCCCAGGCGATCGATCTCGCCGTCGACCAGGGCGCCGACGTGATCAACATCTCGCTGGTGATGACGTCGGACAACGCCGCCGTACGGGCGTCGGTCGCCCGCGCGGTCCGGGCCGGTGTGGTGGTCGTGGCCGCCGCCGGCAACGACGGGCAGAAGGGCAACCCCGACCCGTTCCCCGCGAAGTATCCGGGCGTCATCGGTGTCGGCGCGGTCGGCGCCGACGGCACAGTCGCCACGTATTCGCAGCGCGGTGAGTACGTCGACCTGGTCGCCATCGGTAACGACGTGACCGGCGCGGACGCCGGCGGCCCCGGCCACCGCCGCCAGTCGGGCACCAGTTTCGCGGCCCCGTTCGTGGCCGCCACCGCCGCCCTGATCAAGCAGCGTTTCCCGCAGCTGAGCCCCGGTGAGGTCCGGCAGCGGCTGATCGCCACCACCGATCCGGCCCCCGGCGGCAGTGTCAGCGCCGAGTACGGCTTCGGCCTGCTCAACCCGTACCGGGCCGTCACCGACACGCTCGGCCCCCGGCAGCAGGCGCAGCCGGCGCCGGAGTCCATGACCGTGGACGACCCGGCCGCCGCGGCGCTGGCCGCCCGCCGCGCCGGCTCGCGGGACCGGGCCCTGCTGTTCGCCGCCGTCGTCACCGGCATCGTGGTGCTGCTCGCCCTGACCGCTGTCATCGTGCGCCAGGGCCGCCGCCGGGGCTGGCACCCCGCCACCTCGCACACCACCGACTGATCCCGCCCAGCGCCCGCGATTGTCGTAGCCGGGATCCCGCGCCGGGCCGGGCGCGGCCGGCTGCGTCAGCGCCGCCCCAACCGCAGGGCCCGCCCTCCCATCGGGGGCCCCCGTCCTGCTCAAGTCTGACCGAAAAACGGAAGATCATGCGGAAACGTGAGCCTCCCTGTGGACAGCCGGCGTTCTGTGGAAAACCCGGTAGGCGCACGGGGGCGGCCGGCCACCGGTCCTGGGAAGCGAGCTACAGCCTGCCGTCGACAGCGTGACGTGTGGACGAATCCGGGATACCGAATGCAGGGGCCGCGTGGGCGCCGGGAGTTACAGGGGGCGCAGGGTCAGGAAGGCGATTCCCGGGTTCGGCAGGTCCAGGATCACGTCGGTGCCGGGGGCTGTGCGGCGGGGCGGTTCGGCTTCCGGCAGGTGGTCGGCGGCGTGCAGGGCGGTCCACTGGTCGGGGTTGGGCCATTCGCCGGTGAAGTGGGTGGTGATGTTGCCGTGGGTGCGGTCCACCCGCCACACGCGCAGCAGGTGGGGTTTGGTGATCGGGGGGCGGATCCGGATCGTACGGGCCAGGTCGGGGGAGCCTTTGACCTTGGAGTGGTCGAGGGTGCTGTTGCACAGCAGGATGCCGAGGCTGCCGTCGTCGTAGCGCGACGCCCAGGCGGTGATGAGGCTGGCGTCGCCGGTCATCGTGACCGGTAGTTCGCCGGGGCCCAGGCGTTCGGCCAGCGACAGCGCCCAGAATTTGGGTTTGGCCAGGTTACCCACGGTGAGCAGGCCGAAGCCGCCGTGCAGCAGGCGGGTGGGGCGGCCCAGTTCCTCGAAGTGGTCGGAGGCCACCCAGGGGGCCAGGGCGTGCATGCGGCCGGCGGCCGAGTGCATGCCTTTGAGCAGGAACGCGGCGGCGAAGACGCTGTCGTTGACGTCGCTGCCGTGGGTGGCTGTCACTCCCCATTCGGTCCACAGGATGGGGCGGTCGCCGGCCAGGGGGCGTACGTCCAGGGGGATGGTGCCGTAGACGTGGGTGGAGACGAAGTCGCCGGGGGGCTGCTGTTCGACCCAGCCGACGGCGGCGGTGGCCGGGCCGCCGACGCGCAGGGACGGGTCGACGTCCTTGACGGCTTGGGCGGTGACCTCGTAGAGGCGCCAGTATTCGGCGGGGGTGCCGGACCAGAAGACGGACAGGTTGGGTTCGTTCCACACCTCGAACCACCAGTTGTCGCGGACCTCGTCGAGGCCGTACCGCTCGACCACGTGGGCGGTGAAGGCGCGGATCAGGCCGGCCCAGCGGTCCCAGTCGCGGGGCGGGGAGATGATGCCGCGGTAGGTGAACACTGTGCGGCCGGGGTCGCGGGCCAGGTCGCGGGGCATGAAGCCGAACTCGACGACCGGGGCCAGGCCGAGTTCGCGCAGCGTGTCGTAGATCTGGTCGAGGCGGGTGAAGTCGTGGCCGGCGACGCCGACGTCGTCGCCGAGGATGTGGTGGGCGCGGACTGTTTTCACGCCGAGTTCGTCGTGGACGCGGCGCAGCGCCTCGCGCAGTTCGGCGCCGATGGGGCGCCCGCCGGTCTCGTCGGTGGACAGCAGGTGGCTCAGGTGTTCGGAGCCGATCATGGCCTGCCAGATCCGGTGCAGGGGGCGGGCCTCGGAGCCGATGGTCACCACCACATCGGATTCGTCGGTGTGGGAGACGGTGACCGGGTCGGACAGGGGGCCGATGGCGGTCACGGTCTGCAGGGCGGCGACCGCGTACCAGCCGCCGCGGCCGTCGGTGGTGTCGGCGTACGGGCCGTGGGGGACGGCCAGGACGTCCCCGCCGCCGTGGTCGACGACCTCGAACGGGCCCTGCGGGGAGGCGGCGCGGTGCACGGCGTAGCCGATCGCGCCGGGCACCGGCTCCCAGTCGACGGCCACCACTGCCCGGCCGGCGACGGCGGAGACCCGGGCCGGTGCGGGCAGGGACGCTTGTTGCGGTTGCCCGGCTGTACGGTCCTGGGCGCCGCCCCCGCCCATCAGCGCCGCCCAGCCGGCCCGGGCCTGCTCCTCGAGCGTCATCCGCGGCCTCCCCGCAGCTGGGGGAGTTTCTGACCGGCCGGGACGTTGAAGGTCTCCGCGGCCAGCAGCGGGCGCACCGCCCGTTCGAACGCGGGTGTCACGAACGCCTTCTTCAGCACGTCACCGGCGAGGTGGTTGCCCACAGCGCCCATGATCATGGACTGGTCCAGGGACAGGTACCGTTCGGCCACCGTGCCGGAGCGGACCGCTACCGCGTCGTAGAAGCCGCCCGGCCCGTACGACGGGAAATCGTTCTTGATCCTGGCCAGGTTGGCGCGGACCGGGCCGGGCGCGTACGGCAGGGCCAGGAACGCGGCGTGCGGGGTGACGACACCGTCGCCGTAGACGGCGGCCGGGCCCGGCGGGCGGCAGTCACCGAAACCGGCGTCGTAGCGGCCACCCTGCACGTCCGACGGGTAGCCGTCGGTGTCCATGCCCATCGCGTCGACGCCGTAGACGCCGTACCCGCCGAACGGGTTCGACGCCGGCGAGAACCCCCAGTAGCCGTAGCGGGCGTCGCCGAGGCCGTGCTCGATCTGCGCGGCCACCGTGGCCGGATGGTTACGGCCCCAGCTGCGCGGCCCCCACGCCGTTTCCGGCACGAACAGGTCCGGCATCAGCGCCTCGAACATGTCCCCGCCCCAGCTCGGCACGAACGTGATGCCCCGGTAGCGGTACGAGCCCTCGTACACCGGGCGGCCGAGGTGGGTGGTGGTGAACCCGGACGGTTTCATCTCCTGCCACGCGTAGTCGCAGCTGTCGGGCAGGGTGCGCATCGTGTCGTAGTAGGCCGTCGCCGGGATCTGCCCGGCCCCGATGCCCAGATAGGTGGCGATCCGGGGTTCGGTAACTGTGATGTCGTAGTGGTTGCAGGTGAACCAGACCCCGTTCTGCGGCACCGAGCATCCCGGCGGGGCGGTGTCCCAGAAACCGCCGCGGATCAGCCCGCGCGTGCCGATCGGTGACACGGCGGCCGGGTTGAAATAGAACCCGAAGTTCATCTCGTCCAGGATCGCGCCGGCTTTGCCGCGCAGCGACGGGAAGGCGCCCTGCACGACCCGCAGCGACGCGGCCAGCCAGCCGTTGTCGACCGACGACAGGAACGGTGTCACGGAGGTGCCGTCGGGCAGGACCGTCAGGACCGCGCCGGTGTGCGGGTCGTACCAGTTGTAGAACATGCCCGACGCGGTGTGGTGCCGCAGCGACGCCAGCGTGGACAGGGTCCTCGACACCCGGGCGGTGGCCTCGGCCGGTGAGATGATCTTCAGTTCGCGGGCGACCACGGCCGACCACATGTAGCCCCCGATGTTGGTCGGTGACGTGTACGCCGACGGGGTGGACAAGTCACCGGGGATGTTGTCGGCCACCAGGCCGGTGGCCGGGTCGGTCATGGCCACCAGCGAACGCCACGTGTCGCGGGCGTAGCCGCGCAGCGGGTCGGCGCCCGCCTGGGCCACGGTGGCGCCCGAGAGGATCAGAGCCAGGACGAGAAACGGTACGAGCAGACGTCGCATGGTGCTCCTCACTTGAGTCCGGTCGTCGCGATGCCGCGCATGAAGTGCCGCTGCAGCGCCAGGAAGACGATCAGTACGGGAATGACCACGACGACCGCCCCGGCCAGCAGCAGGCCGAAATAGGCGCGGTTCTGCCCGATGCTGTAGAGCGCGAGCGCCACCGGCAGCGTGTACTTGTCGTCGGTCGTGGCCACCACGAGGGGCCACAGGAAGTTGTTCCACGAGGCCAGGAACGTCAGGATGCCCAGGGTGGCCAGGGCGGGTTTGCACAGCGGCAGCACCACCCGCCAGAAGATGCGCCATTCCCCGGCCCCGTCGACCCGGGCCGCCTCGATCAGGTCGTCGGGGATCGACAGCAGGAACTGCCGCATCAGGAACACCCCGAACGGGCCGGCGAGGAACGGCAGGACCAGCCCGGCGTACGAATTGGCCAGCCCCATGTTGCTGATCAGCACGAACTGCGGCACGAACGTCACCATGCCCGGCACCATCAGCATCCCCAGCACGGCCAAAAACAGCGCTTTGCGGCCGGGGAAGTCGAGCTTGGCCAGGGCGTAGCCCAGCAGCGAGCAGAACAGCAGATTCCCGGCCGTCACCAGCACCGCGACGATGGCCGAGTTGGCGAAGTACTGCGGGAAGTCGAGCCGGGAGAACAGGTCCTGATAGTTGCCGAGCGTCCACGTGTGGGGCCACCACGTCGGCGGCACCGACCGGATCTCCGCCTCCGGTTTGAACGACGACAACAGCATCCACACGAACGGGCCGACCACCACGAGCAGCCCCGCCGCCAGAACGGCGTACAGGAAGATCCTGGCCTTAATCATCGCGGCTGCCCAGCAGGCGGAACTGCAGCACCGACAGGGCCACGATCGCCACGAACAGCACGTACGAGGCGGCGGCCGCGTAGCCGTAATTGCCGAAACCGAACTGGTTGTAGATGTGGTACGACACCGACAGGGTCGACGACAACGGGCCGCCCTGGGTCATGACGAGGGGCTCCTCGAACAGTTGCAGATAGCCGATGCCGGTGATGACCGCCCCGAACAGCAGGGCCGGGCGCATCAGCGGCAGCGTGATGTGGCGGAACTGCTGCCAGCGTCCCGCCCCGTCCAGCGTCGCCGCCTCGTACAGATGGGCGGGGATGCCCTGCAGGGCGGCCAGGAAGATCACCATCAGGGACCCGAAGTTGCGCCACGCCGCCATCACGATGATGGAGCCCAGCGACGTCGACGGGTCCTGCAACCAGGCCGGCCCGTCGATCCCGGCCAGGCCGAGCAGGTTGTTGACCAGGCCCGCCTCCGGATCGAGCAGGAAACGCCACACCACCGCGATGGCCACGATGCTGGTGACCACCGGCAGGTAGAAACCGACCCGGAACACCGCCCGGAACCGGATCAGCCCCGAGTTCAGCGCGTTCGCCGCGGCCAGCGCGGCCACGATCGTCAACGGCACCCCGATCACCACGAACACGATCGTGTTCAGCGCCGACCGCAGGAACAGGTCGTCGGAGAACAGCCGGGTGAAGTTGTCCAGCCCCACGAAGTCGACGGCCAGGGGCGTCCGCAGGTCGGTCGCCCGCATGTCGGTCAGGCTCATGACCAGCGACGCCACCACCGGCAGCACCGCGAAGACCAGGAACAGCAGGGTGAACGGGGCCGCGAACGACCAGCCGATCAGAGAGCGCCGCCGCCTTCGAGGCGCGTCCGATTTGTCCGCAGTGGCGACGGGGCGGGTGGCGACGGCGGTCACGAGCCGGTGCCGATGGACGACGCCTGACTCTGCACCGCCTTGAGCGCGGCCGCCGGATCGGCCCCGGCCACGCACACCTTCTCGGCCTCGACGTCGAACGCGGCCGACACCTGGACCCAGGTCGGGAACGGCGGCGGCGCCTTGGCCGACTTCAACTGCTCGCCGAACACTTTCAGGTTCGCGTCGCCGGTCAGCGCCGGATCGGTCCACGCCGACTGCACGGCCGGCAGGTCACTGACCGCCTGATACCACTTGACCTGCACGCCGGGTTCGCTCAGCCAGGCCAGGAACTTCCACGCCGCGTCCCGGTTCTTCGCGTCCTTGAACACGGCGATGTTGCTGCCCCCGATGAACGAGGTCGAGCTCTGCTTGGCCGGCATCGGCGCCACGGCGTACTGGGAAGCGAAGCCCTTGCCGCCCTGCTCGTTGAGGATGCCCACATGCCAGGGGCCGGACATGAACGAGGCGATCTCGCCGCGCACGAACGCCGGCTCGAGCGCGCCCTGCGGCAGGTCGGCCGGTGACAGCTTGCGGGTGAAGAACGACTGGTAGTACGCCAGGGCCTCGGTCATCTGCGGGGTGTCGAACGTGTACGCCGAGCCGGAGGCGATCGACGCGCCGTTGGACCAGCCGAACGGCAGGATCGACTGCCAGCTGCCGGTCTTGCCCGGCTGCAGGCTGATCCCCCACTTGGCGCCGGCCTTGCTCTTCATCGCCTCGGCCATGGCGCTCAGGTCGTCCCACGTCTTCGGCCCGTCCGGGAACCCGGCCTTCGCCGCGAGGTCCTTGCGGTAGTAGATGCCGCGGGTCTCGACGTACCAGGGGACGCCGTAGGAGGTGCCGTCGACGACGGTGGTGTCCCACGCGCCCGGGAAGTACGCGTCCCTGGTGAACAGGTCGCCCGGGGTGGGGTCGAGAGCGCCGGTCTTGGCCAGCTCACCCTGCATCGTCGTGCCGATCATCGACACGTCCGGGGTCTGCTTGGCCGCGATCGCGCTGGTCAGTTTCTGCTGGGCCGAATCCCACGGCACCGCGGTCACCGACACCTTCGCGTCCGGGTTCTCGGCGGTGAAGGCCTTCGCGAAATCGGCGAGCTTCTCACCCTCCGTACCCATGGCCCAGACCGTGACCTCACCGCTGGCCTTGCCCCCGCTGACCGCCTCGGCGGTCCCGCCGTCGCCGGCCGAGTCACGGCCGCACGCCGACACCGCCAGGACCGCCGCCACACCGGCGGCTACCAGTTTCCTCATTGACGCACCTCCTCATGCGAGCCGCACGTCCGCCGGATGATCAACTCGGTGGCGAGGATCCGGCGCCGTGCGGGCTGGGTGGGCTCTTCGTCGTTCGTCTCGGCGATACGCCGGTCCAGCCACCGCGCGGCCGTCGCGCCGAGCTCACGCATCGGCTGCCGCACGGTGCTCAGACCGGCGAACCGCGCCGCGAGCAGGTCGTCCCAGCCGGTCACGGCCAGGTCTTGCGGAACGCGCAGCCCGGCTTCCTCGGCCGCGAGCAGCACACCGAGCGCGACCTCGTCGTTGGCGCACACGACCGCGCCGGGCCGCTGCTCGCGAAACAGCGCGCGGGCCGCCTTCTCACCCGCTTCAAGGTCAAGACCTTTGAGGGGTACGGGCTGAGCGGCGCCCCCGCACACGGCTTTGACCCCCGCCCAGCGGCCGGCCACGTCCGGCGAGGCCGCGGGATCGCCGAGGAACGTCACCGACCGGTGGCCGTGGCCGATCAGATGCCGGGCCAGGGCCTTGGCCGTGTGCGTGTTGCCGGCGCGCAGCGTGTCCACGCCCGGCACCGGATCGCGGGCCAGCAGCACCACCGGCACCCCCGACGCCGCGATCGAGGCGATCACGTCGTCGCCGACCGTGCGGCCCAGCACGGTCAGCCCGTCGACCCGCCCGGCCAGATCACGTACGGCGGCCGCCGCGTCGCGGCGCCCGTTGGTGGCCAGGATCAGCACGCTGCTGCCGTTGGCCGCCGCGGCCGCCTCGTAGCCGAGGATCACCTCCGCGTAGTAGGGGCCGACCAGATCCGGGAAGACGATCCCGTTGGCCGCGTGCCGCCCCTGCGCCAGCGACCGGGCCGACTGGCTCGGGGTGAACCGCAGCCGGCGGGCCGCGTCCCGCACCCGTTCCCGGGTCTGCGGGGTGACCAGCTCGGAGTCGCGCATGGCCCGCGACACGGTGGCGATCGACACGCCGGCCAGCTGGGCGACCTGATAGATCGTCGGCTTTGTAAGCGCTTTCATCGCCATGCCGGCGAACGTAACGCCGCCGAAACAGGCGCGACATCCGAGACGTGGCCGTATTCACGATCTGCGATAGAGGGCAAACTGCGGCCATGGACCTTCAGATGTGGGACGAGCGCGGGCTGTGGCTCGAGCGGCAGGCCAACACGGCCGCCATGAAGGAGCACCTGGGCGGCGTCGAACCCGGGGACAAGCTGCTCGAACGCCACCAGCGATATCTGGACACCATGCGCGGGCGCGACGGGCACATGTGGCTGATCGTGCTGCCCGGCTCCTCCGATCCCGTCGGCAGCGTCGGCTACTGGGAGCGCGACTGGGCCGGCGAACCGGTCTACGAGATGGGCTGGAAGATCCTGCCCGCCTTCCAGGGCCGCGGCCTCGCGGCCGAAGCCACCCTGGCCACGCTGAATCGCCTCGCGCCGGCCGCCGGGCGGCGCTGGGTCCACGCGTACCCGAAGGCCTCCAACGCCGCCTCCAACGCCGTCTGCCGCAAGGCCGGCTTCACCCTGCTCGGCGAGACCGCCTTCGAATACCCGAAAGGCACCATGATCGTCTCCAACGACTGGCGCCTCGACCTTTCAGCGCTGCTAAAGAATCAGGCGAGGACAAATCAATAGACCTTAGGGGTACGGGGTTGAGACCGTGACCGGATGCTGAACGGCCTGCACATCCCGCTGATCACCCCGTTCGACGCGTCCGGCGACATCGACACCGGCGCGCTGACCCGCCTCGCCCACGACACCCTCGACGGCGGCGCCGCCGGGCTGGTCGCGCTGGGCACCACGGCCGAACCATCCACCCTGAGCACCGCTGAACGCGCCACCGTCCTGCGGACCCTGGCCGCCACCGGCGCCCCGCTGATCGTCGGCGCGAACGACGCCGCGAGCCTGGCCGGGCTCACCGCCGTCGCGGCCCTGACCCTGGTGCCGCCGTTCGTGCGGCCCGGCGAGGACGGGGTGGTCGCGCACCTGAGCGAACTGGCCCGGGTCAGCCCGGTGCCGCTGGTCGTCTACCACGTGCCGTACCGGACGGCTCAGCCCTTGACCCTGCAAGCCCTGCACCGGATAGCCGCCATCCCGAACGTGTGCGGCGTGAAACTCGCCGCCGGCGGCATCGACGCCGACACGGTGGCCCTGCTGGCCGACCCGCCGGAGGACTTCGCCATCCTCGGCGGCGACGACGCGTACATCTCTCCGCTGCTGGCGATGGGGGCACACGGCGGCATCCTCGCCTCGGCCCACATCGCCACCAGCTCTTACGCGGAGCTGATCACAGCCTGGCAGTCCGGCGACACCGGCCGCGCCCGCCCTCTCGGGCATCGCCTGGCCCGGCTGTCGGCGGCCCTGTTCGCCGAACCGAACCCGGCCGTCACCAAGGGCGTCCTGCACGCACAGGGCCGCATCCCCACCCCGTACGTCCGGCTGCCCCTGCTGCCCGCCTCACCGGCGTCCGTCGAGGCCGCGCTCGGCGCGGTCCCCGCGGAACAATCCGTGTGACTCAGTAGACGCGCCAGATGCTGTTGTCGCTGCCGTTGCAGGTGAACTGGATCAGGGGAGCGCCCTGCTCCTTGGAACCGCCCTTGACCACGAGACACTTTCCGCTGCGCAGATTCTTCAAAGTGACCCAATCCGGAGTGGTGAACCCGGGCACCCTCGTCCAGACCCACACATCATTGTTGACGTCGTCATAGGTGCACGTCGCCTGAACGACGACGGCCTCGTCGTTGTAGGCCGCGCCTTTGACGGCCAGGCACATGTCGTTGTGCGGATTGCCGTCGTCGCTGAAGGTATGAGCCGGTTTGATCCGGACATAATTGCCGGACTCGTACTCGTTGACCATGATGTCGTTGCTGACGGCGTTGTGCTCGTACCGCCACTGGACGGCCGGCGCGAGGTTGGCCGTCGACGCGCCCTTGACGACGGCCCAGAGCAGCGAATGGTAGTTGAACAACTCGACCCGGTCGCGCGACATGAAGGCATCGACGTCGGAGTCGTCGGCCGAAGCGGGCACGACCTGAATCGACAACACCGTTATCGCGGAAATCGCGACAACAATTAAACGCCGGAGAACAGACACCATCAGCATCCTTTCGATATGGCGGACCTGAGCGGAGACCCTAAGCGGAAGGACTTCTGATTCGCAGACCGCCGAGGGAAACCGCGAACCGTTATCCACCCATCACGATCATCTGGCCGGCCAAACTTTCCCCGGCGGTCCCCGTAGATTCACCGGCGTGATCACGACTCTGATCGAGGCCGCCCGCGCGGCCCTGGCCCACGGTGACGGTGACGTGCACACGGTCGCCGCGGCCGTCCTCGACGAGGACGGCTTCCCGGACGCGGGCGCCGTGCTGCCCGGCCTGCGCGGCTACTACCCGGAGCTGGGCACGGACGACGAGATTGTCATCGTCCGGTTCCGGCTCGACGGCGAATGACGGGCCCGGGCCGCAACGGGCCTCGGCGTCAGAACTCCGCGACGGCGACGGCGATGTTGTCCGGGGCGCCCGCGCGGTGGGCCAGCGCGATCAGCGCGGTGACCGCCTGCTCCGGGCCGTCGGCTGCGGCCAGGGCGGCGCCGATGTCGGCGGCGGTGGCGACCGCGGACAGGCCGTCGGAGCAGAGCAGGTAGCGGTCGCCGGGCAGGGCGGTGCGCAGGGCCAGGTCCACCTCGCCTTCGGCGCCCCAGCCCAGGGCCCGGGCCAGCAGGGCCCGCTGGGGATGCGCGGCGGCCTCGGCCGGGGTCAGGTTGCCCTGGTCGACCTGCGCGCGTACCCACGTGTGGTCCTGGGTCAGCTGCGTCAGCTCACCGTTGCGCAGAAGATAGGCCCGGCTGTCACCGACGTGCACCAGCGCCAGCCGCGTGCCCTGGCGCACCAGCGCGGTCAGCGTCGTCACCGGCCGGGCGTCCCAGCCATCGCCCTGGCCGGCGGAAGCGGCATCCGAGCCTTCCGACGCGGCGTCGGTTGAGCCCGGCGCTCCGTCATCGTGGACCGAGGCGGTGTCGTCCCGGCCCGTCAAGGTGTCGTCCGGCGAGGGCTTGGAAGGCCGCTCGGCGAGGCGGCGGATGACCCGGTCGGCCTCGGTGACGGCGGCCGCCAGCAAGGTCAGCAGGTCGGTGCCGGCGGCGGAGGGCTCCACGGCCCGGACGGCGTCTACCGCGGCGGCCGCCGCTCGCGCACCGCCTGGGCCGCGGGTGCCGTCGGCCACCGCGAGGACGTGCGAGGTGGCGTACGCCAAATCCTCATTGGTGTTGCGGCCCGCGCCCGCGTCGAGGCCGGCGGCGAAACGGAAGTCGATCTTCGGCATGGTGGTGTCCCTTCCCGTCAGGTCAGCTACGAGGAGAGAGGTCAGACGAGCCCGGGCCGCCGTGTCGGCGGTGACGCGCCGCCAGAAGGCTTCCACCGCCTCGGCCGCGGCGGCCGGTTCGAGCGCGCACACCTCGGCGATCTCGGCCAGCGGCATCCCGATGCGCCGCAGCTCGGCGATCAGCCGGGCCCGGTCGAGCTGCCCCGGCTCGTAGAACCGGTACCCGCTCTCGGCGTCCACCGCGGCCGGCCGCAACAGCCCCGTCTCGTCGTAGAGCCGCAGCGCCTTCGGCGTGAGCCCCGCCTGCCGCGCGAACCCACCGATCGTCAACAGCCCCACGGTCCCCTCCTCCTCGCGCCGGCCACCCCGGCCGGCACACCCCACGCTGGGCCTTGCCCAAGGGTCAAGGTCAACCCTTTCCGTCTGCTGCCGGAGCAGACCACCAACGGGAACGGGTGAGACGTGGCCGGTGGGTGGGCGGTCGCGCAGCAGGGCCAGGCCGACGTCGACGATGACGGCGCGTTCCAGGGACGGGACCTCGGCCAGGCGGATCCAGCGGGCCATGTCGGTCGAGCCGCCGGTCTCGTCGCGCAGAGCGCCGCCGGTCACGGTCACCTCGTAGAAGACGCCGACGGAGTGCAGCAGCCGGCCCGGTGGGTCGCTGTAGTACGCCGCAAGCCGTTGCATTTCACAAACCGATCAGGGTGAGCAGCTCGGAATGGGTCCGCGCGTCCGCGGCGACGATCAGCCCGCCGGCGCCGGTGTGCACCGGACTGCCGTCGAGGCCGGTGACCACGCAACCGGCGGCGCGGCACAGGGCTATGCCGGCCGCGAAATGGACGCTGTCCTGCAGGTGGCCGTCGGTCACATACGCGGCCCGGCGGCCGGTGGCAACCCAGGTCACGGCCAGGGTGGTGGAGACGACCCGGGGGCGGAAACGGGCGGCGAATTCGCGGTTGGCGAGCAGGTCGGCCGCGCGGAAACGGGGATCGTTGGGGAACGGGGGATCGAGATTGACGTCGACCAGACGCGACGAAGCGGACGGGGACAGCTTTTCGTCGGTGCTGTCCCGGCGTACACAAGCGGAATCGCCGTTGGTCCAGAAAACCTCGCCGGTGAACGGGTCGGCGCAGGCGGCGGCCGTGACCTCGCCGCTGTCGCGCAAGGCGACATTGACGGCGACGAGCAGATTGCGTACGGCGTAATTGAGTGTCCCGCACAGCGGATCGACCAGCCAGGTCCGGTCGGCCGGGGCGCCGGAACGGCCGGTCTCCTCGCCGACGACAGCATCGTGGGGACGCTGTTCGCGCAGCAGATCGATGATGACGCGTTCGGCTTCGAGGTCGGCGGCAGTCGCGAAATCGCCGCCGCCCTTGTCGACCCGGTCGTGGTCGGCGCCGAAATGAGCGCGCACCACCTGCGCCCCGGCCTGAGCGGCGGCGATCGCCAGTTCCCCGTCGGTGATCATCGGGGCAGGATAACCGGACGGCGCCAATCAGAGTTGTCGATGACGGCGGAGGCCCGCGCGTGCGGATCGCAGGTGGCGAAATAGAGCCGCTGGCCGCCGACGTAACGGGCCAGGCTCGGATGCTCCGGATCCGGATGCGAGCCGTCGCGCCGCGCCATTCGCGGGACCGTCACCTCGAACGGCGCGTCCAGGAACACCGAGAACTCCCAGAAACCGGCCAGCTCGCCGCGATGCAGGAACAAACCGTCGACGATCAGCACCGCGTCCTGCGGGGCCGATTCCCATTCAAGGTCCAGGGCTTCGTCCGTACGGACATCGTGCGTGGCCCGCCGGAATCGCCGCGACCCGCCCGGCGCGAACGGCTCCAGCACCTCCCGGACGAGAGCGGGATAGTCGTAACTGTCGAGGAAGAAACCCTCCGGCGAATCGCGGCCCTTCCGGTAGCGGACGGCGCGCGGATGGTGGAAATCGTCGGCCGACACGTGCACGACCGGGCGCCCACGGTCCCGCAGCGCGGCGGCCAGGTGGCCCGCGAACGTCGACTTCCCGGCCCCGTCGACGCCGTCCACGCCGACCCGGCCACCCGGCACAAGATCAGCAATCTGGTCGATCAAAGCTGGTCGCACGGGCGAAGACTAGCCTTGCGTGACCTTGCACAATGACAAGGGTGAAGGACGCCGCGGGTTCGATATCCCTGTTCGCCATACCGGTGATCCTGTACGCGGCCTGGATGGCCGGCAGCCTCATGATCCCGGTGACGGTGGACGGCCTGACCGGAACGGTGCTCCTGATCGTGAGTGCGCTGGCCGCGTTCGTGCTGCCCAGGGTGCTGTGGGCGTACGCCACGACCGGTGCGCTGGTGGTGGTGACCGCGCTGGCGTTCACCCAACTGCCCGCCACGAGCATCGGCTCGGTTCCCGCGCCGGCGCTGCTGGCCGCGGCGGCGGTGCTGGCGTGGCTGTTCCATCGCACCCCGCGCCGGCAGAGCCCCGGCGAGGCCTGGCTCAGCCGGCTCGACGGCCTGCTGGTGGGCCGCTACGACGTGCCCCGGCGCCGGGCGGCCGAGCTGGTCGCCGAGGCCCGCGCGGCGGGCGCCCCGGACGGCCCGGCACCGGTGGCCCGCTACGCCCGGGAGCTCGCCGAAGCGGAACCGCCCCGCCGCCGCGGCAGCTGGCCGCTGCTTCCGCTGCTGGTGACGACGGCGGTGATCGGCGCCGCGGCCGACGGCCAGTGGGCGCTGGCCGGGCTCGGCGCGGTCGTGCTGGCCTGGTCGGTGTGGGACTGCAGGGACGCGCTGCGCCGGTCATGACCGCTTCGTGGAGCCTGCGACCCGCCACCGCCGGGGACGTCGAGGCGATCGCCGAGCTGCGGGCCGTCGTACTGCGGCCCGACCTGGAACGCCTCGGCCGGTTCGACGAACACCGCGTGCGGCAGCGGCTGCGGGACTCGTTCTCACCCCGGCACACCTCGATCATCCTGTACGGAGGTGAGTTCGCCGGCAGCATCACCGTGCGGCCCGGCTGGCTCGAACACTTCTACCTCGCTCCGGCGCTGCACGGGCGGGGCGTGGGCTCGGCCGTCCTGCGGACCGTGCTCGCGGGCGCCGACGCCGAGGGCACGGCGGTGCGGCTCAATGTGCTGCGGGGCAGTCACGCGGTCCGGTTGTACGAACGTCACGGCTTCACCGTGGACTCGGAGGACCCGGTCGACCTGTTCATGGTCCGGCACCCCCTGCCAAAGTCGTAAGACCTCGGGCGGACGCGCACCAGGACCCCCACGCGATACGGTGCGTCCGCGCTCGAAAGGAGGGGTTCCAAGATGAGCCCGACCGTCAAGATCCTGCTGTCCGGGGCGGCGACCTTCGTGGTGGGCCTGCTGCTGTGGCTGTTCACCGGCGACGTCGAAACCCCGGTCATCACCCTGACCAAGCTCGGCGCCGTCATGATGGTGGCGGGCGCCCTGGAATTCCTGTGGGGCCTTTATCAGGCCGCCCGCTCACCGGGCCGCCCCGACGGTTGATCGGGTGACGATTCCGGCCACGGGGTCGCGCCGGAACCCTGACGTTCTCTGTCCAAGTGCCGCACGAGATTGCCCCATGCCTGCATCCGTACTCGATCCAGTGTCGATTCGCCCACCCGGAACCCGCCACCGCGGCCGCCCTCCCCTCGACGGGGGGCGAGCAGGTTGTACTCGATCTGTTCACGGTGGGTCCACGGCTTCCGGTCGCCCACCCGGACCTCGTTGGCCCACTCGGTGAACACGTGCACCTCGGGAGCGATCGCCTCCACACGTCGCCACACCGCCTCATTCCAAGGTCCGAGGCCGGTCGTCTCCTCGAGCGCGCGACGGTGCCAGGATTCGAATGCCGTACCGATCGCACGGATGAGACCTTCCCAGCGCCGCAGCAGTTCCTGAGGCTGCGCATGGTGGGGGTCGCGGCCGAAGCCCACGGTGATCTGCACCGAGGGCCGGTCCCAGGCGAGGTGAAAGTCCAGCCGCCGCCGTTCGCCTTCGCCGCCGAGCCACACCCAGTCGATCCCCAGCAGCTCCCCCATCTCGTACCGGTTCACGCGCCACGGCAGCAGGGGCGCGTACCTGCGCCGGATGGTGACGGCCTTGCCGTCGAACTCGACCTGGGCCCGATGCGTGTCGCATCTCAACGTCGAGCTGTCCCGCACCATCGGCGTCTCCTCCTGTTCGACCACCCCGTGACCGCCGTACGAGTCGCCCTTGACCTGGCTGTCACACCGCGAGCAAAGCGCCGGAGACTGACCTCTCGCGTCCCGGCGCCTTCCGCACGACGCTACCTGTCCGCCGCGCGTCGCTGTAGGCCCAGCTGCCCGGCCACATACTCCACAGCCGACCACGGCACATCGAGAGGATCCCCGAGTGTGCGGGCCGCGGTCAGGGCAGACGGTGTGCGATGAGGACGGCGCCGGGAATGCTGTCGTCGGGGCCGAAGACCATCTGCGCGTCGACCGTGAAGCCGGCGTCGCGCAGCCAGCCCGCGACCCGGTCGGGTTGGCGGCGGTGGACGTACACGTTCATCGGGTGGCCGCCGTAGCCTTCGGTCTTGAGCCGGGCCTGGTCGCCGACATGGAATCCAACCAGCACCGGACCGCTGGGCCGCAACACCCGGTGGAACTGGGCGAAGACCGCCGGCACCTCCTCGTCCGGCACATGGATCAGCGACCAGAAGGCGAGCACCGCGGCGACGGAGGCGTCGGCGAGCCGCAGATCCGTCATCGAGCCCACCTCGAACCGCAGACCCGGATGGTCCCGCCGGGCGACGTCGATCATCGCGGGGGACAGGTCGATACCGAAGGCGTCCACCCCGAGCTTCTGAAGGTGCGCGGTGACGTGCCCGGGCCCGCAGCCCACATCGGCCACCGGCCCATCGCCGGCGGCGTGAACCAGTTCGGCAAACAGGGCCAGCGCGGCCCGCAGATACGGCTGCCCACTCAGCGATTCACGAACGAAGTCGGCATAGCTGTCGGCCACGGTGTCGTAGGACGTCCGTGTGGCCGCCAGCCAGCCACCCGAACCGGGCCCAGCGGCGTCGCCGTCTTGTCGCACCTGTCTTCTCCCGCCGTGTTCGCCATCGGCCGCGCACGCTATCAGTCGTTGCGCGACGAAACCTCGACCCGGCCGCACCGGCTCGGTAACACCCGTGGCGGATCAGCCACATCGCGCTGCTCTGCGCGTGAAACCTTGGTCCGGATTATTGGATTACTAATAACAGCAATCCAATAATCCGAGAAGCGGACATAACGGGCGCGAGGCAGAGTTACACCATAGTGTCGATTTTGTTGTATCCCTACTTGTTCAGTATGGTTTGCCAGGCTGCTCGGATCGCCGACGCTGAGCTGAGGCCGTCGCCTGCCCGCGCCAAATCGCGCGACAGGATTTTGAGTGGAAGCCACACTGTGCTGGTGTTGGACCAAGAACTCGACGTGCATGACTATCTGCGGCAGATCGAACTACTCGCCCTCGATGTGGTCGCCGCAGCGCAGGAGGAGGGCTGGCAGACGTACGGCGAAGACCCGGCAGATGCCACCTCGCTGCAGCGCTCGGTCAACGACTTGGCTCGCATCCTTCGGCACCATCACTTCGAGGACGACGGCTGCGCCGAACCGAGCCGGCCGGTGCTCCACCTCGGCGGCGCCGCGGTGTTCGAACCGGGTGAAACGGAGAGCGAGCAGGACAGCTATCGGGTGGGCTGTGCTCGACTCGGTGTCGATGCCCGGGATGAGGGTTGGTCGCTCTGGTACACCTGGGACGACCAGGAGCGCGCTCATACGATGGTGACCACGGCTTTGGAGGCGACCCGGGGCCTACTGGACAACTGGGCACAGGGCCGCGATGTTCATCCTGCTCAGCCGCGGCGTGGTCAGATCCGCGCCGTTATCAGGGGATGGGTCGGGCCGATCACCCTGTCGCCCAGTCACGCCAGCACGAGAGGGCTGGGCGGATGTTGAGCACAGCGACGGCGTCAGCTCGGTCGATGGCTGCTGACGAGCGTGAAGGGCTCGCGTTCCTCGGTGAACCCCGGCGGGTACGACACTTTTTCGGGCCGTCTGCGGCGATACTGGTGGCCCCGAGCGTCTGGAGGGCTGATGCGCACCTCGTTGACGACACCGCGGCTGCGGCTGCGGCACTTCGCCGCCGACGATGCTCCGGAGTTGCATGGGCTGTTCTCTGATCCGCTGACGCACACGATCGGGAACGGGCCGTTCACCGAGATGGCGCAGACCGAGCAGTGGATCCGCAACCGGGCGCGGGCCCGTGACGAGCACGGGCTGTGCTGGTACGCGGTTCGCGACGCCGGCACCGGTTCTCTGATCGGTAACTGCGGGATGCTGACCGGGCGTACCGGCGCGGTGGAACCTGAGATCGGCTATCTGATCGGGCGGGACCATCGTGGGCGCGGGTTCGCCTCCGAGGCGGCCCGGGCTGTTCTCGGCGAGTGCCGGGCGGCGGGGCTGCGGCGGGTCTGGTCGAGCATCCGCCCGGCCAACGTGGCGTCGCGGCGGATCGTGGAAGGGCTCGGGCTGCGCGTGGACCGGGTCGAGCATGACGAGCGCGGGGAACTGCTCTTCTATGTGATCGACCTTCGCGGGTGAGGGTTTCCTGGGCCGACACCCCGCAGCCGCTGCGGGACGCTGTCGCGGGGGCGCTCGGGTCGGCTGTGGCCGGCTACCGGGATCTGCGCGGTGGCATGTCGCCGGGGCCGGCGGTGGGGTTGCGGCTCGCTGATGGGCGGCGGGTGTTCGTCAAGGCCGAGTCGGCCGAGGTCCGGGTCCACAACCACGCGATGGTGCTGCGGGAGTCGGCGATCCTGGACGAGCTGCCGGCGTCGGTGCCGGCGCCCCGGCGGCTGGCCACTGTCGAGTGCGGGCCGTGGGTGGCGCTGGCCACCACCTGGGCGGCCGGTGCGAGCGGCGCGCTGTGGAACGACACCTCGATCGCCGTGGTGGTCCGGGCGTGCCGCACCGTGAGCGGTCATCGGGCCCCGGCGGCGCTGGTGCCGGTGGCCGAGCGGCTCTTCGGCTTCGACGGCTGGGAGCGGCTGCTCAAGCTCGGCGACAGCGACAGCGACGGCGACGGCGACCCGCACGTACGGCCGGCGGCCGCGATGGTGGCCGGCTGGGAACAGTGGACGGCCGGTGACGCGCTCGTGCACCGCGACATCCGTGTCGACAACACCGCGCGGGGGCGGGAGGCGATTCTGCTGGATTGGGCGTACGCCTCGGCCGGCGCCCCGTGGATCGATCTGGCCCAGCTGGCGGCGGACGTGGTCGCCAGCGGCCACGAGGCCGGCCCGCGGGCAGCCGTGGACCGGGCTCATCGGCTGTTGCGGACGCTGCCGCCGGAGGCGTCGCGGTTCGTGGTCGGCCTGGCCGGCATGTGGCGGTTCCGGGCCGCGACGATTCCGGACGTGGTCCTGCCGATCGCGGCCTGGCGCCGGGCGCGGGCTCTCGCGTTACGTCCTCTGGTGGCCCGCCTGATCGCCGAGTGAGGTAGGCGACGTTCACTTTGGAGAGGGCGCCGATCCGGGTAACGTGCGGGCGCTCAAACTTGTGGATCTTCCGATAGGACCGTCGCAGTGACGCAACCCCCTGCCCCGCAGCCCACTCAACCCGGCTTCGCCCCCTCCGCCGACGCGGCCTTCCCGCCCGCACCGGCACCCGTCGCGCCGCCGCGGGGATTCAGCGGTCTCGCCATCGCCGGTGTGATCCTGGCGGTCTTCGTGCCGTTCGTCGGTTTCGTTCTGAGCCTGATCGCCGTCTTCCAGACCGGCGCTGCCAAGAAGCGCGGACGCGGCCTGGCCGTCACCGGCGTTGTCCTGTCGGTCGTCGTCATGGCCTCGGCCGGCGCGCTGATCTACTCGCTGTCGAAGTCGACCGTCATCGACCCCGGCTGCACCGCCGGCAAGGCCGCGATCTTCAAGCTCGACGCGAACGCCACACCGGCCACGCTCGACACCGCGATCGCCGAGCTGAACGCGGCGGCCGCCAAGGCCGACAACGATGACGTCCGCAACGCCATGAAGACCCTCGCCGACGACTACGCCAAGCTCATGGCGGACGCCAAGGCGGGCAAGGCCCCGGACAACGCGGCCGTGCAGCGCATCACGGCCGACGCGCAGGCCATCGACGACCTGTGCACCATCGGCTCCTGAGGTCCCGTCAGTCTTTTCGGGCGGCCTCGCGCTTGCCGCGTTTGCCCAAGGGGATCTCGGCGACGTCGACGGTCTGTGTGGTGACCTTCTTGATGCCGTAGCCGCGGCCGGTCATCCAGGCCACAGCCTTGGCCTCGGCGCGAAGGGCCGCCTGGGCCACCCCGGCGTCGTCGTCGGCCTGCTCGGCGAAGCGGAACGTGAAGAACGGCCGCGCGGGCAGGTCGTACGTCAGGTGGCCCTCGGGGGTGTACTGCGTGTGCAGGAAGTCGTGGGCGCTCTGCGCGGCGACCAGCTCGGCCAGCTGGGCGTCGGTGAGGTTGTCGAAGCTGCCACGCACGGTGACCCTGATGGTGCGGCTCATGGGGGTGAAGTATGCCCAGGGGGCACCGTCAGGGCCACTGGATTTCGTCGAGGAACTCCTCGACCGCCACGACGATGCGGGCCAGCACGGCGATCGAGTCGGTCAGCGGGCCGGGCACGAACATGCCGTGGTCGGCGGTGGGGACCTCGACCACGTACGGGCTCAGGCGCCGGGCGGCGGCGCTGTCCCAGTGTTTGTCGGCGGTGCCGCCGACCAGCAGGCAGGGGGCGGTGGCGTTGTCGAGGGCCTCGACGATCCAGGGGCAGTGCAGCAGCGGGGTGAGCCAGACGGCGGGCAGGCCCCGCTCGGCCGCGACCCGCGCCGCGTTGGTGCCCAGGGATTTGCCGATGAGCAGGGCGGGGCCGCTGAGGCTGTCGAGCACGGGGCTGATCTGAGCGCGTACCCAAGCCTCGATCTCTTGACTTTCGAAGGACGGCGGCGTGGTGCTCCACCAGTGGGCGTGGGCCTCGGCGCCGCGTTTCTCGGGCACGGTGCCGGCGTAGGCGAGCAGGCCGGCGGCGGGGCCGTAGCGTGCTCCGGGGATGACCACTGCGTCTGCCATGATTCACGCTAACCGGGGGCGAAGCGGAACGCGATGCCTCGCGGGTCCTCGATTTCGATCAAGCCGGTGGTGTCGGTGTGCCCGGCCAGTCTGTTCAGCGCCTCGGGTGCGGTCGAGACCCCTTGCAGTTGTACGGAGATGCCGGTGAACCGCAGCGCGGCGGTGCCGGTGATCTCGTCCGGGCCGAGGGCGTCGAGGTCGCCGGCGAGGGTGACGGCGGCGGTGATGAGCGGGCCGTCCTGGGCGGTGACGCGCACGTCGACGCGGTCGTAGCGGTGGTGCCCGTGGTGGTGGACGACCGCTTCGGCCGGTTCGGCGAACGAGCCGCTGGACACGGCCAGCGCGGTCATGGCCTGCCAGCCGCCGGTGGTGTCGGGCAGCCATTCGATCTCGAGCAGGACCGGGTCGCCGCCGACCGGCGCGAACGGGATCCGCAGCGTCCAGGTCAGGGCCTCGTCCAGGCCCACGACCGGGTTGTCGAACAGCAGCCCGGACCATTCTCCGCCATCGGCGGCGATCAGTGCGCGGGCCTCCAGCCCGCCCTCGTCGTCACCCACGGCGGGAGTGTGCCACAACGGCTGGGAGCGGCTTGCGGTCAGGGGCGGCCGTCCACAAGGGCGCCGGGCTGATAGTGGTGAGAGCGCCGATTCAACAGTCCTGAGTGATGACCAGGTCTCGGCCCGCGAGGTAGAGGCTGCCCTCCACCGTGATGCACTGGGCCGCGCCCCGGCCGATCGGCTCGACCCGCTGAATCTGCCGGCGCCGAGCCTCACGGGACGGGCTCGGATGCTGCCGCTCCAACTTGCGCGGGAAGCGGAAGGTCGGCATGTCCGGCCGGGTGGAGAAGCGGATCTTCGCGACCGGTCGATATTCCTTACCCGCGAACTTGCCCACCGTCTCGGTTCGGGTGTACTTGAACTGGAGAGAGGTGACCAGCCAGGCCACCCCATCGGCCAACCCGAAGTTGGTGTTGGTGAACTCCGCCTGACCGCTCTTGAAGCAGCACCCGTCGGTGTCCATGAGACCCTGGAGCAGCGCGAGGCGCTGCTCGATGGAGCCGTTGAGGTACGCCTCGGGGATGTGCTTGTTCTTGATCAGGCCCAGCTTGTTCAGGGCGGCGGTCAGGCCGGGAATGCGGACGCTGACCAGCTTGCCTCGCTCGTTGCTGGGGACTCGGTGCCCGAGCAGGTCCAGTTCGGCGGCATCTTGCAGGTCGAGACCGATGATGCCGGTGTGGGAGTTTCCGTCGCCGAGCCAGAGACCAAGGATGTATGGGTCGACGGGCAGGTCCCGGGCAGGCAGGTCGATCGGTGCGGGCAAGTCGACCTGGAAGCTGCGGGACGGCCCGTTCGACCGGAGGGGAATTTCGGCGATCTGGCTGGTTGTCCAGGTCAGCTCGCGGGAGGCATATGTGCCGTACTGGCGGCGACGCTCCCCGTTCGGCCCCTTGGGAAGCTCCACCGCCGGGAGCTTGTAATCCCGATACCCCTGCCAAAGATGGCCACCGGTGGCGGTGATCTCAACGCCGCGATCGAAGATGACGCGATAGAGGTTCCGCTCGGTGGATCCGGTGACGGCCAGGATCTTCTTGGGCTTGCCGTCCGGCCCGCGGACGTAGTCACCGGGGCGCAGTTCTCCGTGCTTGGTCCAGCCGGCGGTGGTCAGGACAGGGGTGTCGTCGCTGAGGCCCGTGGGGAACTGCATGCCGGTCGGCTCTACCCAGTCTGCTGGGCTGGGCGGGTCGCGATCGTGAGCAGGTGGTTGCTGACGCCGTACAGGCTCGGCTCCTCCTCGACGGTGCGCAGCATGTCGAGCATCAGCTCGGTTTCGGCCGGGTCGGCGAGGATCTCGGTGAGCCGGGCGCCGAGCATCGCCATCGGGCCTTCGAGGCCGACGCGGCGGCGCACGGTCAGGCCGGCGGCGGCCGCCTCGGCCGGTGGTTCCGACGGGTGGTGCAGATAGGAGCTGGTGAACCAGCCGTTGCCGAGTTCGCCGACGGCTTCCTGCCGGCCGTCGTCGAGGACCCGGTCGACGCGGGGCCGGAACCGCGGGTCGAGGGCGTAGTTCTTGACGAAGCCGTCGAACAGGGCCGCGTAGCGGCTGATGGTGGCGGCGATGACGACGCCGCCGGGGCGTACGGCGCGGGCCGCTTCCCGCCAGGCGGTGAGGCGTTCGCCGAAGTCGAGCAGGTGGTAGAGCGGGCCGAGCAGCAGCACGGCGTCGGCTTGCGCGTCCGGTGCGGGCAGGTCGCGGGCGTCGCCGAGTTCGGCGGTGACGCCGGGGCGGCCGGCGGCGGCGCGCACGTGCGACGCGACGGGGTCGATGACGTGCACGTCGTAGCCGAGGGCGGCCAGGGGTTCGGCGTAGACGCCGGTGGCGCCGCCGACGTCGAGGACGCGGGCCGGCGCGGGTGGCAGTTCGCGGCGCAGGACGTCCCAGGTGCGCAGGAACTCGAGCCGGCCGGTGCCGGCCCCGAGCCGGTCGGTCTCGCCGCCGAGCTCGTAGTAGTCGAGGATCTCAGGTCGCATGCGGTCGATCCTTCTGCGGCCGGTGCGGGGCGGCAACGCAATATCAGCCGAGCGGGAACTCGGCGAGGGTGTGCCAGGAGCGCCCGGGTTCGGGGCGGCCGGTGATCAGCCGCAGCGCGTCGACGCGGGCGTGGATCGGCAGGTGCCGGGTGACGTCGGCGGCGGCCGCCTGCAGGACGTCGCGCGGATGGTCGTGCCCGATCGTCAGGTGGGGCACGATGTCGGTGAACTGCCCGCCGTACGGCTGCACCTGCGGGAAACGCGCCGCGACGGCCGCGGTGAGAGTGACGATCGGTGTGGCCGGCGCCGGGGCGAGCCAGACGACGTTGTCGCCGAACCAGTCGACGCGCTCGAGCGTGCAGAAGAAGGCCGGCACCGAGGCGGCGACGCCGGTCAGCGCGGCCAGGACCTGCTCGTCGAGGTCGTGCGGGGCCAGGAACGGGTAGAGCACGGTGATGTGCGCGGGCACGCCCCATCCGGCGGCGGCGTCGAGGCGTTCGCGGTGCGCCGACACGGCCGGTTCGGCTTCGCCGACGGCCAGGATCAGGGCGCTGTGAGTCGGTTCCATCGCGACATTGTGGGCTCCTCCCTGACGGATGTCATGGCCGGTCGGTGACGGGCGGCCCCTCTGCCGGCGACCGGGTGGCCCGACGATGGGGTCATGACCCTCACGGCTTCACCTGACTTGACGACCGCGCCGGCCGCGGTCGAGCTCGACGGTGTCATCAAGCGCTTCGGTGCGGTCACCGCCGTCGACGGCATCAGCCTGACCATCCGGCCGGGCGAGGTGGTCGCGCTGCTGGGCCCGAACGGGGCCGGCAAGACCACGACGGTCGACATGCTGCTCGGTCTGCAGCGTCCCACCGAAGGGGCGGTGCGGGTGTACGGGCGGGCTCCGCACGAGGCGGTCGAGCTGGGCCTGGTCTCGGCCGTCATGCAGACCGGCGCGCTGCTCAAGGACTACACCGTCGAGGAGACGGTCCGTTTGACGGCGGTGCTGTTCGGCCGTTCCCGCGCCGACGCGGAGGCGGCGCTGGAACGGGCCGGGCTCACCGAGGTCGGCAAACGGCTGGTCGGCAAGTGCTCGGGCGGGCAGCAGCAGCGGCTGCGCTTCGCGATGGCGTTGCTGCCCGATCCGGAGCTGCTGATCCTGGACGAGCCGACCACCGGCATGGACGTGGCCGGCCGGCACGAGTTCTGGTCGGCCATCCGCGAGGACACCGGCCGGGGCCGCACGGTCATCTTCGCCACGCACTATCTGGAGGAGGCCGACGCGTACGCGGACCGGGTGGTCTTCGTGCGCCGGGGCCGCGTCGTCGCCGACGGCACGGCCTCGGAGGTCAAAGCCCTTGCTTCCGGCCGTACGGTCCGGGCGACGCTGCCGGGAGCTGTCGAGGCCGGCCTGCTGGCGATCGCCGGAGTGGACAAGGCCGAGGTGCGCGGGGAGACGATCTTCCTGCACGGCGCCGACAGTGACGAGATCGCCCGGTACCTGCTGACCCGTACGGCCGCCCGGGACCTGGAGATCACCAGCCGCAACCTCGAAGACGCCTTCCTGGCGCTGACCGCGGACGAGGTGTCGAAATGACCGTCATGACACGCACGCTGCCCCGTTTCGGCGGCTTCTCCCTCGGGATGATCAAGCTGGAGTTGCGGCGGATGGTCCGCAACAAGCGCACCGTCATCTTCACGCTGATCTTCCCGGCGGCGTTCTTCCTGCTCTTCGGCACCAGCGCCGACTACAAGACCGAACGCGTCGGCGGCGGCAACCTCACCGGCTATGTGCTGGTCAGCATGGCCGTGTACGGGGCGATGCTGGCCACCACCAGCGGCGGCGCCATGGTCTCGATCGAGCGGGCCGCCGGCTGGAGCCGGCAGCTGCGGCTGACCCCGTTGCGCCCGTACGCCTACATCGCCACCAAGATCGTCCTCGCGATGATCATCGGGGCGGTGTCGGTGGCCGTGGCCTTCGCGGTCGGCGCCGTCTCGGGGGCGCGGCTGCCGGCTTCGGCCTGGATTTTGTGCGGCCTGCTGGCCTGGGTGTGCGCGCTCGTGTTCGCCGCGTTCGGCCTGTTCATGGGCTATCTGCTGCCCAGCGAGAACGTCATGCAGATCCTCGGGCCGGTGCTGGCCGTGCTGTCGTTCGCCGGTGGCCTGTTCGTGCCGGTCGACCAGCTCGGCAGCACGTTCGCGGCGATCGCGAAGTTCACCCCGGTGTACGGGGTCGGTGAGCTGGCCCGCTATCCGCTGACCCACGACGGGAACCTGTGGCTGGCCGCGCTCAACGTGATCGTGTGGACGGCGCTGTTCGCGGCCGGGGCGATGTGGCGGTTCCGCCGCGACACGGCCCGGGTCTGAGCGCGGCGGTAAATTCTCAGCCATGACAGCTGCTCGTTTCGGCCCGTTGTTCGCGGCTGTCTGGCTGTTCTACCTCAGCGAGAACGTCAAGGCCCTGCTCGGCTCCGGCGACCAGTTCTGGCGTTACACCGGACTGGCCGCCGTCGCCGTGTTCGCCCTGCTCTACGCGGTGCTGGCCAGCCGCGCCCGGCTCTCGCGGCGGCAGCCGCCGCCCCCGCGGTTCGTGCCGCGCATGTGGCTGGGCATCGCCGCGATGCTGGCCCTGTTCGTCCTGCAGATCCCCGGCGCCGGCAACCACGCCCTGCCCTGCCTGGTCTACATGGCCGCCCTGGCCATGGTGTGCCTGCCGCTCAAGCAGGCGGTCCCGTTCGCGGTGGCGCTGTTCGTGCTGGCCGAGGTACTGCCGCAGCTGGTGCCGGGCTGGAGCGACAACGGATACGGGCTGGCGGTGCTGCTCGGCTCGGCCGCCACCTACGGCATCCGGCTGGCCGTGGAACGGCAGAAGAGCCTCCTGGCCGCCCAGAAGGAGCTGGCCGAGCTGGCCGTGCAGAACGAACGGGCCCGCATCGCGGCCGACCTGCACGACATCCTCGGGCATTCGCTGACCGTGGTGGCGGTCAAGGCCGAGCTGGCCCAGCGGCTGCTCGACGTCGACGTCGAACGGGCCCGCGGCGAGCTGCGCGACCTCGAAGCGCTGTCCCGTGACGCCCTCGCCGACGTGCGGGCCACGGCGATGGGCATGCGCGGCATCTCCCTGCCGGGCGAGATCGCCGCCGCCCGCGAGGCCCTGGCCGCCGCGAACGTGCAGGCCGAGCTGCCCGGAGTGGCCGACGAGGTGCCCAGCCGCAACCGGGAACTGTTCGCCTGGACCATCCGGGAGGCGGTCACCAACATCGTGCGGCACAGCCACGCCACCCGCGCCCAGGTCCGCGTCGGCCCCGGCAGCGTCGAGATCCTCGACGACGGGCCGTGCGCCGACGTTCCCCAGGGCTCCGGGCAGGGCCTCGCGGGGCTGCGCCGGCGGGCCGAGGCGGCCGGCGCGACGTTCACCGCCGGCCGTCGGGAAGATCATCCGGGTTTCCGGGTACGCGTGGAGGTACCGACATGATCAAGTTGTTGCTCGCCGACGATCAGGCCCTCGTGCGCGGCGCCATGGCCGCCCTGCTCGACATGGAGAACGACCTGAAGGTCGTGGCCGAGGTCGGCCGCGGCGACGAGGTCGTGGCCGCGGCGATCGCCGCCGAACCGGACGTGGCGCTGCTGGACGTGGAGATGCCCGGTCTCGACGGCATCACCGCCTGCCGGGCCCTGCGCGCGGCCCGCCCCGCCTGCCGGGTGCTGATGGTGACCACGTTCGGCCGGGCCGGATATCTGCGCCAGGCCATGGCGGCCGGGGCCGGCGGGTTCATCGTCAAGGACACCCCGGCCCGGCAGCTGGCCGACGCGGTCCGCCGCGTGCACGACGGGCTGCGGGTGGTCGACCCGGCCCTGGCCGCGCAGTCCCTGGCCCAGGGCGACTCACCGCTGACCGACCGCGAGACGCAGGTGCTGCTCGCCGCCCGCGACGGCGGCACGGTCGCCGACATAGCCCGTGAGCTGCACCTGTCCGACGGGACGGTGCGTAACCACCTGTCGTCGGCGATCGGCAAGACCGGCGCCCGCACCCGGGCCGAGGCGGTCCGGCTGGCCGTGGAGAACGGCTGGCTGCTCACTTGAGAACTATTTTCTAGTGCAACCGGACGGCAACCGTAAGTGACCACCGGCTGCACCCGCCGGCCGAAAAAGTTCACCCCGTCAGCAACGACAGGGGGGAACCACCATGAACAGCTCGGCCATCACGACCGTCACCCGCGCCCAGGAGACCCTGATCCGCGAGAACATGGCCCTGGTCGGCCACATGGTCCGCGAGATGCTGTTCAAGGTTCCGGCCCACGTGCACCGCGACGACCTGGCCTCGGCCGGCTACGCCGCGCTGGTCACGGCGGCCAAGGCGTACGACGGCAATCGGGGTGTGCCTTTCGGCCGCTTCGCCGCCGCCCGCGTGCGCGGCGCCCTGCTCGACGAGCTGCGCGGCATGGACTGGGCCAGCCGCTCGGTGCGCGCACGGGCCCGCCGCGCCCAGCAGGCCCGCCAGGAGCTGACCGCCCAGCTCGGCCGCACCCCCAGCGACATCGAGCTGGCCAACCTGCTCGGCGTCGCGGTCAGCGAGCTGGCCACCATCGACGACGACGTACAGCGCGCCGCCGTCCTGTCGCTGCAGGGCTTCGCCGCCGGCACGGCCGAGGACATGGTCACCGAGACGTCCCTGAACCCCGAGGAGATGCTGCTGCACCGCGAGCGCATCGGCTACCTGCACGACGCGGTGGCCGTGCTGCCCGAGCGCCTGCGTTTCGTGGTCGAGGCCTCGTTCCTGCGCGAGCGCCCCCTGTCGGAGGTCGCGGCTGAGCTGGGCGTGACCGAGTCGCGGGTCTCGCAGCTGCGCACCGAGGCCCTGGCCCTGCTCAAGGACGGCCTGAGCACCCACATGGAGCAGAAGGACAACGGCGCCGCCGCCGGCGGAGCCGTGGCCCGCCGCCGCGCCGTCTACGCGGCCCAGATCGGCGCCCGCTCCACCATGACGACCCGCTTGCGCGCCACCACCGCCCAGGGCCTGCTCGCCGCCGCCTGACCGCCGACGGCACCGCCCCCGTACTGGAGCAGCAACGTCCGGGCGCAGCGACTGACAGCCCGCTGTCCGACGAACCCGTGCCCTGACAACGGCAGGTCAGGATGCCAGCCGCGTACCCGGGAACCGCTTCGTGTTCACAATCGGGGGCGGACCGCCCGGCTTCAGCGCCCCGCAGGTGCCGGAACCGCACAGCCCGCCGGCGTCGATCAGCCGCTGGGCCTCGGCTATGTATTTCAGCAGGGTGCGCCGGTCGCACGCCACCGGTCCCCGGCCAGCCATTCACGGGTCAGTCGCCGATCTCGGCCATGGCGAGTTGGTCGGCGAGGTCGCCAGCGCTGATCCACCGAAACCTGAAGTCGCGCACTCGAGCCCGTGCCACCAGGTACGGGCCCGCTGCCACTGCCATCCAGTCGTGCCCGTGCACCGCGCCAGTCCGCGGATCGCGGGTGCGGGAACGGCGCCGGTAACCGGCCCTGTTTGAAGGCCCGGTTGACCAGGGCGCTCGCGTCCTGGTCAAGGGCGAGGACGTCGAACCCGCCCCTGGTGTTGGGAAGCTGGGCCATGAAGGCCCGCCCGTAGTCTTCCGACCAAAGCAACGGTAAGAACTGGGGGTTGATCAAGCCGCACCCTGTCAACGTGAGCCGGCCGCGACCAACTCGCCGACACCACCGCGCTAACGATCGAGACGATCACGCGGATCGGCTTCACCACCGAAATGATCGACCCGGACACGTTCCGCACGTAGCCGCCGAATCGGCGATGCTGCTGTCCGTGCCCCTTCTGCGCCCCGGGAATCCCCTGGCATGAGCGCGTTGCCAGACGCCATCGGAAAGTCGGCCGAACGGTGCGGCTGTTGTCCTGATGCCGGCGGGTAAGAACGCACGTCAACAATGCGGCAGAGGACAATCCGGAAGGAGTCCGCTGATGCCGCGTCGCTGGGCCACCGGCCTTGCTGCTGTTCTGCTGCTGCCGATGGCCGGGTGCAGCCTGTTCCACCACGACGACGGCTCCAAGATCAGCTCCTCCGGTGGCAGCACCGCCACGAAGGACGGCTCGGTGCGGGTGAGTTTCGGCCCTGGGCAGCTGACCGGCGACACGAAAGTCACCATCGTCCAGAACGGTGACGGGCCCGCCCCGGTGGCCGGTTACGTGCCACTGGACCGGCCGTTTGACATCAGCCTGGACCATCAGGCGCAGGGCGGCACGGTCAGCGCCGTTTACCAGCCGCCAGCCGGGATCAACGTCGACGCGGCCCGAGTGTCGATGTTCATCGAGGAAGACGGCCAATGGGTTCTGGTGCCCTCGACCGTGGACGCGGCCACCCGCACGGTCAGCGGCCGCTGGCCGCATTTCTCCCGCGGCCACCTGGCCTTCTTCGACCCGCTATTGGACGCCGGTGACGCGGCAGCTGATTGGTCGTGGGACAAGGTCAAGGCCGGGACCGGATGGATCGTCGACCGCAGCGGCGATGTCGCGAACGGGATCGCCGCGGCCGCGGTCGGGCTGACCGGAGGAACCACCGACACGGTCCGCTGCCCGACGACGGCCAAGGAGTGGGTGGTCACCAACAGCACCGGCATGACCGGCTGTGTCGCCGTGCGCGGTTCCGACAGCATGTGGCCGGCTAAAGTCAACGTCCGCTACCCGTACCCGCTGGTCGTCTCCCTGCCGGACGCGGCGGTCGGGCCGGGCGTGTTCGACCTGCTCGACACGCACGACCCGATCGAGCTGGCCCTGGCGATGGTCATGTCGCGCAGTGGAAAGCTGGCCGTGCCGGCGGGGGCCAGCGTGCCGCTGAAGCTTGCCGGCAACGCCCCGCGCAGTCTGCGCCTGAACGCGAAACTCGACTCCAGCGTCATGGCGGTCAAGGCCGTCGGGCTGCTCGCGCTCGCCGTCACCCGCGGTAGAAGCGGAGCCGAGATCTCCGCGATGCGCGCCGAGCTCAACGCTGTGGAGAAAGACCTCTGGGACGCGTTCATCGCCGAACGCGAGAACCACTCATCCGGGTACACCCTCGCGGAGTATCTGCGCGACACCCAGGCTGACAACGGCCTGCTGCAGCAGCGCAAGAAGATGATCAGCCGGGCGGAGAACGCCGGCGCCGTCGAGGACTTCTTCGACAAGGTCGAGCTGATCAGCTGCGGCACGAGCTTGGTCTTGGGAGCCAAGGACGCCAGCCTGTCGTTTACCAAACAGGTCGGTAAGCTCATCGACGCGATCTTCGATAAGTGCTTCGGCGTGTTCGTGAAAGCATCGGTCACTCACGGCTACAAGGCTCAGATGGCGCTGCTGAACCCGGCCGAACAGGCCAAGCAGATCGGCGACCTGACGACAGGGTTGCTCGAGCAGGCGAAAGATCTGCGCAGCAGCGTCGCGGTCGGCGTGTCCGGCATCATCGACACGCTGAGCCTCGGCAAGGCGAACACGGCCACCGCCCGGGTCACGCTGAACCGGCCGGTTCCGCCGAGCAGGTTGCGCAACGTCGACTGGGTCGCGGCCGCCGGCGCGCGGTTGCGCTGCGGCGAGGTCGGTGCCGAGCAGTACTTCGCCACGATGTACCACGACATCACCGGCGATGAAGTTCCCGACTCGTTCGTGCTGCTCAACTGCTACGTCAGCGCTGGACGTACCAGCGACTACCTGTTCGTCTTCGACGGCGCCTCCAACCCGGCCGCGCCGCGACTGCTCGGGCAGCGGCCGCCGGACATGGTGGGCCGGCACTTCACCGGCGGCTGCCTGCAGTTCGACGGCAAGGTCGTCACGATGCTCTCGCGGGACTACGGCCCGGTCGCCCCGAGCGGAACCCCGACGTTTGGCGTGAAGGTGCTCGCCATGTGGACCGGTACCCGGCTCGATTTCAGCACTCCGGTGCAGTTCCCCAGCCCGCGCGAGCAGGACGTGAAAGGCTGCACCACCACGGTGCAGCCGCGCTGAGGGGCAACGCCGGCGAGGCGATACACCGTCACGGCGGGGCGGCAAGCAGATCAGGCCGGTGGAGGCGTCGTCAACGAGGTGCGCATCAGCCCTCCAGCCGTTCGGGGCCACCAGTATCGCCGCGGACGGCCAGGACGTTCAGCCGCGACGCCTCTCCGATTCGCGATACAGGCGCGCAGCGCGTGCCTTCACCTCGTCGCGCGGTTGCGAATACCTCATCCGCACGATCAGGGCATCACCCTGGAGAGAATCCGGTTAAATCGGAATCAGTTAAACCGACGACGGGTCAAACGATCTGATTCGGATGCGCTTCGGTCAGACGCGAGTCTGCGGAGTGACGATGAAATCGAGGAACTCTGCCGCCAGAGGCGTCGTGGCTGGCGTCCACAGGCCTGCTGCTCCCATCATCCCACCGGAGTTGACCAGCCCTGTGTCGATGAGCGCGGCCGCATATCGATCAATCAGATCTGGCCGCGCCGCCAACGTTGGGATCCCAGCTTCCACGATCACACTCTTGTGCCCTTCGGCGACGTTCGGCCGGGCCAGATTGTGCCGGGAGAACCAACCAGCCGGGTCGGACAGCAGAATGAGCAGGCGCATATGTGTCGGCGTGAACCGATCGATCATGGTGAAGAACAGCTGCTGAGTATCGTCGTCCGGCGCCCCGGGGAGCGTTGAGTTGACCACGGCGTTGCGCAAGAGTGCGATCTTCTCTGCCTGGGAAGTCCGGTCAGCGATCTGCGACGCCGTCGTCAACGCGTCCATAAACGTGTCGTTGTAGACCAGCTGTTCGACGCTACCCAGCCGGTCGCTGAGGCCGTTGATCTCTTCGGTCACACTGTGCAGCCATTGCGTACGCCGTTCGGCGAGTCGGCGGCCGGCGGCCTCGGCGAAGGCGATCTGCAGCGGACCGCCGACACCGGGGATTGCCGAGATTCCCATCTCGGCAATCTTCGTGAGACCTGAACGACGATCGGTTTCCTCGGGATAAGGCATCACAACGATGCATCATCGCTGACAACGTCAACCCGCCATCGCTTCGTCGCCCCACGCGCTCTGCACGCTGCCCGCGGCTCGCACGCTGCTCGCCGATGTCGGCATGCCGCTTCATAATTGGAGCGACGCCAAGGTCGGGCCGTGGATCCGATCGGCGTCTAACCGCGGGAGTCCGGCGAGTACAGCCTGTGGCTCGAAGCCGGCACCACCGACGTCGACGACGTCATCCATGAGCTCGGGCATGAAGCCAACGGTTACTCCTGGGAGGGTGTTGCCGAGTTGCTTGTGACGTCCGCGGCGCGGGGCCTTCTGCGCCTACAGCGACGATTGGGCCGCGCTCGAAGACCTCCCCGGCTGCGGCACATCGTAGATCTGGCCGCCGCCGCCGGATTTGCGTTCGACGACTGACTGCCGGTGGCCGATGATGGGCCGATGATCGAGAAGTTCAATCCTTCGGATGTGCACGAGCCGGCCGGCTACAGCCACGTCACCATCTCCGAAGCCGGGCGGCTGGCGCATCTGGCCGGGCAGTGCCCGCTCGACCTCGGTGGGGCCGTTGTCGGTGAGCCGGGTGACTATGTGGCGCAGACGGCTCAGGTGATCGTCAACTGTCTGGCCGTGCTGGAGGCGGCCGGGGCGAAACCGGCCGACGTGGTCCGGTCGGTCGTGTACGTGGTCAGCCCGGACAGCGCCGTGCTCGCCGCCGTCTGGCAGCAGCTCACCGCTTCTCCGCTGGCCGAGGCGTTCACCAGTGCCAGCACGCTGCTCGGGGTGGCGTCGCTGGGCTATCGGGGGCAGCTGGTCGAGGTCGACCTCACCGCGGCGCTCTAACCGTTGTCCACGACGATGTCGGCGTGCTCGGCCGGGCGGGCCTCCGCGGCGTACAACCGCTGGGCCGGCAGATAGCGGTCGCGCCAGCGCCGCTCGACGTCGGGCCGCCCCTCGCGGAGCACCGCCCGCCGCACGGTCGTCTCCCGCGTGGCCGACACGAACACCCGCAGCTCCCAGTGATCGCGTAGCTCCGGGCGCAGCAGGAACACCCCGTCGACGATCAGCACCGCGCCGGCCGGGGCGGTCCGCTTCGGTGGGGACAGCACTGTGTCGGTCGCATGGTCGTACACCGCTTGCTGGTAGCGCCGGTTCCCGCCCGGGCCCAGCGGGTCGAGCAGCACCCGCCGCAACCCGGCCCAGTCGTGGGTGTCGTAGTAGCAGCCCTCGGCCGAGTACTCACCGCGCGCGTAGCGCCGGGCCCGGGGGAACAGGAAGTCGTCGACCGTGGCCCGGATCACCTCGCCGGGCAGGGCGGCGGCCAGCTCGCCGGCCAGGGTGGTCTTGCCGGCCGCGGGCGCGCCGTCGACGGCGACCCGCACCGGATGCGCGACCGTGACCGATCCCACCGCCCGGGCCAGGCCGGCGATCAACTCCTCGCGGTTCATGTCACTAGTATCGGCGCCATGGTGACATTGCCGGACATCAGGGAAGCCGCCAAGCGTATCGACGGGGTCGCCCACCGCACCCCGGTGATCCACTCGCGGACGCTGGACGCGCGGGCCGGCGCCACGGTCTATCTGAAGGCCGAGAACCTCCAGCGCATCGGCGCGTTCAAGTTCCGGGGCGCCTACAACGCCATCGCCCGGCTGTCGCCGCAGCAGCTGGCCCGGGGGATCGCCGCCTACTCGTCGGGCAACCACGCGCAGGCCGTCGCCCTGTCCGCCCGCGAGCTCGGCTCCACCGCCGTGATCATCATGCCGGCCGACACCCCGGCCTCGAAGCTCGACGCGGTCCGCGAGTACGGGGCCGAGATCATCACGTACGACCGGTACAGCGAGGACCGGGTCGCCATCGGCAACCAGCTCGCCGAGGACCGCGGCCTCGCGCTGATCCCGCCCTACGAGCACCCGGACGTCATCGCCGGGCAGGGCACGGCCGCCCTGGAGCTGCTGGAAGAGGTGGGCGAGCTCGACGCGATCGTCGTGCCGGTCGGCGGGGGCGGGCTGATCGCCGGCAGCGCCGTGGCCGCCAAGGGCCTGCACCCCGGCATCGAGGTCATCGGCGTCGAACCGGCCGACGGCGACGACACCAAACGGTCCCTGGAAGCGGGGGAGCGGGTCACCATCCCCGTGCCGCGCACCATCGCCGACGGGCAGGCCGCGCCGACCCCGGGCGAGCTCACCTTCTCCATCAACAAAGACCTCGTCGACCGGATCGTCCTGGTCAGCGACGACGAGCTGCGCGACGCCCTGCGCTTCGCCGTCGACCGCCTCAAGCAGGTCATGGAGCCCAGCGGGGCCAGCGGCCTGGCCGCCCTGCTCGCCGGGCGCCTCGACCCGCCGCCGGCCCGCATCGGGGTCATCGTCTCCGGCGGCAACGTCGGCGCCGCCCGCCTGGCCTCACTGCTCGCCCAATAGCTCCCGCTCGACATCTGGATCCAGGCCCACCCGGGGCCGGTCGTCACGCTGCGGCGCCTGCCGGCCGAGGGTCCGCAGCCAGGACCAAGTGTCAAAGACGGTTTCCCGTACGGGCCGGCAGCGCAACCCGGCATTGAGCGCTTTCGTCACGTCGGCCGAGTTCATGAACTCGTGCTCCGCCCCGGGCGGGAACCAGATCGGCAGCTGCGTCCACGGCTGCACACCCCGCTTCACGATCACCTCAGGGTCGGTCCAGCGCAGCCCGGCCCGCCCGCCGGTGGCCTCGACGGCGGTGTCCAGCAGCTCACCCATGCTGGTGTGCCCGGGCGCGCTGACCACGTTGAACGGCCCGTCCAGCCCCCGCGCGGCCGCGTCCAGCACGAACACGGCCAGATCCCGCACGTCGATCAACTGCAACGGCAGCTCCCGCGGCCCCGGCGCCAGCACCGGACCGCCCCGGGCGACCCGGTTGAGCCACCACGGCAACCGGCCCACATCCTCGTACGGCCCCAGGATCAGCCCGGCCCGGGCCAGCAGCACCGGCCCGCCGAAAGCGGCCGCACCCTTCTCACCGCGCAGCTTGTCACCGGCGTATCCCTGCTCGGTCTCCTCGACCAGCGGCGCCGCCTCACTGAGCGGAGCCGGCGCCAGCCACCGGTAGACCGACCGGCTCGAGACGTACGTGTAATGCCCGGCCCGGCCCCGCAGCAGCTCAGCCGTCCGCCGCACCGCCTCGCCCTCGGCCGACCACGTATCGACTACCGCGTCCCACTCACCTGTCTCCAGGGCGCTCAAACCGCCCGGCGCGAGACGATCACCCACCAGCGAGGCACCCACCAGCGAGGCACCGCCGCGCCGGCCACGGTTGAACAACGTCACCTCGTCGCCACGACGGGCGGCCTCCTCGGCGACCGCCCGCCCCGCGAAGCCCGTACCACCAAGAACCAAGACCCTCATGAACCGCGACTCTCCCCACCCGGACCCGGCAGGGGAAGCCCTCATCGCTCAGAGCGAAAGGAACCTGCGCACGACCTCGGTCACCAGCGCGTGATCATCGGCCTGCGGCAGACCCGAAACGGTCACCACACCGACCACACCCACATCCCTGATCCGGATCGGGAACGCCCCGCCGTGCGCCGCGTACAGGGCCGGCTCCACACCCATGCCCGCGTCCAGCTGCTGACCCTTCGCGGCCAGGCGCCGGCCCACCAGATACGACGACGCGCCGTACCGCTCGACCACCCGCACCTTCCGGTCGATCCACGTGTCGTTGTCGGCGACACTGCCCGGCAGCGCCGCGTGGAACAGCTGCTGCGTACCCCGGCGGATGTCCGCGACCACCGGCAGCTCCCGCTCCTTGGCCACTTCCACCAGCAGGCGGCCCAGCTCCCACGCGTCGTCGTTGTCGAAACGCGTGAACACCAGGTCGCGTTCCTGTTGCTCCAGCCGGGCGATCAGATCGTCACTCATGCGCAGCATTATCTGCCGCGCCGCCGCTGCAGCCAGATCCCGAACGAACCCAGTGCGATAAAGATCATCATCGAGCAGCAGAGCATCTTGATGAACACGGCGGCCTCCTCGTTGGCTAGGGTTCGTAATCGTGCGCCTGGCCACCTTCAACCTGCTGCACGGACGGTCCCTGTCCGACGGGACGGTACACGCCGACCGCGTCGCCGACGCCGTCGCGCGACTCGACGCCGACGTCCTCGGCCTGCAAGAAGTCGACAAGGCCCAGCCCCGCAGCGGCCTGCTCGACCTCACCGCCGTCGCCGCCGAGGCCATGGGCGCCACCGTGCACCGCTTCGCGGCCGCCGTGGTCGGCACGCCGGGGGAGCAGTGGCAGCCGTGGCGCAGCGACGACGACAACGTCCACCCGCTGTACGGGATCGCCCTTATCAGCCGCTTCCCGGTGACCCGCTGGCAGATCACCGCGCTGCCCGCGGCGCCGATCCGGTCACCTCTCTACGACCCCGAGAACGGGTTGCGGCTGCTCAAGGACGAACCCCGGGTGCTGCTGGCCGCCGTACTGGAAACCCCGCAGGGACCGCTGACCGTCGCCACCACCCACCTGTCCTTCGTCCCCGGCTGGAACCTGCGGCAACTGCGTCACGCCGTACGGGCACTGCGGCCCCTGCCCGGACCCCGCGTCCTGCTCGGCGACCTCAACATGCCGGCCCGCCCCGTCCGCGCCGTCACCGGCTGGCGCACCCTCGCCCGCGCCGCCACCTTCCCGTCGTTCAACCCGCGCGCCCAGCTCGACCACATCCTGGCCGACCCGCGCGGGCTGCCCGCACTGGGCCGCGTCGTGCAGGTCGACACCCCGCGCGCCGGCATCTCCGACCACCTACCGCTGATCGTGCACCTCGACCGGCCGTAGATAGACGTCCTCCAGACCGTCCTCCGGATCCCACTGCTCACCGATCTTCTTGAACCCGAACCCGGCGATCGTCGCCCTCGACCCCACGTTGTCGGGCCGGATGCTCGCCCGCACCGCCGTCACCCCCGGCTCGGCCGCGGCCCGCTCCAGCAACGCCCGCAGCATCGCCTTGGCATAACCACGGCGCCGATGCTCCGGATCGACCGAGTACGCCACCTCGACCACCCCGTCCTCATCCGGCGGCCCGTGGAAACCACCGTGACCGACCACCACCCCGTCGGCCACCGCGGCCCGCGCGATCCACCGCGCGGCCCCGGGATTCTTCGCGATGTCGTCGAGACGCACCCGCCACAGCCAGGCCTCGTCCACGAGGTAGCGGCTCAGCGGCTGCCCCGCCTCGGCGCTGGCGGTGTCCAGGTCACCGGCGACCAGAGCGGCCAGCACGGCGGGGGAGAGCTGTACGAAACGGATATCCGGCACGCGCCGATGATCACACAGCGTGGCCGCCCTTTCTAGTTGCGCACAACTTAATTGCGCACTACCGTTCTCGTCATGGTCGAACCCACCGGACTCGAGCAGATGGTGTGCTTCCAGCTCTACACCGCCAGCCGCGCCATGACCGCCATCTACCGGCCCACGCTCGACACCCTCGGCCTGACCTACCCCCAATACCTCGCCCTGCGCGTCCTCTGGCACCGCGGCCCCACCACCGTCCGCGACCTCGGCACCATCCTCGACCTCGACAGCGGCACCCTCTCCCCACTGCTGAAAAGACTCGAAAACCAAGGCCACGTCCGCCGTACGCGCGGCACCACGGACGAACGCACGGTGATCATCCACCTCACCGACCAGGGCGCCGCCCTGCAAACCACCACCGCCGACCTGCCGGCCCAGGTCGCCTGCGCCGTCGACCTCACCGTCGACGAATTCACCCAACTGCACCACCTCCTCGGCAAGATCCGCACCTCCACGAAAGGCACCACATGACCGCCATCTACACCGCCTCCGCCACCGCAACCGGCGACGGCCGCAACGGACACGTCCGCTCCAGCGACGGCGTCCTCGACTTCGACCTCGCCGTCCCCAAGGAGATGGGCGGCCCCGGCGGCGCCCTCACCAACCCCGAACAACTCTTCGCCGCCGGCTACGCCGCCTGCTTCCACAGCGCCCTCAAAGCCGTCGCCCGCGCCCAGAAAGTCACCCTCACCGACACCGCCATCACCATCGACGTCGGCGTCGCCCCCAAGACCGACGGCCCCGGCTTCGTCCTCAACGTCGCCATCGAAGCCGAGATCCCCGGCTTCGACGAGGACCAGGCCCACGCCCTGCTCGAAGCCGCCCACCAGGTCTGCCCGTACTCCAACGCCACCCGCGGCAACATCGAAGTGACCCTGACGGTCGCCTGACCCATCACCCAAGACCCCGCAGCGCGCGGTTGGTGCGGTTCGCCCGCACCGCCGCGCGCTGCTGCGCCGCCGTCACCTCGATGTAGTTCTGCGACGTGGCCAGCGACGCGTGCCCCAGCAACCGCATGATCTCCGACGCGTTCGCACCGTCCTCGGCCAGCCGCGTGGCAAAGGTATGCCGCAGAGCATGCAACTGGGCGCCCCGCGGCACCCGATCGTTGATCCCCGCCCGCCGGTAGCAGGACTGCACCAGATATTGCAGGCCACCCCGCTGCAACGGCACCCCACGCCGATCCACCAGCAAAGGCTCATCCGCGTCGGCCCGCCCGAAACGCGCCCGCCGGCTGTCCACGTACCGGTCCACGACGGCGTCCAGCTCGGGCTCGATGGGGACACTCCGCGGCCGCCCGCCCTTACCGGCCACCTCGACCCAGCGCTCACCGTCACGCCCCATGACAGAACCGATCCGCAGCGCGAGAAGCTCGGAAAGCCGCAGCCCCGCACACAGAGCCAGAGCCAGCACGACAAGATCCCGCTCCGGCCACGGATCACGCTGCCGGTCGTCGGCCCGGCTGACAGCATCGAGAAGCTGCTCAGGGGTGTCCTGACCACGAAGCGGCTTAGGGGAGTGGGCAGCCAGACGGGGCTTGTCCACGGCCGACATCGGATTGCCCGCGACAACTTGCTCGGTCACCAGAAACGTGAAGAACGCGTTCCACGACGACCAGGCCCGGGCCACCGAAGCGGGCGCACGATCACCGGCGAACTTGGCAAAGGCAGCCCGCAGCGCACGAGGGGAGAGGTCACCGAGAGTGACCTCACCGTCGCCGATCAAACCCACGATCGAGCCCAGGTCCCGCTCGTACGCCTTCAGGGTGTGCACGGAGGGCTTCCGCGTGGCCCGGGCTGCCAGGAAGTCGTCTATGAGCTCTTTGACCGCAATATCATTGCTTTGCTGCATAAGGGATATTATCCACGAATCACGCCGAAAGACGACAGACGTTTTCGGACTGGCAAGCGCTCGTTGCGGCTTTCCGCGGTGCGTGTCGCACCATGCGCTGTCGATCTTCTCGGCCGCCCGGCGCTCACCATCCGCGTGTAACGGGGTAGGGCCCGCCGGGGAGTACCGCGCGCATAGCACTGATCTGTTATTGAGCCGCGTTTTCCACAGAGCGGAGCTGTCCACAGGGCAGCGACGTGATCTCGTGCTTTTGATTCAGAATGTGTGGGTCAGGACGGGGGCCCCCAAGGGAGGGCGGGGGCTGCGTCTGGTTCAACGCGGCGGCGATCAAATCCTTGGCCGGCTGCGTGGTCTTGGACGCCCTGCATGCCGGTGGACGCCACCGCCCGTAGCGCGCCAACGTCGGCACATCCGTACGTTCGACCCAGTGTCCGCGCGCGGCGGAGGCTCTGTGGAGAGCGCGCTGCGAGAGCTGACCTTGTCGGCGCCTTCGGGTGGAGGGGGCCTGAGTTTGAGGCTACTTAACATAATGGAGAGTATCGACCTGGGATATCGTCGATGGGTCCGGGCCCGGTTGAGCGCGATTTCGGTATTGGCACGCGGTCCGAAGTCGTCGCACACTGCTCTTCGGTGACTCGCGGTCTCAAACATGCCGAGTGGCGCCGACCAGCCGGCTCCCGACTGTCGAGTTTGTGGTGCGCAGGCCACATGTTCATCGCGGTCGTCGGTGGTTCACTCCCCTGACGTTTATGCCCGATTTGAGCTCACGTTGTCCGGGCGTACAGGTAAGCGTCTTTGCGGTGGCCTCCGATGGGCGCGAAGGATTTCATGAGGCCTTCGCGGTGGAAGCCGGCTTTCTCCGCGACGCGGGCCGAGGCGGTGTTCCACGGTTCGATGTAGGCCTCCAGGCGGGCGACGCCAGTGTTGGTCAGTAGCCAGGTGGCGGCCGTGGTGACGGCGTCGGTTGTCAGGCCTGCTCGGCGGGCCTGTCCCCCGGTCCAGTAGCCGATGGAGGCGCGGCCGGCGTTCTGGGCGGTCCAGAGGGCGCCGACGTAGCCGGTGGGCTGGTCGTGGTTGTGGGGTACGACGGCCCAGGCCCAGCCGCGGCCTTCGGTGTGGCGGGTGTTCTGGGCCGTGATGAAGGCGCGGGCCGCGTCCGGGTCGTGGGTTGCGGGGACTTGGCTGATCAGTGGGATGTGGGGGTCGCTGGTCAGGGTGAGGATGAAGTCGGTGTCGGAGGGTTGCCAGGGGCGCAGCTGCACATGACGTCCTTGAAGTGATGTCATCGGCGCAGGACGAGCAGGTCGAGGGTGTCGATGACCGGGCCGGCGCTCCCCCGTGCGTCGTCGCGCATGTGGGCGAGTCCGGCTGCGTACGCCTGGTCGCTGATCAGTTGCAGTGGGGTGTGTGCCTCGCGGACGAGGGTGGCCGCGGCATGGCTGAGTGAGGGCGCGGTTTCTTGTGGGACGGGTTCGAGGGCGGTGGTGGTGAAGCCGGTGAAGGCTGTCTGGACGTCGGTGGGGCTGGGGTAGCGGTCGACGACGGTGGCGGCTTCCGGGAAGTAGCGGAACAGGGTGATGCCTTGGTGGCGGCCGGGGAAGACCGAGCGGATCAGCACTACTCCCCCGGGTTTGAGGACGCGGTGGATCTCGTGGGCGGCGGCGGGCAGGTCGGGGATGTGGTGGATGACGGTGGACAGCCAGACCGCGTCGACGCTGTTGTCCGGTAGGGGTATGTCGGCGGCGTGACCGGGGTGGGTGGGTACGAGGGCGTGGTCGCGCATGGCCGGTGAGGGTTCGACGGCGGTGATCTGGGTGCCGGGCCACCAGGTGTGGAAGGCGGTGGTCCAGCTGCCGGTGCCGGAGCCCAGGTCGAGCAGGTGCTGGCCGGGGTGGGGGTGCAGGTGGCCGGTGATGGCTTGGCGCCAGGTGTCGAGGGCTTTGCCGGGCAGGTGGCGGGTTTCGGCGAAGGCGTGGGCGTCGGTGGCGTTGTAACTGATGAGGGGCATCAAGAGGCTTTCGTCGTACGGAGTAGGAGTGCGGGCAGGAGCAGGTGGGTGCCGGCGTCGTCGGCGGTGATCTGTGTGTGTTCGATGGTGGTGGCGGTCCAGGTGGGTGCGGGGAAGGCGGTTCGCAGGTAGTCGTCGGTGAGTCCCCAGTCCTGGTCCTGTTCGTGGGAGATGGCCAGGACGATGAGGGTGGCGCCGGGGGCGGCGAGGGTGGGCAGCCGGGTGAGGTAGGCGCCGGGGTGGCCGCGGCGGTGCAGGTTGTGCAGGAGTCCGCAGTCGATGAGCGTGTTGTAGGTGCCGGGCAGGGTCAGGGTGGTGGCGTCCTGGACCTCGAAGTGGATGGGCAGGTCGCCGGCTTTGGCGCGGGCGGTGTCGATGGCGGCGGTGGAGACGTCGACGGCGGTGACGTCGTAGCCGCGGCGGGCCAGGGTGATGGCCACGTCCCCGGTGCCGCAGCCGAGGTCGAGGGCTTTGGGGCCGGGCAGGTCCGATTGGAGTACGCCGGTGAGTGCCGGCTGGACGCGGCCGATCTCCCAGGGTGGGTGGCCGGGTGCGTTGTAGAGGGCGTCGAATTCGGCGGCGTCGGTCATGGCTGCTCCTTGGTGAGCCAGACGGTGTCGGGCCATCCGGGGTGTTCGGCGGGTTCGCGGCGCAACTCGGTGAAGCCGTGCGCGGTGTAGAAGCGGGCGGCGCGGTGGTTGCCGTCGGTGTATTCGAGGTGGACGGTGCGGCCGGCGGCGCGTTCGGTGAGGGCGGTGATCAGGGCGTGGCCGGCGCCGGTGCCCTGTGCCGCGGGCAGGACGTAGAGCTTCCAGATGATGGCGGTGTCGCCGCGCAGGTCGATGTTGCCGGTGCCGACGGCGGTGCCGGTGGGGGTTTCGGCGATGAGGACGTCGGTGGTGGTGAGGCTGCGGGTGATGGCTTGCGGGGACCACCAGGTGGCGAGGCCGTGTTCGATGTAGTCGGGGCCGGCGAAGGCGTACGTCTGTGGCCATGTTTTCGCTCCGATGTCGGCGATGGCCGGGATGTCGGAAGGGGTGGCCGGGCGGATGCGCATGGGCCGTATTGTTCCGGGTTCGGTCGCGCGTGTGGGGGTGCTGTGATGCGGGTGCGGTGGGTGACGGGGTTTCTGGATTCGCCGTCGCGGGTGGCGGAGCCGTTCTGGGAGGCGGTGACGGGGTCGCGGTTGTCGGCGCGGCGTGGTGCGGCGGGTGAGTTCGCGACGTTGGTGCCGCCGGACGGGGACGCGTATCTGCGGGTGCAGGTGTTGGCGGGTGCTCCCCCGCGTACACACCTGGATCTGCATGTCGAGGGTGTGCCGGAGGCGGCGGCCGAGGCGGTCGGGCGTGGGGCGGTGGTGGTGCTCGACGAGGGGGATCTGGTGGTGTTGCGCTCCCCCGCCGGTGTCGTGTTCTGTCTGGTGCCGTGGGATGGGGAGTCGCGGCGGCCGGGTGCGGGGCGGCGCAGTCTGGTGGATCAGTTGTGTGTGGACGTGCCGGCGGCGTTGTTCGAGGTGGAGATCGAGTTCTGGCGTGAGCTGACGGGCTGGGTGCGGCGGCCGTCGGACCGGCCGGAGTTCGAGCATCTGGAGCGTGGGCCGGGGATGCCGTTGAAGTTGCTGGTGCAGCGGGTCGGTTCGGGTGTGGCGGGGATGCATGTGGATCTGGCTTGTGACGACGTGGATGCCGAGGTGGCGCGGCATGTGGGTCTGGGCGCGTCGGTGGTGCGGCGGGTGGCCGGTGAGTGGACGACGCTGGCCGATCCGGTGGGCCGGGAATATTGCGTGACGGGCCGTGCCCCGCTGCCGGAAAGTGTCGGAGGGGCCTGATAGAACTGTTCAGACAAACGTTCGAAGAGGTGGGGTCCGAGATGGCGGCGTTGAACACCGAGGAGCTTCAGGCGATCCGTGAGGGGCTGTCCGCGGGGCGGAAGCCGCGGGTGCAGTTCACCGAGGCGGCGGGGCAGATCGCGGGTCAGATCGGCCAGGTGGTGAGCCTGGGTGATCCGGCGGAGTCCGACGAGTTCGTGGTGGTGCGCTTCGGTAAGGACGAGTTGCCGTTCTCCCCCGCCGATCTGCGGGTGGCGCCGCGGGGGGCGGTGGCCAAGAAGGTGGCTCCCCCTCCCCCGGCGCCGGAGCCGGAGAAGCCGGCTTTCGTGCTGGATCAGCCGGTGAAGGCGCCGCCCGCGCCGCGCAAGGCCGTCGAGGAGCCGGCGCCCGCTCCGGCGCCGGCGCCGAAGAAATCCCCGGCTCGTCCGGCCAAGGCGAAACCGGCGCCGGGGCTGACCGTGACGTTGGCCTATGGCGAGGGTGAGTGGACGGTGGCGGCCAATCAGGGCGCCAAGGCTCTGGCGAAGCCGTACGTCATCCGCCCGGCCGAGGCGCTGCGGATGGTGTCACTGGTCGACGTGCCGGGGGTGCAGGAGGCGGTGGAGCAGATCCTGTCCGCCGAGCGGGCCGAGGCCGAGGCGCAGGCGCAGCGGTTGCGGGCCGAGTTGGCCGAGGTGGAGGCGCGGCTGGCCGAGTTAGGAGAGGCGGGCTGATTGTCGGCGCCGGCTTTTCGCCGCGCCGGCTTGCGGGGCGGCGGGTTGCGGGGCGGCGGGTTGCGGGCGGCGAGCTCTTCGGCGCTCGCTGTGGCGGCGCTGGGTTGACCGGCGCCCTAGTCTGCGGCGCTCTTTCGCGGCCCCCTCTTTCGCGGCGCCGTCTTTCGCGGCGGCGGGCTGGGCGGCGCTGGGCTGGCCGGCGCCCTAATCCACGGCGCCCTAGTCCGCGGTGCTCGATCGCGGCCCTCTCTTTCGCGGCGGCGTCTTTCGCGGCGCTGGGCTGCGGCGCTGGGCAGCGCCCTCACCCGCGGCGCTCTCTCGCGGCCCTCTCTTTCGCGGCGGCGGGCTGGGCGGCGCTGGGCTGGGCGGGGGCGGTGGAGCGGCGCGGGCGGATGCGGGACGGGTCGGTGCGGCGGGTCGTGTCGACGTGGTGGGGGGTCTGCATCTCGGTGGGGCGCAGGGCGGCCAGGGTGTCGTGGATGCCGTCCATGATGAGGCGGGTTGCCTGCATGGCCTGGGCGCCGGCGGTGCCGGTGACGCCGGAGAGGTCTACGGGGGTGTCGCCGAAGCGTACGTGGACGACCGGGCGGTGGCGCATGGCTCGTAGCAGTGAGCGCAGCAGGTGTTCGGGGGTGGTGTAGGGCAGGACGGCGTGGGCGCCCCACTGGGCGACGGGCAGCACGGGGGCTTCGGCCGCGAAGGCCATGCGGGCGACGCCGGTCTTGCCGCGTTCGGGCCACATCCACGGGTCGAGGCCGATGCGGCCCTCCGGGTAGAGCAGGACCATGGCGCCGTCGCGCAGGGCCTGGGTGGCGGCGGGCAGGGCGTCGGCGACGCGGGTGGTGTTGCGGTCGACGCGGATGTGGCCGGCCTTGCGCATGGCGGCGCCGGCGATCGGGGCGTCGAACAGGCCGCCGGTGGCCATGATGCGCGGGGCGATGCCGGCTTTGTGGCAGGCGGCGGTCATGACGATCGGGTCGAATGGGCTGACGTGGTTGGCGGCCAGGATCAGCGGGCGCCCGCGCAGCTCGGCGGGCACGGTCCCGCTGACCCGCAGCCGGCACAGCGGCCAGACGACCAGGCGGGCGAGCAGGAGCATGAACCGCCACATGAGCGGAGTCCGCGGAGGGGGTGTGCTGTCCATCAGGCCGGTAATCGTCGCACGGGCCCGCTCACGCCGGGGATAGGCCGTTGATCACACCGCGGGGAAGGTTGGGCTTCTGCCTCAGCCGGTGAGCGCGGGCAGGCCGATCTGCCGGCTGGGTCCGCCGGTGATGTTCCCGTGCGCGGAGGTGTGAGGCCTCAGCCCGGTTCGTCGCCGGGAGCCCGGGACGCGATGATCACGCGGTTGCCGTCCGGGTCGGTGACCGTGGCCATGCGCTCGCCCCACGGCTGCCGCATCGGTTCCTGGAGCACCTGCGCTCCGCCGGCGCGTAACCGGTCGACGCCGGTGTCGCAGTCGCCGGTGTACACCCATAGCGTCACGCGGTCGTTGGCCAGCTGGCCCGGCTCGTCCTGCTGCCCGATGCCCAGGTGGGATTGCCCGATCCGCATCCCCACGTACGCCGGGTCGCCCTCGGGCGGGAACTGGTAGGTCACCTCGCCGCCGAGCAGGTCACGGTAGAAGACCAGGCTGCGGGCCAGGTCGGGCGTCGTCAGGATCGGGAACATCTCGTCGAACATCTCGGCTCCTCGTCGCTCTGGCGGGTGGGGTGACGTGCTCATCCTTGTCCGGGGGTACGACACTTTCCGGGTGTCCCTGTCTCACGTCTTCTGGATCGGCGGTGCCAGCGGCGCCGGTAAGAGCACCATCGCCCGCGCTCTGAGCCAAAGGCACGGGCTTCGGCTGTACGACACCGACGCCACCATGACCGAGCACGCCGCCCGCAGCACCGCGCCCCAGCTGACCGCCTTCAAAGCCATGACCATGGACCAGCGCTGGGTCGACCGCAGCCCGCGGGTCATGCTCGAGACCTTCCACTGGTACCGCGGCGAGGCGTTCGGGGAGATCCTCGATGATCTTCGCCGCCTGCCCGCCGAGCCGGGGATCGTGGCCGAGGGCTTCCGGTTGCTGCCTCATCTCGTACGGCCTCATCTGACCGCCCGAACGCAAGCGGTCTGGCTCCTGCCGACCCCTGCCTTCCGCCGTGCCGCCTTCGACAGCCGCGGATCCACCTGGCAGATCGCGGGGCGCACCAGCGACCCGGCACGGGCCCTGGCCAACCTGCTCGAACGCGACCGGCTGTTCACCGAACGGCTGCGCGACGAGGTCACCCGCGAAGACCTGCCGGCGATCACCGTGACACCGGGCATGACCGAAGAAGAACTGCTCGGCCAGGTCAGCGACTGTTTGAAGATCCACAGAGTCCGGTAGGCGACAAAACCGGCTTGACCGCGGCGCTACGGTCATTGCTCGGGAGAGCGTTTACCGTCATGGGGGCTGGGGTGCGACGTGCCGACCGGGTGACCACTCACGAGTGGCCGCGCACCGCGCGCATCGACGCCCGCCACGTGCTCGAGCGCATCGCCGACATCACCGGTGTCCGCCTCGAGCTGGAAGGAGCCGCGCCCGGCGGGGAGGTCGGCGCCGCCTACGTGCGCTGGCCCGACGGGCGCCGTTCCGTGCTCACCGAGGGCCGCTCCCGCACCGGGCCCCTGGTCGACAAGGCCCGCGCCGCCGGGGTGCCCACCGCCCGCCAGGAACTCGCCGCGCACGTCGACGGGGCCCGCGTCATCGTCCAGCAGCGCCTGCCCGGCCACCCGCCCGAGCGGGTCGACGCCGCCCTGGTCCGGCAGATGATCGCCGTCAACGACCGCCTCGCCGGGCTGCTCGCCGCCGAACCCGCCCCCCGCCCGGCCGACCTCTACCTGACCGGCGACGGACCCGGGTTCTGCCTGCACGAACCTCTCGAACGGCACAGCGACCGCACCGCGCGCCTGCTCGAGCGTGTCCGCGCCATCGGCGAGCACCACCCGGCCATGCTCGGCGACGACCTCGTGCACCTCGACTTCCACCCCGGCAACGTCCTGGTCGTCGGCGGCCGCCTCACCGGCGTCATCGACTGGGACGGCGCCACCCGCGGCGACCGCCACTTCGACCTGGTCACCCTGCGCTTCATGCTGACCGGCCAGGATCCTGAGGCCGTACGCCTGCTGGACGAACGCCTGGAGGCCATCTCCGAACGCCGCCGGCACGCCTACTGGGCCCACATGAGCCTGCGCCTGGTCGACTGGTCCATCCGCCACCACGACGACGCCACCGTCGAACACTGGCTCGACGTCGCCGAGTCAGGCCTGCCCTGAACCCGCCCGGTCGAACACGTCACCGAAGCCCCGCTCCCGCGCCAGCACCTCCAACGGCCCCACCAGCATCGACGGCCGCTCCGCCACCCGCGAGATCACAAAATCGGCCGTCCACGGATCGGGCAGCGGATGATGGTCGAGCTCCCACCGCAGATAACGGTGGTACGGCCGGACCCGCCCGAACAACGCGAACAGCGCGCCCAGACACCAGGCCGCCGCCTCCATCTCCTCCAGCCGCGCCACCTCGGCCCGCCCGTCGCGGCGGTTGCGCACCGCCCGGCGCACGAAACTGACGTACCCGCCGAGCTGCTCCCGCGCCATCACCTCGGCCTCCTGCGCCGACAGCGACCCCTGCCGGCGCACCAGCTCGGCGATCCGCCCGTCGAGACGGTCCAGCAACACCCGCGCCCCACGATACGAATATCGCCGCCACCGATCCGACACGTCGGCCAGCTCCTCGACCGACAACACCGCCAGATCCAGCCGCGGCACGCTCGAGCTGGGCCGCCACCGCGCGGGCCCACCCGTGATCACGTACGCGTCCACGTCCGACCGCGCCGTCGCCATGCCCCGCGCGTGCGAGCCGGTCAGCACCAGCCCCGCCACCCCGGGATCGTCACGCACCTCATCCATCAACCCGGCAAGCACCTGAGTCATGGCCGCAGTATCACCGCCGGCACCACCCCGCGGCTGTCCCTTAATCCCGCCGGGTGATCACCACCGAGGCCGTCCCCGCAGGCCAGACCCCGAAGGACGTCACCCGATCGCGGGGGCGGAGTGAATCGGAATTGAACGTACAGATGCGGCCCGCTACGGCCGTTCCCGACCCGTGGATCTGATCTCGATGACGTCGGGGAAGCGCAGGTTCTCCCAGAAGCGGGCCGGCTCGGCGGCGATCAGGGCGTGGGCGGTGAGCCAGCAGGTCAGGGCCATGCCGTGGGTGGCCACGACCAGGGGGCGGCCGGCGGCGCGGGTTCGGTGGCGTTCGACGGCGGCCCCGAACCGGGCGACCACCTCGGCCGGCGGCTCCCAGCCGTCGGGCACGCGGGCGCCGGGACGGCCGGCGGGTGCCCGCGGGTGGTCGGACGCTGGGTTCGAGCTGTCGGGTGCGGGGGTGTGAACAAGGGCGGTCGCTGGTATCGAGCCGGTGACGTAGGCGCGGGCCAGGGTGTGGTGGTCCGGCTGCCATACGGCGGGGCGGTGGACTTCGGCGAAGCCGGGGTCCTGGTGCACGGGGGCGCCGGGGGCGGCGTACCGGAGGGTCTCGACGGCCTTGGGCTCGTCGCTGGCCACGAGGTAGGCGTCCGGGGGCAGGTGCAGTCGGCGGGCGGCGGCGCGGCCTTCGTCGCCGAGGTGCCAGGCGGTGGGTGGCACCGCCGGGTCGAGGGCGGGCATGGCGTGCCGCACGAAGATCATCGGGTGTCGGCCGCGCGCTCGGGTGGAGCGAGTCGCTCCGGCGCGGGGAAGGGCCGGACTTGGTCGGCGCGCGGGCCCGGCGGCGTGACTGCGGCCGGGAGCGCTGCGGGGTGCGAGGGCATGACGAGGGCGGGCAACGCGGTGAGGTCGTCGATCTCGTGCGGTGGGCGCCACGTGTCGGGGTTGTCGCGGAGGGCGGCGGCTTGAGGGTGGGCGGCGTTGGTGACCAGGACCGGGCGCATGCCGGCGAGGTGGGCGCCACGGTGTTCCTGGCTTCCGCCGTCGCCTACGAACCAGCACTGCTCGGCGGGAACGCCCAGGCGGGCGGCGGCCGTGGCGTACAGGCGGGGGTCGGGTTTGCGGTGATGCTCCTGCCAGGAGAAGACGGCGGCGTCCAGGCGGGCGGCGAAACGGGTGCGGGGCCAGGCTTCGACCAGTTCGCTGCCGCAGTCGCTGAGGACGGCCAGGCGGAAACCGGCTCTGCGGAGATCGTCCAGCAGGGACAGGGCGCCGGGGCGAGGGCGGCGTGCTTGTTCGGCGCCGGTGTGCTGGAGACGTACGGCCGCTTGAAGTTGATCCTCTGTGGGGGTGGCGCCGCAGCGGCGGGCCATCTCGCGCAAGGTGGCCCGGGTGTCGCCGTGTGCGCCGGTGGCCCGTTCGGTGAACGACGTGGACATGGCGGTCCAGAAAGCGGCGGCCGGCACGCCCAGGGCGGCGGCAGTCGCGGCGAACGCCGTGCGGCGGGTGGTCTCGGCGGACGGGTCGGTCAGCGTGCCGAAGAAGTCGAAGACTATCGCGCGCATCAACGGTGGGGTGGGGCGCTGCCGCGCTGGCGCAGGTAGGCGAGCACGGCCTCGCGGGTGGTGCGGACGCCGAACAGGGCCCGGGCCTCGGCGATGCGGCGGTTGGCGGTGCGCAGGGACAGGAACTCGGCCGCCGCGGCGGCGGCGATGGTGTCGCCGGCGGCCAGGCGGTCGAGCAGGGCCCGCTGTTCGGGTACCAGGTCGGTGACGCTGCTGCCGCCGGACGGGACCGGGTCGGCGACACCGTGCTGGACGGGGCCGAGCCGGGACAGGTCGTCGACCAGGGCCCGGCCCAGCGGGGACTCGGCGTCGCAGACGGCCACGATGCCGGCGCCGCGGGCGGCGGCCAGCACGGCCAGCTGCAACGTGTCGGCGTCACCGATGCGGCCGTGCAGGACCAGGCGGGTGCTGGTCACATCCCATCCGGGGTCGGGAAGGGCGAAGCCGTCACGGGCCACCCAGCCGTCACGGGTGAGCCGGCGCAGCACGGTGTCGGCGTCGCCGGGGGTGGCGACGACGTGGCGAGGGGCGTCGGTCTGTCTGGTCACCGGCCATCCTTGTCAGACGTGTCGGGACATACGGGGTTGGCGAAAGCCAGAGCGGCGGCTTCGGTACGGGTGCGGGCGCCGAGCTTGCGCATACCGGCGCGGATGTGCGTGTCGACGGTCTCGGCGGAAATGCCCAACTGCCCGGCGATACGGCGGGTCGGCTCCCCCGCCGCCACCAGCCGCAGCACGTCGGTCTCCCGGCGGGTCAGCTGATCACCGGAACGTTTGCTGCGGGTGTCACGGTGCACGCGGTGCCGGCGCAGCCCCCGGCGGGCCCGCCCGGCCAGCACGGTCAGCCCCGCCGCGTCGGCGAGCCGTTCCGCGTCGAGCAGGGCCTGCACGGCCCGGGCCTGATCGGTGTCGGTCAGCCCGGCCGCCAGCAGGCACCGGATCCGCTCCCGCAGCGCGATGGGCCGCCACCCCTCGGCCGCGGCGGTGAACCCGGTCCCGGTCGCCCAGGCGGTCAGCGTACGCCGGGCCGCCGCCGGAAGCCCGCCCGGAACAACCGGCGCGCTGTCCGTGCCGAGATCGTGGGCGGCCCACTGAGCCGTGATGGCGTGCAGACCGGCCAGCAGCCCGCGCTCGTCGTCCCCACCCGGCGTCACGGCCCGGTCGGGCTGCCCGTCGAGCCAGGCCGTCTCCTGAGCCACCCAGGAGGTGGCCGGATGTGCGGGCCCGCCGTCGAGGTGAGCCCGGGCGGCGGCCAGCAGCCCGGTGTCGGCCTCGATCAGAGCGGTCGCCGCGGTGGCGTAGCCGCGCGCCTCATCGGGCAGGGCACGGTCGGTGAGGTTGCCCGCGCGGCGCAGCACCCCGTCCGTGCCGTCCCACAGCTCAGCGATCACCTCATCGGCGGGTTCGGGTGCTTTCGCTGCCGGTACGCCGGCACCGGACTGCGCCGCGGCCGCGCCGAGGACCTCGCCGGCGGGAGCGGGTGCGGCAGGCATGCCCTCGGCGGCGGTGGAGGAAGGCGCGCCCGGATGAGCGGCGTCGTCGGGTGAAGGGGCGGCCGGTTTGGACGCGGAACCATAGATACCGCCGGGCCGCATGTGGCCCAAGCCCTGCGGAGGTCCGGAGGGCGCAGAGCCGCCGACGGGAGTGGCCGCCGCTTCAGCAGATTCCGCGGAGGCGGCCGCTTGACTCATGGCCGGGGCTGCATCGGCGCGGTTTGCGGCGATTCCGGTGGAATTTCGAGTGGCCGCCGCCAGGCCTGTGACCCTTCCGGCCGGATTAGGGGCGGCTGGGTCGGCTGGCGTGAAGGCTGGGTCCGGTGGGCCGGCGCCGGGGTTTGTGGTGAAGCCGTGCAGGGCCAAGGCCCAGTCGGCGGCCGCGGCGAAGCGGGTCTGCCAGCCGTAGGCCAGGTCGGCGGCGCTGTCGCGGGCCGCTCGCAGGGCCACCGAGGCCGAGTCGGTCAGGCGGCCGTCGGCGGCCAGCTGTTCCACCAGCAGCCACGCGGACCAGCGGGTGATCAGCGGGTCTCCCCCGGGCGCGGCGGTCTCGGCCAGGGCGGTGTCCCAGCCGGGCAGGCGGAAGTGGGCCCGTACCGCGGCCAGGGCGGCGGCCACCCCGGCCGGCGGGTGCGGATGCCGTGCGGCGACCTTGTCGGCCAGGTCGCGGGCGGCGGCCGGGTCGGTGGCCAGTTCGGCCAGCAGCAGGACACGGTCGCGGCCGGCCACCACCGGCGGGACGGCGGCGTCGGGCACGGCCCGGACGGCGGCGTGGGCGGCTTGCGGGTTTCCGGCTTGCAGCAGGGCCTCGCCGCGCAGCACGTCGGTTTCCAGCTCGAGCGCGCGCCCCGCGTCGGCGTCCAGGTGGGATCGGGCGGCCCTGGACGGCGCGTCAGGCGATCGAAGCGGTTCCGGGTCATCGGCGGCGGAGCCCGCGAGGTCGAGGCCGGCCCCGGAGCTGGCGGCCGGTGGGCGAGAAAGGCCGGGATCCGCCGTGGCGTGGCCGGCCGATGGACGAGGAAATTCAGGGTCCGCCGGGGCATGGTCGCCCGGCGGGTAAGGAACGTCGAGGTCGGCCCCGGCATGCCCGGTGGGCGGGTGGGGGAAGTCGAGGTCGGCGCCGGAGTGGCTGGCCGATGGGTGGGGGAAATCGAAGGGGTCAGCGCTGGGCTGTGCGGTGTGGAGGCTGTCGCGGCCGGCCGCCGCGGGGGTGGTCCTGTAGGCCTGTTTCCCCGCCGTGGTCAGGACTCGGGCCGCGGCGGCGGGGCGGCCCACGGACAGCAGGGCGTCGGCGGCGGCCAGGCGGACCCGGGGGTCTATGGGGGTGTCGAGCTCGCAGGCGAACAGCAGCAGGGCGGCCCGGTCGCCGCCGGTGCTCCGGTCGGCGGCGGTCAGCGCCTGGCGGTGGGCGCCGGGCAGGTCGCCGGCGGCGGCCAGGTGGCGGGCGGCCTCGGCGGGTGGGGTCAGTTCGGCCAGGCGGGTGTGCAGGTCGACGCGGGCGGCCGCGTCGAGCAGGCCGGCGGCGGTTTCCGCCACGTACGTCGAGACGGGCAGCAGGGCACCGTCCGGGGCGGCGGTGATCAGGCCGGCCGCGTGCAGGTCGGCGGCGCCGGTGCCGAGCAGGGCGGCGGGGGCGGGGCGGCCGAGCAGGCCCAGCGCGGCCAGGGCCGTGCGGGCGGGGCGGGGCAGGTCGGCCAGGGCGGTCGCGATCGCGTACGCCACCTGGTCGATGTCGTGGCCGCCGGTCCCGGCCGGGCGGGAACCGCCGGCGCCGGCGGGATCGGCGCCGGAGCCAAAGGCGCCGGACGGGAAGGCGCCAGGCGGGGCGGCGGCGGAGCGGGAAGCGGTGGCGGAGCGGGAAGCGGTGGCCGGGCGCGTCGCGGCGTGGCGGGCCAGGGCGGTCACGGCCAGCGGATTGCCGCCCGCCCGGCCGGTGACCTCGGCCAAGGCGGCCGGGTCGAGCTGGGGTGCGCTGCGCCGCGCCAAGTCGAGGGCCTCGGCCGCGGTCAGCGGCGGGACCGGGATCCACGCCGTGGCCGCCGCGCGCAGCGCCGTCTCGGTGGCGGCGGGCAGCCGGTGCGGGGTGCGCACCGCGGCCAGGACCCGGCAGTGGGCCGCCAGCAGGGGCAGGGCGGCCAGCGTGGCCGGGTCGGCGTAGTGCAGGTCGTCGATGACCAGCAGGCCACCCCGGACGCGGGAGCGCACCGCTTCCGCGAGCAGGTGGACGTCGTACGCCGGGAGTTTGGCTCTTACCGCTCTCGACAGGGCCAGGGCCGGCACCGTCTGCAGCATGGCCAGCCCGCCGCCCTCGTGGGCGGGGCCGGGCACGGCGGCGCTGAGCCGGCGCAGCAGCGTGGTGCGGCCGCAGCCGGGTGGGCCGGTCAGCACGACGAGACCGGGGCGGTGCAGCATGGCGGCGGCCGGGTGCAGCGCTTCCGCCACCTGATCTCCTTCCCCTGCTCGGCGTGCCTGGCACGAACACGGGATCCCGTGTCCTCCCGCCTTCCGTAGGCTGGTGCCCGCGGCGGGAGCCCGCCCCCGCACGAGATGGAGAGGACGGCCGTGGTCTGCACATTCTCACCGACAGTGTGCCCGGCTGACGAGTCGCGGTGAGCGGCCCGCTGAGCGCCAGCCTAGCGACGCTGTGTGATCAACTGGTCGGTCGTGTCGGCCCGGAGGCCGGTAACCAGGTCAGACAGATCCACGATCGTCTCGGTGAGCCGTTGCGTGTTGCCATCGCCGGCCGTCTGAAAGCCGGAAAGTCGACACTCGTCAACGCGTTGATCGGGCGCCGGGTGGCCCCGACGGCGGTCGGCGAGTGCACCCGGGTGGTCACCCGGTTCCGTTACGGGCCGGCCGACCGGGTCGATGTGGTGTGCCGTGACGGGCTGCGGCGCAGCCTGCCGCTGGACGACGACGGCATGATCCCGCAGCGGCTCGGGGTGCCGCTGGCCCGGGTCGCGTATGTCGATGTCACCCTGACCAGTGAGAAGCTGCGTGATCTGACCGTGGTCGACACGCCGGGGCTGGCCTCGACCGACACCGTGGTCAGCGACCGGGCGGCCGAGGCGGTCGGCACGGCCCCGTTCGACGCCGACATCGACGCCGACTCGGCGTCCGAGGTCGCCGCGGCCGAGGCTGTCGTGTACGTGTTCACCCAGGCGGTGCGGGCCGACGACGTACAGGCGCTGGAAGCCTTTCGGGACGCTTCGGCCCGGCTGGCGTCGAGCCCGATCAACGCGCTCGGCGTGTTCGGCAAGGCCGACACGCTGGCCGGCGGGTCCGGTGACCCGTGGCCGGTGGCCGAGCCCCTCGCCGCGCGGCAGGCGCAGCTGCTGGCCCGTACGGTCTCCGATGTCGTCCCGGTCGTGGGTCTGCTGGCCGAGACGGGTGAGGCGGGCCGGCTGACCGGGGCCGACCGCGACGCGCTGCAGCGTCTGGCCGCGCTGGGTGAGGGCGACTTGCGGTTGCTGCTGGCTTCGGCCGACCTTTTCCGTACGCGGCCGGCACCGGTTCCGGCCGATCAGCGGGAGCGGCTGCTCGGCCTGCTCGACCTGTACGGCATCGGCTTCGCCCTGGCCCAGCTGGCCGCCGAGCCGCGGCTGTCGACCGGTGAGCTGGTGCGGCGGCTGGTCGCCGCGTCCGGGTTCCCGCGGCTGCGGCACACCCTGGAGCAGACGTTCCGGTGGCGCTCCGACGCGATCAAGGCCGGCTGGGCCCTGGCCCGGCTCGAGCGGCTGGCCGGGCACTGCCGCGACCCGCACGACCGGGAGGTCCTGCGCGACGCCGTCGAAGCTCTGCTGCGCGATCCCGCCTATCACCGGCTGCGGCTGCTCGACGCCGCCCAGCGGGTGGCCACCGGCGCGGTGAGCCTGCCGGTGGAGTGGGAGCAGGAGCTGACCCGGCTGGCCACCTCGGAGGACCCCCGCTGGATCCTGCGGCTGCCCGAGGCCGGCCCGGACGAGCTGGCCGCGGCGGCGGTGGCCGCCGCCAACCGGTGGCGGGTCTACGCGGTGGCCGGCGCCGGACCGGCCCAGTCGCGGGTCGCGCAGGTCGCGCATCGCGGCTTTCATCTGCTCGCCCAGCAGGTGCGCTCGTGAGCCGGCCCGGCGGTGACCTGGCCGGTGCGCTCGACACGGCCGTGCGCGACACCCTGGCGTACGTCAGAAGCAATGACCCCGACGCCGGCGCCGAGCTGGCCGAGCTGGGCCGCGTCCGGGTGACCCGCCCGCAGGTGGTGGTCGTCGGTGAGACCAAGCGCGGCAAGAGCTCGCTGATCAACGCCCTGCTCGGGGTGCCGGGCCTGTCGCCGGTCGACGCGGCCGTGGCCACCGCCACCTACCTGCAGTTCGTGCCGGGCGAGTTCGCGGCCCGGGCGTGGCTGCCCGGCGCGGCCGAGCCGATCGCGATCGGCGACCTGGCCGAGTGGGCGACCGGCGCCCAGCGGGCCCGGCGCATCGAGGTGGCGCATCCGGCGCCGCTGCTGCGCTATGTGAGCCTGCTCGACACGCCCGGCGTCGGCGGGCTCGACCCGGCGCACGCCACCGTCGCCCTGGCCGCCGTGGAACGGGCCACCGCGCTGATGTTCGTCGCCGACGCGTCCGCGCCGCTGTCGCGGCCCGAGCTGGACTTCCTGGTGGCGGCCAGCGAACGGGTCGACGCGGTCGTGTTCGCCCTCACCAAGATCGACGCGTTCGGCGGGTGGCGGCGCATCGCCGAGGACAACCAGGCCCTGCTGCGCGCGCACGCGCCCCGTTTCGCCGGCGCGCCCTGGTTCCCGGTGTCGTCGATGCTGGCCGAGCTGGCCGTGCAAGCGGCGCCGGCGGAACAGGCCGCCCTCGTGGACGCGTCGAAGATCGCCGAGTTGCAGCACGCCCTGGTCGAACTGGCCGGGCGCGGGCACCAGCTGCAGATGGCCAACGTCCTTCGAGCTTCCAGGGCCGATCTGGTACGCCTGGAGCAGGCGGCCACTGAGCGGGTGCAGGCCGCCGACGCCGACCCGGTGCGGGTGGCGCAGGTCCGGGCCGAGCGGGCCGCGCTGGCCGCCCGCAAACGCACCGAGTCGCGGCAGTGGACGCTGCTGCTGTCCACCGAGACGCAGCGGGCCCGGGTCGAGACCGTCGGGCATCTGCGCACCCGCGTCGCCGCGATGCAGCAGGACTTCTCGGCCCGCGTCGACACCGGCCGCGGTGAGGCCCTGGCCCAGCTGCCCGAGGCCCTCGACGCCGAGTTGCAGGCGCTGGCCGTGCAGATGTCGCAGCGCCTGGAGGAAACCTTCGCGCAGGTCGGCGACCGGGTCCTGGCCTCGGTGTTCGACGAGGCCGAACGTTCGGCCATGCTGGGCCGGCTCAACGCGTCGCTGCGGCACGCGATGGACGCGGCCCCGCCCCGCGACGGCTCGGCCGACAACCTGCTCATCGCGTTGTCGGCCGGCGGGATCGCGTTCATGGCCGGGCGCGGCGCCATCCTCGGCGTGTCCGTCTTCGCCGCCGGCGGGCTGCTCGTGCCGGTCGCCGGGATCGGCCTGGGCCTGGCCGCCGGCGGCTACGTGCTCTACCGCCGCCGGGTGCAGCAGGACCGCCAGCAGGCCCGGATCTGGCTGCGTGACGTGCTCGGCGAGGCCCGGGCGGCGCTGGCCGACGAGATCGCCAACCGGTTCACCGACCTGCAGTACGCGCTGTCGGTGGCCGTGGACGACGCCGTGGAGAAAAGGCTGCGCGACCTGGACGCGCACATCGCCGAGATCGACGCGGCGGCCGCCGAGGACGCGGCCGGGCGCGCCAAGCGGCGGGCCGCCGCCCAGCAGGAGCTCGACACCGTACGCGCGCGGCTGCGGGCCGCCGACGCCGTGCTGGCGCGGGCCCGGGCGCTGACGCCCGTCCCGCACGACGAGGAGGACCGATGACGGACCATCACGACTTCGGCGGCCACGAGGACGACTTCGGCGTCTTCGACGACCACCAGCTGCCGGAGCATCCGGAGCCGCCACCGTTCGACGACCACCTGTTCGGCTACGAGGAGCAGCACGACCCGTACGAGACGCCGGTCTTCGACGAGCACGCCGGGCACGCCGACACCGCCGACGAGCCGGTCCACGAGGAGCTGCCGCTGCCCGCCGACGACCCGGTGGACGTGTTCCCGCCGCAGGTGGACGTCGGTGAGCTGCCCGAACCGGTCGACGGGTTCCCGTGGATCGACACCGGCAGCCTCGGGGTGGTGCCCGCCGACGCGCTCGTGACGCCCGTGGACCCCGTACAGCCGCAAGAGCTCGCGGATTACGCGGGCGAGGAGTTGCCGCCCGGTGTGGACCCGTGGGCGGCCCTGTCCGAGTCGGAGGACCCGGCCACCTCGACGCTGGCCCGGTGGTGGCGGGAAAACTGAGGCTCCCGTTCGGTGCCCGCGGATGCGATAGTTTGCCCGCCACCGATCAACTTCCGGGAGCTTGAGACCAACCATGGCCGTTTCGACCGTCGGCGCCCGTGAGCGCCGTGGCTGGTACATGTACGACTGGGCCAACTCGGCCTTCCAGACCACCGTCATCACCGTGTTCCTGGGCCCGTTCCTGACCACGGTCACCGAGATCGCCGCCGGCTGCCCGCTCGGCACCGACGACTGCACCGGCCGGGTCCACCCGTTCGGGATCGCGGTCGCGGCCGGCTCCTTCTACCCGTACGTGGTGTCGCTGTCGGTGCTGCTGACCGTGTTCGTGCTGCCGGTGATGGGTGCGGTCGCCGACCGGGCCCCGCGTAAGAAGCCGCTGCTGGCCGCGGCCGCGTTCACCGGCGCCGCCGCGACGATCGCGATGGCGTTCGTGACCGGTGACCGCTACCTGCTCGGCGGGTTCCTGTTCCTGATCGCGAACATCTCGTTCGGCGCGGCCATCGTCGTCTACAACTCGTTCCTGCCGCAGCTGGCCGGCCCCGACGACCGGGACAAGCTGTCCAGCCGCGGCTGGGCCATCGGCTATCTCGGCGGTGGCCTGCTGCTGGCGTTCAACCTGGTCGCCGTGACCGTGCTGGCCGTCGAGGGCGACGACCAGCGGACCCTGGACATCGCCCGCTGGTGCATCGTGTCGGCCGGCGTGTGGTGGGCCGCGTTCACCGTCGTACCCCTGCTGTGGCTCAAAGAGCACCCGGCACGGGTGGCCCTGGAAGGCAACGGCAACGTGCTCACCGACGGTTTCAAACAATTGGGCCGTACGATCCGCGGCATCCGGGCCTATCCGCTGACCCTGTTCTTCCTGCTGTCGTTCCTGGTCTACAACGACGGCATCCAGACCGTGATCACCCTGGCCAGCCAGTACGGCACCGAGGAACTCGACCTCGAACAGTCCACCCTGATCATCACGATCCTGATCGTGCAGTTCCTCGCGTTCGGCGGGGCGCTGCTGCTGGGCGCGATGGCGGCGAAGGTCGGCGCGAAACGCACCGTGCTGTTCAGCCTGGTCCTGTGGCTGGCGGTGATCGTCGCCGCGTACTGGCTGCCGGCCGGTGAGCCGCTGCCGTTCATGCTGCTCGGCGCCGCGATCGGCCTGGTCCTGGGCGGCAGCCAGGCCCTGTCGCGCAGCCTGTTCTCCCAGCTGATCCCGGCCGGTAAGGAGGGCGAGTACTACGGCTTCTACGAGATCAGCGACAAGGGCACCAGCTGGCTCGGCCCGCTCGCCTTCGGCCTGATCTTCCAGCTGACCAACAGCTACCGGGTCGGCATCGTCTCGCTGGTCGTGTTCTTCCTGGTCGGTGGAATCCTGCTGGCGCTGGTGCCGATGCGCCGCGCCATCGTCGAAGCCGGCAACACACCCCCGAGACTGATCTGATGGACATCACCATCGACCACGGGTCGCCGACCCCGCCGTACGAGCAGGTCCGGCTGCGCATCGCCGAGCTGGCCGCCACCGGAGCCCTGACGGCCGGGGAGAAACTGCCGCCGGTGCGGGCCCTGGCGGCCGAGCTGGGCCTGGCCGCGAACACGGTGGCCCGCGCCTACCGCGAGCTGGAGACGGCCGGCCTGGTCGAGACGAGGGGCCGGCTCGGCACCGTGGTCACGTCCCGCGCCGCCGGCACGTCCGTTCAGGCCCAGAAGGCCGCTTCGGTGTACGCCGACACGACGCGCGCGCTCGGCGTGACGCCGGAGACCGCCCTCAGCCTGGTGCGGGCGGCCCTGGGCCTGTAAGCCCTACCCGCCGGCGCCGGGCGGGGCGAACCAGGCCGGCCCGTCCGGCGCCTCGGTGGTGGCGATCCGCAACCGGGTCAGCTCGGCGACCGGCGGAAGCTCGCCCGGCGCGAACCAGCCGACCTCCAGGGACTCGTCACCGTCGGGCCGGGCCTGCCCGCCGACGGCCCGGCACCGGAACCACACGGACAGATACGAGCAGCGGTCACCGTTCGGATACTGCGTCTCGTGCATGCCCACCCCGGCCAGCCGCTCGATCTCGGCCCGCACCCCGGTCTCCTCGTAGACCTCCCGCAGGGCCGCCTCGGCCGGCTGCTCCCCCGGTTCGATCATCCCGGCCGGCAGCGCCCACTGCCCGTCGTCGGAGCGCCGCAGCAGCAGGATCCGCCCGTGCTCGTCCCGCACGACGGCGCCGGAACCGGGAAGCAGCAGCAGATCGTGCCCGATGTGGGCGCGCAGCTTGGTCACGTACTCGGAGACTGGCATGCGGGGAAGAATAATCTTCACATGACACCCGACCTGCTGGCCGCCCACCCCGACCACCCGGTCCTGGTGTACGAGGTCGGCGGCGCCTACGACACGGCCGGCGAGGAGCAGACGGCCCGCGGCTACTACGAGCGGGCGCTCGAGCAGTTCCCCGCCTCCGACGCGGTGCGGGTGTTCCGCGCGCTGGCCCTCAACGAGGCGAAACGCCACGACGAGGCCGTGGCCGAACTGCTCACGGTCGTCACCACCCACGCCGACGTGACCGACCTGGGCCGCTGGGCGCCGGGCTTGAGCAACGTGGCCCAGTGGCTCACCGGTGGCCGCCCGCAGTAGGCGCGGCCGTCACGGCGTGCGGGCTGTCCAGAGGGTGGCGGAGCGGCGCAGGACGAAGCCGGGGCTGGTGGCGAGCTGCTCGAGCAGGCGGGTGTGCATTTCGGCGCGTTTGGCGGCGGGCAGGGCGTCGATGAAGCGGCCCGAACCGTGCGAGCGGCTCCAGCGCCAGTAGGTTTCGCCGTCGGGGACGGGGATCGCCACCTCCACAGTGGCCGCCGTGATGCCGGTCAGGCCCGACTGGGCCAGCAAGGTGGCCTCGTCGACGTCGTTGCCGTGGCGGCCGCAGCCGTCGGGGTGGAAGCGGCGGTACTCGGCGTACAGGCCGACCAGCGGGTCCGGCCACGGGTCGGGGGTGCCGTCGGCCCGGCCGGGCACCGTGAAGGCCACCGTCGCGCCGGGCTTGGCGACCCGGATCGTCTCGGACACCGCGGCGTACGGGTCGGCCATGATGTGCACGGCGAACCCGCAGACCACGATGTCGAACATCCCGGACGGCAGGTCCAGGCGGGCCGCGTCCATCACCTGGGCGGCGGCCTGCGGGTGGTCGCGCCGCAGGAGCTCGATCATGCGGGGTGCGCCGTCGACCGCGGTGACCGCGCAGCCGCGGGCCAGCAGCGCCGCCGTGAACGCGCCGCGGCCGGCCGCCACGTCCAGGGCCCGCTGCCCGGGCGCCGGGCCGATCCGGTCCACGGCCTGGGTGGCGAAGGCGGTGAAGAACGGCAGGATCTGGTCGTACGTGCCGGCGACGCCGTCGAAGTGCGTCACCACCGGGTCGCTGGTCATACCCGGGCCGCTCCCAGCACCCAGTCGGAGGTCTGCTCGATGAAGTCCTGCGGGAAGCCGGCCTCGAATCCGGTGGGGGCCTCCAGCCGGGTGAGCTCCTCGGGGGTGAGCGTCAGGCGTACGGCGCCGAGGTTGTCCCGCAGTTGATCTGCCCGGCGGGCGCCGACGATGGGGAACACGTTCGCGTGGCGGGCGCGGGTCCAGGCGATCGCCACCTGCGCGGCCGGGACTCCCCGCTCGGCCGCGACCTCGTGGACGGCCCGGGCCACCGTGTGGGCGCGCTCGCCGAGGCCGTCCGGGTCGAAGCGGGACTGCTCCGGGCGTACCCCCGAACTGTATTTGCCGGTCAGCACCCCTCCGGCCAGAGGGCTCCACGCGGTCACCCCCAATCCCAGCGCGGCTGCCATCGGCAGCAGCTCGCGTTCCACGTCGCGCTGCAGCAGGCTGTACGGCACCTGCAGGCCCACGAACGGGCTCCAGCCGCGCCACTCGGCCAGGGTGTTCGCCCGCGCCACCACCCAGGCCGGGGCGTCGGAGATGCCCACGTACAGGATCTTGCCCGCCCGCACGGCGTCGTCCAGGGCCCGCATCGTCTCCTCGATGGGGGTGGCCTGGTCCCACATGTGCACCCAGTACAGGTCGAGGTAGTCGGTGCCGAGACGGCGCAGGCTGGTCTCCAGGGAGGCGCGCAGGTTCTTACGGGCGTTGCCGCCGGCGTTCGGGTCGCGGCGGTCGCGCGACACTGTGTATTTGCTGCCCAGGACGAACTCCTCGCGCCGGCCGGCCAGCAGTTTGCCGAGGATCTCCTCGCTGGCCCCGTCGCGGTAGTTGATCGCCGTGTCGATGGTGTTGCCGCCCGCCTCGGCGTACGTGTCCAGGATGCGGGCGTATTCGCCGCCGGCCGCGTCGAAGGTCATCGTGCCCAGGATCAGCTCCGAGACGCGCAGCCCGCTCGCGCCCAAGGTCCGGTAATTCATGCGCGCGAATCTACCGCCGGGCGGGTGGCGGACGACACCACCCGCGTTGTTGATGTTTCAACAACGTGGGGTGATGCTTGTGCACATGACGGTCCGTACCAGCGTCGTGGTCCCGCTGCGCTTTCCCGACGGCTACAGCACCACGGCCGACGTGTTCACCTTCACCGGGCTGGCCGACGGCCGCGAGCATCTCGCGCTCGGCCTCGGCCCGTGGCGCGACACCGACGTGCCCCTGGTGCGCCCGCACAGCGAATGCCTGACCGGTGACGTGTTCGGCAGCACCCGCTGCGACTGCGGCCCCCAGCTGCGCGAGGCCGCCGAACGGATCACCACCGCCGGCGGGTTCCTGCTGTACCTGCGCCAGGAGGGCCGCGGGATCGGCCTGTACGCCAAACTGGACGCCTACGCGCTGCAGGACACCGGCCTGGACACGTACGAGGCGAACCTGGCCCTGGGTCACGGCGAGGACGAGCGGGACTACACCGCGGCCGCGCAGATGCTGCACACCCTCGGCGCCGGCCGGATCCGGCTGCTGAGCAACAACCCCGACAAGGCCGCCCAGCTCAGCGCGCTCGGCGTCGGCATCGTCGAGCAGGTCCCGACCGGGGTGCACCTGTCGGACGCCAACGCCCGCTATCTGGCCGCCAAACGCGACCACACCGCGCACACCCTCGACCTGCCCCGCCAGCGCACCGCCTGAGGACACCCGATGGACACTGTTCACCCGTTCCGCCGCCACCTCGACCGGGTCGCCACGCTGGGCCCGCACCGGCCGTGGACGCCGGCTGACGGCCCGCTGCCGTCGCTCTACCTGAGCCACGGCGCCCCGCCCACTTTCGAGGACGACGTGTGGATGCGCCAGCTGCACGACTGGGCCCGCGACCTGCCCCGCCCGACGGCCATCCTGATCGTCAGCGCCCATTGGGAGTCCGCCCCGCTGGCCCTTTCCAGTTCCCGGGCCAACACCGATCTGGTGTACGACTTCGGCGGCTTCAGCCCGCTCTACTACCGCATGCGTTATGACACTCCCGACGCCGGAGATTTGGCCCGGCAGGTGAGCGCCCTGATGCCGCAGAGCGTGCACGAGCACACCGGCCGCGGCCTCGACCACGGCGCCTGGGTCCCCCTGAAGATCATGTACCCGGAGGCGGACGTCCCGGTCCTGCAGCTGAGCATCCCCACCCACGACGCCGGCACCCTGCTCGCCCTCGGTGAGCGGCTGCGGCCGCTGCGCGAGCAGGGCGTGCTGGTCGTCGGCTCCGGCTTCATGACACACGGCCTGCAGTTCCTGACCCGGGCCATGCTGGCCGGGCACGTGCCCGGCTGGTCGTCCGACTTCGACCAGTGGGCGGCCGAGGCGCTGGCCCGCGGCGACGTCGACGAGCTGGCCGCGTTCCGCGACCGGGCCCCCGGCATGCCCTACGCACACCCCACCGTCGAACACTTCACCCCGCTGTTCGTCACCCTCGGCGCCGCCACCGACCCCACCGGCCCGGTCCGCACGGCGATCGACGGCTACTCGATGGGATTCGCCAAGCGTTCCTTCCAAACGGCATGAGCCCGCGCTGGCTCGACGACAACGAGATGGGCGCCTGGCTCAACGTCGCGCAGATCCTCATGCTCATGCCGGCCGCCCTGGACCGGCAGCTGCGCGAGGACACCGGCATCCCGCACGCCTACTACCAGATCATGGCCACCCTCAGCGCCGCCGACGGGCACCGCATGCGCATGACCGATCTGGCCAGGGCGGTCGGCACCACCCTCAGCCGCCTGTCACACGCGGTGAGCAGCCTGGAGCAGCGCGGCTGGCTCGAACGCCGCGCCTGCCCCACCGACAAACGCGGCCAGATGGCCCACCTGACCGGCGCCGGGCTGGCCACCGTGCAAGCCGCCGCGCCGGGCCACGTGGCCGAGGTCCGCCGCCTGCTCTTCGACCACCTCACCCCCGAAGAGATCGCCCAGCTGCGCGCGGTCACCGCCAAGCTGCTGCCCGCACTGCACCAATAAGATGCCCGGCGTGAGTTCCGACCCCCTCGACCTCGACTGGTCGGCCGTGGACCACGCCTACGGGCCGGCCACCGACCTGCCCGGCGTGCTGCGCGCGCTGCGCACCCCCGACGAACAGCGCCGGGCCGCGGCCGCCCGGCAGTTCCGGCTCCAGGCGCTGCACCAGGACAGCCCCTACCCGGCCGCAGTCGCCGCGGTGCCCTACCTGATCGAGCTGCTCGCCGACGACAGCGCACCAGATCGCACCCTCGGACACGAACTGCTCACCGCGATCCTGCCCGAGGAGCAGACAGACCACCACGCGTACGAGGCGGTACGCGCCGGTGTGCCCACATATCTGCGACTGCTCGGCAACCCCGACCGCGACGCCCGCGGACTCGGCGCCCACCTGCTCAGCTACTTCCCCGAAACCGCGCCGCAGGCGACACCGGTCATCGCCGCCCGCCTCGCCGTCGAACAAGACCGCGTCGTCGCGTCCTTCCTCTGCCTGACCGCCGGAATGATCGGCGGCCCCGCCCTTCTCCCCGCGGTGACCCGATGGCGCGACCAGCCGGGACGCGTCATCCGCTGGACCGTGCTGATGGGACTGGCCCGGCTCACCCAGGCACCCGACACGGACATGCTCGAGCAGCTGTGCGACTGCCTGTTCCACGGACCCATGGAAGTCCACGGCTGGCCGTTCCACCACGAAAGCCCGCCGCTGGGCGCGGCCCTCGCCCTCAGTGACCTGCCGGTCAGCTCCGCACCTGGCCTGGCCACCATGCTGATCGAACGGCTCGCCGCCGGCGGCGAAGACCTCAACCGCTTCTACTACGCCGCCCGCCTGCTGCTCAGCCAGGCCTCACCGCCGCGCGCCGCCATCGACGTCATCCGCAACAGCGGCGCCGCCGGACACCCCTCCATCGCACGCCTGCTCCAAGAATGCGACCCGGCGCGCTAGTCGCCCCGCAGGACCAGAATGTGCCACACGTACTTGAGCAACTGAAGGACCTCGGCCCGGCCGCCGAACCGCGACCACGTCGACGGCTCCCGCGCCGCCCGCCCCACCAGCTCGGCGTCCAGCACGTCCCGGCCGAAATGAGCCGCCACCGCCGCCGCCAGCGCCGGCACCTCCGGGCCCCGCAGATCGGCCGGCACCTCAGCGACGGCCAGCCGGAACCCCGGCGCCCACCGCACCCGCCGGCCGGTCGCGCGCAGGTGCGCCTCCACCGGCGTACCCCGGAAAGAAGGATCGACCACCACGGCCGTGACATCCCCCGCCAGCGTCAGACCCCCATGGATCTGCGCCTCGACGTAGTCGTCCATGGCCCGCCCCGCCGCCACCCGCGGCACACCCAGCGCCCGCACCCACTCGGCCGGGCCCGCCGCCGGCAGATTCAGCGCCCGCCCCGTACGCGCCACCTCCGACAACAACGACTCCCACACCGCGCGGAACGTGGTCGCCGTACCCACCACCACCGGCTCGGTGACACTGTCGCCGTGACTGAACGTCGCCCGCGACGACACCGCCGGGGCCAGCACCAGATGACAACTGCCGAACCGCGGCGACGCCCCGTCCGGATGACCCGCCAGATTCAAACCGCCGTAGACCGGCCGGCCCGCCGCACCCGCATAGGCGCCACCGAACATCCGGTGCTCCCACCGGTCCCGGTCACCACCCGGATAAGCGGTCAGCCCGCCATTGGAGATACCCGTCTCGAACTGGCTGCGATAGACACCCTCGGCGGCCAGCCGCTCCGCCACCGTCGCCCCGCCCGCCACCAGCCGATCCGGATGAAAATTCACCGTGATCGGCGCCGACGGCACCGTCGACGCCTCCGGGAACAACCCGCGCACATGCGCCAGGGCCCGCTCCGCCGGCGACATCACTGCGCCTCGATCGTGCCCGTCACCAGCAGCACCATCAGCAGCAGACCCAGCACCACCCGGTAGAAGATGAAAATGCTGTACGAATGCCGCGAGATGAACTTCAACAGCCAATTCACCGAGAAGTACGCCACCACGAAACTCACCGCGGTCGCGATCAGCGTATTGGCCCAGCCCACACCGTTCGCGATGTTGCCGGCCTCCTCATAGCCCTGCAACAACGACGCACCCAGCAACGCCGGAATCGACAGGAAGAACGACAACTTCGTCACCGTCACCCGGTCGAAGTCCCGCAACAGACCCGCCGACATCGTCGCCCCCGACCGCGACACACCCGGAATCAGCGCCAGACACTGCACCACACCGATGATCAGCGAATCCTTCCACGTCACATCATCCTCATGACGCACCTGCGTGGCCGCGTGATCGGCGAACGCCATCACCGCGCTCCACAGGATCAGCGCACCCGCCACGAACCACAGACTCCGCAGCGTCGTCTCCACCTGATCCTTGAACAGCAACGCCGCGATCACGATCGGGATCGCACCCAGGATCACCGCCCACCCGAACCGGTAATCCTTGTTGTCCCGCTTCGCCTTGCTGAACAACCCGCCCAGAAACGCCGGCACGATCCGGGCGATGTCCTTACGCAGATAAAGAATCGTCGCCAGCACCGCACCCGACTGGATGATCACCGTGAACGCGGTGATGTCCGGATCGTCGAGCTGATAACCGAGCAGCTTCTCCAGGATCGTCAGATGGCCGGTGCTCGACACGGGCAGGAACTCGGTGAAACCCTCGACCGCTCCCAGCAGCACCGCTTCGATGATGTTCAAGACCTACGCCCCACCTTGATCCGCTTTGACGCCGCGGCACAGCATAGGGCCAGCTGTCACCCTCCGCTGCGGCGGACCCGGGCCGCCGCGATCGTGTACGCCGGATCACGATCAAGGTTGTGCCGGTCCCGGTCGTACCGCCGCGTCGTGCGCGGATCAGCGTGACCCATCGCGTCCTGCACATCCTCCAACGGCACCCCCTCCGCCCGCGCCGTCGTCGCGAACGCGTGCCTGAGCGAGTGCGGCGACATCCTCTCCGCCCCCGCGATCCCCGCCTGCTTGGCCAGCCGCCGCACCAGCCGGAACACCGCATGCCGGTCCAGCCGCGCCCCCGTCGACGTCATGAACAGCGGGCCCTCCCCCTCACCCCGCACCCTCAAATACGCCTCCAGCGCCGACAGCGCCCCCGGCGTCAGCGCCCGCCGCCGCGGCCGCCCACCCTTACCGATGAACCGCACCGTCCGGTGACCCCGCTCCCAGCCCAGATCCGCGAGATCCAGACCCACCAGCTCACCGACCCGCAACCCCAGATCGGCCAGGAACGTCAACGCCGCGAAATGCCGCGCCCCCGCCACCCGCGCCGCCGCCAGCAAGTCGTCCACTTCCTCCGGCGACAACCCCACCGTCGACGAATAATCCCGCGACACATACGGCCGGTCCGCCCCACCCACCGGATTGAGATCCACCGCCCGCAACTTGACCAGGAAGTCGTACCAGCTCGACACCCCCGACAACTTCCGCGCCACCGTCGCCGGCGCCAAACCCCTCGCCTCGAGACCCCGCGCATACGCGTTCACATCAAGAAACGTCGCCCTCAACGGATCAGCGCCCCGCTGCGCACACCACGCCAGCCACGCCTGAACATCACGCCGGTAAGCGGCCCGCGTGTGATCCGACAACCGCCGGTTCGCCAGCCACGCCTCAGTGACCTGCTCCGCCGGGCCACCGACCGCGACCTCGCCACCCTGCCTCGGAACCACGCGCATGGCCCCATCGTGTCAGCTCTCGATCACAACCCCGCCCGCGACATGCCAGCGCCGCCCGAACCCCACCGCCTCCGCGAAAAACCGGTCATGCGTCACCACCACCAACGTCCCCCGATAGCGGCGCAACGCCTCCTCCACCACATCCAAAGCATCGAAGTCGAGGAAATTCGTCGGCTCATCCAGCAACAACACCCGCGCCGGACTGTTCACCAACACCGCCAACAGCAACCGCCGCAACTCACCGGCCGACAAACTCCGCAACCGCGCATCCCACTGATCCGGCCCGAACTGATGCCCCAGCAACAACTTCTCGGCATCGTCCAGATAAACCGGCACCCGCTCCCGGAAGAACCCCATCACGCTCTGATCCGTACGCAGCCCGTCCGAAGTCTGCGGCAGAACCGCCGCCTCGGCCCCCTCACCCAGCGCGTTCAACAGCGTCGTCTTCCCCGCACCGTTCCGCCCCGTGATCAAAACCCGGTCACCACGATGAACCGTCAAATCCACCCGGTCGAGCAGCAGCCGATCCCCCGCCTTCACCTGCAACCCGCGCTTTTCCAGCACAACCTCACCCGGATCACCGGCATCCTGCGGAAAAGCCAACGTCAAAGCAGGCCGCGTACGAGGCTGAGCAATCCACCGCACCGACTCCATCTGCCGCCGCAGACGCCGCTCACGAACCTTCGCCTTGCGCGCCACCAACCGCGCCACCCGCCGCAGATGAGGCGCCGTCGCCCCCGACCGGACCGTGTTCTCCACACCCCGCGAGAACTCCTTCGTCCGCTCGATATCCGCCTCCCACCGCCGGCGATCCTTCTCCTGCGCCTCGAAATCCAGCAGCAACCGCTCCCACCGCCGCTGCTTCTCCACCCGAAACGCCGAATAACCACCACCCGGATAGTCCTGCGGCTCCTCATCGATACCGTCCAACTCGACGATCCGCGACACCACAGCATCCAGAAACGCCCGATCATGACTGACGGTCAGAACCCCGCCCGGGTACGCCCCAAGCCAGCTCTGCAACCAGGCAACACCATCAGAATCCAGATGATTCGTCGGCTCATCCAGCAACAACACATCCGGCTCGTCCAGCAACGCCCGCGCCAGCAACAACCGCGCCTGCTCACCACCACTGACCGCGGACAACGGAAGATCATCCGGCAGATCAGCGATATCCAAACGCTGCCGGATCTCCCCCACCCGAGCCTCGGCCGTCCACCCCTCCAGAGCCGTCCACCGCTCCTGAACAGACCCATACTCGGCCAGCACATCCTCACCGGCCGACAACCGCGCCTCCAGCTCCCGCATCCGCACGGTCACCCCGGCCAGCTCACCCAGACCCCCGGCCAGAAAAGAACCGACCGTCCCCTCCGGATCAGGCATCTGCTGCGCCACATAACCCACCCGGGTACCCGGCCCGTAGACGACACTGCCGCTCGACGGCTTCAGCTCACCGGCCAGCACCCGCAACAACGTCGTCTTACCGGCACCGTTCGGCCCCACCACCCCGACCCGGTCACCATCACCGAGAACCAGATCAAAACCGGAGAACAAAGCATCACCGTCATGAGCACGGCTGAGCGAAACAGCTTTCAACAACAGGCCCTCCAAGGAGCAGAAACCGCCAGGGGTACGCACACACGCCGGCCCGCATCACATGAAGAAGATCATCGCCCCACATTGCCCCGAGCCCCCGACCCCCGCAACCGATATACATCACCCATGCCCGAGATCGTCACCGGCGCGCTGATCCGCGAAGGCCGCGTCCTGCTCGTCCACCGAAGCCCGAACCGCCACGTCTACCCCAACGTCTGGGACCTGGCCGGCGGCCACATCGAACCCGGCGAGACAGAACTGGCCGCCCTCGCCCGGGAAATGCACGAAGAACTCGGCGTACGCATAACAACCACCTCGGCGACCCACCTGTGCCGGCTGGAGAAAGGACCCCTGCGGCTCAGCGCCTGGATCGTCACCGCATGGGAAGGGACACCGGTGAACGCCGCCCCCGGCGAACACGACGAGATCCGCTGGTTCCGGCCCGGAGAACTGCCACCGATCCCCCACGAGCCCGTAGCCACGGCACTGGCACAAGCGATCAGCCCAGCCCATCCCCCACGCCGCGCCGTCCGCGCCATCATCCTCGACGAGAACCAGCGCATCCTGCTCTGCCGATTCGACTTCCCCCACCCGGCCGTACCAGAACAAGCAACACCCGTCTGGGCGGCACCCGGCGGCGGCATCGAACCCGGCGAAGACCCCCTGACAGCCCTGCGCCGCGAACTGCGCGAAGAGACCGGCCTGACCATCACCGCCGACCCGCCGCACATCTGGCACCAGGAAATCGCGGCCGCCGACCACCCGCGCGCCCCCAGCGGCATCATCAACGACTACTACCTCGTCCACACGAACAACTTCCCGCCCCGCGGCGAACTGACCGACGACCAGCTCGCCGCCGACGAGAACCTGTCCGCCTTCCGCTGGTGGCAGCTCCCGGAGATCGCCGGCCATACGGGACCCGAGCTGTTCTCGCCCCGCGACCTCGGTTCGCTCCTGACGTCGCTGCTCACAGGCGGAACCCCGGACCGGCCACTTCCACTCGGCCTCTAGCAACGGTCGCCGTCCGGAACACCGAGCCCAAATTCAAGGCGGGATGCCGTTGATTCCTTTTTGTTCTTGGGTTCCCGGGTTTGTGGTGCGGTGCGCCGGTGGTCAGGCGCACATCCGGCAAAGCATCCTAGGATGGTGGTGTGGTTACTGCGTTGTCGATCACCACGGGGCTTGCCCGGGGTGGGTGGGGTGTGCCGTTGACGGAGAATGGACGCCGTGCCGCGACCTATCCCCAGCGCCCCGTCCGGCCGGCACACCGCCGGTCCCCTTCGGACTCGTGAGGAGCTTCGAGAGCTTCGACCTGACCTGCTGGAACGCTACGACGCCGAACTGCCGGGAGCCCGCGCGGCCGTGCTCGGGCGGCTTCTGGGCGCGGTCGGCCGTGAGGCCCTGCCGGGCCTGACCGGCCGTGGGCGGGGCGAGGCGGCCTTCGCCCGGACGGCCGACGGGCGGCTCGGCACCCTGTGGGTCGGCGGCACCGCTCAGCCGGCCGCCTCAGCGGGCAACGACCAGCACGCGGACGGCGGCCGCCACGCCGCTGAGATCGCGTTGCGCTACCCGGCCGACGCTGAGGAGCCCTTCTTCGCGGGGGCGGCCGGGCTCGCCGTCGACGCCGAACTGACAAGTTTCGGACAGATCACCGGCGACGCTGAGGGGACGACCGGGGGCAACAAGTCGATTGTGGACCCGGGTGAGCTCGTACGGCTGCTCTGGGGTGACGTCCCGTTCGCCGCCGAGGTGGACAACAGCGTCGCCAACCTGGCACTGGCGCGGGCCGCCCGGACCGGCCCGCCCCGGCTGCCGGCGGCCGGGCCCGGGGCGCTCGGGCTGGTCGAGCAGCAGATCACCGACGGGCATCCGCTGCATCCCTGCTGCCGCACCCGGGGCGGGATGAGCGTGGCCGACGTGCTCGCCTACGCGCCCGAGCACTCCCCCGTCATCCGGCTGCGCCGGCTCGCCGTGCCGGCCGGGCGGTGGTTCGGTGACGGGCCGCCCGTGCTCTACGCCCATCCGTGGCAGGCCGACCACCTGCGGGACCGCTATCCGTGGCTGCGCGACGACGGCGAGACCGCGCCGGTGCGGCCGCTCATGTCGCTGCGGACCGTCGCTCCCCTCGACGGCGGCCCGCATGTCAAGACCGCGGTCGACATTCAAATGACTTCGGCCGTACGGACCGTGTCCCCGGCCGCCGTGCACAACGGCCCCCTGCTGTCGCGGCTCCTGACGACGCTCACCGCCGGCCTGCCGATCGAGGTTCTGGCCGAGACCGGCGCCGGGGCGGTCATCGTCGACGGCGAACCCCAGCGGCATCTGGCCCATCTGTTCCGGGCCGCGCCGCGCCTGGCCGCCGGTGAGCTCGCCGTCCCGCTCGCCTGGCTCGGTGCGGCCCCGCTGCCCCGGGGACGCGGCGATGACGCGTACACCATGATGGGCTTGATCTCAAGGGTCCTGTTCGGTCCTGTCGTCGAGCTGCTCGCGCGCGGGGTGGCGCTGGAAGCGCACGGGCAGAACACGCTGCTGGTGCTCGCGGACGGGCGGCCGGCGCGGATCCTCTACCGCGACCTCGGCGGCGTGCGGGTCAGCGCGGCCCGGCTGCGCGCCGCCGGCGTCGAAGCCCCGCCGCTGAAGGGTGATCTGCCCAGCGACGACCCTCAGGTGCTGCGGACCAAGCTGTCCGCGGCCGCGTTCGGCACCGTCGCCCAGGAGCTGATCACCGCCTTCCACCGGTGGCACGGCGCCGACCGGCGGCGGCTGTGGGGCATCGTCGCCGCCGCGATCCGTGACACGGGCACGGCGGACGCCCCGCACCTGCTGCGCGACCCGCTGCCGGTCAAGGCCACGACCGCGATGCGGCTGGCCGCCGACCCGCTCGACGACCTCTGGGCCCACCTCGACAACCCGATGGCGGAACACGCATGAATCGCAGCGTTATGCGCACCGACCGGATCGCGCACACCGAGGCCGCTCTCGCGGTGCACGCGCCGGAGCTGGTGCCCGGCTTCCTCGCGAACCTGCCCGAGGCGGCCGACACGGTCGGGCGGCGGCTGCGCGGGGCCCTCGTGCGTGAGGGGATCCGGGACATGGGACCGGGCCTGCGGCACGGTTTCGGCCGGATCGAGTACGCCACCAGCGGCGTGGCCGACCCGGTCGATCTGCTGGGTGACATCGAGGCGCCCGGTTTCGCGGCGGAGCTGCGCAACGCCGTACTCAATCTGGCCATCGCCATGTCCCGCCCGGCCGCCCCGGTCGGCGACGACCCGGACGCGCAGGCCATCGGCCTGGAGCGGCTCGCCGTGGCCGGGCACAATCTGCATCCCTGCGGGCGCACCCGGCTCGGGTGGGACACCGGCGATGTCCTCGCCCACGATCTGGAGGTGGCCAAGACCAGGATCGGATTCATCGCCGTACGCGATGACCTGCACCTCGGCGACGACCTTTTCCCGGGCATTCCGGGCAAAGTTCTCCCCGTACACGCGTGGCAGCGCGACAACATCATCCCGTCCCGCTACGGCGATCTCCTCAAGACGGGCGCCCTCAGGATCCTCGACGACGAGATCGACGCGATCCCCACCGCCGCCCTGCGCACGCTGCTGCTGCCCGGCACCGGCCAGTACCTGAAGGTCTCCCTCGACATCCAGGTCACCTCGACCCGGCGCAGCATCAGCGTCGCCAGCACCCGCAACGGCCCGGCCGTCTCCACCCTGCTGCACCGCCTGGTCACCGACGACCGCCTGCTCCTGATGGCCGAGACCGCCGGCGCCGCCGTGCCCGTCGGCTCCGGCCGCGACCTGTCCGCCATCCGCCGTGAGGGTCTGACCGGCCGCCTCGAGCCCGGCGAGCGCGCGATCCCCGGCGGCGCCCTGCCGTTCCTGCTCGACGAGCTCGTCACCGGCGACCCGGCGGTCTGGCTGCGGGAGTACGCCGAGCTGCTGATGCCCCCGCTGCTGCGCCTGACCGCCCAGGGCGTCGCCCTCGAAGCCCACCTGCAGAACTGCCTGCCCACCTTCGTCGGCGGCCGCCCGCACCGCCTGGCCCTGCGCGACTTCGCCGGCCTGCGCCTGCACCCCGGCCGGCTGCGCGCCGCCGGCCACGACATCACCCTGTGGCCCGGCTCGGTGGTCGGCACCGACGACCTCGACGTGCTCCGCGCGAAGATCGGCTACACCATGTTCCAGGCCCACCTCGGCGAGCTGGTCATGCGCCTGGACCTCGACGAGGACCACGCCTGGCGCATCGTCCGCGAGGTCCTCGACGAGCACGCCACCGGTGACGACCACGCCGCGTTCACCGCGCCCACCGTGCCGCACAAGGCCCTGGTCCGGATGCGGCTGGCCGGTGAGGGCGACATCTACGTCCCGGTGAGGAACCCGCTGCATGCTCCCGCCTGACCTGACCCGCCCCGTCTGCGCCTACCTCTACGACACCGCGACGCTGCGCGCCACGGCCGCGTCGGTCCGGCAGGCGCTTCCACCGGCGGCTTCTCTGATGTACGCCGTCAAGGCCAACGGCCATCCCGAGGTCCTGAAGGTGCTGGCCCGCGAGTGCGACGGCCTGGAGGTCGCCTCCGGCGGCGAACTGGCCCTGGCCCGGGCCGCCGGCGCCCGCCGGATCGTCTTCGGCGGCCCGGCCAAGACCGACGCCGAGCTGCGCGCCGCCCTGGACGCCGGTGTCCTGATCAACGCCGAGAGCGTGCACGAGCTGCACCGCATCGCCGCCCTGGCCGACAGCCCACCCGAGGTGGTGCTGCGCGTGAACCGCCCCGGCAGCCCGCTGCGAGGCAGCCACACCATGACCGGTGTCCCGACCCCCTTCGGCGTCTCCTCGGTGAGCGACGCCCTGTCCGTGCCCGGCGTCAACATCATCGGCTTCCACCTGCACGCCGTCTCCAACAACATGGACGGCCACGCCCACGCCGCCTTCGTCCGCGACTGCCTGAGCTGGTCGCTGTCCGCCGGCCTGCCCGGCCTGCGCGTGGTCAACGTCGGCGGCGGCTTCGGCGTCGACTACCTGTCCACGGCCTCCATGGACCTGTCCCCGCTGCGCGACATCGAGGTCCCGCCCGGCATCGACCTGATCTTCGAACCGGGCCGCTACCTGGCCGCCGACGCCGGCCGTTACGCCGCCGAGGTCATCGACATCAAGACCACCCACGGCCGCACGTTCGCCGTCCTGCGCGGCGGCACCCACCACTTCCGCCTGCCGGCCGCCTGGGGCTACTCACACCCGTTCACCGTCGTCCCGGTCGACGACTGGCCCCACCCGTACCCCCGCCCGTCGGTCACCGACACCGAGGTCGACGCCGTGGGCGAGCTCTGCACCCCCCGCGACGTCCTCACCCGGGGCCAGCACGTGGCCCGGCTGCGCGCCGGCGACATCCTGGTGTTCGCCCGCACCGGCGCCTACGGCTGGGACATCTCCCACCACGACTTCCTGCGCCACGACCCGCCGGCCTTCGTGATCACCTGACACTTCGGCCCGCACCGAACCGAAGGCCGGGCATCATCGTCGGATGGACGACGCCGCGTCACTGGCCTCCTGGGCGGCCCTGCTGGCCGACCGCACCCGGGCCGCTTTCTGCCTGGCCCTGATGGACGGCCGGGCCTGGACCGTGAGCGAGCTGGCCCGCCACGCCGGCGTGGCCATGTCCACGGCCTCCGAACACGCCGGCCGGCTGGTCAGCGGCGGCCTGCTGACCGAGCACCGTCAGGGCCGCCACCGCTACCTGGCCCTGGCCACCCCCGAGGTGGCCACGCTGATCGAGGCGGTCACGGCCGCGACAGATCAGACCCCGGTTCCCGTACGCACGTTGGCCGCCGCCAACCGCAAGCGCAACCTGGCCTTCGCCCGCACCTGCTACGACCACCTGGCCGGCACCCTGGGCGTGGCCCTGGCCGACGGCATGACCACCACCGGCCTGCTGACCAGGGAGAACGGCCTGTCCCTGACCCCGGCCGGCCGAGAACGCCTGACCGGCCTCGGCATCACCCTGGAGGCGACCGGCCGCCGCCCCCTGCTGCGCGACTGCCTCGACTGGACCGAACGCCGCCCCCACCTGGCCGGCACAACAGGAGCCGCCGTCCTGCAACACGCCCTGGCATCCTCCTGGGTGATCCGCATCGGAAGCAGCCGAGCCTTACGGGTGACCGAGACCGGCCACACCGCTTTCACCACGCACTTCGGCGCCCTCCTGGAACCCGCGCCCACGCCGGCACTCGGCAGACTGACAGCGTGAACGCGGAGAATCGGGAGACGGCCGCCGCCTCCCGAATGGCCGGCCTCAACTAGCCGGCCAGAACGACCGAGGTCAGGGTCTGCCCGGCGGCGACCGCTTCACCGAGCCGCCGGGCGCCGCCGATCGCGACGAACTGCGGGCCGTCACGGCGTACGACAATCTCGCCGTCCTCGGCGATGTCCTCGATCCGGCGCACCCGGGCGGGATCGAGGTAGCAGCCCGTCCGCCCCGACTCGATGAGCGCGACGACCTGCTCCGGCTCGGCCCGGGTGGTGTCGCAGACCAGGTCGTAGTTGCTCAACCGGGTCTTGTCCACGCCGTACCGGGACAGGAACCGCTGCCGCTCGCTCTCGCTGCGCCCGGCCAGCTGCCGGCAGGCCTCGTCCAGGCTGCGGTAGCTCTCCACCGCGTCACCGGGCCGCCCGAGCACCCGCCGGGCCGCCACCACCGGATCCGCGATCATGTGCACCTTGAACGCCGCCGGAAAGAAATGCCAGGCCAGCCGGCTGTCCACGACGAGCCGCTCCCCGGAGGCCGCGATGTCGTGCTGAAGCTGATCGATGTAGTGGTCGACCTTGTCGTCGAGCTCGGCGTGCACGTTGAGCTGCAACGCGGTCATGCCCCGCTCGGCCGCCATCTGCCGGTAGAGGTCCCCGATGCTGACCCGCCGCATCCCGAGTCTTCGCGCCAGCATCACCGACACGGTCGTCTTGCCGCTGCCAAGGTCGCCGTTGAACACCACCGCCGAAAAGGCCTCCATCGACCAACCCTAATCCGCCCGCGCACCCCACTCAGTCGTCTCGCCGACCTCGGGGCGGCCCGGCGGGTCAGGGCCGGGTCACGCGTTCCGGCTGGGTGGTCAGCGGCCCGGTGGGGTGGGGCGGACCCGGCGCAGCTCGCGCAGGGCCTGGCGGCGGACGTCGCCGGTGAGGGTGTCGATGTAGAGGCGGCCGGCCAGATGGTCGGTCTCGTGTTGCAGAGCGCGGGCCAGGAAGCCTGTGCCGGGGATGACGATGGGCTCGCCGTGGCGGTCGAAGCCGCGGGCGGTCACCGACATCGCGCGCTTGGTCGGGAAGCCCAGGCCGGGCAGGGACAGGCAGGCCTCCTCGTCGTCCTGCTCGCCGGTGAAGTCGCTGAGGACCGGGTTGATCATGTGGCCGACGACGCCGCCGACGTTGTACGAGAACGCGCGCAGGCTGACGCCGATCTGCGGAGCGGCGACACCGGCGCGGCCGGGTACCCGTACCGTGTCCTCGAGATCGTCGATCAGGGCGCCCAGCTCCGCGTCGAACGAGGTCACCGGGTCGGCCTCGGTGCGCAGCACAGCGTCGCCGAAGATCCGAATGGGCCGAACTGTCATGGCCTCAAGCCTATCCGGTCGTTACCCGAACAGGGCCAGTTGGTCCGCCGCGAGCAGCTCGCGCAGCTTGGACAGGGAACGCCGGGTCTGGCTCTTGACCACGCTGACCGGAAGTTCGAGCACGTCGGCCACCTGCTCGACGCTGTAGTCCTCGAAGTAGCGCAGGATGACGATCGCCCGGTCCCGCTCGGGCAGGTGACCCAGCGCGTCGAGCATGGTCAGGCGCAGCTCGGGGTTCTCCCGGTGCACCGGCTCGGTGAGCACGCCCGGTGTCGACTCCGTCGACGAACGGCGCCGGCGATGGTCGAGGTAACTGCGGAGCAGGATCTTCTGGGCGTACGCCGGAAGGTTGTCGGCCTGGACCGCCTTGCGCCAACTCAGGTAGAGCTTGGTCAGCGCGTTCTGCGTCAGGTCCTGCGCCAGATGCCAGTCCCGGCACAGCATGAACGCGGTGGTGCGCAGGCGTTCGGCGTACGCGGTGGCGAACTCGGCGAACTCGTCGTCGGCGCTCATCCGGCGAACACCGGCAGCCCCGGGTAGACCTTGTCGCCCAAGGTCACCAGGCTCTCGTCCATGAGCACGCCCCACCGCCCGTCGGCCGCGACCTTCGCGGCGATGTCCGGATCGAGAACGGGCGGCGCCGGCGGCCGCCCGGCACCGCCGCCGGCCGCGCAGGACGCGAGATCGATCTGCACCAGCGTGCCGTCGGGCCAGCCGGCGGTGACCACGTCGCCGCGCTCACAGTCGCCGGGCGTGCTCACGATCGTCACCTTCGCCGTCTGGCCACGTGCCGGGCGCGGCGGCGCGACGTCCGTACGCCAGACCCGCACCTGCACCATGCGCGGGCCGAGCCCGTCGTTCAGGTACGCCCGCACGCTCAGATCGCCGCTCGCCGCCACGCTGTAGTCGCGGGTCAGAGTGGACGGCAGGAGCTCGGTCAACAGGTAGACCATCGCCTCGGGTGTCGCTTTCGTCTGCTTCTCCACGGGACGCTGCGTCCCGGAGATCGCCAAGTTACGGGTGAAGGTCCGCACCTTCGGCGCCGCCGGGCTGATCGGCACGGATTGGGGAGCCAGAACGGGCGCCTTGGTCGCGGGCACACCGGACCGCCCCGGCGCCGTCACCCTGGGTGTGACCCGCTGCGCCGGCGCGGGCCCGGCCGGCGCGGCGGCCACCCCGCCCAGCCCCGGCTCCGGCGGCCCCGGCAACGTCACCGCTCCCCCGCCGACAACAACGGCGAGCACCCCGAAGACCGCCGCGGCCCCGCCCCCGGCCGCCAGCCGCCGCCGGTTACGCCGGATGCGCTTGCCGTCACGCAGAGCCGCCCCCACGACATCACCGAGCGGCGGCGGCCGCTCCGCGTTGAGGTCGTCCCGCAGCAGTGCCCGCAGGTCTTCGGTCACAGCGAACCCTCACACCTTCCCGTCCCCGGCGGCCCCACGACCGCCTACCGGCGTAGACGCATCAGCGCCCGGTTCTGGTTACCGCCGCCCGCCGGGAAATTTTCCGGCCCGCCGAAAGGCGCACCCATCGTCGCGGCCCGGCCGCCGTCAGGCCACCCCGTTCCCGGCCGAGCCGCCGCCGGACAGCAGGCAGGTGCCGTCGAGCCGGCACGTCCTCGGCTGAGCCAGGCGGCCGGGAGGCAGGGCGGGAGGCCCAGCCTGGCCGGGCAACGTCCGGCCGCCTGCCTGTCGACGCTCATGCAATTCCCCTGGCCTGGGCTCATGTAATGGGACCGGCCCTCGGTCTTGGTGGGCGTGAGTGGAGCTGTTCTATGCGGCGTCGGCGTGGTCGGGAGCGAGCGTCCGCTGATCTGGCTGTCCGGCTGTCTGTAGGCATGGACGAGTCGGACTCGCGCAGTGACAGTCGCGGGATGGCTTGTGCCGAGCACCTGCTGTTAGTCGACGGTGGCCTTCTCAGCGATAGTTGGCCAGCGAACAGGAAGAGCGTCCTGGACCGGCGGAGGTCAGCCTGGGCTGAGGAAATGGCCGTCGGTGCGGATGGCTTCGCCGGTGGTGTTGGTGTTGGCGGCTGAGCAGAGGAAGACGATCATCCGGGCGACGTCGTCGGGGTGGGTGACCCGCCGGGTTGCGGCGGCTTCCTCGGCCTTGGCGATGAGTTGTGGTGGCATCTGCTTGTCGGCGGGGGTGAAGCCGGGCATGACGACGTTGGTGAGGATGCCGGCGGCGGCGAGTTCCCTGGACATGACGCGGGTGAGGCCGTGCAGTCCTGCCTTGGCAGCAACGTAGGACACGTTACCGGGGAAGCCGTCTTCGACCAGGCCGGTGGAGACGTTGACGATGCGGCCCCAGCCGCGTTCGCGCATGTCCCCGACGACCGCGCGGGCCAGCAGGTAGGGGCTGACGAGGTTGGCGGTGACCGATGAGGTGACGCGTTGGGGCGGCGCGGTCTCGAACAGCTCGCCCGGGTCTGGCCAGGACGGCCATTGCACGGCGTTGTTGACCAGGACGTCGATCGGACCGAGTTCGCGTCGGGCGCGTTCGACCGCTGGCTGCAGTGAGTCGGGTTGGCCGAGGTCGAGTGGCCAGGCGATCGCGTGGCCGCCGCGCTGCCGCGCAGCGGTGACCGTGTCCTCGGCGGCTTCCCGGTTGGTGTGGTAGCCGACGGCGATCTGCGCTTTCTCGTCGGCGAAGGCCAGCGCGGTGGCCTTGCCGATGGCTGAGCTGGCGCCGGTGACCAAGACAACCTTGCCCGCCAGACCGAGTTCCATGGTTTCTCCCGTGGTTGATGGGCGTGCTTGTTCAGGCGAGGTTGTCGTGGATTTTGTGCAAAAGGTGGGTGAGCTGTTCGGTCTCGGGCTGCGTGAGTCCGTTCGTGGCGGTGGCCTCGACATCCGCCCAGGCGGCCAGGATGGCCTCGACCACGGCTTGACCTCGTTCGGTGAGCCTGAGCCGAATCACCCGTCGGTCATGCGGGTCGGGGACGCGTTCGACGAATCCGGTGCGCTGCATGCGGATGGTCGCCTTGGCGATGGTGGGTTGTTCCATGCCGATGCGCCTGACCAGTTCCGCCTGGGTGGTGTCCGGGTGCTGGTGGATGTCGATGATGAGAAGTTCCTGGCCCAGGTGCAGGCCCAGTTGCGTCATGCGGTGCTGCATCTCGTTGCGGTGCGCTCTGGTGGCCTGGGCGAGCGCATAGCCGACGGGACCCGTGGCCGCGGCGATCTCGCGGCCGGCGGTCACGTCGAGGCCAGCTGATGGTTGTCGCCAACTCGGCTGAGCACCCGCTGCCACAGTTCGGCGATCTCACGTCTCGGGTCTTCGCCGACGAGAACCCCGCTGTTGTCGAGGTGGCGGTGCGCGGAGCCGATCGCCACGTTGAGGTCGGTGATGACCGCGGCGCCGGCCCGATGCAGGAGTTCGGCCAGTTGCAGTTGGGCGAAGGCGCCACCGAACCGCTGCGGCGACGCGCTCATCAGCGCCACCGGCTTGCCAACCAGCGGCCGCGGCGGCGCCAGGATCGACAGCCAGTCGACCACGTCTTTCAGACCGCCCGGGATGCTCCGGTTCAGTTCGGGTGTCACCAACAGCAGAACGTCAGCGGTCGAGACGCGTTCGCGTAGCGCGTCGACGGTCGCCGGGAACGGGCGCCCGCGGGTCGCGTCAACGCGGGGAAGGTGGGCGTAGTCGTCCCACACCTCCACCTTGAACGGGTCACCAGCCAGGTCCTGAGCGGCTCGTAGGAGCGCCCGGTTGAGGGACTCCTCCCGGATGCTTCCGCAGATCGCCAACACGTCGAGTTGCTCCATAGCCGGCTATGCTATAGCCGGCTATGGGAATGCGCAAACGACGCCCGCAGCGCCATCGAGCGCTTCCAGTAGCCGAACCGGCCCCCTGCCTCATCGCCGACCTGCCTGTGTCGACGGCTTTGCGATTCCCTGGCCTGGGCTCATGTGATGGGACCGGCCCTCGGGCTTGGTGGGGCGGGAGTGAGAGCCGTTTCAGAAGGGCGGCTGTCCGGGTTCCGAGGTGCGAGGTTCGGAGGGGCCGGGTGTCCACTCGCCGATGTCGTCGGGCCAGGGAGCGACGCGGTCTTCGGGGCCGGGGATGGCGGGGTCGCCGGTGATGTGGGTGGTCATGCTTCGGTCTCTCCGAGGGCGTGGGCGGGCCGACGGCCGTGGGTGCCACGGGCGCCGATCGAGTCGGGAACCTCGGCTTCGGGTCTTGATCAGGTCGTCTACATGGCGGTGGCCGACACCTTGGGTCGTTTGTTCGGCGCCGGCGGAAGTTCGCTCAGCCCACACACGCGATGTGGACGGCCGCCGCAGCGTGTCGTTCGAACGACGGCGAAGAAGACCGCGGGCGGCAAGGAGGAGGCAGGAAGAGAGGGCGCGATGGCGACCAGGAGGCTGCGGCCTGGAGAGGGGGCGAGGAGGCGCGCTGAGGAGGAGGGACGAAGAGAAGCGACGGCGGGAAAGACCGGCGAAGGGGCGGAAGGGCGCGGCGAAGTGGTGGTCCGGCTGGGTCAGGGGGTGGGTGGGCCTACGGCGTACGTCAGGTAGGCGAACTGGCCCCTCTGGGTCACCGAGGTCAGTTTCAGGCGCTTCGAGGTGAGGCGGCGGGGCAGCAACGGCGCGCCGGCGCCAAGGGTCACCGGGGCTACGCCCACGATGATCTCGTCGAGGAGGCCGGCGTCGGCGAAGGCGCCGGTCAGGTCGCCGCCGCCTACCAGCCAGATGTTCCGGCCGGCGGCGGCTCTTGTCATGGCCTCGTGGACCGGGCGGACGTCGCCCTGAACGAACTTCAGGTCGGCGCCGGGGATCGGGGGCAGGTCGCGGTGGGTAAAGATCCAGGCTGGGACGTCGCCGTAGTATTCGGCCCATTTGGCCGGGTTGTCGAGCAGGGCGTCGTGGTCGAGGACCCACTCGTAGGTGGTGGCGCCCATGGCGAAGGCCCCCACGCCGGCGAAGAAGGCCTCGAACGGGCTCACCCCGGACTCGTCGGCTCTGCTCTCGCCGACCTCGAACAGCCAGTCGAGGGAATTGTGCTCGTCGGCGAGGTAACCGTCGAGCGTGGTCGCGGTGTAGTACTGCGTCTTCGGCACAGGCTCACCCTGCCATGGGGGTCCGACAAGAAAGCGCCTCCCGGATCGGCGCCGCCTTCGCCGCCGCCTCGGCCACCTCGGCCGCCGGGTCGCTGTCCCAGGTGATGCCGCCGCCGGCCCAGCCGTGCAGGCGGTGGCCGTCGGCCGCGACCGTGCGGATGGTCAGGCCCAGGTCGATGTGGTCGTGCCCGACCCAGCCGGCCGCGCCCATCGAGACGCCCCGGCCGACCGGCTCGAGTCTGGCGATCTCGGCCAGGGCGGCCAGCTTCGGCGCCCCGGTCACCGAGCCTCCCGGGCATACCGCCCGGAGCAGGTCGGGCAGGTCGAGACGCCCGAGGATCGGCGCCGACACGACCGACTCGGCCTGCCAGAGGTCGGCCCACCGGCGTACGGCGAAAAGCTCGTCGACCGTCACGGGACCGGCACCGGGCAGGCGGGCCAGGTCGTTGCGCTCCAGATCCACGATCATCACGTGTTCGGCGCGTTCCTTCTCCGAGGCCAGCAGCTCCCGGCGGCCCACCGCGGTGGCCGGGCGGGTCCCCTTGATCGGCCGTGTGATGACCCGGCCGTGGCGGACCTCGACCAGCGTCTCGGGCGACGCCGTGGCCAGCGCCCAGCCCTCGCCCGCCAGAACGCCCCCGTAGCGCGCCCCGGGCAACCCGGCCACCCGGTGCAGGGCCGCGGTGGGATCGCCCTCGTACGGCGCGCTGGCGTGCCCCACCACGTTGGCCTGATAGACGTCGCCCCGGCCGATGGCCTCCCGGACGGCCTGAACCGCTTCAGCGTGCGCGGCGGGGGTCCAGCTCGGGGTCCACTCCCCCAGCGCGTAGTGAACCGGTGACAGGGGCTCGTCGTGAGAGGGGGTATGGACGTAGACCACCGCGTAGACGTCGGGGATCGCCGGCACCGGCGACGGCGCCCCGGCCGCGCCGCCGGCCATCACGCAACCGGCGTCCGCGGACACATACAGTGCCGCCCCACACACCGAGCCAGCGCCGATCGGGCGAATACCGGTAGCCGTTCGGCCAATGTTTCGCACCGGCAGTCCGTTGGCTTCGAAGAAGGTAGCGACAAGCTCTGCGGGGTCACCACCGTCACACCGGAACCATCGGAACACTGTTGACGCACGGTGACGGCCCTGGCAGGACCCCGGAGCACCCGGCGGCGACCCCGAAAAAGGTGTCGGGAAGTGGTCGATCGGAGGAGTTCCGTGGACCATCGGAACCGAGGATTCTTTCAATGGGACGCCGTCACCCGCCCGATCCAAGGTCGTTCGGATTCAGGTAACGTCCGTCACCGTCGTTGTGAGTCTTCACACAACCCCCGACCGGAGAACCACGATGTTGTGCCAGCACACGAACCAATGTCCCAACGCTCAGGCCGTCGACCGCGAGGCCGCTCGGACCGTGGCGACCTTCCGCGAACAAGGCTGGAGCCTGCTCTGCAACGGCGTCATCGTCTTCGAGGACACGGGTGAGATCCTCCCCGACGGCACCATGATCGAGCCGCACCGGGGCCCCGCCCGGCACGCCCTCGCGGCGTAGCGGAAACAAGCCGCCCAACGGCTACTCAGCGTAGCCGAAGGGCGACAAGTCGACTCCCGGGTCAGTCCTCGAACGCGGACGGGTCCGGGCAGGAGCAGACCAGGTTGCGGTCGCCGTAGGCGCCGTCGATCCGCCGCACCGGCGGCCAGTACTTCGCCGTCTTGTCGACGCCGGGCGGGAAGCCCGCCACCGACCGCGGGTACGAGTGCTCCCAGACATCCGCCGTCACCGCGGCCGCCGTGTGCGGCGCGTTGGCGAGAGGGTTGTCCCCGGCCGGCCACTCGCCCGCCGCGACCCGGTCGATCTCACCCTTGATCGCGATCATCGCGTCGCAGAACCGGTCCAGTTCGGCCAGGTCCTCGCTCTCGGTCGGCTCCACCATCAGGGTGCCGGCCACCGGGAACGACATCGTCGGCGCGTGGAAGCCGTAGTCGATCAGCCGCTTGGCCACGTCGTCGACCGAGACGCCGGTGGCCTTGGTGATCGGCCGCAGGTCGAGGATGCACTCGTGCGCGACCAGCCCGTTGTTGCCCGCGTAGAGCACCGGGTAGTGCTCGCTCAGCCGCGAGGCCACATAGTTGGCGGCCAGCACGGCCGCGCCGGTCGCGGCGACCAGCCCGTCCGGGCCCATCATCCGCAGGTACGCCCACGAGATCGGCAGGATGCCGGCCGAGCCGTGCGCGGCGGCGGAGACCGCGTCCGAGGTCAGCGGGTCACCCGGAAGGAACTCCGAGAGGTGCGCGCGCACCGCGACCGGGCCCACGCCCGGGCCGCCGCCACCGTGCGGGATGCAGAACGTCTTGTGCAGGTTCAGGTGCGACACGTCGGCGCCGAAGCGGCCCGGCCGCGCGTAGCCGACCAGCGCGTTCAGGTTGGCCCCGTCGACGTACACCTGACCACCGGCGTCGTGCACGGCCGCGCACAGGTCGGCGATCGACGTCTCGTACACCCCGTGGGTCGAGGGGTAGGTGACCATGATCGCGGCCAGGTTGCCGGAGTGCGCCGCGATTTTCGCGTGCAGATCCGTCATGTCGACATTGCCGTTCTCGTCGCAGGCCACGACGACAACCCGCATACCGGCCATGACCGCCGAGGCGGCGTTCGTGCCGTGCGCGCTGGACGGGATCAGGCAGACATTGCGGTGCTCCTCGCCGCGCGAGCGGTGGTAGCCCCGGATGGCCAGCAGACCGGCCAGCTCACCCTGCGAACCCGCGTTCGGCTGCACACTCACCGCGTCGTAGCCGGTGATCTCGGCCAGCCAGCCTTCCAGCGACGACACCAGGTGCTCGTAGCCGGCCGTCCGCGACGCCGGGGCGTACGGATGGATATTGGCGAACTCGGGCCAGGTCACCGGCTCCATCTCGGTGGTGGCGTTGAGCTTCATCGTGCACGACCCCAGCGGGATCATGCCCCGGTCCAGCGCGTAGTCCCGGTCCGAGAGCTTGCGCAGGTAACGCAGCATGCTCGTCTCCGAGTGATGCGATCCGAAAACCGGGTGGGTCAGATACTCGGTCGTACGCCCCAGCGGCTTGGCCCCGCACTCGGAAGGCTCCCCGGCCGTCACGCCGAACGCGGTCAGCACCGTGGCCACGTGCGCCGCGGTGGTCGTCTCGTCACACGCCACCGACACGTGATCGGCGTCCACCAGGCGCAGGTCCACACCGTCGGCCGCGGCCGCCTCCACGATCGCGGCCGCCCGGCCCGGCACCACCGCGGTCACCGTGTCGAAGAACGCGTCGCTGGTCACCGCGATCCCGGCCCCGGTCAGGCTCCCGGCCACGGTCAGCGCGTGGTCGTGCACCCGCTTCGCGATCGCCCGCAGACCGGCCGGACCGTGATACACCGCGTACATGCTCGCCATCACCGCCAGCAGCACCTGCGCCGTGCAGATGTTGCTCGTCGCCTTCTCCCGGCGGATGTGCTGCTCCCGCGTCTGCAACGCCAGCCGGTAGGCCGGGGCGCCGTCCGCGTCCTTGGACACACCGACCAGACGGCCCGGCAGCGACCGCTCCAGCCCGGACCGCACCGCGAGATATCCGGCGTGCGGGCCACCGAAGCCCAGCGGAACGCCGAAACGCTGCGTCGTGCCGGCCGCGATGTCGGCGCCGATCTCCCCCGGCGCGCGCAGCAGCGTCAGCGCCAGCAGATCAGCCGCCACCGTCACCAGAGCACCGGCCGCATGCGCCTTCTCGATCAAAGACGAGTGATCCCGTACGGCGCCCGAAGCACCCGGATATTGCAGGTGAAGCCCGAAATGCTCCGACGGGAGCTCGGCGCCACCATCAAGATCGACCAACTGAAGCTGAATGCCGAGCGGCTCCGCCCGGGTCCGCAGGACCGAGAGCGTCTGCGGCAAAGTGTCGGCATCCACTACGTACACCGAAGACTTGGACTTCGAAGCCCGCCGGGCCAAAGTCATCGCCTCGGCCACCGCGGTGCCCTCATCCAGCATCGACGCGTTGGCGGTGGTCAGCCCGGTCAGATCGGTGACCATCGTCTGGAAGTTCAGCAGAGCCTCCAGACGGCCCTGGCTGATCTCCGGCTGATACGGCGTGTACGCCGTGTACCAGGCCGGGTTCTCCAGCACGTTCCGCTTGATCACGGCCGGCGTGTGCGTGCCGTAGTAGCCCAGCCCGATCATCGAGGTCGTCACCGTGTTGCGCGACGCGATCGCCCGCAGCTCGGCGATCGTCTCCTCCTCGGAGGCGGCCTCCGGCAGATCGAGGGTGCCGTGCCAGCGGATCACCTCGGGGATCGCGGCATCCATCAGGGCGTCCAGCGACGCGTACCCGATGGCTTTGAGCATATGGGTCTGCTCGTCCTGGTCCGGGCCGATGTGCCGGGATGCGAACGTCATGACGGCTCCTAGGAGAGGTCGACAAGGCGGCCTCCCCCTCTGTCACGCGCGCGTTTCAGAGTTCCTGCCCATGCGGTCCGCTTTGCCTGAGAGGTTCCGGGGAGGATTTGCCCCTTCGGCGCCGCCGTTAACCCCCCGGCGATCTCTCCCGCATGGCTAAGCACCAAACTACCAGTGGATAAAGCACAGCCAGGAAACCGGAAGGGTAGGACTGTGACCTACACCCCCGCGGGCGACCGCTACGACACCATGACCTACCGGCGTACGGGCCGCAGCGGCCTCAAGCTCCCCGTGATCTCGCTCGGCCTCTGGCACAACTTCGGCCACGAGCGCCCCTGGGACCGCCAGCGCGACATCGTCCGCCGCGCCTTCGACCTCGGTGTCACCCACTTCGACCTGGCCAACAACTACGGCCCGCCGGCCGGCAGCGCCGAGGAGAACTTCGGCCGCATCCTCGACGCCGACCTGCGAGCCCACCGCGACGAGATCGTCGTCTCCACCAAGGCCGGCTACTACATGTGGCCCGGCCCGTACGGCGAGTGGGGCAGCCGCAAATACCTGGTCAGCAGCCTCGACCAGTCCCTCAAGCGGCTCCGCCTCGACTACGTCGACATCTTCTACCACCACCGCCCCGACCCGGACACCCCGCTCGAGGAGACGATGGGCGCCCTCGACGCCATCGTCCGCGCCGGCAAGGCCCAGTACGTCGGCCTGTCCAACTACAAGTCGGCCGAGACCGCCGAAGCCGCCCGCATCCTGCGCGAACTGGGGACGCCGCTGCTGATCCACCAGCCCTCGTACTCGATCCTCAACCGCTGGATCGAGAAGGACAACCTGCTCGACACCCTCGAGACGGCCGGCGCCGGCGCCATCGCCTACAGCCCACTGCAGCAGGGCCTGCTCACCGACCGCTACCTCGGCGGCATCCCCGACGACAGCCGCGTGCGCACGAGCAACTTCCTCAACGAGAGCGACCTGGACAAGGGCACCCTCGCCCGCATCCACGCCCTCAACGACATCGCCAAGCGCCGCGGCCAGTCCCTGGCCCAGATGGCCCTGGCCTGGGCCCTGCGCGACGAGCGCATGACCAGCCTCATCATCGGCGCCAGCAGCGTCCAGCAGCTGGAGAACAACGTCGCCGCCGTCAACAACCTCCCCCTCACCGACGAGGAGATCAGCGAGATCGACGGCACGGTCCTCGACCTCTGATGACCACCATCCTCGGGGTCGTGGTCGGCTCCCGCGCGTACGGCCTCGCCGGACCGGGCTCCGACCACGACCGCCGTGGCGTCTACGCCGCACCCACCCGCCTCTTCTGGCACCTCGACAAGCCGCCGACCCACCGCGACGGCCCCCGCGACGAAGAGTTCTCCTGGGAGATCGAGCGCTTCTGCACGCTCGCCCTGCAGGCCAACCCGACGGTCCTCGAAGTGCTCTGGTCACCCTTGATCGAGACGGTCACCCCCGACGGCGAGGACCTGCTGTCGGCCCGGCGGGCGTTCCTCTCACGCCGGGTTTCCGAGACGTACGGGTCGTACGCCCGCGACCAGCTCAACCGCGTCGCGGCCCGCCGCGAACGCACCGGCGAGACCAACCACAAGCAGGCCATGCACATGATCCGCCTGCTCATGGCCGGCGCCCACGTCCTGCGCACCGGCGAGATCCTGCTCGACGTCCGGCCTTTCCGCGACCGCCTGCTCGCGATCAAACGAGGCGACGTCGCATGGCCCGCCGTGACCGCCTGGGCCACCGAGCTCCAGGAGGACCTGGCCGCCGCCACCGCGGAAACCACGTTGCCGCCCGAGCCGGATCGCCAGACCATAGATCAACTGCTGGTCCGTGTACGCGAGAGAGGGCTCCGATGACGATCGAGGTTCCCCAGTGGTCGTCGGAGATCATCGCCACCCTCCCCCACGAAGTGATCTTCGCAACGGTCAGCGGCGCCCACCTCTACGGCTTCGCCTCCATCGACTCCGACCTCGACCTGCGCGCCGCCCACCTGCTCACCGCGGCCGAGGTGGTGGGCCTGCACACCGGCCCCGAGACCGTGCAGAGCGGCGGCTACCGCGACGGCGTCGAGCTCGACGTGGTCAGCCACGACCTGCTCAAGTTCGCCCGCCTGCTCAACAGCCGCAACGGCTACGTCCTCGAACAACTGCTCTCCCCGCTGATCGTCACGACGTCACCGCTGCATCTCCGGCTGAAGGAACTGGCGGCCGAGTTCATCACGAGCAACCACGCCCACCACTACCTCGGATTCGCCGCCACCCAGGAACGCCTTTTCGACAAGACCGGCGACCTGAAACCGGCCCTCTATCTGCTGCGGGTCCTGCTGACCGGACAGCATTTGATGCGCACCGGCGAACTCGAAACGGACCTGAATGTGCTCGGGAACGGCCTGGACTACGTACGGGATCTGATCGCCCTGAAGCGCGAGGCTGAGCACGGGCCTTTTCCCACCACGTTGACCTCGCGGTTGCGAAAGGACGCGGTTTCCCTGCGCACGGCGCTGGAAGAGGCCCGCGACAGTTCTTTCCTGCCGGCCACGCCGCCGCCTTCGGCGGTTTCCGCTTTGCACGATCTGGTGGTCCAGGCACGGCTGTCGGCGTAGCCGTCGTCTTTATGTTCGGTGCGGCTCGCCGCACTGCCTCTAAAGCTTCCTAGGAATCTAGGAATTACGTTTCGGGGCCATGGTCGGTTTACGCTGATCGCATGAGCGCCACCCTTGCCCCCGTCCACCTCGCCCGGCCCCACCGGCCGGTCCTCGTGGCGGGCACGCTCGGCGAGCTGCGCGGCCCCACCCGCGGAATGGTGGAATTGCCGCTGCGCCTGTGGTGGGGGCCGCAGCGCGCGTTCGACCTGTCCGAGCCGACGATGCTGGCGTGGATGTACGAGAACGTCCTGCGCGAGGCCATCCGCGTCAGCGAGCTGCGCGCCTACCTGGACGGGGCCACTCTCATCCGCGTGTGGCCCAACCTGAACCTCCCCCGGGCCGTGCGCGCGGCGTGGGAGACCCGCCACCCTCACCTGCGCCTGGCCGCCGCCCGCCGGGCCGCCGTCACATCCGCGTCTTGACATAGAACACCAGCGTCCAGCCGGGCTGCCGTTCGCGGCCGGCCTCGCGACAGCCCAGAGGCTGGCTGGTCGCCGTGTCCAGTCCGGAGCCCGTCGTCCGCCTCCCGAGCCCAGCCATCGAGGCGCGCCCGATACCGCCTCACCGTCACCACGTCACCAGCCTTGCGCCAACGACCGTCCCGGGCGACCGCTCACGGCGGCCTGGTCAGCGGGTGGTGTCGGGGCCGTGCCAGAAAGTGGGTGAGGCGGCGATGATCAGGCGTACGCCTCGGGGCACGTCCAGGGGGTCGGTGGGCAGCCACGCCTCCACCGCGCCGGCGGTACCCGCAGCGGCGTAGGCGGCCAGGACACGGATGTCGCCGGATGAGCCGGTGCCGGGCGGGAGGATCTCGGGGTAGGCGCGGGCGTGCGCCTCCAGGGACTCGCGGACCACCAGCTCCAAGTTCTCGCGCAGCGGTGGCAGCAAGTGCGGGCGGGCCGCGTTGCGGTAGACGGCCGCGTGCTCGGCCACGTGGGCGCACAGGGAGTGCACGCCGGCGCGCATGCCGGAGTCGGGGCGGAGGCCGCCGCCCAGGTCGGGGTGGCTCGCGGCGATCGACTCCAGCTCCTCGCGCAGCACCGCGGCCAGCAGCTCCACCGGGGAGGCGGCGTGCCGGTAGAAGGTGTCCCGGGTGACGCCGGCCTCGTGGCACAGCTCGGTGACGGTGACCTCGGTGATCGGCCGCTGCCCGGCCAGCCGGTAGACGGCGGCCCGCAGGGCCTCCCGCGATCGTCGAAAGCGCGGGTCCATCCGCGGAACTATAGCGGTGCCACGCTATCTGACACATGTCAGATAGAGCGTATGCTCGAACGGGAGCCGGCCACCGGGCCGGCAAGGGGAGGTTCACCATGGCCAGGTTCGACGGCCGGACGGTCATCGTCACCGGAGGCGCCCGCGGGATGGGTGCCACGCACTCGCGGGGCTTCGTGGCCGAAGGAGCGCGCGTCGTCATCGCCGACGTGCTCGACGCCGAGGGCGAGGCGCTCGCCGGGGAACTGGGCGACGCGGCGATCTACCGGCACCTCGACGTCACCGGCGAGCGGCAGTGGGCTCAGCTGATCGAGGAGACCAACGCCGTCTTCGGCACGCCGACCGTGCTCGTCAACAACGCCGGGATCGGCGGCAAGGGCGCCTTTGTCGAGGACGAGACCCTCGAGGACTGGCGGCGGCTGCTCGCGGTCAACCTCGACGGCGTCTTCCTCGGCACCCGCGCCGTCATCCCCGGCATGAAGGCGGCCGGCGGCGGCGCGATCGTCAACATCTCCTCGTTCGCCGGACTCATCGGCACGCCGAACGCGGCCGACTACACCACCAGCAAATTCGCCGTCCGCGGCTTCACCAAGGCCGTCGCCATGGAGGTGGCGGCACACGGCATCCGGGTCAACTCGGTCCACCCCGGATACATCCGCACGCCGATTCTCGGGCCCCTCGGCGACGAGGTCGTGCACGGCAAGGTCGCCCTCGACCGGATGGCGGCGCCGGAGGAGGTCACCCGGATGGTGCTGTTCGTCGCGTCCGACGAGGCCGGCTATTCGACCGGCTCCGAGTTCGTCGTCGACGGCGGGTGGTCGGCCGGTTCCCCGGTCGGCATCGGGCAGACCAACGCGGCCTTCCACGACGCACCCTAAGATCTCCCGGCATGGTGATCGGACAGGCGGTGCTGCTGTTCGCGGTCACCAACATCGACGACATCCTGATCCTGGCCCTGTTCTTCGCGCAGGGCGCGGGCCGCGGGCATCTCACCCGCACGATCGCGGCCGGGCAGTACCTCGGCTTCGCGGCGATCCTCGCGGTCGCCGTGGCCGCCGGGTTCGGGGCGACATTCCTGCCCGAGGCGGCCCTCCCCTACCTCGGCCTGCTTCCGCTCGCGCTGGGCATCAAGGCCGCGATCCAGGCCTGGCGCCACCGCGGCGACGACGAGGACGCTGAGGGCGCGAAGAGCGGCGGCCCGAGGAGCCTCGAGGTGGCCGCGGTGACGTTCGCCAACGGCGGTGACAACATCGGGGTGTACGTCCCGGTGTTCGCCACCGCCGGCGCGGCGGGGATGACCGTCTACGTGGTCGTGTTCCTCGTGCTGGTCGCCCTCTGGGTGGCGGCCGGGCGGTACTTCGCGACGCGCCCCGCGATCGCCCGGCTGCTCAGCCGCTGGGGCCATGTGCTGCTGCCAGTGGTCCTGATCGGCCTCGGCCTGTGGATCCTCATCAGTTGAGGCCGATGGACAGGATTCGTACGCCTTCTTCTTGAACCTTCAACGTCACCCAGGGTGAGTAGGTTGACGTTTTTCGATGTATTGAACCGTCGCGTGGCCACGCTGCGTATCACCGGGCAGCTATCTGCACTCGCAGTGCTTTTTTGGCGGAAGGGGCGGCAAGATGCGCAGAAGCGGGAACACGGCGAAGATCGCCACTATCGGGGCAGGGGCGGCGCTGGTCGCCGGCGGGCTCTTCGTGGCGCCACAGGCGTTCGGGGAGACCTCGACGGCGTCTTGCGCGGCCGTGCACATCATCGCGACGCGGGCGTCGACCGAGCGGCCGGGCGCGGGGATCATCGGATCGCTGGTCAGTGGCGTGCAGCGGGCGAGCCGGCAGACGGTGAGCACCGAGGCGACCGACTATCCGGCGGTGCTCAACCCGTACGGGCCGAGCGTGTCGGCCGGTGTGCGGGCGCTGACCGGGCAGATCACGGCCAAGGCGGCGCAGTGCCCGACCACGAAGCTGGTCCTGATGGGCTACTCGCAAGGGGCGCACGTGATCGGCGACGTGCTGGCCGGCAGCGGGCGCCAAGCGGTGTCGACACCGAATCAGGCGCTGAACGCGCAGCTGGCGGCCAAGGTCACGGCGGTGATCCTGATGGGCGATCCGCGCTATGTGGCCGGCAAGTCGTTCAACGCGGGCACGAGCCGGCGCGACGGGCTGTTCGCGCGGGGGAACGACGCCGCGCTGGACGGGTTCGCGGCGAAGATCCAGTCCTACTGCGACACCGGCGACAACTTCTGCGCGCGCGGGGCCAGCCTGGCCACGCATCTGGGCTACACGCGCAAGTACAACGCCGTGGCCCAGCGGTTCGTGCTGGGGCGTATCGGCGGATAACCTACCCCGGTGGCGAGTGTCGACGACTTCTACCGCGACGTCGCGCGGATAGCGCTCGCGGTCGCCACCAAGCACGGTTTCGTTCTCGGGGGCGGTGTCGCCTGGCTGGTCAACGGCCTGGTGGCCCGCCCCACCGAGGACGTCGACCTGTTCACCGACGCGCCGGGCGGGGTGGCGGCGGCCGCGGGCGAGGTGACCGCGGCGCTCCGGGAAGCAGGCCTCCGGGTCGTCGCCGAGGAGGGCGACGAACTCTTCGAGGGCATGTCCGCCGACATCCAGGAATTCCTGGTCGCGAACGGGCAGAAGGCCCTCCGCCTGACTCTGTGCCGCCTCGACCGGCGGAAAGCGCCGGTGGTCATGGAGCTCGGGCCGGTCATGCACCTCGACGATCTCGTCGCCACGAAGGTGGCCGCCCTGGTCAACCGGCGCGAGGTCCGGGACTACATCGACGTGGCGGCGGCGTTGGAACGCTATCCGCTGGCCAGGATCATGGAGTTGGCCCGGGCGGCTGACCCCGCGCTCGACCCGGAGGACATCGCCGACGCGGGCCGCTATCTGGACCGGCTGGACGACGCGAGGTTCGCGCTCTACGGGCTGGGCCCGGCGGAAATCACAGCGTTACGGCAGCGCCTCGCGGAGTGGCCCCGCGGCTGATCCATATTATTGACAGCATCATGACACTGACCGATCGTCTTCCCGGCACCAATGAGCCCGACGCTGTCTTCGACGCCTTTCAGAAATGGGCCACCGAGCAGGGCCTTGCGCTCTACACCCACCAGGAAGAGGCGCTCATCGAGGTCGCCACGGGGGCGAACGTCATTCTCAACACCCCCACCGGCTCCGGTAAGAGCCTCGTCGCCACCGGCGCGCACTTCGTGGCGCTCGCCGACGGGCGCACCACCTTCTACACCGCGCCGATCAAAGCGCTGGTCAGCGAGAAGTTCTTCGCCCTGTGCGCGATCTTCGGGGCGCACAACGTCGGCATGCTCACCGGCGACGCCAGCGTCAACGCGGACGCCCCGATCATCTGCTGCACGGCCGAGGTCCTCGCGAACCTGGCCCTGCGTGAGGGCGCGGACGCCGATGTCGGCCAGGTCGTGATGGACGAGTTCCACTTCTACAGCGAACCCGACCGGGGGTGGGCCTGGCAGGTGCCGCTCATCGAGCTGCCGCAGGCGCAGTTCATCCTCATGTCGGCCACCCTCGGCGACACCACCCGCTTCGTCGACGACCTCTCCCAGCGCACCGGGCGGCCCACCGCCACGGTCTCCAGCGTCGAACGGCCGGTTCCCCTGCTGTTCTCGTACGCCATGACGCCGCTGCACGAGACCATCGAGGAGCTGCTGCAGACCAAGCAGGCGCCGGTCTACATCGTGCACTTCACGCAGGCCGCCGCCCTGGAGCGGGCGCAGTCGCTGATGAGCATCAACATGGCCACCCGTGAGGAGAAGGACAAGATCGCCGCGGCGATCGGGAACTTCCGGTTCGCCGCCGGCTTCGGCCGTACGCTGTCACGGCTGGTACGGCACGGCATCGGCGTGCACCACGCCGGCATGCTGCCGAAATATCGCCGCCTGGTGGAGACGCTGGCCCAGGCCGGGCTGCTCAAGGTGATCTGCGGGACGGACACGCTCGGCGTCGGCATCAACGTGCCGATTCGCACGGTGCTGTTCACCGGCCTGTCCAAGTACGACGGGGTCAAGACCCGCCTGCTCAAGGCCCGCGAGTTCCACCAGATCGCCGGGCGGGCCGGCCGGGCCGGGTTCGACACCCTGGGCACGGTCATCGTGCAGGCCCCCGAGCACGTGATCGACAACGAGCGGGCCCTGGCCAAGGCCGGCGACGATCCGAAGAAGCGCCGCAAGGTCGTCCGGAAGAAGCCGCCCGAGGGGACCATCGGCTGGGGCCAGCCCACCTTCGACCGGCTCGTCGCGGCCGAGCCGGAGCCGCTGAACAGCTCGTTCCAGGTGTCGCACGCCATGCTGCTCAACGTGATCTCGCGCGGCGGCGACCCGTTCGTGGCCATGCGGCACCTGCTGACCGAGAACCACGAGGAGCCGGCCGCCCAGCGCAAGCACATCCGGCGGGCCATCGCGATCGCCCGGGCGCTGCTGGCCGGCGGGGTCATCGAGCGGACGCCCGAGGGGACGTACCGGCTGACCGAAGATCTTCAGCTGGACTTCGCGCTCAACCAGGCCCTGTCCCCGTTCGCCCTGGCCAGCCTGGAGCTGCTCGACCCGGAGGACCCGGCCTACGCGCTCGACGTCGTCTCGGTGATCGAGTCGACCCTCGAAGACCCGCGTCAGGTGCTGTCGGCGCAGCGGCAGAAGGCCCGCGGTGAGGCCGTCAACGCCATGAAGTCCGAGGGCATCGAGTACGAGGAACGGATGACGCTGCTCGAAGACGTCACCCACCCGCGGCCGCTGCTGGAGCTGCTGGAAGCCGCGTACGAGACGTACCGCCGCGGTCATCCGTATGTGGCCGACTACGAGCTCAAACCCAAGAGCGTCGTGCGGGACATGTACGAGCGGGCGATGACCTTCACCGAGTACGTCTCCTTCTACGGCCTGTCGCGCTCCGAGGGCATCGTGCTGCGCTATCTGGCCGACGCGTTCCGGGCGCTGCGCCAGACCGTGCCCGAGGACAGGCGTACCGAGGAGCTGACCGACCTCATCGAGTGGCTGGGCGAGCTGGTCCGGCAGGTCGACTCGAGCCTGCTCGACGAGTGGGAGAGGCTGCGCAATCCCAACTTCGACATCGAGGAGGTACGCCTCGACGACAAGCCGCCGGCCGTCACCCGCAACACCCGGGCGTTCCGGGTGCTGGTGCGCAACGCCCTGTTCCGCCGGGTCGAGCTGGCCGCCCTGCGCCGCTGGGACCTGCTCGGCGAGATGGACGGCGAGCACGGCTGGACCGCGCAGCGCTGGCAGGACGCCATCGAGGACTACTTCGACGAGTACGACGAGATCGGCACCGGCCCGGCCGCCCGCGGCCCGGCCTTCCTGCACATCGAGCAGACCGCCACCGCCTGGAACGTGCGTCAGGTCTTCGAGGACCCGGACGGCGACCACGACTGGGGCATCGACGCCACCATCGATCTGGCCGCCTCGGACGAGGCCGGCGCGGCGGCGATCGTGGTCACGGCCGTCGGCCCGCATTGATGCTGTCGCGGCGCCGGCTGATCGGCGGTTTCGTCGCGGCGGCGGCCGGGGTGCCGTTGATCACCCTGGTCGCCTACGGGACCGACCTCGCCCTGCCGGACGTGGTGCTGATCCTGGTCGGCGCCGTGGTGGCCGTGGCCCTGCTCGGCGGGCTGTGGCCGGCTCTGCTGGCCGCGATCGCGGGCTTTCTGCTGCTGAACTTCTACTTCACCGCCCCGCTGCACTCGCTGCACGTCAACTCCCCCGAAGGGCTGCTGGCGCTGCTCGTGTTCGCCGGGGTCGCCACCAGCGTGTCGTGGGTGGTCGACCTGGCCGCCCGGCGCACCCGGCAGGCCGACCGGGCCGCCGCCGACGCCCGCACCCTGGCCGCGGTGGCCGGCGGGGTGCTGAACGGCCCCGATCCGCTCAAGGGGTTGCTCACGCAGCTGCGCGACAGCTTCGGCCTGGAGTCGGTGACCCTGCTCGAAGGCGGCACACCCGTGGCCGGCGCCGGCGAACCGGCCACCGGCGGCGACGTCACCATCCCGATCGACGGCTCGCTCACCCTGGTGCTGCGCGGGCGGGTGCCCGAGCCGGGCGAGCGGCAGGTCGTGCGGGCCTTCGCCGCCCAGGCCGCGGTCGCCCTGCGCCAGCAGCGGCTGGCCATCGCGGCCGAGGGCGACCGGGTCCGCACCGCCCTGCTGGCCGCGGTCGGGCACGATCTGCGCACGCCGCTGGCGTCGGCCAAGGCGGCGGTGGCCGGGCTGCTCAGCGAGGAGGTCGAGTTCGACGCGGCCGACCGGCACGAGCTGCTGGAGACCGCCGACGAGTCCCTCGACCGGCTGGCCGCGCTGGTGTCGAACCTGCTCGACATGAGCCGTCTGCAGGCCGGGACGCTGGGCATGGTCCCGGCCGACGTCGGCCTCGAGGACGTGGTGCCGCGGGCGCTGGACGAGCTCGGCCCGGCGGGGCGGCGTGTCGCCGTACACCTGCCCGATGATCTCGCGGCGGTCCGCGCCGATCCCGGCCTGCTCGACCGGGTGCTGGTCAACGTCGTCGGCAACGCCCTGCGGTACTCTCCGCCCGGCCGGCCGCCCACGATCACCGGGCGGGTCGCGGACGGGCGGGTCGAGCTGCGCGTGGTCGACCACGGCCCGGGCATCCCGGCCGCCGACCGTGACCGCGTCTTCCTGCCCTTCCAGCGGCTCGGCGACCGGGACAACCACACCGGCGTCGGGCTCGGCCTGGCCCTGTCGCGCGGCCTGACCGAGGCGATGGGCGGCACCCTGACACCCGAGGACACACCCGGAGGCGGCCTCACCATGGTTCTCGTTCTGCCGATGAGCCCGTCATGACGCGCATCCTGGTGGTCGACGACGACCCGCAGATCGTGCGGGCACTGCGGATCAACCTCAGGGCCCGGCAGTACGACGTCGACGTCGCCCCCGACGGCGCCGGCGCGCTCAAGGCGGCCGCCGCCCACCCACCCGACCTGGTCGTGCTCGACCTCGGCCTGCCCGACATGGACGGCGCCGACGTGATCCGCGGGCTGCGCGGCTGGACCACCGTGCCGATCATCGTGCTGTCCGGCCGGGCCGAGGGCACCGACAAGGTGGCCGCCCTCGACGCCGGCGCCGACGACTACGTGACCAAGCCGTTCGGGGTGGACGAGCTGCTGGCCCGCATCCGGGCGGTGACCCGCCGCGCCCACACCGCCGAGGGCAGCGGGCCGGCCACGGTCACCCTGGGCCGGTACACGGTCGACCTGGCCGACCACACGATCACCCCGGAGCAGCGGCTCACCCCGACCGAGTGGCAGTTGCTGGAACGCCTGCTGCGCAACCCGGGCAAGCTGATCACCCAGCGCAGCCTGCTGCACGACGTGTGGGGCCCGCAGTACGGCACCGAGACGAACTATCTGCGCCAGTACATGGCCCGGCTGCGCCGCAAGCTCGAGGAGGACCCGACCCGCCCCCGCCACCTGATCACCGAGCCGGGCATGGGATATCGCTACCAGCCCTAATAGGGGTGCGGGTCGAGGGTCCGGTGCAGATATCGGCCCTCCCGGAAGGCGCGGACGGCCGGGTGGGTGTCGCCCAGGGCGGCGACGAGTCCCGCCATCGCCGCCGGCTGTTCGCCGTCCATGAGGGCGAGGTCGGCGGCGGCGCGGACCGTGTCCGGGTGTGCCGGGCCGAGCAGTGTGCCGAGGGCGGCCACGACCGGCTCGATCAGGGCCCGGGCGTCGCCGACGGCTCCGGTCTCGGCCCGCAGGATCGCCATGTTGGTCCGGGCGGCCAGGGTCGACGGGTGGTTCTCGCCGAGCCGTTCGCCGAACTCCCGCGCGGCCCGTTCGGCCAGCCGGCGCGCGGTGGTGAGGTCGCCGTCGGCGCGGGCGGCGGCGGCCCGGTTGTTGCGGCAGGTGATCGTGTACGGGTGGGTGTCGCCCAGGCTGCGGCGGTAGGCGGCCTCGACCTCGGCCAGCTCGCCCGGCTCCAGCAGGCCGACCGCGCGGCTCAGCCGGCAGGCCAGGGTCTCGGGGCTGCCCGGGCCCAGCAGCTCGGCGAGGCGGGCGTAGGCGGTGTCCAGGTGGGCCGCGGCCCGGACCACGTGGCCGGCGCTGCGCTCGGAGACGGCCAGGTTGGCCATGGTGCTGTAAGTGCGGGGTGTGCCCGTCTCCCGGTGCCGGTCGAGCACGTCGGCCAGCAGGGCGATCGACGCTTCGTACTCGCCGGCCTCGCGCAGGTCACGGCCGAGGTTGTTGCCGGCGATCAGGGTGAGCGCGTGCCGTGGGCCCAGCACCGCCGAGCACCGCTCGTAGACGAGCCGCTCGTGCGTGGCCGCCTCGCGGGACCGGCCGGCCAGGCGCTCGGAGACGGCCAGGTTGTTCATCGCCGACAGCGTCCGCGGGTGGTCCTCACCGAGGACGTCGGACCAGGCGGCGTACGTGCCCTGGTCGTTCTTGAGGGCCTCGTCGTAGAGGCCGAGCGCGCGCAGGTCACGGCCGAGCCCGTTCGCCGTCATCAGGGTGTGCGGGTGACGGTCGCCGAGCAGTTCCCGTTGCCGGGCCAGCACGGCCTCGTCGAGGGCGCGGGCCTCGGCGAACGCGGCCTGGTCGCTGAGGATGTTGGCCAGGGTGAACCGCAGGTGCAGCAGTTGCCGCTCCAGCGAGCCGTCGTCCGGTCCGGCCTGCCGCCGCCGCTCCCAGCGCCGGGCGAACTCCTCGCCCATGCGGCGGCCGTCGTCGAAGCCGCCGGAGAGCCACACGTACCGCAGCCGGTCGATGATCAGCTGCCGGACCGACGGGTCGCCGCACTCGACGGCGCCGGTCGCCTCCAGATGTGGCCAGATGCGGCCGTACGCGGGCCAGGTGGCCGGGTCGTCGACCTCCCCGCCGGGGTGGGCCGCGGCCAGGACGAGATGCACCTGATGCCGGGCACTCTCCTGCTCACCGGCGGTCATCCGCTGCCGTACCACCTGCTGGAGCAGGCGGTGCAGGAAGATGTGGTCACCGTCGACCTTCAGCAGGGCGAGCCGGTTGATCCGCTGAACCAGCGCGGGCACGGGCTCCGGCGCCCGCAGGCATTCGGCCATGGCCTCGCTGTAGATCAGCTCCAGGGCGATGTGCGAGGTCATCATCGAGCACAGTTCCAGCAGCCGGTACGCGGCCGGCGACCGCTCCCGCAGCCGGGCCAGCGACAGCTCCCACACCGACGCGAGGTCCGCGTGGCCGAGGTAGTCGCCGACCGGCTGGCCGGTGTCGGCCAGCCACGCGCCGGCCGCCGCGACCGCGATCGGCAGGTCGCCCAGCGTCTCGGCCAGGCGTGCGGCGCCGGCCTCGTCCAGGGTGGGCACCCGTGCGCGCAGGTGGGCGACGCTCTCCGGCCGGTCGAAGCCGTCGACGGTCACGGCCCGGGCCAGGTCGCCCCAGCCGGGATCGCGGGAGGTCACGATGACGTGGCCGGTGGTATCGGGCAGGAACCGGCGGACGACGCCGATGTCCTCGGCGTTGTCGAAGACGAGCAGCCAGCGTGGCACCGCGCCCCGGCTCAGCGCGGTCAGCGCGGCGCGGGCCCGGTCGGCGATGCCCGGCACGGAGTCCGGCAGGCCCAGCTCGTGGCTCAGGTCGGCCAGGATGGTGTCGACGAAGACGGCCGGGTCGGCGTCGACCCACCAGACCAGGTCGTAGTCGGCGCGGAACCGGTGGGCGAACTCCATCGCGATCTGCGTCTTGCCGACCCCGCCCATGCCCTGCAGGACCAGCGGGCTCTGCCCCGCCCGGAGCCGGTCGCGCACCTCCGCCAGAACGGCGTCGCGGCCGGTGAACCGCGGGTTGCGGACCGGGGCGTGGAACACGGTCAGTGTGACCACCCGCGCACGGTGCCGGCCATGCGCTCGGCGAACCGGGCGCCGGCCTCGGTGAGCCGGTCGCCGGTGAGCAGCTCGCCGACCGCCTCGGCGGTCCAGTCGCGATAGCGGCGGTAGAGGCCGCGGCCGGCCGGATCGCCCTCCCGCTCGGCGCGGTGCCGCCAGATGTCGGCCACGGCCAGGTGGGCGTACGCCCCACGCAGCGCCGCCTCGACCGGGCGCGGGTCGTCGCGCCAGCCCACGGGCAGCCGCTCGGCCACGGCGTCGTCGGGCACCAGGTCGATCAGGTCGAGCACGGCGCCGATCTTGGTGAGCTGGAACTCGCGGACCAGCAGCACCGCCGCCTCGGCGGGGTCGGTGGCCGGTGAGAGCCCGACCGCGCCGAACGCGTGCCGGGAGGTGACGCCGCGCGCTGTGCCGTCGGGGGCGACGGCCAGGGGCACAATCGCGCGCAGGCCGCCGCGCAGGCCGTCCAGATGGGCCGGGGCGTCGGCGGCGACCTGTTCCCAGGTCGCGGCCAGCCGGTCGGCCCAGTCCCGTTCGCCGTCGGCGTCGAGCCAGGCCGCGTCGGCGAACTCGAGGCGGTCGCGGTAGGGGTCGGCGTCGTCGAGCAGAACCCGTACCCCGTCCAGGACGACCCACCGGCAGGCGTGCCAGCCCGGGATCTGCCGGCCGCCGGCGGCCGGCAGCTCGGCCCGGCCGCCCGGCCAGCGCAGCACCACCGACGACCGGCCGGCGGTGACCCGGACCTGCTCGGCCGGCGCCGCGAAGACACCGACCGTGGGCAGGTGGATCAGGCCGTCGTGGGCGTGCACCTGCACGTCGGCGTGGGCGCCGGCCCGGATGGCCACGGCCGCCGCGATCGCCGCCGCCCGGTCGGGCTCGGCGTCCTTGCCCTCCAGGCAGGCCACCGCCCACGAACGCACGAAGGGGTGGCCCAGCACGGCGTCGAAGGCGGCCGGCGCGGCCCGTTCGAGCTCGGCCAGCAGCTCACCGCCGGCCGCCGTCTCGCCCAGGATCTCGCTGACCAGGGCCCGGTTGACGGCCAGCTCGGCGTCGGCGAGCACACCGACGGCGGCGGCGTCGCCGTAGCCGGCGGCGATCCGGTCGAAGACGTCGGCCGGCAGCGCGCCGAGATCACCCGCGACCGGGGCCGGACGCTCGTTGATCACGCCGGGAGGTCAGAAGGCCGAGCGGCGAAGGATGCGGCGCACCACCGAGGCGGCCTGCTTATGGTCGATGCGGTCGATCGGCGTCCGGCGGATCTCATCCAAGGGTGTCTTCTGCACGACGCCTCCCCGGTGCGGCAGTGAATGCCAAGCCAAGACGAAGCATAGAAGACACCCGAGGTCATGTCACGGGCACATTACGTGCGCCTCTCAGTGACGGTTCGTCCCGATCACCCGGAAGATCCCGGTCAGCTCCAGCACCCGCGGCTCCTCCACGTCGTTGTCGCAGAGCAGGGCCACCGGCTGCCGGGGAAGGTTCGACACCTTGTCCGGCAGCCAGCCCACGACCAGCCAGATCCTGTCGTCGGCGGGCGTGTTCCCGGACTCCCGGAGATAGAGCGGATAGTGCTGCGGGATCATGACCTGACGGTACGCGGCCGACCCGCTACAGATCCTCGAAACGGCCACGACGCTTGTTCAGGACCTTCGAGGGTACGGAGGCCACGCGCGCCCCAGCCGCAAGATCATCGAACAGGGCCAGGTCGATCTCCTCCCCCGGCCCGGGCATCGGATCCCACGCGTCCCACGGCAGCGTCGCCACCCCCTGCCGGGCCACGAGATCCTTGAGCACGTCCCCGGCGATGAACCAGTCACCCTTGTACTCGGCGTCGTGACCGAAGGTGTCCGGATCGGCTCCGCCCTCCCGCACCAGCTGCCATGCCTCCGGCCCGGTCAGGAAGGCGCCGGGCGGCAGGTCGAGCGTGTCGAAACCGATGCCGAGAACTCCCCTTTGCAGGTCGTCGATCTGCGCGTCGGCCCACTTCCCGTCGCCGTACTCGACGATCCAATGGTCCTCGTACCAGCCCTTCTCGAAATAGGTGGCGAAACCGCAGCGCGCCTGAGCCCGGATGCCCCGCTCCCGCAACCGCAGGGCGAGCATCTCCGAGAACCCCTGGCACATGGTCGCCACCTTCGCCCCCGGCATGGCCAGGGCCAGCAGGTCGCCGGGGCGCCGGACGTGCAGCGAGTCCGGATCGGGTCCGACGTCCACTCCGTACCTGTCGGCCCAGGCCTCGTGAATGTAGTGGTCCTGGAGGAAGCGGGTGATCTCGGCGACAGCCTCGTGGTCGGTCATGCGCCCATCGAAGCGCCTGACACGGTGTCAGGGTCAAGATTGGCGGCGCACGCTCCAGTCGAAGCTGCCGGTGGCGACCACGGTCCCGTCCTCGTCGGTGATCCGGGCGGTGGTGGTCAGCCGCACCCGCGGCTCGATGCCGCCGTAGAACGCCTTGAGGCGCTGACGGGTCTCCATCTCCAGCTCGCAGGTGGCGGTCAGCCGGCCCCGGGCCGGCGCCAGGAAGCGCATCGACGCGGCGGCGCCCAGCGGCACCACCCCGTCGAACGCGTCCGGCGACGGGACGGCGGCGATGATCGCGGCCAGCCCGGCCGCGTCGGCCAGGGTGGTCAGGCCGCTGGAGTGCAGCGACCCGATCACATTGGCCAGGCCGGCCGGCGGGTCGCAGGCGACCACGCCGAGGCCGTCGTCCGCGCCGACCACCTCGAGGCCGGCGGTCCGGTGGGCGGGAATCGGGTCGAGAAGCTCACGGGCCAGCTCGGTGGCGTCCATCCCCGCAGTCTGCGCGCCCCGGGTGACCGCCGGGTTAAGCGTTCCTGCGCAGTTTCACCGTGCTGTCGGTACGCAGGACGCCGTTGTGGTCGCGGGGATGCTCCTCGGCCACGAGGGTCTCCCACCCCTCGCCCAGCTCCAGCAACGCGATGATCTCGGCCGGCGTCTCGAAGGTCAGATCGTGGTGCCGGTGCGACGGGTCGCCCATGTGGCCCTCGATCAGCAGGACACCGCCCGGCGCGACGGCGGCGGCCGCGCGGCGCAGCACGGCGGCCCGGTCGAACTCGCCCCAGTGGTAGAGGAACTGGCAGCTGACCAGGTCGAACTCGCCGGGCGGGAAATCCTCGACCAGATCGCGGCGCTGCCAGTCGATCGCCAGGTCACCCGCGTGGGACTTGGCGCGCTCCAGGGCGACGCCGGAGACGTCGACGGCGGTGACCTGCCATCCCCGGCGGGCCAGCCAGATCGAGTCGCCGCCCTCGCCGCAGCCCAGATCGAGGGCGCGGCCGGGCGGCAGATCGGCGACCTCGCGGACGAGGACCACGTTGGGGTTGCCGCTCCAGACCCGGTCGGCCTCGGCGTAGCGGGCGTCCCATTCAGCTTCGATGCTCATGGGACGAGCGTCCTTGCCCTCCCCCGCATTTTCCAAGATCTTTTGCCGGGATGGCAAGATCAGCCGGCGCGGCGGCGGGCCCGGCGGGCGGCCAGCTCGTCACCGGCGGCCGGCTCCGGGGCCGGGCCGACGGGCTGCGGCACGGCGGGCTCGGCCGGCAGGTTGAGCAGCGAGCCCTGGATCTCCTTGAAGGCGCCGCCGATCGCGATGCCGAACACGCCCTGACCGCCCTGCAACAGGTCGACGACCTCCTCCGGCGACCGGCACTCGTACACCGTCGTGCCGTCGGAGATCAGCGTGATGCCGGCCAGATCCTCCACGCCGCGCGATCGCAGCGTCTCAATCGCCCGGCGGATGTTCTGCAGCGAGACACCCGCGTCGAGCAGGCGCTTGACGACCTTGAGAACGACCAGGTCACGGAACGAGTAGAGCCGCTGCGTGCCGGAACCCTCGGCGTCCCGGATGCTCGGCACCACGAGCGTCGTCCGCGCCCAGTAGTCCAACTGGCGGTAGCTGATGCCGACCGCCTGGCACGCCGTCACCCCGCGATAACCCACTGAGCCGTCCTCGCCGACGAGGGGGCCCTCTTGATGTTCAAGGGGCTGCTCGTGCACGCGACCACCTCCCCGCTGCGCGGTGCCGCCGCTTCACCTGGACTTCACGAGCGTATATCTCAGGCGACGCGGAAACAGGTAGGTAACGCCACGACACGCCGCGTCTGAGCGAGGTCAGTATCGATCTTCAACCGCTTCGGGTGGCTTTCCTACCCGCTTGAGCCCGGGCTTCAGCCCGCGAAATCTTCGGGGCGGACCTGGTCGAGGAACTCGCGGAACTTCTCGACCTCGTCCTCCTGCTCGTCCGGGATGACGATGCCGGCCTCGGTCAGCACCTCGTCGGCGCAGCGGATCGGCGCGCCGACCCGCAGCGCCAGCGCGATCGAGTCGCTCGGCCGGGCCGAGACCCGCAGGCCGTCACCGATCAGCAGATCGGCGTAGAAGACGTTGTCCTTGAGCTCGGTGATCTCGACCGCGGTCAGCGGCGCCTCGACGGCGGCCAAAATGTCACGCAGGAGATCGTGGGTCAGCGGACGAGCGGGCTTGACACCCTGCTGCTCGTACGCGATCGCCGTGGCCTCGACGGCACCGATCCAGATCGGCAGATACCGATCGCCGTCGACCTCCCGCAGCAGGACGATCGGCTGGTTGCTGGGGAGCTCCACCCGAACTCCGACCACGCTCAGCTCGCGCACCGCCCGCCTCCGTTTGGTCTTGTTTCCGCGCCGCCCCCGCAACGGCCGCCCCTATCCTGCACGGTACACGCACACCGTCCGGATCCCACGAGTGCGGCATACCCACCTCGCGGCCCGGAGAACCGGTGTCAGCGTCCCAGTTCTCCCCGCAGCCCCGCGCGCACCAGCGCGGCGTGCAGACGCTGCGAGAGCGCCTGCAGGTCGCGCGCGGTCTCCTGCGAGCGGGCACGCGCGGCCGGGTCGCTCTGGCGCACCAGGGGCGCCAGGAGCTGCGTGAACAGTCCGACCTCACGGTCGGCGGCGGCCCGGAACCCGCGCAGATGGCGGACCTCCAGGCCGTACTTCTGCAGCCCCACCACGGCCTGCACGATGACCACGGCGTCGCCGTCGTACCATCCCGGCGGCCGCGCCGTGACCAGCCCCATCGCCTCGAGCTCGTCCAGCAGCTGCGCGGACGCGCCCGTGCGTTCGATCACATCCTCCCGGGGGACCCGGGTGTCGGACGGATCGGCCGCCTTCTCCGCGCCCACCGCGACCAGGTTGGGCCGCGCCGGAGGGGCCGGCTCGGCCTCCATCCGGTCGAGCTGCTCCCGGATCACCCGCAGCGGAAGGTACTGATCGCGCTGCGCGGTCAGCACGAACCGCAGCCGCGCGACGTCGTTCCACGAGTACTTGCGATACCCGGAGGCGGTGCGCTGGGGATCGACCAGGCCCTCCGCCTCCAGGAACCGCAACTTGGAGATCGTGGTGTCGGGGAACTCGGTGCGCAGATGGGCCAGCACCTCCCCGATGCTCATCAGCGCATGCTCGCGCCCACCCTGGGGACGCGAGGCCCCCGGGTCGCGCGCGGCCGCCCCCGACGAGTTCACGCCCCGCTACCCTCGCCCTCCGGCCGCGGGCCGGCGATGAACACCAGACGGAACTTGCCGATCTGCACCTCGTCGCCGTTGCTCAGCGTCGCCGCCTCGACCCGCTCCCGGTTGACATAGGTGCCGTTGAGCGAGCCGACGTCGCGCACCGTGAAGGTGCCGCCGTCACGGTGGAACTCGGCGTGCCGGCGGGACACCGTCACGTCGTCGAGGAAGATGTCACTGTCAGGGTGCCGGCCGCTGGTCGTCACGTCGTGATCGAGCAGGAACCGCGCGCCCGCGTTGGGGCCACGGCGCACCACGAGCAGCGCCATTCCGGGCGGGAGCGAGCCGGACATACGGCTCGGCACCACGTCGCTCTCCGGCGCCTCGAGCAGCTCGTCGAGCGCACCGAGGTTGAGCGTGGACGTGACGTCGAGTGGGGGGAACTCGTCGTCTGGGCGCGTCATCGGACCACCTCACGGATCAGTTGGTCGCCGCCATGCGGCAAGGGATCACTCCCGCCGCGGCCATATGGCCCGGACACACGACTATCGGTTTCAAAGGCATAACATTTGTTGTGCCCCGCGAGCCTAGTGAAGGCGAATATCACGGGGCAACCGGACGCGCGGACGTAACGTTCACGCGCCGGAAAAGCTGGACTACATAGACAAGAGGCTCAGCTCTCGGTGATCGCCTGATAAGCGCTCGCGTCGAGCAGACCCTCCAGCTGCTGAGGATCGGACGGCGCGATCTCCACGAGCCAGCCCGCCGCGTACGGCTCGGCGTTGATGAGCTCGGGCTCATCGCCCAGAGACGCGTTCTTGGCGACCACCGTGCCCGCGATCGGCGCGTAGATCTCCGACACGCTCTTGGTCGACTCGATCTCGCCGAGCGAGTCACCGGCCGCCAGCTCCGTGCCCTCCTCGGGCAGGTCGACGAAGACGATGTCGCCCAGCGCATCCTGCGCGAAGTGGGTGATGCCCACCCGCACGGGCCCGCTGCCGTCTCCGGCCACCCACTCATGCTCAGCCGTGTACCGCAGGTCCTCAGGAATCACGCAATCTCTCCCGGTGCACGAATATCCGTTAGTAGCGCGAACAGCTATGAAGCCGGTCGCGCGTATCGCAATGTGGTGGCGTCGCGCACCGCGGTCACCTCGACCATGGTGCGTTGTTCCAACGTCACGCTACCGCCGCCGCTGTTCACCGACGCGACCACCCCGCCGGGGATTTGCAGCGCCGTTTGCATCGTCTGCGGCACACCGATCACGGTGAGCACGTAGGGGCCCGTGAGACGCTGCCCGTCGGCGATGATCCCGCCGCCTTCGGCGTCCACGAAATAGCTGGAAGCGACGATTCTCACCGTTCCGCCGCCGGACCCGGCGATCTGCATGACCTCACCACCGGCGCCCCGCAACTCCTGCACGGCGTTGAGGATCGCCGACGCCTTCACCTTGTCCACGGTGATCACCAGCCCGGTGCCCCGCCCCGGCAACGTGCCGGCGAGCAGACCCAGCTCATCGGTGCGCCGGTCGGCCTCGTCCAGCGCCGCCTGCCGCCCCGCCACACCCGAGGTCAGCTGCCGCTGGCTGGTCTCCAGGGCGCTGATCTCGGACTGGAGCCGGCTGTCACGCGCCTCCAGGTCGGACAGGATCCGCACCAGGTCCTCCTGCCGCGCGGTGGCCAGACCTTCGTCGTCGTTGTTGCTGCGCAACTGCACGACGAGCGTGAAGCCGAACAGCGCCAGCAGCACGGCGATCAGCGCCGCGGCCCCGGACATCTTCCGGCGGCCTTCGCCGCCCGTCACGCTTTCCCGGCCCGTCACGCTTTCCCGGCCCGTCACGCCTTCTCCGACTGTCACCGGTTCGGGTGACGGCGGCTCGCCCGGCCCGCGGCTCAGCGGCCGCGTCGGCCCGTCGGGATCGGGTGGCGTCACCGGCTTGGGCGTCTCCACGGTCGGGCCCTCGTCGGCGCCGGCGTGCGCGGGTCTGCGGCCCGCGGTGGGCAGCTCGTCCGGCTTCTCGTCGTCACTCATGCCGTCACCGCCTCTTCTCCGCCGCCTTCGTTGCCGCGTTCATTGCCGCCTTCGTTGCTGCCCATCATGCCCGGAACAGGTGCCGGCGGATCGCGGCCACGTTCCCGAAGATCCGCACACCGAGGACGACCACCACACCGGTGGACAGCTGACCGCCCACACCCAGCTGGTCGCCCAGATAGACGATGAGCGCCGCCACGAGCACGTTCGAGATGAACGAGATCACGAACTGCTTGTCGTCGAAGATCCCGTCGAGCTTCGCCCGCACCCCGCCGAAGACGGCGTCGAGCGCGGCGACCACCGCGATCGGCAGGTACGGCTGCAACGCGGCCGGAACCGTGGGGTGGAACACGATGCCCAGGACGACACCGGCGACCAGAGCGAGTACGGCGATCATCGCCCGCCTTCCGACGAGGAGCTCACGTCCGGCGAGCCGGACGAGAGCGGGGGTGGGAGGGAACCGGAGGGCGCGGCCGGCGGCGCCGACGGCTCGGCGACCCGGAGCTTGAGCTCGGTCGCCGCCGGCAACGTCACGTCGTCCACGTCCTTGGCCTGGAAGGACATGCCGTACTTGGCGCCGAGCTGTTCGAAGAACTTGCCGGCGTACCCGTCCCGGAAGTCCTTGGCGAGATCGTCCGGCCCGATCGCGACGACTTCGTACGGGCTGGTCACCGGCCGGAAGTCGACCAGAATCGCCTCACCGGCCTGCCGGATGGTGGAGGTGGCGGTCAGCCGCTGCCCGTTGATGGCGATGGCCTCGGCCCCCAGCGACCAGAGCGCGTTGGTGGCGAGCTGAAGATCACTGTCCTTGACCCGGGCCACAGTGTTCCGCTCCCCCGTGACCGGGTTGATAGGCGTAGGCCCGTCGGCCACGGTGATCCGGGCCCCCGAGCCGCTGACCTGGGCCAGCCCCGTGGCGGCCTCGAGATTCCGCAGCCGCTGCACGGTGGTGCTGCTCAGTTCCCGCTCGCGCAGCCCCGCGACCTCGTCGCTGAGAGCCTCGGCCCGTTCCTGAAGCTGCGAGGTCTCTTCCCGCCGCTTCTGAACCTGCTCGACAAGCTCGGCCCGCGCGGTGGTCCGGGCGGGCTCGTCGGCCACGGTCTGCTGATAGGCCACGACAAGAAGGAACCCGAGCGCCACAAGCGTGACGGCCAGAACCGAACTGGAGACGACCTTCCGCGTCCCGGCGGGTTCGCCGTCACGAGCTTTCCGGGCCGCCGCGTCCGCATACCCAGGATCGAGCGGATTCCGGAAGAGCTCAGTCAAGAAGTCAGGCGCGTAGACCCGCTTCGGCGCCGCTTCCGCCGCCCCGGCCTCACCCGCGCCCGTTTGGCCGGCGCCACCCACGGCCGCCGCATCCGCGTTCATCCGCTCGGCGTCACCTCCGACTGCCGCGAGCCGGAGATCGGCCGCCGGCGGGGGGACATCGGCTGCCGCAGACCGGACATCGATCGCGGCGTTACCGGCGCCGGTCCCCGCGCTACCCGCGCTGGTCCCCGCGTTACCGACATCGGTCCCCGCGTTTCCGACGACTGTCCCCGCGCTACCCGCGTTTCCGACGCCGGTCGCCGCGCTACCCGCGCTACCCGCGTCGGTCGCCGCGCTACCGGCGTCCAACTGCTGCGCTGCGCCCGACCACCCGTCGGCACCGCCCGGGTCGATCCCAGCGCCTCGCGCCGCCTCAGACACGCCTTCCCGCTTCCCCATTTCCGACATTTCCGTTTTGTCGGATGGGTGCACGGCGCTGTGCGGGTCGTCGGGTGGCCGGCGATCCGGGATGTTCGGTTCGGTCATCAGGAAGCCGTCCGCGCTCCGGCCGCCACCCGGTCGGCGCGCAGCAGCCGAGCCGTCTGGATCAGATAGAGAGCACCGGCCGCCCAGTAGAGGGCCAGCGCCCACCAGGCGAGCCCCCACCCGACCGCGCCGGCCCAGCCGTTCCACGACGGCACAGCCTCGCCCAGCAGAATGATCGGGAACGCCGCAAGCAGCACGAACGTGCCCGTCTTACCGACGTAGTGCACCGGCGGCGGCCCGTACCCGTGCCGGCGCAGCACGAGCAGGGCGATGCCCAGCACGACTTCGCGCAGCAGCAGGGCGCCGGTCAGCCAGTACGGAACGACGCCGCGGATCGTGAACCCGATCAGCGTCGCCAAGATGTAGAGCCGGTCGGCGAACGGATCGAGCAACGTCCCCAGCCGGCTCACCGAGTTCATCCGCCGGGCCACGTACCCGTCGACCCAGTCGGTCGTCCCGCCGATCGCGATCACGATCACCGCGGCGACATCGTGGTGCGGCCCGAGCAGCAGGTAAAGAAAGAGCGGCACCCCGAGCAGCCGAATGAAGCTGATCACGTTGGGGATCGTCCAGATCCGATCGGAGGCAGCGATGGACGGCGCAGGCTGCTGCGACATCGCGGTTTCCTCTCCCCCTCCGGCGCAGGGCACGGCCAAGCCCGGCCACACTCCACACCCAGCCCACCAGTGAGCCGACCATGCACCCAGCCGGGAGGCTGTGTCCCCCGAACGCCCGGACCCCCTGCCCGGCCGCTCGCCGAGCAACTATAACCAGCCCCAGGCTCCCACCCGTGGACCCGTAGCGCGTCGCACAGCGTGTCCGCCATCCTAGGAACCTAGTTCTCCCCCTCACGCACGGGGGTCGCTCCCCCACGCCAGGCGCGGAGAGAGGAAGGCAATTGGGGCCGGAAGGAAGGGAAGCGGCTAGGCCCGGCGCGAAGAGCGGGTCTAGGCACGAAGGGCAGGTCCGGCGCGAGGGGCGGGCCTAGGCACGAAGGGCAGGTCCGGCGCGAGGGGCGGGCCTAGGCACGAAGGGCGGCCGGGGCGACCGGGGCGGAGCGAGGCAGGCGCGAAGGGCGACCGGGGCGGGACGCGGCGGTGCAACCCGGCCCGATGCGGCGCGGCGTAGGCAGCTGGGACCACCGAAGGCACGGCGCGAAAGCTCGGGCCCGGCAACGACGGACTGCGGGGAGCCTGGCGAGAAGAGTGAGGCGCACCGGTCGACTGCCGGCGGGGCTCGCTTGGCCGGACGGACCTCAGAGAGGACGTACCTGTGCCAGCCTCTTGACCGAATAATCATCGTCCCAGCAGACGGCGGCCTCCCAGGCCGCCGACGCCTGCGCGGCCGTGTCGAAGGCTTCGTCGTCCAGGCCGGCGGCGTTCCCCGGCAGGTCCAGGTCGAGGTCCGGCACGTCGGTGTGTGACTCGTCCCAGTCGATCAGGCCCACCCGGCTCGCGGTCATGCGGATGTTCCCCGGGTTGGGGTCACCGTGCACCACGCACGTCTCGCGGCCCGCGAGGCGTGCCCACGCCGCCCGGCATCGCGCCACTCCCTCGGCCGGCATCGCCCGCAGGTCGATTTTGGTGCCCGTGTCGGCGTGCAGCAGGTCGGTCGACGAACGCCAGCCCGGCCGCTGCGGCCAGGCCGTCGTCAACCTGTGCAGTTCGCGGAGCGTCGCCGCCACCCTGCGCCAGTCGGCCCTCGTCTCGGGTGGGCCACCCTCGACGTACGTCATCACCACCAGGCCCTCGGCGAAGAGCCGCCCGTCCGTGGTCGGGATCGGGACCGGCACCGTCAGGCCTTCACGGTCGAGATGGCGGAGCAGCTCCGTCTCCCACGCCAGGTCCGCGTCGCCGCGCCGTCCGAGGCGGGCCACCGCGCGCTTGCCGCCGGCGCGCACGCTCCACACCTCGTTGGCGACTCCGCCGGTGAGCGGCTCGACCCGTACGACGTCTTCGCCCCACTGCGTGAGCGCCTCCCAGCCCATCGGCCACACCTTACGGCAGAGCCCGCCGCCGCCCATGTCGTGCAAGCGGCGGGCTTCCCGGCGTACCTCTAATTTCTTCCTCTTCTGGCCCTCACGTAGTCGTCGACCACATAGCGGCCCAGTTCCTCCGCGTCGGGGCTGAAGACGCGGCCGCCGTTGCGCTCGGCGACGGCGGCGACGAAGCGCTGGAGGCCCGGGTCCTCGCCGAGCATGAAGAAGTTCAGCGTGGCACCGAAGCGCGTCAGGTGATCGACTTCGTGGATGGTGGCCTTGACCGTCTCCGGCAGCGGCGGCCACCAGAACATGGCTTCCCCGTCGGGCTCCAGATGGGCCGTCGGCTCGCCGTCGGTGACCACCAGCACCACCGGCTCGGAGCCGGGATGGCGGCGCAGGTGGCGGGCGGCCAGCTTGAGGGCGTGCTGGAGGTTCGTGCCTTTCTCCATGGTCGGGTCGATCGCCGCCAGCTCGCCCTGCGACAGCGCCGCCGCGTGCAGGCCGAAGCCGATGATCTGGAGCGAGTCCTGCGGGAACTGGGTCGCGACCAGGTGGGACAGCGCGAGCGCGGTCTGTTTCATCGGGCCCCAGCGGCCGTCGGCGTACATCGAATAAGAAAGATCGACCAGCAGGGCCACCGCGGCCGAAGCGCGGCGTTCCGTCTCCGCGACCTCGAAGTCGTCCGGCTCGAGGCGTACCGGCAGGACGCCGACGCCACCCTTCGACGCGCTTCGCCGGACCGCGTTGCCGATCGTGCGAACGACGTCGAGAGGCTGCTCGTCGCCGAACTCCCAGCGGCGCGACGAGCCGATCAGATCGCCCGCGGCCCCCGCGTCGCGCAGGTCGTGCTGCCCCTGCTTGCGGCCGGACAGATCGTCGAAGACCTTGGCCAGGGCCGTACGCCCGAGCCGGCGCAACGCCTTCGGCGACAGCGTCAAACCCTCGGCGTCGCGGGTCACCCAGCCCTGACGGCTCAGCTCCCGCTCCAGCTCGCGCAGGCGCCGAACGTCGTCGGCGGCCGAACGCCCGAGCTGGCGCTCCACCATCTCGACGTCAACGTCGTCGAGGGTGGCGCCCGGATGTTCCTGGCCGAGCTGGTCGAGCAGCTCGTCCAGCTCACCGATCTCGCCGAGGGCGGCCGCCGCGTCGCCGTACCCGAGGTCGTTCGGCCCGCGCATCCGCTCGCCGCGACCCCAGTTCAGCCCCGGGCGCAGCGCCCGCAGGTTGTCGGTCAGCTCGGCCAGCCGCCCCCGCAGCGGACCGTCGCCGAGCGCCTGGTCCATCAGGCGCGACAGCTCCTCCTGCTGCTGCGGCGACAAGGACCGCATCAGCCGCTCGGCCGCCGCGGCCCGGCGGGCCAGGGAGTCGATCAGCTCGTCGATGTCCTTCGGGTTCTCCGGGAAGAACTGGCCGTGCTTGTCCATGAACTGCCGGAAGGCGTCGTTCGTGTCCTCGCCCCGTGCTTGTTTCTCCAGGAGCTGGTTGAGGTCGGCGACCATCTCCTCGACCGGGCCGAAGTCGCCGCTCTCGAGGGCCTGCTTCATACCCGCGAACCGCTGCTCAACGACCTCGCGCCGAAGACCCTCAAGGATCTGCTGATATAAATCCCGAGCTTCCGCCGAAGTCCAGTTATATTCGGACAATTCCTCGACCGCGCGCGATGTCGATCGGGGCAAATTGTCCAGAACCGCCTCGGCGAAGCGCGCCTCAGCATCCTCGCGACGTCTCAGTTCATCGCGCTCAGCGGCCACAGCCTGGTCGAGGAGCTGCTGCGCCCGCGTGACCGCCCCGTCGAGGTTGCCCCGGCGCAGCGCGTCACGGCGCATGCGCCGGGCCCGGTCGCGCAACTCGTCGAGCCCCCGCCCCGACCGCGGCCCACGGCGCACGAGATCGCGAAGCACGTCACGCAGACTGTCGCCGGCGAGCACCCGCTCCCCCACCTCGTCGACCGCGGCCCGCACGTCGTAGGGCGGCGCCAGCGGGTCGGGCCCGTCGCGCCAAGCCCCGTATCGGAACCTGTTTCCCGCCATGTCAGCTCCCGTAGAGGGTGCGGCCGTCGTCGGTGAGCTCCTTCGCCAGCCGCCGGGTCAGATGGAGCCCCTCGAGGACGAACTCGATGCCCGCGGCCGCCTGCCCCGGCGAGGGCGCGTCGCCCAGCCCGAGCCGGTCGAGCACCTTGGCCAGCCCCGGGACCGGCCCGATCTGCCCGAGCAGCTCCTCGGCGCTGACCAGGTCACCGGTCTCGATGATGGCGCCCTCGGCGACCAGCGACGTGAACCCGGACAGGTCGAGCCCGCCCAGCCGGTCGCGGAACGTCTCGGCCGTGGCCACCCGCAGCAGGTGGGCCAGGACCTCGGTCTCGCGCCCCTCCTCACCGCTCTCGAACTCGACCTTGCCCCGCAGCGTGGACGTCACCGACGGCGTGTCCCCGATGCGCGCGACGGCCTCTTTCTCGTTGCGGAGCCCGGACCGGCGCAGCGCCGAGGCCGCCACCGTCTCGGCGGCCGCGATCGCGAACCGGGCCGAGATGCCCGAGCGGGCGTCGACCGCCGGCGACTCACGCACGCCACGGGTGTAGCGGGCCAGCACGTCGATCAGGTGGTCGGGCACGGACGCGACGAGCGCCGCCTCCTGCTTGATCAGCGCGGTCTCGAGCGACAGGTCGACCGGGTAGTGGGTGCGGATCTCGGCGCCGAACCGGTCCTTGAGCGGCGTGATGATGCGGCCCCGGTTGGTGTAGTCCTCCGGGTTGGCCGAGGCCACCAGCAGCAGGTCGAGCGGCAGCCGGAGCTGGTAGCCACGGACCTGGATGTCGCGCTCCTCGAGCACGTTGAGCAGCGACACCTGGATGCGCTCGGCCAGGTCGGGCAGCTCGTTGACCGCGAAGATGCCCCGGTTCGTGCGGGGCACGAGCCCGAAGTGGATCGTGTCGGGGTCACCCAGGGCACGCCCCTCGGCCACCTTGATCGGGTCGACGTCGCCGATCAGGTCACCGACGCTCGTGTCGGGGGTGGCCAGCTTCTCGCCGTACCGCTCGGAGCGGTGCAGCCAGGAGATGGGCAGCAGGTCACCGGTCTCGGCGGCCAGCCGCCGCGAGGCCGGGGTCAGCGGATGGTAGGGATGTTCGTGCAGCTCGGAGCCGGCGATGAACGGCGTCCACTCGTCGAGCAGCCCGATGAGGCCACGGATGAGCCGGGTCTTGCCCTGCCCACGCTCGCCGAGCAGCACCATGTCGTGCCCGGCGAGCAGGGCACGCTCCACCTCGGGCAGCACCGTGTCGTCATAGCCCACGATGCCCGGGAAGCGCGGCGCGCCGGTGCGCAGCCGCTCGAGCAGGTTGTCGCGCAGCTCCTGCTTCACACCGCGGAAGGCATGGCCGGAGGCCCGCAGCTCACCCAGGGTGCGCGGAAGGTCGGAGGGGATCTCGGGCGTGATCGCAACTGGTGCATCTGTCACGGGAAAGACGCTACTCCGACCCTCTGACAAGTTGATGTGACGAAAGATCCAGTTCTTTGGGGGTACGCCGCCGAGCCCACCGCCGAACGTGGCCCCACCCGCGGCGCGGCGCGGCCCGGGTGGTGGGTCACGGCCATAGGGCGGCTTTCGCGTGAGGCGGCGGGTCACCGTGGGCGTGTGACCGGCGCCAAAGCCGCACACATACTTTTGGCTCTGGTGCGCCCGATGCCCCGCACGGAAGGCTTGCCCACATGACGGAGATCGAGCGGTGGGTGGCCTTCAGCGACGACCCGAAAGGCGGCAACCCGGCCGGCGTCGTGCTGGACGCGACGGCCCTGGACGACGCCGAGATGCTGCGCACAGCGGCCGAGGTGGGCTATTCGGAGACGGCGTTCGTGACACGCGACCTGGGCGACGGCAAGAGACGGGTGCGCTATTTCAGCCCCCTGGCCGAGGTCCCGTTCTGCGGTCACGCCACGGTCGCGACAGCGGTGGCACTCGGCCCCGGCGAGCACGTCTTCGTGACGAACGCCGGCGAGGTCCCCGTCAGCGTCACCGACGGCGTGGCCACCCTGACCAGCGTGGCCACATCAGTGTCCCCGCTCGAGGTCGACGACATCGAGGCGCTGCTGGAGGCGCTCGGCTGGTCGATCGACGAGCTGGACACCCTGCTACCACCAAAGCTCGCCTACGCCGGCGCCTACCACCCGGTCGTGGCCGCCGCGACCCGCCGCCGCCTGGCCGAGCTCGACTACGACGTACCCACCTTGAAGGCACTGATGGAGTCCCGAGGCTGGACCACCATCCAGCTGATCTTCAAAGCCGGCCCGGCCAGCTTCGACGTCCGCAATCCGTTCCCGGTCGGCGGCGTCTACGAAGACCCGGCCACAGGCGCCGCCGCGGCAGCCCTGGGAGGCTACCTGCGCGCACAGTCCCTGGCCCACGACGGCGACACCATCAGCCTGCGCCAGGGCGACGACATGGGCCGCCCCAGCCGCCTGACCGTAGAACTCCACAGGGGCGAGCCCGGAGTCCGAGTCCGAGGAACGGCGGTCCCCATGACAGCGTGACCCCAACACCACACCCAACCGCCGGCACCCACGGCAGCGAGTCCCACCCACGACCACGCGACCAGACGGCGAAGCGGCCGGACGGCCGAACGTTCGTGCCCTCGACGACCGCGCGGAAGGCCGGCAGCACGGCAGCACGCCCGGGCCGGACCACCCACAGGTAGCCGGGCAGCAGCGGGCTGCACTCATAATCGCGCGGCCCA
>NZ_JBIAZI010000003.1:123978-289889 GCF_042899005.1 Actinoplanes sp. NPDC000266
CAGCGGCCCAGCGGCCCAGCGGCCCAGCGGCCCAGCGGCCCAGCGGCCCAGCGGCCCAGCGGCCCAGCGGCCCAGCGGCCCAGCGGCCCAGCGGCCCAGCGGCCGGGCGGACGGACGGTCGGGCGGCCCAGCGGTCGGGCGGTCGGGCGGTCGGGCGGACGGGCGGCCCAGCGGTCGGGCGGACGGGCGGCCCAGCGGCCGGGCGGACGGGCGGACGGGCGGTCGGGCGGACGGGCGGCCCAGCGGTCGGGCGGACGGGCGGACGAACGGCCACCCCCATGACCGCGCGCCGGGCAGCACGGCATGGCGGCGGCACTCACGACCGTGCGGCACGGCGGCAGGGCCCCGGGCAGCACGTCTGAGCGGCGGACCCACGGCCGCGCACGGCGGCGCCACCCCTCGCGCGGCCATGCGGCGGCACCACGGCCGCGGGTCGCATTCGTGACCGCGCGGACGGCGGCGGCGGCCGACCACGCCCACGACAGCTCGACAGCGAGGCAGGGTGGGCAGCACGCCTGGGCGGCAGCACCCACGGCCGCGCGGGCCGGCGGCACCACCCACGCGCAGCCGGCCGGCGGCGTCCACAACCGCACAGCCCAGCGGCACCGCCCAGGACGGCGCAACCGGTCTGCGGCGTCCAGAACAGCACAGCCGAGCGTCAGCGCCCAGGAGGACGCGACCAGGCGATGGCGCGAGCGCGTGGCCGTCCCCGGGCTGGGCGCGGCCGTGCCGGGCGCGAGTCGGGCTGGGCGCTCGGCCTGGGCGGGCGAGTCGGGCAGAGCGCGAGTCGGGCGGCTGCCGTGGGGCTGGCGGAAGGTGGTGCGGATAACCGGTTGGCGGGGACCCTAGGATCTGGGGGTATATGAGCGCGACGATGATTGCCCGCGAGCTTGCTGCGGGGCACGGTGACCGGACGCTGTTCAGTGGGCTTGACCTTGTAGTTGCGCCTGGGGACGTTATCGGGCTGGTGGGGGTCAACGGGGCCGGCAAGACCACGCTGCTGCGGACGCTGGCGGGGATTCTTCCTCTGGAAAGTGGAGCGGTGTCCCTCAGTCCGCCCAGCGCCAACGTCGGATATCTGCCGCAGGAAAGGGAGCGGCGCTCCGGGGAGAGCGTGCGGGACTTTCTGGGGCGACGTACGGGGGTCGGGCCGGCGCAGGTCGCGCTCGATGACGCCACCGAGGCGCTCACCGAAGGGCGGGCCGGGGCCGACGACGCCTACTCGGTCGCGCTTGAGCGGTGGCTCGATCTCGGCGGGGCCGATCTGGACGAGCGGGCGGCTCAGGTTGCGGGTGAGCTCGGGCTTGACGTTGCGCTCGACCATCCGATGACCGCGCTGTCCGGTGGGCAGGCGGCCCGGGCCGGGATGGCGTCTCTGCTGCTCAGCCGGTACGACATCTTTCTGCTCGACGAGCCTACGAACGACCTTGACCTTGATGGGCTTCGGCGGCTCGAGGAGTTCGTCAGCGGGCTGCGGGCGGGGACCGTCGTCGTCAGCCACGACCGGGAGTTTCTGGCCCGGACCGTGACCAAGGTGCTGGAGCTCGACCTCGCGCAGCAGCAAGTGAACCTCTTCGGTGGTGGCTACACCGCCTATCTCGAGGAGCGGGAGCGGGCCCGGCTGCATGCTCGGGAGCAGTACGAGGAGTACGCCGACAAGAAGGACGACCTGCTCGAGCGGGCTCGCATGCAGCGGGCCTGGATGGAGAAGGGCGTTCGGAACGCGCACCGCAAGGCGCCCGACAACGACAAGATCGGGAAGAAGTACCGGGCCGAGGCCAGTGAGAAGCAGGCGGCCAAGGCCCGGCAGACCGAGAAGCTCATCGAGCGGCTCGACGTGGTCGAGGAGCCCCGCAAGGAGTGGGAGCTGCGGATGGAGATCGCCGTGGCGCCCCGGGCCGGTGCGGTGGTGGCGACCATGCGCGACGGTGTGGTGCGGCGGGGCGGGTTCACGCTGGGGCCGGTGACGTTGCAGATCGACTGGGCCGACCGGGTGGCCATCACGGGAGCCAACGGGTCGGGCAAGTCGACGCTGCTCGCGGCCCTGCTGGGGCGGCTGCCGCTCGACGAGGGCAGCGCGGCGCTCGGGCCGGGCGTCGTGGTCGGCGAGGTCGATCAGGCGCGGGGGCTGTTCCTGGGTGACGAGGCGCTGGCCCGGGCGTTCGGCGCGGCCGTGCCGGAGCTCTCGGACGCCGACGTGCGGACGCTGCTGGCGAAGTTCGGGCTCAAGGCCGCGCACGTTCTGCGGCCCGCGGCCACGCTGTCGCCCGGGGAGCGCACGCGGGCGGCGCTGGCTCTGCTCCAGGCGCGCGGGGTCAACCTGCTCGTGCTGGACGAGCCGACCAACCACCTCGACCTGGCCGCCATCGAGCAGCTGGAGTCGGCCCTCAGCTCGTACACGGGAACGCTTCTTCTCGTCACTCACGACCGGCGGATGCTGGAGGCGGTCAGCACCACCCGGCACCTCGAGGTCGCCGCGGGCAAGGTCATCGGCTGACGATCACCCGCACGGCGTCGGCGAACAGGTCGTCGGCCGTGCGCCCGTCGAGCAGGTAGTCGCCGATCGCCGCCACCAGCGTCGGATGGCGTTCGGTGAAGCCGTCCACGTCGAACGGGCCGGCCGGCCTCGGCGACTGCTCGTCCAGCACGTGGCCGATCGTGAACCGGACGACGACCAGCACCGTCAAGCGGGCCTGACGCAGCGGCATGCCGTGGGTGAAGAGCGTGCGCATGGCGAGCTCGGACACCCCGGCCAGCGTCTCCGACAAGGGCGCCGTGGAGACGATCCGCGCGCCGTCCGGGTGGGCGATCATCGCGGCCCGCAGCCGCTCGGCCACCCCGGCGAGCCAGTCGTCCCACGTCTGTCCCGCGACCGGGCGGCGCAGGTCGTGAAGATCGCTCAGGATCGCCTCGGCCAGCGCGGCGACGAGTGCGGCCTTGTCCTTCACGTACCAGTAGAGCGTGGGGGCGCGTACGCCCAGCCGGTCTCCTAACTTCCGCAGCGTCAGATTGTCGAGTCCGCCCTCGTCGAGCAGCTCCACCGCCGCCGCGATGACCTTTTCCCTGTCCAGCGCCAACCCTCAACCCTCTCTCTAACACCGTTAGACTAAGTCTCTTACGGTGTTAGAGAGTCGATCTGGTCGGCGAGGGCGTCCAGGCGCGCCTGCCAGTGGTCGACGATCGCGACGGCCCGGGTCCTGTCGGCCTCGGTCGCGGACGGGTCGGTCAGCAGGGCCCGGTAGTCGGCGATGGCGGCCGACAGATAGGCGCTCGCGCCCCACAGCTCGAGCTTCGGGTGGCGGGCGTTCGGGTTGCCGGCCCGGAGGTCGGCCAGGTGGGTCTTCGCGGCCGCCAGCTCGTAGAGGGCGACGTCCCGCTGGGCGAGGGTGGCCTCGGGCGAGACGAGGAGGCGGCGGTATTCGGCGTCGGCCTCGGCCACGCGGGCCTGAGCCTGGGCGATCTCGGCCGGGGCGGCCACGTACGCCGGAGCGGGCTCGGCGATCTCGTCCGGCTCGACAGCCGGCGCGGCCGAGGAAGCCGAGCCGGACGAGGAAGAAGGGGACGAGGAAGAAGGGGAAGGGGAAGAGGAAGACGAGGGAGCGGCCGTGGAGGGCGAGGAGGAAGGCGAAGGGGACGAGGACTTGGCGGCCGGCGACTTGAAAACGGCCGGAGAGGCGGCGAGCGAGGCCTCCTCGCCCGGGAAGAGCACGCCGACCACGGGCAGGTTGCACGCGGCCTGGGCGGCCCGGGCCCGGCTCTCGATGTCGTCGTCGAGGGCGAGCGCGGCCTGGACCGTCTCGGCGGTGGCGTCACCGGCCGCGAGGGCCTGGCGCTTCCGCTCGTCGGCGGCGAGGCCCTTCACGGCGTGCCGGAGGTCGCTGTGCAGCAGGAGCAGGCCCGCGTGCCGGGCGAAGCCGGCCTTCACGCTGTCGTAGCCCTCGCCGGCCACGCCGATGCCGCTGATCTCGTCGCAGGTCGCCTGGGTGGCGTACGTGTCGGCCAGGAACGCTCCCGCGCCGGTCACGCCCAGCGTCACGGCGGCCACCGCCAGCCCCGCCCTCTGCCACGCCGGGCGTGGGCCCCGCGTGAGCGTGCCCGGCGTACGTACCTGATCCCGCTCCGCTGCCACGTGTCCTCCCCCGGCCGTCCCCCTGTCGGACACTCAATGTCGGCAGCGGGACCCGGCCACTTGAGAAGCCGGAGGGGCAGTCAGGGTGCGAGCGTGCGGGCCAGGCGGAAGCCGACGTCGTCGACGCGGAAGGCGGGGTGGCTGCGGCGGCGTACCGAGGCCCGGCAGCTCCAGTGCTCGTCGAACCAGCCGCCGCCCCGGAGTACGCGGTAGGTGCCGTAGACCGTGGGGTCGTACAGGTCCCAGCACCAGTTCCAGACGTTGCCGATCATGTCGTGCAGGCCCCAGGCGTTCGGCGCCCGGGTGCCGACGTCGTGGGCCCGGCCGCCCGAATTGTCGCGGTACCACGCGATGTCGCCGAGATCGCCGTAGCGGGGGCCCTCGGTGCCGGCCCGGCAGGCGAACTCCCACTCCGCCTCGGTCGGCAGCCGGTAGCCGCCGGCCGAGGGGTCCCATTCCACTTCCTCACCCTCGATGGCGTACGCCGGGGTCAGCCCCTCGTGCTCGGAACGCGCGTTGCAGAACCGGACCGCGTCGAGCCACGACACCTCCGACGCCGGCCGCCTCGACCCGGCGGCCTGCCCGTACTCGTCCTCGGTGACCGGCAGCGCCGCGATCTCGAAGGGCGCCAGGTCGACCTGCCACTGGCGCCGGGTACGGCGGTCGGCCAGCACCACCCGCCCGGCCGCGAGGCGGATCAAGCGCCGAGCCGGTTCAGCGGAACCACCGCCCGGTGGGCCGGTATGCCCGCGGCCGGCCAGGCCACCAGCAGGTCGAGGGCCTCGGCGCTGGCCACCGCGAACTCCTCGGTGGCGTGGAACGTGCCGGCGCCACCGCTGTAGCCGCCCTCGTAGGCGCGCAACGGGAACGCCGAGGCGCCGTGCAGCAGGGCCACCGTGGGCCGCACCCGCACGAAGTCGTCGCGGTGAGGCAGCTCGACCTGTTCGAGCCGGGTCGCCGCCTCGCCGCGGGCCAGGCTCTCCACCTCGAGGGCCAGGATCGGGCCGGAGCGGGTCACCCGGGACAGCACGATCACGGCGTCGCGGTCGCGGACCAGCACGCACGGGTCGGCCGCCAGCCGGCCGGCTTCGATCCGCGGGGAGCCGGGGTCGCCCAGCAGCGGCGGCTCGGGCAGCACCGACGCGTCGCCCGGCGGAGCCGTCCCGGCGGCCAGCTTGGCCACCGGGGTCGCCTCCCACACCGAGAACGTGCCCCGCTGCACGGTGGCCCGGCCCGGCAGGGCCAGGCCGATCACCGCTTCCGGGAAGCCGATCTCGGGCCAGGCCAGCACCAGGTCGACGTGGTCGAAGACGGGCGGCAGCACGACCGTGGTGCGGACCTCCACGTAGCGCCCCGAGTAGACCGACGTCGACCCGTACACCCACTGGGCCCGGCCCGACCGGTCGAGGCAGCCGACGCGCAGGTGCATGCCCTCGTCGTACTCGGGCAGCAGCACCCGCGCCGCCGTCACCCCGGCCGGGCCGGGGCGCAGCTCGCCCCACTCGTCCAGCCCGGGCGGCACGTCGCCGGGCTCGGCCGGGTGGCGGGCGGCCAGCCTGATCTCGAGGCCCGTGGGCCGGGAGACGATCAGGGACACGCCGACGCTCAACTCGGGACGGTCGACCAGCAGGCCGCCGGGGTGGGCGACGACGCCGAGGGTTTCGCTCACCACCATGGCGACCAATCTAGTGGCACAGTACGACGGTGTTCACGCAGCGTCCGGCTTGGGCGGAAGCGCCCGTGTCGCTACGGCAAAAGGTGACTTCGATCTCCGGCGCACCGGCGGTGAGCAGCCGGGATGTGCACGGCGGGATGACACCGGGCCCGGCCGCCATCCTCGGCCTGGCCGACGGCCGGGAGATCTTCGTGAAGGCCGTGCCCACGTCCGCGACCGGTTCCTGCCGGGCCTACCGGCGCGAGGCGGTCGCCCTGGCCGCGATGCCGGCGGCCGCGCCCGCGCCGGCGCTGATCGGATCGGCCGAGGTCGACGGCTGGTTCGCGCTGATCATGTCGCGGGTCGTGGGCGTGCCGGCCGGGCCGCCGTGGGACGACCGGGGCGCCCGGCTGGTCGCCGGCGCGTGCGCCGCGATCGGGCGCCTGCCCGCGCCCGCCGGGGTGCCACGGATCGCTGAGCTGGTGACGGATCTGGACGGCTGGGACCGGGCCGAGCCGCTCGACGACTGGGAGCGTGAGCACGCGCCGCGGCTGGCGCGGATGGCCCGAAGGTGGCCGGAGTGGACGGCCGGGGCGTCCCTGGTCCATCAGGACGTGCGGGCGGACAACGCCCTGATCGGCGCCCATACGGCGACGCTCGTGGACTGGAGCTTCGGCTGTGCGGGGGCGTCGTGGCTGGACGGTGCCCGGCTGGCGGCGGACGTGGTCGCCGGCGGGCATTCCGGCGGGCCCGGGGCTGCGCTGCGGATGGCCGAGGAGACGCTGCGCGCGCTGCCCGAGGGGGCGTCACGGTTCGTTGCCGCGCTGGCCGGGATGTGGCGATTCCGGTCCACACTGCCTCCGCCGGCGGGGCTGCCGACCCTGCGGAGCTGGCAGGCGGCCCGGGCCCGGGCGCTGCGGCCGCTGCTGGAACGGCTCGCCGGGTGACCACCCACATGGCCGGATGCCCGCGTACGGCCTTGAGTTGCGGCGAGGCCGGCGCTACGGCGGGGGCTTGCCCCAACCCCGTACATCTGAAGTTGGCTTGAACGGGGTATAGGTGTCCCGGGAGGATCGATGTCGGTGAAGGCGTGGCGACTTTTCGCGGTCGCGGTCGTGGTGATGCTGGCGGCGTGCGCGTTTCCGTCCCTGGAGGACGATCCGGCGCCCCAGCGGGCGTCGGGCACGGTGACGAACGCGTTGAAGGATGTCGAGCGGTTCTGGGGTGAGCAGTTCCCGGAGATCACCGGCGGGCAGAAGTTCCAGCCGATCAAGGGCGGCTATCACCCCTACACGGAGAGCGATCCGCCGCCGGCGTGCGGTGGGCAGCAGGCCGGCTACTCGCCGAACGCGTTCTACTGCCCCGAGCAGGACTTCATCGCCTGGGACGCGCAGACCCTCATCCCGTCGCTGGAGGCGGACTACGGGCCGGCGCTCGTCGGCGTGGTGATGGCGCACGAGTACGGGCACGCCATCCAGGCCCGGATCGGGCCGGACAACCAGCAGACCGTCGTCCTGGAGCAACAGGCCGACTGCTACGCCGGCGCGTGGCTGGCCGATGTGCTCGCGGGACGGTCGAAGGCGTTCAAGAAACTGACCGCCGAGCAGTTGGACACGACGGTCGCCGGGCTTCTCCTGCTGCGCGACCAGCCGGGCACGCCGGCCGAGGCCGAGGGGGCGCACGGCAACGCCTTCGACCGGATCCGGGCCCTTCAGGAGGGCGTGGAGGACGGCGCCGGTCAATGCGCGAAGTACCGGGCGAGCAACCTGCCGGTGACCGAGGTGCCGTTCAGCACCCGGGAGGAGGCGGCGACCGGGGGCGACCTGCCCTACGACGAGGCGATCCAGTTGCTCGCGGCCGACGCCCAGGGCTACTGGCAGCGTACGTATCCGCAGCTCACCGGCGAGCAGTGGCCGCAGCTGCCGGTGCAGGCGTTCGAGGCGGGCTCGCCGCCGGCGTGCGAGCGCCCGGACGCGTCGGCGGGCGGGGCGGCGTTCTACTGCCCGGACGGCGACTTCGCGGCGTTCGACACGACCGACCTGGGCCCGCAGCTGCACGCGAAGATCGGCGACTACGCGGTCGGGATGCTGCTGGGCGACCTGTTCGCGCGGGCGGCGCAGGACCGGCGCGGCGCCGAGACCCGGGACCGGGCCGGGCAGCTGGCGGTCGACTGCCTGGCCGGGTCGTGGACGAACGACGTGCTCACCCGCGAGGACCAGAAGTCGCTGCGCCTGTCACCGGGCGATCTCGACGAGGCGGTGTCGGCGCTGCTGGCGTTCGGCCGGGCCTCCGACGGCAGCGGGCCGACGGCGTTCGACCGGATCGCGTCCTACCGCTCGGGAGTGCTGGAGGGCCTGTCCGCCTGCCGTGCCTAAGATTCCGGGGTGCCGGAGATCGTCGAGCTGCTCGCCTCGCCCGTTCACCGCTTCGAGGGGCGGCCCGGTGACGGCCCGGCGCCGGCCCCGCCCGGTGAGCTGGTCCCGGTCATCGAGATCCGCCGGGGCCTGGGTGTCGTGGGCGACCGCTACTACGGCAAGCCGGCCCACCGGGACGCGAGCGTGACGGTGATCAGCCAGGAGTGGCTGCCGGAAGGCAAAGGCCTGTTGGAGGTACGCCGGAACGTGCTCATCGCCGGTCTGATCGTGGACGACCTGATCGGTCAGGTGCTGACCCTCGACTCGGGTGACGGGCCGGTGCGGCTGAAGGTCAACCGCAAGGCGCACCCCTGCGCGTGGATGGACGTGACCGTCGGGCCCGGCGCGTGGAAGGCCCTGCGCGGGAAGGGCGGCATCCGCTGCGAGCCCCTCGACGACGGGATCCTGCGGGCCGGCCCGGTGAAGGTCAGCTGACGGCCTGAACGAACGCGGCGAGTCGCTCCGCCACCACCTGAGGGTCGCAGTCCCGGCGGATCTCGATCATGACCGCTTGCACGGCGGGTTCCCGGCCGTAGTACTCCAGCGGCACATAACAGCCCCCGAACGGCGAATTGAGCGACATTTCCGGAAATGTTGCTCTGGCCGCGTCGATGATCGTCGCCGGTGTGTGGAAGTCGTCGGTGCCGAGGCAGATCGGCGGGCGCGGGCCGTCGCCGTGCAGCTCGTACGGCAGCGCTTGCACCGGGTACGAATGGACGTCCACGATGATCACCCGGCCGGTCGCCGCGAGGCGCTGCCCCACGAGATCGGACACCCCTCGGGCGTACGGCCGGAAATGCTCCTCGATGAGCCGCCGGTCCCGAACCGGATCATCGCTCCGGAGCCGCCGCCCCGCATAGCCGTGCGTATAGACGGCGCCCATGCCGGCCGCGAGCATCTCCTCGCGCTCATCGGGGAACCGCTCCGGATCGACCACCAGCCGTGACCAGCGGTTCCGGAACTCCCACACCCCGGGCACGGCCGCCGCGATCTCCGCCGTGTGCGCGTCCGTGAGGTTGTCCAGCTCGTCGGCCAGCTCCGCGTCGTCCAGCAGGATCGACGCCCGCGCCTCCGGCGTCAGCTCGCGCGAGGCGTGCGGCACGTGCAGGATCACCGGCGACGCCGGATCACCGGGCCGGATGTCGAAGATCAAGGACTGCTCCCGCCGTACGCCCGGAAGGCCGTGACCGGCCTCCCGGGCGCAACGCTACGCTCAGGCCAGGGCCGAGCAGATCGTGTTGACCAGCAGGCGGGTGACGACGTACGGGTCGCAGTTGGCGTTCGGGCGGCGGTCCTCGATGTAGCCCTTGCCGTCCTTCTCGACCTGCCACGGGATGCGCACCGAGGCGGCCCGGTCCGAGACGCCGTAACTGTACTCGCTCCACGGCGCGGTCTCGTGCATGCCGGTGAGCCGGTGCTGGATGTCGGCGCCGTAGCCGGCGATGTGCTCGGCGACCTTGCCGTCCTTGCCGAGCGACTCGGCCGCCGTGATGATCGCGTCGTAGTTCTCGCGCATGGCCTTGGTCGAGAAGTTGGTGTGCGCCCCGGCGCCGTTCCAGTCGCCCTTGACCGGCTTCGGGTCGAGGGTCGCGCTGACGTTGAAGTCCTCGGCAATGCGGTAGAGCAGCCAGCGGGCCACCCACAGCTCGTCGGCGACCTGCGGCGCGGCCACCGGGCCGATCTGGAACTCCCACTGGCCGGGCATGACCTCGGCGTTGATGCCGGACAGGTGCAGGCCGGCCTCGAGGCACAGGTCCATGTGCTTCTCGACGATGTCGCGGCCGAAGACCTCGTCGGCGCCGACACCGCAGTAGTAGCCACCCTGCGGGGCGGGGAAGCCGCCGCCGAGCGGGAAGCCGAGCGGGCGGCCGTCCTGGAAGAAGGTGTACTCCTGCTCGATGCCGAAGATCGGCTCCTGGTCGGCGAACTTGGCCGCGACCTCGGCGCACTCGGCGCGGGTGTTCGTCGGGTGCGGCCGGCCGTCGATCAGCAGCACCTCGCACAGCACCAGCTTGTTGTCGCCGCCGCGGATGGGGTCGGGGCAGACGAAGACCGGCTTGAGCACGCAGTCCGACTTGTCGCCGGGCGCCTGGTTCGTGCTGGAGCCGTCGAAGCCCCAGATCGGCAGGTCGGCGCCGTCCTCGACGATCTTCGTCTTCGACCGGAGCTTGGCGGTCGGCTCGGTGCCGTCGATCCAGATGTACTCAGCCTTGAACGGCATTCAATCGCTCCTTGGGACATAAGGGGGAACGACGGGCGATGCTACCGAGCGATGATCACCTGGAGCGTCTCCCGACGGTGAGAGGATCAACACCGTCCGCGTTAACAGCGCGGAAATAACGGTGCGTATCGCAGCCCCGTGCCCGTTGCAGGCGATTTGGCGAATTTCGCCCCACTTAGTGAGTCTGGACTTACCGTTGTTCCGTCGGTCCTGGTTCGAGGGGGAAGTGCGATGCCCGATCGCGGTGGATTCGCGACCACCATTGACCGCAAGCCGCTCACGGCCTATTTCGCCGACCGGAGTCTGCTGGCCAAGACGATCGCGGCCGCCGTCTGCATGGCGGTGGTCGCCGTCGCCGTCGCCGTCATCTCGATCAACCGGATGGCCACCCTCGGTGACGATCTCAAGGTCATGAAGGCGCAGCACGTCGACAGCCTCCAGCAGGTCGCCAACATGCGCGGCGGGATCGCGGTGATGTTCCGCGGCATGGTGCAGGTCTCCAGCGGCAAGACCGACACCGCGAAGGCGAACGGCCGCAAGACCATCGAGGCCGGGGACAAGACGGCCGACGACGCGCTCGAGGCCTACGCCGCCGCCACCGCCGGGTCGGCCACCCGCACCGCGGTGCTGGCCGAGTTCAGCGACGCGCTCGAGCACTACCGGGCGCTGCGCGACTACGCCTTCTTCGGTGAGGCGATCCCCGCCAAGTTCGAGACCCCGGCCGCCGCCGACCTGCTCACCGCCTTCAACGAGACCGAGGCCACCATGACCTCGGACATCGAGAAGCTCCAGGAGACCGAGGACGCCGAGGCGAACGCGATGGCGACCGCCGGCGAGGACGCCTACAAGAGCGCCCGCACGGTCACCCTGATCGGCCTGGCCATCGGCCTGCTGCTCGCGCTCGCGGTCTGTGTCGGGGTGATCCGGCTGATCCGGCCGCAGCTGGCCACGGTCTCCAGGGCCCTGGACGCGGTGGCCGAAGGCGACCTGACGGTCGCGGCCGAGGTGCGCTCGCACGACGAGCTCGGCGCCATGGCGTACGCCGTCAACCGCGCCCGCGACGGCCTCAAGCAGACGGTCGACGACCTGAACCACGGCGCGGCCACGCTCGGCGAGGGCACCCAGCGGCTCGCGAGCATCAGCACCCGGCTCGCCCAGGGCGCCCACGAGGCCGCCGAGCAGGCCAACGTCGTGGCCAACAGCGCCGGCGACGTGTCGACCAGCGTGCAGTCGGTGGCCGCGGGCAGCGACGAGATGGGCGTCTCGATCCGCGAGATCGCCGAGAACGCCAACAACGCGGCCCAGGTCGCCGCCCGCGCGGTCGGCGTCGCCCAGAACACCAACGACACCGTGGCCAAGCTCGGCACCTCCTCCGAGGAGATCGGCAACGTGGTCAAGGTGATCACGCAGATCGCCGAGCAGACCAACCTGCTCGCTCTCAACGCGACGATCGAGGCGGCCCGCGCCGGCGAGGCCGGCAAGGGCTTCGCGGTGGTGGCGACCGAGGTCAAGGACCTGGCCCAGGAGACGGCGAAGGCCACCGAGGACATCTCGCGCCGGGTCGAGGCCATCCAGGACGACACCTCCAGCGCGGTCGACGCGATCGGCGAGATCTCCCGGATCATCTCGGAGATCAACGACTACCAGGTCACCATCGCCTCGGCGGTCGAGGAGCAGACGGCCACCACCAACGAGATGAGCCGCAGCATCGGCGACGCCGCCAGCGGCAGCTCGAACATCGCCGGCAACATCAACGTGGTCGCCGAGTCCGTGCAGGCACAGACCAGCGCTCTCACCGAGGCCGACGCCTCGGTGACCGAGCTGTCACGGGTGTCCGACGAGCTCCGCTCGGTGGTGGCCCGCTTCCGCGTCTGAGAACCTCCGAAAGGTCGATCGGCATGCTCGGCAACATCAAGATCGGCGTACGGCTGGGTGGCGCGTTCACCGGCGTGTGCCTGTGCATGGTCATCGCGCTCGGCATCGGCCTGTGGGGGCAGAACTCGGCCGAGAACGCCACCGAGAAGCTGGCCGAGGCCGCCGGCACGAGGGCCGACGCGCTCACCGCGAAGTTCCGCACCGCCGACTTCAACGGCTGGCAGACCGGGTACGCCTTCGACGTGCTGCGCGGGGTCGAGAACGCCACCTCCGACACGGTCGGGCAGCGCAAGAACTTCCTCGCCTCGACCGCCGCCTTCGAGGAGGATCTCGAAGCGCTGCGCGCGGACGGCCTGACCGCCGGCGAGGAGGCGGCCGTGTCCACCGCCGAGGAGGCGTTCTCCCAGTTCATGTCCGTCGACGAGCAGATCGTCGCGCTCTACCGGCAGGACACGGCGAGCGCGACGAAGCAGGCCGGCGCGCTGGTGGCCGGCTCCGCCCTGGAGTGGATGGACAAGATCATCGCGGCCATCGACGACCTGACGGAGCTGACCGCCACCGCCGCCACCGACGCCAAGGCGGAGGCGAACGACGCCGCGAACACGGCCCGGACGTTCATGGTCGTGGCCGGCGTGCTGGCCCTGGCCCTGGCCGCGCTGCTCGCGGTGCTGGTCACCCGCAGCATCACCCGTCCGCTGAGCGCCACCGTCGAGACGCTGCGGACGGTCGCGAACAAGAACCTGACCGTACGGGCGCCCGAGACCGGCCGCGACGAGCTGGCCACCATGGGCCGGGCGGTCAACAGCACCCTGGACGTGCTGATCAACGCCTTCCACCGGATCAGCGACCACAGCCGTACCCTGGCCGGGGCCTCGCACGAGCTCACCGCGGCCTCGGGCCGCATCGCCGACGCCGCCGCCGGCGCGTCCGAGCAGTCGGACCGGGTGGCGTCGGCCGCCGAGGAGGTCTCGCACAGCGTGCAGACCGTGGCCGCCGGCACCGAGGAGATGAACGCGGCCATCCGCGAGATCTCGGGCAGCGCGAGTCAGGCGGCCGGGGTGGCGGCCAGCGGCGTCGACAGCGCCCGCGAGGCCGGCGAGACCATCGGGCAGCTCAGCCGCTCCAGCGCCGAGATCGGCGAGGTGGTCAAGCTGATCACCTCGATCGCCGAGCAGACGAACCTGCTCGCGCTGAACGCGACGATCGAGGCGGCCCGCGCGGGCGAGTCGGGCAAGGGCTTCGCGGTGGTGGCCTCGGAGGTCAAGGACCTGGCCCAGGAGACGGCGAAGGCCACCGAGTCGATCGCGGCCCGGGTGACGGCCATCCAGCACGACACCACGGCCGCGATCGGCGCCATCGACCGCATCACCGGCATCATCGGCCAGGTCAACGAGCACTCGACGACGATCGCGGCGGCCGTCGAGCAGCAGACGGCGACGACCGCCGAGATGGGCCGCAACATCACCGAGGCCGCGACCGGCTCGGGCGAGATCGCCGAGGGCGTCTCCGGGGTCGCGACCTCGGCCCAGGTGACCAAGGACGGCGTGGCCGAGGCCCAGGAGACGGCGGAGAACCTCGAACTGATGTCCCGCGAGCTCCAGGAGATCGTCGACCAGTTCCAGCTCAAGGCTCGTTAGGGCAGCAGCGTCCGGCGCAGGCTGAGCAGCGTCTGGTGGTGGCCGGCGATCATCGGCCGGGAGTCCCGGACGAGCTTGACCACCCGCGGATCGGCGCCTTCCCGGGTCTCACGGTCGCCGTCGGCGAGAGCGGCCTGGTGGCCGAGGATCTGGGTCAGCACGTAGAGGATGTCGAAGCGCTCGGCGTCGTAGTTGCTGTACTGGGCCAGACGCCGGCGCTGGGCCGGGTCGGGCTGGGACGGCAGCACGACGCCCACTCGCGCGGCGGTGGCGGTGACCGCGCGGTCCAGGACGATGTGGCTCTGCGCGAAATGGGCGCCCAGTTCGCGCACCTCGGCGGTCTGGCCCCTGGTCTCGGCGATCTGGCCACCGGCGATCTCGAACAGATGTGACTGGTGGGCCGCGATGAGGAACGCCTCGTCCTGCATGTTGGGAGCGCTGGCCACCGCCGCGGGAACCGGCGCGGCGGCGGCCGGCGCGGACGGGGTCAGCAGGGCCACGGCAGTCGCCGCAGCGGTCAGTATCTTCAGCATTTCGGTCCTTTCAGACATCGTCGTCACGAGCAATTTTCCCGTTCTGCGGGGGTTCGTGGTGGCGGAAATAGCGGGACGGCCGGAAAGGTTGGCAGCGACGTGAAGAAGAAGATCGGTTTCCTGTCCTTCGGCCACTGGCGCGACGCGGCGGGCTCGCAGACCCGCACCGGGGCCGACGCCCTGCTGCAGACCATCGAGCTGGCCGAGGCGGCCGAGGAACTGGGCGTGGACGGCGCGTTCGTCCGGGTGCACCACTTCGAGCGCCAGCTCGCCTCGCCGTTCCCGCTGCTGGCCGCGATCGGCGCCCGCACCTCGCGCATCGAGATCGGCACCGGCGTCATCGACATGCGCTACGAGAACCCGCTCTACATGGCCGAGGAGGCCGCGGCGGCCGACCTGATCAGCGGCGGGCGCCTGCAGCTCGGCGTCTCACGCGGATCCCCGGAGACCGTGCTGAACGGCGCCCACGAGTTCGGCTACATCCCGCCCGAGGGAACGACGTCGGCCGACCTGGCCCGCTCGAAGACGGAGTACTTCCTGTCGGCCATCTCCGGCGAGGCCGTGGCCCGCACGGATCCCGGCCGCACCGGCGGCATCAGCGGTGGCCTGGCCATCCAGCCTCAGTCCCCCGGCCTGCGCGACCGCGTCTGGTGGGGCGCCGGCACTCGCGCCACGGCGCAGTGGGCGGCCCAGCTCGGCGTGAACCTGCAGAGCTCCACCCTGCTGTCGGAGGACACCGGCGTGCCGTTCGACGAGTTGCAGGCCGAGCAGATCGCCCTCTACCGCGAGGCGTGGAAGGAGGCCGGCCACCACCGCGAGCCCCGCGTGTCGATCTCCCGCAGCGTCCTGCCGGTCACCGAGGACATCGACCGCGTCTACTTCGGCCGTCAGGACCAGGGCGACCAGGTGGGGCTGCTGGAGGGGGTCCGGTCACGCTTCGGCCGCACGTACGCCGGTGAGCCCGACCGGATCGCGGCCGAGCTCGCGGCCGACGCCGCCGTGCGGGCGGCCGACACGATCCTGTTCACCGTGCCGAACCAGCTGGGTGTCGCCTACAACGCCCGCATCCTGGAGACGATCACCAAGCACATCGCCCCAGCGATCGGCTGGACCCCGGCCTGACCTCGGCCGGTCTACGGTGGACGCATGACCGTCGAGTACATCCGGTACCGCGCTTCCGGCGACTTCGAACGGGCGGCGCGCTTCCTGGCGAGCGCGCCGCAGTGTGCCGACTACGAGTTGAGCCGTTCCACCGCCGATCCGGCCGACTGCGTCCTGCGGATCACGTGGACGTCGGCCACCGACCGTCCCGAGGGTTTCCCGGGCGACCTGCTTCCCGGCTCCGAGGCCGTCTACGAGCTGACGGCGGTCCGCGGTTCCGGCGGTTCGGTTCCGACCTTGTACGACTGGGCCGGCGGCGCCGAGGCGTTCGAGCGCCTCACCAGCCGCTTCTACGAACTGGTGGCGGCCGACGACCTGATCGGCCCGCTGTTCGCCCACATGGACCCGGCGCATCCGCGCTACGTGGCGATGTGGCTGTCCGAGGTCTTCGGTGGCCCCGCCCGCTATACCACCGCCCGGGGCGGCTACGCCCACATGCTCGCCCACCACGTGGGCAAGGCCATCACCGAGCCGCAGCGCCGCCGCTGGGTGAGCCTGCTCGCCGACGCCGCCGACGAGGTGGGGCTGCCCGGCGATCCCGAGTTCCGGGCCGCCTTCATGGGCTACATCGAGTGGGGCACCCGTCTGGCCCTGGCCAACTCCCAGCCCGGCGCGACCCCACCGGAGCGGGCCCCGGTGCCGCGCTGGGGCTGGGGCGTGGCGCCGCCGTGGAGGGGCTAGTACGGGTTTTCAGGCGCGGCCCCAGAGGTCGTACGGGCGGGGCCCGGGCCGGAATCCGTGCGCCTCGGCCATCTGCGCGGCGTCGGCGAAGCCGTGCCCCACGAACTCGGGAAAATGGGCGTCGCTGCCGAAGGTGACCGCGTCCCCGCCTTCTTCGTGCCACCACCGAAGAATCGTGGAGTGCAGCGGAATCCGGGTATTGATCTCCAGCGCCCGGCCGGACTGGGCGGTGGCCCGCAGCGCGTACCGGAACTCCTCCTCGAAATCCCCCGGCTCGAAATGCCCGGGCCACGACCGAACCGGATAGTCGACGTGCGCCAGCACCGCGAACGGCGAGTCGCTGTGCGCCATGACGGCGACCGCTTCGAGATATTCCCGCATGACACCGGCCGGCTCCCGATGCGGATAGATTCCCCACGGCTCGGCGTAGACGCCGTTGTCGGGCAGAGCGTGCAGCGACCCGAGCAGCCGATCGAACGGCCCGGCCGCGAGCACCCGCGCACACGCCTCGGCGTGCCAGTGCGGCTCCCCCATTTCGAGCCCGCTGAGAATCCGCAGTTCCGGAAACCGTTCCCGGCACCGCTCGACCGCCGCCAGATATCCCACGGCATCGAACCGCGGCGGCGTCAGAATCCCCTCGGAGTCGGCGGTCGAGAGCAGAACATCCAGCGCGTACGGCCCCTCGAGCTCGATCCGCCACACGGTGTGGTCCAGATGCTCGGTGAAGGCGACCGCCGGCAGCCCGATGTCCAGGGCCCGGGCACAGGTGGCCTCCATGTCCCCGCCCGTGGCATCCCAGGACCATTCACTGTGGACATGACTGTCCGCCGGAAGCCCCATCACAGCTGCCGGAGAACCGCGACCACACGGCCGAGCACAACCGCACCCGCCGCCCCCTCGAACACCCGCACCGAAGCCTCCCCCTCCACCATCACGGCGACGATCTCCCCGGCCCGAGCACCGCCCTGCCGCCGGACGACCACCAGATCACCGTCACGGATACCCGCACCGGCCATCACATCATCGCGGACCCGCACCATGAAGTGCTCCCCTTCCCCGACCACAGCCCGGGGAAGCGCAAGCCGCCCGTCCCGTGTCACCGGCCCGATGAGCAGCCCACCCTCATCAAGCAGACCGGGTATCCGCCCGCCACTTTCCGGCCCCGCCACCCACCCGGTGCCTTGACGAGCACTGGTCCGCCGGGAAGAAGACCCGCGAGCCCCGGCCCCACCCGCAGTGGTCCCATCGCCGCTGGCCACACCACCCACACAGGCCCCCCATCGGGCGCCGCCCACCTCGGCCTCGCCAGCATGGGGCCCGTCAGCCTTCGCGTCGCCGCAGATCCCACCAGCGCTGGAGCCGACTCCGCCGCTCTCGCCGTCACCGGTCTCGCCCCCACAGATCCCGTCACCGCAGGTCCCGCCGATGCTCGCGCCGCCGCCAGCCTCGCCGCCACCGGCCGCGCGCCCGCAGATCGCATCACCGCAGGACCCGCCGATGCCCGCGCCGCCGCCAGCCTCGCCGCCACCGGCCGCGCCACCGCAGATCCCATCACCGCAGGACCCGCCGATGCCCGCGCCGCCCCCGCCGGTCCTTCCGGTACGCGTTCCTGTCGCCTCGGCGGCCGGACCGGTGCGGCTCGTGGGGGCGTCCGATGGGCGCCGTTCGCTCGGATCGTCGGACCGGCGGGAGCGCTCGGTCAGAAGCGCCCGGCCGGCCCGGCGGTGCAGATGGCCTTTGCGCTCCAATTGGGTCAGTTGGTAGGCGACGCTGGAGGACGAGGTCAAGCCGACCGCGTCGCCGATCTCGCGGATCGTGGGCGGGTAGCCGTGGCGGCCGCTCCACTCGCGGAGGAAGGACAGGATGCGGTGCTGGCGGGCGGACAGGTCGTCGTGCCGTGCGGACTGCATCAGGTGGTGGTCACCTCCCTGCGGGCGTCGGCCGCCGCGATGGCGGCGCGCATGGACTCCCGCTCGCCGGGATGCCACGGGCCGGAACTGGTCATGGGGATCTCGGTCATGAACCGGCGCTCCGGCTCGGGAATGCGGGCGACCAGAAGATCGGGTTCATTCGCGGCCGTCTTGTAGAGGGCCGGACCGTCCGCGTAGAACAGGTCGGCCACCACGAGATGACCGTCGGCGGCGCGCATGACGTTCGACGGGTTGGTGTCGAGCGGGCCGCACCACGGCAGTTCGCGCCGTGCCCGCTCGTGAACCAGCCGCACGACACGGACCAGCTCGGCGACCTCCGGCGCCTCGGCCGCGATCGCCTCATGGAGCGCCGCCGCCTCGTCCACCGGCACCGCCTGGAGCCACTCCATGAGCTGAAGATCGCCGCCACCGGCCAGCCGCCGATGATCGAACAGCACGGGCACCTGCCCGGTGTGTGCGGCCTCCCGGTAGAGCGCCACCGCGTACGGCCCGGTGGGATCGAACGGGCTGATCCGCGCCGCGGCCGTCCCGTCCGGCGACCGCAGGGCGATCGCCCAGTCCCCAGCACCGCACGGCGTCCAGCCCTCAGCGAGCAGCACCCGCTCGACCCCGCGATGATCGGCACTCTCGGCAAACAGTTCGCGAAGCCGCCCCGCCATCACGCCCGCCACCGTCGACCCCTAGGCAGGTCGGACAAGACAAGGAGCCACCCGGGGCAAGCGCGAAGGACCCGCGAGGGGAACGTCCCACGAGTCGGGCGGTGCCGCGCCGTGGCCCGTGGGGGACTCACGGGCCCGGCCGCGTTGCCGATCTGCGTCATGGGGCGAACCTAGACCGGGGGTATGACACTTTTGGACGGTCAGCGGCGACGGGCGGCCACTATCAGGGCGATGACCAGGCCGATCACGACGATCAGGCAGACCAGCAGATGCAAGGGCTTGATGGCGAGCATCGCGACACCGTACCGAAAAGGGACGAGCCTCGATGACCGGTTGTCATCGAGGCTCGTCAGCGGGCCGGGCGCGGGCGTGGGGGTCTCCCCGCGCGGGCCGGGCCGCCCTCCATCACAGGTCGATGAAGATGGGGTTCGTGTAGAACCACGTGTCCAGCCACGGGTCGCCGTCGCCCGGCGTGTGCACGATCGGTCCCCGCGGGTCGATCGCCTTGCCGAGCGGGCCGGGGCCGTTGCGGCGGCCGTCGCTGCCGCGCAGGCGCAGGTAGCCGGGCTCGCGGACCGGGTCGATCGGGATCCGCAGCGTGTACGTTCCCTTGCGGCCGGCCGTTCCCACGCTCCGCGTGACGCGCGTGGCGGGAGCGCGCCACGTGCTCCTGTCGGCGGCCGGTCCGCGTACGGCACCCTGAATGACATCGACGTGGGCCAGTGAAGGCACCACGTTGTGCAGGTTCGGCCTGGACGCGGTGGTGACCGTGACGAGCAGCGTCAGCTTCTCGCCGCGGCGCGCGCGCAGGCGGCCGCCCAGCGTGGCCGACTTCGAACCCGAGCCCACGAGCCGGACGTCGACGGCGTCCAGCAGCTGGCCGTGGTCGACCCAGACGCGGCCCGCGCGGAGCCCGTCCATCACCTCGCGGTAGCCGTAGCGGGTCACACCCACATGCGTACGGCTGAACTGACCCGGCCAGAAGTCACTGCCGGCCTGCGGAGTTGTCGTCGGGACGGGATCGGGCAGTTTGCCGGTGTTGTCGAAGTTCTGCCCGGCCGGCCAGTCGCCGTTGCGCCACGTGTCGTACACGGTCCGGTGGTTGTCCGAGTTCGACGTGATGGAGAAGAGCTTGCCCTCCGCGAGCAGCGCGTCCCACATGCCACCCACCGTGGCCGTCATCCAGTCAAAACCGCCATAGGTCACGTACGCCTCGGCGGGGTAGCCCGGCCAGGACTGGTCGGACGGCTTGTTCTCGTATTCGCCGCGGATGCTGTTCGCGCCGCGCCAGCCGGGCAGGGCCGCGCCCTGAGCGCCCGGCGCGCCCTCCATGCCGATCATGACGCTGGGGTCGGCGTCGCGCCATCCGCGCAGCTCGGACGGCGAGTCGATGCCGAGCCGGGACGGGTGGTTGGCCAGCACCAGCACGTCCGGGACGTCGCCGGCGCGCTTGCGGGCGGCCAGCCACTTGATCGCCGCGACGGCCAGCGCCTCGTTGTCGGCCGTGGACGTCGTGCGATTGAGGAGCTTCCCGTCGTACGCCAACTCGAAGTCCCGCAGAATCGTCGCCTCGTTCACGCCGGGCGCCGTGAAGACCGTCGCGTGCTCGGCGCCCGGGATGTACCACTCGAGGCCCTGGAAGAGCAGCATGCGGGGGTTCTCGGCCCGGGCCGTGACCACCTCGGCGTGCTCGGCCAGCGCGCCACCGGCGTTGGCGTGCCCGATGTTGCTGTGCTCGGTCATGACCATCCAGTCGAGACCGAACTGGGCCGCCCGCATGGCCTGCTGGCTGAACGTGTACTTCGCGTCGTGGCTGTACACCGTGTGCACGTGGTGGTCGCCGGCCAGGTACGCGAAGTCACCGTCATCCGGCGCCGGGTGCGAGGAGTGAGCCGCCGCCGGTGACGGAGCGAGAGCACCGGCCGCGGCGAAGCCGGCCCCGAAGAGCCCCGCGCTCTTGAGGATTCCCCGCCTCGACACGGCCTGCGCGTCCAGCTTCGACTCGGGAACCTCCGGATCGGCCCACTCCGGCAGCGTCTGATCGGTCGCCATGCCCACTCCCCCTCGATGATCATGAAGCGACGATCACCCTGCTCACCTCAACCGACGGCCACCCCAACACCCGGCTAACGGCGGAGGTCGAGGCGAGGTCGGGTGTACGGCGGCGAAGGCGCACGCCCGCACGAGGCATCCGATAGGTTGTCGATCATCATGGCGACCACCACGAATGATTTCGACCAGCACGAGCGGACCCAGTGGGCCGGGCAGGCCGCGGCCTATCAGGGCAGTTTCGCCGCGCTGTGCGCCCACCCCGCCGGCCCGTTGCTGGACGCCGCGGGCGTCGAGGCCGGCACCCGGGTGCTCGACGCCGGCACCGGGACGGGCACGGTGGCGGCGCTGGCCTGGGCCCGGGGCGCCCACGTGGTGGCGGTCGACGCCGAGCCGAGCATGCTGGAGCTGACCGGCCGCCGCGTCCCGGCCGCCGGCATCCACCAGGCCGTCCTGCCGGACCTGCCGTTCGGCGACGGCGCGTTCGACGCCGCGGTGGCCAATTTCGTCATCAACCACGTCGGCGATCCGGCGGCCGCCGTCCGGGAACTCCGCCGCGTGGCACGCCCGGGCGGCCGCGTCGCGGTGACGATCTGGCCCTGTCCGACGCCGCCGGCGCAGCAGCTCTGGTCCACGGTCTTCGACGCGGCCGGCGTCGAGCGCCCGGCCGACCTGCCCCGGCTCACCCCGGACAACGACTTCCCCCGCACCGCCGAGGGGCTGTCCGCGTTGCTCCACCGGGCCGGCCTCACCGGCGTGACCGCCGAGACGATCGCCTGGACGCACCGCACCGACCCGGAGTCGTGGTGGAACGGCCCGGCCAACGGCATCGGCTCCCCCGGCACCGTGATGCGACGCCAGGACTCGTCCACCGTGGCCCGCGTCCGGAAGCAGTACGACCGGCTGACCGAGCCCTACCGGGACGACGACGGCCGCCTCGCCCTGCCCACGTCGGCCCTGCTGGCCGCCGGCATCGCCGGTTGACCCACGGGCCTCGGCGGGGAACTGGGGTCAGCTGAGCGTGGTCAGGTGGACGGCCTCGTAGGCTCGCAGCACGAAAGTCGGGCGCTGGACCGGCTCCCCGGCCAGCGAAAGCTGGGGGGCGTGGTCCAGCAGGGCGGACAACGCCGCCCTCAGCTCCAGCCGGGCCAGTGGGGCGCCCAGGCAGAAGTGCAGGCCGGCGCCGAAGCCCAGGTGCGGATTCGGGCTGCGGCCCACGTCGAAGCGGTCCGGGTCGGTGAAGACCAGCGGGTCGCGGTTGGCCGCGCCGAGCAGGGCCGCGACCTCGGATCCGGCCGGGATCGTCACCTCGCCCACGCGGACGTCGGACGCCGCGGTGCGGACGAACATGTGCAGCGGGGAGTCGTACCGGATCATCTCCTCGGCCGCGCTGTCGATCAGCGACCGGTCGGCTCGCAGGCGGGCCAGCTCGGCCGGGTGGCGCAGCAGGGCGACCACTCCCCCGCCCAGCGCGTTGACCGAGGCCTCGTGGCCGGCGTTGAGCAGCAGGATCGCCGAGGCGACCAGCTCGTCGGGTGAGAGGTCGCCCGCGGCCAGGTGGCTGATCATGTCGTCGTGCGGGTCGGCCGAGCGGCGGGCGGCCAGCGCGCGCAGGTAGTCGGCGAACTCGCGGCACGCGTCGAGGGCGGCCGCCTCGTCGGCCGGGGTGCGCGTGACCTCGTACATCCGGACGATGGCGGCGGACCACGGCCGCAACCACCGCCGGTCCTCGGCGGGGACGCCGAGCAGTTCCGCGATCACCTCGACGGCCAGCGGCTCGGCCACGTCGGCCAGCAGGTCGAACGAGGAGCCGGCCTCGGCGTACAGGGAAGCGGCCGAGGCGGCGATCGCCGGTTGCAGCCGCGCGACGTGACCTCGGTTGAAGGCCGCGGCGACGGCGGATCTCAGGCGGGTGTGTACGGGCGGCTCGTTCTCCATCATCTGGTTGCGGTGCAGGAGATTGAACGGCTCGTACGCCTCGGCCGGCTCCCGGTCGGTCCAGAAGCGGCCCAGCCGGCGGTCGCGCAGCACCGCCCCGGCGGTGGCGTGGCTCGCGGCCAGCCAGCGCCCGGTCGGCTCGTGCCAGAGCACCGGCCCGGCCGAGCGCAGCCGGGCCAGGGCCGGGTACGGATCGCGGATGAGACCCGGCTCAGAAAAGTCGATCATGGAGATGAGGGGAACAGGTCGTCGAAGACCGCGCCCCGGTCGAACGTCATCGCGTGGTCGCGGGCGCGCTTGGCCAGATCCTCCTTGTCGGAGTCCGTCATGTCGAGCACGGCCGTGTCGATCGCCTCGGCCAGGGCGGTGATGTCCCCCGCCTCCACGATGATCGCCGTGTCACCCACCGCCTCGCCGGTGCCGCCGGTGAGCGTCGTGATGATCGGGCCGCCGCCGGCCAGCGCCTTCTCGGCCAGCGCGATGCCGAACGTCTCCACGAAGTCCGGCTCCGGCTTGGTCGGCAGCGCGTACGCCGCGCAGCCGCGCATCAGCAGCGGCTTCTCCTCGTCGTCGACGTCGGTCAGGAAGATGATCTGATCGTCCTCCTTGGCCATCGCCTGGACGTGCTCGAGCGCCGGCCCGGTGCCGGCCACGACCAGCTTCACCTTCTCCCGGGAGCGCATCTGGCCGTACGCGATGATCAGGTCGTAGATGCCCTTGGCCCGGGCCACCCGGGACAGGAACAGCACGTAGCCGCCGCGCGAAAGACCCCGCTTGGCCAGGGCCGCGTCCACCGCGTCCTCGTCGACGTCCAGATAGGCCGACGAGTCGATCGGCGGATAGCTCACCGTCACCCGCTCCCGGCATTGCGCGGCGAACGACGTGCCGCACGCCTCGTCCACCTCGACGGCCGAGGCGATGATCTCGTCGCGGGTGTACTCGGAGACCGCCACCACCTCGTCGTTGGCCAGGAACGTGGTGAACAGGACGGTCGCCGCGCCGAAGCGGCCCTCGCGCAGGCACGAGCGGATCACGTTCGTGACGTCCGAGCCGACCGCCTTGGCCACGGTGTGGACGTCCGGGGCGAAGCCGGCCGCGCGGGCCGAGGTCACGGCGTCCACGACGATCTGCGTGTGCGGCACGAGATACATCGACAGGCACACGGTCGGTACCGGGTCGGCCAGCAGCTCGACCAGGCGCCCGGTGAGGCCGGCCAGATGCCGCCCGTCGGGCACCCGGTAGTCGCCGACGGCCTCCGGCCGTTCGACCGTGATTCCTTCGCTGTACGGCAGGAGGCGGTCCAGCGGCTTGAGCGGAAGCCCCGCGTTCTGGAGCACGCCGATGGGCCAGGTCAGCAGGCGTACGTCGGTGAAGCCCCGGGTCAGCGCCACCTCGGCGAGGTTGCGGGCCTCGCCGGAGTGGCCGCAGATCACCGGGTCGGCACGGACCACGATGACGAGTCGGCGATCGGGCTGGGTCAACGTTCCTCCGGTGGTGGCGGGTCGGACAGGGAGGGCGGGCGGTTCCCGCTTCCCCAGCTCGCCGGCTCCGGGCCCACCCGCAGGTGCAGCCGGCCGCCGCGGTGCACGGCGGCGGCGCTCAGGTGGGTGCCGTGCAGCGGTTCGCCGTTCAGGGTGGCCGACTGGACGTACTGGGCCGGAAGCTCGCGATCGAGCCCGTCGCTGCCGATCGGGTTGTCCCGCAGGCCGCTGGTCTCGACGACGAACTCGCCGCCGGGCATCTGGATCGCCACGCGCTCGAAGGCCGGCGTGTTGACCAGGAACTGCTGCTGGCCGGCGACGGGGAACAGGCCGAGCGACGCCCACACGTACCAGGAGCTCAGGCCGCCCGAGTCGTCGTTTCCGGGCAGGCCACCCGGCCCGGTGCCGAACTGCCAGGTCAAGGCCGACTGCACGATCTCGGCCGTACGCCCGGGACGGCCGGCCCAGTGGTACGCCCAGGGCGCCTCCATGTCGGGCTCGTTGTTCAGGCCCTCGAAGCGGTTCAGCGCGTACCCGGCGGCCATCTCGGCCGGCCGGGGACGCCGGCCGGGCTGGGTGACCGGGCCGGCGCCGTAGCCGAAGAACCGGTCGAGCTTGGCCAGGAACGCCTCGTCGCCGCCGGCCAGGGCGATGCGGGCGGCCATGTCGTGCATCAGGCGGAACGAGTAGTTCCACTTGCCGCCCTCGTAGAACTCCGAGTCGCGCAGCAGCCCGGTGGCCGGGTCGAACGCGTTCACCCAGCCCGTGGCCTTCGCCTGGAGATCCTTGGCCAGGCGCTTGTCGCCGAGCGCGCGGGCCAGCCGGGCCGTGCACTGATAGGCGTAGGCGAGGTCGAGAGTGTGCGTGATCGGGTGGACGACACCATGCTCGTAGAAGTCCTCGCCGTACATCCGCCGCAGGTCGTCGACCATGTGGACCAGGGCCCAGGCCCAGTCGATCTCGGCCCGGCCCAGCGCCTGGGCGTCGGCGATGGCGGTGTGCGCGAGCGCGCTGGCCTGCCGGAAGAAGCGGTCGGCACCGCGGGCCATCCGGTAGCCGATCGGGAAGTTGCCCTCCTCCTCGCAGACCCGGATGAGCGACTCCAGCAGGTCGGCCGACCGTTCGGGGGCGATGGCGGCCAGCAGCGGCAGCTGGGTCTTGTAGATGTCCCACATCGTGCAGACGTCGAAGGCGTACGGGCCGGAATTGGGCCAGAACGGGCTCTCGTCGTCGGCGAAACACGGCTTGATCAGCGAGTGGTAGAGCGCTGTGGAGAAGACGGTGCGGCGCCCCGGCGTACCACCGTCGACCTTGACCTTGTCCAGATGTTCGCGCCAGCGGGACCTGGTCGCCGAGCGGACCCGGCCGAACGACGGGCCGTCCTGGCCGCACTCGCGGTGAAGGTTGTCGCGGGCCTGGTCGCAGCCGCGCAGCGAGAAACCGAGCCGGACCTCGACGGTCTGGCCGGCCCGGGCGTTGCCGCGGAAGAGCATACCGAACGGGCGCAGGTTGGTCTGCCGGATGCTGTCGAAGTCGAGGCGGGTGCCGCCGTCGATCAGCCGCCGGTCGTACCACAGCATCTGCCGCCAGCCGGGCGCGTCGACCTCGGCGTACACGCTGAGCGGCACGCCCTCCATGACCACGGTGCCCTGGGCCCGGCCCAGGCCCATGCTCTCGACCTGGGCCCGCAGCGGGACGGTGCGCCCGAGCTCGACCGCGAGGCCGCCCATCGACATGTCGATCACGACGCGCCCGCTGCTGGTGGCCGGGAACGTGTACCGGTGCACGGCGACCTTGGCCCCGACGGTGATCTCGCAGCGGATGCCGGTGTCCAGGGTGGCCGCGTAGTAGCCGGGCGAGGCCTGCTCGCCGGAGAGCGCCCACGACTGGCCGAGCTCGTCGAGCGGCTGCACCATCGGGGTCACCCGGACGTAGTTGTAATACTTGCGGATCGCGCCCGTGCCGGACTGCTGGAAATGGGTGAACCCGGAGGCCTGCAGACGGTCGAACATCTCCTCCGGCACCCCCTCGGTGTTCTTGCTGTAGAGGCCGTACCCGGTCGGGTACGCGCCGGAGTAGGCGCACGCGGACACCATGCCCAGCGGCGAGGTGGCGCCCGGATGGGTGTTGCCCACCTGCGGTTTGGGCCACCACCAGGTGGCGGCCAGTCCGTGCGGCGCCGCCAGGTCGGTCGCCGCGGTTCCGATGAAAGGGTCGACGTTGTCAAGAATGGCGGGACTCTACCCATCGCTAGGTTCGGTGGAGGTTTCCGTCAGGTGAACTCCGCCCGAGAAGATGATCAAGGCCATTTCGCGGGCCTTCGAGATCATTCTGTCGTGAATCCGCCTACTCGAATCGTGCCGATACCCATTCGGGCAGGGGTGCTGATGGCGCGATTCTGGAAACATCGGGGCGTGGCTTCGGAGTACTCCCTCGGCATCGACCTGGGCACGACACAGACCGCGGCGGCGGTGCGCGAGAGCGACGGGCGGGTTGATGTCGTACGCCTGGGCACGCGCCGGGCCGAGATCCCCTCACTGGTCTTCGTGACGGGTGAGGGCGGCCTGCTGATCGGTGAGGCGGCCGAGCGGCGGGGCCAGGCCGAGCCCGACCGGCTGGCCCGCGAGTTCAAGCGGCGCATCGGCGACCCGGTGCCGATCCTGGCCGGCGGGGTGCCGTTCTCGGCCCACGCGCTCACCGGCAAGCTGCTGCGGCACGTGCTCGGCACGGTGGTGCGGATGCGCGGCGCCGAGCCGTCCACGGTCACCCTGACCCATCCGGCGAACTGGGGACCGTACAAGAGGGAGCAGTTCGACCAGGCGGTCCGGCTGGCCGACGTGGGCCCGGTCGTGTTCCGCACGGAGCCGGAGGCCGCGGCCCTGCGCCACGCGACGGCCCGCCGGATCGGCCCGGGCGAGACGGTGACGGTCTACGACCTGGGCGGCGGCACGTTCGACGTGGCGGTGCTGCGGCGCGAGGGCGACGACTTCGTGCTGCTGGGCGAGGCCGAGGGCATCGAGCAGCTGGGCGGGGCCGACTTCGACGAGGCGGTGTTCGCCCACGTCCTGGAGGTGCTGGGCGAGGCGGCGGCGGGCGACCTCGACGGCGACGACCCCGAGGTGGTGACGGCCCTGGCCCGCCTGCGGCGCGACTGCGTGGAGGCGAAGGAGGCGCTGTCGTTCGACACCGAGACGATGATCCCGGTCGCCCTGCCGGGCCTGCACCGCCAGGTGCGCCTCAACCGCTCCGAACTGGAGTCGATGATCGCCCCGGCCCTTTCCGACACGATCGACGCGACCCGCCGGGCCCTGCGCGGAGCCGGCGTGACTCCGGCCGAGGTGAGCGCGATCCTGCTGGCCGGCGGCTCGTCCCGGATCCCGTTGGTGGCCCAGATCCTGACCGAGGAGCTGAACCGCCCGGTAGCCGCCGACCCCCACCCCGAGCACAGCGTGGCGATGGGCGCGGCCCTGTCGAGCGCCACGGCCCCGGTCTCACCCGCGCGCCGGCACACCACATCCGCGCTTGCCGAGCCCGCCACCCGAACGCCACCAGCCGGCGCGTACTCCCCCTCCGCGCCGCCCTCGGCCGCCACGGCTCCGTCTTTCACACCCTCGACTGCAGCGTCCTCGCCTTCCACGCCCTCGACCGCCGTGCCCCGGCAGCCGAACTCGGGCATTCAGTACTCACGAGGCGCAGCCTCCATCCCCGGCTCCTCGCCTACTTCCCCTCCCACCGACATTTCAGAAATGTCGGGAATGGGGGCGATGCCGGAGACCGCGACGATGCCTGACGTCTCCCCGGCAGCCCGCACACAGGTCTACACCTCCCCGCCGTCGAGTCCGCCGACGCTGAGCACGCCCCCTCCCAGCTCGCAGGCCGCATACGCGCCCGCGCCGGGTCGGCAAACCGGATATCCGCCGGCCTCCGTTCCCCCGCCGGGTGGGCCGCGTGCGCCGATCATGCCCGGTGAGCCCGAGCCCCGGCGGCGGAACAACCGGCTGCTCGCGATCACCGGGGCCTTCGTGGCCGTGCTGGTCGCGGCGGGTACCGCGGCCTACATCGCGTTCAACCGCGACGACGAGCCCGAGAAGAGCACCGACGGCGCCCTCCAGCAGAGCTCTGTCGCTCCCGTCCCCTACCCCACCGACAAGAAGATCCTGGTGCGTGTCGACACCGGCGACGACTCCGGGCCGGGCCGGATCTCGAAGATCTACGCGTTCCAGCCGGGCGCCGACACCCCCCGTACACCCCTCGCCGGGACCGAAGCCGGTGATGTTCTTCCCAAGTGGTCGCACGACCGCACGCAGATCGCGCTCACCCACAACACCGGCACCGCCAGCGAGATCTACGTGATGAACGCCGACGGCAGCGAGCGGCGGAAGATCATCGACGATGCGCCGGGGCGGGTCGCCTGGTCGGCCGACGACAGCAAGCTCGCCTTCGTCAAGAAGGTCGGCGGCGTCACGCAGCTCTTCACCATGCCGGTCGCCGGCGGCCCCCACAAGCAGCTCACCTTCTCCAAGGATCCGAAGGACGATCCCTTCTGGTCGGCCGACGGCAAGGCCATCGCCTACTGGGTGCAGCGCGGCGGGATCAAGCAGATCTACGAGCTCGACATGGACAACGTCAAGGAGCCCGGCCGGCAGATCACCACCGCCGCCATGGGCCAGGCCAACGACCCCGCGCTCTCCCCCGACGGCTCGCAGGTGCTGTTCACCCGTGAGGGCGAGAACGGCGACTCCGACATCTGGATCGTCGGCCGCGACGGGCGAAATCCCCGGCAGTTGACCGACGACCCGGCCCGTGAGCAGGATCCGAGCTGGTCACCGGACGGCGAGTGGTTCGCCTTCGCCCGCGGGCCCTACGAGCGGCCCCGGATCGTTCTGCTCAAGCCCGACGGCACGGGCGAGGCCGTGGTCACCGAACTGGGCCGGCGTGAGGCCCATCCCTGCTGGTTCTGAGAGCCAACAGCCCTTCACATGTACGGGTCACCGCCCGCGCCGCCGTTCTCAGGTCGCGGGCGGAGATCGGGTGTTCCGCGATCCGCTGCCACTTCGACAAAGCCGCCCGCGCCCGCTCGGCCACCTCGTCGCCGGTGGCCGAGGGAGCCAGACCCAAGCGGCTGTACGGGTCGATGCCGCTCCCGCCGATCAGCCGGTCCATCTCGGCCAGCTGATCGTCCTTGCCCGGTACGCGGCCCGCCCGCACCGAGCGCAGCAGCCTCAGCTCGGTCAGTTCGTGCGCCCCGGCCCGGATGCGTTCCGCCTCGACCGCCGCCGCCGACCCCGGCACCACGCATTCGTCGAGCACGGCCAGCGCCGAGCGCGCCTTCAGCACCTCGGCCCGCCCCGCGAACTGCGCCGTCAGCACCTCCCGCAAGCGGGCGATGCCGCTCTCCTCGGTCAGGGCCGCGGCCAGCCCGGGCGCGTCGCCGACCGCGCCGTCCTTGATGAGGCGCACGGACAGACGTACCCCGAAAAGCCCCAGCCGCCCCAGAAGCCGACGCCGGGCCTCGCCGGAATCGGCGAACCGGTCGGCCGTGAGCAGCAGCTCGATGACGTCGTCCATGTGCAGCGCCGCGACCTGGCCCAGCAGCCGGAACTCGTCCTCGCGCAGGGTCGCCCCGGCCGCGCCGAGCAGCCCCGCCACCGGCACGATCACCGGGCAGAGCCGCCGCAGCCGCTCGTCGGCCGCGTAGCGATCGGCGATCCGGCCCGCCGCCGTCATCGCGTCCAGCCGGCAGCCGCCGATCTCGTCGGCCCGCGACAGGACCCCCACCGCGTTGACCGGTGTGCCCTCGCTGATCCCGTCCGCGTGGAACGACTCGAGGAAGCGCACATCGCTGCCGTGCATGTGGCGCAGCAGGTAGAGCACCGCGTCGGTCTGCGCCGCCCGTTCCCCCTCCGCGTCCAGGAAGGCCATCGTCCGCAGCGACACGTCGGCCGAGAGCGACGCGATCCCGGGCGTGTCGATGAGCGTGTGGCGCCGCAGCCGCCCGCTGGGCAGGCGTACCTCCAATTTCTCGATCTCCTCCGCGGGCCGCCCCAGCGAGATCTCCAAGGCCCCGTCGCGCCGCGTGAAGGGCCGGGATTCAACAGATCCTTCACTCCCGTACGCCGTCACGGCGTACCCGAGCCCGTCCATGTACCAGGTGACGACCTTCGTGCACTCCCCCGCGTCGGTCGGCGCGAGTTCCTCACCCACGAGCGCGTTGAGCAGGGTGGACTTGCCGGCTTTGACCCGCCCCGCGATGGCCACCCGCAACGGCTCGTCCACTCTCGCCCGCGCCGCCGTCAGCCGTGGGTTGCCGGTCTCGGCCACCGCCCGGTCGAGCAGCCCGCGCACCTGGCCGAGCAGAGTCACGTTCACGCGGCCAGTCCGTCCAGTTTGCGGCGCTGCTCGGCCAGCGCCGCCATGCGCGCTTGCTTTTCCACGTCCGACAGGTCGGCGGCGCGGTGGGCGGCCGCCTTCGACGCGGTCGCCGACCGTTCGATGGACCGGGCGCGGCCGGTGAACTCGTCGCGGAGAAGGCGCTGGGTCCGGCGTACGGCCTCACGGCAATCCCGGCCCAGGTGAAAGCCCACGTCGTCGATGTATTTGCGCAGCTCCGACAGCGCCAGCTGGCGGCGCTGGCGCACCTGGCGCTCCTTCTCCATCTTCATCATCCGCCGGCCCAGCGTGAGGCCGGCGATCAGGCCGAGCGGCGCCGCCCAGGCCACGCTGAACAGGGCGCCGACCGCCCCGAGCAGGTAGAACCCGCCGTACGAGACGCGGGCGGCGGTGAACGCGCCCAGGAACTGCTGCATGCGGGTCTGATGGAAGCTCACATCGAGCACGGCCGCTTTGGACAGGGCCAGTTCGGGCGCCGGCAGGTCGATCTCCAGCTGGTCGCACTCGAGGCCGAACCGCTGCGCCACCTCGGCCGCCAGCTGTTCGGTGCGGCCGACGAGCAGCATCAAATTGTCGGCGGCGGCGGCCGCGGCCTCCCGGGCCGCCCACGCCTGGAAGTCCTGCCAGGTGTCGCGGGGATCGGAGCCCTCGAGCACCTCCTCGCCGTCCCGGATGATCCGGCGCAGCCGCTCGCGCAGGTCGTGGTCGACGTCGGCCGCCAGGTCCTGGATGCCGTCGCCGAGAACGGTCTGCCACGTGCCGTTGGCCAGATTCGCGCTGCGGCGCGCCCGTTCCTCGTACCGCTGGACCGCCTGCGGCACGCCCCGGATGGCCGCCCCTTCGGCGTCGACGCGCTCGCGGAGCCGCTCGACGACGAAGGACAGCTCGGCCCGGGCCGCCGCGACCTTGTCCCGCATGGCCGCTTCGAGGACGTCGCGGCGCAGCAGGTCGACCAGGCGCGGATAGCCGGACTCCTGGTTGAGCGCGGTGTCGTCGCGGGCCTGGGCCCGGGCCCGCAGAAAAGAGGAAACCGGCACGACCGGCACGTCGAGCCCCGCTCGCTTCAGGTGACCTTCGTTGATCTGGGCGATGCGGCGCCACTCGACGTAGAGGTCGGTCTTGGTGAGGACGCAGAAGGTGCGGGGGCAGCGTTCGACCGTACGCCGGAGAAAGTCGACCTCGGGCGCGGTGAGCTCCTGGGCGGCGTCGGTGACGAAGAGGGCCGCACCGGCCGACGGCAGCAGGGCGAGGGTGACGTTGCCCTGGGCCGAGTCGAGCCCGCCCACGCCGGGAGTGTCGACGATGGCGAGCCCGGCGCCGAGCAGCCGCCGGTCGAGCCGGATCTCGATCGGCTCGTCCAGATGGTCCCGGATGGCGGTGAACTCGATCGGCGCTCCATCGGCCCACGCGGCGGGCGGCTCCCCGTAGCGCAAAGTCATGGGCGCCGCGGTCACGATGTCGGCGTCGACGGGGCAGACATCGGTGCGAAGAAGGGCATTGACGAGGGTGCTCTTACCTTGCTTGAACTCCCCGACAACGGCCACGGTGACATCAGCCGCGCGAAGCTGCGCGGTGGCCCGGTCGATCCGCTCGACCAGATCGACTTCCCCGCCGCCGGCCGCGAGCGCCCGCGCGCCGGCCAGCTCGCCGAGCACGGTCAAGAGCTCTCCTCCGCCTCACTCACAGCGACCGACCGCACGACCTTACACAGTGGCGGCCCATGGTCGACCCCTCCACACGGACGGATTTCCGACATGCGAGCACCCAACCCGATGTGCGATGTTGTGCGCCATACCACCAGAGACCCTCCGCACGCGCCGCCGGAACGGCACCCCGGCGGCGCGTGCGGAGCCCAAACTTCACTGGGACCAAGCCGATCCAGCGCGCCTCACGCGGGCCAGGCCGATCCAGCGCGCCTCACGCGGGCCAGGCCGATCCAGCGCGCCGGACACCGCCCCGGCCGGGCCGTGAAGGAATCGCCCTGACTGATCGGCGCCCGGAGGCCCACGCCGGCCCGGACTGAGGACACCCTCGCCGGCCCTGACCGACCGGCCCCCGGACACCCACGCCGGCCCGGGCTGAAGACGCCCTCGCCGGCCCTGACCGATCGGCCCCCGGACGCCCACGCCGGCCCGAACGTGATCACCGGCGACAGGCGGCATCGCCGGCCAACCCTCTCGAGGACGGAGCCGCCCGTCCGGATCGGCCGCGCCTCCGTTCGGGCCGCATCGAGCAAGCTCTCGGATCGAGGCGCGAGTGATCGTCGCTTTGCGGTGGAACGACGCGATACCCAACGATCCGCCGACCGTGACATCATCCCATCTTCCGTGTGCGAAATGACAATACCTCATCGACCATGAATATGTTGCCCCGCCGCCATCTTGGATTGGCATGATCGTTCCTTTGCTGTCGATCTTCAGGGTGCGGGAGAATGGCTTATGACACAGCTAGGGTTCTTTTCCAGGTCGGTAATTGCGGCGCTGCGGGATTGGTCGGGTGTGCCGAGTCATTCGCCGGAGATGGTGGGGCTCCGGCGGGTCCAGGCGGAGCGGCGGAAATGGGGCCTTAAACGACGTCACGCGTTGAAGTTGTGCCGGTTGCATGGCTGCTCGCGGGTGTGCGGCGAGTTGGGTTTGCACGATCCGACCGAGCGGATTCCACCGTTGATATGGGATGACGATGTCAAGTGGGTGCGGCGGCCAGGTTCGGGTGGGCCCGTTGCCCAGCCGGTGGCCGCTGGTCCCGAGGAAGGCACGCCGTCGACCGCGCCCGCCTGTCCCGCCGAAGAGCCCGTCGAGGCCGAAGTCCGGATAGATCCGGCATCTCGGGTGGGGACAGGAGTGAGGCTCGACCCGACAGCGAAGGCCGAACTGGCAGGTCAGCCCGAATCGACAGCGCGGCCTGAGTTCGCAGACCAGCCCACATCGACAACGCAGCCCGAGCCGACAGATCAGCTCCAACCAACAGCGCAGCCCGAGCCGACAGACCAACCCACACCGACAACGCAGCCCGAGCCGACAGACCAACCCAAACCAACGGCGCGGCCCGAGGTGGCAAGGCCGAATCCGTATACCAAGCCCAGCTGGCGCACCAGGCCGAACCGACGGCTCAAGCCCAATCGGCAGAGCGGGCGGCGCCACGGGCATTGGGCGGATCAGCGAATTGGGCGAAAGTCACACCTCGAGCTGAGTCCGCCGGGCAGTGTGGATCCCCTCGTAGCGATTTGAGGCTCGACCACAAACGGTACTCGCTCCATCCAGAACCGGCCATTCTTGCGCGATCCAGGCAGCCGGCACATCATTGCCGGGGGCGTGCTCTCCAGAGGCATCGAAAATTGTCGGTGGCAGCGGATATGCACCGCGGCTATCACACCGCCTGAAACGAATCGCGGATGGCGGTCCGAATAGTGCGGCGCGAGTCTTGATGGATTCTTTGAACGGTCGCTGGAATGAGTGCGCACGGCGGACGTCAGCGAAAGAAGGGACGGCACCGGTGTCGTCGAGGGTGCCGTCCCGGCGGGCATGGAAGGTCAGACAGCGGCTCGGAGGGAAGCCAATGCTGTGCTCCAGGCGACTACCTGATCCAGGGTGCGGTCCAGGGTTGTGGCTGATCGGTTGGTGGGGGTGAACGTGGTTAAGTTGTCCCATTCAGTGAACAGGTTGAGTGTTACCTGGTAAGCCACGTCGGCCATCTGGAGGGCGCCTGCTGTCAGGCGTAGCTGTTCGGCTGCTCGGGCTCCTCCGTCCACGCCGTAGGAGACCAAGCCCACCGCCTTGTTGGCCCACTCGTGGAAGAGGTAGTCCAAAGCGTTCTTCAACGGGGACGGGACGCCGTGGTTGTACTCGGCGGTCACCAGGATGTAGCCGTCGTATGCGGCGATCGTCGAGGACCAGGTTCTGGTGTGCTCGTGTTCGTAGGAGGTGGAGTACAAGGCTGGGTTCGGCTCGTTCAAGTGCGGCAGGGGGTGGTCGCGGAGGTCTATCAGGTCGAACGACGCGTCCGTGCGGGGTGTGGCCTGGGCCAGGACCCAGCGGGCTACCTCCTCGCCTCGGCGTTGGGGGCGGGTGCTGCCGAGGATGACGGCGATGCGGGTCATCGGGTGTACTCCTCGAAGTCGATTGTGGGCGCTGTGCCGGTCAGCGGGGTGGTGTCGTGGTAGCGGACCTCGTAGACGCGCTCGGTGAACTTCCAGCCGGTCTCGGTTCGGCGGTAACGGTCGTGGTAGATCGCCCAGTTCAGTTCCGCGCGGCCGTCCCGGGACCGGCCGATCTCCTGCATGTAGGTGCGGCCGGTTGCTGTGTCGCCGGTCAGGCGCAGGTGGCCGGGGTGGCTGTTCTGCACCAGGAACTCGACGAGGGACGGGACGCGGCGGCCGAACGCGCGCATCTGCTCGCGGCCGGTCAGTTCGGCCGGGATGTTCGGCATGCGCAGCGCGCCGTCCTCGGTGAACAGCGACGCCAGCCGGTCGTAGTCGCGGGTCATGGCGCAGTCGGTGAACTCGCCGCGCAGTGCCTCGATCTCGACGCGGTCGGCGATCTCCTGAAAATCGGTCATGGCCGTACGACGACACGGGGCCACCGAATGTCAGGACCTCACATCCGGGGTGGCCGTCTCGTCGTACCGGTGAGGGGGAAACGATGATCGAGAACGAGCGGCGGCGGTTGACCAACCTCGCCTACCGGATGCTGGGTTCCCTGGCCGAGGCCGAGGACGCCGTGCAGGAGACGTACGCCCGATGGTTTGCCCTGTCGGAGAAACAGCGGGGGCTGATCGAGTCGCCGGCGGCCTGGCTCACCCGGGTGGCCGGGCGGATCTGCCTCGACCAGCTCGGCTCGGCCCGGGTGCGGCGTGAACGCTACGTCGGCGAATGGATCCCCGAACCGCTGCCCGGGCCGGACGACGGGACGGCCGCCGACCCGGCCGAGCGGATCACCCTGGACGAGTCCGTGACCATGGCGTTCCTGGTCGTGCTGGAATCGATGACACCGGCCGAGCGGGTCGCCTTCATCCTGCACGACGTGTTCCGCTACCCGTTCGCGGAAGTCGCCGACATCGTCGGGCGCACACCGGCCGCCTGCCGGCAGCTCGCCTCCTCGGCCCGGCGGCGGATGGAGGTCTCGCGGGCGCCGGCCACCCCGGCCGCGCGGCAGGCCGGCATCGTCCGCGACTTCAAGCGGGCCTGGGAGGCCAAGGACATCGGTGCGCTGATCGGGCTGCTCGACCCCGACGCGACGGCCGTGGCCGACGGCGGTGGCCGCGCGCCCGCGCTGCTCGAACCCCTCACCGGCGGGGAGCGCATCGCCCGCGCCTGGGTCGAGCTGGCGTCCAAGGTGGGCGACTTCACCATGGTGGAGCGCACGGTCAGCGGCCGGCCCGGCCTGATCGTCGAGATCGGCGGCGAGGTCGTCACCGTGTACTCGTTCGAGATCGCCGATGATCGGATCATCCACATCTGGGCCGTGCGCAACCCGGAAAAACTGCGGCCGTGGAACCCGGATCCGGAAAGGCCGTGGAACCGCTAGGGTGCGCTGATGGCCGAGACCCAGCGCAAACCCGTACCCCGCAACGACGACGGGGAGATCGACACCGCGATCGCCTTCCTGGAGTTCGCGCGCGAGTCCGTCCTCAAGAAGGCCGAGGGTCTCACCGGCGAGCAGCTCCGCCGGGTGCTGGTGCCCACCGGTACCAACCTGCTCGGCTTGATCGCGCATCTCACCGACGGCGAACGGTACTGGTTCGCCTACACCGTGGCCGGCGAGAAGGTGGCGGAGCCCGACTTCGGCATGGCCGTGCCCGCCGAGGCGAGCACGGCCGACGTCATCGCCGCCTACCGGGCCGCGATCGAGCACAGCAACGCCGTCGTCCGGGCCGCGGCCGACCTCAGCACGCCGGTGCACCATCCGGTGGACGGCCAGTTCCTCAGCCTGCGGTGGGTGCTGGCCCACATGACGAGCGAGACCGCCCGGCACGCCGGTCACGCCGACATCCTCCGCGAGCTGATCGACGGGACCACCGGGCGATAGCGGCGGAAGTTACCCGCGAGTTACATTGCGGTGGTGACGCACGAGGTCTTCAACCAGGCGCCCCCGCTCGTGGACTACGACGTGTCGGCCGACGCGGCCCTGCTCGCGGCCGTCGCCCGGGAGGGCGCGCCGTGGGCGGTCGGCGATCTGCACCGGCTCGGCAAGCTGGCCGGCACGGCCGAGCCGCAGCGCTGGGCCGGCGAGGCCAACCGGTACGAGCCGCGGCTGCTCACCCACGACCGCTACGGGCACCGGGTCGACGAGGTCGAGTTCCACCCGTCGTGGCACCGGCTCATGGAGGTCGCGGTCGGCGAGGGCCTGGCCGGCTCGCCGTGGGCCGACAGGCGCCCCGGCGCCCATGTCGCCCGCGCCGCCGGCGTCTTCGTCTGGTCGCAGGTCGAGGCCGGACACATCTGCCCGGTCTCCATGACGTACGCCGTGGTCCCCGCCCTCCGCCACAATCCCGACTTGTCCGAAATGTTCGAGCCGGCATTGACGTCACGGGTGTACGACCCCGGCTTGCGCACACCCTCGACGAAGCGCGGCCTCATCGCCGGCATGGGCATGACCGAGAAGCAGGGCGGCTCCGACGTCCGCGCTAACACGACAAAGGCCGAAAAATCGAATGACGGCACCTACCGCCTGACCGGCCACAAGTGGTTCACCAGTGCGCCCATGTCGGATTTGTTCCTCGTGCTGGCCCAAGCGGACCAAGGGCTGTCGTGCTTCTTGGTGCCAAGGGTGCTCCCGGACGGGACCAGGAACGTCTTCCGGATCCAACGGCTCAAGGACAAACTGGGCAACCGCAGCAACGCCTCCTCCGAGCCCGAGTTCGACGGCACCACGGCCTGGCTCGTCGGCCCCGAGGGCCAGGGCGTCCGCACGATCATCGAGATGGTCGCCATGACCCGCCTCGACTGCGTCACCGGCTCCGCCGCCGGCATGCGGGCCGCCCTCAGCCAGGCGATCCACCACACCCGGCACCGCAGCGCGTTCGGCGGCCCGCTCGCCGGCAAGCCCGTCATGCGCGCCGTCCTGGCCGACATGGCGATCGAGTCCGAGGCCGCCACCCTGCTCGCCATGCGCCTGGCCGGCGCCGTCGACCGCGGCGAGCAGGCGTTCCAGCGGCTCGCGGTCGCGGCCGGCAAGTACTGGGTCTGCAAACGCCAGCCGGTGCTGGTCGGCGAGGCCCTCGAATGCCTGGGCGGCAACGGCTACGTCGAGGACTCCGGGATGCCCCGGCTCTACCGCGACGCCCCGCTCAACTCGATCTGGGAGGGCTCCGGCAACGTCCAGGCCCTCGACGTCCTGCGCACGCTGCGCAAGGAGCCCGACGCGCTGGCCGCCTTCCTGGCCGAGACCGAGGCCGCGACGGGCGCCGACCGCCGGCTCGACGCCGCGATCACCGCCCTGAAGAACGAGCGCCCGGACGAGGCGGACGCGCGGCGCGTCGTCGAACGGCTGGCCCTCGTGCTCCAGGGGTCCCTGCTCGTGCGGCACGCCCCGCCGGAGGTCGCCGACGCCTTCTGCGCCACCCGCCTCGGCGGCGAATGGGGCCACACCTTCGGCACCCTCCCCCGCGGCGCCGACACCGCCACGATCGTCGACCGCGCCGCGCCCGCCTGAAAAGCGCCACGCCCGCCTGAAAAGCGCCACGCCCGCCTGAAAAGCGCCACGCCCGCCTGAAAAGCGCCGCGCCCGGTAGGGTGCTCCGGTGGCGCTCGGCTCGGACTTTCGCAGGCTCTGGACGGCGTACGGGATCAGCGAGCTCGGCACGGGCATCGGCTTCGGCGCGATCCCGCTGGTCGCGGTCCTCGTCCTCGAGGTCAGCGAGCTTCAGGTGTCGCTGCTGGCCGCCCTGGCCGGGGTGGCCGCCGCCGCCCTCGCGCTGCCGGCCGGGCCGTGGATCGAGTTCCGCCGCAAGCGGCCCGTGATGATCGGGGCCGACCTGGCCCGCTTCGCCGCGCTGATCACCGTCCCGCTCGCCATCGCGGCCGGCATGCTGACGTACGCGCAGCTCTGTGCCGTGGCGATCGTCCAGTCGGTGGCCGCCATCGTCTTCGCCTCGGCCAGCGGCGCCCACCTGAAGGCCCTGGTCGGGCCGGCCGACCGGGCCACCGCCAACGGCCGCTTCGAGGCCACCTTCTGGACCGCCTACAGCGCCGGTCCGGCTCTGGGCGGCGCGCTCACCTCGTGGCTGGGCGCCGCCGTCACCATCGCGGTGGACGCGGTGAGCTTTCTGCTTTCGGCTTGGGGTGTACGGGCTCTGCGCGGCCCCGAGCCCGACCCACCGCGGCGCGTGGCCGCCACGGGCCGGTGGCGGGAGATCGCCGAGGGCTGGCGCTACATCGCCGGGCACCGCGGGCTGCGCGCCCTTTTCCTCAACCAGCAGATCTTCGCCGGGGCCATGATGGCCGCCTCACCCCTGCTGGCCGTGCTGATGCTGCGCGAGCTCGGCTTCCCGCCCTGGCAGTACGGGATCGGCTGGGGCGCGTCCTGCCTCGGCGGCATCCTGGGCGCGCTCGCCATGCGCCCGCTGACCGACCGTCTCGGCGCCCACCGGGTGCTGGTGTGGTCGGGCCTGTTCCGCGCGTTGTGGCTGGCCCCGCTCGCCTTCATCCCGGCCGGCACTTCTGGACTCGTACTCATGATCGTGCTCGAGGTCTTCGCTCTTTTCGGTTCCGGGGTGTCCAACCCGTCGGTCGCCACCTATCGGATGGCCGAGACCGAGGACCGTTATCTGTCGCGGGTGATCGCGTGCTGGCAGATCAGCTCCCGTACGGCCCAGCCCGTCTTCATCGCCCTCGGCGGCGTGCTGGCCGCCGTCACGAGCGTGCGGACCGCCCTGCTCGTCTGCGGTCTGGGCGTACTGGCCAGCTCGGCCTTACTCCCCTGGCGTGAATCCGTCACGGCCTCGCGGATCTGATTCCCGACATGGTGTTTCCCCTGCTGGGCGCGCGGCTCATCCTGATCGGACGAGACGTACGACCCGGGAGGTCACCGTGGACACCACCAGCGCTAAGGCGGTCTTCTCGGCCGCCACCAGTGGCATCATCGCTTTCCTGTCGTCCCTGCTCACCGCGTTGCAGGGCGAGAACACCGGCTTCGGCACGATCACCGACGGCCAGTGGGTCACCGCCGTGCTGGCCGCCGTCGTCGCGATCGCCGGCACCGGCGCCGTCACCTATCAGGTGCGCAACAAGGAGAAGGTGCCGGCCGCCTAACGACCCGCGAGGTCGCGGACGCTCGCGAGCAGCTCCTCCTGCGAAATCGGGTCGACGCGGCCGCCGCTCCGGGCGTCCTGCATGGCCTTGGCCAGCTGCACCCGGCGCAGCACCTCCTTGATGTCGGCGCCGGTCATGCCGTGGCTGGCCGCGGCCAGCGCCGGCAGGTCGAGGTCGTCGGCGAACATCTGGAAGCCGGGCTCCTCGTGGGCGGCGATCAGCTGCCGGATCATCTTGCGGAAGATCTCGGCCCGGCTCGTCTCGTCCGGTTTCGGGATGCTCAGCTTCACGTCGAAGCGGCCCGAGCGGATCAGCGAGTCGTCCACCCGGTGCGGGAAGTTCGTGGTGGCCACGACGATGACGTTCGGGTTGGCCTCGATGAGGTCGTTCATCTCCTGCTTGAAGATGCCGGCCACGGCGTTGATGGCCTGGCTGGCCGCGTCGCCGCCGGACCCGGCGTAACTGATGATCGAGTCGAACTCGTCGAACAGCATCAGCGTCGGCACCCGGTAGCGCCGGGCGTCGCGGAAGATCTGCTTGATGTTGCGCTCGGAGCCGCCGAGCCATTTGTCGAGGATCTCGGGCGTACGGATCTCGCGGAAGTCGGCGCCGATCTCGTTGGCCAGGGCCCGGGACAGCATCGTCTTGCCGGTGCCGGGCGGCCCGTACATCAAAATGCCCTGCGGCCGCTGCGCGCCCCATCGCGCCATCGAGTCGGGGTGCCGGAACGACACGGCGATCTCGCGCAGCTCGTTGACCTCCTTGGTGAGGCCGCCGACCATGTCGAGGGTGACCGTCTTGGTGGTCGCGGGCGTGGCCGGGACGCTCTCGCGGCTCACCACGTAACGCCGTCCGGTCAGCGCGTCGGGCCCGGTCAGCTCGAGCACCGCCTGCAGGGTCAGCCCGACGAAGGCCTGCAGGTGGGCCGGGGTGACCTCGTCCCGCGTGACCTCGGCGCTGAGGCGCACGACGGTGCCGCTCTCGTCGTACGTCACCGTCGCCTGAAGACCCACGACGGCGTCGGCGATGGTGCCGGGCTGGCGGCTCGCCGCCGGCTTCTCCGGCCGGTCGAGACCCAATCGGCGGTACGCCGCGGCGGCCGCCGCTCCGACACCATCGACGATGCGGGTGGCGATCGGGTCGCCGGCCTCGATCCGCTTGGCCAGCAGCAGCCCCACGGGGTCGTTGCCCAGCACCAGCTTGCGGATGCGCTCCTTGGACAGCGGCTCGTCGGCCGTGCTGATCGCGGCCGCGAACGTGTGCACCGGCCCGCCGTCACGGTCGGCGCTGGACACGGTCAGGTCGACCCGCTGCACCGGCGAGGGCCAGGTCGCCCGCCGCAGCAGCTCGACCGGATTGACCCGGGCCGCGGCCAGCACGGTGGCGGCGTCGACGAGCTCCACGGTGGCGCCCGCGTATTCGAAGGTCTCTCCACGCGCTCGTGCGTCGGACATGCTCAGCTCCCCGGGGATGGACGGCAGTCTCGCTTCCAACAGTGACACACGCATGCCTATTCGCTCCCTTGACGGCCCGTGAGCAGCGTGTTCACATGCTTGTAATCCTCATTCGCTCACGAATATCTATTCATCATGGGAGAGCGTCAATGAAGTTCCGTGCCCTCCTCGTCTCGTCTACTCCTCGTCGGTGCACCACTGGAAGGGCGACGGCGCCCACACCCTCACCCAGGCCCGCGACGCCGGCATCCTGACCAGCTTCACCGGGCAGACCGCGGGCACACCGGCCCAGTCGGCCGATGCCACGACGTGGCGCTGGAACCCGGACCGATGGATCGAGAAACAGATCTCCGAGTACGACCGCATCCTGACCAACCTGCGCCGGCACGACGCCCGCTACCCGTCGGCCCGGGAGCTGCGCTCCAAGGTGGCCGGCAAGGCGGTCATCGCCACGATCGGCAACCAGGACAACGCCTACGCCGACTACATCGGCCGGTCCTGGCCCGACATCCGCGTCTACAACTGGGGCTTCACCTTCACCTCCTGGACCGGCGGCAAGACGAACGCCGCGATCCCGGAGACCATCAAGCCGTACTACAAGAACTCGTTCTGGAAGCCGAACATCAAGACCGGCCACGGCCCGCTGCTCGACGGCTACCACCTGATCGGCGACGGGCACGACCCCACCCTCGGCAGTTGGGGCGGCCGATTCGCCGCCACCGGCGCCCAGTTCGCCCCTCAGGGCGACGTCAACCCGGTCACCGGCCGGGCCGAGGCGGCCTACTCGCTCTACCGCTGGGTGCCCGACGCCGAGGACGACTTCGCGGCCCGCGCCGGCTGGGGCGTCACCTCGTCGTACAAGAAAGCGAACCACGCGCCGACCGTGAAGATCAGGCAGGAGGACCTGAGCGCACGGCCCGGGCAGACGCTGACCCTGCGCGCCGACGTCGCCGGTCCCGACCGGGACCGGGTGACAAGCACCTGGTCGGTCTACACCGAGGCCTCGACGGCCGCCGCGGTCCTGCGGGGCGACCGCCTCACGATCCCGGCCGGCGCGACGGCGGGCCAGCGCGCCGTGCTGACGCTGACCGCCACCGACGACGGCCGGCACACGCTGTCCGGCTACGGCCAGGTGGTGGTCACCGTCCGGTAGGTTGCAGGGATGATGCTCCGCACGCTCATCGGTCAGGTGCTCCGGCGTACGCGCATGGCTCAGGGAAAGACGCTCCGTGAGGTCTGCGAGCTGGCCGGGGTGTCCATCGGGCACCTGTCCGAGGTGGAGCGGGGGCGCAAGGAGCCCTCGTCGGAGCTGCTCGACGCGATCTGCCGGGCGCTCGGGCTCACCCTGTTCGATCTGCTCCTGGCCGTGCTGCGCGAGGCCCAGCAGCAGCCGCAGCGCGTCGAGGGACGCTTCGAGCTCGCCCAGCGGCGCCGCGGCGACTTCCAGCTGGCGGCCTGATCGCGCTGCTACGGCACGGTCGCGAACGGGCCCAGTGAGTTCAGGTCGAGGCGCAGCGACTCGGCCATGGCCCACGCGTTGGGCAGGGTGAAGACGTCGGCCCCGCCGAGGCGGTCCTGCCAGCGCGGGACGATCTCGTCGGCGGTGGCGGCCGCGACCGCGTCGAGATAGGCGCGGAAGACGGCCCAGGCGTTCCCGGTGTCGACCGGCGCCATCGTCGCCGGCAGGTCGACGCTCGACAGTGCCGCCTCGGCCGTGGTGCGCAGATCGACCAGGTAGTCCTGCTGAAGGCGTACGTCGGCCGGGGTCCCCGGGCGGGTCACGTGACCACCGACGAAATGGTCGAAGTCGTAGGCCAGGGCCTGCTCGTGGGCCTTGAGGACGCCGGGCACGAAGGCCGACAGCGACAGGTTCGAGAACGGCACCCAGCCCGGGAAGATCACGTCGACCAGCATCAGGACGCGCTGGCGCGGCAGGTGGATGAAGCTGTTGCCCTCGGAGTGGTTCGGGCCCGGATAGTCGAGCCGCACCGTGTGGTCGCCGGCCTCGATGGTCAGGGTGTCGTCGAAGACGTGAGTGGCCGGCGGGCGCCGCCGGTCGCCGAGCAGCCGGAGCCGTTCGGCGGTGGCCCGCTGCGCGTAGTACCGCGCCTTCTCCGGGAAGATCGACATGGCACCCGTGTGGTCGGAGTGGTGATGGCTGTAGACCACGTGGGTGACCGGCTTGCTGGTGACGCGCCCGATGGCCCGCAGGATGTTGTGCCCAAGGGTGGGCGGCGCGTCGACGGCGATGACACCCTCCCCGGTCACCACGAACATCGACTGATAGCTGCCCTCGGTGAGCCAGAAGACGCCATCGGCGATCTCCTCGAGCACGTATCCCTCGGCCGGCACCGCGGGCCCCTTGGCGTTGGCGGGAACGGGCAGCGTGGGCAGCTCGCGGCGGCGGCGGGCCTCGTCGGTGAAGCTGGGTGTGACGGTGCTGGTCACGGTTCCTCCAGGTGATCCGGTGATGTGACCGATGCTCGTCGCCCCGGGCGCCGCCACGCGCCCGTCGAACTCCCTGGCCGCACACATCGCCCGGGTCACCGGGGGTCACGCGCCCAGCCAGTCGAACAGGCGGATGGCGGCGTCGCGGGCCAGCAGGAAGCCGACGATGCCGACGATCCAGGCCAGGGCGTTGCTGCGGGCCAGCCGGTCGCCGACCCGGGTCAGCAGCGGGGTGAGGCGGTCACCGGCGGCCAGGCGGGCGCCGAGCAGGACCAGGGCCGGCAGGATCATGACCAGGCAGTACGCCGCCATCACCACCGCGACGGCGCCGGGCCCCAGCCCGGACCCGGTGAGCAGGCCGATCGCGGCCAGGTAGGGCAGCATGGTCGTGACCTCGGCGGCGGCCGCGGCCAGGGCCAGCCCGGCCAGCCCGGCGGCGCTGCCGTCGCTCAGAGCTCGCTCCCGCCAGCGGGCCAGCCGGCCGCCACCGGCCCCGCGGCGGCGGTCCAGGCGGAAGCTCCAGAAGAACAGCCCGACACCCAGCACCAGCTGGATCCAGGACACCGGCCGGGTGTCGAGCAGGCGGGTGATCTGCGGCAGGAAGGCGTCGGCGCCGAGGGCGACGGCCAGGCCGACCGCGAAGTAGAAGACCGCCACCGTGCCCAGGAAGACCAGCATGCGGCCCGCCCGCACCGGCCCGGGGTGCATGAGCAGCCAGATGGGGATCAGCAGGGTGCCGAAGCTGGTCGAGTCGATCAGGGCGAGCACGGCCAGCGAGCCGAGGAGCGCGAGGTCCATGAGGGAACCCTCGCGCGGCCCGGCCGCCCGCGCGTCGGCCGAAGGATGACCGGCCGCGTACATCTTTGGTCGGACGCCGCCGGCGGCGCGGCGTGATGGGATAGGCCGGTGAGGGCGGCGATCGTGCGGCGGTGGCGGAGCAGCCCGTCGTTCCAGGACAGGGTGACCGCGGCGTCGACGTTCGCCGCCGGGCTGGCGCTCAACCTGGTCGGCCTGACCGACGTCTGGATCGACCCGGGCATCGACCGGCTGGCCGCCGCGCCGGGCTGGTGGCACACGGTCCCGCTGGTCGTGGGCTGCGCGGCCATGCTCGTCAAGCGCCGCCACCCGCTGCTCGCGCTGGCCGCCGGCGTCATCGCCACGCTGGCCGACCTGGCCCTGGGCGGCAGCATCGCGATGGTCCTGGTGCTGTTCGACCTGATCTTCTCGGTCGGCCAGTTCGCCTCGGGCCGGGCCCGCCGGGCCGTCACGACCGCGGTGTTCGTCGTCATCGGCACGGCCGGCGTCGTCGGCGGCCTGGCTGCCGGCGAGTTCCGGATCGCCGTCTTCATCGCGTTGCAGCTGACCACCCTGCTGTTCGTGCCGTTGTGGTGGTCGGCGAACGTCCGCCAGCAGCGCCGCCTGGGCGAGATGGCCGCGCAGGAGGCCGTGCTGGCCGAGCGGGCCGCGATGGCCCGCGACCTGCATGACGTGATCGCCGCCCACCTGTCGACGACGGCCCTGCACTCCGGCGCCGCCCTGGCCGCCCCGCCCGACACCACCCGCGACCGGGCGGCCCTGCGGGCGGTCCGCACGAGCAGCCTGGCCGCCCTGGAGGAGATGCGCTCCATGATCATGCTGCTGCGGGACGCCCCCACCACCGACGCGACCGTACCCGGCGGTCTCGATCGGCTGCCCGCCCTGGTCGAGGCGGCCGAGGCCGACGGCCTGCGGGTGACGGCCACCCTGCCCGCGATCACCGGCGTCCCGGTGATCGTCGCCCACACCGTCTACCGCATAGTCCACGAGGCCCTGACCAACGCCCGCAAACACGCACCCACTTCCGAGGTACGCCTGGACGTGCGCCGGACCGCCGGCGAGGTGACAGTGACGGTGACCAACACCCTGACCCAGCCACCCCCGCTGGGCCACGAGGCCCTGAGCGCCGGCACCGGCCTGCCCTCCATGCGCGAACGCGCCGCCCTGCTGGGCGGTTCGGTGGAGGCCGGCCCGCACGGCGCCGCCTGGCGGGTCCGCGCCACCCTGCCCGCGGCGGCCGGCGCGTGATCCGCGTCCTGCTCGCCGACGATCACGCGGCGATCCGGGCCGGGCTGCGGCTGATGCTGGAACAGGCGCCCGACATCGCGGTGGTCGGCGAGGCCGCCGACGGCGCCGTCGCCCTGCGCCAGGCGAGCGCGCTGCGCCCCGACGTGGTGCTGATGGACATCCGCATGCCCGGCACCGACGGCATCAGCGCCACCCGGTCCATCACCGCGGCCGGCCTGGCCGACGTGCTGATCCTGACCACCTTCGACCTCGACGAGTACGTCTTCGGCGCCCTGCGGGCCGGCGCGGCCGGCTTCCTGCTCAAGTCGGTCGAGCCGGCCGACCTGATCGCCGCCGTCCGCCACGTGGCCGCCGGCGACGGCGTGATCGCCCCGTCGCTGACCCGCCGCCTGCTGGCCACGTTCGCCGACGCCCGGCCCGGCCCGCCTCCCGCTCCGGCCGCGCTCGGGCAGCTGACCGCCCGCGAACGCGAGATCCTGGCCGCCCTCGGCCGCGGCCTGTCCAACGCCGACCTGGCGGCCGAGCTGTCCATCACCGAGGCGACCGCCAAGACCCACGTCTCCCGCGTCCTGGCCAAGCTCGGCTGCGCCTCCCGCGTCCAGGCGGCCATCGTGGCCAAGGAGAACGGCCTGGCCTAGACGTCGCGCACGCCGACGGTCTGGTCGCCGCTGCGCTCGCCGGTCGGGCGGAAGCCCAGCTTCAGATAGAAGTCCTCCGGCCCGCCCGCCCTCGGTTCCCAGGTGACGTACGCCCGCGTGCCGCCCTGAGCACGGATCACCCGGCAGACCTCCTCGACGGCGTACGTCCCGAAGCCCTTGCCCTGTTCCCCGGCCGCGATGTTCAGCCGCCACAGCCCCGACCGGCGGTCGCCCGGATCACGCTCGGGGTCCCACGGGATGTCCAGGAACGCCATCACGAACCCGACGACCCGGTCACCGTCGTACATCAGCCGCGGCCACGCGAACTCGCGGAACACGTACGCCTCGGCCAGCGACGTCACGACCGGCTCGACCAGGTCCTCCTGATCGGCCCGCACGCGCACGGCCAGCGCGGCCTCGTAGTTCTCCGGGGTGATCGCCTCCAGACGCATGCGGCGCACCTTAGCGGCACGGCTCCCGGTGGGACAGCCGGGAAAATCGGATGCCCCGGTCCGGGACGGGAGGCAGACTTCCGGCGTGCACTCGGCGATCACCGTGACCCCCGGTCAGCTGCCCGGCCTGCTGCTCCACGTGGCGGTCGTGCGGCCGGTCTTCGTGTGGGGCGCGCCCGGCATCGGCAAGAGCTCGCTGGTGCGCGACTTCGCGGCCTCGCTCGGGCTCGACTGCGTCACCCTGGTCGGCACCCAGCTCGCCGCCGAGGACCTCATCGGGGTGCCGGAGCTCCGGGACGGGCGCAGCCGGTTCGCGCCGCCCGAGACGATCGCGCGCGACGAGCCGTACTGCCTGTTCCTCGACGAGCTCAACGCCTCCGGCCCCGACGTGCAGAAGGCGTTCTACTCGCTGATCCTCGACCGGCGCATCGGCGACTACGAGCTGCCGGCGGGGTCGATCGTGATCGGCGCCGGGAACCGCTCGAGCGACAACGCGCTCGCCCGGCCGATGGCCTCGGCCCTGGTCAACCGGCTCGTCCACGTCCATCTGCGGGCCTCGCACGACGACTGGAGCGCGTGGGCCCAGGGCGCCGGCATCCACCCGTGGGTGACCGGCTATCTGGCCGAGCGCCCCGACCACCTGTGGTCGGCGCCGCCCAAGACCGAGGAGACGTTCTCGACGCCGCGCAGCTGGCACATGCTCTCCGACGCCCTGCGGTCCTACGGCGACGACGTCGGCGAGGAGACCGTACGGCTGCTGGCCGCCGGCACGCTGAGCCCGGCCCACGCGAGCGCGTTCGGCGGATACGTGAAGATCGTGCGGCACCGGTTCGGTCTCGACGCGATCCTGCGCGGCGACGCCGGCTGGCCGGTCCACCCCTCCGACCGCGACCTGCTCTACTTCCTGGCCGAGACCTTCCGGGCCCGGCTGGTCAAGGAGCTTCCCGCCGACAAGGACAGGGCCCCGGCCGCCGTACGCCAGTTCGCCCACCGCGCCAAGGCGATGCTGGTCGAGCTGGCCGAGCTGTCGCTGGAGTGCGGGCGCCTGGTCATCGCGGCCGACCAGGACGGCGCGCCCGTGCTGCCGGCCTGGTTCCTGGTGGAGGTGAGCCGCGACCTGCCGCGCCTGGTCGCGGCGCGCGCGTGAGCCGGAGGAAGGCGGTCGAGCCCGACCCGAACACGGCCGCCTTCCTCCGGGCGTGGAAGACGCTGGCCGCGCACCCGATGTTCGCGCCCCTGGCCGACGGGTGGCCGCTGGCCAGCGCCTCGGCCAAGCTGGTGGACGAGCCCGGCATCGGCTACGCGGTGGTCGGGCCGGGCGGCCTGATCCGCGCCAACGGCACCCGCAAGCTCGACGAGCAGGGCTGGACGTGGGTGCTCGCGCACTGCCTGCTGCACCTGGGCTTCGGCCACCACTGCCGTGAGTGGGACGACGTGGCCTGTCTTGTGGTGACCCGCTTCCAGCGCTCGGTGAAGCTGGGCCGGGAGCCGTTCGCGCTGCCCGACACGCTGCCGTCGGCCGACGAGGACCAGCTGCGCCGCAACGGGCCGGCCCCGGAGTTCACCGACTGCGGCGCCGGGTCGCCCGATCTGTCGTACGAGCCGCTGGGCCGTCACCAGGCCGATCCGCAGTGGCCGGCCCGGTTCGCGGTCGGGCTCTCCGCCGCCGCCACGGCCGCGGTCGACGTGGCCGGCGGGGCCCAGCCCGGATCCCGCCGCTCACCCTGGCAGCGCGCGCTGAGCTGGTTCATCGGCTCGTACCCGCTGCTCGGCGCGGTCGCGGCCCGCTTCGAGCTGGTCGCCGACGCCGCCCTCGCCCGCGACTGGGACATCGCGGTCGCGGCCGTGTCGCCCGCCGCCGGCGAGATCTACGTGAACCCGCTGCGGCGCCTCGGCGAGGACGAGTGGCGCTTCGTGCTCGCCCACGAGATGCTGCACGCCGCCCTGCGCCACGGCGACCGCGCGGGCTGGCGCGAGCCGTACCTCTGGAACGTCGCCTGTGACTACGTGATCAACGGCTGGCTGGTCGAGATGGCGGTCGGCACACTACCGGACGGCACTCTCTACGATCCCCGCTTCGCCGGCCTGTCGGCCGAGGACGTCTACGACCGGATCGCCGGCGACCTGCGCCGCGCGCGCAAGCTCGCCACGCTGCGGGGCACGGGCCGGGGCGACATCCTGGGCGATCCCGGCTCCCGGCCGCGGGCGGTCGACCTCGACGAATACTGCCGGCGGGCCCTGCTCAGCGGCTACGACTACCACCAGAACAGCGGCCGTGGCGTGCTCCCGTCCGGCCTGGTGGCCGAGATCCGGGTGCTGGAGCAGCCGCCGCTTCCGTGGGACGTGCGCCTGGCCCGCTGGTTCGACGAGCACGTGCCGGCCCCGGAGTGGCGGCGCAGCTACGGCCGGCCCGCACGCCGGCAGGCCTCCACACCGGACATTCCCCGGCCTGGCCGCCACCTGCCCGACGAGGTCGTCCGCAAGTGCACCTTCGGCGTCGTCGTCGACACCTCGGGCTCGATGAACCACGAGCTCATGGGCAAGGCGCTGGGCGCGATCGCCTCGTACGCCACCGCCCGCGACGTGCCCGCCGCGCGGGTGGTCTTCTGCGACGCGGCCGCCTACGACGCCGGCTATCTGCCGGTCGACGACATCGCCGGCCGGGTCCGGGTGCGCGGTCGCGGCGGCACCGTCCTGCAGCCCGCCGTCGACCTGCTGGAACGCGCCGGCGACTTCCCGCCCGAGGGGCCCATCCTGGTCATCACCGACGGCTGGTGCGACGTGCTGCGGGTGCGCCGCCCGCACGCCTATCTGATGCCGGTCGGCGCCCGCCTGCCCTTCACGCCGAAGGGCGAGGTCTTCCACCTCACTCCTTGAGGTTCGTGGGGTCGAGGGTCGTCTCCTCGTGGCGGACGTTGCGGTTGTAGAGGTACGTGATCAGCCAGAGCACCACGCCGATGACGAGCAGGATGCCGGCCACGCGGTAGTCGGCGCCGGCCCGACCGGACAGCGGGCTGGCCAGATAGGCACACGTGACGGCGCCGATGACCGGGATGACCGTGGGCGCCTTGAAGTGCTCGTGGTCGACCCGGTCGCGCCGCAGCACCAGCACCGCGATGTTGACGACGGTGAAGACGCAGAGCAGCAGCAGCGACGTCGTGCCGCCGAGGGCGGCCAGGTCGGCGAACCAGATCAGGCCGAAGGCGATCACGGTGGTGAAGAGAATTCCGACCCAGGGGGTACGCCTCGTGCGGTGCACCCGCCCGAGGATGCGCGGGAGCACACGCTCGTTCGCCATGCCGTACAGCAGCCGGCTCGCCATCAGCATGTTGATCAGCGCCGAGTTGGCCACGGCGAACATCGTGATGAACGCGAAGATCCACAGGGGGAACCCGGCCGCGCCGGCCTGCACGACCTTGAGGAGCGGGGCGTCGCCCTCGCCGAGCTCCTCGGGGGCGACCAGCGCCACCGACGAGATCGAGACCAGGATGTAGATGACGCCGGTGATGCACAGGCCGGTGAGCATGACCTTGGGGAAGATACGGACGGGATCCTTGGTCTCCTCGGCCATGTTGACGGAGTCCTCGAAACCCACCATCGCGAAGAACGCGAGCGCCGTGGCCGCGGTCACCGAGAAGAAGGCGTTCTCCCCCTCGGCCGCCGTGAAGTCGGTCAGGCGTGACAGGTCGCCGTCGCCGCCGCCGAGCGCCCACGCGCCGATCCCGATGACGATCAGCAGGCCGGACAGCTCGACACAGGTCAGCAGCACGTTGAGTTTGACGCTCTCGCCGACGCCCCGGAAGTTGATCAGCCCGATCAGCACGATGAAGCCGAGCGCGACGGCGGTGAGCGCCGCGCCCTCCTCCCACGACAGGTCGAACGCCTCGACGAAGTTCGACGCGAACGCCTTGGAGGCGCTGGACGCGCTGGTGAGCCCCGAGCACATCACCGCGAAGGTGACGATGAAGGTCAGGAAGTGGATGCCGAACGCCTTGTGCGTGTAGAGCGCGGCGCCGGCCGCCCGCGGATATTTCGTCACCAGCTCCAGATAGCTGAAGGCGGTGAGCACCGCGACGATGAACGCGATGAGGAACGGCAGCCACACCGCCCCGCCGACCTCGGACGCGACGCGCCCGGTGAGCGCGTAGACCCCCGTGCCGAGGATGTCGCCGACCACGAAGAGCAGGAGAAGGCCGGGCCCCATGACCCGCTTGAGGGAGGGCTGTTCCGTCGTTACCGCATCCGCCATCCACCGAGCGTCATACATCTCGCACGTTCTGTCGAGTCATGACTATCGACGCGTCGCGATCGCCGGGTACCGTCGCCCTCATGCGCATCGTGGTAGCCGCGAAACCCGAAGCCGACACCCCGTGGGTCGCCGACGCCGTGATCGGCCTGGCCAAGCAGACCGGCGCGACGGTGGCCGTCGTGGCCGCGGACGGCGTCGAGCTGGAACGCCTGGCCGCCGTGCCCCGCAGCGTCTTCGCCGACAAGGCCTACCAGTCCGCCTCGGCGCTGGCCGCCCGCCTGGCCGAGGCCGGCGTCGAGGCCAGCGTGACGGTGGTGCCGGGCCGCCCGGTCCCGGCCCTCATCGAGTTCGCCGACCAGCAGCAGGCCGACCTGATCGTGGCCGGTTCGAGCAGCCGCCCCACGGTCGCCGAGCGCCTGATGGGCAGCGTCCCCCTCGACCTGATCAAACGCTCCACCCGCCCGGTCCTGCTGGTCACCCACCCGCAGCACCGCCCCTGAGGCTACCGAGGAGCCGGCAGCCCCCGGCCGATCGCCGCCTCGAAACGTTCCCAGGCGCCCGCGGTGAAGGGGTACGCCGCATCGAGGATCAACCCGGCGACATGCCGTGCCTCGTCGCGCGTGCGCTCCGCCTCGGCCGCGGTGATCCAGCCGTGCCCGACGGCGTCGTCGAGCTCGTCGTCGTCGGCGACACCCACGACCCGGCCGTTGCGGCTGAGCCGGGGCCGGGGATCGCCGCCGGCGGGCGTGTCGTCGCCCGGCGCGTGCCAGAGGTCGAGTTCGAGGTCGACGAAGCCCCACTCGTCCCCGTTGCGCGTCACCGGCCGGGACAGATCGATGGTTATCACGGTCGCGGGCACGTGCCGCCAGGCGGCGAACCAGCCACCTCGATGCGGCGCGAAGTACAGGACGGCGCAACCCGGTGCCTCGGTGACGCCGGAGAAGCATGTGGCCTCCCGGCCGTCGGCCCATCGCCCCGTGTAGAGGGTGCCTTCGGGGTGGAACAGCCAGGAGCCGCTCTCGTCGTCACCGAGGTGGTAGGTGAGCCAGCTCCCCGTGTTGCCGTTGAGCTTCCGTTTGACGACTCTCACGACTCTCACCGCTGGTCCTCCGCCTTCGCGGGGAGGGCGTGCAGCACCGACCGCAGCCGGGCGATGAGCGGGTCCAGGTCGGTGGTCTCAGGGCCCCACGTGGAGGCGAGCAGCCCGGACCACGACGATCTCAGCTCGTGCAGGGTGGCCTCGGCCTTCGGAGTGGCGTCGATGCGTACGGCCCGGCCGTCCTTGTCGTCGCGGCGCGACGTCAGGAAGCCCAGATCGCGGAGCTCGGTGATGGCGGCGCTCACGTTGGCGCGCTTGAGGCCCGTACGGTCGGCGATCTCCGAGGCCTTGCGGCCGGGATGACCGTGCACGAACCGCATGACCTGGCTCTGCGTCTGGTTCAGCGGCGTGCCGCCCCGGATGCGCAGCTCCCGGGCGAGGTCGATGACCAGGTCGGCCAGCTCGGCGAACCGCGGATCCATCCCCGCCGCCCCCTTGACTCGCGGAATAGTTATCTACACATAATCATATCGCCTCCGGTCAGGCCCGGTCAGCTGTCGGCAGGCAGCGGATCCGTGCTGCGTACAGGAGGAGAACCGATGGAGCCTATCGAGACGGAAGTGCTGGTCGTCGGCGCGGGACCGACCGGGGCGAGCGCCGCGGTCATGCTCGCCCGCCACGGCGTGCGGACCATGATGATCAGCCGCGGGCGGTGGGTGGCCGACTCGCCGCGGGCGCACATCGTCAACCAGCGCACCATGGAGGTGCTGCGGGCGATCGGGCTCGAACAAGCGTGCACGGCCGCCGCGACGCCGGGCGAGCTGATGGCCAACCACACGATGATGACGGCGGTCAACGGCCTCGAGTTCGGCCGCATGTGGACCTGGGGCAACGACCCGGCCCGGGCCGGCGAATATCTCGCGGCCAGCCCCGGCCGGGGCTGCGACCTGCCGCAGGACCGCTTCGAGCCGATCCTGGTCGACGAGGCCGGCAAGCGCGGCGTCGTCACCCGCTTCGCCACCGAGTTCGTGTCGCTGGAGCAGGACGCGGACGGCGTCACCACCACGCTGCGCGACACCGTGACCGGCGCCGAACATCTGGTCCGCTCCCGCTACGTCGTCGGCGCCGACGGCGGGCAGAGCCCGGTCGCGGCCGCGATCGGCCTGCCGATGCGGGGCACCCCGGGCCTGGCGCCGGCGCTCAACGTCCGCTTCGAGGCCGACCTCACGAAGTACTTCGAGGACCGGCCCGGCTCGATCTTCTGGATCCTCCAGCCGGGCCGCGAGGGCGCGCTCGGCAACGCCATGCTGCGGATGGTCCGCCCCTGGCACGAGTGGGTGGCCGGGTTCGTGCACCTGGGCGAAGCCGCGCTCGACCTGAGCACGGAGCAGCTCGGGGCCCAGGTCCGCGAGATCATCGGGGATGACGACGTCGAGGTCACCGTCACCGGGGCGTACCCCTGGCGCATCAATCAGGTCGTGGCCGAGCGCTACAGCGAGGGCCGGGTCTTCTGCGCCGGCGACGCCGTGCACCGGCACCCGCCGATGAACGGGCTCGGCGGCAACACCTGCGTGCAGGACGCCTTCAACCTGGCCTGGAAGATCGCGGCGGTGCTGCGCTGGGGCGCGGGCCCGGCCCTGCTGGAGACGTACGACAGCGAGCGCCGCCCGATCGGTCACGCCGTCGTCGACCGGGCCGTCGCGAGCTGGCGCCAGAACCCGGACGTCATCCGCTCGCTCGGCGTCGACCCGAAGGCGCCCGCGGCCGAACGGGCGCGGCAGTTCGAGGTGCTTTTCTCCGACTCCGACGCGGGCGAGGCCCGGCGGGCGGCGTTCGCCGAGGCCAAGCGCTCCAAGGATCACTCGTACCACGCGCACGGCATGGAGATGAATCAGGTGTACGCCTCCACGGCCGTCCTCGACGAGGGCGCCGAGCCGGTGCGATACGAACGCGATCCCGTGCTGTATTTCCAGCCGACCAGCCGGCCGGGAGCGCGGGTGCCGCACTGCTGGGTGTCTCGCCATGGCACCAGAGTCTCCACCCTGGACCTGTGCGGGCCGGAGTCGTTCACAATCTTGACCCGCGCCCGCGGCGGCCTGTGGACAACGGCGGCGGAGAAGATCGACATTCCCTTGACGGTCGTCCGCATCGGGCCGCCCGGCTGCGAGGCCGTCGACCTGTACGGCACGTGGGCCGAGATCGCCGAGATCGGCGAGACGGGCTGTCTTCTCGTACGCCCTGACCAGCACATCGCCTGGCGCCAGACCGCCGCGCCGGACGATCCGGCGGCCGCGCTGGAGGCGGCCCTGCGGGCGATCCTGGACCGTTAGGAACGGAAAAGATTGCGGGGTACCGGGCGGGCCGGTACCCCGCTTCGGGGAGCGGCGTCCGGCGCACGGGTGCCCCCGTGCAGAGACGAGCCCGGATTGTCCGAAGTCCACCGGCGGCCCGGCTGGGCGGCCGACGACGAGGAGCGGCGCTGGCGGCGCGGCTTGGGCACCACCTCGATGCGCGGCTCGAGGTGCGGGTCGAGCTGATCGGCCGACGACACGACGACCACGCCGGCCAGCCCTTCGGCGAGCATGCGGGCGGCGGCGTCCCAGTCGCCCTGGATCAGGCCGACCACGTTGTACCGGCGGGCCGCACAGTGCTCGAGACAACGGCTCGCGCTCGCGCCGTAGTTCTCCGGCCGCACGTAAATCACCGCGTTCACCACTGACCGACCCCTTCGCGTCCCCCACACCCGTCGAGCGAGATCACTCAATCGCGCCGGTCACGTTCTGCATATCGTCTGTTATGGATAGGTGACCGGACTGATCCACCCGCATCGACCGCGATCGGTCGCAACCACACCGTCCGGACGGGTAATTCCGCCGGTTACTATTGCCTTCAAGCATCTATCCCGGAAGACTGCCCCGCCCCACTTCCGGGCACCTCGAAGGCCCTCTCGACGGCCTGTCGGGTTCCCGACTCCAGGGTCTGTTTGATCTCGGCGATGCCCCGCTCGACGACCCCGCGCACGACACCGGCCATGGCATGCGGCAGCACGTCGGTCACCCAGACCAGCCGCGCGCGCTCACCTTCGCCGAACACCTGGAACGACGCGTGGTGATAGGTCAACGGCATCCGCTGCCCCTCGACCACGGCGTACGCCAAACGCTGGTGATCGTGGTCGACCGCGACGATCAGCTCCCGCACCAGCCAGCCGTCCGGCATGGTCAGGATCCGCGCGTCCCCCTCGATCCGCGCATCGGCCACGCGCCCCGGCAGCAGCCGCCGATGAACAGCACCCACATCAGCGACGGCCTCCCACACCAGCTCGGCCGGCAGATCGATGACCGTCTCCACGCGCACAGTCGCCACGAGCGGAGAGCCTACGACCGCCGGAAGGACCTACCAACCTGGACGTCCCACCAGCGCGGCGGATCGATGATGGGCAGGCCGGGGCTGGCGAAGACGAACGGCACGCCGAACCGGGCGGCGACGGCCCGGCCCTGGGTGTCGCCGTCCCAGTAGGCCTCGACGGCGGCGATCGGGTCGGTGATGGCGGCCGCCTTCGCGATCAGCTGCTCGGTGGTCGGTGGCGGCGAACAGGTTGCGCGCGCACAGCAGCTCGTCGACGCGGGCCCGCAGGTCCGCGGTGAGTCCGTCGGGGAGAGGCATCAGGAGAAGCGGTAGCGGGTCTGCGTGTAGGGCTCGCCCTTGCCGAAGGCCAGCACCTTGGCCGGGACAAGGGCGAAGACCATCGCCTCATTGCCCTCGTCGCCGACGAACACGCCGTCTGAAGGGTGGAAGTCCCAGCCGTGGCGGGATTTCCACAAGGCGGCCAGAGCCGTCAAGCGGTCGGCGTCCGTGACCCGAGTGGCTGTGCCCTCGACGATGACGTCGAGGCCCTCGTCGGCCTGGGGTGTGCCGGTCGTTATGGCGCACTGCGGGTTCTGCGCCACGTTCTTCGCCTTCTGTTCGGTGGCGCCCGTGCAGAAGTGGAGGGCTCCCTCGTGCCACACGGCGGGTAACGGTGTCACATGTGGACGGCCGTCGGGGCGTACGGTGGCCAGCCAGGAGATTTTGGCCTTTGTCAGCGTCTGCTCCACGTCGGCCCAGGGGCGGGGCGTGGCTCCCGGTGAGCTGAAGCGGGGGTCGAGCTCGGCGGTCGGCTGCTCGCTCATGCAGCGCATGGTAGCCCTCGGTGCTGCGGGAGGGCGGTGGCCTCGGCAACGACCCGCCCGTCCACCCGCAGCACGCCTCAAGGGCCCGGCGGCGGGAGCAGAACAAATCTACGCGCCCCGTGTTACAAAAAGCGCCATGACCTTCTCGATCGTTGCCCGCTCGGCCGACGGCACGGCCCTCGGTGTGGCCGTGGCCAGCAAGTTCCTCGGGGTGGGGGCCGCTGTTCCGGCCGCGCTGGCCGATGTCGGGGCGGTGGCCACCCAGTCGTACGCCAATCTCGCCTATCGGCCTCAGGCCCTCGCCCTGATGGCCACGGGGGTGGCCGCCACCGAGACGGTCAAGGCGCTGATCGCGGGGGACGCCGGGCCGGTTCCGCACCGGCAGGTCGGCGTCGTCGGGCCGGACGGGCCCGGCGCCACCTTCACCGGCGAGGAGTGTCATCCGTGGGCGGGCGGTGCGGCCGGCGAGGGCTACGCCATCCAGGGCAACATGCTCGCCGGGCCGCAGGTCGTCGCGGCCGTGGAAGAGAAGTGGATCACGGGAGAGACCAAGTTCCAGTACCGGCTCCTGCACGCTCTCCAAGCGGGTGACGACGCCGGTGGGGATCGCCGCGGACGGCAGAGCGCCGCCCTGTACGTCGTGGCCAAGGGCATGGGCTACGGCGGTACCAGCGACGTCCTGGTCGACCTGCGCGTCGACGACCACCCGGACCCGGTCGGCGAACTGGCACGGCTGCTCGACCTGCACACGCTCTACTTCGAGCGGCCTGACCCGGCGACGCTGATCCCGCTGACCGGGGAGATCGCGGTAGAGGTGCGGACGCTTCTCAAGGAAAAGGGCTACGACGACCTCGACAGCTGGGCCGGCGTCGAGAACCTGGAGGAGCGCCTGGTCGACGGCAACATCGACCCGCTGGTCCTCGGGATTCTACGAAAAGGATAGGGCGGGCACGGTGCACAGCGCCGCCAGCGACGAGACGAGCGCTGCCGGATCGGCGTTGGCGGCCAGGGTCCGTACGGCCGCGGGGTCCAGGGGTGGCACCGACACGTGGGAGATCAGTGGGTGGTAGGGCCGCCGGTCCTCCTCCCCGGCCCCGAAGAGCACCTCGCCCATCTTCTCCCCCGGCCGCAGCCCGGTGTAGACGATGTCGACCGGGGCCGGCGCCAGCTCGACCATCTGCCGGGCGACGTCGGCGATGCGCACCGGATCGCCCATCCGCAGCACGAGCGCCTCGCCGCCGTGCCCGATCGCGGCCGCCTGGATCACCAGGTGGACCGCCTCCTGGATGGTCATGAAGTAGCGGGTCACGTCGGGGTGGGTGACGGTGATCGGGCCGCCGTCGGCGATCTGCGCGGTGAACCGGTCGAAGACCGAGCCGCGGCTGCCGAGCACGTTGCCGAACCGTACGCTCAGGAACGTTCCCGGGCGCTGGGCCGCCACGTGCGCGGTGAGCCGTTCGGTGATCCGCTTGCAGTAGCCGAGGACGCTGGCCGGGTCGGCCGCCTTGTCGGTGGAGATGTTGACGAACCGTTCGACCGACGAGGCCGCCTCCAGCACCGCCAGGGTGCCCCAGATGTTGGTCTTCACCGCCTCACCCGGATAGCGCTCCAGCAGCGGCAGGTGTTTGAGCGCGGCCGCGTGGAAGACCACCTCGGGCTTGCGTTCTCTGAAGATGGCCCGGATCCGGTCGACGTCGCGCAGCGAGGCCAGGATGACCGCCGGGTCGCTGAGCGTCGCGCGGGGGTCGAGGGAGAGCTGGACCGCCTGCAGGGCGCTCTCGTCGCGGTCGAGCATCATCAGCTCGGCCGGGGAGAACCGGTTGATCTGCCGGCACAGCTCGGAGCCGATCGACCCGCCGGCCCCGGTCACCAGCACCCGTTTGCCGGTCAGATAGCCGGCGATGGCGTCCAGGTCGGTCTCGATCTGCACCCGGCCGAGCAGGTCGGTCACCCGCACCTCGCGCAGGTCGCGCACGCCGATCTCGTGGTCGAGCAGTTCGCTCATGGCCGGGACGACCAGGAAGCGGACGCCGGCCGCGTCGGCCAGCGCGCGGATCTCCCGGACGAGCTGGGCATCGGCGTTCGAGACGGCGAAGACCACCGTGGTCGCCCCGGTGCGCGCGACCGCCGAGGCCAGAGCGGTGCGGTCGCCCAGCACGGGCACGCCGGCCACCCGCGTGCGCCGTTTGCGGGGGTCGTCGTCGAGGACGCCGACCGGCACGTACCGGCTCCGGGGGTCGAAATGCATGCTGTGCAGCAGATCGCGGGCCGCGGCGCCGCCGCCGAAGAGCAGGGCGCGGGTCTTGAGGCCGGCCGACGGCCGGGAGCGCCACCGCTCGTACCGGGTGGCGAGCATGTAGAGCAGATTCTCCCCGCCGGTCACAGAAGCACCCTAAGGCGGCATGAGGGGACGCCGCGCAAGTTCCGAATAATGCTTCGCGTTAACGACCGGCGACTTAGATTCACAAGAGTGGAACTGCGTGACTACCTCCGGGTAGCGAGACGGCAGTGGTGGGTGGTCGCACTCACCGTGCTCGCCGCGATGGGGGTCGCCACCGCGTACACCGGAAGCACGCGGCCTCTTTACGCGTCGACCGTGCAGTTCTTCATCGCGACGGGAAATGTCGAGGGGTCGAGCGCGCTCGAGGGGTCGATGTTCGCGACGAACCGGCTGAAGACGTACGAGGCGGTTCTCACCGGCGAGCGCCTGGCCAAGCTGATCGCGGCCAACGACGACACCGATCTGAGCGCCGCCGAGATCCAGGACCGCGTCTCGGTCGTCACCGACTCGGCCACGGTGCTGATCGACGTCACGGTGGAGGACGCCGTTCCGGAGCGCGCGCAGCTGATCGCGGAGGAATTGACGGTGCAGTTCCCGGCCCTGGTGAGGAAGCTCGAGATGCCCGACACCGGCGTCACCAAGACGCCGGCTGCGATGATCGAGATCATGCTGCCGCCGAAGCTCGGCGACAGCCCGGTGGTGCCCCGCCCGATGCACAACCTCGCGCTGAGCGTGGCCATGGGCCTGTTGCTCGGGACCGCGCTCGGGGTCGCCCGCGAGATCGCCGACACGTCCGTGCGCGCCCCGGACAAGTTGCGCCAGCTGACCGGGGCGCCCGTGCTGGCCTGCATCCCGGTCGACCGCAAGGCGGCGCGGCGGCGCGGCGGGGGCCCGTTCCTGTCCGACCGCGACTCGAAGCGGGCCGAGGCGCTGCGCCAGCTGCGCACCTCGGTGCAGTACGCGAACCCGGACCGGCCGGTGAAGACCCTGGCCGTCACCAGCGCCATGCCCGGCGAGGGCCGCTCGGCCACCGCCTGCGGGCTGGCCATCCTGTTCGCCGAGGCCGGCCAGCAGGTGCTGATCGTCGACGCCGAACTGCGCCGGCCGCGGCTGGCCGCCTTCCTGGGCCGTGAGGGCTCGGCCGGGCTGACCACCGTGCTGGTCGGCGCGGCCTCGCTCGACCAGGTGCTCCAGCCGTGGGGCGCCGGACTGTGGCTGTTGTCCAGCGGCCATCCGCCGCCCAACCCGAGCGAGCTGCTCGGCTCGCAGCGCATGGGTGACCTCCTGGACGAGCTGCGCGGCCGCTTCGACCTGGTCATCCTCGACTCGCCGCCGCTGCTGCCGGTGGCCGACGGCGCGGTGGTCGCGGCCCGGGCCGACGGCGCGCTCCTTCTCGTGCGCTCCCGCAGGACCACGACCGCACAGGTCACCGGCGCCGTGCGCGCGCTCAAGCAGGTCGACGCCCGGCTGCTCGGCTGCGTCTTCACCATGGTCAAGTCCCGGCAGGCCTGCTATGTCTGACCGAACCGCGCCCGGCAGCTTCCAGACCGACGCCGAGAAGCAGGTGCCGGGCAGGATCGCCGAGGTCTTCGCGAGCAGCCCGGACGACCTGCCGACCAGGCTCGCCACCATGGCCCGGTACGCCCGCCGGGCGCAGGTGACACGCTTCGCGGCGCTGTACGAGCTGTTCAAGCTGACCCTGCCGGTCAAGGGCTCGATCGTCGAGTGCGGCGTCTTCCGCGGGGCCAGCTTCATGACGTTCGCCCAGCTCAGCGCCGCCCTGGAGCCGACCAACCTGACCCGGCGGCTGTACGGCTTCGACTCGTTCGGCGGCTTCCCGTCGGTCACGGCCGACGACAGCCCTTCTCGGACGGGCGCACGGGCGGGCGATCTGGCCGCCGACAGCTACGACGAGCTGACCCGGCTGCTGGAGATCTACGACACCGACCGCTTCCTCGGGCACCTGCCCAAGGCACGGCTGATCCGCGGCGACGTCACCGAGACGATTCCGGCCTTCGTGGCCGAGAACCAGCATCTGGTCGTGAGCCTGCTTTTCCTCGACCTCGACCTGTACGAGCCCACGCGCACCGCCCTGAAGCACTTCCTGCCCCGGATGCCCAAGGGCGCCGTCCTCGCCTTCGACGAGCTGGACAACCCGCTCTGGCCCGGCGAGACCAAGGCCGCCCTGGACGAGGTGGGCCTCAACCGGCTGGAGCTGCGGCGGTTCGACTTCGACCCGTACATCGGATACGCGGTCCTATGACGAGCGCCGACCTCGCCCGCGCCGTCCGCCAGCACGTGCTGCGGATGACCAACTCGGGCCGCAGCTCGCACGTCGGCTCGGCGCTGTCCTGCGCCGACCTGCTGGCCGTGCTCTACGCCGAGGTCCTCGACATCGAGCCGGCCCATCCGGACCGGCCCGACCGCGACCGCTTCATCATGAGCAAGGGCCACGCCGGGGCCGCCCTCTACGCCGTGCTGGCCGAGAGCGGCTTCTTCGACACGCGGCTGCTGGCCCAGCACTACCGCAACGGCTCGTTCCTGTCCGGGCACGTCAGCCACGTCGGCATCCCCGGCGTCGAGTTCTCCACCGGCTCGCTCGGTCACGGCCTGCCGGTCGGCGCCGGCCTCGCCTGGCAGGCCCGGCGGACCGGCAAGACCTGGATGACGTACGTCCTGCTGGGCGACGGCGAGTGCGACGAGGGCAGCGTCTGGGAGTCGGCCATGTTCGCCGCCCACCACCGCCTCACCAACCTGGTCGCCCTCGTCGACTGGAACGGCCTGCAGTCGATGGCCACCACCGAGGAAACCCTGGCCCTGGAGCCGTTCGCCGACAAGTGGCGCTCGTTCGGCTGGGAGGTCGGCGAGATCGACGGCCACGACCACGACCAGATCCGCGAGGCCGTCCGGCCCGGCGGCGAGCGGCCCAAGGTGGTGCTGGCCCGCACGGTCAAGGGCAAGGGCGTCTCCTTCATGGAGAACCAGGTGCTCTGGCACTACCGGCCGCCGGACGACCTGGAGCTGGCCGGCGCGATGAGCGAGGTGGCGCCGTGAGGAGCCGCTTCTTCGACGACCTGCTGGCCGCGGCCGAGGCCGACCCGAACGTCGTCTTCGTCACCGGCGACATCGGGTTCGGCGTGGTCGACGAGTTCCAGCGCACCTGCCCGGGCCAGTTCGTCAACGCCGGCGTGGCCGAGCAGAACATGACCGGCCTGGCCGCCGGCATCGCGCTGGCCGGGGCGCGCGTGTTCACGTACTCCATCGCGAATTTCCCGACCCTGAGATGCCTGGAGCAGATCCGCAACGACGTGGCCTACCACCACGCCGACGTGACCGTGGTGGCCGTCGGCGGCGGGCTGTCGTATGGGGCGCTCGGCATGTCGCACCACGCCACCGAGGATCTCGCCATCATGCGGGCGATACCGGGGCTGGCCGTGGCCGCGCCGGGCGACGCGGCCGAGACCAGCGCCGTGATGGCCGACCTGGTGGCCAACGGCGGACCGGCGTACCTGCGGCTGGGCAAGGCGGGCGAGCCGATGGTGCACCGTACGCCGATCCAGCTCTGCCGCGGCGAGTCGATAGCGCTGCGCACCGGCGGCGACATCGCCCTGTTCAGCACGGGCGCCATCCTGGAGTCGGCGTTGCGGGCGGCCGACCTGCTGGCCCAGGCGGGCGTACGGGCCGACGTGCGCTCGTTCCCGTGGCTGGACCCGCTGGACCTGGTGGCGATCCACGACGCCGCCCACCGCTACCCGACCATCGTCACCGTCGAGGAGCACTCGGTCATCGGCGGGCTGGGCAGCGCCGTGGCCGAGATCCTGGCCGAGATGCCGCACTCGGCCTCGCTGATCCGGGTGGCGCTGCCGCCCCGCTTCTCCTCCCTCGTCGGCGACCAGGAATATCTGCGCGGGGCGCACGGCCTCGACCCCGCCTCGATCACCCACCGGGTGCTGGAACAGATGGAGGTCAACCGTGGACTGGCGAGTCAGGTTCGTTGACTATCCCGAGCAGTGGCGCCGTCAGCGCGACGGCCTGCTGCCGGTCATCGAGGACACCATCGCACGCGGTGACCTCATGCTGCGGCAGCAGCTGGCCGACTTCGAGCGGCATCTGGCGTCGTTCAACGGTTCGGCCCGCGCGGTCGGGGTGAGCAACTGCACCGACGGGCTGCGGCTGCTGGCCCACGCCCTCGACATCGGGCCGGGCGACGAGATCGTCACCGTGGCGCACACGTTCGTGGCCACGATGTCGCCGTTCGTGCTGCGCGGGGCGAAACCGGTGCTGGTCGACATCGGCGAGGACCATCTGATGGACACGTCTCTGCTGGCCGGCGCGGTCACGTCGCGAACAAAAGTGATCATCCCGGTGCACCTCAACGGCCGCACGGTCGACATGGCCGCCGTGCAGAAGGCGGCCGACGAGGTCGGTGCGGTGGTGATCGAGGACGCGGCACAGGCGCTCGGCGCGCGGTTCGACGGGCGCACGTCGGGCACCTTCGGCTGGGCCAGCACGTATTCGTTCTATCCGGCCAAGATGCTGGGGGCGCTGGGCGACGCGGGCGCGGTGCTGACCGACGACGAGGCCCTGGCCGACCGGCTGCTGGCGCTGCGTGATCACGGGCGGGTGGAGAAGGCGTCGCTCGACGGCTGGGGTTACAACTGCCGCCTCGACAACCTTCAGGCGGCCATTCTGGACTGGCGGCTGGCCCGCCTGCCGAGCTGGATCGAACGGCGGCGGGACATCGCGCGGCTCTACACAGCGGGTTTGAAGGACGTGCCGGAGATAGGGATTCCGGTCGGGCCGGACGACGACCCGCGCCGCCACGACGTCTACCAGAACTACCCGATCACCTGCGCCGACCGCGACCGGCTGGCCGGGCACCTGCGCGACGACGGGATCGAGACGCTGATCTCGTGGCCGATCCCGCTGCACAAGCAGAAGGGGCTCGGGCTGGAGCACTGGTCACTCCCCCGCACCGAGAAACTCTGCAACGAGGTGCTCTCCCTGCCCATGCAGGTCGAGCTCACCGATGATCAGGTCGAATACGTCGCCACCAGCGTGCGAAAGTTCTTCGGCCGATGAGCGCGCCCCTGGTCAGCGTCGTCGTCCCGTGCTGGAACGAGCGGGACTTCATCGAGAGGTTCCTCTCCTCGGTCGCCGAGTTCGACTATCCTTCCGACCGCCTCGAGGTGCTCGTCGTCGACGGCATGAGCGATGACGGAACCCGCGATGTCCTGAAAAATGCCGACAATGTGACCCTGGTCAACAATCCGGGGCGCAGCAAACCGGTGGCGCTCAACTTGGGCATCAGACAGGCGCGCGGCGACATCATCGTCCGCCTCGACGTCCACGCCGACTACCCGCCCGACTATCTGTCCAAGTGTGTCCAGGGGCTGGTGGACAATCCGGACGCCGACAACGTGGGCGGCGTCCGGCGCTCGGAGGCCCGCGATGACAGCCTGATCGGCCGGGCCATCGCCCTGTCCACGACCGACGCGTTCGGCGCCGGCAACACGAAATACCGCATCGGCGCCGCCGGGCCGCAATGGGTCGACACCGTCTTCGGCGGCTGCTACCGCCGCGAGGTCTTCGACCACATCGGCTACTTCGACGAGGCCCTCACCCGGGCCCAGGACCGCGAGTTCAACCAGCGCCTGCGCGCCTCCGGCGGCAAGATCCTGCTGCTGCCCGACATCACCTGCACCTACTACGCCCGTAGCGACTACCGCGAGTTCTGCTCCTGGATGTTCGAGGGCGGCTACTGGCCGTTCCGCGCCAGCCGCGCCGTGGGCCGCTGGATCGGCGCCTGGCGCAACGTGGTCCCGCTCGGTTTCGTGCTCGCCGCCTCCGGCGGCCTCGCCCTCTCCCCCGTCTCCCGCACGGCCCGGCGTCTCACTCTCGGTTTATTGAGTACGTACGGAGCAGCCGCCCTCTACTCGGCGGCTCGCGTGGCCCGCCGGCACCGGGACCCGCGCCTGCTCGTCGTCATGCCGATCGTCTTCGCCACCACCCACGTCGTCTACGGCGCGGGATCCGTGTGGGGCATCCTCGACCCGGCCGGCCGCCGATGAGCGATTTCCTCTACTACCGCGGGCGGGTGGCGCTGCACGCGATCCTGCGCGGCCTCGGCGTCTCACCCGGCGACGAGGTGATCGTGCAGGCCTACACCTGCGCCGCCGTCATCGAGCCACTGCAGAGGCTTCAAGCGGTTCCGGTGTACGTCGACATCGACCGCACGACGTACACCATGAACCTCGATCTCCTCGCCGCCGCCATCACCGGGAAGACCCGGGCCGTCGTCGTCCAGCACACCTTCGGCACCCCGGTCGACCTGCGCCGGGTGCTGGAGATCGCCGGGGACCTGCCGGTCGTCGAGGACTGCGCGCACATCACCGAACCGGCCGAGCGCGGACCGGTCGGCGCGACCGGGGTGGCCGCCTTCTACTCGTACGAGTGGGGCAAGCCGATCGTCGCCGGGGTCGGCGGCAAGGCGGTCGTGAACGACGAGCGGCTGGCCGCGACGATGCGCGAGCAGTACGCCGCGTACACCCCGCCGCCGTCACGCCGCGAGGCGGTGATGACCGCCCAGTTCGTGGCGCACCGGATGGCGACCGGACTCGGCGTGACCTGGAGGCTGCGCGCCCTGTACCGGCGGTTGTCGAAACTCGGCCTGGTCGTCGGCTCCTACGCGGCCGACGTGGCGGCCAGTCCCGAGTACGGCTGGCGGATGACCCGTTCGGTGCGGCGGCGCCTGCCCCGGCGTACGGCCGAAGCGCGCAAGGCGATCACCCACCGCACCACCGTCGCCGCCCGCTACCGGGCCGGCGTCACCCGGCTCGGCTTCGACGTGCCGTCGCCCCTGATGCCGCCGCTGCGGGTGCCGGTGGCCGTGGCCGACAAGCGCGCCCTGCTCGACGCGGCGGCCCGCAAACGCCTGGAGGTGGGCGACTGGTTCGCCACGCCGGTCCACCCGCTGACCGGCGAGGCCCTGGAGGCGGCCGGATACCGGCCCGGCTCCTGCCCGAACGCCGAGTGGGCGGCCGAGCACGTGGTCAGCTTCCCCGTGCGCGCCGGCGTCGACCCGCACGACGTGGAGTGCGGCATCGACCTGCTCGGCGCGACCGCCGGCACACCCAGTTCCGAGGAGGGGCTGCGCATCCTGGCCGGGCCGTTCAGCGACGCGCAGATACGCGCCGTGGCCGAGATGCACGCCACGGAGGTGGCACACGGCTTCCTGTCGTCACTGGGCGTTCCGGCGCTCGAGGTGCTCTACCGTCACGTCGCCGCCAGCCGCCATTGCGCCCTGTTCCTCGCCGTCGACGGCGGCCGCCCGGTCGGCTACATCTGCGGCAGCCTCGACACCTCGGCCCTGGTCCGCGAGTTCGTGCGCCGGCGCTGGTGGGTCGCCGCGCCCGCGCTGCTGCCCCGGCTGCTCAGCCCCGGCCGGGTCTTCCGCGCCATCGAGACCCTGCGCTACGCCCAGGCCGACGGCGACCTCCCCCGGGCCGAGGTGATCAACTTCGTGGTCCGCCCGCCCGCGCGCGGCGCCGGGCCGGCCACGCAGCTGTTCGACCGCCTCATGGACTGGTTCTCCGAGCGCGGCGAGACGGCCGTCAAGATGGTCACCGGCGAACAGCAGCAGCGCGCGCACGGCTTCTACCGCAAGGTCGGCGCCGAGCTGCACGGCCACACCTCGATCCACAGCGGCACGGCCTCGCGCGTCTACCTGTACCGCACCGCCCTCCGGGAACAAAACCCGCAAACCACACCTTAGGGGAATGCCTCGCCGATACTCTGACGTCGAGGGGGAGGCATGGAGCTGGCCAAACGCGTCATCGACATCGCCGGGGCGGCCGGGATCCTGCTGGCCACCGCGCCGGTGACCGCCTACGCCGCCTGGCGCATCAAGCGCGAGGACGGCGGCCCGCTGCTCTATCGCGGCGAGCGGATCGGCCGGCACGGCAAGCCGTTCGCCATGCTCAAGTTCCGCAGCATGGTCCTGGACGCCGAACGCCTGGGCGGCCCGTCGACGGCCGACGACGACCCCCGCCTGACCGCGACCGGCCGGATGCTGCGCCGCTACAAGCTCGACGAGCTGCCCCAGTTCCTGAACGTGCTCAAGGGCGAGATGAGCCTGGTCGGCCCGCGCCCCCAGGTCGCCTCGGACGTGCGCCGCTACACCGACCGTGAGCGCCTGCTGCTCAGCGTCCGGCCCGGCATCACCGACTGGGCGTCGATCGTCTTCCGCGACGAAGGCGCCATCCTGGCCGGCAAGCCGGACCCCGACGCGGCGTACGACGAACTGATCCGCCCCCGCAAGATCGCCCTGGGCCTGGCCTACGTCGAGAACCACTCGTTGCGTACGGACCTCAAGATCCTGGTCCTCACCGCCCTGGCCGTCGCCGGCGTCTCCCGGGTCGACGAGATGATCCCCGCGGTTGACCTCCCGGGCCTTCCGGTTGCCTGAGGCGCTGCGCTCCCTGTTCCGCAGCGTCCCCGCCGTGGTCCGGCGGGACTACGTCTCGTCCACCGCCATCCACTGGCTGACCCTGGCCTCGGGCCTGCTGCTGTTCCACCTGGTGGCCCGGAGAGCCGGCCCCGCCGGCTTCGCCTACTACCAGGTGGCCCGCGGCGTGGTGGCCACCCTGCAACCGTTCGCCCTGCTCGGTCTGGTGCCGGCCCTGCACCGCTACCTGCCCCGGGCCGGCGAGGGCGCCCGCATGCTGGCGAGGCAGTCGTTCCTGACCCAGCTGATCCTGATGGACCTGATCGGCCTGCTGGGCCTGGTGGTGGCCGACGACCTGGGCCGCCTGCTGGGCATCCCCGGCGGCGCGACATCGGTCCGCGCGGTCATCATCCTGCTGGCCGGCAACTGCCTGTGCGTGATCGCGGTGGCCGCCCTGCGCGGTTGCGGCCAGATCACCGCGGCCAACCTGTCCTGGCTGCTGGGCCTGGGCATCCTCCCGGTGGTGGCGTTCGCCCTGACCGACCGCATGGAACTCTTCCTGGCCCTCCAGGGCATCGCAATGATCATCATCGCGGTGGCCGCCATAGCGGTGGCGGGCACGTCACCGGCTCACGAGACCCGCCCGCCGACGTTCCGCACAGTAGTCACTTTCGGCCTGCGCCGGGCCCCCGGCGACATAGCCTTGCCGGCCCTGTTCTCGTTCCCGACGTTCTACGCCGCCGCGGCCGCCGCCCCCGGCGATCCCGACGCGGGTTACGTGGGCTTCGTGACCTCGGCCATCACGCTGATCTGCGCCCTGTTCGGCATGCTGACCCCGGTGCTGCTCCCCCGCTTGAGCGGCGCCTTCCACACGACAGGGGTGGGAGCCGAGCTGGGCCGGGGCCTGAAGACCTTGCCGGTGGTGGCGGCGGCCTTGACCATCCCGGTGACCGGCCTGCTGTTCCTGGCCGCCCCCACCATCGTCCACAACTTCCTGGGCCTGGACTTCACCGAGGCCATCCACGCTCTGCGCCTGGGCCTGCCCGCGGCCATCCCGTTCGCGGTCTTCTACGCGGCCCGTCCCACCTTGGACGCCCTGGCCGACTCCCCGGTCGTGAGCCGCCTCCTGCTGGGTTGCCTGGCCCTGCAGATCGTGGCCACGCTGGCCCTGGGTTCACTGCTCCCGCCATCGACCGCGGCCTTGGGCGGCCTCTCCATCGGCGCAATGGCCCTCGGGGTGCTGTCCTACATTGCCCTCCTGCACACCATCCCGACCCCGAGAATCCACGGCTGATCCGCTCGTAGGTGGCCACCCGCTTCCTTCTCGATCCGGCGATGCCTCTAGGCCGAGTGGGCAGGCGCTCCCGACCGCTCCTCATCGCGCTCCCGCCGAACCACGATGCCGGCCAGATGAAGGGCCGCCGCCGCGTGCGGCACGATCCGCGAGGTGTCGACCTTCGCCGGCTCGACGGGCTGGAAGTCCTTGTCGAAGGCAAGCTTCATCGAGTCAGACTCCTGGCCGGGCTCGTACTCCCAGTTGAGCTGGAACCTGTGGTCGGTCGACTTGGACCGCTCGATCTCCTGCTCGAACCAATCGCCTCGCTTGACGAGCACTGCTACGCAGATCTCGGGGCGGAGTGTGAACAGAGGAATCGAGATTCCGGAGTACAGTATGCGAACGTCACCTCGGCGTTTAGCCGCGAGCAGTTCCCGGATGGGCGGCAATGCTTCCGGGTCCGTCGCCAGCCGGCCGTCACCCTGTTCCAGGTCCTGATAGGCGAAGAGCTCCTCGCCATACTCCCGGAGAATCGACGTCAGTACCGAATATTCGGAGGGCACGTCTCGCCGTTCACCGTTCATCGGCGCAAATATCCCGGCCGGAGCGACGTGGAAGAAATCGGGATGGGTTTCCACCTCGGCCGAACGGCGGGCCACGAACGCGTAATAGCCGTTGTCATTGGGTACGACGATGGTCGCCGAAATCGAAAGCGCCGCCGCACGACGTCGCCCATCGAGTAGCACCTGGTCTCCGCGCGCTACTTCATGAAGGAACTTTCGGCGGGGCAGTTTGCTCAGCTCTACCTCGCGCTCCGGATCCATGTCCAGAGCATCGACCAGCTCACGCTCGCAGACTTCAGACGTATCCAGCGACTGGAAGTAGGTTCCATGCTTGGCATAAACCGTCGCCTTTCCGTTCTCGAAAGTGATTCGGTCGAGGGCGAAAGTCGCGCCGTCGAAGCTGCCGGTGGTCTCGGCCTGGGTCTTGCGCTTCTCGTAGGAGCGCCGACCCTCGGGATCGAAGGTCTGCGCGTAGCCGGTCTCGCCGGCATCGGGGGCGTGACCTCCGAGAACGGACTCGAGGTCACCCATTTGGTCCTGGTGTGAGGGGAGCACCCAGATGGGGCGTTCCAGGTTGGCATACCGAAGAAGCGGATAGTGCGGATAAAGCGCACGTAAGGTCTTCGCCCAGCCTGATCCCGCGAACACGCGGCGTTGTCTCTGCCGGTACGCCGCCCTCTCGATCTCACGGTCCGACGGCGACTCCGCCTGGCGTTGCACCGGGACTGGAGACGGGCTTCCGGACCACTGCTTGAGGAAACCAAGAGTTTCCTGGTAAACGAGGTGGTCTCGAGTGCCCGGCTTGGCGATCGACATGTGGTCCTCGTCCACCGGAATCGGAAGGACGCCCGGTAGCCCGGGATCCGCCGAGGCCTCAGGGACCACGAGCACAGGAAGGGCGATCTTCCTCCACTTCCTCTTCTTGCCTTGCAGGTAGATCTTCTGCGTTTCGAAGAACACCCTGTGCTCCACGCCGGACTGGATGGCCCATCCGTTGTAGTCGTCCTCGAGCTCGCGGAGCACATATCCGTCCGCCTGCAGGAATCGGATCGTCTCGCCGACACCAGTTCCGTCGGCGAAGCGCACGGCCAGCGAAGCCATCCCGGAGCCCTTGTGCGGCGTCCCCAGGAAGACCAACCCGGCCAGGTTGGCCGCTATGTGCTCGTATCTGGGCGCACGCAGATGAGCATTGACGATGGACTTCTTCAAGAGAAGACCACCGAGGCTGTGACCGATGCCCACCCAGGGCCGCACACCTACCCCCTTGGCCGCCATCTCGGCTAGGAGATTGTTCGCCCGGTCCAACGGGTTCATTGATTCTTTCCGAATCGGAGCGTCGTACCCGAAGGCCCAGACCCGGGCAGCCAGAAGGTCATCGGCCAGCTTCTCCGGCCAGTAGAACTCCTCCCCCTCCGAATTGGTCCACGTCGTCTTCGGGTCACCGTCCAGTCCGTGCACGAACACGACATCGAGCGTGGGCTCGACCGACTCCTGGTGTTGGGCCGGCACTGGCTTCAGCGTTGACACACGAACTCCCTAGCCTGGTCATGTCCGAATCGTTTTCGCGTTCGTCGGCGCTTTCCGGGCGGTGCGCCCGCTAGTTTGAGGCCGGATCAAGCGGAAAGCAATGGCAGAATTGCTGATTGATTTGATCTTCGAATCGTGGCAGACGTCCCGGCGTCAGTTGGCGCCGAACACAGGGCGACGACCTTCGCATGCTGGTGAAATGCAAATCGATCTTGTGTCTCAAGTGCTCGGGTTCGAGCTTGTCGAGGACTCGCCTTCGCCGACGAATGACGGGCGAGCCAAGCGGTGGAATCTGCTCGGCTAGGGTCCGGGCATGGCGGCTCGGATCGACTTGACCTTTGACATTCGGGACGCTGTGCGGCTGGCCGAGTTCTGGAACTCGCGCTTGGCTATGAGGACGATCTGCCATCGGCGAGCGCTGCCGATGGCCTGGCCGGCGATGACGGTGCGACCCGCGCGCAGGTCGCATCATTTGTAAGAGGTTGCTGTCCGTGAGCGAGGCATTCATACGTATACACTCCGTTTTCTCTCCTCTCCGCGCCTCGTTTCCGTAGGGAAGCTGAGCCAGCGTAGTCAAAAGAGAGCCCGATGGACCTTTTGCCGGAGGTCGAAGTGACTGTCCTTCGCATAACTCCAGTGGTCCGGTCCCACGCCCCTTCGCGCACCGACCTTGACGAGTGAGGGAATGCTCATCGAGGGGGCGGCGATCGCGGCCGCGATCGCCGCGGTGTTCCGGCCCGTTCAGAATGTCATCATCGCCCGTATGGCGCTGCGGGCCGCCGCGCCCGAGGATCGCCCCGCGATCATCGAGGCCCTGGCGAAGACCCGGCAATTCGGGGTGTGGTCGAAGCCTCGATGGCCGCAAGAGCGGTCTCCGGCCCCCGATCCGGTTGAGCCGGCAGCCGCCGAATGACGAAAACTCGCCTAAGCTGCCGCGATGCGGATCGAGTTGGTGGCCCTTGTCGTCGACGACTACGACACAGCGATCGAGTTCTTCGTCGGGGTGCTCGGATTCGAGCTGGCCGAGGACTCGCCGTCACTCACCAACGATGGCCGGCCCAAGCGGTGGGTCGTGGTCCGGCCTCCCGGGGCTCAGACCGGGCTGCTGCTCGCGCAGGCGGACGGGCAGCGGCAACGCGGCGTCGTCGGGGAGCAGGTGGCGGGGCGGGTCGGGTTCTTCCTGCGGGTCGACGACTTCGGTGCGGCCTATGAGCGGATGCGGAAGGCCGGGGTCACCTTCATCGGGGAGCCGCGCGACGAGGCGTACGGGCGGGTTGTGGTCTTCGAGGATGTCGCCGGGAATCGGTGGGATCTGCTCGGCCAGTGAGGCTAGTAAGGCTAGTAAGGTCGGCGGGCATGGCGGCTCGGATCGATTTGACCTTTGACACTCGGGACGCTGTGCGGCTGGCCGAGTTCTGGAAACTCGCGCTCGGCTACGAGGACGAGCCGCCGCCGGCGCCCTTCGCGAACCGCGACGAGTGGGTGGCCTCGTTCGGTGAGGACGAGGCTGATAGCGAGGGCGGTGGGGCCTGGCTGCGCGATCCGGACGGAGTGGGGCCGCGGCTCGTGCTGCTCGACGTGCCGGAGCCGAAGGTGGCGAAGAACCGCCTGCACATCGATGTCCGGGCCGGGAACTGGGCCGGTGTCCTGGCCAAGGCCGACGAGCTGGCCCGGGCCGGTGGGAGCGTGTCGGCGGTCTTCGACGGGCATCACGTGGTGATGGCCGATCCGGAGAGCAACGAGTTCTGTATCGCGATCTGACTGACCCGGGGGCCGGGGCGGCCTAGCCTCGAAGGTGATGACCACGGTGCGGCCCAGTGTGGTGCTGGTGGGCGCGGCGTTCGTGGCCACCCTGGCCGGGCACTTCACGCTGGAGCGGATCGGGCTCAGCATCCCGGTGCTCAACGACGTGCGGGTGCTGCTGTTCACCGCCGTCGTGCTCAGCTTTCTCCTGGAGCAGCATCACGCCGGTGAGAAGGGGCGCTGGCACGACCGTGGGGCGTCCCGGGCGCTCTATCCGATCCTGCTCCTGCTCGGCTATCAGATGCTGTCGGCCTCGTGGGCGCCGCGCGGGGCGATCATCAACGATGTCCTCAGCGATCTGGTCTCCATGGGCGTGCTGCTCATCGTCTACGCCAACCTGGCCGTGTGGGACCGGGACCGGGTCATCAAGATTACGTTCGCGCTGCTCTACGTCGCGGGATGGCTCTATTTCCTGTACGCCGCGTCGGGGCGCGGCCACACCGCGAGCGGGCGGTGGGCCGCCTTCGGTGGCGGGCCCAACGTGTTCGTCCGGGTCATGGTGCTGGGCATCTTCGCGGCTGCCTATTTCTACTTCCGCAACAACGGGAAGCTCTACTGGCTGATCGGGGTGCCGCCGTTCCTCGTGGGGGCGCTCGCCTCCGGGTCGCGCGGTGGCCTGGCCGCGCTCGGGATCGCGACCGTGGTGGCGCTGCCGTCGCTGTGGCCGACCATCCGCTCGATCCGGTTCGTCAAGGCCGTCACCGCCCTGGCCGTCCTGCTCGGGATCCTGTGGAGCCTCATCGGGGCGATGGTGACCGACCTGCTCAACAACCGGCTCGTCGCCACCACCCTGCAGAACCGGTACACCTCCGACCGGGACGTGCTCTACGAGAAGGGTGTCGAGGTCTTCACCGAGCGGCCCATCCTGGGCTCGGGCGTGCACGGCTTCTACGCCATCACCAACCTCGGGCCGGGCGAGCGCTACGTGCACAACCTCCCCCTGGCCGTCGCCGCCGAGGGCGGCGCGGTCGGGCTCATCCTTCTGTTGTTCGCTTTCTGGTCCCTGCGTACGGAGTTCGCCCGCCTCCCGGTGCGGCAGCGTTCCCTGGAGAGCCGCGCCGCCGCGTACGCGGGCATCTTCGTGCTGGGTGCCAGCTTCTTCTCCGGCGACTACTACGACACCCGGTTGATGTGGATCATGTGGCTGCTGGCCGCCATCCACCCAGCGAGCGCGATCATCCAGAACGCCGGGTCGACGCCCCTCCGGGTTGACCATCCCTCGGCGCCATGACCCAGTGGCCGCCGGACCACTCGACGTTGTCGCGCCAGGTCGCGTGGCCGCGCGGGCCGTCGACCTCCATCGTCAGCGCCCACACCCGGGGGCTCAGGCCCTCCCAGGACGCGGCGGACAGCCGCCACCCGGCGCCGCCGTCGGCCGCGATCCGGGCTGCCGCGTCGCGGGGCTGCGACGGGTTGGCCAGATGGTCGCGCAGCCCGGGCTCGTCCGAGGCGCCGAGCAGGGTCACATATTTCTCGGCGTACGCCTGAAGGGTCTGCGGGTCCGGCTCTTTCCCGCCGCCTCCGCAGGCGGCGAGAAAGAGCACGAACAAAACTGTCAGGGCAATTCTCACGTGCGTCCCGCGTAATAGAGCGCGTTTCCCCAGTCGCGCAGGACGAGCGTCATGGAACGGCGGTAACGGTTGGTCGTGTGGTAGGTCAGATACGGCGTACCGCTGCTGCTGCGGTACGAGCACATCATCGTGTGGTCCTTGGAGTTGTTGCGGTTGCCGTCGACCTGCAGGACGTCGCCGCGGCCCATCTGCCAGACGTTGGACAGGCTGCGGACCCGGCGGCTGTACCGGTAGGCGAAGCTCGCCCAGTAGTTGACGTTGATCCACGACCAGGTCTCGTTGAGCCGGTTGTACCACCAGTTCTCCGAGCTGCGGTACCAGCCGAGGTCGTGGGCCCAGCCGCCGGCGCGCAGGGCCTGGCTGGCGAAGTTCGTGCAGTCGCCGCCGACGTTGTTGTACGAGCGGTATGCCCGGTTGTAGTTCTTCCAGTAGCGCTCGAGATACGTCGCCATCGCGCCGTAGTTGTACGCCCGCAGGCCGAGCTCGTCCTTCTCGTCCCGCGACTCCGGTCCCCGCTCGACCGAGGCCGCCTCGTCGTTCGCCGAAGGGGCCTTGACCTGCGCCGGGCCCTCCGGCGGCTCGCCGATCATGTCGGCCGTGATCGCGGTGTCGAGGTAGACCAGCGACGACGCCTGGTGCAGCGGAAGCAGGCCGGTCGGCTCGAGCTGCCGGTCCTCGGCGAGCTCCCACAGGCCCCGCGGCGAGCGCTGGAAGACGAACGAGTGCTGGGCCGTGTACGCGGTGGTCGGCGGCTCGTCGCCGTTGATCTTCTCGTACGCCAGCGAGGTCACCTCGTCGGCGTCGAGTGTGATGATGTCGCCCTCGCGCACCACCCGGTCGACGGTCAGCGAGGTCTCGCCACCGCTGTAGCCCTCGCCCTCGCCGCGCAGCCAGTCGCGGTGCGCGAGCACGTCGGCCGCGAGACGCTCCTCGGTCGCGGCCTGGCGCTCGTGCACGCCCACCTGGCCGTCGGCGAGCGGCCCGGGCCGGGCCGACGGCTTCGACGTGCCGACGATGCCGGCGACCCGCCGCTCCAGCGACTGCTGGGCGGCGGCGGTCAGCAGGTCGGTGGTGGCCGAGTCGACCACTCTCGATTCGCTTGATCGTTCCATGGCATTCCCCCGTATGCGAAAGATTGGCCGGAAGAGCCCATGGTGTTAATCGCCGAATATCACTTCAAGTCTCAGCCGAAAATTGGCATATGCAATGACGATGTTCGAATTGACCTTGTCATTGCCCCTGACAAGGCGTGTAACAACACCGAAACGGAGGGTTTCTCAGGTTCGTGCGGGATGGTGGGATGAGACCGCCGCCACACCAGAAGGGACCGATCCCCATGCTCAACCTCTCGATCCTTCTCGAGGACAGCGCCCGCACCTTTCCCGATCGGGCCGCGGTCGTGCTGGGCGAGCGGCGCCTGACGTACGCCCAGGTCAACGCGGCCGCCAACCAGGTCGCGAACCTGCTCGTGAGCCGCGGCGTCCGGCCCGGTGACAAGGTCGCCCTCTCCTGCCCCAACCTGCCGTACTTCCCGGTCGTCTACTACGGCATCCTCAAGGCGGGCGCGGTGGTGGTGCCGCTCAACGTGCTCCTGAAGGGCCGCGAGATCGCGTACCACCTCAAGGACGCCGAGGCCAAGGCCTACCTGTGCTTCGAGGGCACGCCCGAGCTGCCGATGGGCGCGGCCGGCTTCGAGGGCTTCGGGCAGGCCGAGGGCTGCGAGACGTTCTTCCTGATCACGGCCGACCCGGCCGCGCCGTCCCCGATCGAGGGCGCCGAGACGCTGGGCGCGCATCTCAAGGACCAGGCCCCGGCGTTCGAGACCGTGCAGCTGCCCGAGACCGACCCGGCCGTCATCCTCTACACCAGCGGCACGACCGGGCAGGCCAAGGGCGCCGAGCTGTCACACTCCAACCTGCTGCTCAACGCGCTGACCTGCAACCGGCTGTTCGGCAGCCCGGTCGGCACCGACACCCACCTGCTGGTGCTGCCGCTTTTCCACTCGTTCGGCTCCAGCGTCAACATGAACGCCGGCTTCGCCACCGCCTCCACGCTCGTGCTGCTCCCCCGCTTCGACGCGGCGGCCGCGGTCAAGCTGCTGGAGACCGAGAACGTCACCTTCTTCGCCGGCGTACCGACGATGTACTGGGGCCTGCTCAACGCTCTCACCGACGACGTCGACGTCGCGCGCATCGCCGGCAACATGCGGGTCGCGGTCTCCGGCGGCTCCAGCCTGCCCGTCGAGATCATCAAAGAGGTCAAGGAACGGCTCGGGGTCACCATTCTCGAGGGGTACGGCCTGAGCGAGACCTCGCCCGTGGCCACGTTCAGCGATCCGCACAGCGACCCGCGCCCGGGCTCGATCGGCATCCCGATCTGGGGCGTCGAGGTGAAGCTCATCGACCCGGAGTGGAACACGATCGAGGGCGCCGACGAGATCGGCGAGATCGCCATCCGCGGCCACAACATCATGCGCGGCTACTACAACCGTCCCGAGGCGACGGCCGAGGTCGTGCGCGACGGCTGGTTCCGCAGCGGCGACCTCGGCCGGCGCGACAAGGACGGCTTCTACTACATCGTCGACCGGGCCAAAGACATGATCATCCGCGGCGGCTTCAACGTGTACCCGCGCGAGATCGAGGAAGTCCTGATCACCCACGAGGCGGTGTCGCTGGCCGCGGTCATCGGCGTGCCCCACCCCAGCCACGGCGAGGAGATCAAGGCGTTCGTGATCCTCAAGCCGGGCGCCACCGTCACCGGGGACGAGCTGATCGCCTGGGGCAAGGAGCAGATGGCGGCGTACAAATACCCGCGCGTGGTGAGCATCGTCGAGGCGCTGCCGATGACCGCCACCGGCAAGCTGCTCAAACGCGAACTGCACTAGAACGCGGGGTTGCGCTCATGCACCACAGTGGGGGCGCACAACAGCATCCGGGACGGGGGAAAGCAGCTTGAGCACAGCGTTGGTCACCCGACCCGAGCCGGCGGGCCTGTTCACACGCGTCGGAGGGCTGCGGCACACGTCGCCCGGCCGGCTCAAGCTGCTGCTCGCCACGCTGCTCACGCTCGGCCTGCTGGCCGGGCTGGTGGCGGCGGTGGCCGGGCAGTCGGCCCGGGCCGGCACCCACGACCTGGGCGGGCGGGCCCAGCCGCTGCTGGTCGAGGCCGAGACGATCTACTCGGCGCTGGCCGACGCCGACACCACCGCGGCGCAGGCGTTCCTCGCGGGCGGGCTCGAACCGGCCGCGCTGACCGTGCGCTACGACGACGATCTGCAGCGGGCCACGACCGCGCTCACGTCGGCCGCCCGCCGCACGCCCGCCGAGGGCACGGCGGCCGACGCGGTGCGCACCCTCAGCGCCGGCGTCGCCGAATACGCGGCGCTGGTCGCGACCGCGCGGGCGAACAACCGCCAGGGCCTGCCGGTCGGGGCGTCGTACCTGTCCGAGGCCTCGAAACTCAACCGGGAGACCCTGCAACCGCAGGCGCGGGCCCTGTTCCGCACGGCGCAGTCCGAGGTCAACGACGGGTACGGCGCGGCCGCCGCGCTGGGCTGGATGACCCTGCTGCTGCTCCTGCTGGCCGGGCTGCTGATCGCCCTGCTGCTGGTCCAGCGTTACCTGAGCCGCCACACGCACCGCACGTTCAACGTGCCGCTGGTCGCCGCGACGGCGCTGACCGTGGTGCTGGGCGTCGGCGCGCTCGCCCTGGTCGTCAACCAGCAGTCCCACCTCGACCTGGCCGAGGACGAGGGTTCCGGCCCGGTGGCGTCGATCGCCGAGAGCCGCATCCTGGCCCTGCAGGCCCGCGGCGACGAGGCCCTGACGCTCGCCGCGCGAGGCAGCGGCGCGGCGTACGAGAGCGACTTCGACGCCATCACCGAGCGGCTCACCGCGCGGGGCGGCCCGCTGGTCAACGAATACGCCCGGCTCGACCCGGAGCTCGGCACGGTCATGGACCGGGCCGCCGACTCGTTCCGCACGTACGTCAAGGCGCACGACCAGGTGCGGGCGAAAGACGACAACGGCGACTACGACGGCGCGGTCGACCTGGCCATCGGCGCGAAGACCACGCAGACGTTCGAGGGCCTGCGCAGCGATCTCGACTTCGCCCTCGAGGACCGCAAGGCGTTCTTCACCAAGGAGATCGGCGAGGCGTCGGGCGGGCTCGGCCTGCTCACCTTCGCCGGGCCGCTGCTGGCGCTGCTGATCGCCGGCCTGGCCTACGTGGGCCTGCGGGCGCGACTGGAGGAGTACCGCTGATGCGCCGGACCATCGCCGCCGCCACCGCCCTCGTGCTCGCCCTCGGACTGGCCGCGTGCTCGGCCGACTCGTCGTCGCTGTCCGGCGACATGGCCACGCAGCCGCTGGCCGAGGTGCCCGGACCGGCGCCGGCCCAGGGCGCGAGCAAGGCCCCGGCCTGCAACCCGCGGGCCAGCCTGGCCCCGCTCAACCCGATGCCGCAGGCCGGGAAGATGCCCGCCGGCAGCTACATGGAGACGATCCAGAAACGCGGCCGGCTGATCCTCGGCACCAGCCAGGACACGCTGCTGTTCAGCTCGCGCAACCCGTTCACCGGCGAGATCGAGGGCTTCGACGTCGACATGGGCCGGCAGGTGGCCGCCGCCCTCTTCGGCGATCCGAACAAAATTCAGATCAAAGTCATCGGCTATGACCAGCGCGTCTCGTCCGTGGTTTCCGGGGCCGTGGATATCGTCGCGGACACCATGACGGCGAACTGTGAACGCAAGCAGGACGTGAACTTCTCGAGCATCTACTACGAGGCCGGGCAGAAGGTTCTCGTCTCGACCAGCTCAGGGGCCACCAGGATCGAGGACCTCGGCGGCAAGAAGGTCTGCTCGGTGCAGGGTTCCACGTCGTTCGACAACATCGCCAAGGTGAAGGCGAAGACGAAGCCGATCGCGGTGGCCCGCGCGGCGTTCGGCGACTGCCTGGTCGCGTTCCAGCGCAACGAGGTCGACGCGGTCACGACCGACGACACCATCCTGGCCGGGATGGCCGCACAGGACCCGTACGCCAAGGTCGTCGGCCAGAAGTTCACCGAGGAGCCGTACGGTATGGCGATGCCGAAGCAGCATCCCGAGTTCACCCAGTTCGTGAACGGGGTGCTGGCCCGCAACCGCGCGAACGGCACCTGGCAGAAGACGTACGACAAATGGCTCGGGGCCACATTCCCGGTGGCCGCGTCTCGATGACCGCGCCGACCTATGCCGCGGCCGAGGCCGAGCTGCTCCGCCTGGAGACGGCGGTCGCGGCGATCTCCACCAACCTGGTCGACCTCGACGACAACCCGGCCCGCAAGGAGCTCGACAAGACCCGGCTGACCGGGCGCACGGCCACCGCCTGGAACGACGCCTCGGACGCGCTGACCCGGCTGTGGGACGGCTACCGGCTGCTCACCGAGCTGATCGGCCGGGCCCGGGCGATCAGCGGACAGCGCCGGATCAGCGACGCCGAGCGGGCCGAGTTCGCCCACGAGGTGCTCGGCGAGTCGATCACGCTGTCGACCGAGGTCGTGCCGCTCGCCCAGCGTGGCCTGCTCGGCCCCGGTCACGTCACCACGGTGTGCACGCCGGCCGAGCTGCTCTCGGCGATGGAGCGGGCGTTCACCACCGCCGTCGCGGTGGCCACCAAGGCGGGCGAGGTGTGGGACAAGATGCTGCCCGCGGCCGCCGACGCCGCGGCCGCCCTCGACCACGTCCGGCGGCTCGGCGGCGACGCGGTGGCGCTGGCCGAGGCGGACCGGCGGCTCGGCGCCTTCACGGCGACGCTGGCCGGCGATCCGCTGGGCGTCGACGAGCGGGACCTGCAGGACGTACGGGCCCTGATCGACCGCGCCGACGCCGAACGCACCTCGGCCGCCGAGCTGCGGTCGGCCCTCGAGCAGCGCCTGGCCGACGCCCGGCGGCTGCTGGCCGACGTCGCCTCGGCCGCGGCCGCCGCCGAGAAGGCGTACGAGGCGGCGGCCGACCGGTTCCGGCCCCGCGACCTGTTCGTGGTCGGCGGCGGCGACCTGCGCCCCGACCTGGCCGCAATCGAGGCGCTGGCCGCGGCCGGGCACTGGCCGCTGATCAGCCCCCGGCTGGCCGACTGGACCCGGCGGGCCCGTGAGCGCCTGGCCGCCCTGCGCGAGGCGGCCGGCCACAACGCGGGGCTGCTCGCCACCCGCAACGAGCTGCGGGGCCGGCTCGACGCCTATCAGGCCAAGGCCCTGAGCCGCGGGCTCGGCGAGCACCCGTCGCTGGTGCTGCTGCACGACGCGGCCCGCACGGTGCTCTACACGGCGCCGTGCGACCTCACCACGGCCCGGGCCGCCGTGAACGCCTATCAGGACGCGCTCACCGCCACGATCGCGAGGAACGGCCGATGAAGTGCCAGCGGAACTGCCCCGGAACCATCGAGGACGGCTACTGCGACACCTGCGGGATGGCACCGCAGACCACGCCGGCCACCGCGCCGTCCGCCGTCTCCTACAAGCCCACCCCGGTGCCGACCTCCGTGCCGGCGCAGCGCACGGCGACGGCGGCGACCGGGCCCTCCGCCCGGACGGGGGCGCTCTCCACCCGTACCTCCGGAAGCGGGCGGGCCGGCAGCTCCCGCACCGGCTCCCGGCGCCGCTTCGGCGGCGGCCTCGTCGAGGTCGAGCCGATCGTGCAGGCCGATCCGTCGACCGCCGTGATGGCTAAGGCCGAGGTCCCCGAGGACAAGCGGTACTGCGCCAAGTGCGGCCAGCCGGTCGGGCGGGCCCGCGGCGACCGTGACGGGCGCACGGCCGGCTTCTGCCCGCACTGCGGCGAGCAGTTCAACTTCACCCCCAAGCTGGTCAAGGGCGATCTGGTCGCCGGGCAGTACGAGGTGGTGGGACCGCTCGCGCACGGCGGCCTGGGCTGGATCTACCTGGCCGTCGACAAGAACGTCTCGGACCGCTGGGTGGTGCTCAAGGGCCTGCTCAACTCCGGCGACGACGACGCGCTGGCCGCGGCTGTGGCCGAGCGGCGGTTCCTGGCCGAGGTCGAGCACCCGAACATCGTCAAGATCTACAACTTCGTCGAGCACGACGGCGCCGGCTACATCGTCATGGAGTACGTGGGCGGCGAATCGCTCAAGGGCATCCTCAAGGAGCGGCGGCCCGACCCGCTGCCGGTCGACCGGGCCCTGGCGTACATCCTCGAGATCATGCCGGCCTTCGGCTATCTGCACGACCGTGGCCTGATCTTCTGCGACTTCAAGCCGGACAACGTGATCCAGTCGGGCGACCAGATGAGGCTCATCGACCTCGGCGGCGTCGTCCGCTTCGACGACATGGACGCCGCCATCTACGGCACGGTCGGCTATCAGGCGCCCGAGATGGCGACCGCGGGCCCGTCGATCGCCTCGGACCTTTACACCATCGGCCGTACGCTGGCCGTCCTGACCACGGATTTCCGGGGCTACCAGAGCACGTTCAAGGACAGCCTGCCCGATCGCGGCGAGTTCGAGGTCTACCTCCGCCACGAGTCCTACTACCGGCTGCTGCAACGGGCGACGCGCACCGACCCGGCCGAGCGGTTCGTCGACGCGGCCGAGATGACCGAGCAGATGCTCGGCGTGCTGCGCCAGGTGCTGGCGGCCGACGGCACGCCCCGCCCGGCGGCGTCGCGGCTGTTCACCGGCGAGCTGCGCACCGACCTGAAGGCGGACAAACCCCGCTGGCAGGACCTGCCGACCCCGCTGATCGACCTGACCGACCCGTCGGCCGCGTTCCTGGCCTCGGTCACCGTCACCGACCCGGCCGAGGTGCTGGCCCTGCTCAAGGGCGCGCCGGCCCAGACCCTGGAGGTACGTCTGCGGGCGCTGCGGGCCGAGATCGACCTGGGCCTGCGGCACGGGTTCTTCGACGACGCCCGGGCCGCCCGGGACGCGCTGATCCGCAGCGAGGGCGCCGACTGGCGCATCGCCTGGTACGACGGGCTGCTCGCGCTGGCCGTGGAGAACTACGGCTACGCGCGGGATCAGTTCGAGGCGGTCTACGCGGCGCTGCCGGGCGAACTGGCCCCGCAGCTGGCGCTCGGGCTGGCCCTGGAGCTGGCCGGGAACCACCCGGCCGCGGCCGGTTACTACGACGTGGTCAGCCGCACCGACCCGGCCTACACCGCGGCCGCCGCGGGCCTGGCCCGGTGCCGGCTGAGGACCGGCGACCGGGCGGGGGCCGTCGAGGCGTACAACCGGGTGCCCGGCACCTCCGCGGCCTATCGCAGCTCCCAGGTCGGCGCGGTGCTGGCCCTGGTGCAGTCGCACCCGAGCGCGGCCGCCGACGTCGACTCCCTGGCCGCGGCGGCCGCGCTGATCGACCGCCTCGAGGTCGAGGCGGCCCAGCTGGCGGCCCTGCGGGTCGAGCTGCTCGAACAGGCCCTGGAGACGATCAAGGGTGGCGCCAAGCTGCCGGCCGCGGTTCTCGGCGCGGCCCACACGGGCGAGGTCCGCGAACGGGAGGTGCGATTCGCGCTCGAGGCGGGATATCGGGAGATGGCGCGGGCGGCGCACGGCCCCGACAAGATCGCGCTGGTCGACCTGGCCAACGCGGCCCGCCCCCGGACCCGCACATGAACGGCGTACTCTCTGAAAATTTGCACCACTACGACGGCGAGGCACGATGACGATGACCGAGTGCGCCTCGTGCGCCGATGAGCGCGCTGCCGGGGCGGCCTTCTGCGAGAGCTGCGGGCGGTCGCTGTCCGCCGGCCCGGCCTGCCCCCACTGCGGGGCCGCCGGCGCCGTCGGCGAGGACGGGTACTGCGGGCAGTGCGGCATGCTCGCCGTCCGGCCCCGCGACCACCTCGAGGTCGACGGCGGCGAGGTCGCGGCGGCGGCCACCGACCGCGGGCAGCGGCACCACCGCAACGAGGACGCCATGTGGCTGGCCGTGCGGGGCGCCGACGTCGACGTGGTCGTCTGCGACGGCGTCTCCTCCTCCTTCGACCCCGACGTGGCGTCGGCCACCGCGGCCGGCGCGGCCGGTGAGGCGCTCGCCGGCTCGGGCGACGTGGGCGAGGCCATCCTGACCGCGAAGCAGGCGGTGGCCGACCTGGCCGGCGACGGCGACCCGCGGCGGGCCGTGTCCAACCCGGCCTGCACGATCGTCGCCGCCGTGGTGCGGGGGCCCGAGGTGACGTACGGCTGGATCGGCGACAGCCGGGCCTATTGGATCCCCGCCGAGGGGCCGGCCGAGCAGCTCACCGAGGACGACTCGTGGGCGACGCACGTGATCGCCCTGGGTGTCGACCCCGAGGTGGCGATGCGCGATCCCAAGGCGCACGCGATCACCGGCTGGCTCGGCGCCGACGCCGGCTCGGTGCAGCCGCGCGGCTCGTCGTTCACCGTCACCGAGCCCGGTCACCTGGTGCTCTGCAGCGACGGGCTGTGGAACTACCTGACCGACCCGGCCGCGTTCGCCGCCGCCGTCCGGACCGGGTTGCACGAGCACGGCACTCTGATCAATGCCGCCCGGTACCTGACCGACTACGCCAACAACGCCGGCGGCGCCGACAACATCACTGTCGCCCTGGTCCCCGTCCAGCCTGTTCAAGAGGAGTAGGGATGTCGTACACCGCCGAGGCCTTCCAGAACGAGTACCTCGCGCTCGGCGCGGCCGAGGTCAACGCGATCGTCACCGTCACCTCGTCCGGTTCCGAGGGCGGCCGCCGCACGTCCGGCGCCACCGAGATCATCATCGTCGACGCGTCCGGCTCGATGCAGGCCGAGGGCCGCATCGGCGCCGCCCGGCAGGCGGCCAAGGCGGCCGTGGCCTGCATCGACGACGGCGTGCACTTCGCGATCATCGCGGGCGTCGGCACCGCGCAGCAGCTGTTCCCGGCGCCCGGCCAGCTCGCGGTGGCCTCGCCGCAGACCCGGTCCGAGGCGTCCTGGTCGATCGACCGGCTCCAGGCCAGCGGCGGCACGGCCATGGGCGCGTGGCTGCTGCTGGCGGCGCAGCTGTTCGCCCAGCGCCCCGGCGACATCTCGCACGCGATCCTGCTGACCGACGGCGACAACGGCGAGCGCCAGGGCTATCTCGAGAGCGTCCTCGACTCGATCGCCGGCCGCTTCACGGTCGACTCCCGCGGCGTCGGCACGAACTGGAAGGTCTCCGAGCTCCGCAAGATCGCGGACGCGATGCTCGGCACCGTCGACATCGTGGCCCAGCCGGCCGATCTGGCCGCGTCGTTCGAGCAGATGATGACGAACGCCATGGGCAAGACCAGCGCCGACGTACAGCTGAAGGTCTGGACCCCGGTGAACTCGACGGTCCGCTTCGTCAAGCAGGTCGAGCCGCAGGTGGCCGACCTGACCGGAAAGCGGGTCCAGGACGGCCCGCGGGCCGCGCGCTACCCGCTGGGCTCGTGGGGCAAGGAGAGCCGCGACTACCACATCTGCGTCGACGTGGCCCCCGGCAACGCGGGCGACGAGATGCTGGCCGCGCGGGTCTCGGTCGTCGAGGGCGACACGGTGCACGCGCAGTCGCTGGTGCGGGCGGTGTGGACGGACGACACCGCGCTGTCGACGAGGATCAACCGGCAGGTGGCCCACTACACCGGGCAGGCCGAGCTGGCCGACGCGATCCAGGCCGGCATCGAGGCCCGCAAGTCCGGCGACGACCGTACGGCCACCCTGAAGTTCGGCCGGGCCGCGCAGCTGGCCCACGCCAGCGGCAACACGGCCACGGAGGAGCTGCTGGCCACGGTCGTCGAGATAGAGGACGCGGCCACCGGCACGGTCCGGCTGCGCCGCAAGGTGGCGGCGGCCGACGAGATGGCCCTCGACACGCGCTCGACGAAGACCGTGCGGGTGGGTCGCGGCCAGTGACGACGTACGCCTGCCCCAAAGGCCACGCCTCCGAGACCGGCGACTTCTGCGACACCTGCGGAGCCAAGATCGCCTTCGAGGCCGCCCCCGCGCCGTCCGCCACCATCGACCTGGCCTCGGCGCCGGTCCCGCCCGCCGGCGGCACCCCCTGCCCCAACTGCGGCACCCCGCGCGCCGGCACGAGCCGCTTCTGCGAGGACTGCGGTTACGACCATTCGACCGGCCGCGTGCCCGCCCTGACCGAGCCGGCGGCCGAGGCCGCACCGGCACAGGGCTGGACGGCGACGATCGAGGCCGACCGCAAGTACTTCGAAGAGAACGCCATCGACGGCATCGAGTTCCCCGCGACGCCGACGTCACGACTGATCACCCTGCCACCGCCGCAGATCCGCATCGGGCGCAAGAGCTCCTCCAAGGGCACCCACCCCGAGGTGGACCTCTCCGACGACGACCCCGGCGTCTCCCACAGCCACGCCCTGCTGACCCTGAGCGTCGACGGCGTCTGGCTCGTCTCCGACCTGGGCTCCACCAACGGCACGTACATCAACGACGAGCAGACGCCCCTGACCGCCGGTGACTCGCGGGCCCTGAAGGACGGCGACCGCGTCCACGTGGGCGCCTGGACCACCCTGACCCTGCACGCCCCCGCCAGCTGAACCCTGGGTGACATGTCGGCGAGTCGGGGTCACGCCACGTTCGGCCCGTGCAGGATGAGAACGTGGAGACGGATCTTCAGCTGGCCCAGCGCGCCGCCCTGACCGGCGCGACGGTGGCCCTGCCACATTTCGCCGCGCTGGCCGATCTTCCGCGGGAGCTCAAGGCCGACGGCTCGGTGGTCACCGCGGCCGACCGGGCCGTCGAGGCCGCCATCCGGGAGGTGCTCGGTGAGGCCCGGCCCGGGGACGCCGTCCTGGGTGAGGAGGAGGGCCAGACCGGCGACGGCGGCCGTCGCTGGATCATCGACCCGATCGACGGCACGGCCCTGTTCGTGGCCGGCGACACCCGCTGGCTCATCCTCATCGCCCTCGAGGAGGACGGCGAGATCACCACCGCCGTCGCCGCCCATCCCGCCCAGGGCAGCCTCTGGTGGGCCGCCCGCGGCGCCGGCGCCTTCGAGGGCCGGGTGGTCGGCGGCCGCGTGGTCGCCGAGACCCGGGTCCACGTCAGCCCCGGCGGCGCCGAGACCCTGACCGGGAGCCGTTTCGCGGTCGTGCCCGAGGACTGGGCCAAGGAACTGGTGGCCCCCATCAAGGCGCTGACACCGGCCATCCCCTGGCCCGTCCACCCCGCCCTGATGATCGCCCGGGGCGACCTCGACGTGGCGGTGCAGACCGGCGGCCAGATCTGGGACTTCGCCGCCACCTCCCTGATCGTCCGGGAGGCCGGTGGCACGTACAGCGGCATCGACGGCCGCCCCACGCCCGGGCCCGGCGCTTCGGTCTACGCCCGCGGCGAAGCCCTGCGCCAGGCGGTGGTCGATCTGGCCGGCGCACCGGCCACCACCTGATCCGCCACTCATGAAAGACTTTTCTCCCATGACGACGCCGCAGCAACCGGAGGCCACGCCACCGGCGAACGCCCCGCAGCCGGAGCCTCCCTCCCCATGGGCGGCTCCCGACGGCGCGAGCGCGCCGGCCTCGTATTCCCCCGGCCTGTTCACCGACTCCCCGGCGGGCGGCACCGCGACGATCGATCCGCTCCCGCTGTACGAGCAGGAGGCGCCGCGCCGCCGCACCGGCTCCCTGCCGCTGCTGCTGACCGGCATCGCCGGCCTGGTCGTGGGCGCCCTCGCGGTCGGCGTCGTCTGGGCCGCCAGCTCATCGTTCGGCGGGGACGAGTCGAACGCGGACGCCGACGTCCAGGCTTCCTGCGCCATCCTCGACCGCCTGCCGGACACCTGGACCCGGGACACCTTCGACCTGGCCAACACCAACCGCCTGGCCGCCGCCTACGCCCTGGCCGCCTCGGCCGCCAAGGACGACAGCCGCTATCAGGCCCTGGCCCAGGCCGGGCAGAACGCCCACCAGGCCTCGCTGACATTCCAGTTCGACCTGCTGTCGATCCGCGTGCAGGACGCCCGGAACGAGTGCGACAAGCTTTAATCACCGGCATGGATATCCTGTCCGGCCCGGCGATCACCGACCGGCCCGAGCGCCACACCGTCGGCATCCGTGTCACCACCCCGTTCCGGGGCATGTTCGCGGTCCGCGACGAATTGATGCGGGAGTTGTACGCCTGGCTGGACGCCCACGACGCCGGCCACAGCGTCACCTTCTTCCGCCTGCACGTCATCGACATGAACGGCGACATGCAGGTCGAGGTCGGCGTGGTCACTCCCACCCCGGTCGACCCGGCCTCCCCGCGGATCACCGCCGGCGTGCTGCCCGCCGGCCGCTACGCCACCATGACGTACGTCGGCCACGGCCGCCGCGCCAACGGCGCGCTGATCGACTGGGTCCACGCCGGCCCTGAGTCCTTCGACTGCGAGGAGGATCCGGCCGGCGACCGGTTCGCGTGCCGCTACGAGGCCTACCTGACCGATCCCCGCACCGAGCGCATGAAGACCAGGTGGCAGATCGAACTCGCCATCCGCCTGCGTGACTGACCATCGGCCTGGGCCCCAGAGGGGCGAGAGCGGTTCCCGAACGTAAAACCGGCGAAGTTCGGATCCCACCTCGATCGGGCGGAAGAGCGCGTGAAGGCATCGGCACAGTTCCATGACCGGGCACCGTCCGCGGCAGCCGCCGCACCGGCCAGCGGCTTACATACCGAGGACGAAGAATCTGGCGCCGTCCTGGAAGTTGTGCGCTACTTCAACGAGCAGGAGGCCGAGCAGCGCGATCGCAGCAGCGCCGCCGGTAAGGCCGCAAACATGTTCGGCTGGCATCTCGACCGTGAGGTTCTGAACTTTCTCAGGCTACGGGAGCGGTCCTGGACGTCGACGAGTACGACATGACCCCGGACTGAACCTCAAACCCCATCGACGCATGTCGTATGCTGGCCGACTTTGATCGTCACGGGAGGTTGAGTTGGCCGAGTATCCGCAGGACGTCAGGCAGCGCTTCGACGGCACCCCCGAACAGAACGCGACCGCCCTGGTTCGCGAGCCACCGAACGGCTGGCGGACCGTTGTCATCGCCGACTACGACCCGGCCTGGGCCGGCCGGTACGCCGCGGCCCGGTCGGCGCTCCACGAGGTGCTGGGTGACGCGATCCTCGCTGTCGAGCACGTCGGGTCCACGTCGGTTCCGGGCCTCGCGGCCAAGCCGATCGTGGACATCGATCTCACCATCGCCGACACCGCCGACGAGTCCCGGTACGTGCCCGCGCTCGAGGCAGCCGGCTACTGGCTCATCCTCCGCGAGCCGTGGTGGCACGGGCACCGCATGTTCGTCGACACCGGCGAAGATCTGCACCTGCACGTGTGGCCGCCCGGGGCGCCCGAGACGGTCCGGCACCGGCTCTTCCGCGACTGGCTGCGCACCCATCCCGAGGACCGGGATCTCTACGCCTCGACCAAGCGCCGTCTGGCCCGCGAGACCGGTGCGGGCCGCCGGGACTACACGATGGCCAAGAGCGACGTCATCGACGAGATCTTCGCGCGGATCTTCGCGGCCGGCGGCTGAGATCAGGCCCGGGTGGTGCGCAGTGCCGTCAGGACCGCCGTGATCTCGGGGCGCGGGGCGGCCGGGCGGCGGACCGCGGCCGTGATCCGGCGGGTGACCGGCGGGGACAGCGGCCGGGTGGCCACCCGGTAGCGGGGGTCGATCGCCAGGCGGGGCAGCAGGGCGATCGAGCCGCCGTTCTCCACGTGGTGCAGCGCCAGCATGTAGTTGTTGAAGCGGCAGATCACCGTGGGCTCGAAGCCGGCCTCGCGGCACAGGCGGGTGGCCAGTTCGGACATGTAGGAGCCGGACACGTCGAACGTCCAGCGCTGGTCGGCGCACGCGGTCAGCGGGACCGCGTCGTGTGCGGCCAGCGGGTGCGACGCGGGCAGCACCAGCACCACCTCGTCGGCGCCGATCGGGACCAGGTCGATGGCCGGGTCCAGGGAATGGCCGACGAAGTCGGTGGTCGTGATGATGACGTCGGCGTCGCCCCGGCGCAGGGCGGGCATGCTCTCGTGCGGTTCCAGCTCGAGCAGCACCACCGTCACGTCGGGGTGGCGCGCGGCCAGCAGCTCGACGGCCGGGGAGGCCAGGGCGTGGACCGCGCTCTGGAACGCGGCCAGCGTCACCGTGCCGGCCGGCTCGTCGGCCAGGCCGCGCAACTCGGCCTCGGCCCCGTCCATCAGGGCCAGGATCTCCCGGGCCCGGCCGGCCAGCAGCACCCCGGCCGCGGTGAGCCGCACCCGCCGGCCGGTGCGCTCGATGAGGGCGGTGCCGGTCTCCCGTTCCAGGGTCGCCAGCTGCTGCGAGACCGCGGACGGACTCAGGTTGCCTCGCTGCGCCACGGCGCGCACCGTGCCGTACACCGAAAGCTCGGTCAGGAGGCGCAGCCTCCAGGGGTTGAGCGTCACAACCGGTCACTGTACGGCTGTGCTTAACAGCGACGGCGAAAATGTGAAATGGACGCGGCCACCGCGGGATGGCAGCGTCGGGGACATGGACGACTTCTGGGGAGACGCCGAGCGGCATCTGATCCGCTACAACGGCGCGGGACGGTTCGTGCCGGAGATCATCGAGCGGGCCGAAGGCAGCTTCGTGTACACCGCCGAGGGCCGGCGGCTGCTCGATTTCACCTCGGGGCAGATGAGCGCCATCCTCGGCCATTCCCACCCGGCCGTGGTCGCCACCGTCCAGCGTCAGGCGGCCACGCTCGACCACCTGTTCAGCGGCATGCTCAGCCGCCCGGTGGTCGACCTGGCCCGCGAGCTGGCCGCCACGCTGCCCGATCCGCTGCGCAAGGTGCTGCTGCTGACCACCGGGGCCGAGTCGAACGAGGCCGCGATCCGGATGGCCAAGCTGGTCACCGGCCGCCACGAGATCATCTCGTTCGCCCGGTCCTGGCACGGCATGACCCACGCGGCCGCCGCCGCCACCTACAGTTCGGGCCGCAAGGGGTACGGCCCGGCCGCGCCCGGCAACTTCGCCATCCCCACGCCCAACGCGTACCGCCCCGACTTCACGACACCGGACGGCGAGCTGGACTGGCGCCGGCAGCTGGAGTTCTCCTTCGAGATGTTCGACGCGCAGTCGGTGGGCAGCCTGGCCGCCTGCATCGTCGAGCCGATCCTGAGCTCCGGCGGCGTCATCGACCTGCCGCCGGGCTATCTGGCCGCGCTGCGCGACAAGGTCCACGAGCGGGGCGGCCTGCTCATCCTGGACGAGGCGCAGACCGGGCTGTGCCGCACCGGCGACTGGTACGCGTTCGAGCGCGACGGCGTCGTCCCGGACATCCTGACCCTGTCCAAGACGCTCGGCGCCGGCCTGCCGCTGGCCGCCGTCGTGACCACCGACGAGATCGAGGGGACCGCCCACGAGCGCGGGTTCCTGTTCTTCACCACGCACGTCTCGGATCCGCTCGTCGCCGCCGTGGGCACCACGGTCCTGGACGTGCTGAGGAGTGAGGCTCTCGATCGCCGGGCGGCGGAGCTGGGGACGTACCTCAGCAAGGGTTTGAACGAATTGAAGGAACGCCACGAGGTCATCGGCGACGTGCGCGGGCGCGGCCTGCTCGCCGGCCTCGAACTGGTCGCCGACCGGGAGACGAAGAAGCCGGCGGACGAGCTGGGCCAGGCCGTGACGCGGCGCTGCCTCGAGCTGGGCCTGCACATGAACGTGGTGCAGCTGCCCGGCATGGGCGGCGTGTTCCGGATCGCGCCCGCGCTGACCGCGACGACGGGCGAGCTCGATCTCGGCCTGGAGATCCTGGACCGGGCGATCACCGACGAGACGGAAAATTAGGTAGCCGTCCTCCCCCGCCGGCGGAGAAGATCTTCGGATGCCACTGCACGCGGACGAGATCGTGATCGACGCGGAGATCGTCCGTACGCTCCTGCGGGAACAGTGTCCGCGGTGGGCTTCCCTGCCGCTGTCCCCCGCCGGCGGCGGCACCGAGAACACGATGTACCGCCTGGGTGACGAGCTCCTGGTGCGCCTGCCGCGCAGCGTCTCCCGGGCCGCGCCCCTGCTGACCGAGCAACAGTGGCTGCCGCGGCTGGCCCCGCTGCTGCCGCTGCCCATCCCGGCGCCCTTGTTCGCGGGCCGGCCCTCCGCCGCCTATCCGGCCGCGTGGTCCGTGCTGCGCTGGATCGACGGCTCCCCGCCGTCCGGCGACACCGATGGGCCGGCTCTGGGCCGTGACCTGTTCGGATTCGTGGCGGCTCTGCAGAGCATCGATCCCGGAGGCGCCACGGTCCCGCGGTGGTACCGGGGCGGCGAGCTGGCCCCGTGCGACGAGGACGCCCGCAAGGCCCTCGCCGCCTGCCGCCCGCTGATCGGCGACACCGTCGACGTCGACCTGCTGGAAGAGTTGTGGTCGGCCGCGCTGCCCCTTCCCCGGGCCAGTTCGTCCGAGGTCTGGCTGCACACCGACCTCAAACCCTCGAACCTTCTCGTACAGAACGGGCGCCTGTCGGCGGTCATCGACTTCGGCGGGCTGACGATCGGCTTCCCGGACGCCGAACACGCCCCGGTCTGGGACCTGCCGCCGTCCGCCCGCGAGGCCTACTGGAACGCCGCCGATCTGGACGACGCGACGTGGCGGCGAGCGCGGGCCTGGGCCGTTTTCATCGGCGCCAGCGGCATCCCGTACTACTGGGACACCTACCCTGACTTCGTCGCCGAGTGCCGGGCCCGCCTGGAAGCGATCGCCTCGGCCTCATCGCTCTGACGGAATTCCGGCTGCTCCCATGGAGCGACGTCGACCCGCCGGCGCCGGCGGCCTGGTCCGCCTCGTGCCCGGCGTCGCCGCGGCCACCCACCGCCGGGCCGTCTCGTGTGGCGGCCATGTGGCCCGGATGTGGCGCTTCCCCGAACGCTGATTCTCGACCGCCGGAAGTTCCGGCGAGCGAGGAGACACGACATGACCAGCTACGAGATCGTGGTGCGTACCGGCACCGAGAGTGGCGCCGGAACGGACGCGGATGTTTTCCTGACCCTGTACGGGGAGCGGGGTATCGCACACCAGGTCCAGCTCGGCGACGAGAACGACAACTTCGAGGCCGGCGCGATCGACCGGTTCTACCCCGAGCTCGAGGACATCGGCAACCTGCGGGCCGCCCGGCTGCAGCACGACAACAGTGGTAGCCGGCCCGGCTGGTTCGTCGACCAGATCGTGGTGACCAAGCAGACGCCGCCGATCACGCAATGGGTGTTCCCCGTGCACGCCTGGCTGGCCGCGGACGAGCCTGGGGGCACCGAACGGATGCTGTTCCCGGCCACCGACGGTGGCCGCGTCATCGCCCGGCCGGAACGCCGGGCGGCCGCGGCGGAGATCGACCTCATGGGCAACTGGGAGTCGGTCGCCAAGGAGCTGGAGACGCGGGTCGGCGGCGCCGTCGCCGACCCGGCCTTCCTGAGCACGGCCGCGCTGGCCAACTCGACCGCGTCCGCCACCGCGTTCTTCGGCGTGGCCCCGGACGTCGCGGCCGGCGACCGCGGCCTGTCGGCGCAGGCCCGCGGCGGCACCGTGGTCCGCGCCTACTGGTGGGGGTTCCACGTGCAGTTCAGCCATGAGGATCTGGTCACGATCCTCGACTCGGCCGACATGGTGAACACGACGGTGGCGGTGATCGGAGGCAACATTCCGAGCCCGGCCGCGCCGTGGATCAAGATGCTGGCGCCGTTCGTCGCGGCCCTGCACGACGGGCTCCGCTCCCTGGACCACGGCAACGGCATCTACGTGAGCATGAGCTGGTTCGCGCCGGGCGTCTTCGTCCCGACCACCGTCTGACCCGGGATCTCTCAGGCCGAACGAACCGGCTCGCCGCGCAGGATGGCCTCGTACAGGCGGCGCACCTCGGCGCCGGGCTCGACACCGAGCTCGGCGCCGAGCGTGTGCCGCAGCCGGTGGTAGGCGTGCAGGGCGTCCGCTGGCTCGCCCGCCTCGTACAGTGCCCGCAGCAGCAGCCCGTGCACTCCCTCCCGGCGCGGATGCTCGACGACGAGCTGGCGAAGGTCGGCCACGACGCTCTCCGGTTCCCCGGCCGCGCAGGCCGCGCCGACCAGATCGGCGTAGGCGCGGAGCCGGATCTCCTCGAACCGGCAGGCGATCCCCTCGGCCACGACCGACCGGTCCCGCATCGCCGCCGTGAGGGGCGGGCCCAGCCAGAGTTCCATGGCGGCCCGCAGCACCCGCACCGCCCGCTCCGGATCGGCCGGCCGTTCCCGCCCGGCCCGCAACGCCCGGCCGTGTGCCGCGAGGTCCGCGAAGCGGGTCAGGTCGCACTCGTCCGCGCCGACGGCGAGGCGGTACGTCCCGCCGGCGTACCGCAGAAGCTCCTCGCCATGACGGGTGGCCCGCGTCAGTACGGCGCGGACCCGTGACGCGTACGTCTGAAGGTTCGCCGTCACGGACCGCGGCGGCCTCTCGCCCCACAACACGTCGATGATCGTGTCGACGCCGACCGGCCGGCCCTGCCCGGCGGCGAGCAGGCGCAGCAGCTCACCCGGCTTGCCGCGCACGGCCGAGGCCGATCCCGCGTCGTCACGGACGCGCACTTCGCCCAGGATCTCGACACGCATGCCGCCCATCAGTCCGCCCTGACCTCCGTGGTGAACTCGCCCGTGCTGTCCCGGGCGTCGAGGTCGTTCGCGCCGAGGTAGAGCTCGCCCCCGCCGGGGGCACGCAGCTCGGCGCCGGCGCCGATCTCGAAGGGCGCCGCGGCACCGATCCGGCCGATCAGCGCGCCGTAGTTCGACGAGGACAACAACCGCAGACCGGGGTACGCCTCGCCGGCCAGCCCCTCCGGCCCCGCGCCGATGCCGGGCCGCGGGCTGATCCGGCCGGAGGCGGTGATCCGGAAGCGCTGGCCGGGCTGGAGCACGACACCGGTCTCCGTCCAGGTGACGTTGGCCGGCACCGCCACCGACCGGCCGGTGCCGCCGGGCCCGGAGGGAAGGGCGAACGCGACGCCGGCCACCGCCACCGCGAGACCGCCGCAGGCGAGCGCCCACCAGCGGCGAGCGGGCTTACGGCGGGCGGGCGTGGGCGCGGACGGGGGTGCCGGCGCCGGTGCCCGCCGCGGCGGCGCGGGTGACGGGGCCGGCCGCGCGGGCGCGGGTGACGGTCCGGGCCGGGCCGGCGCCTCGGCACTGGCCGGGACCTCGAACACCTGCCCGTCCCGCTGCCGCAGGAAGAGCACCGGCGTGCCCCACTCCAGGGTGTCCGGGAAGGCCAGGCTCAGCTCCAGCCGGGCGTTGCGCACGGCCACGTCGAGCGGCAGACCGGACGCGACCCCGGCGTAGAAGGACCGCGTGAACTCGACCGCCGCGCGGTCGGAGATGTCGAACTGCATCGCCAGCACCGCGGGCACACCGCGCCGGATCAGGGTCGTGGCGGTGCTGGAGAACGGGTCGTCCGAGCTGCCCGTGGCCGACTCGCACGAGTTGAGCACGATCAGGCCCAGCGACGGGTGCAGCGCGGCGATCTGCGCGAGCCGGCTGGCCCGCAGCGGATAGCTGGCGCCGCTCTCGGTGGCCAGGAAGAACACGCCCTCGCCGTGTCCCTCGTCGTACGCACCGTGCCCGACCAGGTGCAGAACGTGCCACTGCCGCCGTCCGAGCGCGTTCAGCAGGTCGCGCCAGGTCTCCCCGGTCGCCCAGTCCAGCGTGACCCGGCCGCGGCGGCCCAGCCCGCTGATCGCCGCCTCCAGGTTGGCCCGTTCCGCCGCGGCGTCGATCTCGTCGAGGGTGCGCGGGCGGGCGCTGAGCGCGACCACCCGCAACGGCGGCTCGACCCGCAACGGCCGCACCGGGTCCATGATCTCGGGATACCGCACCAGCGGCATGCTCAGCCCGAGGTAGTCGTCGCGGCGCTGGTCGTACAGGAACTCCCAGGGCAGCGCGGCCAGCTCCGGCGGCCGCAGGCGGAGCACCAGCCGGACCCGGCTGCCGCGCAGCGCCGCCTGCTGGCGGGTGGTGTCGAACAGTGTCCGCACGTCGCCGGTGAACAGCAGGTCGAACAGCGCCGTGCCCAGCTCCTGCGCCGCCTTCTCGTCCCGGGCCGCGACCCGGCGGGTCGAGGCGGCCGACGACAGCAGCGCCACGTGCAGCCGGCCCAGCCGGCGTTCCAGGGCGCGGTCCTGCGGGTCCCACCCGATGTCGACGGCACACTCGCCGCCGACACCGGAACGTCCCAGGATCCGGAAGCCGCCGGCGATGGCGTCGACGTCCACTTCCAGTTCGATGCTCGGTTCAGTCATGACCGTCGTCCGTCAGTGGAAGGGCGCCGGCGTGACGCCGCCGGTGGCCGGGTCGGCGGGCTCGGCGCCGGTGAGGCCGGCACCGCAGGAGGAGCAGAAAAGAGCTTCCGGCCCGTGCGGGCTGCCGCAGCGCGGGCACCGTCCCCGGTCCGGGATCACCACGCGCCCGATGACCGCCGTGTCCGCCGGCAGGGCGCCGCGGTAGATCTGCGGGCCGCGGTGCCGGCCGGCCCGGCGGCGCCGCAGCAGGAGCAGCGTCGCGACCACGGCGGCGGCCAGCAGCGCCGCGGCGGCGCCTCCGATGATCAACATGCGGGATCGGCCGGGCGGCTCCGCGGCGGCGGCCGCGGGCTTCGGCTGATCGCCGTTGCGCTGCCGGTAGTCGATCGCCTGCTTGCGCTTCTGCGACGCCAGCGAGTGCGCCGGCATCATCGCGAGCACCTGGTCGAACTTGGCGATCGCGTCGGTGTAGTAGCCGCGGTAGAAGTCGTCCAGCCCCTGCCGGTACGTGACGTCGAGCGGACCGAGTTCACCGCGGACCTGATGCTTCGCGAGCAGGTCGCGGATCACGTCGGCGGCCACGATGAAGTTGGACTCACCCACGACCTCGAAGCTCGCCGTGCCGACGACCTGTCCGTCCAGGTTCGTCGCCGGGCCGCCGCTCTGCCCCTGGGTCACCTTCGCGCTGACCTCGTAGAAACGGTTGCCCGGTCCCTGTATGCCCCGGGAGTCGATGCTGCTGATCTCGCCGCTACGGCTGGAGAGCGAAATCTTCTCACCCCTGGCCATGGAGAACGGATAGCCGATGACCAGCACCTCCTGGCCGGGCTGGACCTGCTGGTCCGCGGCCAGCTGGGCCACCGGCAGGGTGGACGGCTCCAGCTTGAGCAGTGCGACGTCGCCCTTGGCGAACGGAAGCGACTCGAGCACCCGCGCGTCGGCGCCGCCCTTCGGGTCCCGCTCCGCCGGCCAGGTGGCGATGCCGCCGCCCACCTGAACCTGCACCTCGGGCACCGGCTCGGCCGAGGAGTCGTGCTCCGTGATCCGGGCGCTGCCGTTCGCCGCCCTCTCGATCGCCAGGTCCCGCAACGAGGCGGCGAGCTCGTCCTGCTCGATCAGCACGTCGACGGCGCTCTCGATGGCATAGTCCCGGGCATCCTCCGGGCTCGTGCAGTGGCCCGCGGTCACCACGTATCCGGTGCTGTTGACGATGAACCCGGAGCAGGCTCCGGTGTACGACACCGGGACCGTCCAGTCGAAAAGATGCACGTCGAGGTCCCAGTCGGAGCGGACCATGACGGTGGCCGGCTGCACCAGCTCGATAGCCCGCAGTTGCGGTGTCACCGGCGGCAGCGGGCCGCCCGGGCCGGGCGGGGAGGGCGCGCCGGCCGCGGGCACGGCCGTGGCGAGCAGAACCGCGGACGCCGCGAGCGCCGATAATGGACGGGACATGGTCATCGGATTTCTCCTTCAGTGAGGTGATCGCGATGCGAGGGGAACGGGAACTGCCGGCCGACCTGCTGGTCGATCCGGGCGTGCCGGCGGCCGACGCCGATCTGCTGTCGGACGCGCTGGCCGCCTGCGGCGTGGCCGCGCGGGCGAAGGTGCTGTCGCCCCGGCGCGCCGGCGAGCAGCTCGGCTGGCTGGTGCTGCTGGCCCTGCCGTTGCAGGCGTTCCTGACCACGGCCGGGGAGACAGCCGCCCGGGACGCCTACGCCGGCCTGCGGCGGGCGATCGGCCGGGTCCTCGGCCGCCCACCGGGCGATCCGGCCGGGGCCGGGCGCCCGATGGTGCTGCAGGACGAGGAGACCGGCCTGCGGATCGTGCTGTCGGCGGACCTGCCCGCAGAGGCGTATCGCGAGCTGGTGGAGCTGCGGCTCGCCGATTACCGGGAGGGCCCGCTGCACTACGACCGGCATGAGCGCCGGTGGCGGTCCGTTCCGGACGAGATCCGATGACATCCGCCGACCCCTCCGCCGTGGACGTGACAGCGCGTCGACAGTCGAGCGCTCATCACACGGTCGGGGGACGGGCCCGCGGCCCGCGCCGGGGAACTCCCTGGGCTTGCGGCCCGTGTCGCCGGCCCGTCAGTCCCCGGCGGGGAAGAAGCACTCGACGCGGAGCTCCTGGGCGGTCACGTCCTGCGGCGTGCCGAGTGTGGTCACGGTGGAGAAGTAGCTCCACCGGCGGCTGTCGCGGGCGAAACGGACGGGCACGACGGGCAGCAGCGGAACCAGCGGGTCGGTGTCCGTGAGCGAGTCGGGGACGCCGGGATAGGCGAGCACCTCGGTCAGGATCCGCTGGGCGCGCTCGTCGGCCGCGCCGCCGACGGCCTCCCGGCGCACGCGCCGTATCAGCGCCCGGGCCACCTCGGGCCAGTTGGTGACGTGGCGCCGCACCCCGTCGGGGTGGAACATCAGGCGCAGCACGTTGGGCGGGCCGGGGATCGGCTCGTGCCCGGCCAGGAGCAATCCGAAGAAGCGCTCGGCGGCCCGGTTGGTGTTCCGGACGGCCCAGTCGCGGTCCAGAACCACGGCCGGATGGGGTTCCTGCTGCGCCAGTATCGCGTCGATCGCGCCTCGCACGGCGGTCAGCGTGGGCGCGTCGAGGACGGACTCCCGATATTCCGGGGCGAAGCCGGCCGCGAGCAGCAGGGTGTTCCGTTCGCGCAGGGGCACGTCGAGGACCTCGGCCAGCCGCAGCACCATGGTGCGGCTGGGCCGGGACCGGCCGGTCTCGATGAAGCACAGGTGCCGGATGGAGACGGCGGCCTCGGCGGCGAGCCCCAGTTGACTCAGCCGCCGGGCCTTGCGCCACCGTTGGACGAGGGCGCCGATGTCACCGCTCATCCGGTCAGTATCCGCCGTTCCAGGCCTGCGCCTGGAACGGCGAGTCCAGCGGTGGGTCGGCGATGTTGCCGGTGTAGTTGGCCATCGTGGACACGGCCAGGCCGGTGACCACGTCGAGCAGGCGCCCCTGGTCGAAGCCGCCGGCCGTGAAGGTTTTGACGTCGGCCTCGTCGAGGTGCCCGCGCTTGTCGATCAGCGCCCGTGTCGTCGCCGAGAGGGCGGCCAGTCGTGGATCGTCCGGGAGCTCGCCGCGGCGTACGGCCGCAATCGCTGTTGGAGAAGCGCCCTCGGCCAGCGCCGCCGTGGAGTGGAAGGCGACCGCCCAGGCGCAGCGGTTGGTGACAGCGTTGGTCAGCAGCAGAACCTGCCGTTCCACCCCGGTGAAACCGGTGCCGGCGAACTGCCCGAACGCCACGACGAACGCGGAGATCAGCGAGGGCGATCCGGCCATGGTGGCCGCCAGGTTCGGAACGAGGCCGAGCGCCCCCTTCAGCGTCTCCAGGGCCGCCCGCGACCCTTCGGGCGCCGTCTCGACTGTGTGGATCGGAAATGTCGTCATGTCGCCGAGACTGCCGCCCCGGCCGAGCCGAACCAATTCCCTGACAGGTAAACGAGCTGGAACCATGGTGCGTATGACCGTCACCGTGCGACCGGCCGGCCCGGACGACCGCGACCTCGTCACCGGCCTGCTCACCCGTTCCTGGGGCACACCGATCGTGGTGGCGCACGGCGTCCGCTACGACGCGTCGGCCCTGCCCGCCCTGATCGCGTGGCGTGACGGCGAACCGGCCGGCCTGCTCACCTACCGCCTCGGCCCCGACGGCCTGGAGATCGTCACCTTCGACGCTCTCACCCGTCACCAGGGAGTGGGCACCGCCCTGCTGGACGCCGTGGTCGAGCTGGCCCGCGACCATCACGCCACACGCGTCTGGCTGATCACCACGAACGACAACCTGGACGCGTTGCGCTTCTACCAGCGCCGGGGCCTGCGCATCACCGGCGTCTCCCCCGGCGCCGCCGACGAGGCGCGCCGCCTCAAGCCGTCCATCTCCCTGACCGGCGACTACGGCATCGAGATCCACGACGAGCTCATTCTGTCCCTTACTTTGAGTGGGGTTCCCTTGACAGAATGACGTCGTGCCGGAGTCGATCCAGTCGATCCGCCGCCGTCGCCGCGGCGCTGCCTTTGTGGGCCGCGGCGCTCAGCTCGCCCACTTCCGCACGAACTTGGAGCTCCCGGAGACCGACCCCGGCAAATACTTCGTTTTCAACGTCCATGGCGAGGGCGGCGTCGGCAAGTCCACTCTGATCGAGCGCTGGCGCCAGATGGCTCGCGATCTGGGCGCCGTCGTGGCGTTGGTCGACGAACACGTTTTCGACACTCCTGAGGCGATGTCCGCCATCATGGACCAGCTCTCGTCCCCCACCGAGACGAAGGACTTTCGCGCCAAGTACGCGGACTTCCTCAAGAGCCGCGAACGCCTGGAAAGCGACCCCCAGGCCCCGCGGGAACTGTGGAGCCAGGTCGTCCGCACCGGTGTCAAGGCCGGTCTGCACGCCTCGAAGGCTCTCCCCGGTGCCGCACCCATCGTCGACCTGGTCGACGGCGAGAGCGCCGCCGACGCCGTGGACCGCGCCCGCCAGTACGTCGTCGGCAAGATCCGCGACTTCCGAGAGGCCAAGCTCCTCCTGTCCCCCGCGCAGGAGCTGAGCCCCACCTTCATGGAGGCTCTCGGCCGCATCGCCATCCAGCGGCGGGTCGTCCTCTTCTTCGACACTTTCGAGCAGACCGGCGTCTTCCTCGAGGACTGGTTGCTGGACGTCATGCTGGGAGCGCACGGCGACCTACCCAGCACCGTCACGCTCGTGATAGCCGGACGGCATCCCCTCGACGCCAATGCCTGGTCGGAGCTGCTCGACCTGGTCGCTGCGGTGCCCCTCAACCCGTTCACCGACGCCGAGGCCCGCCAGTTGCTGGGGGCGCAGGGCATCACCGATCCGCACACGATCGAAACCATCCTCGCGCTCTCCGGCGGCCTTCCCCTGCTGACCGACATGCTCGCCAAGGGGCGCCCGGCGAGCTCGGCCGACGTCGGCGACCCCACCGGCACCGCGGTGGAGCGCTTCCTCAAGTGGGAGACCGACCCGGCCCGGCGCGGCGCCGCCCTGGCCGGCGCGCTGCCCCGCCTGATCGACGACGACCTGCTCGCGGCGGCCATGGACGACGCCGGCGTGCCGGGCCTCTTCGACTGGCTGGCCGACCAGGCCTTCGTCCGCCTGCACACCGACCGCTACCGCTATCACGACGTCGTACGCCACCCGATGATCCGCTGGCAGCGCCAGCGCTCCCCGCAGCGTTGGCGCGAGGCCCACGTCCGCCTGGCCGACGTCTACCGCGACCGGCGCACGCGGGTGGACAGCGAGCCCGAATGGCTGAGCAGCGCCTGGCAGGAATGCCACGCTGAGCTCACCTACCACGAGCTGTGCGCCCAGTCGGCCTCTTTGGAATCCGCGCTGGCCGACGGGGTGAACGCCGCCGTCGCCGGGATATCGGTCGCACGCCGCTACGCGGAGGCGCTCGCCGATGCGGGCCGGGATGCCGAATGGCCGGCCCTTCGGGCCGCCGGCACCGCGCTGCTCGAAGCGGCCGACACCGACGCGGACGACTGCGCCCAGTTCCTGACGGTCTTGCTGAGCTGCGACGCGCTGGGCCAGTCTGGCATGGCGTCCGCCTTCGCGGAAAGGGCACGGATCCGTTATTGGGCCGACCGGCCGGCTGAGGCTGTCCACGACGCGACCGAAGCGATCCGGTACGATCCCGGCCTGGCGAAAGCCTATGCGTTGCGCGGCTCGGCTCGGGGGTATCTCGGCGAGTTCGAGGAGGCGCTGGCCGACCTCGAGGAGGCGGTGGCCAGGGGTGCGGACGGCGACTCGACAGCGGGCCAGCGCGGTGAGGTGTTCCGGTTGATGGGCCGCCACGAGGAGGCACTGAGCAATCTCGGCCTGGCCATCGCGAGTGATCCCACCAACTCATGGCTCATCGCCGGCCGGGGCCTCGTTCACGCCCAGATGGGCCGTTACGAGGCAGCGCTCGCCGATTTCGACCGCGCCATCGAGATCAGTCCGGATTACACATGGGCGCTCGGCTACCGCGGCGCCACCTATCGCCTGGCCGGGAGATACGACGAGGCACTCGCCGACCTCGACCAGGCCGTCGCCGGCGACCCGGCGTCGAGTTGGGTGATCGCCGAACGCGGCGAGACGTACCGGAGCATGGAACTCGTCGACGAGGCGCTCGCCGACCTCACCCGCGCGATCGAGATGGAGCCGGCCTTCCAGTGGGCGCTCGACCGGCGGGCCGAGACGTACAAGGCAGCCGATCGGCACGATGACGCGATCGCCGACTTCACCCGCACGATCGAGCTCGACCCCGCCTACGCCTGGGCCCTCGCCGAACGCGGCGAGCAATTTCGCGTGCTGAAGCGGTACGACGAGGCCATCGCCGACTTCACTCGTGCCATCGAACTCGACCCGGGATACGCGTGGGCCATCGGCAGTCGCGGTCAGGCCTACGCCGCGTCGAGGCACTACGACGAGGCGGTCGCCGACCTCGACCGCGCCATCGAGCTCGAGCCCTCGTACACCTGGGCCGTGGCCGAACGCGGGGAGACGTATCGATTGATGAGACGCTTCGACGAGGCGCTCGCCGATTTCACCCGCGCCATCGAACTCGATCCGGAGTACGACTGGGCGTTCGGTCAGCGCGCTCAGACCTTGCGGGAGATGAAGCGCTTCGACGAGGCGCTCGCCAGTCTCGCGTCCCGCTTGGAGCAGGAGCCTCCGCCGGCCCAGGTCCTCGCCGAGCGCGGCGAGATACACCGCCACATGAAGCGTTACGGCGAAGCCCTCGCCGACTTCGACCGTGCGATCGAGCTCGATCCGGCCGGCGACTGGGCCTTCGCGCAGCGCGGGGAGCTGCGGCGCCAGCTCAAGCAGTACGACGCGGCGCTCGCCGATCTTGACCACGCCATCGGGCTGGACGCCGACGACGCCGAATACCTTGTCCTGCGTGGTCTGGTGAAACGCGACCGCGGCCGGCACCTCGACGCCGAGGCGGACTTCGGCCGGGCGGCTCGGCTCGATCCTCTGATGACGTGGACGATCGACGACGATCTGATCGAGTTCAGATATTCGCCCGCGCAGGATAGCGAGCGAAGGCAAGAAACGATCGCCGAAAGCGCCCCTCAATCGCCTTCCGGACAAATTCAATGAGCATATTTACCAGTTCAGGCGCGTAATTCTTCCTCCTATTCGGCCCCTGTGAGCTGCGAAAGTTCTGAGCGGCGGAAACATCCGCCGACACGAAACAGGGGGGAACAAGCATGACTCTCGGAGCGATCCGAAATCGACGGGTACTTCTGCGCGCCGGGGTGTTGGCGGCGCTCGGGACGGTGCCCGTCCTGGTGCTCTCGGCGCCCGCCTACGCCGCCACGGGTACGGCCAAGGTCGGCAACACCATCCAGGTGAACGCGGCCAACAACCGGGCCAACAACATCACGATCACCCGGGCGGGGGCCAACTTCTTCATCACCGATCTCGGTGACACCCCGGCCGCGGGGGCCGGTTGTGTGGTGTCGGGCGTGCGGACCGTGCGGTGTTCCGCCGCCGGCGTGGCCCGGCTGGTCGTCAACACCGGGAACTTCAACGACCGCGTCAACAACCTGACCAGCACCGCCTCGCTGCAGAACGGCGGGCTCGGCAACGACAACCTGTTCGGCGGCACGGGTCCCGACGCGCTGGTCGGCGGCTTCGGCACCGACAACCTGTTCGGCCGGGCCGGCAATGACAACGCCGCCGCGCTGACCGTCAACGACGGGCGTGACCTGTACAGCGGCGGGGCCGGCGTGGACACCACCAACTACGGCAACCGCGTCGCGCGGGTCGTCGTCACCCTCAACGGGGCCGCCAACGACGGCGCTCCCGGCGAGCTCGACAACAACCTGACCGACGTCGAGAACATCGTCGGCGGCCGGGGCAACGACTCGCTGACCGGCAACGGCGCCGCCAACCGGATCTCCGGTCTGGCCGGCAACGACGTGATGACCGGCCTGGCCGGCAACGACACCTCGCTCGGCGGGCTCGGCAACGACACCGCCGTGGCGCTGAGCGTGCGCGACGGCCGGGACGTCTTCAGTGGCGGTCCGGGCGTGGACACGACCAACTACGCCGCTCGCGCGCTTCCCGTCAACGTCACTCTCAACAACATCGCCAACGACGGTTCGGCGCCGGAGTTCGACAACAACCTGACCGACGTCGAGAACGTCATCGGCGGGCGTGGCTCCGACAACCTGGTCGGCAGCGCCGCGGCCAACCGCATGTTCGGTCTGGGCGGCGCCGACTTCATCTTCGGCGGCGCGGGCAACGACACCCTCGTCGGCGGAGCCGGCGGCGACCGGATGTTCGGCCAGGCCGGCAACGACACCCTCAACAGCGTCGACGGCGTGCGCGGCAACGACCGCAACGACGGCGGCGTGAACGTCGACCGGTGCGTGGCCGACCTGCTGGACGTCAAGATCAGCTGCGAGCTGTGATCAACGAGCGCGAGCTCTCAACAGATTCAAGTCGATAACCGAGACCGAGCGGCGCTGCGTGGTGATGACCCCGTGGCGCCGCAAGGTGCGTAAGGCCTTCGTCACCGATTCCCGGGACGAGCCGGTCCACGCGGCCAGCTCGTCCTGGCTCAGCGGCACGGTGATCTGGACGCCGTCGGAGCCCGAGGCGCCGAACCGCTCGGCCAGCTCCACCAGCCGCAGGGCCACCCGGCCCAGGGTGTCGTACGTGCCGAACTCCACCCGCTTGCGGTCGGAGTCGCGCAGCCGGGCCACGATCATCCGGACGATCCGCATGGCCGCCGGCGGATGGTCCTGGAGGAACTTCAGGAACGAGCTGACCGGCACCACGAGCGTCTCCAGGGGCTCCAGCGCCGCCACCGACGCCGACCGGGGCGCCCCGTCCAGGGCCGACATCTCCCCCAGCAGCGCACCCGGGCCGCGGATGGCCAGCAGCACCTCCCCGCCCTGCGCGGTCAGGGAGAACACCTTGGCCCGCCCGGACAGCACGAACACGACCGTCGTCGACTGGTCGCCCTCGCTGAACAGCGTCGCTCCGCACGGCCAGAGCCGCCGGCGCCCGCAGCCGAACAGATGCTCGACCTCTTTGACGGCCAGCTCGCCCAGGAACTCCCCCGGGTCGGTCACGAGTGCCACGAGTCCTCCTCCCGGAGACCGTTGAGGACGTACGCCGGCACCGGCCGGCGCCGTCCCTTCACCATCAGATCGCCGAGCGGGGTCACCAGCGCCGATGATCCGATCCGGTCGAGCGTCGCCCCGCCGATGACCACCTGGCCCGGCGCCGCCTGCGTCTCGAGCCGGGCCGCCACGTTCACCGCGTCGCCCATCGCGTTGAAGTTGCGCAGCTCCGAGCCGCCGATGTTGCCGACCAGCGCCTCGCCGGTGTTGACGCCCACCCGGAATCGTGGCCAGCCGGGCCGGTCCGCCGCGATCCGGTCGACCGCGCACTGCATCCTCAGCGCCGCCCGAGCCGCCCGCAGGGCGTGGTCGGGCTGCCGGGCCGGCGCGTTGAACAGCGCCATCAGCGCGTCGCCCTGGAACTGCACGACCGTGCCGCACTGCCCGAGCACCGCCTTCGTTGCCACGTCGAAGTATTCGTTGAGCATCGTCACGATCTGTCCCGGCGTCGACTCCTCCGAGAACGTCGTGAAGCCGCGCAGATCGGCGAACAGCGACGTCACCTCGACCACCGCCCCGCCGAGCGCCGCCTGCGACGGGTCGGCGACCAGCGCGGTCGCCACGTCCGGCGACATGTACTGCCGGAACAGCACGTCGAGCTGCCGGTAGAGCCGCGCGTTCTCGAGAGCGATCGACAGCTGCGCGGCCAGCGACCGCAGCAGCGCCGCGTCCCGTTCCGGCACCTCGGCGCCGCGCCCCGCGACCAGCACGCCGGCCGGGTGCCCTTTGACGATCAAGGGCAGGACCAGGTTTCCGTACGCGTCCACGAGCGGCTCCCGGCTTCGCAGGGCCGCCTGCCCCGGGCGTACGGGATCGAAACGGGCCGAACCGCAAGCGAGCGACGGCCGGAAGACCAGCCGGTTGTCCTCGACCAGCCCGATGTGGACCGCGTAGCCCTCGAAGGCGGCCGCGATCCGGCGCACCGCGCCCTCCAGCAGATCGAGATCGGACATCAGCACCCGCGCGTCCCGGCCTACGGCGACCAGCGCGTCCAGCTTATGGATCTGATCACGTTCGCTCGCGAGGGCGTCGGCGGCCCGGCTCAGCACCGCCGTCTGCCCCTCGGTCAGCTCGAAGCGCCGCGCCACGACGGCCATGGCCGAGGTCCGCGGGCCGCCCCGCATGGCCTCGACCAGCGCCTCGAGCGCCGCCCCGTACTCCGCCTTGAGCTTGCGGACGGTGAACTCGGTGCCGACCGCGGTGAACAGCCCGGCCGCCGCGCCCTCGTTGCGGTATTGGACCCAGGCGCTGTACGCGACGTACCCGAACCCGGCCGCCATCAGCAGATGCCACTCCCACCAGGAGGCCTGCCAGTTGCGGCCGGCCGCCATCGCCACCGCCGACTCGGCCAGCAGCGCGAACGCCGTCATCACCGACAGCAGCATGACCGCGCGGCGCTCCCGGTAGAGCGCGTAGTAGCGGACCGCCGCCGCCGTGAACAGCGCGAACGCGACCAGCGACAGGGCCTCGGTCGACGGCGCGACCACGGCCAGCGCCCCGGCCAGCGCGAACGCGCCCACCCGCAACCACACCGACCAGCGCATCAGCCCGGACGGCAGGTCGACGGCCGACGCCGCCGCGAGCACCGCGGCCGCGGTCAGGCCGACCGGTGACGCCGACGCGAACAACTCGTTGGGCCCGTCGAGCAGCATGTGCGGGGTGGCCAGCGCGTGCAGCGCCAGGAAGGCCGCGGCCACCAGGAACGACAGGCCGACCAGGAAGAGCCGGATGTCGGCCCGGCGCCGGGCCGCCTCGTTGACCAGCACGGCCAGCGTGAGGCTGACCGCGGCCACGGCCAGCACCAGCCAGAAGTGGGCGGCGTCGTGGTGCCAGCGCCCGTCCAGGGCGGGCCGGGCGATCAGCAGCCAGAGGCCCACCATCGGGGCGGCCAGGTGCGCGGCCCAGACGATCACACGCGCCGGACCACCACGACCCGCCACTGGATCCATGCACTCCGACGTTAGTCGCATCGGCGCTGGTGGAGGGTGTCGGAAAAGCGCGAAAGGGGCCCCGAAGGGCCCCTTTGACACGAGCGGACGACGAGATTCGAACTCGCGACCCTCACCTTGGCAAGGTGATGCGCTACCAGCTGCGCTACGTCCGCGCTGAGGAGAACAGTACCGGATGCCGTCCAGGGGCATCGGCACCGGGTCCCCTGTGTCGGGCGTGACCTTGAGCGGACGGCCCCACTCTGCGAACATTCGCCGATGGTGACGCCTTTCCCGGAGCTCGGTGAGCAGTTCGAGGAGCTCGCGGCCGCCGCTTTCGTGGCGCTCGGCGAGGAGCAGTTCGCCCGCGCCGTCACGTACGGCCGGTCGCAGCCGGTGCGGGCCGGTGACGTGCTGTTCGACGCCGGGGACGACAACGGCGACCTCATCCTGATCGAGTCGGGCGGGGCCGACGTCGTGCACAGCGACAGCGCGGACGCGATCCTGCACGCCGGCCCGCGCCAGTTCGTCGGCGAGCTGAACCTGCTGACCGGCCAGACCCGCATCCTGACCGCCCACGTCACCGCCGACGGGGTCGTGCACCGCGTCTCCCCGGCCGCGTTCCGCCGCCTGATGGCACAGGACACCGAGCTCAGCGACATCCTGCTGCGCGCCTTCCTGGCCCGGCGCCAGCTGCTCGTCTCCCGCTCGGCCCGCGGCCTCGACGTGGTCGCCGACGACGCCACCGCCGAAGGGCTGGCGCTGCGGACCTTCCTGGTGCGGCAGGACCTTCCGTACCGCTGGCTCCAGGCCGGCACCGCCGAGGCCCGCGAGGTGACCGCCGGCGCCGGCCTCACCCCCGGCGACCTCCCGGCGGCGATCATGCCGAAGCTGACGCTGCGCAACGTGAACCCCGGGACGCTGAGTCATTCGCTGGGGCTCACCTACCGGCGTACACCCGAAGGAATCGCCGATCTGACGATCGTCGGCGCCGGACCGGCGGGACTGGCCGCCGCCGTCTACGGCGCGTCCGAGGGCCTGGAGACGGTGCTGCTCGACGCCGTGGCCACCGGCGGGCAGGCCGCCGCCAGCTCCCGCATCGAGAACTATCTGGGCTTCCCGTTCGGGCTCAGCGGCGAGGCCCTCGCCGCTCGGGCCGTGGTGCAGGCGCTGAAGTTCGGCGCCCACCTCGGCAGCCCCTGCGGTGTCACCTCCCTGGCCCAGCGCCCCGACGGCTCCCACCTGATCACCCTGGTCGACGGCACCGAGATACCGACCCGCACGGTCCTGATCGCCACCGGCGCCGCCTATCGCAACCTGCCGCTGGGCCGCTGGGCCGACTTCGTGGGCGCGGGCATCTACTACGCCGCCACCGATCTGGAGGCCAAGGCGGTCTCGGGACTGCCGGTCACGGTGGTCGGCGGGGCCAACAGCGCCGGCCAGGCGGCGATCTATCTGGCCCGGCACGCCGGGCAGGTCACTTTGGCCGTACGCGGTGACAGCCTCACCAAGGACATGTCGAACTATCTCGTCGAGCGGATCCTGGCCGACCCGCGCATCACCGTGCGCACCGCGACCGAGGTCACCTCCCTGGCCGGCGGCCACCGCCTCGAGGAGATCACCCTGACCGGGCGGTCCTCGGGCGCCGGCGACGCCTGCGGCTGCTTCGGCCTGTTCTGCTTCATCGGGGCCGAGCCGGCGACGGGCTGGCTGACCGATGTGGCCCTGGACGAGAACGGCTTCGTCCCCACCGACGTCCAGCTGGGCGGCCGCTGGACCGGCCGCGGCCGCCCCGCGCTCCCGTTCGAGACGAGCATCCCCGGCGTCTTCGCCGCCGGCGACGTCCGCACCGACTCCATGAAACGCGTGGCGGCGGCCGTCGGTGAGGGGGCCAGCGCCGTCCGTAGTGTCCACCAGGCCTTGGCCCACCTGGCCTGACGGCCGGGTAGCATGTGGCGGATGCCGATGGAAGCCACGATTCTCCACGAACCAGCCGATCCCGACGGCCTGGTCGTAGCCTCCCTCGCCGGTGAGCTCGACCTCGACCGCGCCGACGACGTCCGCGACGCCCTGGCCACGATCGCCGCCGATCCCGCCTGCCGCTACCTGCGCGTCGACGTCGCCGGCCTCGACTTCATCGACTCGTACGGCCTGGGCGCCCTGGTCAGCGCCCGCAACACGGCCGCCGCCCACGGCGTCACGTTCACCCTGGCCAAGCCCTCCCCGCCGGTGCAGAAGGCGATCGAGGTCACCGGCCTGGGCCACGTCTTCGGCCTCTGACGCGAGCGTTCTCATGGGGAGACTCGCAGCCTCGACGGGCCCTTTCCGCGAGGAGTCCCATGCCAACCGGCCCGCGATCCTGGACGGTCGTTCTCTCCCGTCTGCTCGCCCACGGGGATCTGACCAGCGCCCAGACGGCGTGGGTGATGGAACAGATCATCTCCGGGGCGGCGACGCCCGCGCGGACCGCTGGTTTCCTGGCCGCTCTGCGGGCCAAGGACGAGACACCTGGTCACCGCTCTGCGCGCCAACGCGACCGCGGTTGCCGCCGATCTGGCCGAACATCTCGGGATACCGCTGGACCTGACGCCGCATCAGGCCGCCCGGATAGCGGCGGAGGCGGGAATCACCTTCCTGTTCGCGCCGAAGTTACAGCTCGGACCGTTGATCAACCCGTCCGTCCGCCGTCTCAGGTGGTCGGTGTCGCGGACGCGCGGATGGCGCCGGTCGTCGCCGGCGTGCTGGCCGCGCGCGGGCGTTCCGCCCTGGTCGTCCGCGGGGACGACGGGCTGGACAAGCTGACCACCTCGGCCCCGTCGCAGGTCTGGACGGTGCGGCGGCACCGTGACGGCCACCCGGCTCGATGCCCGGGACCTCGGTCTCCCCCGGGCACGGACCGGCGAGCTGCGCGGTGGTGACGCGGCCGGCAACGCGGACGTCCTCCGGGCCGTGGTGAGCGGCGAGCGCGGCCCGGTCCGTGACGTCGTGATCCTCAACGCGGCCGCGGCCCTGGTCGCTCGCGCCGGACGGGACGCGCCTCTGCTCGATCAGTTCGGCGCCGCCGTCGCCCGGTGTGCCGGCGCCATCGACACCGGGGCGGCCCGCGCGACCCTCACCCGTTGGATCACCGTGAGCCGGCGGGAAGGCCCCGTGAGCGGCTGACTCACGGGACCGTGCCGTCAGCGGCGGCCCGTGCTCACCTGGGCCACCTGCTCGGCGCTGAGCTCGTAGGCGTACATCCGGAAATCGTCGATCAGCCCGTCGAAACGCGGATCGCCCCAGCTCGTCCCGCCGATGAGGTTGGCCGTGGTGCTGCCACCCACGCCCACGTCGCCCAGCTCGAGGGGGAAGTCGGTGCGTACGGCCTGAAGGACGCCGTTGAAGTAGATCTTCCCGACCGTGCCGTTCATGGTGAACGCCACGTGCGTCCACTCGTTGAGCGGCAGATCCCGGCCGGCGCCGAGAGTGAGCCGCTCCTGCGCCGGCGCCCCGGGCGCCTTGAACGTCGCCCCGAAGCCGGTGGTCCCGCCGTTGGTGGACGACTGGAGCAGGAAGAACGTGTCGGTGCTGCTGCCGATCTGCACCAGCGGCACCCAGTTCGGCAGGGTGTCCGGACGGGCCCGGAAGGACACGGTGAAGCTCTGGTCGAGCCCGGCGTCGATGTTGTCCGGCAGCCGGATCTGGTTGCCCGAATCGGGGGCACCGCCCGGCAGCGACACCGTGCCGCCGGTCCCCCAGGAAGTCGTACCCTGCAAGGTCGCGGCACCGATCGAGGTCTTCGTTCCCGAGTTGGCGGCGGAGGTGCCCTGACCCTCGTCGAAGGTGTAACGGACCGGGGCGCCCTCGTTGTACATGGCCGCCACGTCGGACGCGCTCAGCGTGGACGGGAACACCCGGACGTCGTCCATCAGGCCGTCGAACGCCGCGTCGCCGTACCCGTTGCGGCCCAGCCAGTTGTTGGCGGTCGGGCCGATGGCGCTCATGTCGATGGTCAGGTCGGTCCGGGTCGCGATCGCCTCGCCGTTGAGATAGAGCGTGCCGGCCGTGCCCTGCCGGGTGAAGGCCACGTGGTTCCACTGCCCAGCGGTCACGTCCCGGGCCGGACTGGCATAGACCCGCTCCTCGGTGGCGCTGTTCTTCGCCTTGAACGTGGCCGCGAGCCCGGTGCTGCCGGCGGCCTGGGTCTGCATCTGGATCTGGAAGTAGCTGCCGGCCGAGCCGAGCCCGTCACCGATGTGGAACAGGCCGGTCCAGTTGCTCTTCGTGTCCGGGCGCACCCAGAATCCGGCGGTGAAGTTGGCCGCGCCCTGGAGCAGGTTGTCCGGCAGGTCGACCGCGTTGGCGGTGCTGCCACCGGGCAGGTTGACCGCCTTGCCGATGACGCCGTTGCCCGACCAGCCGGTGGTCCCGGTCAGCACGGCGGGCCCCACCCCGCCCGTGCCGCCGGTGTTGGCGGCCGAGGTGCCCTGTCCCTCCTCGAACTCGTAGCGGATCGGGACGCCGGACGTCGCCGGGGCGTCGTCGCCCACGACCACCAGGTCGTCGATCATCAGCGCGGCTCCGCTGCCCGGGGCTTTCAGGGTCAGCGTCTGCGAGGCCGTCGCCGCCGTGAACGTGCCGGCGTACGTGCCGAAGGCGGCCGACGAGGGCAGGGCGGTCGTGGCGGTGAGGGTGGCGTTCAGGTTGCCGGCGGTCAGGACGGCCGTGGCCGCGCCGGACCCGGCCGATCGGGTGTCGCGGGCGTAGCGCAGCGACACCCGGTACGTGGTGCCGGGAGTGAGATCGCTGATCGTGCGGCGGATCTCGCCGGCGGTGCCCAGGCCGAGCTGATAGCCGGTGAGGCCGAGGCCGCCCTGCCCGGCGGCGGCGCCGCGCACGAGCTGGACCGGGCCGATCACCGTCCACGGTGTCATCCGGCTGCTGCCGGCGGCGACGTCGACCACGGTGGGCGGGTTGCCGGCGCGCCACTCGGCGGGCACGCGCGGATATTCGAACTCGTCGACGACCCGCGGGTTCAGCTGCGCCAGTTTCACCGCCGGGTCGATCTGGACGATCTTCGCGATCGACGGGGTGCCGTTGGCGTCGAAGACGAACAGCATGTAGGAGCCGGGAGGCGCGTACGTGCCGTTGGCCGGCGCCGCCACGGTGACCGTGCCGCCGGACTGGCTGAACGCCAGGTCCTGGAAGTTCTGGTCGTTGTTGAAGCCGTGCGTCACCGACCCGTTGCGGACCAGCGTGACGCGGGAGACGCCGCCGGACGCGGTGATCGCGAAGTTGCCGTTGTAGCCGATCTTCTTGGGCGCGGCGCTGATCACCGGCCGGGTGGCGGGCTGGTCGCCGTCGAACAGGTACGACGGCGAGTAGTACTCCACGTCCGTGTAGTTGCGCGGGCCGGGAGCGCCACCGCCGCCCATCATCACGCGGCCGTCGGGCAGCAGCAGCGCCGCCGAGTGGTAGAGCCGGGCGTGCTGGTAGGGCACGGCGACCTCGCTCCAGTCCCCGGAGTCCGGATCCCAGATCTCGGCGTTCGTGACGTACCCGCCGTTGCCGTTGTTCTCCCGTCCGCCGCCGGTCACGAGCACGTCGCCGTCGGGCAGGACGGTCGAGGTCGCCCAGTGCCGCTGGTACTTCATCGGGTCGGTGGCCGCGATGACCGGGGTGGCGGTGCCCTGGGTGATGTCGACCGTGAAGCCGGCGCGGGCGCCGTCCGGGCCGCCGCCGTTGCCCCACCAGCCGCCGCCGACCTGGAGGATCTTGCCGGGGCGGTACATGGTGGCCGTGGAGGTGGCGCCGACCGGGTTGCCGTTGGCGCCCTGGTTGGCGATGCCGCTGGGCAGGGTGCCCCGCAGCACCAGGCGGCCGGTGCCGTTGTTGCCCTGCGGGTCGAGCTCGAACATCTGGGTGCCGCTGATATTGAACAAGGTTCCGGTGCCCGGGGCCACGAACGCGCGGGGGTACCACCACCGGTTCTCGTCCGCGCCGGCGTGGTCGGATCCGCCGTCGCCGTACGCCTCCGGGCTTCGCGCGCCGTCGAGCGTCTTCCAGCCCGAGCCCGAGGTCGGGGTGTAGATCTCCGGGGTCAGCACGCCGGGACCGCCCGGCCCGCCGCGCAGGCTGCCGCCCTGCACGACGACGTCGCCGTTGGGCATGGTGGTGCCGGTCGGGTACCACCGCGGATAGTTCATGGGCGCCTCGTTCTGCAGCCCGTTGTTCGTGGTGTAGCTGGTGACGCCGATGGCGCCGTCGTTGGGGCTGTTGCCGCCCAGGCCGTCGTCGCCGCCGACCGTCATCGTGGAGTGGTCGTGCGGGCTCTGCACCTGCATGGAGCAGAACAGGTCGGTGTAGGTGAGGTTGGGCAGGATGCCCGCCCGCACGTTGGCCAGGGTGCGCGCCTCGGCCGGATCCCAGACGTCGACCTCCATGTGGCCGCCCTGGGTGATCGAGGTGTCGCCGGTCCAGTCGTACGGCGTGGTGTCGGTGCCCCAGCCGCCCACGCTGCCGAACGACTGCACCTTGCCGTCCGACGTCAGCGCCATGTTGATCGGCATCAGCGGCCACGGTGTGACGCCGCTCCAGGCGCCCTCGCGGTCCTTCGTGGGCGGTGAGCAGTCGGCGGTCAGCAGCCCGGCGGCGTACGCCAGTCCGTTCCTCATCTGGGCCCGCATGTAGGGCTCGGCGTAGGCGGTGCCCTCGTGCCCCATCGCCGTGTACCAGGACCGGCCGCTGTCGATCCGCTGGCACCAGGTGACCGGATGGGAGGTGCCCTGGCGGCCCCCGCCGTACGACGCCTCGTCGGCCTCGATCAGGGTGCGGACGTTGGGGGCCGGGTTGACGACCCAGTCGTACCATTCGTCGCTGCGGGTGATCGTGGCCGGCACGCCCTGGGTGAGCGGGTGGCTCGCGTTCTTCACGACGACCCGGCCCGGGCGTACGCCGGGATTCTCCGGATGTCCCTCGGAGACCGCGCCGACCAGGCGGGCGTAGAACGGGTTGACGTCGTGCTCGCTCTCGCCGACCGACCAGCCGGTGTAGTGCAGGCCCATGAAGCCGCCGCCGCCGCGGATGTAGGACTCGAGCGCGGAGCGCTGGGAGGCGTTGAACAGCACGCCGCCGGTCTGCGCGAAGACCACGGTGTCCCGGGCGGCGAGGTTGGCGGTGGTGAACGCCGCCGGATCGTCGGTCTCCTGGATCTCCACCGGCTGGCCGTACTGCGTGCCGAGCTCGGCCGCCAGGTCACGCACGGCCTGGCGGGCCTGCACGTTCGACGCGTGGAAGTTGGGCTTGAAGAACAACAGGACGTTGAGCCGCCCGTCGTCGACGGCGGCGGCCCGGGCCACGGCGGCCGAGGCCGACCCGGTGATCAGCGAGAGCGCGGCGATCGCCGCGACGAGAAGGGCAGACCTGCGGGGAGCTTTCATCGGGATCCCTCCTTGGAGGGCCTGAACGTAAGACGCCTATCAATGCATAGTCAAGAACTGAATCCATGTACGCGAATTTTTTGCATTTGAGTTCTCATATGCGAACTAGACGCAGGCAAGGGCCGACCCCCGCAGGGCCGGCCCTTGCCGAAGTGCGGTCAGCGCAGCTCGGCGATGACGGTCTTGAGCTCGGTGTAGTCGTCCAGGCCGAACGAGCCGAGCTCGCGGCCCCAGCCCGACTGCTTGAAGCCACCGCGGGGCAGGGTGACGTCGTCCGCGTGCCACGTGTTCAGCCACACCGTGCCCGCCCGCAGGCGGGCGCCGACCCGGTGGGCCGTGCCGATGTTCGACGACCAGACGCCGGCCGCCAGCCCGTACACCGTGTTGTTGGCCGCCGCGACCACCTCGTCCTCGGTGTCGAACGGCACCGCGGTCACGACCGGGCCGAAGATCTCGTCGGTCTGCACGGCCATCCGCTCGTCGACCGAGGTGATCAGGGTCGGCGACACGAAGAAGCCGCGGTCGCCGAGCGCATCGGCGCTGCCCGCGTTCAGCACCGCGCCCTCGCTGACCGCGCCCCGGATGTAGCCCAGCACCTTCTCGTGCTGCTCCCGTGAGACCAGGGGGCCCATCTGCGAGGACGGGTCGAAGCCGTCACCCACCCGGATCGCCCGCGCGGCCGCCGCCACCCCCTCGACGACCTGGTCGAAGACGCCGCGCTGGACGTAGAGGCGCGAGCCGTTGACGCAGCACTGCCCCTCGTTGAAATAGCCGCCCAGCACCGCGCCGGCGATGGCGGCGTCGAGGTCGGCGTCGTCGAAGACGATGTTGGGCGCCTTGCCGCCGAGCTCCAGGGAGACCTTCTTGAGGTTGCCCGAGGCGGCCGCGGCGATCTTCTTGCCGACCTCGGTGCTGCCGGTGAAGGCGACCTTGTCGACGCCGGGGTGCTCGACCAGCGCGGCGCCGGTGTCCCCGAAGCCGGGCAGGATGTTCACCACGCCGCCGGGCACGCCGGCCTCGAGCAGCAGCTCACCGAGCCGCAGGGCGGTCAGCGGGGTCTGCTCGGCCGGCTTGAGGATGACGGTGTTGCCCGCGGTGAGCGCGGGGACGATCTTGAAGCAGGCCATCAGCAGGGGGAAGTTCCACGGCACGATGCCGGCGACGACACCGACCGGCTCCCGGCGGGTGTACGCGTGGAAGTCGCGGCCCGGTACCGACATCGGGATGGTGGTGCCCTCCATCTTGGTCGCCCAGCCCGCGAAGTAGCGGAACAGCTCGGCCGCCACGGCGATGTCACCGTCGCGGGCGGCCTCCACCCGCTTGCCGTTGTCGAGGGCCTCCAGCTGAGCGAACTCGCCGGCGTGGGCCTCGATCAGATCGCCGATACGCCACAGCAGGTGCGAGCGGTCCCGCGGCGTCATCCGCGACCACGGCGACGGCGACTCGAACGCGGTGCGGGCCGCCACGACCGCGCGGTCCACGTCGACCGCGGACGCCTGCGCGACCTGGACCAGCTCCTCCTCGGTCGACGGGTTGACGGTGGCGAACGTTCTGCCGTCCTTCGCGTCCACCCATTCGCCGTCGATGAGCAGTCGCTTGGGCGCGGACAGGAATGAGCGGACGGCGGGCAGGAGAGAGGACATGATGGCCTTCCGGGTCATTTGATGATGGAGACTTTCGAACCGTCGAGGGTGAGGGCCACGGCGACGACGATGATCGCGCCGTACAGGATCTGCTCGTAGGCGGACGGCACACCGACGATCGGCAGGCCGACCCGCAGCAGCGTGACCACGAGCGCGCCGGCCAGGCTGCGCCACACGCTGCCGTGGCCGCCGGTGATGGCGGTGCCGCCGACGACGATCGCCGCCACCGCCGGCAGCAGCAGGTTGTCGGCCATGGTGGGCCCGCCGCTGAACTGACGGGAGACCAGCATGACGGCGGCGAGCCCGGCACAGGCGCCGGAGACGCAGAACGCACCGGCCTTGACCAGATCGACCGGCGTGCCGGCCAGCCGCGCGGCCGACTCCGAATAGCCGGTGGCCGAGATCCAGCTGTGCAACGGGGTGACCTTGAGGACCACGGCGATCAGGGCCACGACGATGACCGCCACCGCGGCCGACATCGGCACATACCCGCCGACGTACAGGTCGAGCCATTTGATCGTCGCGTCGTCCACGACCCGCACGGTGCCGGCGCCGGAGACGACGAGCGCGACCGCGGACAGGATGCTCAGCCCGCCGAGGGTGACGATGAACGACGGGATCCGCAACAGCACGTGGGCCGCGCCCTGCACGAGGCCGATCACCGCCGCGACCAGGATGACGGCCGGCGTGGCCAGCGCGCCGAGGTCCGGCAGCCACAGAGCAAGGAAGACGGTCGACAGCGAGGCCAGGGCTGCGATGGAGAGGTCGATCCCACCGCAGAGAACGACGAGGGTGGCCCCGGCGGCGAGCACGATGAGTGGCGCCGCGGTCCGCGCCACAGCCGTCAGGCTCCGCTGAGTCAGGAAGTCGGGATCGGCGATGGTCAGACCGGCCACCAGCACGGCCAGGGCGATGAGCGGCATGAGCCCGGTGAGACGGCGGCCGCCCTGGGCGGGGACGGGCTCGGTGGCCGTCGGCACGGCGACTTGTGTGCTCATACCATGGCCTTTACGAGATCGAGTGGGCTCGGCTTGCCGCCGTTCGGGCAGGCGACCTCGGCCGCCACCCGGCCGTCGCTCATGACCAGGATGCGGTCGGCCATGCCGATGGCCTCCTCGAGGCTGTCGGCCAGCAGCACGGTGGCGACGCCGCCGGTGGCGAGTTCGCGCATCAACCGGTACACCTCCGAGCGGGCGCCGATGTCGAGGCCGCGGGTCGGGTGGTCCAGCAGGAGCAGCCGGATGTCGCCGCCGACGAGCCACCGGGCCAGGACCACCTTCTGCTGGTTGCCGCCGGACAGCCGCTGCAGGGCAGTATCGCGGCCCGGCGTGCGGATGGACAGCCGCTGGATCCAGCGGTCGACCAGGGTGGCCTGTTTGCCGGGCGCCACGAACGGGCCCGTGCAGCGGGCCTTCTGCTTGGTCAGGGTCATGTTGTCGGCCACCGACATCGAGCCGACCATGCCCTCGGTCTTGCGTTCGGCCGGCACATATCCGATGCCGGCGGCGCACGCGGCCCGCGTGGTGGGCAGGTCGATCTTCCTGCCGTCCATCCGGATCTCGCCGGCTGTGGTCGGCTCGGCGCCGAACAGGGCCCGGCAGATGTCCTCGCGACCGGATCCGTGCACGCCGGCGATCGCCACGATCTCGCCGGGCGCGACGTCCAGGTCGATGTCGTGGAACGTGCGGCCGGACAGTCCGCGGACGGACAGCCGTGGCTGTTCGGACTCGACCCGGGCGGCGGCGTTCTCGTGGTAGTGGTCGTCGGAGCCGGTGGATCCGATCATCATGCGGTGCAGTTCGCGGGGGACGGCGCCGTCCGTGGCGACCTCGCCGACCGACTGGCCGCCGCGCAGCACGACGACCCGGTCGCAGACGGTCAGCACCTCGTCGAGGCGGTGCGACACGAAGACGACCGAGGCGAACTCGCGCAGCCGGCGGATCTGGGCGAACAGGGTGTCGATCTCCTTGGACTCCAGCACCGAGGTCGGCTCGTCCAGGATGACGACCGGCGGGTGCTGGCTGCGCTCCTCGATCCGCAGCACCTTGGCGATCTCGACCATCTGCCGGTCGGCGAAGCTGAGCGAGTCGGTGCGGGCCAGGGGGTCGATGTCCGACCCGATCTTGTCGAGTTGCTCCTGGGCCAGGCGGCGCATGGTGTCCCAGCGGTAGAGGCCCCGGCGGACCGCCGCCCCCTCGCTGCCGAGGACGATGTTCTCGGCCGCGGTCAGGTTGGGCACCAGGGACTGCTCCTGGAAGACCATGCCGATGCCGTGACCGGCGGCCTCGACCACGCTGCGCAGTCTGACGGGCCTCCCCCGTACGAGAATCTCCCCCCGGTCCGGGGTGACCAGGCCGACCAGCGCCTTGAGCAGCGTCGACTTGCCCGCGCCGTTCTCGCCGGCCAGGCCGATCACCTCGTGCTGACGGACCGTCAGGTCGACGCCGTCGAGAGCCTTGACGCCCGGGTAGTGCTTGACGAGGCCGCGGACCTCCAGAGCCGGCGCGCTCACTTGACCACCTGGTTCCTTCGACGCTGCGGGATGACCGCGGCCGCGACCGCGGCCACGACGATGAGGCCCTCGACGCCGCCCTGCCAGTAGGGGCTGACGCCGACCTGCACGAGGCCGTTCGTGAGCACCATGACGAGCAGGACGCCGACGGCGGAGTGCAGGACACCGCCGCGGCCCCCGGTGAGCAGGGTGCCGCCGACCACGGCGGCGGTGATGGCGGAGAAGTCGTATCCGTCGCCGGCCTGGACCAGCCCGGCCCCGAGCTGGCTGGTCACCATGACCCCGCCCAGGCCGTAGAAGGCTCCGGCCAGGGTGAAGACCGCGACTTTGTACGGCTTCACCCGGACCCCGGAAAGGGTGAGCACCTCCTCGGCGCCACCGATCGCGTAGGCGTACCGCCCGAGCCGGGTGTAACGCTGCAGGAGCCAGCCGGCCAGGACGCACCCGGCCGCGATCCAGGTGAGATAGGACAGGCCGAGCAGCCGCTCGATGGCCAGGCCCTCCAGCATGGCGTCGGAGATGTTGGGCTGTACGCCGGCGAACATGAGGGTGGCGACGCCGAGCCCGACGGCCGACACCCCCAGGGTGGCCATGAACGACGGCACCTTCAGCAGGACCAGGGCCAGGCCGCTCAGCGCACCGAACGCGCCGCCCAGCATGACCGCGGCCAGGATGCCCAGGATCCCGAAGTCGTTGTCGTTGCGGTTGTTGGCCACCAGCAGCGAGACGGTCAGGGCGGAGGCGCCCATCACGCCGGCCGCCGACAGGTCGATCGAGCCCATCATCAGCACGAAGGTGATGCCGCAGGTGACCACGGCCAGCACGGCCGCGGCGTCCACGATGTTCCGGACGTTGTCGGCGCTGCGGAACTGCGGACTCCAGGCCGCGAACATTCCGAAGATGACGACCAGCGCGACCGGTGGCCCGGCGTCCCGGAACGACGCTCCCCGCCGGATCCGGCGGCGAGGAGCGGCGGCGACCTCGGATGTCACGGTCATGTCAAGGGCCCGGCCACACGGTTGAAGACGTTGGCGCACTCGAAGTCGGCCGGGTCGGTCTTCGGCTGCGCGAAGTCGGCCGCGTTCTCCTTGGTGATCAGGAACTGCTCGGCGAAGAAGGCCCGGTTCTCGGCGGCGATGTCGGCGACCGCGAGCTTGCCGGTGGCGGCGCAGAATCCGATGGCCAGGCCGATGCCGCCCTGCCAGGCGCCGTCGCTGGAGACGGTGGCGGTCATGTCGCCCTTCTGGACCGCGCTGACCGCGTCCGGCACGGCGTCGATGCCGACGACCGCCACCTTGCCGGCCTTGCCGGCCTGCTGGAGCGCTTCCAGAGCGCCGAGGGCCATGTCGTCGTTGGCGGCCCAGATGCCCTTGAGCTTGTCGCCGTGCTTGGTCAGCAGGGTCTTGGTGACGGTCAGCGCCTCGGCCCGGGAGAAGTTGGCGGCCTGCTGGTCGAGCAGCTTGACGCCGGTGTTCTTGGCCAGCGAGGCCTCGAGGCCCTTGAACCGGTCCTTGGCGGCCGCCGTGTCCAGCACGCCTTGCAGCGCGATGATGCCGCCCGAGCCGCCGATCGCCGTGGCCAGCGCGTCGCCGATCTGCTGACCCGACTCGACGCCGTTGTACGTGATGTGGCTGAGCCAGGTCTTGTGGTCGGCCGGCTTCAGGTCGGCCGGCTTGTTCCACTGGGTGACCAGATAGGCGCCGGCCTGGTCGGCGCCCTTGACGATCGGCGCGGTGTCCGAGTCACCGTTGGGGAGCACGTTCATGACCAGGCACTTGGTGTCGCCGGCGAGGATCTGGCTGATCTGTTCCTGCTGCTTGGTGGAGTCGCCGTCGTACGTCAGGCGCTCCTGGGTCAGGCCGACCGTCTTGGCGAAGGCGTCGCCGCCGGTGAGCCACGAGGCCTCGTACGGGTTGGACTCGTTGCGGACCTGGCCCACCAGCCGGACGTCCGACGGTGCGCAGGCGCCGCCGCCGGCGGCTTCATCTCCTCCGGCGGCCTGCTCACTGCAACCGGCGAGGGCGGCGGCGACCAGGGACAGGCTGACTATGGCCACGATGGGCTTCATGATGATCCTCTACTTCGTCGGTGGCGCTTCTTCGGTGGCGCTTCTTCGGTGGAGGCGGGCATCAGCGGGCCATCCAGCCTCCGTCGACGGCCAGGACGTGGCCGTTGACGTAGTCGGCGGCGGCCGAGCTCAGGAAGACGGCCGCCCCGGCGATGTCGGAGGCGTCTCCCCAGCGGCCGGCCGGGATGCGGTCGAGGATGGCCCGGGAACGGTCCGGGTCCTCGCGGAGAGCGGTCGTGTTGTCGGTGACCATGTAGCCGGGTGCGATGGCGTTCACCTGCAGTCCGAGCGGCCCCCACTCGTTGGCCAGGGCTTTGGTGACGCCGGCGACGCCGTGCTTGCTGGCGGCGTACGACGCCACGCGGAGCCCGCCCTGGAACGAGAGCAGACTGGCGACGTTGACGATCTTTCCCCGCCCCCGCTCGGTCATCGGGCGCCCGAACGACTGGCAGAGAAGGAAGAGGCCGGTCAGATTGATGTCGACCACGCGGTTCCACGAGCTACGGCTCACGTCCACCGAGTCCGCGCGGTCGATGACGCCGGCGTTGTTGATGAGGATGTCCACCGGGCCGTCGCCGTTCACCACGGCGGCGGCCCGGTCGACGGCGTCGTGATCGCCGACGTCCAGATCGACCACCTCCACCTCCCGGCCGAGACCGGTCACCTGGTCGCGGGTGGCCGACTGGCTTCCCGGCCGGCCCAGCAGGACCAGGTCGGCCCCGGCCCGGGCGAGCCCGAGAGCGATGGCCTGTCCGAGGCCGCGACCGGCGCCGGTCACCACGGCCCGCCGGCCGTGCAGGCCGAAGGGGTCGGCGGTCACAGGTCCTCCAGCGCCACCGGGGTGAGATCGGTGTAGTCGTTGTTCTCGCCGCCCATGGCCCAGATGAAGGCGTAGGACCCGGTGCCGACACCCGAGTGGATCGACCACGGCGGCGAGATGACGGCCTCGCGGTCGCGCACCACGAGGTGACGGGCGGCGCCGGGCCGGCCCATGAGGTGGAAGATTCGGTCCTGTTCGTCGAGATCGACGTACATGTAGACCTCGGTCCGCCGGTCGTGCAGATGCGGCGGGCAGGTGTTCCACACCGAGCCGTCGGCGATGACGGTCACGCCGAACTGCAGAACCGCCGTCTGCAGCTCCTGGCCCCAGGCGTAGCGGTAGAGGCTGCGCTCGTTGGCGGCCTCCGGCGTGCCCAGCTTGACCGGCTCGATCGCCGCGTGGCTCAAGAGCGTGGTGGGGTACGCCGCGTGAGCCGGGGCGGACACGAAATAGAACGCGGCGTCGGGCCCCTCGAAGACCACCTCGCGGCCCCGGCCGACGAACAGGCCGTCGAGGTGGCGAAGCTCGAACTTCTCGTTGTCGACGAACACGTGCCCGGACTGGCCGACGTTGACGACGCCGAGCTCGCGGCGGGCCAGGTGCGACGCCGCCCCGAGCACCTCCCAGGCCGGCAGCCCGAGCTGGCCGTCGCCGGGAACCGCCCCGCCGACGACCAGCCGGTCGTCGTGGGTGTAGACCCCGCGCACCTCACCGGCGCGGAACAGATCCTCGACGAGGAAGTTCTTCCGCAGGTCCGCGTTCGTCGCCGTCTCAACCGCCGAGGGCGATGCGGAGTACCTAACCTCGATCAACGGACTCTCCTCGTTTGTGAACCGCGTTCAGCTACGTGAACTGACCGCGACCATACCTATGGCGCAGACCACAGGTCAAGGGACGGAAACCCGTTCGCCTATGTGAACTGGTGTAGGGTGCAGGCGTGATGGAAAGCAGCGGAAGCTCCGCCACCGCCCAGGTCAAGTCGGCGGCCCGCGTCCTCGACCTGCTGGACGACATCGCCGCCCACGGCCCCGGCACCCAATTGCAGCTCGCCACCCGGCTCGGCATCCCGAAGAGCAGCCTGCACGCGCTGCTGCGCACCATGTGCGCCCGCGGCTGGCTGGACACCGACGAGACCGGCAGCGTCTACCGGCTCGGCGTACACACCCTGACGGTCAGCTCGGCCTATCTCGACGGCGACCCGGTGATCTCGCGCGCCGGCTCCGTCATGGACGAGATCGCGACGGCCACCGAGGAGACGGTCCACCTGGGCCGCCTCGAGGGTGCGGAGATCATCTACACCGCCAAGCGGGAGTCGAAGCACCCACTGCGCATGTATTCGGCGGTGGGCCGGCGCCTGCCCGCCTACATGACGGCGCTGGGCCGGGCGATGCTCGCGGAACTGCCCGAGGCGGAACGCGACGCGCTCGTCCCCCACCAGATCAAGCCCGTCACCACCCAGACCATCACCGACCGGGACGCCCTGCTGGCGATCATCGAGAAGGCCGGCCAGCTCGGCTACGCCGAGGAGAGCGAGGAGTCCTGCCTGGGCGTGCGCTGCTTCGGCGTCACGCTGCCCTTCTCGCACCGCTCGGTCGACGCGCTGAGCGTCGCGGTCCCGGTGAGCCGCCTCGACCAGGCGCGGGAAGATTTCATCATCGAGACCCTGCTGAGCGTGAAGGCCCGCCTGTCGGCGATGCGCGGCAACAGCCTGGTGCGCTGACGCGCCGCGCGCCGCCGAAGGGCCTCAGTGTTTCTCGAGCCCCGCCAGCACACCGGCCCGCGAGGCGTCCTCGCTGGCCAGAACGCCACCGTTGGCCACCGAGTCGGCCGTGATCTCGGTGAACACCATGCGGACGTCCTGCTGCCGCGCGCCCAGGATCTCGACGGCACTCTCCGCCACTGCCCGGGCGAAGGCCTTGCGCTGCTCCAGGGACCGGCCCGCGAGCAACTCGACGGTGATGTTAGGCATGGCGCCCCTTCCGTGTCGGTCGTCCATATGACGGACTTCAGTTCACTGTTGTGAACCACAAGCTACCGTCGGCTCCGACTGGCCGCAATGCAGGCACCTGATTCACATACTTGGCATGAGTTCGCGCAGGCGGGCAAGCTCCTGTTCGCGGCGCGGCTGGCGGTCACGAGCTCCCGCTCGTATCCGAGGCGTGAGCCGGCGCCGAACACCGTCGCCCGGATCAGTTTCGGGCGGCCGGCCTCGCATCGGGTTCAGGACCGCGTTGACCAGGACGGGACGACGCGCACGCTGTCCGCCCGGGACAAGCTGTGCTCACGACCGGGCGTCGGCATGTCGCTCAGCGTGGCCTTGGCTATGGCGACGCCGCGACGATCGGCGTCCCGTACGAAATCAGCCTGTGAAGAGGCCCCGGTCCAGCGGAAGATCTCCCACAACGCGAGCCGGAAACCCGGGATCGTGGTGACCGCCCGGCACCGGCCGGCCGGTCGCGGTGCTGGAGCCCGCCGGCCGGGGACCCCGGGAGCCGATGGCGTCGGCACCCGGCACCACCGGCTCAGCCAGGCCGGGATATCGGTGTCGGGTACTCCGCATCTCCGCAGATAGGCGAGCGTGGCCGGCCAGGTCGGAAACGTATGTCCCCCGTGCGCCGCCGACAACGTGGGCGCACTGGTGAATCCGTCCCGCGCCATCGCCTGCGGCGAGGGCCGGCCCGCGCCGATCCAGAGAACGGCCGTCGATCGGCCTACAGAGAGTTAACGAGAGCGGCCGGGACGTCCGCAACCTCCCGCCCTTCGGGATCGCGACGGACCAGGGCCTCTGCCATCCGGACAACTTCCGAACACCGACCGGCGTCACCCTTTCGGGTACGCGAATCAGCGCCACCTCGTCAGTCGGCGCCGGCGTCCTTGGTCAGGACGGCTCGGTCGGCGAAGACGCCGCCGGGTGGGCGCAGGCGCTCGCCGGGTGTCAGCCAGCACCGCATGATCCGGCCCTTCGTCTTGCCCGGCGGGAGGTCGAAGTCGATGTGCACTTCGTGATCGTGTGCCAGTGCGTCCCGCAGCAGGTCGAGGTAGGCCCGCCGGACCGGCAGGTTGCCGTCGTCGAGGAGGCGGAACCCGAACGCGCGGTTTGGCTCCCGGTCCAGCTGGACGATCACCTCGGCCGTGATGAAGTCGTCCGGTGGACCGAACCTGTCGTCCCGTTCGTTGACCCGCAGAAGGGTGATCTTCCCGCGAGCGTTGAGTACGGCCATCGTCACACACCTGCCTCGATGTCTAGTCGAGCGCGTTCGCCCGGATGAGCTCACCGTTGTGCGGGCCGGTGCGGCGGAAGTCGATCCGTACCGGCCGGTCGCTGTTGAGCGCCTCGCGCAACACGCCGAGAGTCGCGGCGCGGTCCGGCTCGTGGTCGTCGCGGCGCAGCTGGAAGCCGAAGAACCGGTGGGGCGCGCTGTCCAGCGACACGATCACCTCGGCGTCCAGACGGTCGCCGGGCGGTCCGAACTTCCCTCCGATCTCGTTCACGCGGAGCAGGGTCAGCCGTCCCTGTACGGAGAGGACCTCCCCGATCAGCGAGCGCCATCGGACCGGTCGGGTGCCGAGATCGACCTCGAACAGCTGCACCAGGCTGGTGGACTCGCCTTCGATCGTGGCGTCGAAGCGGTACCGGGGACCGGGTCCGGTCCGCTCGATCCGCAGCTTGCCCACGTTGCGTTCGAAGAGGGCGCCGAGGGCCGCGGCGCGGTAGTGCCCGCCCTCGTGGTCGTCGAGAACGAACCGGACGGCCGAGCTGTCCACCAGCTCGATCAGATCGGCGACGACGGAGTCGAAATCGGGTGGCTCCACGTCGACGTCTTCGAACAGCGCCCGGATCCTCTCCTGTGGCTGCGGCGGCCGGCCGATCGCCGAGCTGGTCAGCTGCATGATCTGCGGGTTGTTGCGGTGGTCGGGGCCGGCACGCCGGTCGGAGGCGATGGAGTGGATGAGCCCGAAGTGACAGTCGCCGCCGAGGAGGAAGACGGCACGCGGGTGCTGACCGGGCGACGCGTCGGGATCGTCGAAGTCGACATCGTTGGCCAGGCCGAAGAGGACGTTGAGAAGACGGGAGACGTCCGGCTGGTTCTCTTCGAGGTTCCAGGCGTCCGCCGCGTCGGTGGTCGCGAGCAGGTGCTCCTCGAGAGCCTCGTAGATGATGTCCACGCCCGCCGGGCCGATCATCGCGCCGGTGGCCGCACCGACACCGCCGAGGAGGCTGCCGACGGCCGCGCCGAGAAGCGGGCCGACGATCGCGACCGCGTTCTGGGCGATGTCGCGCAACAGCTGGACCGGGAGCAACGCGACCGGCACCGGTGCGGCGAACACGATCACGTCGGCGGTGCGCACCTCGGGTGAGTGTGCCCACGCCACGATGTCGCGCCACTGCCGGCGCCCGAAGATGGGGAACTCGTCGTCGGCGCCGCGATGGTTGCGGACGTCCGGCATGAAGAAGGCGGCCGGCCCGCGCCGGAAGTGGTAGTGCAGGACGTCGGCGTCGGCGCCGATCGGGCTGTGCGCGAGCTGGAACCATCGCAGCGCCTGCCGTGCCTGCTGGACGCGGGCCTCGGGAATGCCGGGGTCGCTGCCCCAGTCGTCCTTGACCTCGTGATCGTCGTGGATCATGTACGTCGGCCGGCGGCTCAGCGCCTGGCGCACCGGCTGGTAGGCCCACAAGGCGTTGTACCGGCGCACGTACCCGTCGAGCCAGCGCTCACCCGGGGCCGGCTCGGGGATCTCGTCGCCGTAGATCTGGTCGCCGATGAACAGCTGGATGTCGCCGTCGCTGCGGTCGGCCAGCCGCCGCCACTGCCGCAGGTCGGCGATCGGCGGGTACGGCCCCTCCACGGGGTTGTGGCAGGACCCGAACAGCACGGTCAGCTCGCGCTCGCCGGGCTCGGCGGTGCGGAACGACCCCGAGCAGAGGAGACGGTCGTTGGCGGCATCGTCCGGGTCACGGGACCAGAGCTCGTACCGGTAGCGCTCCCCCGGCTCCAAGGCCGAGATCCGGGTGACCACCGTGCGGGCCCGGGACTCCCGGAACCGGAGCCGGCGGGTGACCGCCCCGGACGCCCCCGCCCGCACCGGCCGTAGCTCGCACATGTAGCGCCGGGAGGCCATCTGGCGGCCGTGAAGCTGGAACCACAGGCGGCAGCCGCGCTCGGTCGTGTGCCCGACGATGGACTGGGCGAAGTCGATCGCCACGATCCGGTCCATCGTCACGTCGCCGCCGGCGTCCTGCGAGCTGCTCGTCACCAGGACGAACGGCGATTGGTGGTCGAGGCCCTCCACGGCGCCCCGGATCCGCATGAACGCCACCACGTCCAGGAAACGGTCATCGCCGGCGTGCTGCTGAGCGAGCTGCCCGTAGGCGCCGCCGACATCGATGACGAACTCGCCGGAGCCGTCGGCGGCGGAGGTCGCCAACCGCGTGGCGACGGTGATCGCCTCGCCGTGCAGGATCACGGGGCGGGTGACCTCGTCGGCGTCGTCAGGCGGGCCGCCGGAGGATCCGTCTCCGGGTTCGACGGCCACGACCTGCGCGACACGGGGCGCCGCCTTCACGGTGCAGGTCAGCCGGACCCGGTTGACGGGTGCTCCGCTGGTGTAGTCGAGACACCTGACGCGAATGCGCATCGGTCGCCTCCGGGGAGGGCTGCGACGTGTGGTGCGAGCACGGTATCGCGGCGCCGGCAACCGGCCGCCGATCTGGCCTTCATCCGACAGACGCGCGGGGCGGAACGTCAGGGATGGGCGAAGGCGGCCCTGCGGGCGTACCCCTCAATGGTCTTGATCTCGGAGGCCGACAGGCCGATCTCGGTCCTGGCCGTGACGTACTCGCCCGAGAGGGTGATCGCGGAGGCGCGCGGGTCGTCGGTGGCCAGGGCGACCGGGACGCCGGCCGCGAGCAACTGCCGCAGGGGGTGTTCGCGGTAGCTCGGGGCGACGCTCGTGTGCAGGTTGCTGGTCAGGGCCACCTCGAGGGTGATGCCGTTGGCGGCCAGGTGCTCCAGCAGCGCCGGGTCCTCGACCGAGCGGACGCCGTGGCCGACGCGCTCGGCGCCCAGATGGTTGATCGCGTCCCACACGCTCTGCGGGCCCGCGGCCTCGCCCGCGTGGACCGTCACGTGAAGGCCGGCGTCCCGGGCCTTGGCGAAGGCGGGCGCGAACTCGGCCGCCGGAACTCCCGCCTCGTTGCCGGCCAGGTCCACGGCACAGAAAACGTCGCGGCGGGACAGCAGGGTGTCCACCTGCGCGACGCCCTGGGAAGGGCCCAGGTCGCGCAGCAGGATGCCGATCAGCGCCACCGGCAAGCCCGTCTCCTTCGACGCCGTGTGCACGCCGGAGGCGACCGCGTCGATGACGGCCTCGGGCTCCAGGCCGGTCTCCCGGCGGATGAACCAGGGGCTGAACCGCAGCTCCAAGTATCCGAGGCCGTCATCGGCGGCGTCCCGCACCACCTCGGCGGCCGCCCGCTCCCAGTCCTGGGGGCGCGGGAGGGCGGACGGCGCGGCGTCGACCTTGTCGAGGAAAGGGACGAGGCCGCCCAGAGGGCCCCGGGCCACGAGCAGGTCCTCGGGGTCGGCCGCGACGGCCAGGGGGTGTCCGTCGCGGCGCGCCAGCTCGAGGACGGTGGCTACTCGCAGGGAGCCTTCCAGGTGGCGGTGCAGGTCGATCAAGGTCACAAGGACCGGAGCTTAGCCCAGCCAGCTGTCGAAGCTGACGGCGCCGACGCGGGCGCCGCTGCCGGGCGCCGGGGCCAGCGACTCGACCACGGCGCCGAAGTAGCCGGCGGCCGGGTCGTCGATGACCTTGCGGGCGTCGCCCTTGGCCTCGAGGTAGCGGCGGACGAACGACGCCAGCGTGCCCGCCTCGGGGCCGGCCAGCTCGACCACGCCGTTGGTGGCGGGCTCCTCGACCACCGCGGCCAGCGTGGCCGCGACGTCGGTGGCGGCGACCGGCTGGAAGCGCGCGGTGGACGCGTGCACCTCGCCGTCCTTCGTCGAGAAGTCGGCGATGCCGGGCACGAACTCGAAGAACTGGGTGGCCCGCAGGATGGTGAAGGGCACGCCGGCCTCGCGGATCTCACGCTCCTGGGCGACCTTGGCCCGCATGTATCCGCTGTCGGGGATCTGGTCGCAGTTCACGATCGAGACGGCGATGTGGTGCCGCACGCCGGCCGCCTTCTCGGCCGCGCCCAGATTGGCGGCCGAGGTCCGAAAGAACTCCAGCACCTCGTCGTCGCCCCACGACGGCGCGTTGGTCAGGTCGACGACCAGCTCAGCGCCGGTCAGCGCCTCGGACAGGCCCTCACCGGTGATCGAGTTGACGCCGGTCGAGGGCGACGCCGCGGTGGCGTCGTGCCCGGCGGCGGTGAGCAGGGGGATCAGCTTCTGGCCGATGAGCCCGGTGCCACCGACGACGACGATCTTCATGACGACTCCCTTAACTCGGATATCTCTTGTCCGGGTCAAACTCTACTCGGACAACATGTGTCCGAGTCAAGTAGGATGTGACCATGAAGATGTCCGGTGGGGTCGAGTGGGCCCTGCACTGCACCGTGGTGCTGAGCGCGGCCGACCGCCCCGTGCCCGCCGCCCGCCTGGCCGAGCTGCACGACGTCTCCGCCAGCTACCTGGCCAAACAGCTCCAGGCGCTGTCCCGCGCCGACATCATCCGGTCCGTGCAGGGCCACGCCGGCGGCTACGAGCTGGCCCGCGAGGCGTCGCGGATCACAGTGCTCGACGTGGTCGAGGCGGTCGACGGGCCGCAGCCGGCTTTCCTGTGCACCGAGATCCGCCAGCGCGGCCCGCTGGCCACTCCGCCCGAGGCGTGCGACAAGCCCTGCCCGATCGCGCGGACCATGAGCGCCGCCGACCAGGCCTGGCGCGCCTCCCTGCGCGCGGTCACCATCGCCGGCCTGGCCGGCCTGGTGACCGAGGACAACGGCGCCGGCGCCTTCACCGCCATACGCGCCTGGCTCTGAAAAGCCTCAAGCACCCCGGAGAACCGCCGATCTCAGGGGCACGATCAAGGGTCCCGGCGAGCGCAACCGGGCCGCACCGCCACGGGCACCGAGCGCGCACCGCACGCACCGCAATCTCTTCTCATGCCCGGCCGACAACGGCCGGACAAACGGGGGAGATTAGATGCTGCGGAAGTCCATGTACTCGCTGGCCGCGCTCGTCGCGGGCCTCGGTGCGGCGCTCGCCGGGCCGATGGCCGCGCAGGGCGCGACGACGCCGGCGGCGCCGGCGGGCAAGTGCGTGACCGACGCCAAGCTCGTCCCCACCTGCGGCGTGCTGTGGGGCGCGGCGGCCGGCGGGTTCAGCACCCTGCCGCGCGACCAGGAGCTCAAGACCTGGGAGCAGAAGTCGGGACGTACGTCCTCGATCTTCCACGTCTACCACAAGGGCGACGAGAAGTTCCCGACCGCGTCCGAGATCGCCATGGTCCGCGACAAGGCCAAGCCGCGCGTGCTGCTCATGAACTGGCGCGTCGAGTACGGCTCGACCTGGGCCAACGTCGCCGCCGGCAAGCTCGACGCGCGCATCGACGCGTTCGCGGCCCGGGTCAAGACGACCATGCCGGAGAAGTTCTTCCTCGTGCTCAACCACGAGCCCGAGGACGACGTCCGCATCGACCCGAAGCTGGGCATGACGGCCAAGGACTTCGCCGCGTCGTACCGCCACGTCATCAAGCGCCTGAAGTCCAAGGGCCTGAGCAACATGATCAACGTGGTCGCGTACATGGGCAACGAGAAGTGGATGGCGCAGTCGTGGTGGAAAGACCTCTACCCGGGTGACGACGTCGTCGACTGGATGGGCCTGGACTCGTACGTCTCCTCCGAGGTCCCCTACTACCACGCCGGCGTCTTCGCCGACCTGCTCGACCGTAAGGCCAAGGGCGGACAGGGCTGGTACGACTGGGCCACCAAGAACCACGCCTCGAAGCCGATCATGGTCGCCGAGTGGGGCGCCTACCACCGCGTGGGCAAGGTCGTCGACAAGACCAAGCAGTTCAACTCGGTGCTGCCCGAGCTGGCCAAGCGCCCCAAGGTGAAGGCGATCGTCTACTTCGACACGAAGAAGGACTTCTTCGGCGACCGCGACATCAGCATCGACAGCTCGCCGGCCTCGCTGGCCTCGTTCCGCAAGCTGGCCGCGTCGCCGAAGTTCAACGTGACCCTGAAGCTCAAATAGCAGTCGTACGAACCGGCAGGGCGTCCAATCCGAAGACGATGGACGCCCTGCGGTATGTCAGCTCCCGTTCGGGCACCGCCAGCCGCATCTCCGGGAAGCGCTCGAACAGGCGCGGGTACGCGATGCGCAGCTCCATGCGGGCCAGTTCCGCGCCGATGCACCGGTGGATGCCGTACCCGAAAGCCAGATGCGACCTCTTCATCGGCCTCGTCGTGTCGAGCCGGCCCGGATCGGCGCCGGTCGCCGACGGATCGCGGTCGGCGCCGCTGAGCGAGCAGATCACGATGTCGCCGGCGCGGATGTCGGCGCCGCCCACCTTGTGATCGCGGATCGCCACGCGCGGGAAGGCCACCTGCACCACGGTCATGTAGCGCAGCAGCTCCTCGATGGTGTCGTCGAGGTTCTCGCCGAGCCGGGCCCGCAGCTTGCCGTCGGTCATCAGCGCCAGCGACCCGAGCGCGATCATGCTGGCCGACGTCTCGAGGCCCCCGGTGAGGACCCCGTCGGCCAGTCCGGCCAGTTCCCGGTCGTCGATCTCGTTCCCGTGTGTACGGATGAGCGAGCCCAGCAGCCCGTCCCCAGGCTCACGCCGCTGCCGCTCGATCAGGCCGCCGAGGTACGTCAGCGACTCCCCCACCGCGTCCAGCGACGCGCCGGCCCCGTCGGCCAGGTCGAACCGGGCCGTGCTCAGCTTCTGGAAGTACTCGCGGTCCTCGTACGGCACCCCGAGCAGCTCGCAGATCGTCAACGCCGGCACCGGCAGCGCGTAGTCGTTCCAGAGGTCCACGTCGGCCTTGCCGGCCATCTCGTCGAGCCGGCCCTGGACGATCGCCTCGATGCGCGGTTGCAGGCGCATCAGGCGCCGCATGGTGAACTCCGGTGTCAGCGCCTTGCGCAGCCGGGTGTGCACCGGCGGATCGGCGAAGCCGAGCCCACCGGGATCCTGCGTCACGTTGATGCCCACGCGCCCCGCGAACTTGCCGAAGTCGTTGCTGTAGCCGTCCAGGCTGCCCAGCACCTCGCGCACCGGCTGGTAGCCGGTGATCAGCCATCCGCGCATGCCGAGCGGGAGCGGCAGCCGGCTGACGGGGTCGCGCTCGACGCGGCGGGCCATCTCCTCGACCGGGTCGAGGCCGTCGCGGTGCAGGGGCCACAGCAGCTTGTCGGGCAGCATGGCCAGTCCCGCATAGGGCCCGTTGCCGCCCGCGAACCTGCGCGCGAGCAGCCCGAACACCTGGGACCGTACCGCCGACACCAGTGAGGTCATCCCCACGCTTTGTCCTCCCCATCCTGCAAGTCCGGAAGATGATCACATGGATGCCTGGGAAAAAGACGCACGCGGGGGTTAAATTTCATATGTACAGCCGTACACATCGTATGTACGCTCGTACGCATGACGCTCCTCGCGCCGGCCGCGCCCTCCATACAGGCCCGCCGGGCCCGCCTCGCCGTGGCCGCGGTGTTCCTCACCAACGGTGCCCTGTTCGCCAACGTCGTGCCCCGCTATCCCCAGATCAAGGCCGATCTCGGCGTCACCAACGCCGTGCTCGGCACGGCCATCGCCGCCATGCCGCTGGGCGCGCTGCTGGCCGGCCTGCTGGCCGCCTCGGCGATCCGCCGCTTCGGCTCGGCCCGCGTCGCCGCCCCCGGCATCGTCCTGCTGGCCGCCGCGACTTTTCTCCTGCCTTTCGCCCCGACGTGGTACGCCTTCGCCGGTGCCCTGTTCGTCGTCGGCGCCCTCGACGCCATCGTCGACGTGGCCCAGAACGCCCACGGCCTGAGGGTCCAGCGCCTGTACGGCCGTTCGATCGTCAACTCGTTCCACGGCGTGTGGAGCATCGGCGCCGTCCTGGGCGGCCTCATGGGCTCGGCGGCGGCCGGCCTGGGGTTGTCCCTCACCGTCCACCTCGGCATCTCGGCGGCCCTGTTCAGCGCGGTGGCGCTGGCCGCCTTCCGCTTCATGCTCCCAGGCGGCGAGGACGCCGAGCGATCCGTTACCCCGTCCGATACCCCCACGACCGCGAAGCGGGCGATGACCGGCACGGCCGTACGGCTGCTGGCGATCCTGGGCATCCTGGCCGCGTGCGGCGCCCTGGTGGAGGACGCGGGCTCGTCGTGGGGCGCCCTCTACATGACCGGCGACCTGCACACGAGCGCCGCGACGGCGGGCCTGGCCTTCGTGGCCCTGCAGGTGGCCATGACCCTGGGCCGCCTGACCGGCGACCGGGTGATCGACCGCTTCGGCCAGCGCACGGTGGTCCGCGCCGGCGGCGCCCTGGCCGCCGTGGGCATGGGCGCGGCCCTGCTGTTCCCGTCGGTGCCGACCGCGCTGGCCGGTTTCGCCCTGGCCGGCCTGGGCGTGGCCACCCTGGTCCCGGCCACCATGACCACCGCCGACGAGATCCCCGGCCTCTCGTCCGGCACCGGCCTGACCGTCGTGAGCTGGCTCCTGCGCGGCGGCTTCCTGCTGTCACCCCCGCTGGTGGGCCTGATCGCCGACCAGACCAGCCTGCGGGTCGGCCTGCTGAGCGTCGTCCTGGCCGGGGTCCTGACCTTCACCCTGGGCCGCGTCCTCGCCGACAAGCCCGCCCACCACTGAGGATCACCGGCACCGCGACCACCAGGGCGGCACCCCGGAGAACCCCGGCGATCGGGTACGCCGCCCGCACGCCCCACTCGTGCACGACGAACCCGCCGGCCACCGCGCCGAGCGGGGCCAGCCCGAGAGACAGCATCCGGTAGACCGAGCTGACCCGTCCCAGCAGCTCCGGCGGCACGACGCTCTGCCGCAGGCTGACCGTGGCGACACTCCACATCGACGAGAAGAAGCTGATCGCGGCAAGGCAGAGGCCCAGGGTCCACGGGCCGGTGCTGAACCCGGCCGCCAGATACGCCGGCACGGCCCCGCCGAGCGCGAGCAGCAGGCCACCCCGGTGGCTCACCAGCCCGCCGGCGATGCCGCCCACCGCGCTCGCGGTGAGCAGCAGCCCGTACGCCGTCACCCCCATGCGCAGCTCGGACGTCGCGAGCAGCACGAGGGTGACGGCGGCCAGCTGGAAACAGAAGAGATTGACGGCGAGGAGAAGGGCGAGCGTACGCAGGAAGCGGTGACCCGCCAGCCAGCGCAGCCCCTCGGCCACGGCCCGGCCCAGCGGCGCCGTCGCGTGCGGCGCCGCCCGCCGCGGAAGCCGGCCCAGCAGCACCGCCGAGGCGGCGAACGAGATCGCGTTCAGCACCATCGGCAGCCCGGCCCCCACCGCGAAGAGCAGGCTGCCGATCGGCGGCCCGGCGAAGGCGCGCGCCGTGCTGGCGGCCGTGAGAAGCCGGCCGTTGGCCCGGTGCAGGCCGGCCACCGGCACGATCTGCGGCAGGATCGCCTGGGCGGCGCTGCCGGCCACCACCTCACACGCCCCCAGCGCGAACGCCGCCACGACCAGCAGCGGCACGCCCGCCACACCGGTCACGACCGTCAGCGCCAGAGCACCCGCCACGACGGCCTGCGCCACCTGCGCCCACCGCATCAGGGCGACCCGGTCGCGCCGGTCGACGAGCGCGCCGGCCGGCAGCGACAGCAGCAGCGACGGCAGCACGCCCGCCGCGGCGACCAGCGAGACCAGCCGCGGATCCGGGGTGAGGGCCACCGCGAGCAGGGGAACGGCGGCGGCGTAGGCGCCGTCGCCGAGGTTGTTCACGATCGAGGCCGTCTGCAGGAGCCGAAAGGCGGCGGGTAACCGGGTCACGGCGACCACCCTGGGGCGCGGTCAGCCGTCGTGGACACGATGTAGCCCGCCGCTACATAATCTCCGCGTGTCTTTGACGGTGAGTCTCGACGTCACCGAGCTGGCCGGCACGAGGTTCGCCATATCGCCCCTCGCCGAGACCGTGGCGGCCCTGGTCCTGCTGAGCGACCGGGCCGGCCCCGGGCCGCACGGCCGCTGGCTGCGCTGGGCCGTTGGCGAGGCCCGCTCCCTGCATCTGCCGGCGACCTGGCCCCTTCTCGTCAACGACCGCCGGTTCTGGCCGGAGTTCCTCCTGCCCGCGCCCGAGGGCTTCGCGCCGGCGATCGACGATGATCTGGCCGCGCTCCGGCGGACGACCTCCGGCCAGGTCCGCACCGGCCTTTTCCGGGTCTTCGGCGACGACCTGCCACCGGCCGCCGCGCGTCTCGCGGCGGCCCCCGCCGCCGGTCTGCGGAGGATCGCGGCCGAGCTCCACGAGGCGTACGAGACGCTGGTCGCACCCCACTGGCCGAAGATCCGCTCGCTGCTCGGCGCCGACGTGGCCCACCGGGCCGCGCAGCTGGCCGAGGGCGGCGCCGCCCGGCTCTTCGCCGCCCTGCACCCCGACCTGGACTGGCACGAGGGCCGGCTCATCCAGCGCAGCCGCCCCGGCGACCGGACGATCCGCCCCGCCCCCGGCGGCCTCGTGCTGATGCCGTCGGCCCTGCGCTCCTCGTCCGCCCACATCAGGGCGTCCACGTCCACGTGGACCACCGTGCGCTACCCGGCACGCGGCATCGGCACCCTGTGGACGGCCGGCACCCACCCCGCGGCCGGCGCCGCCGCCAACTTGCTCGGCCGCGCACGAGCCGACCTGCTGGAAGCCCTCCGCTCCCCCGCCACCGGCGCCGACCTGGCCCGTTCCCTCGGAGTCACCCCGAGCGCCGTCTCCCAGCACCTGCGCATCCTGCGCGACTCGGGCCTGGTGACCGGCACCCGAAGCGGCCGCCGCGTCCTTTACACCACCACCGGGCTCGGCCTCTCCCTGTTACGTCCTCCCGCATGAGGCGGATATTGATCACCGGACTGGCCGGCGCGGGAAAGACGACACTGGCCCGCCGGTTGTCGGCAACGACCGGCGTCCCCTGGCACTCGCTCGACGACCTCTTCTACGGCCCCGATCTGCTGATGGCTCCGGCCTTCCCGGCGTCCGTGGAACGGATCACCGCCGGTGGCGCATGGATCTTCGACTCGGGCGGCCCGCCACCCACGGATCCCGTCTCAGCCGGCGTGCGTGACCTCATGTGGTCCCGCGCCGACACGCTGATCTGGCTGGATTACTCGCAACCTGTCGTCCTGTGGCGGGCCACCACCCGGTCGTTGCGGCGCATAGTCACCCGCCGGCGCCTCTGGCACGGTCACCGCGATTCCCCGCTGCAGTGGCTCCGCCCGGACCATCCCATCCGCCGGGCATGGTCGGCGCACAGCGCCCGCCGGAAGGACCTCACCGCGCGCATCGCCGACCCGTCACATCGGGGGTTGGAGGTCGTACGCCTCACCCGGCCGAGCCAGGCCGGGTCCTTCCTGAACCGGACGGGCTGACCCGCGACCGCCCCCGGCGGTCATGCCGCGTCTCGGTGGATGAGGGCCGTGGTGGCGGCGGCGAGAACCGCGATCGTGCACGCCGCGGTGGCGGCCGCGCCCTCCGCCGGCTGCAGCAGGGCGGTGTCCGGCAGCCAAGGTGCGCTGGCCGGGAAACGAGCGCGCAGCAGAGGGCCCACCATCAGGTACGCCGTCAACGTCACGGCGACGCTCGGCAGCGTACTTCTCAGCAGCAGGCCGACTCCCGCCGCCGTCAGCGTCGTGGCGAGCAGGTAGGCCGATGCGGGCGGCGTGAGCAGCGTGAGCGGCCCGGCCACGGCGACCAGCGCCGCCACCTTCGCCGCGGCCAGCCGCGCGCGGCGGGGAACGGCCAGCAGGCTCGCGCCGAGTTGGCCCTGGAACTCGTGTGTGGCCGCCAGGACGCCGAACAGCAGGAAACCCACCTGGCTGTACGGCGCCGGCTCCGGCAGCAGCGCCGCCCCGGCGGTCAGGGCGGCCGTGAACAGCAGCGGTGGCAGGGTCAGCAGCTTGCGGATCTCGGCGTGTACGGCGGTCACGCGTCCCTCCGGTGGAAGAGCACCGCCGCGCCGGCCAGCATCGCGGCCACCCACGCCGTCATGATCAGAGCGGCGGTCACCGGCGCGACGCGCTCGTCCGGGCCGCCGCGCAGGAACATGTGGGCGCCGACGATGTCGGGCAGGTACCTCGCGAGGCTGGTCACCTTGGTCAGGAGGTACGACACCGAGACCACCGAGGCGTTCATGATCAGCAGGGTCAGGGTGATGACGCCGTTGCGGGTGGCCAGCGTGATCGCGTAGGCCATCAGCCCGAGCAGCATCCAGTAGAGCACCGCCCCGGCGATCCGCCCCACCGACCACGGCGCCACGGAGGTGCCGTGCACCGCGCGGGTCAGCGCGACCGTCATCGTCGCCGTGAGCGCTCCCTGCACCGCCGTCACCAGCGTCAGCGCCACGCCTTTGGCCGCGAGCAGGCGCATCCGGCGGGGCTGCGCCGTCAGGGTCGTGGTCAGCTGCCGGGCGCCCGGGGTGTCGCCGGTCCGCGTGTATTCGCTGCTCACGATCACCACCCCGAGGATCATCGCGCCGAGCAGGCCGATGCCCAGGTTCTGATAGCCCAGATCGGTCACGTCCCGCCCCTCGGCGATCGCCCGGCGCATCGCCGGCGCGTTGACCAGCACGAGCGCCGGGGCCGCGAGCGTGCCCAGGATCAGGCCGGCCCAGGCCGTCGGCAGGCCGAGCAGCTTGCGCATCTCCACGGTCACCATGACCGCTCCGCACCGGTGAGCGCGAAGAACGCGTCCTCCAGCGTCGCGTGCCCGCCGGTGACCCCGGCGAGTGTGCCCTGAGCGACGACGGCGCCCTTGTCGATCACCACGACGTCGTCGGCGGTCTCGGCGAGCTCGCCCATCAGGTGGCTGGAGAGCAGCACCGTACGCCCCTGGGCGGCGCTGTCGCGCAGGAACGAGCGCATCCAGCGGATGCCGCCGGGGTCCAGGCCGTTCACCGGTTCGTCCAGCACCAGCACGGGCGGGTCGCCGAGCAGCGCCGCGGCCAGGCCCAGCCGCCGGCTCATGCCGAGCGAGAACCGGCCGGCCCGCCGCGGCGCGTCACCGGTCAGGCCGACGATCTCGAGGACCTCGTCCACGCGGCGGCGGCCGATGCCGTTGCTCGCCGCGACCCAGCGCAGATGGGCCCGCGCCGACCGGGCCCGGTGGGCCCCACTGCCGTCCAGAAGGGCGCCGACGACGGTCAAGGGACGGGAGATCCGGGCATACGGCCGGCCGTCCACCAAAGCGCGCCCGGCGCCGGGCCGGTCGAGGCCGAGCAGGATGCGGATCGTCGAGGTCTTGCCGGCGCCGTTCGGCCCGAGGAACCCGGTGACCCGCCCCGGTCTCGCCTCGAAGCTCACGTCGCGCAGGATCGTCCTGCGCCCCTTGGTCTTGCCGACCCGGTCGATGGTGATCATAGGCGTCAGTCAAGCCCGTGGCCGGACCGCGCACATCGGACCAGGCTCGCAACCGTCGCGCGCGGCCTACGACCCAGGTCTGAGAACTACAGTGGCCTTCCATGAGCGCAGACCACCGCCCGGTGCGGCGTTCCCGGGCCCTGCGGGTGCTCGCGGTGGTCGCCGCGGTGGCCGCCATGGCGATGGTCACGACCGGCTCGGGAGGCGCCGCCGCCACCGTCGTCCCGCCGGTCCTCGTCGGCGCGTCGCTCGCGACGGCGCTGTGGGCGATCCGCCGGTGGCGGGCCGACCGGGCCGATTACGAGGCGCGGCTGACCGCCTGGGCCGCCTCGGAGGCGGTGCTGGCCGAGCGCCTGCGTATCGCCGGCGACCTGCACGACGTCGTCTCGCACGGACTGGGCCTCATCACGGTGCGGGCCGCCGCCACCCGGCACGCGGGCGATCCCGCGGACGTCGAGGCCGCGCTCACCGGCATCGAGGAGGCGAGCCGCACCGCCACGGCCGAGCTGCGCCGCATGCTCACGGTGCTTCGCGAACCGTCCAGCGGGGAACCCCGGACGCCTGCGGAAACCCTCCAAGACCTTCCCGGAATCGTACGGGCGGCGACCGTGATGGGCCTCCGGCCGGAGCTCACCACCGGCGACCTCGGCCCGGTCTCCCCCGGCGTCCAGCTCGCGGTCTGCCGGGCCGTGCGGGAGGGACTGAGCAACGCCGCCCGGCATGCCGGCCCCACCGACGTCCGGGTCGGCGTCCATCGCGACGGCACGGCCGTCACGGTCACCGTCGCCGACAGCGGCCCTGGCCCGGCCGGGTGGCAGGCCGCCCCCGGCGCCGGGCACGGCCTGCTCGGGCTGCGCGAGCGCATCACCGCGCTGGGCGGCACGCTGCGCGCCGGCCCGGTCGACGGCGGCTTCCGGCTGACCGCCCGCGTCCCCGACGAGACGCCGTGACCGTCCGCGTCATGCTGGCCGACGACCAGCCGCTGCTGCGCCAGAGCCTAGCCATGATCATCGACGGGGAGCCGGACCTCACCGTGGTGGCGCAGGCCGCCGACGGCGCCGACGCGGTGGCGCAGGCCCGGGGCGTACGGCCGGACGTCATCCTGATGGACGTGCGCATGCCACGCCTCGACGGGCTCGAGGCGACCAGGCGGATCTGCGCCGACCCGGTCCTCGGCCGCACCCGCGTGGTCGTCCTGAGCATGTTCGAGCTCGACGAGTACGTGCACGAGGCGCTGCGCGCCGGCGCGTCCGGCTTCCTGCTCAAGGACGCCCGCCCGGAGGATCTTCTGACGGCGATTCGCCGTACGCATCAGGGCGAGTCCCTGTTCGCCCCGGCCATCCTGACCCGCCTGGTAGCGCACTACCTGGAGGCGCCGAGGCCGGCCCGCGACGGCCGGCTGAGCGGCCTGACCACCCGCGAGATAGACGTGCTGGCCCTCATCGGCGCCGGCCGGTCCAACGACGAGATCGCCGAGTCCCTGGTCATCTCGGTCAAGACCGTGAAGACCCACATCACCCATCTGCTGTCCAAACTGGCGGCTCGCGACCGCGCCCAGCTGGTGATCGCCGCCTACGACGCGGGCCTGGTCCGCCCCGCGGGGCCTTCGGTCAGGAGCCCGACTCTCGAGACCCGCCACGACGGCTAGTCTGTTGGGCGGCGGGGGTTCTGACCTGGAGGTTCCGTCATGGTTCGGATCAGCGAAGAACATCGGGGCCCGTGCCTGGCCGTGCTGATGACCGCCCTGATGTGCCCACCGGCGTGCGGGACGAACGACGCCCCGCCCGAGATGGCCGAAAACCTCTCGCAGCACAACAACCTCACGGTGCCGGGCCTCCTCGCCGAGCTCGACCAGTTCCGGGTCCGCCTCGAGAAGTGCGCGGCCCGCTCCGCCGCCGACTCCCGTTCCCAGTTCGATCGGCTGTATGCCCAGATCGCCTCCATGCGCCAGGGAAAGCCGACGATCCTGCGAACGATCAACCGCTACAACGACTTCATTGGCGCGCCGAACCTCGACCTCACACCGGCTCAGCAACGCCGGACCGCCACCTTCGTAGCCCGCTGGAACACGACGATCTGCACGAGCGCGGCGGCGAACGGCTTCGGCTGCGGTGACGTCTCGAAGGCCTTCAAAACGATCGCCCAAGTCCTGGCCGGCCTCGGCTTCGCCCCCTTGGCCTGACCGCCGCTGAGCCCGGTGATGACCTTGAGAGCGGCTCTCATCGTCGCATGCGACGAGTATGAGGATGCGAAGCTCGGCCGGCTGCGCGCGCCCACGCACGACGCCGAGGCCCTCGCGCGCGTGCTCGGCGATCCCGAGATCGGCGACTACCAGGTGCGGACGCTGCTCAACCGGGGCGCCTACGAGATCAACCAGGAGATCGAAGGATTCTTCAGCGATCGCCGGAAAGACGATCTGCTGGTGCTGTACTTCTCGTGTCACGGCATCAAGGACGACAACGGCCGCCTGCACTTCGCGGCCCGGGACACGAAGATGCGGCGACTCGCGGCCACCGGCATCTCATCGGTCTTCGTCAACGAGCAGATCGATCTGAGTCGCTCCAAGCGCAAGATACTGCTCCTGGACTGCTGCTACAGCGGCGCCTTCGCCCGGGGCCTGGCCGCCCGCGCCGACCCGAGCGCTCACGTGAAGGAGAGTTTCGGCGGTCACGGCCTCGCCGTCATCACCGCGTCGGACGCCATGGAATACGCCTGGGAGGGCGACGAGCTGACCCTGGACGCCTCCCGGAACTCGGTGTTCACCACCTGCCTCGTCCGCGGCCTCGAGACCGGCGAGGCCGACGGCGACGGCGACGGCCAGATCTCGGTCGGCGACCTGTACGACTATCTCTTCGAGCACGTCCGGGAAGCCATGCCCGGTCAGACACCGACCAAGTCGGAGCAGGGCGTGCGAGGTGAGATGATCATCGCGCGGAGTGTCCGTCCACCGCAGCCCACGCTGCTGCCGCGCGAGATCCAGATGGTGATGACCTGGCCGGTCGCCGAGATGCGGCTGGGCGCGGTGGCCGCGCTCGGCGCCATCCTCGGCGGCGACAACCCGGGCCAGGCCCTGGCCGCCCGGCAGGCGCTCGAAGAGATGCGGGCCGACGAGAGCTTCCGGGTCCGGCAGGCCGTGGAAAGCGAGCTCGACGATCCGGTGATCACGCCGCGGGTTGTCGAGGAGGCTTCCGGCCCGCTCGCCGGCGAGGCGGCCCCGGCGAGGCACGACGCCTATCTGGAGATCGCTGTGCGGTGGGAGGCGATCGAAGGCGCGGCCTACCTCGCCATGTTCTTCGAAGCCCCCTCGGCCGGCCTGGCCGACTCGCTCCCGGCCGTCGGACCGCTGGCATTCGCTCTCGGCGAGCCGGCGACGGCGACGGAGGACGAACGAGCGTACGGCGAATTGCTGACCAGGACCTTTCTCGACCACGGCGAGGCAAAGCCGTTCTATGCCCTGGCCCGGGCCAAGGCCGAGAGCGCGGGCCTGGACCTGCATGTGCGGCTCAGCATCACCGGGCCGGCCGCGTTCCAGTCGATTCGCTGGGAAACCCTCCGTGATCCGCACAGCCGGCGGCCGATCGCGACCGAGCCCACCATGTTCCTCTCGCGGTACGTGGACGACCAGCGCGCGGAGCCGGCCCGGCTCACCACCCGGCGCCACCCGCGCGCGCTGATCGTCGCCGCCTCACCGGGCGGCATCGACGTCGACGGCGAGTTGCGCCGCGCCCGCGCCGCGTTGACCGGATTCGCGGTGGACGAGTTGCTGCCCGGCGCCGCCTCCCCCTCGGCCGTCGTCAACGCGCTGAGACCGGGCGTCGACGTACTCTTTCTGATCTGCCCGAGCGAGAAGCCGGACCGGCCGGCCGACGTCATCGACGCCCGGTTTCTCGCCGACCTGATAGCCGAGTCGGCGCAGCCGCCGACCCTGGTGGTTCTGCTCCCCGGCGTCACGCTGTCCGCCGGCCGGCTGCTGTCCACGACGGGCGTCGCCGGGGTCGTCGCGCTGCAAGCGGCCGTGCCGGCGCAGACGATGTCGACGTTCCTCGGGACGTTCTTCTCGTCGTTCGCACGGCACGGCGTCATCGACCGGTCGATGACCGACGCCCGGCAGGCCATCAGCGGCCACGCCCAGTGGTGGGCGCCCGTCCTGTTCTCCCGTCTCCGGTCGGGGCGGGCGTACTTCGCGCCGTCGTTCGCCCTGCAGAGCAACGCCGTGTGGAACTCCGTGAAGGTGATGACGATGAGCGGCCGGCTCACTCCCCTGATCGGTGCCGACCTGTCCGCACCGATCGTCGGGTCGCTGGCGGAGATCGCCGCCCGATGGACCCGGAACCGGCGCATCCCGCTCACCCGCGCCGGCCGCGGCAACCTGCCCGAGGCCGCACAATACGTTCGCGTCGCCCGGAGCCGGGCCGCCGCCGTCCGCGAGTTCCTGACCCAGCTCGGGCTCGGCCTCACGGAGCGCGGCTGGAGTCCGCCCGGCGACCCGAATCCGAACGGCGCGATCTCGGAGGCCGGCCGCCACATGCGGGCCGCGGACCCCGACGAGCCGCACAGCGTGCTGGCCGGCATGCGGGCCGCCGTCTACGTGACGACGTCGTGGACCAGCCTCCTCGAGGACGCGCTGCGCGACGCCGGCCGTACACCGGTCACCGGCGTCTTCTCCTGGAACAGCGCCGCCGCCGGCCCGCCGGAGCAGGCGAGGCCGACCGTGGACGCGCCACTCGTCTTTCATCTGCACGGCCATCTCGACGACCCGGAGTCCGTGGTCCTCACGGAGGACGACTACCTCGAGTGGCTCAGCGCCTGGGCATCCCGGCGCAAGAGCATGCCGACGGCGGTGCTCAAGGCCCTCGCCGCGAACTCCCTGATGATCCTCGGATTCGACCTCGGCGGCCGCTGGTTCCGTCAGGTGTTCCGGGCGATCACCGAGCTCGGCGGATCCTCCCTGCTCCGGCAGAACGCCCATTTCGCGGTGCAGGAGAGCCCGTCGATGGAGACGATCGAGCCGGAGGCGGCACAGGAATATCTCGGCTACCAATACGGCGAGGACAACGTCAGCCTGTATTGGGGCGATCCGCGGACCTTCTGCCGAGAGTTGCGCCGGCGGCTGGAGCAACGGCCGTGAGAGACAACCCGTATGTCGGACCTCGTCCCTTCCGCGCCGGGGAAACGCTGTTCGGGCGCGATCGGGCGGCACACGAATTGAGCGATCTGCTCATCGCCGAACGCGTCATGCTCCTGCATTCGCCCTCCGGCGCGGGAAAAAGCTCGCTGATTCGGGCGGGCGTCGTTCCGCTGCTGCGCTGGGAGGGATTCGGCGAGAAACGCTTCGCGCCGACCGGCTCGCTACGCCTGGGCCGGCCGCACGCCGGACCGGAGGGGCACAACCGGTATGTCGCCAGTGTCATCGCCGACCTGCTCGGCGACGAGGCGCCACAGCCCGGGTCGATGACGCTCGCCGAGGCGGTGAAGGCGGGCCACGACGCCGAGACCGAGTTCCCGGTGCTGGTGTTCGACCAGTTCGAGGAGATATTCACGGCTGACCCGGCCGACGGGGCCGGGCAGGCGGCCTTCTTCGACGAGCTGGGCGTGCTGCTCGGCGACGAGCTGGTGTGGACCCTGATCGCGCTCCGGGAGGAGTATCTGGGGGGCCTCCAGCCCTATGCCCATCACTTCCCCGACGGCCTGCGGAACACATATCGCCTGGACTCGCTGACCCGGGCGGGGGCCAGGGCGGCGATCCAGAAACCGGCGGCTCAGCACGGCGCCGTCTTCGCCGACGACGCCGCGGACGAACTCGTCGACCGGCTCACCACCGCCCGCCATGTCGAGCCGTTCCAGCTCCAGGTGGTCTGCCGGCAGATCTGGCGATCCGTCAGCCGCGTCAAGGGCGACGAGTTCACCTCGATCGGGCTGGACGACATCGCCCGCCGGGCCGATGTCGCCGAGGCGCTCCGGACCTACTACGCGGACACGGTCACGGAGATCGGGCGGCGCACGGATGCCGGGGTCCGGCCGATCCGGGATTGGCTGGAGACGCAGCTCATCACCTCGCATGGCGTCCGCACCCAGACCATGACCGGACCCGGCGGGGAGGTGGCGAGGTGGCTGAACGATGCCTATCTGATCCGCGATGAGGTGCGGGCGGGTGCCCTCTGGTACGAACTCAGTCATGACCAGCTGATTCGGCCGATCCTCGAGGACAACGAGGTCTGGCGCCGGTCCACCCTGGAACCATGGCAACAGGCGGCCTGGGTGTGGTTCCGTACACGCCGCACGGACCAGTTGCTGACTGGCGCGGCGCTGGCGACGGCACAGAGCCACGCGCGGGAGGATGAGCTCACCCCGTACGAGAGGGAGTTCCTTTCCGAGAGCGCCAGGGGATCGCGGCGAAAAGGCGTGCCGGTCCTCATTGTCGTCCTGCTCGCCGTGGTGCTCCTGCAATCCGTGGTCATCATCCTGCTGGCGACGAGGTAGTTCAGTTGTCAGAACGGGAAGCTGGCCGGCTGGCTGCGGACCGTGACCCAGCGGGTGTCGGTGAAGGCCTCGATGTTGGCCGCGGCCCCGCCGAAGCGTGAACCTGTGCCCGAGGCGCCGGTGCCGCCGAAGGGGGCGTTCGCCTCGTCGTTGACCGTCTGGTCGTTGATGTGGGCTATGCCGGTCGGGATGCGGTCGGCCAGTTCCACGCCGCGCATGGCGTCGCGGGTCACGATGCCTAGGGACAGGCCGTACTCCGAGGTCGTGGCCAGGGCCACCGCCTCGTCCAGGCTGCCGAAACGGGCCACGGGGGCCACCGGGCCGAAGATCTCCTCGGCGAAGGCCGGCGTCGATGGCGTCACCCCTGCGATGACCGTCGGGCGGTAGAACAAGCGGTCGTATTCGCCACCCGCGGCCACGCGGACGCCGTCGCCCGTGCTCGACGTGACCAGGGAGTGGATTTTGTCGCGCTGGCCGGCGTCGATCACCGGGCCCAGGGCCACCTGCTCCCGGGCCGGGTCGCCGACCGGGAGTTTCGCCGCCTTGTCGGCCAGGCGTTCCACGAAGTCGTCGTACAGGCGCTCGTGCACCAGGTGCCGGCCCGTCGTCATGCAGATCTGGCCCTGGTGGAACCAGCTGCCCCAGGCGGCCAGGTTCACCGCCGCGTCGACGTCCGCGTCCTCCAGGACCACCAGCGCCGAGTTGCCACCCAGCTCCAGGTGGGCCCGCTTCAGGTGCTGGCCGGCCAGCGCGCCCACCTGGCGGCCGGCCGTCGTGGAGCCGGTGAACGAGATGACCGAGACCTCGGGGGCCGTCACCACCGCCTCGCCGACCTCACGGCCGCCGGGCAGCACCTGGAGCAGGCCGTCGGGCAGGCCCGCCTCCTGGAAGATCCGGGCCAGGACCAGACCTCCGGTCACGGCCGTTCGGGGATCGGGTTTCAGCAGTACGGCGTTGCCCAGCGCCAGGGCCGGGGCGACCGACCGGATGCCCAGGATGATCGGGACGTTGAACGGGGAGATGACGCTGACCACGCCCACGGGGTAGCGGCGGGTCATCGACAGGCGCGGCTCGCCGCTGGGGATCAGCTCGCCGTACGGGCGCCCGGGCAGCGACGCCGCCTCCCAGCACTCCTGCTCGGCCGTGTGCACGGCGAAGCCGGCCATGCCGGGGACGGCGCCGACCTCGCGCACGTTCCACCAGGAGATCTCCTCGGCGTGCTGGGCCCACAGCTGGGCCGCGCGGCGCAGCACCGCCGCCCGCTCGGTGTGCGGGGCCGCCGCCCACGACACCTGGGCGGCGGCGGCCGAGCGGGCGGCGGCGAGCACGTCGCCGGGGGTGGCCAGGTTGATCCGGGCCAGGGTGCCTCCGGTGGCCGGCTCCACCACGTCCATCGACGGGCCGCTGCCGGCCCGCCAGGCCCCGTCGATGTGGAGCACGTCGTGCCAGCGGTCCTCGCTCAAAAGCACCATGGGCCCGACCCTAGGCACAGTGTTTCCGAGCAATCAACACGGTGTTTCAGATATTCGAATCGTGGCGGTACCCGAGTTGGTGCGAGATGTCGGCCGCCGTCCGCAGGAGCGGGCCGGACAGCCGGGCGATCACCGAGTCGACCGAGGCGGTCCAGGTCGTCAGGTGGACCGCGATGTTGATCGCGGCCACCACATGGCCCGAACGGTCGCGGATCGGGGCCGCGATCGAGCGCAGGCCGGGCGCCAGCTCCTCGTCGTTGACCGCGATGCCGCCGCGGCGCACGGCGGCCAGCGCGCCGACCAGCTGCTCCCGCACCGTGATCGTCTTCGGCCCGCGGCGGGCCAGGTCCATCCGGTCGAGCAGCGGCCGCAGCGCCGCCGGCTCCCGATAGGCCAGCAGGACCTTTCCCATCGAGGTGCAGTACGCCGGCAGGCGCGACCCGACGTGCAGGTTCAGGTCGACGTGCACCCCGGTCTGCCGCCGGCTGCGGCGCCGCTCGACGTAGACGATGTCGGCCCCGTCGAGCACGGCCATGCTGGCCGCGCACCCGGTCTCGTCCGACAGGCCCTGCAGATATCCCGCGGCCACCCCGGTGATCTCCATCGAGCTGATCGCGGCGAAGCCCAGGTCGACCACGCGCGGCCCGAGCGAATATTTGCGGGTGTCCGGATCCTGCTGCAGGAAGCCCAGCCCGGCCAGGGTCGCCACGTAGCGGTGGGTGGTGCTGCGGTTGAGGTCGACCGCCCGGGCCAGGTCGGCGATGCCGAGCACCGGGCCGTTCTCGGCGAACTCGGTCAGGATCCGCAGGCCGCGTTCGAGCGACTGCGAGGTGGAGGGATTCACTCGAGCACTCCTTCGAGCGGCGTTCCACCTATTCGAACATTCGATTGACGTGTGTCGCAAACCACTCCTACCTTCCGTGGGCACCAGACCTGCCGGGAGGCATCCATGGAAAGGCGCGACCTCCTCAAAGCAACCGGGCTAGGCGTTTCCGTACCCTTGCTGGCCGCGTGCGGCGGCTTGGGAAGCGACGATTCCACCGAGACCACCGACGTTCTGAAGATCGGTTTCGTGAGCCCGCGGACCGGCGCGGCCGCCGGGTTCGGCGAGCCCGACGCGTACGTCCTCGATCTCGCGAAGAAGGCCTTGGGCAAAGGCATCAAGCAGTTCCCGGTGCAGATCCTCGACCGCGACAGCCAGTCGAATCCGCAGCGCGCCGCGCAGGTCGCCAACGACCTCATCAACGGTGACCGGGTCGATCTCATGCTCACCACCAGCACGCCCGAGACGGTCAACCCGGTCTCCGACGCGTGCGAGGCGGCCGGCGTGCCCTGCGTGTCCACAGTGGTGCCGTGGGAGGCCTGGTATTTCGGCCGGGGCGCGAAACCGGACGAGAAGAACGCCTACAAGTTCACCTATCACTTCTGTTTCGGCGTCGAGCAGTTCCATCAGATGTACGCCCATGAGTGGCCCCAGGTGCCGACCAACAAGAAGGTCGGCGTCATGTGGCCCAACGACTCCGACGGCAACGCCATCCGCGCGTCGCTCGGCCCGCTGCTCAAGCAGGAGGGCTACACGATCGTCGACCCGGGCGCGTACACGAACGGCACCAACGATTTCTCGGCGCAGATCGCCCGGTTCAAGGCGGAGAACTGCGAGATCTTCAACTCGTTCCCGATCCCGCCCGACTTCGCGACGTTCTGGCGGCAGGCGGCACAGCAGGGATACGTGCCGAAGATCTGCCAGGTGGCCAAGACCGGGCTGTTCCCGTCGCAGATCGAGGCGCTCGGCGACATCGGCCTCGGGGTGGCCGGTGGCGCCTATTGGGCGCCCTCATATCCGTACACCTCGACATTGACCGGAATCGGCGGGAAGACGCTGGCCGACGGATATCAGAACAGCGCCGGAAAGCAGTGGAACCAGCAGCTGGGGCCGAGCCTGGCGTTGTTCGACGTGGCCGTGGCCGCGCTGAGCGCCGCCTCCGACCCGAAGGACAAGACGGCCGTGGCCAAGGCGATCGGGTCCCTCGAAGTGGAGACGCCGGTCGGGCGGCTCAAGTGGGGATCCGGGCCGAACGCCAACGTGGTGGCGACCCCGATCCTCGGCGGGCAGTGGATCACATCGACGGACAGCCGCTACAAGGTCGAGTTCGTGCTGGTGGAGAACTCGTCCGACCCGAACGTGCCGACGGCGGCCAAGCTCCAGCGGTATCCCCTGTGACGGCGCTGCTGGAGGGGCGCGGGCTCACCAAGCGCTACGGCGATCTCGTGGTCCTCGACAATGTCGATCTTGCGATTGCGCGAGGCGAGGCGGTGGGCATCGTCGGGCCGAACGGCGCCGGCAAGACCACTCTGCTCAACGTCCTCGCCGGATCGATCCGGGCCGAGGGACAGATCGCGCACAACGGCGTCGACATCACCCGGACACGCCCCGATCAACGCTGCCGCCTGGGCATCGGCCGAGCATTCCAGATACCGAGGCCGTTCGGCGGCATGACCGTCCTCGAAAACCTGGTGGTGGCCGCCAGCTACGGCGGTGATCGCCGGACGGCGTACGGAAGATGCGTCGAGGTCCTGGAGGAATGCGGCCTGACGCCGCTGGCCGACCGGCGCGCGGAGAGCCTCGGCCTGCTGCACCGCAAACGGCTCGAGCTCGCCCGCTGCCTGGCCACCCAGCCCGGCGTGGTGCTGCTCGACGAGATCGGCGCCGGCCTCACCGACGCCGAGGCGGCCGAGCTGGTCACCGCGGTCAAGCAGGTGCGGGCGGCCGGGACCGCGATCGTCTGGATCGAGCACATCGTCCACGTGCTGGTCCAGGTCGTCGACCGGCTGATCTGCATGGACACCGGCCGGGTGATCGCCGACGGCCCGCCGCGGGAGGTGCTGGGCGACGCGAAGGTCATCGACGCCTATCTCGGGAAGGCGGCCTGATGCTCGAAGTCCGGGACCTGACCGCGCGGCACGGCCTCTTGACGGCCGTCCGAAACGCCGGGTTCGACGTCCGGAGTGGCAGCACGGTCGCCCTCATCGGCGCCAATGGCGCGGGAAAGACCACCCTTCTCCGGACAATCGCGGGTGCGCACCCACCGGCCGACGGCACCGTCGTCTACGACGGCGAGGACCTCGCCGGGGTGCACGCCCACGAACGCGTTCGCCGGGGTATCGCGCTGGTGCCCGAGGGCCGCAGGCTGTTCCCCGAGCTCACCGTCGAGGAGAACCTGCTGGTGGCTCGGGCCCGCCCCGGCCCGTGGAACCTGGAAACCGTCCTCGCCGCCTTCCCCACCCTGGGGCCGCTGAGAAGACGGCCGGCCGCCCGCCTCTCCGGCGGCCAGCAGCAGGCCACCGCCATCGCCCGCGCCCTGATGACCAATCCCCGGCTCCTGCTGATCGACGAGGTCTCCCTCGGCCTGGCCCCCAAGGCGGTCGAGGAGGTGTACGCCTCGTTGACCGCGGTACGGACGACGCGCATCATCGTCGAACAGGATCTCGCGCGCGCCCTCGCGGTCGCCGACCGCGTGATCTGCCTGCTGGAGGGGCGGATCGTCCTCGACGCGGCGACCGAGGGGCTGACCCGCGACGAGGTCGTCACCGCCTACTTCGGCTTCGCGAGGCCCTCGTGAGCTGGGCCGGCGCCGTACTCCAAGGGATCTTCCTGGGTGGCCTCTACGCCCTGTTCGCCTGCGGGCTGTCGCTGATCTTCGGCGTCATGCGGATCATCAACCTGGCCCACGGCGACCTGGCCGTGCTCGGCGCCTTCCTGGTGTGGTCGGTCTGCGTGCGGGCCGGGGTCGGGCCGTTCGTGGCCCTACTGCCCGTGCTGCCGGTCATGCTCGCCCTCGGTTACGTGCTGCACCGCACGTTACTGGCCCGCAGCCTGCGCGCCGGCCCGCTCACCCCGCTGCTGACCACGTTCGGCCTGGCCATCGTCATCCAGAACGCGCTGCTGGAGGCGTACTCCCCCGATGTGCGCTCGCTCGGCGGCGCGGCCGGCGCCCTGGCCACCGGCAGCTGGCAGATCGGCCGCTTCACGATCCCCTGGCTCGGCCTGCTCGTGCTGGCCACGGCCGTGCTCGTGCTCGGCGGGCTGCATCTGGTGCTGAGGCGCACGAAGTTCGGCCGCGAGATGCGGGCCACCGCGCAGGATCCGGACACGGCGGCGCTGGTCGGCGTGCCCGCCGGGTCCGTCTACGCCAAGGCCACCGCGATCGCCGTCGCCACCGCCACCCTGGCCGGGGTGTTCCTCGGGATGCGCTCGGTCTTCGACGCTTCCAGCGGCCCGACGCAGCTCATCTTCGCCTTCGAGGCGGTGGTGATCGGCGGCCTGGGCTCGATCTGGGGAACCCTGTGGGGCGGCATCGTGCTCGGCGTGGCCCAGACCGTCGGCGCGGCCGTCGACCCGCAATATTCGATCCTCGCCGGCCACCTGGTCTTCCTGATCGTCCTGGCCGGTCCACGCGGAAGGGGGCTCTTCCGTGAGCGGCTGGCAGGTTAGGCGATCGTCGCCGGTTCCCTCACTGATATTGGTGGCCGGAGGTCTCGCCCTCTTCGCGGTCCCATTCCTCTTCCGCACGGACGTGGTCCAGCAGCTCACCACCCTCGGCACGCTGATCATCCTGGCCGCCATGTGGAACGTCCTGGCCGGCTACGGCGGCCTGGTCTCGGTCGGGCAACAGGCCTTCATCGGCTTCGGGGCGTACGCCACGGTGTTCCTCGCCCAGAAGGACATCCACCCCTATCTCGCGGTCGTGCTCGCCTCCCTGGTCTCGGCCGTGCTCGCCGTGATCCTGGCGCCGCTGCTGCTGCGCCTGCGCGGCGGTCAGTTCGCGGTCGGCACGTGGGTCGTGGCCGAGGCGCTCGCCCTGCTCATCGCCCTCGATCAGGACCTCGGCGGTGGTACGGGTGTCTCGCTCCGCGGGCTCAACACGATCGCGCCGGACTGGCGGCGGGCGTACACGTACTGGCTGACCTTGATCTTCGCCCTGGTCCTGCTTCTCATGGTCTTCGTGGTGCTGCGGCGGCGCACCGGCGCGGCCATCCAGGCCGTGCGGGACGACGAGGAAGCGGCGGCGTCTCTCGGCGTACGGGCGTGGCCGTTGAAGTTCGGCTTGTTCGTGCTGGCCGGCTTCGGATGTGGCGCGGCCGGGGCGCTGACGCTGGCCGGCACGCTCTTCATCCAGCCCCAGTCGATCTTCGGGGTGCAGTGGAGCGCGTACCTGCTCTTCATGGTCCTGGTCGGCGGGATCGGCACGTTCGAGGGCCCGATCCTCGGCGCTGTCATCTTCTTCCTGCTCCAGGACTGGTTCGCGCAGTACGGGGCCTGGTACCTGATCGGGCTCGGCGCCGTGGCGATCGGATTCGCGCTGTTCCTGCCGCGCGGGCTGTGGAGCCTGGCCGCCGACCGGATGCCGTTCCAGTTGTTGCCCGTCGGTTACACTCTGCATCCCTATGGCTCGTGAGGTGTCACACCACATCGGCGGCGCGGCCGTCGGGTCGCTGAGCGGTCGGCGCCACCCCGACTACGACCCCTGGACCCGATCCGTGCTCGCCTCCGTCTCGTCCGGCGACGGCGACGACGCGCGGCTGGCCGTACAGGCCGCCCACGACGCCTTTCCCGGATGGGCCGCCCTGCCGCCGACCTCACGTCAGGTGATCTTCATCCGGGCCGCCGACGAGCTGGCCCGCCGCGCCGATGAGGTGCTGTCGCTGCTGGCCGCCGAGACCGGCTGCGGGCCTTACTTCGGTCAGATGCAGCTCGACTTCTGCCTGGCCCTGCTGCGGCAGGCGGCCGGGCTCGCCCACCAGCCCACCGGCCAGATCCTTCCCACCGATCTTCCAGGGTCAAGGGCTTTGGCCGTACGCCGTCCGGTCGGCGTCGTGGCGGCCATCGCCCCCTGGAACGCGGCTCTGAGCCTGGCCGGCCGGGCCATCGTCGGTCCCCTGGCCCTGGGCAACACGGTCGTGTTGAAGCCGTCGGAGGAGTCGCCGATCACCGGCGGGATCCTGTGGGCCGAGATCTTCGCGGCGGCCGGGCTGCCACCGGGGGCGGTCAACGTGGTCACCCACGCGCCCGGTGACGCCGGGGAGATCGCTTCGGCGCTGGTCACCCACCCGCTCGTACGGAGGGTGAGCTTCACCGGGTCGACGGTCACCGGCAGGCGTCTGGCCGAGCTCGCGGCCCGTCACCTGAAACGGCCGGTGCTCCAGCTGAGCGGGCACAACGCCCTGATCGTACGGGCCGACGCCTCATTGGATCTGGCCGTCAACGCGGCGGCCTACGGGGCTTTCGTCCACCAGGGCGAGATTTGCATGTGCGTCCGGCGGATCATCGTGGAAGAGCCGATCGCGCCCGCTTTCATCGCGAGATTCGTGGACAAGGTGGCCGGGCTCGCGGTCGGGGATCCCCGTGATCCCCGTACGGTGGTCGGGCCTTTGATCAATGAATGGGCCTTGTCGCTGGTCGCACGGCGGGTGGATGAGGCGGTGGCGATGGGCGCGCGGGTCCTCACCGGAGGAAAGGCGGCGCCGCCCTGCTATCCGCCGACGGTGCTGACCGACGTTCCGGCCGCGGCGGAGATCGCCTTCGAGGAGACGTTCGGGCCGGTGGCGCTGCTGGAGACGGCGGACGGCCCCGACGACGCGGTGCGGCGGGCCAACGCGTCCAGCTACGGGCTGACGGCCGGGATCATCTCGGCCGACACGTACGGCAGCCTCGACCTGGCCCGGCGTCTCGAGGTCGGGATCGTGCACATCAACGACCAGACCGTCAACGACGAGCCGCAGATGCCGTTCGGCGGGCTCAAGGACTCCGGGTGGGGCCGGTTCGGGCTGCGCTTCGCCGACGAGGACTTCACCGAACTTCAATGGATCACCCTGCGGGACGAAAGCCGCGAGTTCCCGTTCTGAACCATGCGCGGCCCGGTCCCGTACTGCTGGTCGTGCCTTTGACAAAGATCCGCCGCGCGCTCGGCCCCCTGGTCACCATCCTCGCGGCGGTCCTGATCATCGCGGCCCTGGTGGTGCCGGACACGATCGCCCGGCCGGCCGACGGCGCGTTCGTGCCCGGAGCGTTCCTCCGCCTGCCCATGGAGCTGATCTTCGCGGGCGCGGTGGTGCTGGCGGTGTCCCCGCGGTGGCGCCGGCCGGTGGCGGCTCTCCTGGGCCTGGGCATCGGCGTCCTGGTCATCCTGAAGATCGCCAACGCGGGTTTCCGGACCGTCCTGGGCCGCAAGTTCGACCCGGTGCTCGACCTGCCCCTGCTGCACGACGGCTACAACGCGCTGACCGAGACCGACGGCTCGACGGTGGCCAACCTGGCCGTGGCCGGAGCCGTCCTGCTCGCCGTGGCCCTGCTGGCCGGCCTGACGTGGTCGGCGGTCCGGCTCGCGGGCGTCGCCGGCCGCCATCAGCTGCCGGTGCGCCGCACCCTCATCGGCCTGAGCGCGGTCTGGCTGGCCCTGGCGCTGAGCGGCCTCACGCTCTACCCGAACAACCCGGTGGCCTCCGACTCGGCCGCGGCCATGGTCAAGACCCTGGCCCGTCAGGTGCCGGCCACCATCCGCGACGAGCGCCAGTTCGCCGCGGCGGTCAGCCACGACGCGTACGCGGGTGTCCCGGCCGCCGACCTCGTCTCCGGCCTGCGCGGCAAGAACGTCGTCATCGGGGTGGTCGAGAGCTACGGCCACAGCGTGCTCACCGACCCGGCCATGAACGCGGTGCTCACCCCCGCCCTGACGGCCGCGGACTCCCAGCTCACGGCGGCCGGCTTCCACGCGCGGACCGGCTGGCTGACCTCGTCCACGTACGGCGGCGGCAGCTGGCTGGCGCACGGCTCGTTCCAGTCCGGCCTGTGGGTGACCAGCCAGCGCCGCTACGACGAGATGGTCAGCGGCGACCGCCTGACCCTGACCCGCGCCTTCCACGAAGCGGGCTGGGAAACGGCCGGGATCGAGCCGGGCAACACGAAGGACTGGCCGGAGGCCGGCTTCTACGGCTACGACAAAGTCCTCGACTCGCGGAACATGGGCTACAAGGGCCCCGACTTCGGCTGGTCCCGCATGCCCGACCAGTACACGCTGGCCACCTTCCAGAGGGAGGTCTACGGCAAGGCCCAGGGCCCGGTGATGGCCGAGATCACCCTGACGTCGAGCCACGAGCCGTGGACGCACATCCCCACAAAGGTCGACTGGGACACGATCGGCGACGGCTCGGTCTACAAGTCGATGGAGGGCACGGCCCAGGACCGCTCAGCCTTGTGGGGCGACCCGGCGAAGACCCAGGCCCAGTACGCGAAATCGGTCGCCTACTCGGTGGACAGCCTGATCTCGTGGGCCACGAAATACGGCGGCGACAACCTGGTCCTGGTGATGTTCGGCGACCACCAGCCCATGTCCATCATCACGGGCCAGAACGCCAGCCACGACATCCCGGTGACAGTGATCGCCAAGGACAAGACAGTCCTGGACCGCATAGCCTCCTGGAACTGGACCGACGGCCTGCGCCCGACCGACACCACCCCGATCTGGCGAATGGACGAGTTCCGGGACAGGTTCTTCGCCGCATACGGCCGCACCCCCGGCGTGGCGATGGGCAAGCGCTGACCCTCAGGTGTCCGATCGAGGCCAGAAGCGGCCGATCCCCCCTCCTCCGGTGATAGACGTGGTCGATCGGCTGATCCGCGACCGATCTCCGCCGCGGGGAGGAATGCGGGTGCACGGCTTCGGATATGTGATAGCGACGATTCTGCTGGTGTGGTGCCTGGCCGTCGTCGCCCTGTTCTGCGGCGCCGCCCTGCGCGCCGCGTTGCGGCCGAGCTCTGTGCCGCCCTCCCGGCAGCCGTTGATCGACGCGATCGAGAGAGAAGCCGGGCGGCGGAACCGATTCGTCGGCAGAGTGCTGGGATTGGCCTTCATTCTGCCGACCGCCCTCACCGCGCCGATCCGTACGAAGACCTTCGCGGAGTTCTCCCGGCGTCCGAGCGGCCGGGAATGGGGGGCCCGGATCCGGCTCTGGCCGGATGACGTGGCGATGTCCTATTGCGCCCTGACCTACGGTTCCGTCACCTTGGTCATCAGCCTCGCCGGCCTGGCGCCGCACTGGCTGACCCTCGCCTCCGCCGCCGTGGCCCTGGCTGCGATCGTCCTCAGGCAACTCTCGTACGCACTGCGGTCTCTTCCCGAACGACTGAAGCGTTCGAGCCTCGACCCCCGCTTCGTCTTCCCGATGGTGGTCGTCCTGGACTCGATCGGGTTGCTGGTCTGCGTGTCGGTCGTCAGAGCCTCGAGTCACGGAGTCGGCGTCGATGCCGCGGCGATGCAGGCGGCCGCGGCCGACCTGTTCGCTCTGAAGAAGCTGCCGGACATATTCCGGCAGCAGTGGGCGGCCGCCGCCGTCAGCCTGATCGGACTCCTGAACTACGGCGTCGGCATCAAATCGCTGGCCGGCCTGTGGAGGCTCGAACGATCAAGCGACGACATGCTGGCGATCGCGGACGACTACATCAGCCTGGGCGATCTCGAGGAAGCGCGCGAGTGGCTTTCGAAAGACGGCAGTGTCGGCCGGCGCAGTGTCCTGGTGCGCGCGAAACTCGACATGGCGTCCGGCAACTTCGCTCGGGCCGAGGAGCGGGTTCGGCGCTATCTGGATGACGCCGATCGGGAGACGATCCTCCTCTATCTGATGGACCTTTACCTGACCCTCCCCTCGTCGCTGCTCTCGCGCTTCGCCGGTCTCGACTACCTGCACACCACGGGCGCGCCCGACACGCTGGTGAGCCTCTTCGTCAACCTCGGCGACAGGACTCTGGACAGTGAGGCCACGCGCACGGCATGGCACGAGCGCGTGCAGCGGCTGCTCCCCGAGCACAGCTATCCGCTGGCGCATGCTCAGAGCCTGTTCATCGTCGGGAGAAGGGCCGAGGCTAGACGGATGGTCGACAGCGCCTTGACCGGAACGGAACTCGATGAGGTGGTCCGGCTCGTGCGGAGTTTCCAGTACCATCTCGCCGTCGCCGACGACGAGCAGATCGACGCCGCGGTGGAGGCCTGGTACGCGGACACGTTCCCGATCGTGGTCGATCTGGTGCGCCGCCTGCCATCGGGAGGCCGGCTGCCCGCACTCGGGGCGATCCTCGATCTGGCCGCCGACACCGACGCGGTCGCATCCCGGCACGGCCGTGACGCGTACGACCTGGCCCGGGAACTCGCGCACTCGGACGAGGAGTTCAACCGCCTGACGGCCATGGGGAAGATCTCGCGCAGGTTCCACCGCACGGCGAGCAACGAGACGAGCAGCGGCGGAGGCAACTCGGCCTGACCGGGCGCGTGCGGAGGCCCGCCGTTGGTGGCACCGTGGTCTCATGGCGTACGGGGTGGTGCTGCGGCCGGACGCCGAGACGTCGCGGTCGCTTGCCGGGCTGTCGCACGCGATCGGGGGCGGGCACCGGCCGCTGATGCTGCTCGGGGATGACGCTCCGCCCCATGTCTCGGTGCTGCATGTCGACTGTGCTGACGAGCAGGTGGCCGGCATCGTGGCGGCCACCGTGCCCCATCGTGGCCGGGTTTTCGAGGCGAAAGTCATCGGGCTGCTCTACTCGGTGATCGCGCCCGGCGACTACTACGTCCCCAGCGGTGGCTGCTACTTCGGGCTCGAAGTCATCCGTACTCCGGAGCTCGACGCCCTTCACCAGGAATTCCTGCGGCTCGGGCACCCGCCGTTGGGGCTGGTGGGTGATGACTACCGGCCGCACATCACGCTCGGGGTGACCGCTGAACCGCCCTCGCTGCCTGCGCTGTCCACGGTGCCGACAGGGGTGCTCCGGCTGACGATGTTCAGTGGGCCGGTCGGGCCGGTCGGGACCTTCCCCGACCTCGTCCCGTGAGGGTGGACGAGGCCGGGTGGGCAACAGGTCAGAAGGGCAACTCGCCGTTCTCGTCGCGCAGGGTGCCCGTCGGGCCGTCCGGGCCCAGCGTCGCCAGGCCGACCACGACCCGGGCGCTCTCCGCCGGCGGGCGGCCGATGCCCCAGGCGGCCGTCATGTCGGTGGCGGTGGGGCCGGGCTCGACCGCGTTGAACTTGATGCCCGGCTCGGACTTGGCGTACTGCACGGTGAGCATGGTGACGGCCGCCTTGGAGGCCGCGTAGAGCGGGAGCGGCAGCCCGTACTCCGGCCGCTCGGGGTTGGTGACCGCCCAGAAGGAGCCCATGCTGCTGGAGACGGTGACCACCGTGGGGTTCTCCGACTTGCGCAGCAGGGGCAGTGCGGCCTCGGTGACCCGGATCAGCCCGATGGCGTTGGTGTCGAACGCGCGCAGCGCCGCCGGGCCGTCGACCGGGCCGTCGGCAAGGATGCCCGCGTTGTGCACGAGGACGTCGAGCCGGCCCTCGGCGGCGCCGATCGTGGCCAGCGCGGCCTTCACCGAGGCGTCGTCGGTCACGTCGAGCTGGACGAAGCGGGCGCCCAGCTCGGCGGCGGCTTTCGCGCCGCGCTCCGGGTCGCGGGCGCCGACGTACACCATGTGGCCCAGGTCTTGAAGTTGCCTTGCGGTCTCGAAGCCGAGGCCCTTGTTGGCCCCGGTGATCAGAGTGACGGTCATGGCCGGAACGCTAGGCGCGGCCCCGGATGCCAGCCAGATCCCTGCGATGCCAGGGGAATGACAGGACCCCCTCTGTTCCCGTACGCCGGAATACGCTGGCCTGGTGAGCGAGACGACCAACGCCCTCGGGGCCTTCCTGCGCGCCCGGCGCGAACTGGTGACGCCCGAGCAGGCGGGCATCCCCGGCGTGGGCGTGCGACGGGTGCCGGGCCTGCGGCGCGAGGAGGTCGCCATGCTGGCCGGGATCAGCGCCGACTACTACCTGCGCCTGGAGCGCGGCCGCAACCGCAACCCGTCCGTGCAGGTGCTCGAGGCGATCGCCCGGGTGCTGCGCCTCGACGAGGACCACTTCGCCCACCTGCTGACCCTGGTCGCCGAGGTGCCCCGGCGGCGCAAACGCCGTCCCCGCAAGCAGACCCCGCCGCCGGGCGCGCTCAAGCTGCTCGACTCGCTGATCCAGCCCGCCTTCATCGAGGACCGCTACTTCGACATCCTGGCCTCGAACAGCCTGGCCCGGGCCCTCTCCCCCGGCCTGGCCGCGGGCGGCAACCAGCTGCGCGACCTGTTCCTCGACCCGGCCGAGCAGGCGCTGCACCCCGAGTGGGAGAACGTGACGGAGTGCTTCGTGGCCAACCTGCGCCAGGCGGTCGGCAACGACATCGACGATCCCCGCTTCATCGAGCTGACCGGCGAGCTGACCCTGGCCAGCGCCCGTTTCCGCGCTCTGTGGGCCCGTCATGAGGTACGGGGTCAGACCGGCGCCCCGATCAAAATCAACCACCCGCAGGTCGGCGAGCTGACCCTGAACCGCGAGCGCCTGGCCATCAGCGGCACCGACAGCCTGATGCTGGTCGTCTTCCACCCCGACGCGGGCTCCCCCGACGCCGACAAACTGTCCCTGCTGGCGTCGGCCGCCCTGCCCGAAGCCGCCCGCAACGCGGCGCCACGGCACGCCTGACGCCGATGCTGCTCACGGTGGCCGGGTCGAGCTGCTCCGGGAAGACGACCGCGATGCGGGCCTGCACGGGGATCGACGGCCTGGTCGTGCACGACTTCGACGAGATCGGCGTGCCGCCGGGGGCGGACAAGGTGTGGCGGCAGCGGGCCACCGAGGAGTGGATCCGGCGTGCGCTGCGGTGGCAGGACGAGGGACTCGACGTCATCCTGACCGGGCAGTCACCCCTGGGCGAGGTGCTCGCCTGCCCGTCGGCCACCGAGTTGGACGGGATCGCCGCGTGCCTGGTCGACGTCGACGACCGCGAGCGGTGGCAGAGGCTCGAGGACCGTGGTGCCGCCGAGCCGGCCTTGCTCGCATGGGCGCGATGGCTTCGTGGTCACACCGCCGATCCCCGGCACGCGCCGGAGGCGATCACGCGGGGCGGCGACGAGGCGATGCGGTGGGAACGCTGGCGGGGCTGGGCCGAAGGCGATCGGCGCTGGACCGTACGGGTCGTCGACACCACCGGGCGCACGGTCGGGCAGACAGCGGCCGACCTCACCCGGTGGATTGCCGAGGCCCGCGCGGAGAAGGCCGCTGGAAGGCTCGCCCTGACCGGCGCGTGGGCGGGCCGGCGATAAGGTCGCGGGCATGCGACTGCCGCCACTGCCCGCTCCGGCCGCGCCCCTCACTCCGGAACAGATGGCTCAGCGCCGGGTCGGTGGCCGGCCGGCCGAGGTGAGCAAGCCCATCGAGATCGTTGCCTACGATCCCGCGTGGCCGGCCCGCTTCCGGCGCTACGAGGCGCGCATCCGGGACGCGCTCGGCGGCCGGGCGCTCGCCGTCGAGCATGTCGGCTCGACGGCGGTGCCGGGCCTGGCCGCCAAGGACCGCGTCGACATCGACCTGATCGTGGCCGACCCGGCGGACGAGGACGCGTACGTGCCGGCCCTGACCGCGGCCGGTTTCACCTTGGCCGCCCGGGAACCGCACTGGTATGAGCACCGCTGCCTGTGGACCGAGACCCATGACGCCAACGTGCACGTCTTTGGCCCGGACTGCGACGAACACCTGCGGCATCTGGTGTTCCGCGATTGGTTGCGGGCCCACCCGGACGACCGCGCGCTTTACGCCGCCCGCAAGCACACGGTCGCCGCCGAGCATCCGATGTCGATGGCCCAGTACGTCGCCGGCAAGGCCGGCGTCATCGTCGACATCCTCCGCCGCGCGGGGTTGCGATAGCCGGCCGCGAATCCGTGCTGAGTGTTCGCTGCTCAAGGCGGTGAAGGTGCTCGACCGCGTGTGGCGTGCCGGCCGCAACTTCGTCATGGATTTCGTCGACACGGCCGAGCTCGACCAGCGCGGCGACCAACCGCTCGGCCGCGTACTTGTCCCCGCCAACAGCACGCTCGCGCAGCTCATCGATATGTCCCAGCTCGGCGAGCACCCCGGCCAGAGCGTGCGCGAAGTGTCGCTGTCGTGCCGACCTCGTGGCGGCCCGGTTGCGCAGCTCGTCCACCCGGTTGTGTTCGGCGAGCATCTCGGCCAGGCGGAGTGCGGCGTACTCGTCTACGCCGTCGTCACGGTCTCGCAGCACTCCCAGCGCTTCGTCGACATGACCGCGTTTCGCAAGAAGCCGGGCCAATTGGTCAGCGGCCCCTGGGCATTCTGCTTCGTTGCGTTCGCGGAGGACCACCAGCGCTTCGTCGAAGTCGCCCTGGCGGACCAACGCGGTGGCCAGCCGATCGGCGGCGTAGTCGTCACCCGTTGCAGCACGCCGGCGCAGTTCGTCCGCACGGCCATCCTCGCAAAGGATGTCGACCAACTGTCGGGCGGCGTGCTCGTCTCCGGTTGCTTCGCGGTCGAGGAGCCACTGCAGCGCCTCCTCGATCCGCCCCTGCCTGACCAGCACGGCGGGCAACCTGACAACGGCGGCCCGGTCTCCGATATCGGCACGTTCGCGCAGCTCGTCGACGCGCCCCAATTCGACCAGCACATTGGCCAATCGAAATGAGGCGTCGCGCCCGGTTGCCGCGCGTTCACGCAGCTCTTCCAAGCAACCCCGCTGGGCCAGAACGTCGGCGAGCTTGCGATTGGCGTCCTCGTCGTGGGCGGCGGCTCGATCGCGAAGTTCGTCCAGGCGACCTTGGGCAGCCAGCACGTCGGCCAGTCGTTCCTTGGCGTCCTCGTGTCCAGCGTCGGCAATGTCGCGAAGCACCCGCAGGGCCTCGTCGACACGGCCCTGCTCGATCAGGACGTCGGACTGCTTGCGGGCGGCGTACCAGCTCCAGGTGCCGTCGAGGTCACGAAGAACCCGCAGCGCCTCGTCCACGCGTCCCTGCTCGATCAGGACATCGGCCAGTTCGGCCCGGGCGTTCTCGGGGTCCGTGGACTCCGCGGCGCGCCGGTACAGGGCCACGGCGTGCTCGGGCCGGCCACGACGCTGAGCGCTGCGCGCGACCCTGAGATCGTCGTCGGGATGACAGCAGGCGACGAGCGTCTGCCAGAAGAGGTCGGGCAGGGCAGTGGCACGGCGCGCTCGCTGAGCGTGCTGATGGAGATAGTCGGCAGTGGTGAAGCCAGCAATGGAACCCATGCCGGCGGCGACCGGCGTGAGGCACGCGGCGGCACCGTGCACAGGACTGGTGGCGTAGGTCAGTGCTCGGTCCAGCCAGTCGGATGGCGCGAGGGCCTGCTGGGCGGGAGTGAGATAGGCGGGGGCAGCCGCTGACAGAAAGTCGCGGGTGGCGGGTTGGTCAGCGCCGACGCGGCGAGCGTCCAGCGCGGCCGTGATCACTGCTTTGCCGTAGCACTCGGCGGCTGGGGCGAGTTCCCAGCGGCGGACGAGGGAGGGACCGGCCGCGAGGACCTGAGTGAAGCCAGCGTCACTGGAGTCGAGCGCAATACGAATACGCTCGTCGGTGCTTGCGAGCGTTTCGCCACGGCGCCGTTCAGCACTGGTGAAGGCCTCGGGCACCTCGATGAGGCTGGCAAGACCGAGGAGCGCACGGTCGTTGGCGTAGCGATCTTCCTGCTCGGCCGGCGGCCGGGCGATCCGCATGTTGTAGTCGTCCGGCCACAGCGTCGCAACCAGGACCGTCCCTGAAGTTATGAGCCGGCGCACGGTGGCGGCGGACAGCCCGTCGGGATGATCGAGGTAGCGCTGCAGTTCGTCGATCCAGAGCACCGTCCGCGGCGTCGGCGCCACCGCATGAGCTGCGATCACCGCGGCATCGCCGGGGTGCAACAGCCACCAGTCCGGCAGCCCGGCGTTTACCGCTTCATACAGGGCTCTGGTCTTGCCCACCGAAGATCCGCCCAAGAGCAGAACGAAACCTCCTTGCGTGGCTGCGGCAGCGAGCGCGGCGCGCAGGCCGAGATCGAGGTCGCGCGGCACGTACGGCGGCAGTTCGCTGGAGGCGCCAGGAATCCGGATCGCAGCGTGGACGCCGAGCAAGCGCGGCCGGGCCTGCCGGACACGCACGGCATCGGCGTGGCGGGGCTGGTGAGCGGTCGCGACTCGTCGCCACGCGGCAAGCCATGGTCCCCGCGCGGCCTCGTCACCGAGCCCGCACGCAATCAGGAAGGTGGTCACCGTGTCGAGGGTCGGCGTCGTCCTGGCGTTGAGAAGGCCGCTGAGCGTCGCCGGTGGCAGCGACCGTGGCCGGGCTGCTCTGGCAAGCGCGGCGTAGGAGCGGCCGGCGCGCAGCCGGTCGCACGCCCGGGCGAAGTCCGCAAGCGACTGCACCGAGTTCGGGTCGGTTCGGGACTTCTCGTCCGCTGCGGCAACCCGATCGTCGACCATGTGAGCGTCTCCCGGCTGTTCGGCGGTGCCGTCGAACACTAACGAATCACCGTAGACCGCTGTTGACCGCGGAGCGAACGCAGACGTGGACGACACCGATGGCAGGTGCCGCTCTTCGGCTTCGTTCGCACCCGATGCCGAACCCCCCGAACAGGCGCTTCGCTCGAAGACGTCACCGTGGGAGACCGGCCGGCTCTCCGACCCGACGACTCACCGGGAGCCCTTTGATGCCCAACGAACCCGCCAACCCGACCTGGCGCGAGAAGCTCACCCTTGCCGCCGTCCGCGGCGCCATCGCGGGCGCCGCCCGCGCGCTGATCACTTGGATGCTCGAGCACTGATCCGGATGCCGGCCCGGCCCGCTCGCGGCGGGCTGGGCCGGCATCACTCGGGCCCTCGACAGCGTCGACTTGGACGGCGCGGAAGCCAGCCAGGGCCACGGCACCGTGGATGCGTTCAGCCCACCAGCGCTGGTTCGGGAGAGGAGGCGGTTTGATTCGACGTGCGGGCCATGGCCGCCGCCGTTCCCATTACCGCGAGGCCCGCGACCGTGATGCCCGCGCCCGCCCACAACGGGGACGCGTATCCCAGACCGGCCGAGATCGTCAGGCCGCCGGCCCAGGCGCCCAGTGCGTTGCCCAGGTTGAAAGCCGCGATGTTGGCCCCCGAAGCCAGCGTCGGGGCGCCCGCCGCGTAGTGCATCACCCGAGTCTGCAGGCCCGGGACCGTCGCGAAGCCGAAGGCCCCCATCAGCAGCAGCCACACGATGGTGGCCCACTGGCTGTGCGCGGTCAGCGCGAACCCGGACAGGACCACGACCAGGCCGGCCAGAACGGTCACCAGCGTGCGGTCGACGCCGCGATCGGCCGCCCGGCCGCCCACCATGTTGCCGATGAACAGCCCCACGCCCACGATGACCAGCAGCCACGGCACGGTGCCCGACGAGAAGCCGGAGACGTCGGTCAGGGTGTACGCGATGTACGTGAACGCGCCGAACATCCCTCCGAAGCCCAGCACGGTCACCACGATCGACAGCCAGACCTGCGCGGACTTGAAGGCGCTCAATTCACGGCGTACGGACGAAGCACTTGACCCTCCCGCGTCCGCCGGCACCAGGGCGAGAATGCCCACCCAGGCCACCACCCCGACCGCCGTGATGGCCCAGAACGTCGAACGCCAGCCCGCGGCCTGGCCCAGCAGCGTGCCCAGGGGGACGCCGAGCACGTTGGCCGCGGTCAGGCCGGTGAACATCGTCGCGACGGCCGCCGCCTTGCGCTGCGGGGCGACCAGACCGGCCGCCAGGACGGCGCCGATGCCGAAGAACGCGCCGTGGCACAGCGCGGCGACGATGCGGCCGGCGAGCATCACCTCGTAGGTCGGGGCCACCGCCGACAGCAGGTTGCCGGCGATGAAGAGCATCAGCAGGCCGAGCAGCACCGGCTTGCGCGGCAGCCGGGTCGTGGCGACGGTCAGGCCGAGCGCGCCGACCACCACGGCCAGCGCATATCCGCTGATAAGCCAGCCCGCCGCCGACGTCGAGACGTCGAAGTCGGCCGCCACCTCGGGCAGCAAGCCCATGATCACGAACTCGGTCAGGCCGATACCGAAGCCGCCGATGGCGAGCGCCACCAGTCCGAGAGGCATAAGATCCACACCCTTTCTTGCGTACGCCGATAGTTGCGCACGCGTCATAAAAACTAGGCGGGCGCGGATAGGAAGCGCAAGCAACGATCATGTGAAGGCCGCCACCTACTTGCGCCGACAGGTTTGTAATGGAAACCTATTGGCATGACAACGAACCCGATCTCCGCCGACGGCGATCCGCGCCGGCTGCTGGCCGAGGTGCGCGCCCTCGCCCACCGCGTACGCGTCGACCAGCGGATGACCTGGGCCGCACTGCTCGTGCTGGGTGTGACGACGCTGCTCGCCATCCCGGTCGACTGGTTCGGCATGCGAGTGGACTGCCGGCCCGACGGCGGTTGCACGTTCGCGCGCAACGGCATGCTCTATTACTGGCCGGCCGCGATGGTGCTGGCGTACGCGACCATCGCCGTCTGGTACCTCCGGGCGGCCCGGCAGCGAGGGCTGGGGACGAGGGTCCTGCCGTACGCCATCACCGGCGCCGTGACGACCATCGTGTTCCCCGCCGCCTGGCTGGCCGTGTTCCTGTACTTCCGCAGCCACCCGTACCCGGATGGGCCGCTCCCGTACTGGTATTTCGTGCTGGACCGGCTGGTCATGCCGTGGGGCATGATCGGCGTGGCCCTGCTGGTGCTGGTCTGGCTGGAACGCAACCTCGCGCTGCTGCTGTTCACCGCCGGATATCTGGCTCTGGTGCTCCTGGTGCTCCCGATGAACGACGGCTTCGCCTCGCCCCACTTCGGCCTCCGGACCGGCATGGCACTGCCCCAGCTCATCGCCGGCGTCGTCCTGCTGGTGGCGGCGGCCGTCTTCGCGTGGGCCGGACGGCGGCGGTGAGCGACCATCCCTCCCTCGGCCTCGACGACGTGGTGCACCAGCGGGTCCGGCTCGGCATCCTCACCGTCGCCCACGAGGCCCGCCGCGTGGAGTTCGGCTATCTGCGCACCCAGCTCGACCTGACCGCCGGCAACCTTTCCAAGCACCTGAGCGTGTTGGAAGAAGCGGGCCTGATCGAGGTCGAGAAGGGCTACGAGGGCCGCCGCGCCCGCACCTGGATCACCCTCACCCCGGCCGGCACGACAGCGCTGGCCGAGGAGATCGGCCGCCTGAAACAGCTCATCGCCCGTGTGGAGACCACCCCGGAGGATCGATGACCACCGCACTGACCCGCCGCACCCTGCTCGCCACCGCCCTCGCCGCCGGCATCGCCGGCCCACTCGCCGCCGGCGAGGCCTCGGCCGCGCGGCCCCGCCTCACCTTGCCCGCGCCGACCGGCCCGTACCCGGTCGGCACCGTGGAACGGCAGCTGGCCGGCAAGCGCCGGAAGATGATGGCCAGCGTCTGGTACCCCGCGTCGGCCCGGCGCGGCCCGCTGGTGCCGTGGATGCCCGACGCGCCGATGCGCGCCCTGCTGGCGGCCAACGGCCTCCCGGACGGCGCCGCCGCGGCGCCGCTCACGGCCGGGCACGACGGCGCTCCGCCGCTGCGGGCTCTCGGCCGGCGGCCCGTCATCCTGTTCTCGCACGGCGCCGACGGCCACCGCTCGGAGACCACCGTCATCGTGCAGGAACTGGCCAGTCACGGCTACACCGTCATCACGGTGGACCACACCGATTCCTACACCGAGTTCCCCGGCGGCCGCCTCCACGTGCCCGACGACGACGTGTCGGTCACCCCGTACGACCACGCCGCCGACATCTCCTTCGTGCTCGGCCACCTCGAGGAAGAACTGGCGGGACGGCGCATCGGCATGTTCGGCTACTCCAAGGGCGGCACCGCCACCGCCGTGATCATGGGCCGCGACCGGCGGATACGGGCCGGCGTCAGCCTGGACGGCCCGATGGAGTGCCAGCCGCCGCTCACCACCGACATCGAACGCCCGTTCCTGATGATGACCGCGAGCTTCCCCCGCACCCCCGGATCGAGCGCCGCCGACTTCTGGACCCACTTGAAAGGCTGGCGCCGCGACCTGCACATCGACGACGGCACCGAGATCTCGTTCTCGGACGCGGTCTGGATCCTGCCGCAACTTGCCCGCCTCACCGGCATGAGCGACGAGGACCTGGCCGGCTGGATCGGCACGTACGACCCGGCCCGCGCCGTGCGCCTCCAGCAGGCGTACCCGCTCGCCTTCTTCGACCAGCACCTCCGCTAGCTCAGGTTCACGAGCTGCTGCCTGGCTTCCCTACCGCGCCCTTCAAGGCCAACCGCCTCTCGTGCCCGACGACGTCTCGGCTACCCGTGAGACCATGCCGCCGACCTCAACACGGGTGCTCGACCGCTTCGAGGGCCTCGGCCTGGAGGGGCGCGATGGGATGCCAGCCGCCCATCACGGAGGACATCCACAAGCCATTCCTGATGACCGCGGACTTCACCGCAGCCCGCTTCCGGCCCCTCCTGCGCGGCTGGTGCCACTGGCTGCGCGCCGAAACGCAGCACCGAGACCTCCTACTCCGACGCCGTCTGACTGCAGCCCCAGCCGGCCCGGTGCAATTGCACGCCCACCAACACCGCAGACCGTGCTGCTAGGGCGGGTGCAGCTCAAACAGGTAGACACCACCGCCGACTCCGCCGACACAAATCCGGCCTGAGGAGGGAATCCAGGCACACGTCTGCAACGCGGAATCAACGCGCATTGCCGCTCGTAGCCCGGTTATCGCCGTAGACCAGAACTGAATGTTGCCGTCGCTGCCAACACTGGCTATCCAGTTGCCGTCGGGC
>NZ_JBIAZI010000003.1:289986-718295 GCF_042899005.1 Actinoplanes sp. NPDC000266
GGCGCGGTGGCAAGGGCGTTGACGGCGTCGGTATGCCCAGTGAAGGTGTGCAGGCAGGCGCCGTTGCGAGGATTCCAGAGGCGGACGGTCCGGTCGCTGCTCGCGCTGGCTATCCAGCTGCCGTCGGGCGCGGTGGCAAGGGCGTTGACGGCGTCGGTATGCCCAGTGAAGGTGTGCAGGCAGGCGCCGTTGCGAGGATTCCAGAGGCGGACGGTCCGGTCGCCGCTTGCGCTGGCTATCCAGCTGCCCTGCGGCGCAATCGCCAAGGCGCGTACCCGTCCGCCGTGGCCGGCCAGCACGTGCCGCGTTGTGCCCCCGTGCACGTCCCAGATCCGTACAGTCCGGTCGCTGCTGCCTGTGGCCACCCAGCTGCCGTCGAGGCTCACGACGAGGCAGCTGATCGCTCCGGTGTGGCCGACCAGGACGCCAATGCAGACACCGGTCTCGGGATCCCAGACGCGAACAGTCCGGTCGTCGCCGGCGCTTGCCAACCAGGTGAGGTCCGGTGCGAGGGCGATCGCGCGTACCCAGTCGGTGTGACCGGTGAGGACGCGGCGGCAGGCGCCCGTCGCCACGTCCCAGATCTTGACAGTCCGGTCACCTCCGGCGCTCGCGAGCCAGCTCCCACCGCGGGCGGGCTGAACATCATTCACCCCGTTGAGGTGTCGTGCCACATCAGTGCCGGCGTCTCCGCCATTATCCCAAATCCGGGCGGTCCGGTCGTCGCCGGCGGTGACCGTCCAGGTGTTGTCGGGTGCGATGGCGAGGCTGCGCACCCAGCCTGTGTGCCCGGTCAGGACGCGGCGACAGACGCCGGTGTCGGTGTCCCAGAAGCGCACCGTCCGGTCGTCGCCAGCGCTGACAAGCCAGCCGCCGCCAGCCGCGATGGCCAAGGTGCGCACCCAGTCGGCATGCCCAGTGAGCACGTGCAGGCAGTCACCGGTCTTAGTATCCCAGACCCGAACCGACAGGTCATTGGCGGCAGTGGCCAGCCATCGGCCGTGCTGTTCGACGGCGACGGCGTTGATCAGGCCGGTGTGTCCGACGAGGCGATGGACGCAGTTGCCGGTGGCCGCGTTCCAAATCCGTACCGAGAGATCTGCGCCGGCGGTCGCCAGCCATCGTCCGTCTGCAGCGACAGCCATGCAGCTGACCCATTCGTCGTGCGCGCCCAGCACTTCGCCCTGCCAGCCGTCGGCGGCGCGCCAGACCCGCACGGTCCCGTCATCTCCCGCGCTCGCCAGCCAATGTCCGGCCGGCGCAGCGACCAGCACGTTTACCGCACCGGTGTGCCCCGCCAGTCTGCCAAGACTGACGCCGGTGACGGGGTGCTCGATCAGAATGAGGCCATGGTCGTCGCCGCTTGCGAGCCACTCACCGCCTGGGTCTACGGCGAGGGCATTCACCGCGCCAGTGTGGCCCCGGTGTACGCGGAGACACTCGCCTCGTGCGGGGTCCCAGACTCGCACGGTGCGGTCACTGCCTCCGCTTGCCAGCCAGATTCCGCTGGATCCGACAGCCAGGGCGCGGGCCGGCCCAATGTGCCCGGTAAGGAGGCGCCGACAGGCTCCGCTGCCCGAATCCCAGATGCGGATGGTGCCGTCCTCGCTCGAGCTGGCCAGCCAGTCACCGTCTGGCGCGACGGCGACTGCCACGACGGGCTCCGTGTGGCCAGCCAGGGTGCGACGCAGTGCTCCTGTGGCCCGGTCGGGCAGCGCCCAGGCGGCAGTTATCCGCGGTCGTCGTAGCGTGGACTCGAAGGCGCCCACCGACTCCTCGAGCTCGGCGGTACCGGTGAGACGGCTGGCGAGTACGGCGCCGAGCGCTTCCGGCGGACTGGTCGGTGTCAGCAGATGAGCGTTTCGTCGCAGCGTTTGGGCGAGGGTGGTTGCAAGCTTCCCGCCCGCAAGCGCTAGGTCTGCCTCAATCTCGGCGTGGCCGTGTAAGCGCAGCTGGACCTCCACCCAGCGCAGATCGGTGACTGTCATAGCCAGTTCCTCTTGCCGGCGCGCCCCGTGCAGGTGACGAGCGAGATGGCGAGCCAGGAAATCGTGGCCGGCAGGTAGGTCCCACCAGGCCCGGGTGCTCCTCGAGGCAGCAGGCAGGAGGAGGTCTGCGGCGCTGTCCAGGAACCGGCCGTGCAATTCGCTCAGCCACGAGTCCGTGGCGTTGTGGAGTAGATAACCGCGAATGGTGTCGTGCACACGAACGGTCCTCAGATCGGTCCGGTACGACAACAGCAGCGAGGAGTCGGCCAACGCCTCGCACAGCCGACGTACGCCGGCGGGCGACAGCTCACCCGTCGCGTTCCAGAGCAGTTCGAGCATGACCGTCGGTATGTCAACCTCACCCGGGAAGATCGCCAATTCGGCAAAGCGGTCCGCGGAGCCGGGTGGGAGGAACTGCAGGCCGGCTTCTACCGTGGCCGCGACCGCCTGGCTACGCTGGTGCGGGTTATCCGGATCGAACGCGGTCGGACCGTCGGATTTCAGCCGCATCAGGATGTCCTGCAGTGCACTGTTCGTGGCCGTGCCGTAGCCGGCGGCCCGGGCTGCGGCGCGGCCGGCGAGCGCGAGTAGTACCGGCCAACAACCGGTCGCGGTGAGAATTTGCGAGATCAGTGTCGGTGAGGCGTCAGTAAGGCTCCGAGCGAGTAAAATTTTTCCTTCCCTGGCCGTCATTTCGCCCACTTGGATTCGAGCCTGTGCCGGAACCAAACCCGGGTATCGCGTGGTCATCAGGCGTCGGCACCGGGCGCCGCCGTATAGAAACGGCTCAAGCTGAGCTTCGGTCCACACGTCGTCGATGACCATAAGCGCGGGGCGCGGCTGACGATCGAGCAACTGTCCCAGGCGGAAACCAGCCTGTTGCGGGTCGGAAAATGTGGGTCGGACCTCGGTGAGCTGCTCGACTAGATCATTGATCCGTGCGGCCAGCTTGGCACCGCCGGTTTCCTCACCGATGGTCACCCATAGCAGTCCGCCGGAGAACGTCTCACGTACTTTGTCCTGCTGGCACAACCACCTCACTAGGGTGGTTTTGCCGAATCCTCCAGGGCCGTGCAGGCCACAGGCGGTCTGCGGCGTTTCGACGTCACACACCATCTCAAGCAGTTGAGCACAGATCGCCGGGCGGACAACCATTTCCCGGATCTGCGCCAGCGCCATCCAGGGCGTGTTGAGCCGGGTGGCACTGGCGTAGGAATGCACGTTGATCGAGCCGCCAGGCGCGTTGTATTGATGGGCGTTGTCCCGCGCCTCGTAGTCGCCGTAGTCCGTACCGTAGCCGGCGGTCACGACGGATTCGGCCGTCCAGCTTCGGTGGTCACGTTGATCTCGCCGTGCGGAGCGTTGTACTGGTTCGAATTGTCGCGGGAGACATAGGTGTGTACCCAAGTATTCTGCGCCTCGGGAAGCTCAGTACGGACGTGATCAGTCCACGCCTGAAGCTCCTCGGCCATTTCGGGAAACTCGTCTAATAGATCGGCCAGTCGTTGCTGCCATACTGATGCCAGGCGCTGCTGAGCCTCTGGCCGACGCTCCGTCGGCGTCGCCAAGATCTCGACCGCCGTCTCTTCTGCCCACCGTTGCGCTAACTCCCGGCGGCGTTCCCCGCTGCGCCTGAACAGCTGGGCGATACCCTCCTTGGCGGTGCCCCAGGCATCGCCTGTTGCCGCGCCGACGATGGTCGACCCTGCGGTTGCTGCCAGGGCCACCAGCCAATCCGCAACCATCTCTAGCCTCCGTCCTCGTTGAGTCGCTCCACGGTAGGTCGATTGGCGTGCCACAGATTCTCGCAGTCGGAAAGTACACATTCAGAGCCGACCGCGAATTGATCACCAGCGGTTGCTCAGATTAAGGTGATGATTTATGCGCCTCGCCCGCTCAAGGCGACCATTGGCACCGTATGCCCGCCTTTCGGACGCTTCTTCAAATTTTCGCGATGAGGGCAAAGCGAGAAATACCCCACCATGTTTTCGCTTGTTGATCTATTACTGTGTGTCGATTTTCTACGACGCGGTTTCCCATCCGAGATGATCCGGTCATACTGATGAGACTGGCCGCAGGCAAAGAATCTTGCTGCAAGGGAATAAATAATGCGCACATCGCGCGCGCGAGGCGAGATCGCCCGAGCTGAAGCCAGATACATTGAGGTTGCTCGGACGGACGAGGCCGCCGATGACACTTAGCGAGCAGACCCTGAACGGGCAACGCATCGACGAGTCCTGGGACGGGGATGATCGACGACTGCTCGGGCAGCTCCGCGAGCGGGCCTTCGCTGGCCCGATGTACGAGGCGTTCGAGGTGGAACTGGTCGCCTTCGCGTTGCCGACGGTGCTGAGGTGGATCCGCACCGGCGAAATCTTCAAGAGGTGCCAAAGAATCGGCCTTCCGGTGGACGTTGACGGTCAGTTCGCTTGGGGGAACTGGATCCATCACGATCATTCCGAACTCGCGAAGTGGACAATTGCGCACGCCCTGCGGCGACTTCGCGAGGATCTCCTCCGATCGTCATCTCCGACGGTTAATGCGGCGACATTTAGTTCGCTGTTCCTGACCGTGTGTCTGCGCGAATTCCCAGAACAGCTTCAAGCTCTGGTAGACCATAAGTTGGGTAGCAAGGCGGGGATGACAAATTCGCAGCCTGAAGACTCTTCGTCCGAAGAGATGCGATTGCTGGATCGAGGGTTGGCCAACGGGGACTACTCCCAGCGAGAGGAATTCACCGGGTTGGAGTCCATAGCCGATGAAGATCTCCGAACCGTCGCCCGACTCATCGATGCCGGAAAGTGGACCTATGCCGAAGCGGCCGCAGAGATGGGCATTTCGCCGGCCACGCTGAGTGAGCGTCTTCGCTCACGCCAGGTCCGAGCCTTGCGTACAGCTACAGGGAGGCCGGCATGACTGACAAACAAAGCGGGCGCGTCGCCGAGATCGCATCTGTCCTTCGCGTACTGCACGGTAACCTACCAGACCAGGACTCACCCTTCTTCGAGGAGATCCGCCAGGCGCAGGAACTGATCGGCGCGTCGTCATTTGGAAGAGCTGACGTCGATGGTTCGAACTCGGATACCGCCCATAAGGACACGGTCGAGGTTCTTCGAATGCGCCAGCGCCTTGATCAGGTGCAGCAGTCGCAGGCACGCCTGCACCATGACTTGGGCAGTTATCGAAGCGAACAAGATGTCGTGGGCCGCATACCGGCTTTGCCAGACTCGTCGGCCGGAGGCCGCAAGTCTTTGCCTCTAAACGACGATCCGATTCAGTATCGAGGCAGTGCGGAGGGCGGTCGCGTTCGCTACGGTGCGACCGGCGGGGGGTCGGACCGACGCCTGTTGGACGAGGTCACGCGTCTTCGCTCCCGCTTGCAGGCCCTGGAATTCGAGGTAACGCGTCTTCGCGCGGAGAATGATCGCTTGGCGGCCGCCGCCGCTGAATCAGAGGATCTTATTCAGTTGACCGATCGGGAGTCCAGCAGGCGTCTGGTGTGAACGCTGAGCATAGCGCGGAATCGAGGGCGCGAACCGTCGGGCTCCGATCGCCCGTGAATTCCTGGCGGCCCGTTGACGGACGTGCTCCGCGACTGGCCCGAGCATCGACGCACCTATCGTTGCCCGTACTTGCAATTCGCGTCGAGCGTGCGGCGGCATCAAAGTCGCTCAGGATCTGACGGTGCTAATGCGACTGCATACCTACACGGCAAATGCGGGGCGGAAGCATCCTGGCGTTCCGCATGGAAGTGAACACCCCAGCGGTGTGAACCGTTGATACGGCTACTGAGTCGGACACACTGTCGTGCCGCTGTCAGAGCGCGACCTCGTCCGCTGAGACCAAGTTAAGACGCTGAGGATGAGTAGTGCGAAAGGTACTTTTCGGACTCCGGCGGTAAGCTGCCCGAGTCCGAGCCGTCCCAGTGGCGCCAAATTCGGTTCTCGATCCAGTGCCGGCAGGCAAACTCCTCTAACGACGACGGACATCGATAGATGACTCCGAGTCTTCTTCGTCGCTCCTCGAGCTCGAAATCGAGTCCGTATTGATGCACGACAATGGCAGGTAACGCAGTCCTGCTGGTTGGCCAAGAAACGGACCAGAAACGCACGAGGTCGAAGCGGACTGAAGATCGGCAATAGGCCACGTCTGGCAACATCGCGCCCGCGGCCGAGAGTTGGTTCTACAGCCGAGCCAGCCGCTCGACATTGCCGTCGTCGCGCTGCTCCTGGTCGCCAAGCCGTCGGAATCTCCGAGCTCGTCGGCGACAGACGGCGCGGTCTCCAGCGGATACCGCTCTTAGGTGAACTCGCAGGGGCGGTATCCGCCGAGGTCCGTAGCACATTAAGAAGCGGCCTACTCGCTCATCACGAGGATGACCGTAGGGGGCATCGACCTGCCCGTGCTCCTTCAGATCACGGAGTTCGCCGGGGTGGCCGTTCGCCGAGGCCCGTCCCGATTTTGGCCTGCTCGGAGCGGCTGTGGGCCTCGGCGACGCGCTGCTGGTCAGTGACGGCGCTGGAAAGCGTGTCTGAGGACGTACGCCGCGACGCCGTTTCCGATTTTCACGCCCTGGACGTCGGCTGAGCGGAAGTGGACGCCGCCCCAGACGCGGGCCTCGACCACTTCGGCCAAAGCGCCGGAGAAGCTTGTGAACGAACGGATTGTGCCCGCGTCGGCGCTGTAGGCGCTGAACGGGATGTCGTCGCGGCCGAAGAACGCTCGCATCGTGGCCATGATGGTTGACGTCGAGCACGTGTGGCCTGAGGTGTAGTCGGGGAACGGCGGGGTCACCAGCAATGGCATCCACGACGGGTCTGCTGTCGTGCGCGGGTTGCCGTCGGTGTCGGCCAGTTGCACCGCCGTTACCGGGCGCCAGAAGTTCCAACGCTTCTTCTCGTTGAAGCACGCTATGAGCGAGTCGGCGTTGGCGATTTCGGCGATGGCGAAGAAGCGGGCCGCCTGCAACGTGTTCAGGTGCTGGCGGGTGGCCACCTGGCGTTTGATCTCCCACTCGGTCAGGCGGCGGTCGTGCCACCAGATCGCGGCCTCGGTCTGGTCCTTGGTGCGTACCGTACTGGTGGCCCCGCCTATCTCCTTGACCTCGTTGAGGTCGGCGGCGTAGCGGTTGCTGGTCAGTGGGGGCGGTCCGGCCGTACGGAACATGGTGTTGCCCGGTATGACGAACGGTTTCAGGTCGCCGACCCACGCGCCGTCGGCGGCCAGCGTCGGCGGGGTCGGGCGCCACTGGCCGGGCTCCGCCGAGATGTTCCAGGTGGCCGGTTCGAAGGCGCCGTCGCCGCGGCGGGCGGTGATCATGGCGTTGGCGGCTCGGGCGCCGACCTCGATGCCGGCCGCCCTCGACCGGCCGGCCGGGATCGCGGCCAGCGCGGTGTCGTACTGCTCGCGGAGCGCGTCGCTCTGGGCGGGGAACAGATCGAGGAGCACGGTGTACGCCGCGGCGGCCACCGCCGCGTCGGCCGAGTCCGTGCGGTGGGCCCGGGGTGCGGTCAGATACGGCTCGTACGGCGTGCCGGCGATGGCGTTCACGGCGTCGTAGACGGCACCGTGCACCATGGCGAAACTGCGCGGGGCCACGTACGGCGCCTGGCGGGCCACCTCGTAGATGGCGGTCTGAGCGTGTGCGTTCCAGGTGACCACGGCGTTGGCGCGTGGCGGGGCGGCGGTGGCGGTGGGCGCCGGTGCGAGCGTCAGCGTCATCAAGCCGGCGAGGATCGGTGAGAGAACCATGGAAGTTACGATCGTCTATATAGGACGGCAAAGAAAAAGACGAGAAGTAAAAAGCACCTCTCGCCACTTCCAACATATAGCACATAGGGGGCCTTGCGGCAAGAGCCCGGTAGTGCCGCAGAATGGCCGAATTGTCGGCGATTCTCGGGGGATATTTACATGCACGCATTCGATCTGCCGGACAATCTCGCGGCCAAGGCCGACCCGGCCCTGATCGCCGGGGACGACAAGCATTTCGCCGTCATCGCGCAGAGCCTGGCCGAGTCGATCGCCGAGCTGACCGCGCGCCTCGAGGCCGAGCGGAAGGCGCCCGCGGGCATGGGGCGGCAGGCCGTCGACCGGGACGACGCGGTCAAGCGGCTGACCGCCCGGCTGCGCTCGCTGCGCCGCTACAGCCTGGACATCTGCCTCGGGCGCATGGTCGGGGCCGACGACGGCGAGCCGGTGTACATCGGGCGGTTCGGGCTCACCGACAGTCAGGGGCGGCGGTTGCTCGTCGACTGGCGGTCGCCGGCGGCCGAGCCGTTCTTCGGCGCCACCCACGCCAATCCGATGGGCCTGGTGAGCCGTCGCCGCTACCGGTGGGCGCGGGGGCGGGTCACCGATTACTGGGACGAGGTGTTCACGCCGGACGGGCTGGCTCACACCGCGGCCCTCGACGACCAGTCGGCGTTCGTGGCCAGCCTCGGCACCAACCGGTCGGCCAGGATGCGCGACGTGCTCGGCACCATCCAGGCCGACCAGGACGCCATCATCCGGGCCGGGTCGCGGGGCGCGCTCGTGGTCGACGGCGGGCCGGGCACCGGCAAGACGGTGGTCGCGCTGCACCGCACGGCCTACCTGCTCTACTCCGACCCGCGCCTGGGGCACCGCCAGGGCGGCGTGCTCTTCGTCGGACCGCACGAGCCCTATCTGGCGTACGTCTCGGACGTGCTGCCCAGCCTCGGCGAGGAAGACGTCCAGACCTGTACGCTGCGTGACCTCGTACCCCAGGGAAGCCTGGCCACCCCGGAGAGTGACCCGGACGTGGCCCGGCTGAAGGCCGGGGCCCGCATGGTGACGGCGGTCGAGGCGGCCGTCCGCTTCTACGAGGAGCCGCCGCGTAAGGGCCTGACGGTGACGACGGACGACGCCGAGATCCTGTTGACGGCTGACGACTGGGCCGAGGCGTTCGAGGCGCCGGGGCCGGGTACGCCGCACAACGAGGGCCGCGACCAGGTCTGGGAGGAGCTGCTGACGATCCTGGCCGCGAAACACGACACGGACCCGCGCTCGCTGGCGCGAAGTCACGAATTGGCGAGCGCGTTCGGCCGGGCCTGGCCGGTTATGCACCCGGAGGACATCGTCGGCGATCTCTGGTCCGTGCCCGCCTATCTGCGGCGCTGTGCGCCTTGGCTCGGGCTTGATGACGTACGGAAATTGCAGCGCACCGAACCGCAAGCCTGGACCACCGCCGATCTGCCGTTGCTCGACGCGGCCCGGCAGCGCGTCGGCGACCCGGAGGAATCGCGGCGGCGGCGCCGGCAGGAGGCGGCCGTGGCGGATCAGCGCCGGCGGATGGACCGCGTGGTCGACGACCTGATCGACTCGGCCCAGTACGACGACGGCGAGGGCCTGATGAAGATGCTGGTGCAGCAGGACCTGCGCGACGTGCTGGTCGACGAGTCGGTGCTGCCGAAGGCGGATCCGGACCTGCTGGCCGGGCCGTTCGCGCACATCGTGGTCGACGAGGCGCAGGAGCTGACGGACGCGGAGTGGCAGATGCTGCTGCTGAGGTGCCCGTCGCGCAGCTTCACGATCGTCGGCGACCGGGCCCAGGCCCGCCGCCCGTTCACCGAGTCGTGGCGCGAACGGCTGGCCCGGGTGGGCCTCGACCACGTCGAGCAGGCGTCCCTGACGATCAACTACCGGACCCCGGAGGAGGTCATGGCCGAGGCGGCCCCGGTCATCCGGGCGGCGTTGCCCGACGCGAACGTGCCGACCTCCATCCGCAGCAGCGGCCGCCCGGTCGTGCACGGCGCGATCGGCGACCTGGACGGCATCCTGGCATCGTGGCTGGCCGAACACGCGGAGGGCGAGGGGGTGGCCTGCGTGATCAGCCGTACGCCCGCTCCGCCGACCCATCCGAAGATCAAATCCCTGACGCCCGAGCTCTCCAAGGGCCTGGAGTTCGACCTCGTCGTGCTGATCGACCCGGAGGGGTACGACGGCGCGGTCGACCGGTACGTCGCGATGACCCGGGCCACCCAGCAGCTGGTGATCCTGACTGAGAAGTCCTGACACAGAGAGTCGTTCAGCGTGGCCTTCCGTAACAGGCGTCGCGACGTACGTCCTCAAATACGCTTGCCGGAATCGTCACTGACCCAGCCGCCGAGCACCGCCGCCAGCGTCCGCATCCGATCGAGGGTAAGCGCGTCGGGCTGCCACACGTCGACACCCTCATCCTCGTCGAGGTGAAACGGAACGGGCTCACCGGACGGGTGCCCGTTCCAGCACGCCACGGGCGGGCAGGCGATCCATTCACGCCCGGAAGGGAGACGCGCCTTGATGCGTGTCTCCCAGGCGAAATCGTCCATTCCCGCGACCGCGCCGGCCCACTCGTCCGCTCCGATCGGGGCGTCGCGCGCCACGAAGTAGCGAGGATGCGGAAGGTCGGCCAGGCCGACCTCCCGCTCGGAGACGCGGTCCTCCCGCACGATGACGAACTGGACCGACTCCACCAGCATCCAGGCGTCCAGAGCGGCCGCCATCGCCGCCATCCGCCGGTAGATGCCCTCGTCCGGGTTCTTCACCGCGATCATGCCGTCGGTGAGCCGGGTCCAGCCACCGCCGTCCACGTCGATGAAGCGGCCCGGGTAACCCGGTGTCAGCCGGGGCACCATCCTCATGTCCGGCGCTCGCTCGACGTACGCGACGACCTCGGCCTCCTGGATGGGGAACCGCGCCGAATAGGAGGCCGGTACCACGCGGGTCAGCTGGAGGTCGAAGCTCATCGTCCTAAGATCCCACGGGTGATCGAAATCGTGGACAACGCCGTGGCGTGGTGGACCGGGACCGGTGCCGAGGTCTCCGCCGACCGGTCGGTCTTCCGGGCGGAGAAGCCCCGCGTCACACGGCTGATCCTGCGGGCGCCGGCCTCCGCCGACGTCATCTCCGGTCTCGTCGCGAGTGCCCCGTCGACGAAGACCGTGGTGCTGGAGGACGTGTTCGGCGCCGACCGGGCCGAGCCGGCGGACGCGGCCGTGCGCCTCGCCGACATGCCCGTCATGCTCCGCCCGGCCGGGCCCGCGTCCGCGCCGCGCAACCCCGCGCGGATCGTCCGGGTCTCGGATCCCAGTGAACTGGCCGTCGCGGAACGAACGATCGTCGAGGGCTTCCCGGTGCCGGCCCTGCAACCGTGGCGCCGGGGCGAGGCATTGCCGGCCCGGGTCTTGGACGTTCCCGGCTGTTCCGTCTGGCTCGCGTACGTGAAGGACCGCCCGGCGGCCGCCGCGTGCACGTTCGACGACGGCGAAGTCGTCGGCGTCTACTGGCTGGCCACATCACCCGGGCACCGGTCGGCGGGCCTGGGCCGGGCGGTGATGACCCACGCCGTGAACGCCCATGCCGAACGGCCGCTGGTGCTGACCGCCACCGAGGCCGGACGTCCGCTGTACGAGTCGATGGGCTTCCGGACGGTCACGACGACGACGTGGTACATGAGGCGGCCCCACTGAGGTGTCGAGCGCGAACCGGGTCACCGTCTCGTGCCTCACCACCCGGAGATCGTCACCAGCGGCGTGCACGACGGTCGCGGACGACCCGCCGAACTCGGCGAGCACCAGCCGCCCGCCCGGAGACGGTGGCCGGCTCGAAAGGCTCGGCGATCGCATGGAGCCAGTGACTGTCCGGAAAGGAGCGGGCCATCCGGCCGGCCAGTCGTGGACAGGAGCCGAGCCATCCTTCGGCTAGCTTCTGGAACGCTCGCTCGCGCGCCCACGGCGGGCGGCTCGCCGCGCGGCGGATCCCCTCGCCCGCTCCTACGAAGGCACCGCGAACCGGCGCGGCGCGGTTGTCACGACGGTCGCGGCCATCGCGGTTCCGGCCCGCTCGACCTGAACGGACCGGACCGTGGCCCGGCAAAGGTCATAATCCTCGGCGTATCCCGACCGGATCGGCACCACGGACGGGCGCACGCGGCCCAGCGAGTCGCGATAGTGCGGCGACTCCGCGCGTGGCGGCCCGAGAAGCTCAGCCATCTCCGGGCCGATCTGCTCAACCATCCACTCACGGCGCTCCGGCCCGCAATCGGCCATCCATCGCAGCGCGGCGGCCCCGGCGGTGCCGCACCCGGCCCGGCCGTGAGAGAAGCGCGCCGAACAACGGCATCGCGTTGTTGTCCCAGATGTCGGCCATCCGGACGATGGCCCGCCGGTCGAAGACGCGCGGGTCGGCGGCCGCGCCCATACAGGCGATCGACGCGTCCAGGACGGCCGCGAGGAGCTTGTCGGGTGGGGTGTGGCGGCTCAAGCCGGGACTTCCACGAGGCCGTGGCGGGCCATGATGGCGGCTCGGCGGGAATCGTTCACCGACTGGACCCGGCGGGCGATGAAGAAGACGTCCAGCAAGGTCCAGACGCCCAGGCCGCCCAGGGTGAAGAGCATGAAGATCGAGCGGGCCGTGTCGCCCAAGTAGAAGCGGTGGCCGCCGAAGAGGCCGGTCAGGAGCCAGAGGGCGTACGCCACTCGGGTGTCCTTCTTGACGGCGTTGAACTCGAACTCGGCCCGGGCCGCGGTCAGATCCATGTGCAGGTGTCGCCGGCGCAGACGGGGCCGGGAGTTACCACCTCGGCTACGACGCCCAGCGTCATGTCGTGGTGGGCCGCCAAGGCCTTCAGAAGGTCGTTGCGGTCGGGGGCGTTTTCCTGGGCCATGTCGATCATTACGCAGCGGGTGAGCGGGCGGATCACCCGCAGCACCGTCGCCGGGCCCACGCGCAGCCGGCGGCCGGGCCAGTCGTCCTCCAGGGCCGGCGAGTCGATCAGCAGGTTGGCCCGGAAGCGCAGGGCCTCGGCCGGGTTGCCGGTCAGGTTCGCGACCAGGCGCAGCGACGCCGTGGTGAGCAGGCTGACCGGGCCCTCGTCGTGGTGCTTGACCGCCGCCTCGGGGGTGAGGGTCACCGGGCGGCCCAGGGCTTCGCTGATCGCCCTGTGGCCGGCCGGGTCGTCGGCGGCGAAGCGACGGCCGTCCGGCAGTTCGACGGTCGGGGCGCCCTGGGAGACGTACGACCGGAAACGGAACAGACCCTCCATCCGCCGGAACCGGCGGGTGTTCTTGCCGCTGCCGAACTTGCCGTCGGTGTCGCGGACCGCCCACAGGCGATCGCCGTCGAGGCCGCGCGGGCCGACCGGTGACGAGGGCACGAGCTCGCCCAGCATCGACTTCACCGGGTAGCGGCGGATCTCGGTGACTCTCACGAGGCGCCGAGGTGCTTCGCGATCGCGTCGCGGACGGCGGCCTCGCCGGGGGTGGCTCCCGAGACGCGGCGCAGGGACGTCATCTCGACGCCGGGCAGGCGGCAGGCGGTGAAGCGGTCGAAGACCGTCAGGTCGGGATCGATGTTGAGGGCGAAGCCGTGCGAGGTGATGCCGCCGCGGATGCGCATGCCGATCGACACCAGCTTGTGGTGCTCCGGCGTCCACACTCCGACCAGGCTGTCGGCGCCTTTGGGGGTGTCGCGCCGGACCGTCTCGTACCCGAGCGAGCCCAGCCCTTCGATCAGCGACGTCTCCAGCCACCGCACCACATCGGCCGGTCCCCCGCCGCGCAGGTTCATCACCAGATAGCCGACGAGCTGCCCGGGACCGTGATAGGTCGCGTGCCCGCCACGGTCGACCGGCACCACCGGGAACCCGGGATCCACCGGCAGATCGGAGACCGGCGTGTGCTTGCCGTACGTGATCACTTCCGGATGTGTCAGCAGGAAGAGCCGGTCGGGCGCACGCCCTTCGCGCCGCTCGTCGACCCACTGGGACATGAGCCGGAGGCCTTCGTCGTACGGAACCTCGCCGAGATCAACCCGGTGCAGCGAGCTGTCCACCATGGCCGCCATGGTGCCACTCCTCCCCGCCCGCCGACAGGTGATCTGCGAGACGCTGCCGCGACAGGATGTCGGCCTGGCGGGTCGGTTCCGGGATGCGGTAGTGCCCGCTCAGCCGTACGGCCAAGGCAGTGCAGTCTTCCAGCGCGATCCGGTGCCCGGCCGAGACGAAGACAGGCTTCACACCAGATTGTGTACGCACGGCACGGCCGACGATCTCACCGTCGTCCACCATGTCCGACCAGGAGCCGCGAGCGTCCGCTACCAGCGGATAAATCCCGACATAGGGGGTCTTGGCGATCCCGAAGCACGGAGTGTCGAGAAGGACGCCGAGATGGGAGGCCAGGCCGAACCGGCGCGGGTGGGCCACACCGTAGCCGTCGCAGATCAGCAAGCGCGGGGCAGAAGACAAGCCGGCCAGGGCGTCCTGGAGCAAAGGCAGTTCACGAAAGGCCAGCAAGCCCGGGACGTACGGGAATGAGACCGGCCCGGACGCCGTCGCGACCTCGACCACCGACAGGGTCTCCACGTCGATCACCACCGCGGCCGCCACCCCGAACGAGTCCGCGTAGGTGACATCGAGGCCGACCACCGTGGGCGGGACGTCGAAGCCCGGTGGCGGCATGATCAACCGTGGGCGCAGAGCCTCCTGGAGCGCCGAAGCCTCGGACGGGAGCATCCCGGAGACGATACCGGTCCCCGGGATGCTTCCTCTGATCACGTCAGGCGGGCAGGACCGCCACGCCGCGGGCGGCCAGCGTCGTCTCCGTGGCGCCGAGCGAGCTGATGTCCAGCTGCTCGTCGGTGCGGTTGACGACGAAACGGACGCCCTCGCGGACGGTCAGCTCGACCCGGCCGCGCAGCTCCGACGGGAGCTCGCTGACCACGCCGGCCCGGCCGGCCAGGTCCTTGAGCAGCGGGGCCAGGGCGTTCGGGGCCAGCTTGGTCGAGACGTACGCCGCCGAGCCCTGGCCGGCCGCGCGGCGGGTGACCGCCGGGCGTCCCGCGTAGTCGCCGGTCTTGTACGTCGCCAGCACCTCCGTGGCCGGGTCGATCAGGTCGATCCGGTCGCTCCACAGCGTGCCCTCGAGTCCGTCCGAGAGCGCCACCGTATCGCCCGCGAGCAGCGGCGCGAACTCCTCGATCCGCAGGCCGAGCAGGTCACGCAGCGGTCCCGGATATCCGCCGAGCCAGACGTGGTCGTTCTCGTCGACGATGCCCGAGAAGTACGTCGCCACCAGGTGGCCGCCGTTCTCCACGAACGAGGTCAGGCGCGAGGCCAGCGATGACGGCATCACGTGCAGGACCGGCGCCACGACCAGGTCGTAGCCGCTGAAATCCGATGCGGCCGGCAGCACGTCGACCCGGACGCCGAGGTCCAGGAACGTCGTGTACCAGTCCAGGGCCTCCTGCCGGTAGCGCAGCAGCTCGGTCGGGTGCGAGTCCTGCTCGGAGGCCCACCAGGACTCCCAGTCGAACAGGATCGCCGCCTTCGCCGGCGTGCGGCGCTTGCCCTGGACGTACGACAGCTCACGCAGGCGCGAGCCCAGCGCCACCACGTCACGGAACAGCTGGCTGTCCGTGCCGGCGTGCGGCACCATCCCCGAGTGGTACTTCTCGGCGCCCGCCCGCGACTGCCGCCACTGGAAGTAGCAGACCGCGTCGGCGCCGTGGGCCACGTGGGTCAGCGCGTCGCGGGACAGCTCGCCCGGCCGCTTGGCCAGGTTGACCGGCTGCCAGTTGACCGCGCTGGTCGAGTGCTCCATCAGGAACCACGGCCGGCCGCCGGCGATGTTGCCGGTCAGGTTGGCCGAGAACGACAGCTCGTCGAGGCTCTGCGCGCCGGGCAGCCGGTAGTGGTCGTTGGAGACGAAGTCGACCTCGGCCGCCCAGTCCGCGTAGTCCATGCCCTTGGTTTCGCCCATCACCATGAAGTTGGTGGTGACCGGCACCTCGGGGGTGATCTCGCGGAGGATCTCCTTCTCGGCGCGCAGGTAGTCCTTGAGCACGTCGGAGGAGAACCGCTTGAAGTCGAACTGCTGGGTCGGGTTCGGGAAGGACGCGGCCAGCCGCGGCGGCAGGATCTCGTCCCACTCGCCGTAGCGCTGCGCCCAGAAGGCCGTGCCCCACGCCTCGTTCAGCGCCTCGACCGTTCCGTAGCGGTTGCGCAGCCAGACCCGGAAGGCCTGGGCCGCGTCGTCGGAATAGTCGTAGATGTTGTGGCAGCCCAGCTCGTTCGAGACGTGCCAGGCGACCAGCGCGGGGTGGTCGGCGTACCGCTGCGCCATGGTGCGGACCAGGCGCAGCGCGTACTCCCGGAAGACCGGCGAGGTGGGCCGCCAGTGCTGGCGGCCACCCTGCCAGAGGATCTGCCCCTCGTGGTTGACGGGCAGGATCTCCGGGTGCGCGGTGGTCAGCCACGGCGGCGGTGATGCCGTCGCCGTGGCCAGGTCGACCGAGATCCCGTTGGCGTGCAGCAGGTCCATGACCTCGTCGAGCCAGGCGAAGTCGTACCGGCCGTCGGCCGGTTCGATCCGGGCCCACGAGAAGATGGCGAGGGAGACGATGGTGACGCCGGCTTCGCGCATCGCGCGGACGTCGTCGTCCCAGACCTCCCTCGGCCACTGCTCCGGGTTGTAGTCCGCGCCGTACTCGATACGCGAGCCCGTGCGCAGCCAACGGGGTGTCACTGAGTTGCTCATTTAACGGTGAAGCCCTGCTCGTTGCCGTACTTCGCGGACTGGTCCTGCCACGCCTTCAGGCCGTCGGCCAGGGTGGTGCTGGAGACGTACGCCTTGCCGGCGGTGTCGTTGAAGATGCTGTTCGAGTAGACCTGGAAGGGCAGGTAGGTCCAGCCGGTGACCACGTTCTGCGACGACTTGGCGAAGATCTCGTTGGCCTTCTGGCCGCCGAAGTACTTGAACTCGGAGTTCAGGAACTTGGAGTCGCTGAGCTGCTTGGTGGTGGCCGGGAAGGCGCCACCGTCGACGCGGATCTGCACGCCGTCACCGTCGTTGGCGAACTTGGTGAAGCCGTACGCCAAGGCCTGGTTGTTGTTGAGGCCCTTGTTCATCAGCGACAGGGCGCTGCCGCCGTTCTCGGCCGAGGCGTTGGCGCCGGCGGTCCACTGCGGCATGTCGGCCACGCGCCACTTGCCGGAGGCGGCGGGGGCGCTGGAGACGAAGTTGGCCGGCATCCAGGCGCCGGTCGCGATGGTGGCGATGGTGTCGTTCTGCATGCCCTGGAACCACTGGTCGGACCAGCTGGAGATCGGGGCGATCAGCTTCTCGGTGATCAACGTCTGCCAGACCTGCTCGAACTTCTTCGAGCCCTCGTCCTGGAAGTTGATCGTGACGTTGGTGCCGTCCACGGTGTACGGCTTGCCGCCGGCCTGCCAGATCATCGAGGTGGTGAAGCCCGCGTCACCGGTGTCGTTGGTGATGTAGGCCTTCGGGTCGGCCTTGTGCAGCTTGCGGGCCGCCTCGAGGTACTCGTCCCAGGTGGTGGGGACCTTGATGCCGTACTTGTCGAAGACGTTCTTGTTGTAGTACAGCGCCATGGGGCCCGAGTCCATCGGCAGGCCGTAGGCCACGTTGCTCGAGTGGACCGAGTTCCACGGTCCCGGAGCGAAGTCGGCCTTGAGGTTCTCGACGCCGAAGCCCGACAGGTCGGTCAGCGACTTGCCCAGGGCGAACTGCGGGAGCGCGTAGTACTCGATCTGCGCGACGTCCGGGATGCCCTTGCCGGCGGCCACGGCGTTCTGCAGGGCGGTGTACTGGTCGTTGCCGGTGCCGGCGTTGACCAGGTCGACCTTGACGTTCGGGTACTTCTTCTGGAACTCGGTGACGACGTTCTTCAGGGTGGGCTCCCAGGCCCACACCGTCAGGTTTCCGCCCTTCTCGAGCGCCGCGGTGACGTCGGCGTCGGAGACGGTCGACGACGAGCCGGACGAGCTGGAGTCGTCGTCGCCGCCACCGCAGGCGGCGAGGCCGAGGGACAGCAGGGCCGCGGTGGCCGCCGCCCCGACTTTCAGGAGCTTGGACATATGAGGACCTTTCACTCTTTCACGGAGCCGGCCGACAGGCCGGACTGCCAATAGCGCTGAAGCAGGAGGAACGCCGCCAGGAGCGGCAGGATCGTGAGCAGCGAGCCGGTGATGACCAGGTTGTAGACGGCCTCACCGCCGGCGGTGGTCGACTGCGCGTTCCACGCGTTGAGGCCGACGGTCAGCGGATACCAGTCCGGGTCCTTGAGCATGATCAGCGGCAGGAAGTAGTTGTTCCAGGTCGCGACGATGCTGAACAGGGCCACGGTGACGATGCCGGGGGCGAGCAGCGGGACGCTGATCTTGAAGAACGTACGGAACTCGCCCGCCCCGTCCATCCGGGCCGCCTCGAGCATCTCGTCCGGGATCGCCTGGGCGGCGAAGGTCCACATCAGGTACAGGCCGAACGGCGTGATCAAGGACGGGATGATCACGGCCCACGGCGTGTTGGTCAGGCCCAGCTTGCTGAACATGAGGAACGTCGGCACGGCCAGGGCGGTGCCGGGCACCGCGACCGCGCCGAGCACGATCGCGAAGACCGCGCGCTTGCCGACGAACTTGAACTTCGCCAGGCCGTAGCCCGCGAGGGCGGCCAGCAGGGTCGCGCCACCGGCGCCGACGACGACGTACAGCAGGGTGTTGCCGAACCACCGCAGGAAGATGCCGTCGTTGTAGGTGAAGGTGTCGTGGATGTTCTGCCAGAGCGCGAACTTGCCGTCACTGTCGAACCAGAGGCCGAACGACGTGAACAGCCCGCCCTGCGTCTTCGACGAGTTGATCACCAGCCAGGCCAGCGGGACCAGGCTGTAGAGCGCCATGAGCGCGGTCAGCACGGTCAGGGTGACGCTGCCCGTCCGCCGCTTCTTGCGGGCCGACTGGGTGACGGTCAAGTTCTTCTTGGGGGTACGGGCTGAGCTCTGCACCGAGGTCGTCATCAGCTCTCCCGGTTTCCGCGCAGCTGCACGACGTACGCGATGACCATGGTGATGATGCCCATGATGATCGCGACCGTGGCCGCGTAGTTGTACTGCTGACCCGAGAAGGACAGCTGGTAGGCGTACAGGTTCGGGGTGAAGTACGTGGTGATCGCGTTCGGCGCGAGCGGCTGGAGGATCACCGGCTCGGTGAACAGCTGGAAGCTGCCGATGATCGAGAAGATCGTCGCGATGCTGAGCGCGCCCCGGATCGCCGGCAGCTTGATGGCCGTGATGATCCGGAACTGCCCGGCGCCGTCGATCGAGGCCGACTCGTACAGCGAGGGCGGGATGACCCGCAGCGCCGAGTAGAAGATCAGCATGTTGTAGCCGATGAACTCCCACGTCACGATGTTGCCGATGGACGCGAGCGCGAGGTGGGGGGACAGCGGGTTCGGCAACGAGATGTTGAACGCGTCGTTGATGTTGCCGACGAGACCGAACTGATCGCCGTAGATGAAGCCCCACATCAGCGTCGCGACCACCGCCGGCACCGCGTACGGCAGGAAGATCGAGACCCGGAAGAACGCCTTGCCGTACAGCCGCCCGCTGTCGATGGCCAGGGCCACCAGCAGGGCCAGGATCAGCATGATCGGCACCTGGATGACCAGGAAGATCGCGACCCGGCCGAACGACTCCCAGAACTGGCTGTCGGAGAACAGCCGGGTGTAGTTGTCCAGGCCCACGAACGAGTTGCCGCCGATAAGCTGGTTGCGATACAGGCTCAGGTAGATCGAGTACACGATCGGCGCCAGGAAGACCAGCGCGAAGATCAGCATGAACGGGCCGACGAACTGCCAGCCTCGCCAGGAGCGGCGCCGGCGTGCCACCGCCGGCTGGAGGACCGCCATGGTCACCCTCTCAGTGATGCGATGATGTTTACGTAAACATCATGCACCGATGTCGTTCGATGTTTCTTCTTGTTTTCGAATGTTCGATGTTTACGTAAACATCGTGAGTGCGATAGTGTCACCGCGTGCGATCGTCGTCAAGCAGTGTTCGGCGAGTTTCCATGGCGGATGTCGCCCGGCTGGCCGGGGTCTCCTCCCAGACGGTGTCGCGCGTCTCGAACGGGCACCCCGGTGTCGTCGATGCGACGCGGCAACAGGTCCTCGACGCGATGAAGGAGCTGGGCTACCGGCCCAACAGCGCCGCGCGCGCCCTCAAGCGCGGCGAGTTCCGGACCATCGGCGTCATCCTCTTCACCCTCGCCACCACCGGCAACAGCCGCACGGTCGAGGCTATCGCCAACCACGCCGCCGAGCAGGGATATGCGATAACGCTGATCCCGGTGGCCAGCCCCACCCAGGACGGCGTGCTCGGCGCCTTCACCCGCCTCGGCGAGCTCGCGGTCGACGGCGTCATCGTGATCATGGAAGTCCACCTGCTCGACGCGGTCGCCCTCGAGCTGCCGCCGGGCGCCCAGGTGGTGGTGGTCGACTCCGACGCCGGCGACCGCTATCCGGTGGTCGACACCGACCAGGCCGACGGCGCCCGCCAGGCCGTCAGCCACCTGCTCGGCCTCGGCCACGAGACGGTCCGGCACGTCAGCGGCCCGGCCGACTCGTTCTCGGCCGGCCGGCGGGCCCAGGCCTGGCGCGACGTGCTCACCGAGGCCGGCCGCCCGGTTCCGCCCATGCTCCAGGGCGACTGGTCGGCCGAGTCCGGATATCGGGCCGGCCTCGAGATCGCCGGCGACCCCTCGTGCACCGCCGTCTTCACGGCCAACGACCAGATGGCCCTGGGCGTGCTGCGGGCCCTGCACGAGCGCGGCCGCCGCGTCCCCGAGGACATCAGCGTGGTCGGCTTCGACGACATCCCCGACGCGGTCTCCTACCTGCCCCCGCTCACCACCATCCACCAGGACTTCGCCGAGATGGGCCGGCGCTGCGTCGACCGCCTCCTGCACCAGATTCGCGGCGAGGCCTCCCCACCGGGCCGAGCTCTGGTGCCGACCCGGCTGGTCACCCGCGAGAGCACCGCCCCTCCCCCACGCCGGCCATGACTCCCGAGGTCCGGTACGCGCGCCACGGCGAGCTCAGCCTCGCCTACCAGGTGCTCGGCACCGGGCCCGACCTGCTCTTCCTCCCGGGTTTCGTCACCCACCTCGATCTGGCCTGGGAGGAGCCGAGGCTGGCCCGCTTCCTGCGCGGCCTGGCCGGTTTCGCCCGGCTCATCCTCTTCGACCGGCGCGGCACGGGCCTGTCCGATCCAGCCCCGGAGGGCCTCACCCTGAGTGACGCGGTTGAGGATGTACGGGTCGTGCTGCGCGCCGCCGGATCGCAGCGCCCCGCGCTCTTCGGCGCGGCGGTCGGCGCGGCCATCTGCACCGAGTACGCGCTGCGCCACCCGGAATCGGTGCGCTCGCTGGTGCTCTGGGCCGGTCACGCCCGCCTGCTGGAGGCGCCCGGCTATCCGGCCGGCTGGACGCCGTCGTTCCTGGCCGGGGTGCTGGCCGGCGTCGACGAGCACTGGGCGTCCGGCGCCGGCCTCGACACGATGAACCCGTCCCTGGCCGGCGACTCCCGCCACCGCGAGTGGTTCGTCCGGCACGCCCGGGCCGCCGCCAGCCCCCGGCAGGCCCGTGAGCTGTTCGGCCTGTGCGCGGCGGCCGACTTCCGCGACGCCCTGCCCGGCCTCGAGGTGCACACGCTCCTGCTGCACCGTACCGGCGACCCGTGGCTGTCGGTCGAGCACTCCCGCTGGGTCGCCGCCCATCTGCCGAACGCCCGGCTGACCGAGCTCGCGGGCGACGACCACTGGCCCTGGATCGGCGACGCCGAGGCGCCACTGGCCGCGATCGGGGAGTTCCTCACCGGCGTACGGCCTCCTCGCCCGGCCTTGCTTACTCCCCGAGAGCGGGAAGTCATGTCCCTGGCCGTGCAGGGCCTGACGGCCCGTGACATCGCCGCGCGGCTGTTCATCACAGAGCGGACCGTCGAGTCGCACATCGAGCACGCCTACCGCAAGCTCGGGGTCACCTCCCGGATCGAGCTCGTCCGCCGTGCCGCCGAATGGGATTTCTAGGCGCTCAGCTCATCCCGGCGGCGGGTCAGATAGGCGATCTCGGCGGAGTTGCCGGCCAGCTCGATGGCCCGCTCGTACGCCGACCGGGCCGGGGCGCCACGACCCAGCCGGCGCAGCAGGTCGGCCCGCGTCGCGTGGAAGGGGTGATAGCCGTCCAGCCGCCCGGCCAGGCCGTCGACGGCGGCCAGCCCCACCGCGGGACCGTCGAGCTCGGCCACGGCGACGGCCCGGTTGAGGGCGACCACCGGCGACGGGTCGAGACGGACCAGCTGGTCGTAGAGGGCGACGACCTGCGACCAGTCGGTGCCGGCGAAGTCGCGGGCGTCGGTGTGCACCGCGTTGATGGCGGCCAGGATCTGATAGCGGCCGGGCGCGACCCCACTGGCCAGTCGCTCCCGCACGAGCCGGTGCCCCTCGGCGATCAGCTCCGCGTCCCAGGCCGACCGGTCCTGCTCGTCCAGCGGGATCAGCTCGCCGCCGGGCGCTACCCGGGCCCGGCGGCGGGCCTCGGTCAGCAGCATCAGCGCGAGCAGCCCGGCCACCTCCCCGTCACCGGCCATCAGGGCCCGCAGCAGGCGCGCCAGCCGGATCGCCTCGCCGGTCAGGTCCGGCCGCACCTCGGCGCCGGGCCCGCTCGGCAGATAGCCCTCGTTGAAGACGAGGAACAGCACGGCCAGCACGCCGGACACGCGCGCCGGAAGATCCTCGGCCGCCGGCACCCGGTACGGGATCCGGGCCGCCTTGATCTTGCTCTTGGCCCGGGTGATCCGCTGCCCCATGGCGACCTCGCCGGCCAGGAAGGCCCGCGCGATCTCGGGCACGGTCAGCCCGCCCACCATGCGCAGGGTCAGCGCCACCCGCGTCTCCATGGCCAGCGCCGGATGACAACAAGTGAAGATCAGCCGCAGCCGTTCGTCGCCGACGGCCCCGATCGGCGCGGGCAGCCCCCCGTCGTACAGCATCACAGCCTCCCGCTGTTTGCCGTCGCGCCGGCTCTCCCGCCGCAGCCGGTCGACCGCTTTGCGGGTGGCCGTGGTGGTCAGCCAGGCCCCCGGGTTCGGCGGCACCCCGTCGGCCGGCCACCGCTCGACGGCGGTGGCGAACGCCTCGGCCGCGGCCTCCTCGGCCACGTCGAGGTCACCGAAGCGCCGGCACAGGGCGGCGACCACCCGAGCCCACTCCTCGCGATAGGCCGCCGCCACCGCGCTCACAGGAACGGACGCACCTCGACCCTGCGGTTGCAGGCCCGCGACCCCTCGGCGGCGAGCTTGAGCGCCACGTCGAGGTCGTCCGCCTCCATCACCCAGAACCCGGCCGTGTACTCCTTCGTCTCCACGAACGGCCCGTCGGTGACCAGCGCCCGCCCGTCCCGGTTGTCGATCACGGTGGCCGTGCTGGGGTCGGCCAGCCCGCCCGCGAAGACCCAGTGCCCCCGCGCCTGGAGCCCTTCGTTGAACACGTGGATGGCGGCCATCTCGTCGTCGGTGCCGGAGTTGCTCTTGTCGTCGATCACGGAAACCAGATATTGCATGCCCATCTCCCTCGGTCACCTGTGCAACGAACGGCCCGGCCCCGATCCGACAACTCAGGCGAGCAACTCTTCGGTACGGGGTTCGGGCGCGCCGTCGTAGTACCGGTCCAGAACAGCGGCGAAGGCGGGCTGATCCGGGCCCGCGTGACGGAAGAGCGTCATCGATGACCGAGCCTTGAGGTTGTCGGGATAGCCGAAAAGCTGATCGGCGCTGGCCGCCGGCGACCCCACCACGGCCTCGGAGATCTCGGCCAGCCGGGGCCCGAGCACGGGATGGGCCAGGTATTCCCGGGCCTCGGCGAGGTCACGGATCGCGTAGAACCGCGCGGTCGAGCTGGAGCCGAGCCCGGCCAGCTGCGGAAAGACGAACCACATCCAGTGCGTCCGCTTGCGGCCCTGCTTGATCTCGCCGAGGGCGTCCTCGTAGACCCCCCGCTGCGCCGACACGAACCTGTCCAGATCCGGCATCGTCCCCCACCCCGTCCCGCGCGTAGTCGCCGAGCCTAGTACTCCACGAACAGGCCGGTGGCTTTCTGCTCGGTGCCTGAAGCACCATCAGGCTTGACCAACCTGGCCGAGATCGTGCATGTGAGTTTCTCGGACGACCCGTCCTGGCTGGTAGCGATTCAGTTCCGGTTCACTGAGGGATTCCTCCAGGTCGCGGCGAACCCGGCTGACGACACCGGCGAGGATCGCCTGCTGCTCGCCGGCCACGGAGACTGTGACGTCATCATGGCCGGGCGAGCCCGCGCCACGGCCGCCGTCGTCCTGTCGCGGGCGCTGGGCATCGAGCGCGCCGAAGCGTTCGGCCGGCTCGGAGAACTCCCCGCGACCGCGGCCGCGGGCCTCACCGAGGATCAGGCTCAGGCGCTCGTGCGGCTTCCTACCAGCGAGCTGACGACAAGTAGGTCACGCCGGGGTTCTGAAATCGGTACTGGTACGGATGTCCTGGCGCGCGATGGTTTCTAGCGTCGGTGGCATGGATGAGGTGAGCCGGATCGTGAAGGCGGCGGCCGAAGGGCCGGAGGCGGTGCGGGAGATCCTGCCGGGGCTGCTCGGCGGGGACTGGCCGCGATGTCGGCGGGAGCCCGGCAGGGAGTGGCAGTTGCACGCGCTGCACCGGGCGCCCGAATGCTCGGTGGTGGTGGCCGTGTTCCGGGGCGGGGCCCGGGCGCCGATCCACGATCACGGAGCGTGGGCGGTGATCGGGATTCATCGGGGGCGGGAGCGGGAGACGTGGTTCAGCCGGGACGCGGACGGCGGGCTGCGGGAGGAGCGCAGCTTCGAGAACGCGGCCGGGCAGGTCAGCGTCGTGCCCGACGGGGTCATCCACACCGTGCAGGCGCTGGGTGAACAGGACGCGGTCTCGGTTCATGTGTACGGGACGGACATCGTCGCCCAGGAGCGGCACGAGTACGACCCGGTCTCCCGGCGCGTGAGCGTCTACCGGCCGCCGTTCGAGTAGTCGGCCGGGTTGAGCCGGGCCGTTCGGCGCTTGTACTCCGACGCCATGCCGGGCCAGTTGGTGACGATGCGGCCGGAGGCGTTGCGGTACCAGTTCTGGCAGGCCGTCCACACCGAACCCGACAGGCGCCGCTGGATCTCCGCGTCGTAGGCGGCCGCGACGTCCCGGCGTACCTCCAAAGGCTTTGACCCCTCAGCGAGCCGGCGGACGGCCTGAACCAGATAGCGGGCCTGGCACTCGTGGAAATAGAGCACCGACGTGTTGCCGGTGTTGGTGTTCGGGCCGTACATCAGAAAGAGGTTGGGAAAGCCGGGGACCGTCATGCCGAGATGGGCGTACGCCCCGTCGCGCCACTCCTCGTCGAGGGTGACGCCGTCGCGGCCGACGATCCGCAGCGGGGTGACCAGGTCGGAGGCGGCGAAACCGGTGGCGTAGACGAGCAGGTCGCACGGATGGGAGGCGCCGTCGGCCGTGCGGACGCCGCCGTCGGTGACCTCGACGATCTTCTCGGTGACCAGGCTGACGTCGGGGCGGGACAGGGCGGGCAGCCAGGCGCTGGTGAACAGGACCCGCTTGCAGCCCATCGGCTCGTCGGGGGTGACCTGGGCCCGCAGCTTCGGATCGCGCACCTGCCAGCGCCGCTGCACGCCGGAGACGGCACGCAGCAGGGCGCCCGACGCGCGACGGCCGAGCAGCGCCCGGCCGGTCACGATGGTCATGGCCCAGACGCCGGCCCGCGGAAGACCCATGAGGACCGGGATTCGGTGGTACGCCACCCGGCGGCCCGCGCCGTAGCGACGATCGGGCCGGGGCAGCGTCCAGGGAGCCGTGCGCTGGAAGACGGTCACGTGGGCCGCACGGCCGGCGATCTCGGGCACGAGCTGGATCGCGCTCGCACCCGTGCCGACGACGGCGACGCGGCGCCCGTCGATCGGCAGGCCGGGCCGCCAGCGGGCGGTGTGCACGGCCGGCCCGGCGAACCGCTCGGCGCCGGGCAACGACGGCACGACCGGCTTGGTGAGCTGGCCGACCGCGGGGACGAGCACGTCGGCCTCGATCTGCTCACCGGACGCCGTGGTGATCAGCCACCGGCCGCCGTCCCAGCGGGCTTCGAGCACGTCGGTGTTCAGCCGCACGCGGCTCGTGATGTCGCGCTCGTCGGCGACCCGCCGCAGGTACGCGAAGATCTCGTCGTGCGGCGGGAAACGCCGGCTCCAGGCCGGATTAGGGGCGAAGGAGTACGAGTAGAGGGGCGCGGGCACGTCGCAGGCGCACCCCGGGTAGGTGTTGTCGCGCCAGACGCCGCCGACGGCCGCCGCCCGCTCGAGCAGGACCACGTCGGTGAACCCGGCGCCGAGCAGCGCCGAGGCGGCGGCGATGCCGCCGAAACCGGCCCCGATGACAACCACACGCGGATTCATTGCCGCGAAATTATCAGCTTGTTGACGGGGTGCCAATAGGCGGCGACACGCGGACGCGATCGATGACGGCAGGACCCGGCTCACCCGCGTGTCGGCCCGGCGAACGTGTTGAATGGCCGCTTCGGCAGCCACCGGAGGGGTTCACATGACCAAGGTGAAGATCGGGTCCGACGATCACGAGATGTTCGCGGAGGCGGCCGCGGCGGCCGGCGTCGGTGTCGGCCAGTGGCTGGCGGCGGCGGGCCGGCGGCAGGCTCTCGCCGACGCCGCGGTCCAGGGCCAGCCGGGCGCGAGGATCGTGCCGGTGCCCGTCTCGGCCGCCACCGCCGCGCTCCTCGACGAGCAGGCCGGCCGGGCCGGCACGTCCGACTGGGCGTGCGCGGCGCGGCTGGTCCACGATGTGCTGGCGGCGCCGGTGGTCGATCCGGAGCAGCTGTGGTCCGAGGTCGTCACGTCGGCCGGCCGGTCGCACCATCTGGAGCAGGTCGCGATCGACACGATCGTCGGCAACACCGTCCTGCTGGTGGCCGCCGACGCGTTCACCCGCGACGTCGTCGAGGCCCGCCTGCGCCCGGCGATCGCCGAGGCCCTGTCACGCCGGCTCGGCCGCCGCGTGCAGATCGCCGTCACGGTCGAGGAGGCCCCGCTCCGTCGCTCGCGCCCGGCACCGCGAACCCAGCAGGACGAGCTCGCCCGAGCGCGGGACATGGCCCTCGAAATGGTCCACCTCCTCAGCGGCCGCGCCACCGCGACCTGACGCCGGCCTCGGTCAGCTCGCTTTCAGCAGCAACCGGGCGAGCACGACCTGACCCGCGCGGGTCAGCTCGCTTTTGGCAGCAACCGGGCGGGCGCGACCCGACGCCGCGCGGGTCAGCTCGCTTTTGGCAGCGGCCGGGCGGGCGCGACCCGACGCCGGCCCGGGTCAGCTTGCCTCCAGGAGCAGGCGGGTGCAGGTTGCCGGGTCGTCGGCGAACGGGAGGTGGCCGCAACCGGGCAGGCGCACGTGCCGGGCCCGGGGAAGCAGGACCCAGGCCCTGGCCGCCTGCCGATAGGGCAGCACCAGGTCGCGGGTGCCCCACGCGATCGTCACCGGGATGCCGTCGGCCATGCCCTTCTCGTAGCGCCACTCCCCCAGCCTCTTGCGGGCCGCGCCGAAGCCGGGCGCCGCGACCAGCGCTCGCGCGTCGGTCACGCAGTCGGCCGGGTCGAGGCGGGTCGGCTTGCCGTAGAAGACGCCGCACAGCGCGGCCCGCCCCGGCGTCGTGCGCATGAGCCACGGCACCGCCGGGCCGAGCGCCGCCCCGCCGGCCCGGGCCGCGCTGACCACGCCCTGGCACCACCGCGCTCCGATCGGGCCGAAGAACCCGACCGGCGAGAACGCGGTGACCGAGCGGGCCACACCCCGGCGGCCCAGCTCCAGCGCGACCGCGCCGCCGAGCGAGCTGCCGCCGAACGCCGGCCGGACGACGCCGAGCTCGTCGAGGAACGCCGTCACGCGGTCGGCCAGGTGGGGCACGTCGCCGCGGCCACCGTCCGCTTTGGACCCGCCGAAGCCGGGCAGGTCGAGCGCGATCACGTCATGGTGCAGCGCGACCTCGTCGAGGATCGGCTGCCACACCTGCCAGCGGCTGCCGATGCCGTGGATCAGCACGAGCGGACTTCCGCTGCCCTGCCGGTGGTAATTCACAGGCGCCTCCTTGTTGACAGCCCGCCAACAACGGCGCCACCATACCCCATGACGTACGACTATGACGTCCTCGTCGTCGGCTCGGGCTTCGGCGGCAGCGTCAGCGCGCTGCGGCTCACCGAGAAGGGCTACCGGGTCGGTGTGCTCGAGGCGGGCCGCCGCTTCGCCGACGACGAGCTGCCGCAGACCTCGTGGCGGCTGCGCCGTTATGTGTACGCCCCGGCGTTGCGCTGCTTCGGCATCCTGCGCCTCACCCTGCTCGACAACGTGCTCATCATGTCCGGCGCGGGCGTCGGCGGCGGTTCGCTCGGCTACGCCAACACGCTCTACGAACCGCCCGGCACATTCTTCACCGATCCCCGCTGGTCGTCCGTCACCGACTGGAAGGCGGAGCTCGCGGGGCCGTACGACCAAGCCAAACGCATGCTCGGCGTGACCGTCAACCCCTTGGAGACCGCGTCCGACCGGGCGCTGCGATCGGTTGCGGATGATCTCGGGGTGGGGCACACCTTCCGCCGTACGCCTGTGGGAGTGCTCTTCGGAAATCCCGGCCGTGACCCGGACAGCGGGGGCCACGCGGCCGTTCCCGACCCGTTCTTCGGCGGCGCCGGGCCGTCGCGGGCGGCCTGCACCCACTGCGGCGCCTGCATGACCGGCTGCCGCGTCGGCGCCAAGAACACCCTCGTCAAGAACTACCTCTATCTGGCCGAGCGCCTCGGTGCGGCTGTCCACCCGTTGACGACCGTCACCGACGTACGACCGTTGCCCCAAGGGGGTTTCGAGGTCCGAACCCACCGCACCGGCGGCGTCCGGCGCCGTGTCTTCACCGCCGGGCAGGTGATCTTCGCGGCCGGGGCCCTGGGCACGCAGCGGCTGCTGCACCGGCTGCGCGACCGCGGCTCCCTGCCGCGTGTGTCAGCGCGGCTGGGTGAGCTGAGCCGCACCAATTCGGAGTCGATCCTGGGCGCGCGCACCCGGCGGCGCGACGCCGACTACAGCCGGGGCGTGGCCATCACGTCCTCGATCCACGCCGACGCGTCGACCCATGTCGAGCCGGTGCGGTACGGGCGTGGCAGCAACCTGCTCGCGCTGCTCGCGACCACGCTGGTCGACGACGCGGGCGGAAGGTCGCGGCTGCTCGCCGGCGTGCGGCAGCTCGTCCGCGACCGGCGTGACCTGCGCCTGATGATGTCGCCGCGCCGGTGGTCGACCGAGACCGTGGTGCTGCTGGCCATGCAGGCCCTGGACAACTCGATCACGGTGTATCGGAAACGCGGGCGGCTGCGCACCCGGCAGGGCGTCGGCGAGCCCAATCCCGAATGGGTGCCGGCGGCGCACGATGTCGCCCGCCGGGTGGCGGCCGCGATCGACGGGGTGCCGCTGGGGGCCATGACCGAGCTGATGGGGCGCCCGGTGACCGGGCACTTCCTCGGCGGCTGCGCGATCGGCACGTCGGCCGAGGCGGGGGTCGTCGATCCGTACCACCGGGTCTTCGGTCATCCCGGACTGCACGTGATCGACGGCTCGGCGGTGGCGGCCAACCTGGGCGTGAACCCGTCGCTGACGATTGCGGCGATGGCCGAGCGGGCGGTGGCCCTGTGGCCGAACAAAGGGGACGTGGATCCGCGCCCGGAGCTCGGTTCGCCGTACAAGCGAATCAGCCCGATCGCACCGGCCAGGCCGGCCGTTCCCGCCGATGCGCCGGGAGCCTTGCGGCTGTGAGCGCTGCCCTACCATGCGGGCATGCCACAGTTCTCGGGCCGCGACGGCGGCGAGTGGGAGTACGACGACTCGAACGGCTCCGAGGGCGGCATGGGCGCGGTCTTCCGGGGGAAGTCGCTGGTGGACGGTGCTCCGGTCGCCGTGAAACGGGTCCGCCTGAAATGGGCCGGCACCCGCGCCGAGCGGGTCCGTGAGCGCGAGATCGAGGTCGGCGACCGGCTCACGGAAGCCGCCCGGACGGGTGACAGCATCGACCATCTGGTGCTGCCGCTCGACATCGCGTTCGCCGGCGGCGACCTGCTGATCGTGATGCCGCTGGCCGACGGCTCCCTGGACGACGAGCTCGCGCACGGCCGGCTGGAGCTCGGCGCCGGGCTGACGGTGCTGCGGCAGGTGGCCGAGGGGCTGGTCGAGCTGGCGGCGGTCCCGATCGCGCACCGCGACCTGAAGCCGGGCAACGTGCTGCGCTTCGGCGACACGTGGAGGATCAGCGACTTCGGCCTGTCCCGGATCCTGACCGAGGTGACGGGAACGTATACGACAGGCGGGGGCGGAACCCTGCCGTACATGGCGCCGGAGGTCTGGACCGACCAGCGGGGAACGGCCAAGTCGGACCTGTACGCGCTGGGCGTCCTGGCCTACGAGGTGTTCACCGGCGAGCGGCCCTTCCCCGGCCCGTCCGAGGACGACTTCGAAAGGCAGCATCTGACGGCGGCGCCGCCCCAAACTCCGGACTTGCCGCCGCGCCTGTCCCGGCTGCTCGCGCGCCTGGTGGCGAAGGCGCCGGCCGACCGGCCGCAGGACGCCCGGGCGGTCGTCGAGGCCGTCGACAACCTGCGCCAGAAGTTGACGCCCGCGCAGGAGGCGCTGGTCGACGATGTCCGCCGCCACGAGGCGTGGAGACGCGACCAGGACATCGCGATCAACGCCAAGATGACAGCCGACGAGCGTCAGAGGCAGGAGCGGCGCCAGGCGGAGACCGACCTGTCGGCGATCCTCGAGGACGCTTTCGACGAGATCGTCGAGGCCCTGCCGGATGCCCGGATCGACGCCGCCGCCCGCGAGGTCACGATCGGGGAGCTGCGGGTCATCTTCCAGAACGTGGACCCGATCGAGTTGTCGGGCCGCGGGACTACGGTGCTGAACGTGGCGGCCATGGCCTACGGGCCGGGCGAAAAGACGCTGGCCTACCAGAAGCGCGACCGCTCGGCGCACGCCATGCTCACCTGCCGCCGCGTCGATGACCGTCTTCGATGGACGGTCCGGACGGGTGCACTCTACAGCGCCGGGCCGGAGCGCCCGCTGGACCCGGCGGCCGTTATCGACGTGTTGCGAGCGGCCCTTCATACATAGGTCAGCTACATATATAGTTCGGCCATGCGTGAACCAACGTACTTCATCCTGGCCGCGCTCCAGGATGAGCCGCTGCACGGCTACGCGATCATCAAACAGACCGAGGCCCTGTCCCAGGGCCGGGTGAAACCGGCGACCGGGACCCTCTACACGGCGCTCGACCGCCTGACCCACGAGGGCCTCGTGCGGGTGGTGAAGGAGGAGGTCGTCAACGGGCGGGCCCGGCGCTACTACGCCCTGACCCCCGACGGCGTGACCGCCCTGCGCGCCGAAGCCGCCCACCTGGCCGCCGCCGCCCGCGTCGTCACCGATCGCCCGGCCCCCGGCCCCTCGGGCCGTTTCGCCTCGGCCGCCGGCACCCTCGCCGCCGGCGGCTCCCGCCTCGCTTCCGCCTTCCGCGCCGCCGCCGACCGCAACGGCCGTCTCGCGTGAGCGCCGCCCTCGAGCGCCGCTACGCGCGTCTCCTCCGCCTCTATCCGGCCGGCTATCGGCGCGATCGCGGTCCGGAACTGCTGGCCACGCTGCTCGAGTCCACCGAGGACGCGCGCGCCCGTCCACCGCTCCGAGAGACCGCCGCGCTGGTGCTGGGCGCTCTGCGCGCCCACGCCGGCCATCACCGGGGCGGCTGGCTCACCGCCTTCCGGGCCGCCGCCCTCATGCTGCTCGTCTACGACGTGGCCGACCGGGCGGTCGTCCTCACCAACGAGTCCCTGCGGGGCGGGCCCTCCCTCTGGTCCTCCACCGAGATGCTCCTGACCATCGCGGCCCTCGCCCTCGGAGTTCTGGCCGTGGCGGCCGCGGCGGCAAACCGCTTCCTGCCCGCGATCGCCACCGCCTCGGCCGCCTTCGGGCTGACCCTGATCGTCGCGAACTCCATGCGCAGCCCCGTTTTCAGCGGCTTCTGGTGCTTCCCGCTGGCGATCGTGCTGCTCGTGCCGCTGGTACGCCGCCGGCCGGCGCCGGCCACCGCCCTGCTGAAGTACGCCCCGGCCCTGCCGCTCGTGCTGATCCTGACGTCCTTCTTCCCGAGCGTGTCGGGCATCCTGAACTTCGCCGCCGTGGCCGCTCTCTTCCTGGGCAGCCTGCTCTGGCTGGCCGTCGACGAGCGCCTGGCCATGGCCGCCGGCCTGTTCCTGCTGAACACGGTCCTGATCCGGGCCGCCCTGTTCACCGCCGAGGGCATTCCGGCGTTCCCCGTCGTGGCGATCGAGCTGGCAGTGACCGCCCTTCCGCCGGCGGCCCTGCTGCTGACGGCCGGACTCGTCATACCCCGCTGGTACGGTCCGGCCCGAAGACCACACGGGGAGGCAAACAATGGCTGAGGTGGCACTGCGCCCGATCGAAGACGGCGACCTCGACGCGCTGTTCGACCAGATGCGAGATCCCGAGTCCGTCCGCATGGCCGCCTTCACGGCCGCCGATCCGGACGACCGGGCCGCCTTCGACGCCCACATGGCGAAGATCAGGGCGAGGGACGACGTCACCAACCGCGTCATCACGCTCGACGGTCACTTGGTCGGCAGCATCGCGAGCTTCGTCATCGAGGGCGACACCGAGGTCACCTATTGGATCGATCGCGCCCATTGGGGTCAGGGCATCGCCGGCCGGGCGCTGGCCCTGCTCCTGGCCGAGGTGCCGGCCCGCCCGATCCTGGCCCGCGCGGCCAGCGACAACGTGGCCTCGATCCGTGTCCTGCAAAAGGCCGGCTTCGCCGTGACCGGCTCCGACTCCGGATACGCCCATGGCCGCCGCGCCGAGATCGAGGAAACCCTGCTGCGCCTCGACTGACGGCTGCCCAGGGCGGTCCGGCCGGGGTCCCGACCGGCCGGACGGCCCGGGGAGCGGGGGCGGGGCTGCGCGCCCCCGCTCCGGTACGGGGGCGCGCTACTTCAGGGTGATGTTGGTGGCGGTGCAGGACTTGCCGTCGGGGACGGAGCTGATCTGGGTCGGTTCGCCGCTGGTCACGCCCTTGAAGATGGCGCAGATGACGGTCTTGCTGGTGCCGCCGACGACCGTGACGTTGTCGACGGTGGCCACGTCGCCGAGGTTCGAGTTGACGCCGACCAGGGCCTTCAGCGGGGTCGTCACGGTGACGTTCGAGACCTGGACCTTGCGGGCGTACTGCTTGGAGCAGTTGCCGCAGGAGCGGTAGAGCTTGCCGATGTCGCTGGCCTGGAAGTCCTTGATGACGAAGGTGCCCGGGCCGTTGTGCTGGAACGTCTTGTCGGAGGCGTGCATGGCGCCGCCGCCGACGATCGTCATGGTCTGTGCGGCCGAGGTGCCCTTGAAGGTGGCGGCGTCCTCGCCCACGTCCTGCCACCAGACGTTGCGCAGCGTGCAGGTGCCGAGGCAGTGCACGCCGTCGGCGGCCGGGCTGCCGATGATGACGTTCGACAGGGTGGCCCCGTCGGCCAGCTGGAACAGCGGGTCCTGGCCCTCGTCCTGGCCGTCGCCGCCCAGGTCGCCGCCGCCGATGAACCGGACGTTGCCGCCGTCGACCGAACCCGTGATCTTGCGGGTGGCCGTGAGAGTGGTGGTGCTGACCGGCGTGGGCCAGGACGCCGCGGTGGTCGCGGTCGGGGCGGCGGTCGTGGGCTCGGCGGTGGCCGTGGCCGTCGGGGCGGCGGTCGTCGGCTTGGCCGTGGCCGTCGCGGCCGGCGCGGTCGTGGTGGCTGTCGGTGCGGCTGTGGGGGTGCTTGACGGCGTACCCACGGAAATGTCGTCGAACGACGCCGACGCGTCCACCGTGAGCAGGGCGATGCGGCCCTTGGTCAGCTTGGCGGTGGACACGTCGCCCACCAGCGTGCCGTCCACGTAGCCGGTGACCCGCTTGCCCGACACGTCCAGGCGCAGCTTGTGCCAGCCGCTGCCGGCGGTCGGCAGGGCCAGCGAGCCCAGCACCGTCACCGACGAGCCCTTGACCTCCTCCAGCCGCGCCGTCCCGGCGGCCAGCACCAGGCGCTCGAATTCGTGCGATCCGCTGGCCCGGGCCGCGATGCCGGCCGACGCGCCGGACGAGGCCAGCGTCAGCGGGCGTACCGAGGCCTGCACCGAATAGTCGGTCCAGCCGCTGTCCCCCGCGAAGAACCGCGCCAGCTCGCTGCCGTTGTCGCCCTGCCGGAGCGCTTTGCTGCCGTCGGTCACCACCGACCACGACCCGCCGGACTTCGACCAGCCGCTCGTGTCACCGTCCTCAAAGCTGTCACCCAACGACGGCCCACCCGCGGCGAACGCGGTGGCGGTGAGCCCCGCCGCCGCGACCGCCACCACGGCGACCCCGCCGATCAGCGCGCCCTTTTTGTACTTCATCAATCGTCCTCCTGATCATTTCAGACGTGATCAAGTGGTCGGAGGCGCCCGAAAGGTTGCTCGCGTTCCAAAGATTTTTTCGCGGGTACGTCCACCGCCATGTTCGAAGGCTTCCAGGACGAGTGGATCGACGTCGGCGAGGTGGGCCTGCGGGTCCGCCACGGAGGAGACGGCCCACCCGTGCTCCTGATCCACGGCCATCCCCGCACCGGCGCCACCTGGCACCGCGTCGCCCCACTGCTGGTGAAAGCGGGCTTCACGGTCGTCGTCCCCGACATGCGCGGCTACGGCCGTTCGGGCAAGGCCCCGATCGAGGACGACCACCTTCAACAGTCGAAGCGCACGGTGGCCCGCGACCTGCACACCCTGATGACCAAGCTGGGCCACCGTTCGTACGCCGCCGCCGGCCACGACCGCGGTTGTTACGTGGCGCTGCGGCTGGCCCTGGACCACCCGACGGCCGTACGGAAGCTGGTCGTCATGGACGGCGTCCCGATCAGCGAGGCCCTGGCCCGCTGCGACGCCCGCTTCGCCCGCGACTGGTACCACTGGTTCTTCTTCGCCCAGCCCGACAAGCCCGAGCGAGCCATCCTGGCCGACCCCGACGCCTGGTACAGCGGCGACCCGGCCCGCATGGGCGAGGAGAACCACGCCGAGTTCCGGGAGGCCACCAACGACCCCGACACGGTCAGGGCGATGCTGGAGGATTACCGAGCGGGCCTGGGCGTGGACAACCAGCACGAACTGACCGACCGGGCCGAGGGCCGGACCATCACGTGCCCCACCCTGTTCCTGTGGTCCACGCGAGACGACATGGAAGAGCTCTACGGCGACCCGCTGTCCATCTGGCGCCGCTGGGCCCCCGGCGTCCAAGGCCTTCCGATCGACTCCGGCCACCACATGGCCGAGGAGAATCCGGAGGCACTGGCGGCCGCGTTGACCGGCTTCCTGCGATAAGCCCGGCGGCCTATGCGGGCCACGCCGGACTTTCTGTCCTGTACGTCACCACGAGGACCAGGTCGGTGATCTGCTCGTTCTGGAACCGGGTGCGCAGGTCCTCGTTGTCGAGAAACGTCAGCTCCCAGGCCCCCGCGGGGGATCTGCCGATGAGGGTGGTCCAGGCGCTCGCGTTGCCCCGGCGCGTACTGATGATGCCATCTCTGGTGGTGGGGACCGTACCGCCGACCGCCACGGTTTCGCCCTGCGATGTCACCATCAGCCGGATGTTCGCAATCTCGAACGCCTGGCCCTCGGCGCGGACCACCGCGAGCATCACGTGCTGGATGCGTGGGTCCACCGCGTTGGGTGGAAAGGCCGCGGAATTCAGCGGCAGTGTCACCGACATCGGCGTACTGGACTGGCCGGAGTTGTTCAGGTCGTACCACTGATCGGGGAACTGGTCGCGAACGCTCATCGCGCTCTCGGCGCTCGATGTGTCCGCCAGCTGCCGGATGACCTGCTGCCGGTACGAGAGGTCCTGCAGTGCCGTGTACTCGACAGTGAACAGCACATCGGCGATGCTGCCGAAGTCGAAGGGATTGGCGGCTTTCGGCAGTTGCAGTTCCCAGCTCGTGTCCACGCCCATGCTCTCGAACGGGAGAAGCATCCCGGTTTCCGGTTCCAGGTCCAGGACGCCGGTGGCGCCGGTGGCGGACGTGAACGCGATGGCCTCCGGGTCGCGGCGCACGATGACGGTCTGGAACACGTCACCACCGCTGACCACCCGCGAGATGCCGGAGGCGATCAGCGTCGCGCGCACCCCCTGTACGGGCGGGACCAGGGCCACGATCGACATCCGTACCCGTTTGATCAGCCGCAGATAATGGCCGGGGAAGCCCCGGTCGAACAGGGCCATGGACGTGGTGAACGGGAGCCGCCCGCTGGCCCGGAACTGCTGGAACTCCAGGGGGAAGAGCCGCGCGAGCGAGAACGTCTCGGCGAGCTGCAGCTTTCGCCGGTTGGTGTCGAAGGCGAACTGGTCCAGACGGGTGATGTCCTGCAGCAGCCGTACCGAGCCGGTGAGCCCTTGCCGGTCCGGCCCGGGCGCTCCGGCCGGTTGCTCCGCCTTGTCGCCGGAAGTATCCCAGTAGTCCGCCTTGATGAACACCGGCGGCACCTCTTGCCGTTCGAACCCGAGCTGGTGTTGTGCCAGCTGCGCCATGGCTGTGGCCTGCTGGAGGAAGTAGCTGTACGCGCCGCCGAGGACGCCGCTCATCCAGGCGTACAGCTCGGCGTTGGTGAATTTGTGAGCCAGGAAGTCCACCGTGGCCTGGGCCTGCTCGTGTTGGATGCGCGAGATGGCCTCCTCCTGGCGGATCGTGTCGGTGTGCGCCTGTGCGATGGCGATCTGTTGCTCTCCGATGGCGATGTCGCTCTGGGAGAGCTGGCGCTGCAGCTCCCACTCCTGCGCGCGGCGTTCGAAGCTCGCCGTGGCCGCGTTGATCTGCGCGGAGGTCTCGGCGTTGTTGAGCATCTTCGACGTGGACGCCCGCGCGTAGGCGAAGCCGCCGACCACGAGCGTGCCGCCCAGCCCGGCACCCAAGCCGGTGCCGAGGAAGCCACCGGACTCCACGGCGGCGAGGGTCTGCGCGACCGTCAGGGCCGCGTCGATGTCGGCCAGGAGGTTTCGGCGCCGGCCGATCTCGGCGTAGTCGTCGAGCATGTCGCGTTCCCAGTCGTTGAGGCCGGCATCGATCCATCCCTGATAGGTGTCGCGCTGGACCGTGGCGCGGTCGAGCTGCCGTTCGGCCAGACCGATGCCCTGCTCCGCCTCCCGGACCCGCAGCGACTGCAGTGCCACGGCGGCACCGGCCAGTTGTAGGTCGTGGCCGGCCTTGAGCAGGTTGTAGACCTCCGCGTCTCGCTTCTCCAGAGCGGCCAGGAACGCCTGCTCGACCTGCTGGGCCACGCTCACCAGATTCCTGGCACGCTCGACAAGCACGCCGTAGCGGTACGGCGTGGGCCGGAACGAGCCCCGGGCGCCGGCTGCCGTCAGCCGGTCCAGCGTCAGGGCCGGCTGCGTCAGCGGGGTCAACTGGCGTTCCAGGCCCGCGATGTTGCGTCCGCTGCGCAACTTGGCCAGGTTCAATTCGGCCCGCAGCCGAAGTGCCTCGGGTACCGGGGTCGGGGGGAACGGGCTGGCGTTCGTGCCGGTCGGCGCCTGCATCTCCGGCAGCGCGAGCAGGTCCAGCGCCGTGCCGTAGAGGCCACGTGCCCGTGAGATGGACTCGCTGTCGTCGCGGGTGAACTCGGCGTCGGCGAAGTCGAGGTACAGGCGGACCAGGGTGGTGAGCGTGAACCGGGTGTGCGCACTGGCGCGCACGGTGGCGATCTCGTGCGGATTCAGTCCCATGCGCAGCCAGTTGTCGGGATTACGCTGATATTGAGTGGCCAGCGTCTCTTCCAGTACGAGACCGCGGTAGATCTTGCGGTCAGCGGGGGCGAAGTGGTCGACGTAGAAGGTCTCGATCCAGTCCAGCGCCGGCAGGAACTGGCCGGACCTCTGGAGCTGGAGCGCCAGAGCCATCGGTACCAGGTAGAAGATCTCCTGCAGGTACAGCGGCGCCTGGGCCGGGTTGGTGACCGCGCCGAACAGACTCGCGATGAACGCCTTGCGCGTGGTGAGCTGGGTGTCGGTCAGCTGTTCGGTGATGACGAACGCGCCCGCCATCAGGCTCGTCGGCAGCGCGCCGCCCAGCTCGGTCGTCAGCGCCGTCAGATAGGCCGCGGCCCGGCTGCGCGCCTGTCTCGCGGTGAGCCGGGGCTGGTCGCGCAGATCCCCCATCAGAGTGCGGAACGCGGCAGTCTGTGCGGCCGGCGGTCGAAGCTCGGGCAGGAGGAACGTCTCCGGGTACGCGAACACCCGCATCGCGGCGCTCCACGTCGCGTAGCCACCCATCCAGCGCGACTCCTCGTCGAAATCCGCCTCGGTGAACGGCTTGGCCGGATCGAGCGCCAGCACCCAGTTCGCGGCCGGGTTCGCCGTGCCGAGCACCGGTGGTACGTCGCGGAACCGGCCGGTGCGCAGTGACATCAGCACCTCCTGCAGGGTCGCGAGCGCCTGCTGGGCGCGGGTGGTCCGCTGGTGCCCGCTGTCCTTGCAGTCGATGCCGAGCTCTCGCGTCAGCCGGTCGGCGATCACGTCCGGGTCGCGGGTGCCGGCGATGGCGGCGACGCAGGAGTGCCGCAGGATCGGCAGTGCGATCTCCTCGGCCGCGCTGACAGCCGCCTGGATCGCCTGAGTGACCGTCTCCTCCTGCTGGATGCGCGACTCGAGCGTCCGCCGCCAGACCTGTCTCGCGTGCGGCGTCGCCCGCCACCTGGGCAATGCTGGGACCTCACCCGGCGCTCCCCCGCTGAGCCGGAAGAACTCGGGCCCGAGGATCAGTCCGCTCTGCCGTTCCCCGGCCCGCCACGCGGTACGCAGACCGCACTTCCTGATCTCCACCAGGATGGCGTAGACGTCGCTCCACTCCGCGTCGAGCATGCTGCCGGCCACCGCGAGCCGGCGGACACGCATCAGGTGCAGGAACGCCGCCAGAGTGAGCCGCCTGGAGCGCAGCTCGGCGTCGATGCTGTCGCCGTCCTCCCGCGTCTGGAGCATCGTCAGCAGGCCGGCGACGGGCCCGGCGGTGTCACCGACGATGCGGTCGAAGCCGGCCTGCTGGGTCGGCTCCGCGCGGCGCAGCGTGTCGAAGTTCCGGGTCAGCTCGATGAGCGCATCGGCCCTGGCCTTCCAGAGGTCGTACGCGGCGTTGCCCCGGTTCGGCTGCCGCAGATCCCGGGTGCCGAGCAGATCCGGGTCGATCACCGGCAGCGGCAGATCGAAATCCGACTGGGCCGCATCGTCCTGCTGTTGCCACGTGCCGCGCAGGAACTCCTTCTGCCAGATCAGCAGGCTCGGCTCCGGCAACAGGCTCTCCATCAGCGGCCTGACGGTCGTCTCCTCCAGGCCGAACCGGGTCTTGAGGGCGGCCTCGTTCAGCGCGGACGGCTGCAGCAGCAGATCGTCGAGCCGGTCCGGGCGGAACTGGCTGAGCGCGATGCCCAGCCGGGCGGCCAGCGCGGCACGTGTCGCGTCGTCGGCCACGCGGGCCAGGCGCACCTCGTCGAACGACACCCCGAGCTGCTGCAACACGGCGGTGTAGGCCGCCTGCCGGTAGGCCACCTCATCCCTGGCCGGCACACTGCCACCGTGCTTCGCCAAGTACCGGCGCAGCACCTCGACGCACAGCCGCACCTGGCTGGTCGATTGATTCGCCACAGCGCGGTTGCCCTGGGCGACCAGTGCGACATAGGGCTGAAGGAACGTGTCCACCAGGTCCTGCCGGGTGACGAGCGCACCGTTCGCGGCCGTCCTGACCCGGCGCGTGGCGTAGGAGAGCAGGTCGTCGAGGTACGCGGTGGGGCTGAAGACGGCCTCCGGGTCCTGGGGCTCGAACGGCTCGGCCACGACGAACTCGCGGTGCGCTGTGGTGGTGTTCGCCGGGGACGCCTTGTCCAGGGCCCGTACGGTCAGCCGATGATTGCCCGCGATGACGATGGGCACCTGCGCGGTCCAGGTCGACCAGTCGTTCGCCGCGCGCGGCGTGGCCTGTGTGAAGGCGTTCTGGCCGTCGACCGCCCACTCCACGCGCCCGACGCCGGTCTGGGTGTCGGACGCGGTCCCGCTTGCCGAAACGGTGACCTGGCCGTTGGCGAGCGTGAACGTCTCGGCGGCCTGCGGGGTGGTGATGGTCAGCGAGGGCGCGGTGATATCACCGACCCGGACCTGCGCCGTGCGGGTGGCGCTGAGGTTCGCGGCGTTGTCGCGCGCCCGGAACGAGACGGTGTGCAGCCCCAGGGCCGGCAGCGCCACCCGTGCCGTCCAACTGGTTGTACCGCTCGCGGTGGTCCATGGTCCACTACCGAACTGCCATTCGACCCGGGCCACGCCGGCCGGGCTGTCCGACGCCGTTCCCGTGATCGTCGCCAGGTACGGCGGTGCGGGCAGGACCACGTCCGCCGGCTGACCGACGGTGAGCGACGGCGGTGTCACGTCGACGGTCACCGACAGGGAGCCGCCGGCGCTGCCGTCGTCGCCCGAAGGGCCCGACGCGAACACCAGCGCGGTGATCGTGACCGCGCCGCCGGGTACGCCGTTAATCGTGCACGTCCATCTGGTCCAGCCGGCCGAGGGCCCCGTCGGTGTGGCGGTGACGAACGGGCCGCTGCCTAGGCGTACGCGGACGGCCGTGATGGCCTCGTCGGCGTGCCGGATGAAGATCCGCGGCTCGCCCGGCATGTCCTTGAACAGGTCGCAGGAGGCGGTTCCGCTCACGGTGAAGCTACCGCCCACGACGGCGCCGGGCGCCGGTGCGCCGATCCCGATCCGGGGATCGTAGTAATGGACGACTGCCATGGATCTCGGCCCCTCCCGCTCAGTGCCGGAAACGGTTCTCGTACGCCTTCCAGCCGGCGTCCGTCGGTATCCCGTTGCCGCCGATGCCCGCGCCGTTCACGAGTTCCCAGGTCGTTCCTTCTACGGTGGTCTTGAGATAGTTGTCCGCGGCGACCGCGTCGTGGCAGGCCTGGCATCCTCCGCCGGCCCCGCCACCCATGGAGCCCTCGATCCGGGCCTTGAAAATGGTCTGGTTCGGCCCGAAGCCCGGCATGCGCATGTGGTCCGGCTTGAACAGCAGGGGGTCGACCGGCAACAGCTCGTAGGCCATGGTCGCGACCTCACCCCCGGCCGCTCGCCAGTTGCCCTCACGCAGGTGCGCACCGGCCAGGAAGGAGTGCTTGGCGACCGTCCATGCCATGGTCACCTTGCCGGCGACGGCAAGGCCCTTGACCCCGATCCCGATGGCCTTGGCGGCCACGCCCTTGGCGCCTTTGGCGAGCACCTCGGCGCGGGCGAGTCTGCGCTCCATCTGGCGCTCGAAGCGGGCTTCGAACTGGGCGGTCTTCTTCCCCGCCTCCCGGAGCGACAGTGTCTGGAAGTGACTGCCGTCCTGCCCCACGATCGTCGCGCCGCGCTGCGCCCTGGTGGAAGCGGACTCGACGCCGTTCATGACTCTGTCCCAGTCCCGCTTCGACCGGATGAGGATGTCCTTCTTGTAGTTGATCCCTTCGCCCCGGGCCACCCGCTCCTTCAACCTTTTCAGGTGCGCGTTGTCGAGCCGGTCCTTGGGGACCTTGCCCCGTTTCTCCGTGCGCATGACCTCGGCTCGTTCGTAACCGCCCTTCTGCTTGTAGTCGCTCTTCCCGGTCGTCGGGTCGGTCATCATGAGCTCCACGTGGGAGCCCGGCATGGGATGTTCGAGGAAGGTGACCTGGTTCCTGCCCACTTTGCTGGCGTAGGTCTTCTTCAGTTCCTTGTACGGACCGTGGGTGCCGACGCCGTAGTTCGACTGCCGGCCCGGCGCTTTCTTCTTCGGGCTGCGGCCGTCGGTATCGGTGAAGTGGATCGGGTTGTTCGCGGCATAGGCGTACTGGTTGGCGCCGCCGGACGCGCCGGCCGGATCGGCCGAGGTCCACCTCGTCAGCCACGGCGCGTAGTACCGGCTGCCGTGGTAGCTCAGTGAGCTCTCCTCGTCGCGTTCCCGGCCGGTGAAGCGGTACCGCTTGCGGGTGTAGCTTCCGAAGGTCGTCTCACCGTACGGGGAGTATTCCTCACGGTTGGTCAGCGCGCCGCTGCCGTCGACCGTTGCCGTGCTGCTGCCCACGTCGTCGGTGAGGTGCACGGCAACCCTCGGTCCATGGTCGTCAGGGTGGGCCGGCCCTATCCGCACGACCGCGACGCGGTGCTGGTCGTCCAGTACATGCACCGCGTTGTTGGCGCCACTGGTGGATCCGGCGGTCGGGCCGGACCAGCGATGGTGCTCGAAGAGGCCACCGATGTAGTGGGTGACCTCGACCCCTCCGCCTTGGCGGCGGACCAGTTTCTTCACCCGCTCGCCGGTCGCGTCGTAAAGATAGTGGGCGTGCACCGACGGCTCGGCGCCCTCGGTCTGCGTCGCGAACGTCATCAGCCGGTCCGCGTGGTTCCAGCCGAAGCGGCGAGTGCCGGCCTCGAGGCACAGGTTGCCGTTGGCGTCGAAGACGCAGTCGAACGGGTTGCCTCCGGCCTCCATCCGGAGCACCCGGTTGGTGCCCGGCGCCGGCGTGAAGTCCCGTGTGTACCCGCCCGCACTGCTGTGGACCAGCTGGGTCAGGTTGCCTCCCGCGTCGTACCGGTACTGTTCCGTGTAGGCCTGGGTGGTCGTGACGTCGACCCCGCGCGGCAGGTTGATCCACGGATCCTGGTTGGGCGGGGTGGCCTGTTCCCGGCCGGTCGCCGACACCAGCCGATAGACCGGGTCGTAGCCGAACTGCCGGTCGAGCGCGTTCGGGCTCAGCGGCAGGCCGCCCCCGGGCGTGCGGTCACGGACCGCGAGGGTGTTGCCGACCAGGTCGTACGTGTAGCCGCAGTCCTGCAGCACCGGCCCGGCCGGCCGGTACGTCGCTGCCTGCGGCCGGCTGTACGACTCCGTGCGGAGCCGGACGAGGCGGAAGGTCCGCGGGTCGTAGGCGTACCGGGTCATCACGCCGTTGCCGTAGGCGATCAGCTGCCGTTGCCCCTTGGCGTCGTAGGCGATGTGCTGTACGTACACCGTGCCGTCGAGGCTCATCCGGACCAGTGCGCCCGACCGGTCGTAGGCCGCCCGGATCTCCCGGCGCCCGCCTTCGACGTCGACCGGCAGCAGGTGCGCTGTGGGCCGGCTCAGCCCGTCGTATCTCGTGGTGGTGGTGGTGTAGCCGGCCGGTTCCAGCAGCTCCGCGTCACGCTGATCCTGGGTCTGCCCGGGGGCGGGTTGCCAATCCACGCTGAATCCCGGCACCACCCAGCCGTTGGCCTGTGCCCGCACATACGTGTCCTGGAGCGGCGCGTCAGCGATCACGCGACGTGTCGCCCGCAGAAGGTTGCCCTTGAAGTCGAACGCCTCGGTGACCACCAGACCGGCCTCGTCGTACTGCCGGACCGGCCTGCCCAGCAGATTCGCCGCCCGGGCGACGGCGCGATCGGCCGCCGGCTGGCCGGGCCCGCCGGCGTCGCCGTACACGATCCGCTGCCGGAGAGTGACCCTCCCGTCGGCGGCATCACGCGCCCAGCCGCGGATCGGCCGGTGCAGGACGTCGTACGCGAGCAGGCCGAGCGCGTCTTTGCTGTCCCGGCTCTCGACCGGTTCGGAGAGCGCGTCCAGCACGGTGTCCCGGCGGCCGCCGTCCAGGCCGTCAGCGCGCCAGCGGCGCCCGGCCAGATCGTAGGTGTACCGGAAGGCCACCCTTCCGAGTGCGTCGGTGACCGACAGGAGGTTGCCCGTGATGTCGTACGACTGGCGGATGACGATCGAGTCGGTGGTATCGGGCCGGTTGCGGGCCACGGCGCTGACGGTACGACCTAGCGCGTCGACCTCGATGCTGGCCGGCGTGTTCCAGTGGTCGCGGAACGCGATGCTGGTGCCCGCATGGGTCCGGCCGGCGTTGTCGTTCGCGTCGTAGGTGTAGGACTCCCATGGTGTGGGGGCGTACCGGTCGGGGTCGGACAGGTCGAACGGGACGCCGTGGACCACTCGCTGTTCGCTGCCGTCGGGATGCACGGTGCGGACGACCTCGCCGCGCGGGTCGTAGAACATCGTGGCCATCGGCCCGAGCAATGCGTCGCCCGGCCGGCCGTATTCGAGCCCGGTCGCGAAGAACGGCTCGTACGCCCGCACCACCCGGCCCTTGTTGTCATAGAGCTGCCAGCCGGAGACCCGGACGTTCTCCGGGTCCGCCGGTGCCCGGACCCGGCCCGCCACGTCGCCGCCGGCCGGCGCGTTCTGGTCCGCCGGCAGCACCCCGCCGCCGACGGCCGTGTCGCCGAAGAGCACGTCCTCGGCCTGCGTGCGCGTCTGCACGATGCGCCCGAACCCGTCGGAGTACTCGACCGAAACGATGACCTCGGCCCGGTCGGCGGCCGGGACGTCGACGTCCGTGTCGTGGTGCACGCGCCCGGCGGTACGCGCCGACGCCGGCCGGCCGTGCGAGTCGAACGCGTGGAGGTCGTACTCCGTGCGGGTGCTGGGCTCGGAGCTGTCGCCCTCGCCGTCCTTGCCCCGCACGAACACGGCCGTGACCAGCCCGGCCGGCGAGAACACGGCCCGGCTGCCGTTGCCGTTCGCGTTCGTGACGGTGTGCGGGCGCAGCACGCGGTAGTCGTACTCCGCCGAAGTTTCCAGTCCGGCGGCATCGATCGACAACACCGGCAGCAGGTCGTGAACGTCGTACGCCATCGAGCTGACGCTGCCCAGCGGGTCCATCGACCGCGTGCGGAGGCCGCGCGGCACACGGCCGGGTTCATGGACGTCGTAGCGGAACCGGTTGGTCACCGTGTAATACCCGCCCGGCGAGCCGGTGACGCTGTCGCCGGTGTAGTGCACATATCCGGCCAGCGCCGGCAGCAGCGTACGGAACTCGACCGGGTACTCGGCCGGCCAGGAGGCGACCCCGTCGGGATCCAGGTAAACAGGCCGGGCGCCGGTCGCGGCGAACAGCCCGGTGAGGAACCCGTCGGTGAATACCAGCGACTCCTCGCGGACAGGCAGCGCATGCTCGCCGAGGACGCCCAGTGGCAGCCCTTCGAAGGCGGCTCCGTCGTAGAACGTCCGGCTGTGCCCGATCAGCCTGAGTGAGACACCCTGACCGGAACCGGCGAGTGTCGCGTCGCGCAGATCGGCCATCGTGAGGTGCCCGTCGTTGACCACCTCGAAGGTGCTCGTGCGGGCGACCCGTCCGGCCAGGTAGTGGTCGGCGTCGTCCCGGGTGGCGTACTCCACCGTCGAGGACGTCGCGAGGTACGGCGCGCCGGACGGGCCGGCGGTCATGGGATCGCGGCCGCGGGGCACGGCGACGTGCATCTGCCCGAGCGGGAAGCCATAGCGGTCGATGCCCGCTGGGAACGTGAACTCGGTGTGCGGGTCGGTGCCCCGTTCCCATTGGGTGGTCCGGCCGGCCGCCGTGAACGGCAGGAAGACCCGGTCCGCCTCCTGCCGTACGCCGACGACGGACTCGCTCACCGAGTACGGCCGCGACTCCAGGGCCGTGCCGTCGAGGGCGAACAGCTCGGTGCGCAGGAGGTGTCCTCGCATGGCCCGGATCGCGTCCCGCCTCGCGCCGGAAGACAGACCGGCCAGGAATTCGGCGTGCCCGGCCGGGGCGGCCAGCTTCGGCGGATCGTCCTGCCAGTACTCGGCACTCAGGTCCAGCTCGGTCCACGTGTCAGCCTCGACGGTCGCGACCGGTCCAAGATGGAACCAGTTCCTGGTCAGCACCGGCGGCGAGAAGTGCCCGTCCGGCACCGAAGGATCGGCGAAGGTCTCGCTGTCGAGTTGCTCGACCAGACCGAATCCTCGGAACTCGCGTTCCTCGCCGTCCCAATAGCCGTGGCGGTACCGGTACCGCGTGACCATCCGGCTGCCGGAGATCGCGTCGGTGACCTCGACACGTGACACGACATGGACCGGGACCGGCAGCGGGGTTCGCCAGCGCGTCGCGGGGTCGCCCTGGTCGCGTACGTATTCGGCTGTCGAGGTGCCGTACTCCACCCGGGTGATCGCACCGAGGTGATTGTCGAAACCGGCCAGCAGGTGGGGCTTGAGCCCGCCGGTGAAGTTCAGGAAGCGCGGATCGGCCCGGTCCGCCGAGCGGCTGAACAGCAGCCCGGCCATCCCCGTGCCGTGCAGGTCGACCATCTGCGCGGAGTCGGCGCCGGCGAAGCGTGGCGTGCCGGTGATGACGAACGGGGCGTCGGTCCACGCGTTCCCGGACTGATTCACCCAGAACAGAACTCGTCCGTCCCCGACGTATATCAGGTCGGCCACGCCGTCCCCGTCTACGTCGCCGAGGAGAACGCGGCGGGGGTCGTAGCCGATGCCGCCGCCCGCGTCGCCTGGTAAACGCGGCGACCGGGGCATCGTCACCTTCGCGCCCCACCGGTTGTGGCCGAGGTTCGGCCAGTACGACACGTTGCCGTTGGTGATCAGCACGATGTCCTGCAGCCCGTCGCCGGTCATGTCAGCCAGCCGGACCCTGGGGTCGGCCAGATCCGGCGGCTGCGCGGCGCTGTTGCTCACCGAGGTGCGCTGCCAGGCCACCCGCGGATCCCGGTCGTTGAACCAGGCCTGGAGACGGCTGCCTGAGCGCAGCACATCGGTGAGCCCGTCGCCGTCCAGGTCGACCAGCCTCGTGCTCGGATCGTCGAACCTGACGGCCGGCGTCTGCCGATAGGTTTGAAAGGAGCGACGTGACCACCCACCGGCGAACGTCATGGGGAAATATCCGGCCGGTAGCCCTCTGCTGGCAACGTCCGTGGTCACCGCGGACACGACCAGATCGGGGCGGCCATCGCCGTTCGCGTCCATGAACTCCACGCCGTCGTCGGTCAGCGAGAGCGGCGGCGCCTCCGGCAGTGAGCGCGGCAACTCGAACCGGCCGCTTCCGGCATTGCGCCAGAACCGCTTCGCCGCGCCCAGTTCGACGATGTCGGGCAGCCCGGTGCCGTGCAGGTCCACCAGGGCGAAGCCGGGGCTGTCCAAGGGCACGGCCGGCAGGCCGGCCCCGGACAATCGATCCAGGCGACGGTTGGCCGGGTCGAACTCCGAGTAGGTGAGGCTCAGCGGCGGCAACGCCTCCTCGACCGGCGCGGGCCCCTGGTCGTCGACGCCGACCGGCTCGATCCGCACGAGCAGCGACGCGCCGGTGAACGCGGCCGGCCGGTAGCTGAGGCGGAGTTCCTGTGACATCCGCGCGACGCCGTCGGCCGCGTGCGTGGACACCCGGATCGTGCGACACCGCGTCGACGTCCGCAGCTCGAACCCGGCCCGGCGGTCCGAGAACGGGTCGGGACGCGGTTCGTAGTCGAACTCCACCCGGACCAGGAACGCGGGCGCCGCCCGGTCGCCGTAGTCGGCGTACGCGACTGCGGTGAGCAACGGCTGGTCCCAGCTGTGCGCGAGGTCCTGGCCGGCATCGCGCCCGTACTCATACCGGACAATGTTGCCCAGCGGGTCCCGGCTCTCGGAGATCTGCCAGGCGAACACCCGTCCTCGGCCGCCAGGATCGGCGTCGACGGCCGGATCTCGCCAATCCGCGGGTGCGCCGTCCGGACGCGGGGTGCCGAACCAGGTCAGCGAGCCGTCGGTGCCGCGCACCTCCCAGTAGTCGTTCCCGCCGCCGCGAACATGCTCGATGCGCGCGAACGGGCCCTCGGTGCGGGGCCGATATCGCTGCCGGCCGGCCGCACCCCCGTCGACCGGCACCAGATCCTCACCGCCGGACAGCAGGAACACATCCTGCTCGTCGCGGAAGAGAGGGATTCCCCGTGAGGTCTTGCGGGACACTCCGGGCAGACCGAGATGCCAGCCCAACCCGAACAGCCCGTTGCCGTGGCCGCTGCTGTACTCGAGCGCAAGCTGCGGCGTCGCACCGGACCGGCCGGCCGGCACGGGCACCGGTACCGACAGCGAGCCGGATCCGGAGGACAGGTCGGCGGAGAATTTCTCACCCAGGTCGTTGATCGCGCCACCACCCTTGGGCAGAGAGATCACCGAACCTTGTGCACCAGGAGCTGTCGCCGCGGCCTTCGATGTCGTGACCATGCCGACTCCCGGTTAGGTACCCCGTCACGAAACGTCCGATGGAGTTCCCGTGGCCGACATGGACGGCGTGAACGAGATGTCGCCGGCAGGATCCTCTACGAGGCACTCACGATACGCTTGCCCACTCGCGGGAACTGTCGTCAACTGGTCTGGTCAGCCGGCGTCCGCCTCCGCGCCTGTCGCTCGCAGTCCAGACCTCACTGTCCGCGTCAATGAATGCTCCTCGCCGAGCACCTCACGGCACGTGGCGAGTGTCTGCCGCAGCATCGCGACAGCGGATCCACGGTCACCTCGTTGGTACAAGCAGTAGGCAAGGTTGTTGGCCGAGGTGAGTGTGTCCGGGTGGTTCTCACCGACTACTCGGCGCCGTGCCGCCAGGACTCTCTCGAAGATCGGAAGAGCGCGGGCCAGGTCACCGACGGCCTGGTAGGCGCCGGCGAGATTGTTGAGGGCGAGAAGCGCGACGGGGTGGTCGCCTCCCAGAGCGCTTCGACGGTGGCTGACAAGCTCCTCGAAGAGAGGTACGGCGCGTTCCGCCTCGCCCGAACGAAGACAGGCGAAGGCGAGAACGGTCATCGAGTCCAGCGTCGCCGGGTGTGCGTCACCCAGAGTCCGCCGGCGGCCGTCGACGGCCTGCTGCCGCAGCGAGATGGCGGACCGCAGGTCGCCGGCGGCCTCGTCGAGCTCGGCCTGCAGATCGGTCAGCGCCAGGGTGCCGGGATGGTCGGTGCCGTTCGCCTGCTCGGCGTAGGCCAGCAGCCATCTCGATAGCTGGGTGGCACGCTCGAGGTCGTCCGCCTCTCGGCAGGCGTCGACGAGGTTGCCGGCCACGTTCATCGTGACCGGGTGAACGTCACCCAGCTCGTTCTGACAATGGGCGAGCGCTTGCTCGAGCAGCTGGACCGCGAGCCGATGATCATCGGCCGACCGATGGATCAAGGCGAGTCGGGTGATCGCCTTGACGGTTTCCGGATGAGCGTCACCCAGCACGCCACGAAGCTCGGCGATCACCTTCTGCGAAGTGGTGACGGCTCGCTCGTATTGACCGGCCGAAGAGTAGGTACCAGCCAGTAAGGAGACCGCCATGAGAGTGTCGGGATGATCGGCGCCCAGGACGCGCCTGGTTCGAGCGACGACTCGCTCCCTCAGAACAACGGCCCGGGACACGTCGCCGGCCGCCTCGTACGCGCGGGCCAGGCTGCTCGTGATACCGATGGCCTGGGGATGGCCGTCGCCCAGGACGGAATCGCCAGTGGCGGCAGCTTGCTCGCACCACGCGATGCCTCGCTGGATCTGCCCCGCGGAGACAAGCGTGGCACCGAGGTTGTTCATGGACAGAATGGTGTCCCGATGCTCGTCGCCCAGCGCCCGGCGACGACTGGCCAGCGCCTCTTCCAACATGGGCAGAGCGCGACCGAAATCGCCGATCGACTCGTAGCCGGCGGCGAGGTTGCTCAGGATCTGAATGGTGCCCTCGTGGTCCTCGCCCCGGGTTCTCCGGCTCTTGGCGAGAATCTTCTCCTGGAGAGATATGGCAGCACCGATATGCCCCAGCTCGCTGTAGGCGTGAGCGAGACTGCCCTCGGCGTTGATGGTGCTCGGATGCTCGGCGCCGAAAGTCCGGTGATAGTCGGCCACCGCCTGTTCGAGGAGAGGGACCGCGCGGCCGAAATCACGCGACTTCACGTAGCCGAGAGCGAGATTGTTCGTCGCCGCGAGAAGGCTCGCCTCGGCGCCCGTTCCGAAACGGCTGAAGATCTGTCGCGCCAGCTCCAGGAACGTGATGCTGGTGTCGAGAGATCCCTGGTCGCTCAGGAACACGCCGGCCCGATTCAGCCAGATGGCCTTGATGAGCGCGTCATCCCGGTCCAGGCTGCCGGGTCCACCTTGACTTGTGGCGGCCAGGGAGTGGGCGACGAGCGCGCTCAGATGAGGTATCAGCGCACGCCAGCGCGGCCAGCCGGACACCCCTTCGTCGTCCGCCGGCAGGACCTGAAGGATCGCGTAGTTGGCGGCCGCGCTGGCGCCCTCGATGTCTTCCGCCTGGCGGTGCCGATCGCCGGCGTCCGGAGTGCGCGTGACGGCTTGGACGAGGCGGTGGACGCTGACAGTGTCGCTGCCGTGATCGATGCTGATCATGTTGTATGCGGCCAACCTGCCGAGCGCGCGGCGGACGTTCACTTCACCGGCCGGGTGAGCGTCCGTCAGGAAACGCGGGATCGCGTCCGGGGCGTACCAGGCCAGTGCTCGCAGGACTCTTTCCGGAAGGTCGTCGTTCTCCCTCACGAGAGCATCAAGAGTGACCTGCCAGACCCGGGCTATGGTCCGTTCCTCGGGCCGCCCCTCGTCGGCGTCGCGGTACATGGCCGCGGGCTGTGCGGCCAGCAGGCGCAGATAGTCGTTCGGTCCGGTCCCGGTCTGTGCCATGTAAGCGCCGGCCTGTTCGACGGCCAGCGGCAACGAGCCCAACTCCGCACACACCGCACCGGCCGCCGCCGGATCGACACCGACGCCACCCCGCGCGGCTATCGCCGTCAGCAGTACGGTCGCGGCGTCCAGTCCGATGCCGCCCAAGCGTGAAACGGCGGCGGACTCCGGCCAGCCGGTGGCCCGCCGGCTGGTCACGACGATCCTGCCCGTCGTATCGAGAGGCATCCGAGCCATGAGCTCGGTGATGTGCCGAGGGTCGGTGACGTTGTCGAGAACGAGCAGCCACCGCTCGTGCGACGCCAGCCAGCGGATCGCGCGTTCCCGCAGCACCGGCTCCTTGAGAAAACCGGAGGCGCCCGTCTGCAGCGCTTCGATCAGCCCGGCCAAGCCGGCACTGAGGTTCCCCGGAGTGTCAGCGGTGACCCACCACACCACCGGGAACGTCCCGGACCGTTGAGCCGCCCAGCGCGCGACGAGGGTGCTCTTGCCGATTCCGCCCAGCCCGTGCACCACCTGGGCGATCCGCCCGGCGGCTCCCGCGTCGAGCATCGTCAACGCGGCGTCGCGCCCGACGAACAGGTCCGGCCGCACCGGCAGGTTGATCAGCCCGGGCGGCGCCGGGATGTTCTCCGGCGCGACCAGATATTCCGGCGGCAGGACGGTCGCGTTCTCGAGCGACACCTGCGTGTTGGTGGCGAACAGGCCGGTCGAGATGATTCCGGAGTTGCCGCCCTCCACAGTGACCTCCGGGTCACCGGATCGGCGCCCTTCGCGCCGCCACGGGCTCACTTCTGTTGAGTATTCGACGCGTGGTCGCCGGTCGACAGAATTCCGTCATTGCTGCCAGTGATGTGAATGGACGACGGTAGCGACTGGATCTCCGGCCGGCCTTGGTGCTGGCGTGCGAGGGCGAGGGTGCCCGCGGTGATCATGAGACCGGCTATGCCGGCGAGCCAGCTGGCATATTCGACGCCGTCGGGCCCGAACAGCCACGCGGTCACGCCCACTGCGGCAACCGACACGATGCCAGCGCCGATGATCACCCAACGTCGCAGAACCATCACTACATCATCGGTCACCGCGGCAACCGGGTCCATGGGCGGGCGCTCGATCAAGCGCCCGCCCAGCGGATCAGCGCGACGCGCCCGCGCGGCGCTTCGTCCAGATGTCGAAGGCGACCGCGGCCAGCAGGACCGCGCCCTTGACCAGCATGACCTCTTCGGACTCGGCGCCGATCAAGGACATGCCGTTGTTGATGACGCCCATGATCAGGCCGCCGGTGATGGCTCCCACCACCTTGCCCACGCCGCCCTGGACCGCGGCTCCGCCGATGAAGGCGGCGGCGATCGCGTCCAGCTCGAAGCTGTTGCCCGCGGTCGGGTTGGCCTGGTTCAGGCGGCCGGCGAAGATGATGCCGGCCAGCGCCGACAGGACGCCCATGTTGACGAAGATCCAGAAGATGACGGACTTGACCTTGACGCCGGAGAGCGTGGCGGCCTGCAGGTTGCCGCCGATGGCGTAGATCTGGCGGCCGAAGACCGCCCTGTTCGTCAGGACCGAGTAGCCCAGGACCAGCGCCGCCAGCAGCACCAGCACCCATGGCAGGTTGCGGAAGCGGGCCAGCTGGACCACCACGAACATGACCACCGCCGCCGCCACCACGATCTTCGTGATGAACAGCGGGAACGCCTCGACCGACTGGCCGTACTTCAGGCGGCCCGCGCGGGCGCGCCACTGCACGACCACGATGCCCACCACCGCGGCCACGCCCACCAGCAGGCTCAGCAGGTCGGCGCCGCCCAGCGCGCCCAGCCCGATGTTGCCCAGGTAGCCGTCGATGAAGCCGTTGGACAGGGTGCGGACCTCGTCCGGGAACGGGCCGATGCCCCGGTTGCCCAGGATCATCAGGGTGACCGCCCGGAACAGCAGCATGCCGGCCAGCGTCACGATGAAGGCCGGGATGCCGAAGTACGCCACCCAGTAGCCCTGCCAGGCGCCGATCAGCCCGCCGACCACCAGCGTGATCAGGATGGCGAGCGGCCACGGCACGCTGTGCTCGACCATCAGCACCGCCGCGACGGCGCCACAGGCGGCCACGATGGAGCCCACCGACAGGTCGATGTGCCCGGCGATGATGATCAGGATCATGCCGATGGCGAGGATCAGGATGTACGAGTTCTGGACGATGATGTTGCTGATGTTCTGCGGGGCGAGCAGGTCGCCGCCGGTCAGAATCGTGAACAGCAAGATGATCGCCGCGAACGCGAAGTAGATCCCGCTCTGGCGAAGGTTTATCGAAAGTCCGGGCCGGCCCTTGCGGTCGGGCACCGGCGGCGGCGCGTCGACCGAGAGGTCGGCGTTGGTCGGGGCGAGGCTGCTCACGAGGAAACCTCCTGCCCGGCGGTCATCAGGGTCATGAGGCCCTCCTGGGTGGCCTCGGCGCGCGGCACCTCGCCGGTGATCCGCCCCGCCGAGAGCGTATAGATGCGGTCGCAGAGTCCGAGCAGCTCGGGCAGCTCGGAGGAGATGACGAGCACGGCCTTCCCCTGGTCGGCGAGCTCGTTGATGATCGTGTAGATCTCGTACTTGGCGCCGACGTCGATGCCGCGGGTGGGCTCGTCGAGGATCAGCACGTCCGGGTCAGTGAAGATCCACTTCGCGAGGACGACCTTCTGCTGGTTGCCGCCGGAGAGCTTGCCCGTGATGCTCGAGACGCTGGGCGCCTTGATGTTCAGGCTCTTGCGGTAGCCGTCGGCGACCTTGTATTCCTCGTTGTCGTCGACCCAGCCGCCCTTGGCGAGCCGGCTGAGCGCCGCCGCCGAGACGTTGCGCTTGATGTCCTCGATGAGGTTGAGGCCGTAGCGCTTGCGGTCCTCCGTGGCGTACGCCAGGCCGTGCTCGATGGCCTCGCCGACGGACCGCAACTTGATCTCCTTGCCGTCCTTGAAGAGACGCCCGGAGATGTTCGTGCCGTAGGAGCGGCCGAAGATGCTCATCGCCAGCTCGGTGCGTCCCGCGCCCATCAACCCGGCCAGCCCGACGATCTCGCCGCGCCGCAGGGTCAGATTGGCGTCCTTGACCAGCACGCGCCCGTGCTGGGTCGGACTGTGCACCGTCCAGTCCTCGACCCGGAGAACTTCCTCGCCAACAGAAGAAACGTGCGGCGGGAAGCGGTTGTCGAGGTCGCGCCCGACCATGCCCGAGATGATCCGCTCCTCGGTCAGGCCCTCGGACGGCAGCGTGGTGATCGTGTGGCCGTCGCGCAGGATGGTCACCCGGTCGGCGATGTCGAGGACCTCGTTGAGCTTGTGCGAGATGATCACGCAGGTGATCCCCTCCTCGCGCAGCCCGCGGAGCAGCCCGAGCAGGTGGGCCGAGTCGTCGTCGTTGAGCGCCGCGGTCGGCTCGTCGAGGATCAGCAGCCGCACCTTCTTGGACAGCGCCTTGGCGATCTCGACCAGCTGCTGCTTGCCGACACCGAGGTCGAGGACCGGGGTGGTCGGGTTCTCGGCCAGGCCGACCCGCTGCAGCAGCTCGGCCGCCGCCGCGTTGGTGCGGTTCCAGTCGATCATGCCGCGGGTGGCGAGCTCGTTGCCGAGGTAGATGTTCTCGGCGATCGAGAGGTTCGAGGCGAGCGCCAGCTCCTGGTGGATGATGACGATGCCCTTGTGCTCGCTGTCGCGGATGCCGCCGAACTGGCACGGCTCGCCGTCGAACTCGATCGCACCGTCGTACTCACCGTGGGGGTAGACGCCGGAAAGCACCTTCATCAGGGTGGACTTTCCGGCGCCGTTCTCCCCGCAGATCGCATGGATCTCGCCGCGGAGCACCTCCAGGTTGACGTCGTCGAGCGCGCGCACGCCCGGGAACGTCTTGGTGATGCCCCGCATCTGCAGGATGGTGTCACTCATGACCCGAGCTGGGCCTCGGTGTAGTAGCCGGTGTCGATGAGCTCCTTCTTGTAGTTGCCCTTGTCGACGATGACCGAGTCGAGCAGCTGCGCCGGGACGACCTTGACGCCGTTGTTGTAGTCCTTGTCGTTGTTGGTCGTCGGCTTGTTGCCCTTGAGCACCGCGTCGGCCATCTCGACGGTGGTCTTGGCCAGCTGGCGGGTGTCCTTGTAGATCGTCGAGTACTGCTCGTCGGCGATGATCGACTTCACCGACGCCGCCTCGGCGTCCTGACCGGTGACGATCGGGTACTTCTGCGCGGCCGTACCGTATCCGTTGCTCTTAAGGGCAGACAGGATGCCGATCGAGAGGCCGTCGTAGGGCGACAGCACGCCGTCGACCTTCGCGCCGTCCTTGTACGTCGAGGTCAGCAGGTTCTCCATGCGCTCCTGGGCCACCTTCGGCTGCCAGCGCAGGATCGCGACGGTCTTGAAGTCGGTCTGCTTGCTCTTGACGACGATCGTGCCGTCGTCGAGGAACGGCTTGAGCACCTTCATGGCGCCGTTGAAGAAGAACGTGGCGTTGTTGTCGTCGGGCGAGCCGGCGAACAGCTCGACGTTGAACGGGCCCTTGGCCGAGCCCTTCGAACCGTCGGCGTTGAGCACCTTGAGACCGGTCAGCAGCGAGGTGGCCTGCTGCACGCCGACCTTCTCGTTGTCGAACGTGGCGTAGTAGTCCACGTTCGGGCTGTTACGGATCAGGCGGTCGTACGCGATGACCGGGATGTTGTTGGCCTTCGCGTTCTCCAGCTGGGTGGTGATCGCGGTGCCGTCGATCGAGGCGATGATCAGCAGCTTGGCGCCCTTGGTGATCTGGTTGTCGAGCTGCTGCGTCTGCGTCGGGATGTCGTCGCCGGCGTACTGGAGGTCGACCTTGTAGCCGAGACCCTCGAGCTGCTTCTTGACGTTGTCGCCGTCGCTGATCCACCGCTCCGAGGTGCGGGTGGGCATGGTGACGCCGATCAGCGCGCCCGCGTTGTCGCCGCCGGCGCCGGCCTCTTTATCGACGGTCTTCTCGGCCGAACCGCACGCGGTCAGGGCTGTCGCCAGCACGGCGGCGGAAACCACCGCACTCATCCTGGACAGTCTCATGCGGGGAACTCCTTCAATGAAATAACTCGCTCTTGAGGCGGGGGTGCGGTCGAGTGTGAACGCTCACATAGGAACATGTCAACCGTTCAAAGCAACGTTGCGGACACGAGGCCGAAACTTTGTTATCGATAACAGGTGGGTCTCGACGGGCGCATTCCGGCGCCATTCGTGGTATCCCCGCCGCGGCGCCCGCGGGCCTCTAGGGTGACCTTATGCGGTGGACCACCAAGGCCCGTATCCAGCGGTTCTGCGCCGCGGCGCCGGGCGGCGACATGGCGTACCGGCAGATCCAGCGCCGTCTCGGCCGCCTCGCCGCCGACCCGTTCCGGCGCCTGCCGCAGCACGCCGCGATGATGCGCCGGCTCGACGGTCTCGGCCTGCGGCTCGACGGGATGCGCGTCCTGGAGATCGGCACCGGCCATCTGCCGATCGCGCCGGTGGCCATGCATCTCTGCGGGGCGCGCGAGATCGTCACCGTCGACCTGCACCGCCGCCTCCAGCCCGACCTGACCACCGAGATGCTGCACAGGATGGTCAAGGCCGAGGATCAAATTCTTTCCCTGTACGACGGTCTGGTCTCACCCATCACACTGCGAGCGCGACTCTCCGTGATCGCCGACCTGGCCGACCGCCCGCGCGAGCTGTTCCGCCGCATCGGCATCCGCTATCTGGCCCCCGGCGACGCGTCCCGCATGCCGGACCCCGGCGGCAGTTTCGACCTGAGCTTCTCGATGACCGTTTTCGAGCACGTCACGCCGCGCGCCCTGCGGGCGATCCTGTCCGAGTCGCGCCGCCTGCTCGGCCCGTCCGGCTTCGCCGCGCACCTCATCGACCCCAGCGACCATTTCGCCCACCAGGACAGCGCGATCACCCGCATCAACTTCCTGCGCTATTCGGCGAAGCAGTGGATCCGCCTCGCCGGCAACGAGTACGCCTACTGCAACCGCCTGCGCGCCCCGCAGCTGATCCGCATGTTCGCCGACGCCGGCTTCGGCCTGGAACGGTGCGACCGCGTCGTCGACGAGGAGTCCCGGACGGCGCTGAGCGGCGCTTTCCCCGTACACAAGGATTTCCAGGAATTTGACCCGGTCGATCTGTGCACCACCGAGCTGACGGTCTACGCCCGCCCGAAGGTCTTCGCCGCGACCCCCGCGTAGCCGTCGACGTCCTTGCCCGGCCCGCCCTCGGGCCGCCATTGGGTCAGCGGGACCACGCCCGGCGCGACGAGCTCGAGCCCGCCGAAGAACGCCTCGAAGTCAACGACTTCGCGCAGGTGGTACGGCACGGCGCCGCTCTCGTTGTACTGCCGGTGCGACTCGATGACGCGCTCGCTGGTGGCCGTGCCGTCCGACATGACCAGATAGCTGCCCGCCGGCAACCGCCCGACGAGCCCGCCGACGATGCCCCGGGCCGCGGCCGGATCCTCGACGTGGCCCATCACCCCGAGCATGAGCAGCGCGACCGGCCGCTCGAAGTCGAGGAACGCTCCGGCCCGCTCGGCGACGGCGCCGGCGTCCCGCAGATCCCCGTCGACGAAGTGCACGTCGCCGCCGTGCAGCAGCTCGCGGGCGTGGGCGAGCACCAGAGGATCGTTGTCGACATAAACGGTCCGGCTGCCCGGCCCCACCAGCTCATGAGTGTTGCCGGCGGCCGGCAGCCCACTGCCGACGTCGAGGAACTGCCGCACCCCCTGCCCGTCGAGGAACCGGACGGCCCGCCGAAGAAAGGCCCGGGTCTCCCGGGCCGCGTCGACAATCTCGGGAAAGACGGCCCGCACCTGATCGCCGACCCGCCGATCGACCGCGTAGTTGTCCTTGCCACCGAGCCAGTAGTTCCAGACCCGTGCCGAATGGGGAACGCTGGTGTCCACTGTGTAGTCGCTCACCGCCCCAGTGTGGCACCGGCGTCAGGTCACCGCGTGCCCGTGAAGGGCGGCCAGATCCCCCAGCTCGGGCACACCGAACTCCCGTACGAGCTCATCGAACCGCTCGGCCTTGCCCGCACCGAACCGGCCCACACCGGCCCGGTAGGTGGCGGCGCTGACAAAAACGGGCGGCGCCGTCTTGCTGTGAAACTTGTCCGCGTACATGACGAGGGCCTCCTCGCCACTGCTGGGCACATAGTCCCCCGGAGGCAGCGGCAGCCCTTGCCGCTCGATGTCCTCGCGGGTGATGCCGACCCCGGTATGACAGGAGCAGAACCGCCGAAAAGGCTCCGGAAGCCCGGCCTCGGCCAGCAGCTCATGCCCGAGAAGCCCGTGCCGCAGATAGCTCTCCCCCGGCCCGAGCCGATAAACCCCGATGTCGTGCAGAAGGGCCCCCGCCCGCACCAGAGCGACGTCGAACTCCCCTTCCCGCCCGCGCAGCAGCCGCTCGGCCACCGCACAGACAATCAGGCAGTGCGTATAGACAAGCTCAAACGCTTCCCGGCTCGGCGCACACCGCTCATGCAGCACCCGAATCCGCTCATCCGTGGGGATCTCCATAACCCCTGCGACTCTAGCCGCCACGTTGCGCGCGTATGAGATCACGCGCCACCGCCACTCTTGGAAAGGCGGTTTGCCCAGCATGAATGAATACCGATTGAACGGATGACGTCGGGCAGACTGAGGTAACCACGCCTGGGAGTCGACATCACGGCTGCGGATTCTCGGACGACCGAACACACCGGGATCGTCGTCCGGTGGGTGCTGACGGCGATGTGCGCCCTCGCGTTCACGGCCGCGATGGCGAGCGTCCTGGTGACGCCTCTCGTCCTCGGCCGCCTGTATGCCGCGGGCGGCGACTACTCGCGGCTCAGCGACATCGGCCAGGCGTATGGCGCCGCCTCGGCGATGATCGCCGCGTTGACTCTGGGCGTCGTCCTGGCCGGGCTGGCGGTGCAACGCCGCCAACTGCGCGACGACCGTCTCCGCGCGCTCATGGACAAGACGGACGTGCTCGTGAAACTCGCAATGGACGAGCCTGTCTACCGGCAGTGCTGGGGCGCGCGGATAGCGCCGGACGGCATGGACGAGGACGTCTTCTACTACTGCAATGCGATCGTCAACACCTGGAAGCAGGCGTGGGAGTTACGTGATCTGCCCGAGGCGCAGCTTCGCGGCTATCTCGAGCGCTTTTTCGACAGCGAGGTGCCTCGATTGTTCTGGCGACTACATGGAGACTGGCACAAGAGGGCAAGGCCGCGAATCAGCCGAGGTCGGCGACCTCCACACAGTGATGGTCGCTGACGCACCTGGCACTGCGCCGCCACACGACCGGGCCCACAACCGACATCCTGCGCTCCTGCGATTTCCCGGAAGATCGAACCGGCACAGCCTAGCGGGACGCACAGTTCCGGCGGGTACGACACCCCGATGATGTCCTCCAGGCAGGTGAATCGCGTCCCGGACGTATGGTGGTGATCATGGGAACGAGCATCACGGACGCTGACCTCGGGCACCTGGAGCGGGCGATCGAACTCGCGTGGGAAGCGCGCAAGCGGGGCGATCATCCCTTCGGGGCGCTGCTTCTGACGCCGGACGGGAAAGTTCTCGAGGCTCGCAACAGCGTGGTCACCGGGGAGGATGCCACCGGGCACGCCGAGACCAATCTCGTTCGGCTGGCCGGAGGGCTGTCTTTCGACGAGCGGGCCGGCAGCGTGCTCTACACCAGCACCGAGCCGTGTGCCATGTGTTCGGGGGCTATCTACTGGTCCGGGGTCGGGCGGGTCGTCTTCGCCCTGTCCGAGGCCGATCTGGCCGGCATGGTCGAGGAGGAAGAAGGGATTCCGCCACTGCGGCTGCCCTGCCGTGAGGTTTTCGCTCACGGTGGGCGCGAGATCGTGGTGGACGGGCCCGTGCCCCTGCCGAGCGCCACCGCCGTACACGACGGGTTCTGGGACTAGAGCATCGCTTCTTGGGTGAGGCCGTGGAAGCGCAGCAGACGGCCGACCACGGGCAGGCAACCCCGCACGCGCACGCGGTCGCCGCTGTCGGCCACGGCCTGGATCACGACGCGGGCTGCGGCCGTGTCGGCGAAGCGTAGGCCTGTCACGTCGAGGATCGCCGTGCCGCCGGACTCGGGGAGGTCGGCGATCAGGCCGGCCAGCACCGACTCGAGCGCGAACCGGTTCGACATGTCGGCCTCGCCGGTCAGCTTCATGCCGAAGGGCTCCGTCGTGCGGCGGCAGCGCAGCGACGACGCCGGGTCGAACGGCAGCAGCGGGCCGGCCGCGCCCGGATGGGCCAGCGTGAGACGGCGCAAGGTCAACGGATCGAAGATCCTTCGGTCGTACGCGCACACGCCGGCCACGAAACCGTCGACGAACACCTCGTTGATGCGGGCCTCGTACCAGTCCAGCGACTCGGCGCCCGGCACGCCCCGCGACGCCCACGACATGTCGCCGACCACGCGCAGACCCTGGTAGCCCTCCGCGCGGGCCTTTTCCTTCTCGGCCAGGAAATGCTCCACGGTCGCCTCGGCGTCGAACGAACCGCCGGACAGGTAGCTGCCCTCCGGGGTCTCGGCCACCAGCTGGCCGGTGGCCAGGGCGTTCCGGGCGGCCCCGTTGCGCTCGGCCAGCCCGTCGACGACCCGGTGGGGATCGGGGCCGAGGTAGCAGACCTTCTGGCGTGAGCGTAGGCCGGACGCCAGAACGTCGACGACCGCGTCCAGCCGTACGGCGTCGTCGTCGACGGTCCAGCAGACGTGGTCGCCGAGCTCGAGCTGATCAAGCACTTTCAGCCCGCCCACGCGCGACACCCCCTCAGGTCCGCGCCGCTCCCCCTCGTCGCGAAGTGTCGTTCACCGTACGCTACGAAACGTCAGCGGTGCGTGACCCGTACGGGTGAAGTTGTGGTCTGAGCGGTTCAGGTCGTCGCCACCCAGGAAGGGTGGGACTCGGCGAATTGGGCCACCGTGTCGTTCTTGGCCGCCCGGAGCAGGGCCAGGCTGTCGTCGCTGAGCAGCTGGACGCTGCCGACGCCGGGGATGGACTCGCTGTTGAACTTGCCGTCGTTCGTCTTCAGGGTGACCAGGTCGTTCGGGTTGACGCCGCGCATCGCGAACACCCAGTCCTCGAGCGAGATGCCGCCCGAGTCGACCGTCACGGCCTTGCCGATGGCGCTGAGCAGGCCCGGCAGCTTGGTCGGCGAGTTCAGGCCGTCCTTGACCGTCTGCTGCACGACCGCCTTGAGGAACTGCTGCTGGTGGCGCTGCCGGCCGTAGTCGAAGTCGTTGTTCGCGAGCAGGTCGCGCTGCCGGACGAAGTCGAGCGCCTCGGTCGGGGTGAAGCAGTGGTTGCCCTTGGCGTAGAAGTTCGCCGTCACACCCTTGATCTTGTGGTTGAGGGTGCCGTCGGGATTGATGTCGTACGGCGCGGCCTGTTTCCCATCGGCCGTGTGGCCGATGTGGATCGAGGTGGTGTCCTCGTCGACGTACATGCAGACCTTGCCCAGGACGTTGACGATCTGCTGGAAGCCCTGGAAGTCGATGATCGCGCCGGCGTCGGGCGTGATCCCGGTCAGCTTCTTGATCGTGAGCGACAGCAGCTCGAAACCGTGGGACAGCGCCGCGTTGCCCGTCAGGCCCCTGCTGCCGTACGCGAAAGCGGCGTTGATCTTGTTTTTGCCGCCGGCGTACTTCTGGGCGCCGTTGTCGTAGGCCGGGATCGGCACGTAGCTGTCGCGGGGCAGCGAGATCAGGTAGGCGCTTTTGTGGTCGGCGCCGATGTGCATGAGGATGATCGAGTCGGAGCGGGTGGGCTCACCGGGCTTGGCCGAGGCGCGCTGGTCGATGCCGACGAGCAGGATGTTCTTGGCGCCGGTGACCGAGGCGTGCTTCTCGGTCTCGACCGTGGTCGACGACCCGAGCAGGTCCTGCTGCTTGATCGATTTCGTGGCCGCGCTGACCGTGGCCTGCAGCGCGACGACCGACCCGCCGCCCACGATCATGAGCAGGGCCCCGAAGCCGACGCACAGCCGGGCCCACCGGGGGCTCTTCTTCTTCCGCACGATCAAGACTCCCTCGCCTTCATCAAAAGCCCATGGAAGTTCGCTGCTGAGTTGCTGAGATCACCCCTGGCATTCACCGAGGCTCCCTAATGTCCGGTTTTCCGCCTCTCCCAGCCCTCGTAAGCAGGTCGCCATGTCCTCACAACCGGACGTCAGCGTCGTCATCCCGACGCGCAACCGCCCGGAGCTCGCCGTGCGCGCCGTGCAGAGCGCGCTCGGGCAGACGCACCGCGACCTCGAGGTCATCGTCGTCATCGACGGCCCGGACGCCCCGACGTCGTCGGCGCTCTCCCTCCTGAAAGATGATCGGCTGCGGGTCGTCGAGCTTCCGGAGAGCGGAAAAGCGCCGAACGCCCGCAACCAGGGCGTCACCAACGCGCGCGGCCGCTGGGTCGCCCTGCTCGACGACGACGACGAGTGGCTGCCGGCCAAGCTGGAGACGCAGCTGGCCCTCGCGGCGACCTCGAAGCTGGCCTCCCCCATCGTCGCGACCAGGATGATCAGCCGTACCCCCAGGGCCGACTCGGTCATGCCACGCCGCCTGCCCGAGGCCGGCGAGCCGCTCAGCGAATATCTGACCGTGCGGCGCGGCCTGTTCTACGGCGACGGCTTCATCCAGACGTCGACCATCATGGCCCCGACCGAATTGCTGAAGCGCGTGCCCTTCACCGTGGGCCTGCGCCGGCAACAGGAGCTCGACTGGACGCTGCGCGCCCTCCAGCACGAGGACGTCGAGCTGCTGTACGCCCCCGAGGCACTGGTGCTGTGGCACCAGGACGAGAACCGCGAGCGGATCAGCCTGCAGAACCCGTGGGAGGAACAGCTCGCCTGGCTGCGCGCCAGCCGCGACCTGTTCACCCCGCGGGCGTACGCTGCCTTCACGATGAGCGTCCTCAGCTCCATGGCCGCGCCGACCCGCAGCACGAAGGTGTTCCGCGAGCTCCTCGACGAGGCCCGGTCGAACGGCCGTCCCGGCGCCATCGACTACGTGACGTACCTCCAGATCTGGGCGTTGCCCCCGTCCGTCCGCCACCGCCTGCGCGACGCGGTCCTCGGCCGTAAGACCGCCGATGCCTGAGCCCGCCCGGCGCGTCGCCGTCTGGCGCAGCGCCATGCTGCCGGCCTCGGAGACCTTCATCCGCAACCAGGCCGACAGCCTGACCCGCTGGCAGCCGGTCTACGTGGGCGCCACGAAGGTCGACTCGATCCTGTCCCGCGACACCGACCTGATCGCGTACCCGTCGCCGGAGGACAGCCGCACGTTCCTGCGCCTGCGCCTGACCGGCAGTTCCCCCCGCCTGCGCCTGCTGCTGGCCGGCGCGCGACCGGATCTGGTGCACGCCCACTTCGGCGGCGACGGCTGGCTGGTCTCGGGCGAGACGAAGCGCATCGGCGTCCCGTTGGTGGTGACCCTGCACGGCCACGACGTGACCCGTCAGCCGCAGTCCTCGGGCGCGCACGGCCTGCGCTACCGCCGCAACCTGCGCGCGGTGTTCCAGCGGGCCGACCTGCTGATCGCGGTCTCCGAGGTGATCCGCGACAAGGCGATCGGCTGGGGCGCCGACCCGGCGAAGGTCCGGGTCCACTACACGGGCGTTCCGGTCCCGGCAGCGGTACCGGCCGCGGAGAAGAAGTGGGACGTGGCGTTCGTGGGCCGCTTCGTCGAGAAGAAGGGCGCCGACGACCTGATCGCCTCCCTCGCTGCGCTCGGCTCGGCCAGAGCGGTGCTGATCGGCGACGGCCCGCTGCTTCCGGAGATTCGTGCGTACGCCGCCAGAACCGGCACAGACGCAACATTCACCGGCGCCCGGCCGGCGTCCGAGGTCTACCGCCTGCTCGCCGAGTCGCGGGTGCTGGCCGCCCCGTCGAAGACCGCTGCCGACGGCGACACGGAGGGCCTGCCCACGACAATCGTCGAGGCGGCGGCCCTGGGCCTGCCAGTGGTCTCCACCCACCACAGCGGCATCCCCGAAGCAGTCATCGACGGCGAGACAGGTTTGCTGGGCCCGGAGCGCGACCGCGAGGCCTTGACGGCCAACCTGCGCAAGCTCCTGGACGACGCGGCCCTGCGCGAGACCATGGGACAGCGAGCCCGATCCCACGCCGCCGAGAACTTCAACGTGACCACCCAGTCCCGCCGCCTCGAGGACCTCTACGACTCGCTCCTGTAGCCGCGTCAGCCCGCTCGCCTGAAGCCTTGTGATAAAGAGTGACGCATGAGCACCCCGGACGACGAGCCGCTGCTGCTGACCCGTTACCGGGCCTGGCTGTCCCCTCTGCCGGTCTCTGTCGACGATGATGCCGCGCGGTCCTTCTTCGGCTCCGCCGTCGTGGTTCTGGACACCAATGTGCTCCTCGACTTGTACCGCTACACGCCGACGGCTCGTCAACAGGTGCTCGAGGCGTTGCATCTGGTCGCCGCGCAGCATCGGCTCTGGCTACCGCACCAGGTCGGCCTCGAGTTCGTCCGCAACCGCACGCGCACCGTCAGGGACCGGCACCAGGCACTCATTTCCGCGAGCAAGAACGTCGACACCAGCTTTCAGGAGGCGGCCCGCTCGATCGGGCGCGCTCGGGACGCGGTAGCCGCCCTGCTGCGCGACCTGGCCCGCGACGATCACGGCGCGGACGAGTTGACCGGATCGATGACCAACAAGGCGATCGACAGCCAGCTCCGGGAATGGCACCAAGTCCTCATCGGTCACGTGCGGCGCCTTCGTGAATCCACCGATCTCACGCCGGCCTCGATGGGCTCCGACGACCCTCTCCTGCCGGAGATCGCCGCCCTGTTCGGCTCCCGGATCGGTGAGCCGATCGCCGAGGCGGAACTGCGGCGTCTGGTGGATCACGCAACGACCTACCGATTCCCCAACCGCATCCCACCCGGCTTCGAGGACAAGGGCAAGAGCACCGACCTGCACTCGGCGGGAGACTTCCTGTTGTGGGAGGAGATCATCCGGCACGCCGGCACGCTGCCTCGCCCACGGCGTGTGCTGCTTGTGTCCCGGGACACGAAACCGGACTGGTACGAGCACGACAGCAACGGATCACCGATGCGACCGTGGCCCGCGCTGAACGACGAACTCGCCGCACGGGCCGATGCCGAGTTGCTGGTGCTGACGCCTAAGGAGTTCTTCCGAGGCGCGCAGCGGTTCCTCGGCGCCGAACTGGCGGCGGGCACCTATGACGAGTTCGACCGGGTCTCGGCACAGACCAGCGCCGAGCCGGCGGCGGACGGCGCCGGTCAGGTCACCGGTTTCTCGGCGGGCAGGACCGATCCGGGCCCATTGGCCGAGGAGGCCCGCCGTTCGGCCGGGCTCCTGAGCCCCGAGGCGGCCGCGCTGCTCCAGAACAATTCCCGCTTCGCCTGGTGGCTGATCGGGATCACCGCCGAACTCGGCATCCGGAACGCCGCCTTCGACGAGCCGGCCGTGGACATTCCCGCTGTCAGCTTCGCGCGACCGGCGGAGTCATGGCTTCAGGAGAACATCCCCCTGTCCGGTGGCATCGTGTCCGCCTGGGTGCCACCGTGGATGACGGCTGTCCTGCGGTCGCTTCCTCCACCCGACCTCAGCCGCGTACGGCGACTCATCGGCACGGCGCTGCGCCTGTCCGACCAGTGATCCCGGTGCAGAAAGCGAGATCGATGACTACTTCCGCCGAGTCCCTGGCCGCCGAGGCACTGCGCTGGCCGTCCGCCTCAGGCATCGACCTGGCCGTGCTCCGCGGGGAGATCAGCCAGGCTCTCGGCGGTTCGGCGAACATCGACGAAATGCTCGACCTCTATGAGTGGCTGATCTCCCCATCAACGCGCATCCACATGACGTCGTGGGACTGGCTGCTTCTCACCCTTTCGACGTACCTTCACGATCTCGGCTTGGTCGTGACCGAACGGGAGTACGAGGCGCGGGGAGAGACAGGTTTCGCGACGTTTCTTCGCGACCTGGATTCCGGCGACTTCGGCATGACGGTCGCACAGCTGCCGGCCGGGGAGCGAGAGAAATTTCTCTACGACGAGTTCGTTCGCCAGAACCACGCTACTCGTCTGGCTTCCTGGATCCTCGGGGAGCCCGATGTCCGCCTCGGCCTCGATCGGCGGCTGTCCCGCCTCGTGGGCGCGCTGGTCGAGCCGTTCGACCGGCAAGTACGAAGCGATCTGGCTCTCCTGTGCGGCAACCACCACCGTATGGACCTCGACGACACCGACAGATACCCGGTCAGCCGGCCGTACGGCCCGACCCGGGATGAGGCGGTGAATCTGCAGTACCTGGCGGCGCTTCTTCTCAGTGCGGACCTGCTCGCCATCACCGGCAGCCGTAGGCCTTCGGTGCCACAGCGCCTTCTGCATGCGAGCGACGCCGGGACAGACCTTCGCTGGACGGCCGGCACACCCGTTCGCGCCGTGCGATCGCAGGTCGCCGTCGACCCGGACGGCAACCATGACGCCCAGCTGCCCCGATCCGTCATCGAGGTGCACGCAGTGGTCTCCGACGCGGCGCAGTTCTTCGCGCTGACCGGATACCTGCGGTACACGGAAGCGGAGGTCACCCGATGTCATCGTATTCTGGCTCGGTCGGCCCCGAAGTTCGGCAGTGGGCACGACTACCCGTGGCAGCGAGTCGATCAACAATTCGTCCAGGCCACGGGATTCGTCGCTCGGAGCTTTCGCTTCGGCTTCGATCCCGCGCCGATGCTCGAGCTTCTGATCGGTCACACGCTCTACAACGACGCGAACGTCGTGGTCCGCGAGCTCGTCCAGAACTCGATCGACGCGGTCCGGTTGCAGCATGACGACGCCGGCGGCAAGGTCGTCGTCCGGTGGGACCCCGGCGAGCGCGTGCTGAGCGTCGAGGACAACGGCAGTGGGATGACCGGGGAGGTCCTCGAGGAGTACCTCCTCCGGGCCGGCTCATCCCGCTATCAGAGCCCCGCCTTCCGGCGCGCGCACCATTCGTTCAGCCCTATCGGCCGTTTCGGCATCGGCTTTCTCGCGGTCTTCATGGTTTCCGACCACGTCGAGATCATTACGGCGCACGAGGACGACGACTCCGCCCGGTCGCTGACGTTGCAGTCGGTCCATAGCAGCTATCTGATGCGGCTGCTGCCGAAGGACAGCGCCGAGAATCCGGAGTTGTGCCGGCAACACGGCACGAGCGTCCGGCTTCACCTGCGGCCCTCGGCCGATCTGGCTGACGTGACCGAGACCCTGCGACGGTGGGTCGTCGTGCCCGGCTGCTCGGTGGCCGTGACGACCGGCGACGGCGAAGAGGTGGCGATCGGGCACGAGAACGTCCGCGAGGCGCTGTCCGCGGCGCTGTTCGGAGCCCTGGCCGACCGCATGCAGCACGTGGAAGTGCGCGGCGCCATGATGGGCGGAGTGGAGATCGCGTACGCGGTGAACCGGCGGCGGGTGCCCGGGCAGAGCCACCTCGCCGCGTTGACCAGTCCGCCGTTCCTCGGTCAGTTCGATCGGGATCTCGTCGAGCGGCAGCTCGGCATCTGCGTCGAGGGCGTACGGGTCACCACGGCTTCGCCGGGCTACCAGGCCACGGACATCGTCTGCCTCGTCAACTCGGTAGGGCATGACAGCCCGCGGACCAACCTGGCACGGACGGAGCTGGAACGGACACCGGCGCTCGACCGGCTGCTCCGGAGCGTCTACCAGACGCTCGCCGGTGACGTACGCCAGGAACTACGCCGGCTGGTGGCGGAGGAACGGCTGTCGCCAGGCGCCGCCGCCTCGGAAGCGAACTGCCTGGTCGCGCCCTTGCTCGATGGGGCGCCGCTCAATCCGGCGATGGCCGCCGCGGCGGCCGCCGAGATACCCGCGTACGTGGTGGAGAGCGCCACTTCCCGCCGGCTGATGTCGCTGACCGAGCTGGAGCCGCACACTGAGCTCGCCTCGGTCGAGAGCGACGTCACCGCGCGGGCCGAGTTGCTGCTGGCCGCGGCCCCGAATCACTCCTCCCTGCGTGACGTCATGCGGTCGTGGAAGCACTGGTCCGCGGCGTTGCCGGACGTGCCGATGCTGTGCCGCCCCGACCCGGCGAGCTTCTACGGCGAGTTGTTCGTCGACAGCTGGGAGATCACAAGCATCGAAGTCACCTTGAACGCTCAGCTTCTTGATCTGCGTTGGCGCCGGGCGGCGAAGGAGAAGCCGCGGTGGCTTCGCTCCGTCGCGGGTCATCCGCCGCCTGACGCGCATCCCGCGTTACGGCAACTTTGGGCGTACGACAACGATGGCCGACGGACAACGGTGCTCATTCCCACCGTGGACGTCCCGCACAACATCGATCGCGGACGGTGGGACGGCATCCGGCTACCCGGGCTGGTGGTTGTCCTGCCGAATCCGGTGTTCTCCGAGGCTGGACCAGCGCCTGATCTCATGCGGCACGCGCTGGCGTTCGTGGTACGCCTGCTCGATCGGCAGCAGACCGACGAGTTGGCCGTCGAGGGGCGGGACAATCGGCTCAGCAAGGCCGGCGTCCGTGACCTGATGGTGCTCATGCGGCGGGCCGGGCTGATGGACTACATCGACGCCCCGACGCTGGTGTCGACCGTCAGCGAGCTTCGTCTCAACCTCATGGAGTTTCCACGGCCGTCCTAAGCTTCGGTGATGGTCCGGGATGAGCTGGTGCGGCTGCGGGTGAGTGCTGAAGCCGAAGCGGCGACGCTGGCCCGTGATCTGGAAGCTCTGTTCGCGGCATCAAGGGACTCGAACGCTGACGACGAGCACGATCCGGAAGGTGCGACCATCGGCTTCGAGCGCGCCCAGCTCACGGCCCTGCTGGCCGCGGCCCGGGAGCGGATCGCCGAAGTCGACGACGCGCTGCGCCGGGTGGATGACGCCTCCTACGGCGTCTGCGAGCGCTGCGGCCAGCCGATCGGCGCGGAACGGCTCGCCGTGCGGCCGTTCGCTCGCTTCTGCATCAAGTGCGCCTAACCGCGTCCTCGCTTGACTACCGCTCGGACGGCTCGGCGGCCTGCCTTCAGGCCGCCCAGGACTGCCTTTCCGGGGGCCGTGGCGGACAGGACCGCGTTGATCTGGCGGACGCGCTTCAGTTCGGCGTCCCGGCTTCGGATCTGCTGCTCGTAGAAGGCGTGCCTGGCTCGGGCCTCGGCCAGTTCGCGGGTCAGGCGGTCGCGGTCGGCGGTCAGCTCGCGCACCGATTCGGGGGTGGGGCGGGGCGGCAGCGGCGGGATGTCCGCGGGTTCGGCCTCGCGGCCCGTCATGGCGGCGATCAGGGCGGTCAGCTCCGCCTCCTCGGCGGGGGCCGGCCACAGGTGGGCGATGTCGCCGTGGATGGCGGCGGCCGCGAAGTGGCGCAGCGCCAGCAGCGGGTCGCCGGCGGGGGCCAGCGGGGTCAGATCGCCCGAGGGGGCGACCACGACCTGGGCCGCGGGTACCCCGGCGGCGGGGCTCTTCTGCCACGTTGTCAGCAGCTCGCGCATGGTGGGCAGGTCGCGCTGCTGGGCGGCCGCGGAGAGCAGGTCCTCGAGGGTACGGCCCGGTGGCAGCTCGGCGACCGAAAGCGCGCGGCCGTCCACCACGGCGTCGGGGGTGGGCCGGTTGCCGGCGTCGCGGTCGGCGATCACGAGCCAGGACGGGGCCAGGTCGGCGGCCATGCTGTGGCGCAGGGCCCGGGTGGCCAGGGTGGCCGCGTCGGCCAGGGAGTCCTCGACGTGGAAGCCGGCCAGGGTGGCTGAGAGGAAGCCCGCCACGTCGCGGTCGGTGAGCAGGGAGCGGCTGAGGAGGGCGTCGCCGTACACGGCGTACTCGCGCTCGGTCGACAAGCCGGCGGCGGACAGGCGGTCGCGCAGGGCGGCCAGGCCGGCCGGGCGGCGCGGGTCGCGGTCGTCGGGGACCAGCCACTCGTCGTCGGTCAAGGGGCGGGGCAGGGTCAGCAGGCGGTGCAGGCCGAACAGGTTCTCCACGGCCAGCAGCAGGCGGCCTCCGGGGCGGAGCATGGCCAGCAGGTGGGCCAGGCGCTCGTCCCAGCCGTCGAGGGTTTCCGCCTCGACCGAGCAGAGGCGGTCGAGGCCGTCGAGGGCGACGATCGTGTCGAAGGCCGGGGCGGCCGCCGCCTTCTCCAGGCTGCCGCACCACACCTCGGCGCCCAGGGCGGCCACCTCTTCGGCGTCGGTCTGGCCCCGGAGCAGGACCGTGACCTGGCCGGCGGGCACGGCGGAGATCAGCTCTTGCGTGTGGGGGCCGGCTACGAGCGTACGACCGGAAATGGTCTTGACCAGAGGCAGCAGGGACGAGCCCGCCGGAGAACGGTCGGACCAGTTGAGCATCTCGCCGCCGAGCAGGGTCACGGTCATGGGGTCATAACTCCGGTCAGTTCGATGTCTTCGGTGCTGCGCGGGACCGGCCAGCCGAACAGGCGGCGCAGCTCGGCCGGTGGCAGGAGACGGTCGGCGCCGAGCTCGGCGACGGCGATGCGGCGCGCGGTGCGGAGGTCGACCTCGGCGCCGATCATGTCAGACCACTCGCGCAGGATCCGGGCCTGGCCGCCGAACGCGGACTTCTCGTTCTCCAGCTGCATCGGGTCGCCGTAGACGGCCGGCTCGCAGCCGGCCAGCGTGCCGTAGAAGACGGCGCTGCACAGCCGGTTCGAGGCCACCCGGGAATGTTTGCGCAGCTCGGCGAGTTGGCGGTAGAGGAACCCGGGATCCAGGTCCTTCCACCAGCCGCCTCGGTAGCCGTGGCAGATGACCCGGAAACCCGCTTTCTCGTACGTCGCCCGCACGCTCCGGTCGCGATATTCCTGCCAGTACAGGCAGACGGTCACCGGACCCGGCTCGGTCTCCTTGATCTCGGCGATCAGGCCCTCGTGGCTGCCCAGGATGTGCTGGCCCTCCCAGCCGTGGAAGGGATACCAGATGGTTCCCTCGCGCTGCGGCGCCTGGTCCGGCTCCAGGGCCAGGAGGTACGCCCAGGGCGCGCCGACCACGTACACATCGCGCCGCCCGAGCGACCAGGCGCGGCGGCGGACCCGCTCGGACCAGACGAACTTGGCCACGCCCGGCACGAACTCGTGGTCGGGGGCAAGGCCGTCGCCGATGTTCCAGCCGTGCTGGAGGTAGCCCTGGATGCGGGGGGCCTCGGTGTCGTCGAGGCCGCAGTAGCGGGCCAGGACGGCCGAATGACCGTAGTAGTGGTTGGCGTGGTGCACGCCGCATTCCATACCCCGCAGACGTACGGGGGGCAAACTCGCGGTGGCCCCCATGTTACCGTTAGCGGCAGTTGGGTTCCGGCTGTGGCGTACAGCCCCCGGAGATCCCCCTTTTCGGCCGTGAGTTTCCGGCCCTTTTCCCACTCTCCTTCAGGAGTGCTCTATGAGCGAACCCATTTCATCCATTCCTGTCGATGCTTTGCTCGACATCGTCGACGACCGCGCCTGGCTGCGCGCCGACGGCTACCTGCCAGGACCCAAGGACATTCCGGTCAACATCCATGACGTACGCCGTCACGGCCTCCGCCGCGGCGACCGCGTCCACGGAACCGCCAAGCGGGTCGGCACCAAACCGGCCACGCTCCAGATCGACCCGGTCGGAAAGCGCCCCGACTTCTACGAGCTGACCTCGCTCTACCCGCAGGAGCGGCTCCGCCTCGAAACCGAGCCGCACATTCTCACGACCCGGGTCATCGACCTGGTCACGCCGATCGGCAAGGGCCAGCGCGCGCTGATCGTCGCCCCGCCCAAGGCCGGCAAGACGATCATCCTGCAGCAGATCGCCAACGCGATCGCCGTGAACAACCCCGAATGCCACCTCATGGTCGTCCTCGTCGACGAGCGCCCCGAGGAGGTCACCGACATGCGGCGCACGGTCAAGGGCGAGGTGATCGCGGCGACGTTCGACCGGCCGCCGCAGGAGCACGCGGCCGTGGCCGAGCTGGCCATCGAACGCGCCAAACGCCTGGTCGAGCGGGGCGAGGACGTGGTCGTGCTGCTCGACTCCATCACCCGCCTGGGCCGGGCGTACAACCTGATGGCCCGCGGCGGCGGCCGCACGCTGAGCGGCGGCCTCGACTCGACGGCCCTCTATCCGCCGAAGCGTTTCCTGGGCGCGGCCCGCAACATCGAGGACGGCGGCTCCCTGACCATCATCGCCACGGCGCTGGTCGAGAACGGCTCGGCCATGGACACGCTGATCTTCGAGGAGTTCAAGTCCACCGGCAACGCCGAGCTGAAACTCGACCGTTCGCTGGCCGAGTCCCGCCAGTTCCCGGCGATCGACCTGTTCGCCTCGGGCACCCGCCACGACGAGACCCTGCTGACCCCGAGCGAACGCGCGGTGGTCACCCAGGTCCGGCGGGCCCTGTCCGGCTCCGACCGCCGCGAAGCCATGAAGCAACTGCTGGACCAGCTCCGCGCCACGGCCTCGAACCGCGACTTCCTGCGGCGGGCCGCGCTGGCCCTGGCCGCGTGAGATACATCCTCACGGGCACCCCCGGGTCGGGAAAGACGGCCCTGCTGCGCCATCTGGAGACCGCCGGTTATGCGGTGGTCGAGGAGGCGGCCACGGATGTGATCGCGCTGCGCCAGGCCCTGGGCGTCGCGGAGCCGTGGCAGGAGCCGGACTTCATCGACCACATCGTCGCGCTCCAGCGCCGCCGCCAACTCGCGGCCGCCGATCGGGGAATCACCTTCTTCGACCGCTCCCCCATCTGCACGCTGGCCCTGAGCCGCTACGCCGGCTTGGCTCCGTCCCCCGCTCTGCGCGCCGAGATCGAGCGGACCGGGCATCTCTACGAGCGGACGGTCTTTTTCGTCCGCCACCAGGGTTTCGTTCAGCCGACGGCCGCCCGCCGCATCAGCTTCGAGGACTCACTGGTGTTCGAGCGGATCCACGAGGAGACGTACCGCCAAGCGGGTTTTGCCCTCGTCGAGGTGCCGGCCGCTCCCCTCGAAACGCGAATCGCCGTCATCCGCGGCTCGGTGCACGGCCGGTAAATGCGTTGATCTCTTCCGCCGGCATCGACCAGGATGCGCGCGTGAGTGTCTACCTGAGCACCGAACGCCTGACCCTGCGCCAGTTCACCGCCGACGACGCCGACCTGCTGATCGAACTGGACAGCGACCCGGCCGTCATGCGCTTCCTGTCCGGCGGCGAGCCGACGGCGCCCGAGGTCGTCCGCGAGCAGATCCTGCCCGGGCTGCTGACCGCCTACGAGAGGTGGGACGGCAAGTTCGGGCTGTTCGCGGCGCAGGAGAAGGAGAGCGGCGCCTTCATCGGCTGGTTCCTGCTGCGCCCCGAGCGGGGAGGCCCGCTCGACGAGGTGGAGCTGGGCTACCGGCTGCGCCAGGCGGCGTGGGGCAAGGGCTACGCCACGGAGGGCTCGAAGGCGTTGCTGGACAAGGCGTTCACGGAGCTCGGCGTGCGCAACGTCTGGGCCGACACGATGGCCCTGAACAAGAGTTCCCAGAACGTGATGAAGAAGGCCGGCCTGACGTTCACCGGCACCCTCGAAACTCCCCCGGACATGATGAAGGTCGAGGGCGCCGAGCTCGGCGGTGTGCGCTTCGAGATCACCAAAGAGCAGTGGGGCCAGTCCTAGACCGGCGCAACGCTTCACTTCGTCCCGGGCGCGACGTACGAGGACGGTCGCCGGTCACCTCGCCCGCGGCAATGCCCCACCTGTGCTGGATCCCATGACGCCGCCCGGCCAGCACGACGAACGTCGCAAGGCTGTCTCGCTCACGAACCAGTGTGTCGTCCCTCGGCACATCGGGCAGACCGGCAAGAGAGCCGGACGGAACGACGCTGATCTGCGAGTCCTCCCGGCGTCGATTCCGGATTCTGCGTCGGGGTTGCCCACCGAAGAGGAATGAACCGCGACGCAGCTGTCTCCGACGACCGACTCGGATTTGGCACCGGCGCACGGTAGCGTTCCGCCATCGCCGTTTCTGCTACGAAGGTGCGATGAAGTTCGCGTAATCTCCCGCCGCTATGCCTAAGGCCGGGCCGACCAGCTGGTCAGTGAAAATTATTCAGATCAGGACATGAACGGCCGGGCCCCGACAAGAGCGGAGCCGGCCGCCGCGGACGATCGCCGTTCGCCTCCGCAAGCGGCGCCTGCCGGCCCGCGCGGACAAGCCAGCCGAGGCCGCGGCAGCAGAACGTGTCGAGGACCAGGCGGCAAGACGATTTCGCCTACCCGGCGGGCTCGCCTGTGCGCCGTTGCGGTCAGCGCGCAATCGGGGTTATTCGCTTTGGGCGCGACCCGCCACCCGGCGGTCTGCGCGGGCGGCGGGTCAATTGTTGTTACGGCTGGTGGGGTGGGAGCGGGTCCACTCGCAGAGGTCGATCATCGCTTGGGCTCGGGAGACCTCGGTCGGGGTGAAAGCTGGGGAATGGCGCGTCAAGTAGCGCGGGTGGCCGGCCGCGTCGTGCAAGGCCGCGCTGTGGATGGCTTGGGGGACCGGGTTTTCGGTCAGGTCGGCGGACAACAGGCTGCGGATCGCCTCCTCCACCGTGGGTGAGCGGCGGGCGATCGTCAGGGCCCGGGTTGCCGGGTCCACCAAGTCGTGGATGTCGGCTCTCGTGAGTTCTGTCAGCTCGCCGCCGCCGGTGGTCACCGTGTCGATCACGGCGGTGGGGGTCACACCTCTCGGGACTGCCATCAGCAGCTCGTCCACCGCTCCGTGCTCGGCCGGGTGTATCTGGATGGCCAGGATGTTGATGCCCTGGTCGGCCAGGCGGCCGCTCAAGCGGGCCAGTGTGCCGGGGCGGTCGGGCAGTGTCGTGCGCAGGCGCATCAACTCGCGGTCCCCGGCCGGGATGGCCAGCAGGTCCGGCATCGCGGTGTGGCGGTTCGGGGCCGGGCGACGGCGGCGCGTCCAGCGGCGGCGCAACAGGGCCCCGGCTATCAGGATGCCGCCGCTGGCGACCAGCATCGCCTCGCCGTGGGCCCGTTCGCCCAGCAATGTGACGAACAGGTGGGCGGTGCCGACCGCGAAGAACACGGCAGCCACTTCGATCAGGTCGGCGGCCCAGTGGGACGCGCGGGATCGGTCGATCGGCTTCATGCGGTCAAGGTTGCGCGCGCTGCGTGTCAGAACCAATGACTGGCTGTGTCGGTGAGGAAAACGGGCTACCGTGCGGCATGGGCCTCTTCGGATTGACGCTCGTCGTCGTCGGAGTCGCCATCGCGCTTGTGGGGCTGCGCCGGCTGCTGCGAAGACGCGCCCGGCGGCGCGAGGAGGGGCGGTTCCGGCGGCTCATCGAGGAGGGCTGGCTGCCCTGTCCCCGCTGTGACGGGTCGGGGAAGGTCTCCACGCCGGCCGGTTATCTCGGCGCGCCCGTTTTCCACGTTTGCGCGCCCTGCGGCGGTGAAGGCATGCTGCCGCCGCTCTAAGGTCTTGATCATGAGTGTGCAGGAAGTCGTCGACCGGGTGGTGGCAGCTACGCCGGGGGTGTCGTGGTCGATCTCGGTGCCGGGACTGGCCGGCCATGAGCCCGGATCGCAGCTTCGAACCGCCAGCGTCGGGAAGCTTCTCCTGCTCATGGAGACCGCGCGGCGCTTCGAGAGCGGCGAGCTCGACCCGGGTGAGCTGCTCCGCCGCGATCCCGCGCTCGCGGTGGCCGACTCGGGGCTGTGGCATCTGCTGGCCGTGGACGCCCTGCCCGTGGCCGACGTGGCGGCGCTGATCGCGGCCGTCAGTGACAACTACGCCACCAACGTGCTTCTCCAGCGGATCGGCCTCGACACCATCGACGGGCTGGGCTTCGAAAAGACGGCTCTGCTGGATTTCGTACGGAACAAGCGCGAACCCCACCACCCGCCCACCCTCTCGACGGGGTCGGCCGGGGAGCTCGCCGCCCTCATGGAACGCGTCGCCACCGGCAGGACCGGGGTCGAACGGCGGATGCGGGCCTGGCTGGGCACCAACACCGACCTGTCGATGGTGGCGAGCGCCTGGCACGCCGACCCGCTGTGGCATCCGGCCGAGTTCGGCAACAAGACCGGCACCGACGACGGCATCCGGGCTGAGGCCGGCTTTCGAGGGGTGCAGCCGTACGCCGTACTGACGAACTGGAATCCCGCCCAGGGTGACCGGACCGCCGAGGTCCTGGCCGGTATGAGAGAGATCGGCGAGGTCCTCCGTTGAGGTGGCAGATGTTGGACAGAACCGGTATTGGCCGATAGTCCAGTGGCGGAGGCCGTTGATCAAGGCAGAATTACAAGTGGGATGGGTGCCTTTCCCCGCCAGGAGGCATCCATGAAAATGGGCCCGGAGTGATCCGGGCCCATTCCCTCACTGAAGACCTACGGGGCCGGGTACTCGTTGACGTAGACCGGCACACCGATCTTGGTCGTGTCGGCCGCCTCGCCCACGCCGTTGACGACGTGATCGATGGTTCCGGCGGCCAGGTTGACCGTCATGATGTGGTGCAGTTTCACGCCGGGCCGGTTCGGGACCTCGAAGCCGTTCTCGGTGTGGATCGACGGGTTGTTCTGGTTGAAGACGTAGACGCCGCCACCGTAGAGCGTGTGGTTGCGCACCTTGTCGCCGACCTTGTAACCCGCGTAACCCTCGACCTTGCCGTTCATCCAGTCGGCCTGCGTCGGCGGGTCGTACGGCAGCTCGTTCTGGTAGAGCACCGTGGTGCCCTTCTCGCCGTTCCAGACGGTGTTGTACTTCTGGAAGTGCTCGACGAACAGGCCCGTCGCCACCACGTTGTCACCGTTGATGATGGCGCCGTACCGGCCGGTGTTGGTCTTCCACCGTTCTGTGTCACCCGAGAAACCCTCGACGCCGTGGTCCGCGCGCCACACCCAGGTGTGGTCGATGAGCACGTTGTCGCTGTTGACCTCGAGCGCCGTGTCGGTCTTGCCGACGTGCGGGCCGCCCACCCGGAAGTAGACGTCGCTCAGGGTCGTCGGGTTGGCCGGGGAACTGATCTTCAGGCCGTGCTTGTCACCGACCTGGAGCAGCGTCTTCGACTCCTTGAGGCCGGCGTCGATCGTGACACCGGCGACGATCACGCCGGGCACGTCGCCGACCTTCAACGGCGTGGCGCCGTTGACGGCCGTCAGCGTGGCGTGACCGATGCCGAGCACGACCTGGTTCGGCCGGCGCACCTGGATGCTCTGGTCGATGTCGTAGACGCCCGGGGTGAGCAGCAGGTTCTTGCCCAGCAGAAGCTGAGCGTTGATCAGCCACTCGGGGTCGGACGGCTTGGCGACGAAGAAGTCGCTGAGCGGGATCGTCCGGCCCGCGGTCTGGTCCTCGGCCCACGACGTGCCGCTGGTGTTGCGGTGCGCCGACGGGACGCGGACGTTGTACTTGCCCTTGGCGTCGACGAACAGGTAGGGCTTCTCCCGGCTGAGCGGGTTCTGCTCCAGGGTGGTGTACGGCGGGTTCGGGAACGTCGCGTCGTCGGGCGCGCCCTCGACACCGGCGAACACCTGGTTCCAGACGGCGTTCGACCACTGGCCGACGCTGCTGTTGCGGGTGAGCCACTGCTGCTGCGAGCCGTTGGTGACGTTGCCGAACTTGGAGTCGGCGATGAAGCCGCCGCTGGCGTACTGAGGACCGGCGGTGCAGTAGTCCATCAGCGTGAAACCGCCGTCGACCTGGAGCCGGCGCATCGAGACGGCCTGGGAGACCGCCCAGAAGTTGGCGCCGGCCCGGCAACCGTCCTGGCCGGCTCCGTTGACCTTGATGGACAGGTTCGACAGCGTACGCCAGAAGTTGACCAGGGCCAGGCAGTTGCTGGTGCCGCCGTCGGCCAGGCAGCGGTTGTAGACCTCCACCTTGCCGTTGATGACGACATCGTTCGGTGAGGCGCCGAGGCCGGAGACCTCGGTGTAGTAGCCCACCTTGATCTGCAGCGGGTGCTCGTCGGTGCCGTACGTGCCCGGCTTGAACAAGAAGGCGTACCGCTGGGTGCCCATCTCGTTGTCGACCTGCTGGGCGTGCGCGGCGTCGAGCTTGGCCTGTATCTCGGCGATCGGCGTGCTCGGATCAAAGATCGTCACGTTGGAGCCGAACGCCGGAGCGTTCTTGGTGGCGGCCGCGGGTGAGGCGGACGCGGAGGTGCCGGTGAGCGAGGCCGCGGTGACCACGGTCAGCCCGACGGCGAGTAAAGCCCGAAGGCGCATGCGTTGAGGTCCTTCCGTTAACGGGGAGGCAACAAACTGGATCACAGGAAGCAATAGACGCCCCGCCATGTCAAGGCATGCCCATGCGTGAATCGCCAGCCATCGGACATCTCGCCGTGGTTCCGGAACCGACGTTGCCCGAACGGTCAAGGCAGCGGGACCATCGGGCCCGGTACCGGTTCCGGAATCGGTGCCGGACAAAGCGTTCAAGAATTCCTCAAAGCCGTTCTTCCGCGAACCGCAAGTCGTTCCCGCAACGCGCGGGACGTGGTGGCGGCCGTCCGCTTCGCCGCGTCGGCCGGGCGCCCGGTGGCCGTGCAGGCCACCGGCCACGGGCTGGCCGACACCCTGGACGGTGCCGTCCTCGTGCACACGGGCCGCCTCGACGAGTGCGTCGTGCACCCCGAGGGCTGGGCCCGGGTCGGCGCCGGCGTCCGCTGGCAGCAGGTGCTGGACGCGGCCGCCCCGCACGGCCTGGCCCCACTGTGCGGCGCGGCCCCCGGCGTCGGCGAACTGCGCCGCGTCACCGCGACCGAGTCACCCGAGCTGTTCTGGGGCGTGCGCGGCGGCAAGGGCGCCCTCGGCATCGTCACCGCCCTCGAGTTCGACCTGGTGCCGCTGGCCACGCTGTACGCCGGCGCCCTCTACTTCGACGGCGCCGACGCGGGAACGGTCCTGCACGCCTGGCGCTCGTGGACGTCGTCGCTGCCGATCGAGGCCACCACGTCGATCGCCTTCCTCCAGTTGCCGCCGCTGCCCGGCGTCCCGCCACCGCTGGCCGGCCGGTTCACGGTGGCCGTCCGCTTCGCCTGGACCGGCTCTGTCGACGAAGGCGCCGAGGTGCTCGCCCCCCTCCGAGCCGCCGCCACCCCGCTGATCGACACGGTGCAGACGATCCCGTACGCCGCCATCGGCTCCATCCATGCCGACCCGGCCGATCCGATGCCGGTCCACGAGGCCACCGACCTGCTTCGCGAGCTGCCCGCCGAGGCCGCCGACGCCCTGCTGGCCGTGGCCGGCCCGTCGTCGGGCTCCCCGCAGGTCATCGTCGAGCTGCGCCACCTGGGCGGCGCCCTGGCGGCCGAACCGGAGCACCCGAGCGCCGTCTGCCACCGCGACGCCGCCTTCACCCTGATCACCATCGGCGTCCTGGCCCCGCCGATCGCCGGGGCGGTGCCCGCACACGGCGACCAGGTCCGGGCCGGTCTCCCCCGTTGATTGGGGCGTAAGCGACGGGGCGGAACCACTATGGTGGCCCGATGGCGCCGGTGAGGAAGATCCAGATCACGTTCGACTGTGCCGAGCCCGTGCGGGTGGCCCGCTTCTGGTGCGAGGTGCTGGGCTACGTGGAGCCGCCGGCGCCCGAGGGCTTCGCCACCTGGGATGAGTACGAGGCCTCCCTGCCACCGGCCGAGCGGGGCTCTTCGTTCGCCATCGCCGACCCCACCGGGGAGGGCTCGCGCCTCTACTTCCAGCGCGTTCCCGAGGGCAAGGTCGTCAAGAACCGCGTGCACCTGGACGTCCGGGTCGGCACCGGCCTGGCCGGGGCCGAACGGCTGGCCGTCCTCGAGGCCGAGGCCACCCGCTTGGAGGCCCTGGGCGCCAAGCGCGTCCGGCTGCTGCCGGCCGACGAGGACAACGAGTCGTGCCAGGTCATGCAGGACATCGAGGGCAACGAGTTCTGCCTCGACTGAGCACCACGGTCCCTGGACGCGAACGCCCGGCCGGTCCGGAATGGACCGGCCGGGCGTTCGCCGGACCTACAGGGCCGTGGTGGCCAGGCGGTCCGGGTTGCCGAAGCGGTGGGCGGTGATGCTGACGGCCTGCTCGTGCAGGAACGGGAGCATCTCGACACGGCCGGCCTCGGTGACCGGACCGTGCCACACGGCCAGGTCGGGGCGGCCACCGGTGGCCGCCGTGACCTGGGCCAGGGAGCCGCCGATCAGGCGTACGCGGGAGACGCCGTCCAGGCTCCGGGCCCACGTGGCGTCGTCCTCGACGGTGACCTCGACCGGGAGACGGACCGGCAGTTCCACCGCCGACGAGACGCGGAGCGGGGCTCCGGCCCGCAGGCCCGCCGCCACGACCCGCAGCAGTTCCTCGACCGGGGCGCCGGACGCGAGACGGACCGAGACGGGCACGGGCAGGTAGCGCAGCACGTTGCGCTCGGCCCACAGGCCCGACACGTCGGCCAGCCGGCCGAACTCGGCGGCCCAGGCCGCGGCGTCGCTGCGGGCCGACCGGGTCAGGAACTCGCTGTCCACCGCGGCCAGCAGCTCACGAACCGCGGGGTGGTCGACCGTCGCGTCCGACAGCGACGGGGCCGGCTGCCAGCCGGACAGGCCGACCAGGTAGTTCGGGCCGCCCGCCTTGGTGCCGGCGCCGACCGCGGAGCGCTTCCAGCCGCCGAACGGCTGGCGGCGGACGATGGCGCCGGTGATGCCGCGGTTGACGTACAGGTTGCCCGCCTGGACGCGGTCGAGCCACGTGCCCAGGTCGGCCGGGTCGAGCGTGTGCAGGCCCGACGTGAGGCCGTAGTCGACCTCGTTGACCAGGTCGATCGCCTCGTCCAGGGTGGCCGCGGTCATGATGCCGAGGATCGGGCCGAAGTACTCGGTGCGGTGGTACGCCGAGCCGCGCCGGACGCCGTCGCGGATGCCGGGGCTCCACAGACGGCCGCTGTCGTCGAGCTTGCGAGGCTCCAGCAGCCAGCTCTCGCCGGCGCCGAGCTTGGTCAGGCCGTCCAGCAGCTTGCCGGCGGCGGGCTCGATGACCGGGCCGACCTGGCTCTCCGGGTCGGACGGCCAGCCGACCGTCAGCGACTCCACCGCGTCGATCAGCTGGTGGCGGAAGCGCTGCGAGCGGGCCACCGAGCCGACCAGCACGACCAGGGAGGCGGCCGAGCACTTCTGGCCGGCGTGGCCGAAGGCCGAGGCGACGACGTCCTTCACGGCCAGGTCGAGGTCGGCGCTGGGGGTCACGATGATGGCGTTCTTGCCGCTCGTCTCGGCCAGCAGGGGCAGGTCGGGGCGGAAGGAGCGGAAGAGCTGGGCCGTCTCGTACGCCCCGGTCAGCACCACCCGGTCGACCAGCGCGTGGCCGATGAGCTGGCGGCCCAGCGCCTGCTCCTCGACCTGGACCAGGGTGAGCAGGCCGGCGTCGGGCAGGACCGGCTTGATGATCTCGGCGAGCAGGGCTCCGCACCGCTCGGCCTGCCCGGCCGGCTTCAGCGCCACGGCCGAGCCGGCGGCCAGGGCGGCCAGCACCGATCCGGCCGGGATGGCCACCGGGAAGTTCCACGGCGGCGTGACCAGCGTCAGCTTCTCGGGCACGTGGGTGGCGCCGTCGACGTCGTCGAGGGCGGCCGCGAGCTCGCCGTAGTAGTGAGCGAAGTCGATCGCCTCGGAGACCTCGGGGTCGGCCTGGTCGGCCGTCTTGCCGGTCTCGGACGCCATCACCTCGATGAGGTCGGCCCGGCGTGCTTCGAGGGCCTCGCCGACGCGGTGCAGGATCTCGCCGCGGGCCGTGCCGGACAACGAGCCCCAGTCGGCGGCGGCCGCGACGGCGGCGTTCAGGCGGGAGTCGAGCTGCGACTCGGAGCGTACGCGGGCCGCGTCGATCGTGGCCACGCCGAGCGAAGAGCCGGGCACGCGGGCCAGGACCGAGCGGACCAGGTCGCGGTTGGCCGCGACGGACGGGTCGGTGTCGGGCGTGTTCTCGAAGTGGCCGGGCTTGGACGGCGCCACGGCGGCGAACCGGTCGGCCACGCGGTGCGGCGGCGGCACGGTGTCGTCCAGGGCCGCGAGGGACGCCAGGAAGCGGTCGCGCTCGCGGGTGAACAGGGCCTCGTTCTTGTCCAGCTCGAACACCGCCGACATGAAGTTGTCGCTGCTGGCGCCCTCTTCGAGGCGGCGGATCAGGTACGCGATGGCGACGTCGAACTGCTCCGGGCGTACGACCGGGGTGTAAAGCAGCAACCCGCCGACCTCGCGCCGGACCACCTCGGCCTGGCCCTCGGCCATGCCGAGAAGCATTTCGAATTCGATTCCCGGCCGTACGCCTCGACGACCGGCCAGGAGCCACGCGTAGGCGACGTCGAACAGGTTGTGGCCGGCGACACCCAGACGCACGTTGCCGACCCGGTCGGGGTGCAGGGCGTAGTCGAGGACCCGCTTGTAGTTGGTGTCGCTGTCCTGCTTGGTGTTCCACGTGGCCAGCGGCCATCCGTGCACGTTCGCCTCGACCTGCTCCATCGGCAGGTTGGCCCCCTTGACCAGGCGGACCTTGATGCCGGCGCCGCCGTTGGCGCGGCGGCCGGCGGCCCACTCCTGGAGGCGGATCATCGCGGACAGGGCGTCCGGGAGGTACGCCTGCAGGACGATGCCCGCCTCGAGGTCGCGCAGCTCCGGCTTCTCGAGCAGGCGGGTGAAGACCGCGATCGTGAGATCGAGGTCCTTGTACTCCTCCATGTCGAGGTTCACGAACTTCTTGGACGGCGCGGTGGCGGCCAGCCGGAACAGCGGGGTCAGCTGCTCGACGATGTGGCCGACGGCCTCGTCGAACGCCCACGGGTTGTGCGGGGCGACGGTGGCCGACACCTTAATCGACACGTAGTCGACGTCGGCCCGGCCGAGCAGCCGCTCGGTCTCGCGCAGCCGGCGGGTGGCCTCGCCGCGGCCCAGGACGGCCTCGCCCAGGAGGTTCACGTTCAGGCGTACGTCCCGGCGCTTGATCCTGGAAATGGCCTTGCCGAGCTTGGCGTCGGTGGCGTCGACGATCAGGTGGCCGACCATCCGGCGCAGCACGCGGCGGGCGATCGGCACGACCACGCCCGGCATGACCGGGGCGAGGGTGCCGCCCAGGCGCACCGCGGCGCGCAGCGGGGCCGGCAGGAAGCGCGGCACGTCCGGCGCGAGGGCGTGCAGGGCGCGGGCGCTGACCTTCAGGTCCTCGGGGCGGACGACGCCGTCGACGAACCCGACGGCGAAGGCGAGGCCCTTGGGGTCCTTCAGGACACCGGCGAGTTGCGCGGCGGAACCGCCCACCGGGATCGTCGCGGCCTCGTGCAGCCAGCGGCGGACCAGGGCGACCGCCTCGCCGGCGAGTTCGTTGTCCGCGGCCGGGGTGAAGGCCTGGGAGTGGGCGACGTCAGTCATGCCGAAAGTGTCCTTCCGAGTTCCGTTCAGGAAAAGCGACGGTTCATGACGAGTACTCTTCAGTTCTTCTTACGCTTCTCAGGGGGTGCCCGTGCTCGAGATCCGGCGTCTCGTGCTGCTGCGCGAGCTGGCCGTCCGCGGCACCATCGCGGCCGTGGCCGAGGCACTCAACTTCTCCCCGTCGGCGGTGTCGCAGCAGCTCAGCCAGCTGGAGAAGGAGGCCGGCACGCCGCTGCTGCGCAAGGCCGGCCGCCGCGTCCAGCTGACCCCGCAGGCCGAGGTCCTCGTCGAGTCGGTGGGAGAGGTGCTCGACACCCTGGAACGGGCCGAGGCCCGCCTCCAGGCGGCCGGGACGCGCGTGAGCGGGCGCGTGCGTGTCGCCGTGTTCCAGTCGGCGGCGCTCGCGCTGATGCCGGCCACCCTGCTCGCCATGGCCACCCGCTTTCCCGACGTCCGGGTCGAGATGGTGCAGCGCGAACCGGAGGAGGCGCTGCGCGAGACCTGGGCCCGCGACTTCGACATGGTGATCGCAGAGCAATACCCGGCTCACGCCGCGCCACACCATCCCGGCCTCGACCGGCGCCCGCTGACCACCGACCCGATCCGGCTGGCCCTGCCCGCTCTTGATCTTTCTTTGCGGCCGGTGGCTTCACTGGACGAGGCCCGGCAGATGCCGTGGGTGATGGAGCCGCGCGGCGCCGCCTCCCGGCATTTCGCCGAGCAGCTCTGCCGGAGCACGGGCTTCGAGCCGGACGTACGCTACGAGACCGCCGACCTGCAGGCCCACATCCGCCTCGTCGAGTCGGGCAACGCGGTCGCTTTGATCCCCGACCTCGTCTGGGCCGGCCGGCAGACCTCGTGCCGCCTGCTCGACCTGCCCCTGCTGCCCCGGCGGACCATCTTCACCGCTCAGCGGGTGGCCGGGGCGGCGTCGCCGGCGGCGCGGGCGTTCCGGACGACTCTGGAGGAGACGGCGAGCTCCGGTGCCACAGTCGCGGACGCCACGCCTCCACCACCTTCGCCACGGCCGTGACCAGGAAGAGCTGCCCGACCAGAGCCTCCAGCACGGCCAGGGTCTGCCCCGGGTTGCCGGCCGGCACGACATTGCCGTAACCGGTGGTGGTCAGCGTGACGAAGCTGAAGAACAGCGTGTCGGCCAGGGTCCCATCGCCCGCGGGCCGCCCGAAGAACGGGCCCGGCTGGAGCGTCGCGATGCAGCGATAGGCGAAACCGAAGGCCATTCCGAGCATGAGGTACGCCGAGAGCGCCCCCAGCATCAACTCCCGGTCCGCGTCCGGGCGGCGGGCCACGTCGCGCACGATCGCGATGGGCGCGATCAGGTAGAGCGCGCTGCCGGTGACGAAGGTGGCCGCGAGCAGGATCCGCTCGGCGTCGGCGATGACGTTCCAGGCGGCGGTGACCAGCGCCCCGATCACCACCACGTCGGCCAGGGCCCGCACGCCGCGGCGGATGGCCGAGACCCGCAGCGCGTACCAGACCGTGCCCGCCTGCACGAGCAGCACGACCGAGATCGACCAGTAGCCGTCGAGCGAGGTGGCGAGCACGTAGGTGGTGGCGATCAGCACGATCACCGGGAGGTAGGAGCGCTTGGCCGTCATCCCGGGCTCAGGCGCAGCACCGCGGTCCGGGCGATCTTGTCGTGGATCGCCTGGTGCCGGCGGTCCACGAGCATCCACGCGGCACCGATCGGGAAATAGCCGAGCACCAGGCCCCGGACGAGCGCGGCGAACCAGCCGATCGGCCGGCCGCCCGCGGTGACCACCCGCAGGCCCAGCAGGGCCATGCCCGGCGTACGCCCGGCGAGCAGCCAGAAGACCGCGCAGTAGACGGCGAAGACGGCCGGCAGGACCAGCGCGAACGCCCCGGCCACCAGGCTCTGCATCTCGCGGACGAGGATGCCGGCGACCTCGCCGACCATGGCCAGCACGGCCACGGTGGCCGCGCCGAAGCCGGTGACCAGCAGCGCGTCGATGAAATAGGCGATCAGGCGGCTGACCGGCCCGGCGTAGACCTTCACCGGCTGGGCCAGGCCGGTGCCGCTCACCGCGGTTCGGCCGGGGGCACCGGGACCGGGTCGCCGCCGCGCCGCAGCACGCGGGTGGTGACCCGGTCGACCGCGGTGTCCCCGGCCGCGGCGCCGTTGCGGATGCGGCCGACGAGCTCGTCGACCATGGTGTCGCGCTGACCGCGGACCAGCGGCTGGATGCGTTCCGGCTCCTCGGCCAGCAGGGCGAGCACATCGTCGAGGATGGTGCGCACGAGCGGCCGCAGCACCCGCTCGAGCTGAGCGTCGACCACACGATCGGCCAGCTCGGAGGTCGCCACGGCCATGACGGCCGCGTCGAAGGTCGTCTTGGCCCGCGCGGCCCGCCCGAGCAGACCAGCGGCGGCCTGTTCCCGTTCGGTGGCCCCGCGCCCGGCGAGCCCGTCCAAGCCCTTGTTCAATCGGCCGGCGGCCCCGGTCCCCGCCTCACGCACATCGACGAAGATCCGAACCGTCGCGTCCTGCGCCTGGAAGACCGCACCGAGCGCCGCATCACGCCACCTGCCGAGACCGTCTGCCATCGCGCCCACCTCATCCGTAGCGGCCCGTCGGCTCATGGTGCCGCCCCGCTCGCACACGGTGCCTCATCTCGTGGGGATGAGACCCGCTTCCCTCAGGCGGGCTCGCAGACGCAGAGCTGGAGGGAGGCGCCCGGTGCGAAGGGGCCGCCCGACCAGTCGCCGAAGCGGTCGGCAAGCCGGAAGCCGCCCAGCGAGAGGAGCAGCGGCAGCTCCTGCGGGAAGATGCTCCTGATCTCCAGTGGCACGACGACGAAGTCGGGCTCGGCCGCGGTCGACAGGTGCCATGTCCCCCGGGTGACCTGGGCGGGCGCGTCGTAGATCTCGGTGACCTCGACGGTGACCGCGCCGCGATCGGGGTCCGTGAACGACAGCGCCTTCCGGCGCCGCCGCACGCCGTCGGCCTCGGCCAGGAGGCGCACGTTCGGGTTGAAGACGTCGAAGACGAACCGTCCTCCCGGCGCCAGATGCCGTCGCACCGACCGGAAGCAGCTCACCAGGTCCGCGGTCTCGTGCAGATGCAGCAGCGAGTTGGCCGCGATGAACACGAAGTCGAACGTGCGGCCCAGGTCGAAGTCCCGCATGTCGCCCTGTCGCCAGTCGGCCGCCACCCCGCGCTCGGCCGCCTTGCCGCGGGCCTCGGCCAGCATGTCGGCCGAGAAGTCCAGGCCGGTGCACGGTTGCCCGCCCGCCGCGATGGGGATCAGCTTGCTCCCGGTGCCGCACCCGAGTTCCAGGACGCTCCCACCCTGCTTGCTCGCGGCGGCCCGGTAGAAGTCGACGGCGGCGCCGCCGCCCGGGAACATGAGGTCGTACAGCTTGGCGTGGGCGTACAGGGTCATCGGGCTCTCGCTAACTCGTCGTGGCGGAAACGGTAGACGGCGCCGGACTGGCGCAGGACGCCGCGCTCGCGGGCGCTCTCGAGGAAGCGGACGGCCCGCCACGGCAGGCGGCCGGTCACGGCCAGGTACGGCCTCGTGATCAGGCACCACTCACCCCAGGCGGTGGAGGTGAGGACGTACGCCAGGCAGGCCGGAACCGCGACGCCGGCGGCGATGAGCCCGACGGCCGATCCGCCGAACGCTGCGAAGATCCCGCCGACGCCGGCGGCCCAGCCCGTGGTGAACCCGCCGATGAGAGCCAGGAGCCCGGACGCCGCCAGGATCGGCCCCACCGCGGCCCGCCCCTGGTCGCTGAAGTGCACGAACAACTGCTGGAACAACAGCAGGGTGAGGAAGGCGGCCGCACCGTGCACGGCGCCGAAGACGGCCACGCGCAGGGCCCGCGGCACCCGCTCGCGCAGCTGCCACCAGGCCACGTCCCCGGTGCGGCGCCGGTCGCAGTGGCCGGACAGGAAGGCGAACCACCGCCGGGCCGCCGGCGGCTCCGGATAGACGGCCGGGATCAGCTGCCCGAGCAGGTACGCGCGGATGCCGGCCGCGCCGCTGAGCACCGGGCCTCCGGCCACCGCCGCCGCATACTCCCGGGGCCGCGAGGTCAGCACGACCGGCACCGCGGTGGCGACGTTCAACTGCTCGATCGCCGGGCGGCGCCGGCCTTCCGCGATGTCGTCGAATCCGTCGAGGAGGGGCCGGATCTTCCCGGCCCCGACGAGTTGGGCGGCGACGCCCGGCGCCAGCTGCGGATGGTCCTCGGCCAGCCGCCCGGACGGGATCCGGCCGTACAGCCGGGCGATCTCGGGCATCTTCCCGTTCAGCTTCAGCGGTCCCGGGCCGGAGCCCAGCGGCGCGAGCCGGACGTTGGCCCAGCTGTCGAACAGGCCGGCGTGGGCCGGCCGGACCCGGACCGTGAGAACCGGAGGCGTGTGCACCCGCCGCTGCTCCTCGGCCTGCACGTAACGATCGCGCAGGGCCCGGGCCAGCCAGTCGCAGGCCTCATCGAGATCGCCGCCGGGCGCCACCGCCGGCGGGCGGGCCGAGGGGCGCACGGCGAGCCCGACGGTCACGAAGGCGAGAACGATGGTGACCGCCCAGACGGCCGGGACCCACCACACCTCGTCGACGTCCACAGTGTTGGTGGCGAGGTTGCCGGCCAGCGCCAGCAGAACCGGGACCAGGGCGGTGGCGACCGGCCGACGCCACCCGCGCATGCCGATCCCCCCGAGGCCTGGACGACACGAATCCGGGCCACCCTATCGCGGGGGCGGCGTCAGAACTCGCCCACTCCGGGGTGCGCGCCGGCCCGGTCGACGTCGCTGTCCTCGGCGTCGACGCCGGTCCAGAAGGGAGCGCGGCGCACCACATGCCCGGGCCCGCCGGGGCCCTCGACGAGTTTCATGGTCGCGGCGGCCATCGTGAGACCGCCCAGGATCAGGGCGAGCGACCCGGCCACCGCGCGCTGCGCGACGGTGCCCTCGCCCAGCCCGGCGACGGTGACCGCGCCCGAGAAGACCAGCAGGGCCCCGGCCAGGAAGGCCGCCCCCACGAGATAGCTTGCGATCACGACGGCCGCGAACGCTGCCCGCGACATGGCCGCCGAACCCTGGCGTTCCATCCGCCGATGGTAGGCCCGCCCCCTCCCCCGGACAAGGAATCGACGCGAAGCCGTCTATCTCCGCACGACGTTCCGCAGCGTCCGGCCCGCGAGGAACGCCGACAGGTTCTCGGAGACCAGCCCGGCCGCGCCCACCGGCCGCCCGCCGGCCGCGTGCGGCGTGATGATGACGTTCGGCTCGTCCCACAGCGGCGACGAGACCGGCAGCGGCTCGGTCTCGAAGACGTCCATCGCCGCGCCGCCGAGCCGCCCCGACCGCAGCGCCTCGAGCAGCGCCCGCTCGTCCACTGTCGTGCCCCGGCCCACGCTGATCACCCAGGCCCGCGGTGGCAGCAGCGCCAGCACCGGGGCGTTCAGCGCGTGCGCGGTGGACGGCGTCGCCGGCAGGATCGAGATGAGCACGTCGGTCTGCGGCAGCAGCGACGGGAAGGCGCCGGCGGTCACGACCTCGAAGCCGTGCCGCGTGCCCGCCTCACGCGCCACCCCGGTGACCGTCGCCCCCAGCGCCGTCAGGTACGGCGCCAGCGTCGCCGCGATCCCCCCGAAGCCCCAGATCACCACCTTCGCCCCGCGCAGCGTGCGGAAGGCGTCCGGGTCGTGCACCGGCTGGTTGCCGCCCAGCTCCTGGGCCCACCGGTGGCCGACCTGCGCCCGTACGAGCAGGTTGAGACGCCGCGCCGCCGCCAGCGTGAGGCCCAGCGTGTGTTCCGCGACCGTCAGGTCGTGCAGGCCCGTCCCCGAGGTGATCACGACGTCGTCCCCGAAGCCCGCCGCCAGCACGGCGTCCGGCCCCGCGGCCAAGGTCTGCACCCAGCGCACCGACGGAAGCCGCGCCGCCATGTCGCGCAGTTGATCACCCGGGTTGCCCCACACCACGACCGCGGACGCGTCGAGGTGATCGTCGGTGAGAGGCTTGCCGGCCGCGTACACGGAGGTGGTCACGCCCGAGGGCAGGGACAGGTCCAGCTCGATGCTGTCCGGAAGTAGCAGCTTCATGGTCCAAAACTAACCTCGGGTGCGCGGGGATCGCCCTCCCCGCGCACCCTCGGTTTCCCCCCTCACCGAGGGCCGAAGACCTGTGACCAGTCTCCGGCCATGCTCACGGCCACCCAGTTCTCCGCCTCCGCGGCGGCGATGGCCTCGGTCGCGCCGGCCGTGTACGCGAACTCGCGCTCCGCGTCGTCGTGGATCACCACGAGGCGCAGCGGTTCCCGGCGGCCGCCGCCCGCCGCCCGCAGCATCGGCAGGTCGCCGTTGGCGTTGCCGGCGGCCAGGATCGGGTGGCGGCCGATGCGGCTCCAGATGCGCACCGGTTTCGCCGGGCCGTCGTCGAACACGTCGAGCCGGGCCGTGTGCACGATCCGGCCGTCGCGATATTCGAGCGCCACCGAGCTGCCGATCACCCGGTCGGCCGGGATGCCGTACACCTCCGCGCTCACCGTGCGCAGGAAGTCGCGTCCTCCCCCGGTGGCGATGTAGCAGCTGAAACCGTTGGCCACCAGATAGTCGAGCAGCTCCCGCATCGGCAGGTACGCCGTGTCGACGTATGGCCGGTTGAGGGTCGGATGTTCGCCTTTCACGAGAAAGTCCCGGGCGAGTTCGGCGAATTCGTCGACCGTCGTTCCCTCGTACGCCTGCAGGAGCCCCGCCGCCATCTCGCGCAGATCGGCGTCGTCGCCCTGGTAGTGCTTGGTGATCGCCCCGCCCAGCCATTCGTGGTCGGACTCCGAGACCGCCTTGAACGGCTGGCGGCTGCGCAGCGCCGGATAGCGGTCGGCCAGCTCACCGATGCGGCGCAGCAGGAAGTCGGCCTGCACGGGCAGTGGCTTCTCGCACCACAGCGTGCCGTCGTTGTCGAAGACCGCGACGCGGTCCTCCGGTGGCATCCCGGCCACCGCGACCGCGACGAACTCGAGGATCCGCTGACGCGAGGGGGTCTCCCGCCAGGACGGGAGGACGGACGTGGTCACCGTCCACCCCAGGCGGCTTCCCGCATCGCTTCCATGGCCTGGTCGATGGTGAACGACTGGGGGCGTTGCTGGGGCGGGAACTCCTTGAAGGTCTCCAGGAACCGGGTGACGACGCCCTGCGCCGCCATGACCAGGAAGGCGTGGTCGATGAACCAGTCGTAGTAGGTGTTCGACGTGGTGTCGGCCCGCTCGAAGGGGTCGGTGCGCAGGTTGAACAGCTTGGGGATGCGCAGCGGGATGAGCGGTTCGCTCCAGACCTGCATGGTGCCGGCCGCCCGCTGCTCGGCGAAGACGACCTTGAAGTTGTCGAAGCGCAGCGCCACCAGGTGGCCGTCGTCGTCGAAGTAGATGAAGCCGGGCCGGGGGCTCTTCGGCGCCTCGCCGGTCAGGTACGGCAACAGGTTGAACCCGTCGATGTGCACGCGGTAGGGCGTTCCGCCGACCGTACGGCCGATCCTCAGGTCGTCGGCGACGTCCGGATCACCGGCGATCGCGAGCAGCGTCGGCAGCCAGTCGTGGTGGCCGACGATCTCGTTGGAGACCACCCCGGCCGGCACCTTCCCCGGCCAGCGGACCGCCAGCGGCACCCGGAAGGCGCCTTCCCAGTTGGTGTTCTTCTCGCTGCGGAACGGCGTCATCGCCCCGTCCGGCCAGGTGTTCATGTGCGGGCCGTTGTCGGTGCTGTACATGACGAACGTGTTCTCGGCGATGCCGAGCTCGTCGAGCAGGGCCAGCAGCTCACCGACGTGCCGATCGTGGTCGATCATCGTGTCGTGGTACGGCGACTGCCAGCGGCCGGCCTGCCCGGCGCTCTCCGGCTTGGTGTGCGTCCGCAGGTGCATGTGCGTGGTGTTCACCCAGGCGAAGAACGGCTTCCCGGCGGCGTGCTGCTCGGTGATCCAGCCCTTGGCGGCCGCGATGAACTCGTCGTCGACGGTCTCCATCCGCTTCTTGGTCAGCGGGCCGGTGTCCTCCACGCGCTGCTTGCCGACCCGGCCCCAGTGCGGATGCACGGTGTCGTCGTCGGTGTCGGTCGCCCACGAATGCAGCACGCCGCGCGGCCCGAACCGCTGCCGGAACTCGGGGAAGTCGGCCGGGTCCGGATAGTCCGGCAGCTCGGGCTCCTCCTCGGCGTTGAGGTGATAGAGGTTCCCGAAGAACTCGTCGAAGCCGTGTACGGTCGGCAGGAACTCGTTGCGGTCGCCGAGGTGGTTCTTGCCGAACTGGCCGGTGGCGTAACCGCGGCCCTTCAGCAGGGTGGCGATGGTCGGGTTCTCGTCGCGCAGGCCCATCGTGGCGCCCGGGATGCCGACCTTCGTCATGCCGGTGCGGAAACCGCTCTGCCCGGTGATGAACGAGGCCCGGCCGGCGGTGCAGGACTGTTCGCCGTACGCGTCGGTGAAGCGCATGCCCTCGGCGGCGATCCGGTCGATGTTCGGTGTGCGATATCCCATCAGGCCGTCGCTGTAGCAGCTCAGGTTGGTGATACCGATGTCGTCACCGAAGATCACCAGGATGTTGGGCCTCTCGGTCATGTCAGAGCTCCGTTCTCCGCACGCAGCGAAAACCTAGATGCGAGGTGGCGGTGTCGATGGGCTGCGCCATGCGCGCGGCCGGCCGGTACCGGCGGCAGTAGTTGGGGGCGCACAGGTGGGAGCCGCCCTTCATGACCCTGCGCGCGCTGTCCGGTTTGTCCACCGAGCAGCAGGGACTCCGATGGTCGGCGTACGGATCGGCGGTCCACTCCCAGACGTTGCCGATCATGTCGTGGAGCCCGTAGCCGTTGGCCGGGTAACGCCCGACCGGCGACGTGCGCTCGTACCCGTCGGCCTTCGTGTTGCGGACCGGGAACTCGCCCTGCCAGGTGTTGGCCCAGTGCCGCCCGCCCGGGTTCAGCTCGTCACCCCACGCGAACTCGGCGCGGTCGAGGCCACCGCGGGCCGCGAACTCCCACTCGGCCTCGGTGGGCAGTTCCTTTCCGGCCCATCGGGTGTACGCGGTGACGTCCTCCCACGCGACGTGCACCACCGGGTGGTCGGGCAACTTCTTGATCGAGCTGCCCGGCCCGGTCGGGTGCCGCCAGTCGGCGCCCGGCACATAGGCCCACCACTGGTACGGATCCCGCAGGTCCACCGGATGCGACGGTGATACGAACACCACCGACGAGGGCTCCAGCCGGTCCGGCCGGGCGCCCGGATAGTCGGCCGGGTCGACCGTCCGCTCGGCCACCGTCACGTGACCGGTACGGCGTACGAAGGTCGCGAACTCCCGGTTGGTCACCGGATAGCGGTCGATCCAGAAGCCGCCGACGCTCACCTGCCGCGCCGGCGCCTCCTCCGGGTAGTGGTCGTCCGAGCCCATCCAGAACTTGCCCGCCGGAATCCACTCCATGTCGCTGAGCATTTCCTCCTCACCCGGCGGCGGTCGTCACCCTCACCGGATGAGCTAGTGCGGTCCATGAACGTTGACCGGGTTCGACGGTCGTGACATCCCTGCTCCATGCCTAGACGTCGCGGCGCTAGCCCCGATCCGGTAGTGCACCGCACCGCCCGGATCGGGCTACGCCTGACCCGACAGTGTGGGTGCCCCGTCGGTGTTGCGCCGCTACTCCGATGCGTGGTTTTCCGCGGCCGCCTGCCGCAAGGGTGGAGCTGTTGAGGTGCGGTATCCGCGTCGCCGGCGCTCGTTGATGCCGATCCGCTGGTACCACGGCACCTTCACCGTCGAGGGCCGCCGATTGCGGCTGCCGGTCGCACGGGGCTGCCCGCCGTTGCTGCTACGACTGGATCGGCTGGTGCCGTACCCGGCCGAGACCGTACGGTCGGTTCACCGACGGCCGACTGTGCATCGACGTCACCGCCGAACTCCCGGTCGCCACGTATCCGGCCGGGCAGCAACCTGATCCCGGCCGGGCCGCGGGCGTGGATTGCGGGATCATCCACCCGTTCGCGGTCGCCACCCGCGACGGGCACGCCCTGCTGGTCTCCGGCCGGGCCATCCGCGCCGAACACCGGCTGCACCTGGCCGACACCGAAGCCCGCCGCCGTGCCACCGCCACCCGGGCTCCCAGCAAAGGCCAGCGGGGGTCGCGGCGCTGGCGGAAGACCCGCCGCCGGGCCCGGCTGATCGAAGGCCGGCACCGCCGCCGTGTGCGGCAGGCCTTGCACGAGGCCGCCAAAACCGTCATCGGGTGGGCCGTCGAGCACCAGGTCGGCACGCTGACCGTCGGGGATCCGCGTGGCGTGCTCGATCTGGCGGCGGGGCGGCGGCACAACCTGCGGCTCCGGCAGTGGCAGATCGGCCGCCCCTGCAAATCCTGCAAGACAAAGCCGCCCTGGCCGGGGTCAGGGTGTATCTGGTCGACGAACGCGGCACCTCCTCGACCTGCCCCCACTGCCGGAAGAAGATCAGCAAACCGCGCGGCAGGACCATGGTCTGCCGGCATTGTCAGTTCGCCGGGCATCGCGATCTTGCCGCGGCGTTCACCATCGCCGCCCGCACTCCGGGCGGCGCCACCACCTGCACCCCAGCAATGGCGCAGGTAGTCATGCACCGTCGAGCCGGACGACACCTGCCCGGTGTCCTCACGGCCCGGCGTGACCCCCGCCGCCACCGACCCCGGGCGGCGGCCGGCGGGTCAGTTGGCCGGCGGAGGCCCGCCCCACCTGCACTGGCGGGGAGTCGCTCGTCCACCCCTGTGGGCGAGGATCCACAACACCACCGGAACCCCTCCGGCGAACGTTCGTGGACACCGCACTAGAGCAGACCCAGGTCCCGGGCCCGGCGGACCGCCTCGTTGCGGCGGGTCGCGGCCAGCTTGCGCAGCACGCCGCGCACGTGGGTCTTCACCGTGTTGACCGAGACGTACATGGTCCGGGCGATCTCCTCGGTGCTGAACAGCTGCGCGAGATAGCCGAGGACCTCGGTCTCCTTCGCGGTCAGCGGCTCGACCATGACCGGCGCCGCCGGCGCCGCCTGGGACGGCGGGGCGGCGGTCATCGGCACGGTGGCCGGGCGCGGGGTCACACCGAGCCAGTCGTGCCGTACGGCGAGATCGCGGTCCTCGCGCAGGAATCGCCGCACCGGGGCCGCCGTCTCGAGCAGCGGCCGCCGGAGCCGTTCTGCTTCGGCCAGGGCCAGGGCCCGGTGCAGGGCCCGCCGGGCCCGGTCGCGGCGCCCGTCGCTCAGCTCGGCCGCGGCCGTGACCAGCCAGCCGTCGACCCGCACGTCCAGCGGCAGCCCGGGCCGTTCGCCCAGTGACGTCACGACGCCGCGGGCGCGGGCGGTGTCACCGGCCGCCACCGCGGCCATCGCCTCGGCGACGGCGTGGTGCGCGGTCGTGCCCGCCGCCGACGGCGGCCGGCTGGGGGCGAGCAGCGCGTCGCGGGTCAGCGTGAGCATCTCGGTGAGCCACGGCGGCTGAGGGCCGGCCGGGGCCGCGGCGAGCGCCTCGACGGCCCGGGCGGTGTCGCCGCCGCCGCGGTGCACGCGGGCCCGTACCAGGACCAGCAGGCCGGCCAGCAGGGCGTCCGGGCGCTCGTCGAGCCGCGCCGCCGCCTGCTCGGCGTGCACGCGGGCCGCCGTCAGGTCGTACTCGTCGCTGTGCACCCAGGCCAGGGCCACGTCGGCCGCCGCGTCGCCGGGACCGTCGTCGGCGCCGGTGCGGTCCAGGGCCCGGCGGGCGTGCTCGTTGGCCCGGCGCAGCCGGCCGCAGAGCGCCTCGGCCAGGGCGAGCCGGCCGAGCACCTCACCGCCGTCGTTCTCGGACGGTTGCAGCACCGCGCAGGCGCCGGTCAGATCGTGCCGCCAGAGCAGGCTCTCGGCCCGGGCCAGCCGGATCAGCGAGGCCAGCGCGGGCGGCACGGCGACGCCGCCGGCCAGCGCGTCGTCGAGCAGCCGCCAGGCGAGCTCGGCCGCCGCGGCCAGATCGCCGGGCCGGCCGTGCCCCCGGGCGCGGGCCACCTCGACCGCGGCCAGGCTCAGCGGCAGCGAGATGTCGTGCCCGCCGGCCATCTCGCCGGCCCGCAGCAGATGCTTCGCGCACGCCTCCGGGTCGTCGAGATAGTGGGCGACGGCCGCGGCGACGACGGCGGCCTCGGGCCGGTCGAGGTCGGGCGGCATCGAGGTGAAGGCGGCGGCGCCCCGGCCGTCCAGCAGATCGGTGATGCCGAGGCTGCGCACCACCGAGGTGGCCGCCAGCACCCATTCCTCGGCGCGCAGGGCGTGCGGCAGGGCCTCGGCGTAGCGGCCGAACCCGGCGTACCAGCGGGCGGCCCGGCGGTGCAGGCCGGTCACGCGGTCGACCGGCCCCTCGCTCAGGGCGGCCAGCAGCACCTCGCGGATCTGCGGATGGTGCACGTACGTCCGCTCGCCGCCGGCCGTCGCGGTCACTAAGACGCCCTGGCGGGCGAGGCGGTCGAGGACCTGGGCGGCGTCGCGGCGGACGCTGAGCTCGACGGCCAGCCCGGCCGGCAACCGCTCGGCCACGCAGGTGCGCAGCAGCAGCTCGCGGGTGGCCGCTGTCTGCTCGCCGAGCAGCTCGTCGCGGATGTAATCGGCGAGTTCGTCCTTCTTGTCGCCGGACATCGGCAGGGCACGGGCCTCCAGGCGCAGCGCGGCCGCCCAGCCGTGGGTCTGCTCGGTCAGCTCGGCCACCGCGTTCGGCCCGAGCCGGGTGCCGTGCGCGGTCAGCAGCGCGTCGGCCTCGGCCGGGGTGAAGGCCAGCTCGTCGTGGCGGACCTCGGTGATCGATCCGGCCAGCCGGTAGCGGTGCAGCGGCAGCGGCGGATCGGTGCGCCCGACCAGCACACAGCGCAGCTGCGGACCGGCGTGCTCGACCATGAAGTGCAGGCCGTCCAGGATGGAAGCACGGGTGATCGCGTGCACGTTGTCGAGGATCAGCACGACCGGCTCGCGCTGGGCCGAGAGGGCGACCACGAGCCGCACCAGGAACGACCGCTCGGCGCCCTCGCTCCACTGGCTGGGCACGTTCACACCCGCCCGTCTCAGCGCGGCCACCACATATGACCAGAACGTCTCCGGCCGGTCGTCCTCAGGCTCCAGCGTCAGCCAGGCGACCCGGCTGCCGGCGTGCCCGCTGGCCGTCCAGTCGGCCACCAGGCTGCTCTTGCCGGAGCCGGCCGGCCCGGTCACAACGGTGAGACGGCGGGCCGGGCCGCTGTCGAGGCGTTCCCGCAGGCGCTCGCGCACCACCCACCACGGTGGAAGGCCCGGCGGCTCCAGCTTGATCGTCATGATCGGTTCGCCGTCGGTCGTCGTCAGCTCGGTAGCGATCTCCCCATGCATCCAGTACCCCCATATGCGATCGCCCCGCCTTTGTTCGCACCGACGCCGCCCAGGCTTTTCGCGGCCCGCCAAGGGGACCCCGGTGTCTACGCAGAGTTTTCTACCGATCATCAACAGTCACATCACCCGACCTGGGTGATTCCGTATGTGGACGACGTGACCGGACAGTTGCCAGGTCATGAGGCAAGCGAGTGGTGAAAGTTGTGCGACGACACGTTGCGGCGACTGCACTGTGTGCGATCTGATGATTACTCGATCTCGCCGGTCCATCGACCGGCTTCACGTTGGCGGACGGGGGTCAGGCGTCGATGACACGTGGGGAGCTGGTGCCGCGCCGCAGGCTGATCAACGATCTGGCCGCGGTCCGCGACGACGTGCCCCTGATCCTGCTCGTCGCCCCGCCCGGCTACGGCAAGTCGATCGCGCTGCGCCAGTGGGCCGCCCGCGACCAGCGCTCGTTCGCCTGGGTCACCGCCGAGCGGGCCGACCGCGACCCGCACCGGCTGCTGCGCCGCATCGCGCGGGCCATCGGTGAGATCCGCCCGGTCGAGCCGGCGACGTGGCGCTCGCTGTCCGCCCCGGCGTCGGCCCTGGCCGAGGAGGCCGTGCCCAGGCTGGCCGCCGCGGCGCCGGACGTGCTGGTCATCGACGACGCCCACCTGCTGCGCGGCACGCCCGGCCAGCAGCTCGTGCTCGCCCTGGCCGAGCGGATGCCGGCCGGGTCGCATCTGGCCCTCGGCGCCCGCAGCCGCCTCGGCCTGCACGTGGGCGGGCTGCGCAGCCAGGGCCGCTGCGCCGAATTCGGCCCGGCCGACCTGCGGCTGTCGCGGGCCGAGGCGCTCAACCTGATCCGGGCCACCGGCACGGTGCTCCCGGCCGAGCAGGCGCTTCGGCTGAACCGGCGGTTCGAGGGCTGGCCCACCGGGGTCTATCTGGCCGCCCTGAGCCTGCGCGGGCGCGCCGACGCGATTCGCGCGGCCGATCAGGTGACCGGGGCCGACGCCTATCTGAGCGAGTACTTCCGGGACGTCGTGCTGGCCGCCGAGCCGGCCGACACCGTGCGGTTCCTGCTGCGCTCGGCCACCCTGGACAGTCTCTCCGGCAGCGTCTGCGACGCGGTACTGCGCCGGCACGGTTCGGGTCAGCTGCTGGCCGGGCTGGCCGTCCGCAACGTCTTCGTCGACCCGATCCACCCGGCCGCCCGCTCCTACCGCTATCACCCGGCCTTCCGCGAGATGCTGGTGGCCGAGCTGCGCCGCCGCGAGCCCGCCGCCGAGGCGGCGCTGCACCGCCGGGCGGCCACCTGGTTCGAGGGGCGTCACCAGGCCGAGCCGGCCGTGCGGCACGCGGCCGCGGCCGGCGACGCGCGGGCCACCGCCCGCCTCGTGCTGCGCCACGGCCGGCGGCTGATCGACGAGGGCCGCGCGGGCGCCGTGGCCGACGCCCTGGACGGCCTGGGCCGGGGCCGGGTCGAACAGGACGTCCGGCTCGCCGCGCGGGCCGGCTGGGTGTACGCGTTCGCCGGCCGCACCCTGCAGTCCACGGCCTGCCTGGCCGCCGCCGGCAGTCACGCCGCGCCGGACGCCCGGACGGCGGCCGCGATCGACCGGCTGCGGGCCGCGCTCGCGCCCGGCGGCGTCGACGGGATGCTCGGCAACGCCCGCCGCGCGGCCCGCGCCGACCGCCCCGGCTCCGACTGGTACGCGACCACGATGACCCTGCTCGGCGTGGCCGAGGAGCTCACCGGCAACACGGTGCTGGCCACGGCCCGGTTCGCGCGCGCCGCCCGGGCCGGCCCGGAGCATCCGGCGCCGTCCGCGCTGGCCCTGGCCGGCCTGGCCTGGCACGCCGCCGATCAACACGACTGCGCCGCCGCCGGCGCGTACGCGGAGGAGTCGGCGGCCCTGCTCGGCGCCGGTCTGCGCACGTGCGGCTGGGCCGTGCTGACCCACCTGGTCCAGGCCCGGGTGGCCCTCGATGCCGGCGACGCCACCGCGTTCCGGCTGCTGATGGGCGAGGCGGCGGAGTCGATGGAGCGGGCGCGGCCGTTCCCGTGGCTGGTCGCGTCGGCCTCGATCCGGCTCTCCCGGGTGGCCCTGGACGCCGGGGACCACCCGGCGGCGGCGAGGGCGGCGGTCCGGGCCCGGCTCGCCCTCGACCAGCTCACCACCACCGGCGTGCTGGCCGAGCGCTACCGGGCGCTGATGGCCGACGTGGGCCGCGAGAACACGCCGGACCCGGCGGCCGACACGGCCGGGCTCACCGCGGCCGAGCAGCGGGTGCTGCTGCTCCTGCCGACCCACCTCACCCTCAACCAGATCGCGGGTGAGCTGCGGCTGTCCCGCAACACGGTCAAGACCCAGGTCGCGGCCGTCTATCGCAAGCTCAGCGCCACCACCCGGGCCGCCGCGGTCGTCCAGGGGCGAGAGCTGGGCCTGCTCGACTGAAGGCTCGCTCATTCCTGACGGGTGAGGCCGATCCCGCCCCGGCGGCTCACCCTGAGGGCCATGTCCGTACAGAATGAACCGACCCGGGCCACCGCGTGGGCGGGCTGGGTCGTATTCGCCGCGGTGCTGCTCGCCATCGTCGGCATTCTGCAGGTCACGCTCGGGATCATCGCCATGGCCCGGCACGAGCTGTTCGCCATCGACGAGTCCCGGCTGCTGGTGGCCACGAGCTGGACGGCCTGGGGCTGGACCCACCTGATCATCGGCGCGATCCAGATCGTCGTCGGTCTCGGCCTGCTCGCCGGTCAGAGCTGGGGACGGATCTTCGCGGTCGTCCTGGCCTTCCTGAGCTGCCTGTCCAACCTGGCCTTCCTCGCCGCGTTCCCGGTGTACTCGCTGCTGATCATCTCGTTCAACATGATCACGATCTACGCGATCACCGCGCACGGCAAGGAGGTCCGGCGGGATTACGACGGCTGACCGCCCCATCCTCTACGGGTGAGGCATCCCAGGCGTACGGAATCGGAGGATCCGGTCATGACGAAGTCCAAGAAGAAGAGCAAGTCGGCCAAGTCGCGCCGGCCCGCCATCCTCGCCGCGACCGGCCTGGCCGCCGCGGGCGTGGCCGCCGTGGTGATCGGCCGCCGGAAGAACCGTGCCGAGTCGGAGCCGGCGCCCGAGGCCACTCCGCTCGCCCCGGTGAGCACCGACAGCCGCTGACGGTGACGACCCGGCCGGTGCTCAGCGCGCCGCGCTGGGCGGAAGCCCTGTGGTCGTGGGCGTCCACCCGCTGGCCCGGCCGGGTCGGCCTCGGCACCCTCGCGACCATCGTCCGCCTCGAGATCTTCGATCGCGCGATGACGCTGGCCGCGCAGCTCTTCACGTCCATCTTCCCGCTGCTGATCATGGCGGCCGTGCTGCTCGGCCGGACCTTCGACGAGAAGCTGGCCGAGCTCGTGAAGCTGCCCGACGAGGTCGCCCGCGTCCTGAACGAGGCCGTCTCGGGCAGCAGCGTCGGCGCGTTCGGTGTGGTCGGCGGCCTCATCGTGCTGGTCTCCACGACCAGCCTGGCCCGGGCGTTCACCCGCGCCTACGCGACCATCTGGAACCTGCCCCGGCCGCGCAGCAGCCCGAAGCACGCCTGGCGGTGGCTCCTGGCCGTCGTGGTGCTCACGCTCAGCGTGGTGGCGGTCCAACTGCTGGTCCGGGCCGCGATGGAGGCGCCGGCGCCGTATCTGACGGTGGCCCTGGTGACCCTGGCCGCCGACTTCGGCGGCGCCCTGTTCGTGCCGTGGATCCTGTCCGCGCGCCAGATCCGGGCCCGGCTGCTCGTGCCCGGCGCGGTGCTGTTCGCCGCCGCCATGCTGGTGCTCCGGCCGGCCGGCTCGGTCTACCTGCCGCACGCGCTCGACATCAGCTCGGCCCGCTTCGGCACGATCGGCGTCGCCTTCACCTACATCGGCTGGCTTTATGTGCTTTCCTTCGCCTACCTGATCACGGCCGCGGCCGGCCAGGCGATCGCCACCGACCCCGGCCGGCTGGGCCGGATGATCCGCGGCATTCATTCAGACGTAGGACATTGACGGGATCTCCCCACGTTCACCCCGGCGGCCGAGACTGATCCTCATCGATCCCTTGCCCCCCGGGAGCTGAAGATGAAACGTCGCCTCGCCCTGCTCGTCACCCTGGCCCTCGGGCTCTCCGTGGCCCTGGCCGGCCCGGCCGCGGCCACCCCGCCCAACATCCCCTCCGCCACCACGGCCCAGTCCCAGCTGAACGCCCTGACCGTGGCCGCGCAGGGCTCGACCAGCGGATATTCCCGCGATCTGTTCCCGCACTGGATCACGATCAGCGGCGCCTGCAACACCCGCGAGACGGTCCTCAAGCGCGACGGCTCCAACGTGGTCACCAGCTCGGCCTGCGCCGCCACCTCGGGCAGCTGGTACTCCCCGTACGACGGCGCCACCTGGACCGCGGCCTCCGACGTCGACATCGACCACGTCGTCCCGCTGGCCGAGGCGTGGCGCTCCGGCGCCAGCTCGTGGACCACCGCCAAGCGCCAGTCCTTCGCCAACGACCTGAGCCGCCCCCAGCTCATCGCGGTGACCGACAACGTCAACCAGTCCAAGGGTGACCAGGACCCGTCCACCTGGCAGCCGTCGCGCACCGCCTATCGCTGCACCTACGCCCGGATGTGGATCGGCGTGAAGTACTACTGGGACCTCAGCCTCCAACAAGCCGAGAAGACCGCGTTGCAGAACACCCTGGACACTTACTGCTAATTTGGGCCTCGTGGGTTCTCTGGTCGTCGGTGTCCACGGCATAGCCCAGCAACACCGCGGGGACGAACTGCTCCACTCGATGTGGTGGCCGGCGCTGGCGAGCGGACTCCGCCTGGCCGGCCACGCCGACGTCCTGTCCCCCGCCGAGTTCCGCTGCGCGTTCTTCGGCGACCTGTTCCGGCCCGAGGCGCGATATCTGTCGGCCGGCCCCGGCCCCGAGTCCGAGTCCGAGGCGTCCGAGGAGCTTCTCGCCCTGTGGTGGGCCGAGGCGGCCCGCCTCGATCCGGCGGTGGAGCCACCCGACCGGCGCGTCCTGCTCCGCACCCCGCGCAGCCTCCAGCGGGGTGTACTCGCCCTGTCCCGGTCCCGCTTCTTCGCCGGGCTGACCCCCAAGCTGTTCATCTCCGTGCTGCGGCAGGTCTCCGACTACTTCGGAGTGCCCGAGACCCGCGCCCGGGCCGTCGCGTCGCTGAGTTCCCTGATCGACGCCGAGACCCGGGTCATCGTGGCCCATTCGCTCGGATCGGTGGTGGCGTACGAGGCCCTGTGCGCCCACCCGGAGTGGAACATCCACACGCTGGTCACCATCGGCTCCCCGCTCGGCATCCCCAACGTGATCTTCGACCGCCTGCAGCCGGCGCCGGTGGCGGGCCGCGCGAGCTGGCCCGGCCCGGTCCGCTCCTGGACCAACCTGGCCGACGAGGGCGACGTCGTCGCGCTCGTCAAGGACCTCCGGCCCGGGTTCGGCCCGGACGTCACGTCGGTGATCGTGCACAACGGATCATCGGCCCACTCCGTTCAGGCGTACCTCACCTCGCGGGAGGCCGGGGAAGCGATTGGAGCCGGCCTGGGCATCAGCCGATGAGCGAGCCGGCCCGCCGCTTCCTCATCGGGCTGGCCACGACCACCCACGCCCACTTCGACGGCATCGACCGGCCCGAGCTCCGGCGCGCGCTCGGCATGACGGCCGACGTCCTCGTCCACGACTTCGGATACGAGCTCGTGCCCGGCTTCGGGATCAACGCCACACGCGAGCAGCTCAAGGACGCGTTCGACGCCTTCTTCACCTCCGCCGACCGCCGCGGCACCGACATCGTGGCGGTCTACTACACCGGGCACGCCGAGGTCACGGACGACGGCGAGTTCGTCCTGCTGCTCAACGGGACACGCCCGGACGCCGTACGGCGGACCGGTCTCAAAGCGGCCGAGCTCGCCTCCTGGATCTTCGACGACACCCCGGTCCGCCGCGTCCTGCTGATCCTCGACACCTGCGAGTCCGGCGCCGGCGCGGCCGAGGTGTCGCGCAAGGCGGCCGCCGCCGTCGACCTCACGCCGATCATCGAGGGCCACCCGGACGTCTCGATCATCTCGGCCACGCGCCCCCAGGAGTACGCCACCTCCTGCGCCTTCACCGAGGCCCTGGTGCATGCCCTGCGCGGAACGCAGGTCGCCCGCTACGGACCCCCGCACCTGTCGATCGACGCGCTCATCGAGGTGATCAACGACTCGCCCGGCACGCCGTCGTGGCAGCACGCCCGGCACTACCGGATCAGCGAGCGGGAGAGCCAGTTCTTCCCCAACCCGCGGCACGACCCGGCGCTCGACGGCCTCGACCTGCTGACCCAGCTGCTGCTGAAGGACCGGCCCGACCGCATGAAGGACATGCGGTCACACTTCCTGCTCCGGGCCCGGGGCCTGGACATCCCGGGCGACCACTGGCTGTTCACCGGCCGGCACCGGATGCTCGCGGACCTGTGCGACTGGCTCCGCGGCGAGGACGACCACGAGGCGCGCGTCGTCACCGGCGGGCCCGGATCCGGCAAGTCCGCCATCCTGGGGCGTCTGGCCGTGCTCAGCCTGCCGGAGTTCCGTGGCCGGGTGCCCGGCGTCGGGGACCTGCCGCCCGGGACCCTGCCGCCCGAAGATTCCATCGCCATGCCGATCTACGCGCGCGGCATGACCCCGGAGCGGCTCCTCGACGCCGTCTGCGCCGCGGTCCAGGTGCCGCCATCGACCGTGGGCGAGCTGGCGCGGCGGCTCACCGGGCGGCGGCCGGAGCGGGCGGTCGTGATCGACGCGATCGACGAGGCCGCGGACCCGCACGCCGTGGTCGACCAGATCCTCGTCCCGCTGGTGCGGGTGGCCGCGGCGGCCGGGCTGAAGCTGCTCCTCGGCATGCGCCCGCATCTGGTCGACCGGTTCGAGATGCGCACGTTCATCCGGCTCGACGCCGAGGAGCCGGCCTACGCCGACCCGGCCAGCATGCTCACGTACGCCCGGCGCTGCCTGGTCGAGCTGTCGCCCGACTCGCCGTACCGCGACCGGCCCGAGATCGCGGCGAAGGTGGCCCGCCGCGTCGCCGAGGCCGCGAAGAACTCGTTCCTGGTCGCGCTGATCAACAGCCGGAGCCTGGCCAACCGCGTGTCCGTCATCGACACCGAGAAGTTCGAGCTGCCCCGCGACGCGGCGATCGCCATGCGCTCCGACCTGGAACACCGGCTCGGCGGCTCGGCCCGCAAGGCGCATCGGCTGATGACTCCGCTGGCCTTCGCCCAGGGCGACGGCCTGCCCTGGGAGAACATCTGGGCGCCCCTGGCCACGGCGATGACCGGCGTCGCGGCCACCGACGACGACGTGGGCTGGGTCATGCAGGCGGCGGCCGGCTACATCGTCGAGACGAGGGTCGGCGACCGGTCGGCCTACCGCCTCTACCACGAGGCCCTGGCCGAATATCTGCGGCGCGACCACGACGAGGCATCGGCCCACCGGGCCGCCTTCCAGGTCCTGTACGACCGGGTGCCGCTCGACGTGCACGGCGGGACCGCGTGGACGGCGGCCGGCGGTTACACCCTCGACTATCTGGCCCTGCACGCCGCCCGCGGCGGCACACTGGACCCGCTCCTGGCCGACCCCGCCTATCTGCTCGCCGCCGAGCGGACGAACCTGCTGACCGCCCTCTCCGCGGTCGTCACCTCGGAGGGCCGCGCGTCGGCGGCGGCCTATCGTGAGGCGGCACACCGGCTGACCATCCTGGTCGGCGCGGAGGCGCTGTCGTACCTCGAACTGGCCGCCCACAAGCAGGGCGCGCGCGAGCTCTGCGCCGCGATCGCGCGGCTGCGGGCCGACCGGCTGTGGACGGTGGACTGGGCGCGGTGGCGGCCCCAGACACCCCACCGTGAGCTCGGCCGGGCGTCGGAGTCGATAAACGCGCTCGCCCTGGGCCTGCTCAACGCGCGCCGCGTCGTGGTCACCGCCAACTCCGACCGCGGCGTCGACGTGTGGGACTTCGCCACCGGTAACCTCGTGCTCGCCGGCACCCTGGCCGCCGACCGGCCACCGGCCAAGGCGGCCGTGCTCAGCGCGGGACCGCTGATGTATCTGGTCACCGGCGGGTCCGGGCCGGACCGGGTCGGCCAGGTGACCACCTATGTGTTCCCCACCGGCGAGGTCGTCGGCAGTTTCTCCTCCGGTGACGCCGATCCGAGCTCCGGTGTGGGCCTCCTGCACATCGAGGGGCGGCTGATGGTCCTGGCTCCCCGCAGCTCAGGGGCGCTGTGGGCCTGGGACGCGGAGACCGGGGAACCGGCCGACCGGCCCCCGATCCGGCAGTTCATCGACGACCGCTTCTGGTCGCTGGGACATCTCGACGACCGGTCCGTCGCGGTCACGAGGAGCGTCACCCACGTCGTCCGCGTCCACGACATCGAGCAGCGGACCCTGCTGGCCGAGTTCCAGGCGTTCAGCGACACTCCGGCCCGGTCCTGCGCCGTCGGGCGGGGCGGCGGGACGCTGTACTTCGTCGCCTACAGCTCCAGCGCCCTCGAGGTGTGGGACACCGAGACCGGCACGCTGTCACTGTCCATCGGCGCGTTCGGCCGCGCGCTCGCCATCGACGGCGACCCGGAGACGTACGAGGAATATCAGCCACCTCATCCCCGCGGCGACGTGATGGCGGGCCGCCTCCGGCCCTCCGACCAGATGCTCTTCCCGGGGGCCCGGCCGTCCGTGTCGGACCGGTCCGTCGCCAGCGCCACCATCGTCGAGCGGGACAAGACTCCCATCCTGGTCATCGCCTACGACGACGGGCAGATCCTGTGCCGGCCGATCGCCACCGGCGCCCGCTCGGAGCCCCCGCTGCAGGGACACCGCGGCGGGGTCCTGTTCATGCTGCCGACCGAGTTCGACGGCCGGCCCATGCTGGTGACGGCGGGCGAGGACCGGACCCTGCGGGTCTGGGACGTGCTGCCCGGCACCGTCCGCGAGGCGAGCTGGGAGGCCGACGAACTCAGCGTGCAGTGCCTGGCCGGCGCGACGTACGACGGCGCCGCGGTGGCCGTCGCGGCCACCGCGGACGCCAAGCTGCGCGTCTGGGACGGTCACGGCGCCGAGGTGGTGTCCCAGCGGGTGGCCGGCCAGGTGTGGGATCTCTGCGCCCTGTCCGTCGACGGGGCGCCGATCGTCTACGGGCCGGGCGCCGACCGCTCGCTGCGAGGCTGGCGGCTGGGCCCGGGCGCGGTCCTGGTGACCGACCTGTGGACCGGGCGGAAGGACTGGATCAGCGCGGTGGCCGCGCACCGCGGCTCCCAGATCTTCGTGGCGACCGAGGACGGCCCCGTACGCCTCATCGACGCGCGAACGGAGGCCGCCGCGACGGTGGGCCGCATCGGCGACTCCGGCAACCCGGTCGTCTCGCTGCTCGCCTCGATCGGCGACGGCGCCGCGCACCTCGGCGCGGTGCAACGCGACGGCGCCCTCAGCCTGTGGATCCACCAGCGCCGGGGCCTGCGGCCCATCGCGCGTTTCGCCGCGCACGGCCCGGCGTCCTGGATCCTGATCGACGCCGCCGAGCACCGCGCGGTGGCCACTGTGGACGGCCACCTCCTGCTGTTCGGCATCCCGGCGGGCCCCGGCCGGCGGTTCAGAGCCCGTGCCCGGGGGCTCGAGCTGCTCCGTACGGTCCCGCTCGAATCGGTGGTGACGGCCGCCTGCTACGACGACCGGCTGCGCCTGCTGTTCGTCGGCCAGGGCAGCTCGGTGAAGGTCTACGACAGATCCTTCGGCCTGGTCCAGGTGATCAGCCTGGGCGCCGGCGTCCGCAAGCTCGCGGCGCTGGGCCACGGCCGCATCGTCGCCGTCACCGACGCCGGCGCGGTCGGCCTGGCCGTGATGCGCCCACCGACATCCGGCGCCGTCATCGAAGGAGCGGTCGTGGACGGATCGGCCGGCCGGCGCCTACTACCGCCGGCCGAACTTCTTCCGTAGCTGGTCGAGATCCCGGCGGTCGTCGACCCATTCACGCACGAGCCCGCAGGTGAGGCAGATCAGGCGCGCGAACAGCACATGGCGGAACGCGTGGACCGCGACGCCACTCACGGCAGCGCCGGAGAGCCGGTCGGGCGGTATGCGGATGATGTCATCGTTGCCGCAGTTCGGGCACACCCCGAAAGAGGGCTGAGTCACCCTTTGATCATCACCTCGCCTGTCAAGTCAGCGGGGCGCGGCCGTGCTCGCGCGCGCGATCAACTCGGTGGTGAGCTCGGCGTTGTGCCACTCGACGGGCTTGCCGTCGAGCAGCCGCAGAATGGTGCGGCCGGCCAGCCGTCCCATCTCGCGCAGCGGCTGCCGGACGGTGGTCAGCGGCGGCGGCGACCAGCGCGAGGCCGGCAGGTCGTCGAAGCCGGTGACGCTCAGGTCGCCGGGCACGTCGAGTCCGCGCCGCCGGGCGCCGTCGAGGACACCGAGGACGATGTTGTCGCTCGACGCGACGATGGCGGTCGGCCGGTTCTCACGTTCCAGGAGCCGCTTCGCGGCCACGAGCCCGGTCTCGTACGAATAGGAGCCGTGCTCGATGAAACCGGTCAGCCCCGCCTCTTCGAGCGCGGCGCGGCCCGGGCCCCCCGCCAGTTGGCCGCTGGTGGCGGCGAGGATGGCGCCGTCCGTACGAACGAATTCGCCCCGGCGCAGAACCGAGACGACAAGCCCGGCCCCTGCTTCCTGTGCGACAGTTTCGATGCCCCGGAGATGTTCCATCTCCCACCCGCACGACAGGCCCGGGAAGAACACCTGGATGAGCCCGGTCCGGGCCTTTCGCGATCGACTCCATCGTCACTTGCCGCTTCGGCACGCTCCACTCCCCTATCCCCGTAGTACGAACGGCGATACGGCCACCTGCCGGATCAACGACAGGACAATCCCCGAGCCGCCCTCCCCCAGTAGGTTTCGGGCAGTGGCGGGACGGCAGATCGAGGTGCTCGCCGCGCGATGGCGGCGCCGTCCCGCGCGCGGCCTGGAAATCAAGCCCGGAAGACCACTTCCGGCCAATATCTACGCGGCCCTCCTTCTGACGCTCGCCTCACTGGCCGCGGGCTTCTTCGCTCTGACGCTCTACGAATCCGGCACCGCGCTTCCGGAGAGCTATTTCTTCCGAGGCCAGATCTTCTTCTGCGTGTCCGACCCGGCCGCCGATGTCGCCCTCGATGTCACCGTGACCGAGAACATCGATTACGTCGGTCTAGGAGACCTGCGCTCCGCAAAAGGCATCGAGATCCTCCTGACGATTCCACCCGGATCCCGGGTCGACGCCGATTCGTCCTGGGCCCTCGTGATGATGGGTGATGCCGTTCCGGCCTCGCTCACCAGGATGAGGTTCGTATCAGGAATGATGAACTTCACCGGTGGAGGCGGCACAGGGAACGACATCGAGACGGTGACGACGGGCAGCTTCGCCGATCTCCAGGATCCCTTCCGGTACTACATCGTCTCGGCCGATTTGCCCAACGCCATGACCCGATCGGGCGCGGGACACATCAATGTGGAACTGCCGGTCATCGGTGGTTGCGGCCCCACGGGATCAGCCCGGTTCGACCCGGGGTTCGGTCTGCCCGGGCTATGGCACACCTCCAGGAACGGGAAAGTGACGACACACCTCACGCCGCTCGAGCCCGACATGCTGCTCCAGGACTCGATCCCCGAGGCACAGAAGAAAAAGATGGCCAACTCGGAGAACATATTTGAGCTGCAATGGTCGGGCCATCAACCGGACGGGATCAGGGCCACACTGGTCGACGTGCGCGAACAGCAGCGCGCGGGTTCGCGCCTGTTCGCCGCCGGCGCGCTGGCCGGTGTGGCCGGCGGCTTGTTCGTCGAGGCGATTCTGCGGACCGGCCCGTTCACCAATAAGCCGAATCGCCGGCGCCGGGCCTCGGCGAGAAGGCGGCGACGCCGTTGACCCGCGGACGCGGGCTCGCCCGGCCCTCCTCGAGAGAGGGCCGGGCGAGGGGCGGAACGGAACAGGGTCTCAGGATTTCTTGTACGTCTGGAGGAACAGCGCCTCGGCGTGGGCCAGCGCGGCAATCTCCGCCGGGTCGACGCTCTCGTTCGGGGCGTGGATCAGGGCCTGCGGCTCCTCGACGCCCATCAGGATGATCTCGGCCTGAGGGTAGGTGTCGGCGAAGACGTTGCACAGGGGGATGGAGCCGCCCTGGCCCAGTGTCGTCATGTCGCGGCCGTACGCCTCCTTCATGGCCGCGGCCAGCGCCTGATAGGCCGGTCCACCCGTCCGGGCCTCGAACGGCTGGCCGATGGCCTCCTTCTCGACCGTCACCCGCACGCCCCACGGTGCGGCCGCGTGCAACTGGGCGATCAGGGCGTCCTGCGCCTTCACCGCGTCGGTGCCGGGTGGGACCCGCAGGTTGAGGCGGGCCCGGGCGTGCGGCTGGATCGCCGCGGCCGAGCCGACCACCGGCGGGGCGTCGATGCCCAGCACCGTCACCGCGGGCCGGGCCCAGATCATGTCGGACACCGTGCCGTCGCCGAGCAGGCCCACCCCGGGCAGCAGACCGGAGTCGGAGCGGAACTGTTCGGTCGGATACGGGGCGCCGGTCCAGGTCTGTGAATGGTCCAGCCCGGCGATCGTCGTGTTGCCCGACTTGTCGCGCAAGGACGACAGGATCTGGATCAGGCCGGCCAGGGCGTCGGGCGCGGCACCCCCGAACATTCCGGAATGCAGCTCCCCGGAAAGGGTGCTCACGGTGACGACCACGTTGACCAGACCCCGCAGCGTGACCGTCGCGGCCGGCACGCCGACCGCCGCGTTTCCGGTGTCGCAGACCAGGATCGCGTCCGCCGAGAGCAGGCCGGGGTGATGCGAGACGAAGTCCTCGAGGCCACCGGTCCCCTGTTCCTCCGACCCCTCCACGATGAGTTTCAGGTTGACCGGCAGGTCGGGGCCGAGCGCGCGCAACGCCGTCAGGTGCATGACGATGTTGCCCTTGCAGTCGGCCGCGCCCCGGCCGTACCAGCGGCCGCCCGACTCGGTCAGCTCGAACGGCGGCGTCCGCCAGGCGGCCTCGTCGAGCGGGGGCTGCACGTCGTAGTGGGCGTACAGGAGCACGGTCGGCGCGTTCGGGACGCTTGACGCCCGTACGCCATAAACCGCGCGACTCCCGTCCGAGGTCTCCTTGAGCGCCAGATCGGTGAAACCGGCCTCGGCGAAGTTGTCCACCACCCATTGGGCGGCCCGGGCGCACTCGGACGCCGGATATTGGCGGGGGTCCGCGACCGAGCGGATGGAGACCAGCTCGGCGAGGTCCGTGCGGGCCCGGCCCATCAGTTCGTCGATCCGATCACGCATCACGTCGCCGCCACGTCGTCGAGTTTGAGGTCGTCGATGACCTGCTGGAAGTCGTCCACGTACTGCGGGCAGTAGACCTTGATGATCATCAGCTGGCCCTGCACGGCCCGGTTGTCGGCGATGACCGGCCGCTGCCCGGGACCGGCGGCGCCGTTGGTGAGCAGGCCGTAGAGGGTGGCCCGGCGCAGCGCGTTGGCCGGGTTGTCGCAGACCGCGCCTCCGTCGTCGCCCAGGACCCGGACGATCTGATCGGTTGCCGGAACCCGCATGCCGGCGGCGGAGAGCTGCGACTGCAGCTCCTGGGCTTTCTCTTCGGCCTGCCGCGACTCGTGGGCGCTGCTGAAGGCGAACAGCGCCGTGCCGAACAGCACGAGGAAGACGATGCCCAGGACGATGTACGTCACGGTGTTGCTCTTGTGCTTCACGGAGACGTTCACGCGACTGCCTCCTCCTCGGCCGGAGCGGTCTTCCAGGACGGCTTGCGCGAGCGGTAGAACAGGTACGGCACGAGCAGGCCCAGCCCGAGCGCGCCGCCGGCCACGATCGCCAGATAGGCGCCGACGTTGCCGTCACCGAACTGCGACGACGGGACGAAGCCGATGAGCAGCGCCGCCAGCGAGGCCGCGAAGCCGACGCCGCACAGGCCGGTCAGCATGGGGGCCCGGTAGCCGCGCGGGTGGTCGGGGTTGTTGCGGCGCAACCGCACCGCGGCCACGAACATCAGCAGGTACATGATCAGATAGACCTGGGTCGTGATCACCGAGAAGATCCAGTACACACTGGACACGTCCGGGATGAGGGCGTAGGCCAGCGCGATGACCGTGGTCACCAGGCCCTGGGTGACCAGGATGTTCTGCTGCACGCCGTGCTTGTTGAGCTTCTGCAGGAACGGCGGCAGATAACCCTCCTGGCGCGAGATCAGCAGCAGGCCCCGGGACGGCCCGGCGAGCCAGGTCAGCATGCCGCCGAGGGAGGCGGCGACCAGCATGACGCCGAGGATCGGGGTGAGCCACTGCGAGTTGAACTCGGCGAACACCGCGTCGAAGGCCTGCATGACGCCGGCCGTGAGCGACAGCTGGTCGGCCGGGACGATCCAGCTGATCGCCAGCGCCGGCAGGATGAAGATGAGCAGCACCAGGCCCATGGCGAGGAACATCGCCCGGGGGAACTCACGGCCGGGCTTGCGCAGCGACGACACGTGCACCGCGTTCATCTCCATGCCCGAGTACGACAGGAAGTTGTTGACGATGAGCACGAGGCTGGACAGGCCGGCCCACGCCGGGAGCAGGTTGTCGGCGGTCATCGGGGCGGCCGACTCGTTGCCCTGACCGAGGAACGCGACGCCCAGGACGACCAGCAGCACGCCCGGGATCAGGGTGCCGATGACCAGGCCGGCGCTGGCCAGCCCGGCCACGCCGCTGGTGCCGCGGGACGAGACCCAGACGCCGGTCCAGTAGCAGACCATGATGACGATGGCGGTCCAGACGCCGCTGGACGCCAGGTCCGGGTTGATGACGTACGCCAGGGTGCTGGCGACGAAACCCAGAAGGCTCGGATAGTAGAAGATGGTCATCGCGAACTGGCACCAGACGGCCAGGAAGCCCATCGGCTTCGAGATGCCCTCGCTGACCCACTTGTAGACCCCGCCGTTCCAGCCGGAGGCGAGTTCCGCCGAGACCAGTGCGGTCGGCAGCAGGAACACGATGGCCGGAAGCAGATAGAGGAAGATGCTGGCCAGTCCGTAGACCGCCATGGTCGGCGCCGGCCTGAGGCTGGCCACCGAGCTCGTCGTCATCAGGGCCAGCGCCACCCACGAGATGTAGTTGACCGCCCTGGTCGTGCGCGCCGTATCCGTCGTGCTCATGCTCGGATCATCGGTGCCGCCGGATGGGACACGCCTCACCCCTTACGAGTGAGAGTCGCCCCCACGAGCATCCCGACGGCGATGGCGACGAGAAGCCCGACCATGTCGGCGACGCCGCCCACGCCCTGGATCGGGTCGCCGCCGATCCAGCTCTCCAGCCCGCGCAGCCCGTGCGAGCCAGGGGTCAGGACATAGAAGGCGCCGAGATAGAGGACGTACGCCGGGGGAAGTCCCCGCCTGCGCCCCAGGCGCAACGCCACCACGGTCATCACCACGGCGCCGAAGAAGGTGCCGAACGGATCGCCCAGCGCCCGCGTCGCCAGCTCGGCCGCGGCCGCGGTCAGCAGGATGAGCCCGAGCGCCCACGGGAAGTCGCGCGGGGCCATCTGGAAGACGAACATCACCCCGAGCGCGAACAGCACCCACCCGCCCCACACCTCGAACGGGCCGAGGTTGCCGGGCACGGTGACGTCGAAGAGGACGCTGGGCGGCATCTGGAGCAGCACGGTCGCGACCAGCGCGCCGAACGCCAGCACGAGCAGGGCGACCGTGCTGTAGATGAGGCGGGCGGCGCCGGCGGTCATCCGGTTCATGGCCAGTTCGAGGGCACCGGCGCTGATCGCGTCGCCGGGGATGAAGTAGAACAGCGCGGGCACGATGAGCTGGATCGGCCCGCCGTCGAGCCACCCACGGTCGTACAGCAGAAGAACCACGGTCGTGACCAGCGCGGACGCGATGAAGGGCTGAGCCAGGCGCATCCGGCCCGACACGACGAGGCCGCCGACCAGCAGGCCGGTGAGCGCGGAGACACCGACCTGTTGCCACGTGGCCTGCACGGAGATGCCGAAACCGACGCTGAACAGCACGAGCCCCACGACCTGCCAGGCCTTGTTCCAGCGGGGCGGCATCGCGGCTATTCGCCGTAGTTGTTCCGCGGCCTGCTTCTCGGACAAATCGGGCAGCCCATGGAGGAGCCTTTTGAAGGCGGTGACTTGGTTCAGCGGAGGGACACCAGGTTCCCGGCTGTACGAATACGCTTTGCCGTCGATCGTGAGCAGCGCCGAATCGGCCAGGAACGTGACCTCGACGGAATATCCGTAGCGCCTGGCGACGTCGTGCACGATCCGCTCGCTGCGTGCTGTGCCCTCGAAACTGCCGCGCAGCAGCCACTCCACCAGCGGCCCGAGGATCTCCATCGGCCGAAGCTAACCGTGCGCGGTGCGAAACGGATTCATCCGGAACGAAGGATCCCGGCGCACGGAGTCGGCAGCGACCCTGATCGCATGACGGTGACAACGAGCCGGGCCGCGGGCACCGGCGTGCTCCTCGCGGCGTGCGTCTCCGCGCTGGTGGTGAACGCCAACACGTCCGCGGTCACGATCCTGCTCCCGGCGATCAGCCAGGACGTCGGCGCCTCTCTCGACCTGCTTCAGTGGGCGGTGACCGGCTACATGCTGGTCGGGGCGGCGGTCATCGTCACCTCGGGCGCGCTGGGCGACGTCTTCGGCCGCCGCCGCATCTTCCTCGGCGGTCTCGTCCTGTTCGTGGCCTCGTGCGTGCTGATCGCGCTGTCGCAGAACGCGGCCGGCATCATCGCCGGGCGGATGATCCAGGGCGCGGCCGGCTCGACGATCCTGGCCTGCGGGATGAGCCTGCTCTCGGTCGCCTCGTCCGGCGCCGCGCAGATGAAGGCCATCACCATGTGGGGCGCGGCGTCGGCCATCGGCGCCGCCATCGGGCCGCTGATCGGCGGCGTGCTGGTCGGCTCGACCGGATGGCAGGGCCTGTTCTGGATCGACGCCGCGATCGCCGCCGGCTGCGTTCCGCTGACGCTCGCGGCCGTACAGGAATCGCGCGACGAACATCGCAGCCGGTCGATCGACATCCTCGGCACCGTGCTCGTCGCCGTGCTGCTGGTCCCGCTCGTGCTGGCGCTCAGCGAGAGCGGCAGCTGGGGCTGGCTGTCCGTGCCGACCATCTCCTGCCTCGTCATCGCCGTCCTCGGCGGAGCCGGCTTCGTCTATGTGGAGAAGCGCGCGGCCGCGCCCCTGGTCGATCTCAAGCTGCTGCGCAACGCGGTGCTGGTCGGATCGACCATCGCCATCCTGCTCGTGGCCGGCGTCATCAACGCGCTGATGTACCTGCTCTCGCTCTACTTCCAGGACCCGGCCGGTTTCGGCATGACCGCGCTCGAGGCCGGTCTCGCGACGCTGCCGGCCGCCGCCGCCATGATCGCCGTGACACCGCTGATCACCCCGCTGGCGGTCAAGCTGGGCGGGCGGGTCGCGGTCGCCGGCGGCTTCCTGCTGGCCACGCTCGGGGCCGGGGCGCTGATCTTCGTGACGGCCGACTGGACGTACGCGGCCTTCGTCGTGCCGTTGATCGTCCTCGCCGTCGGCCTCGGATTCGCCAACGGTCCCGCCTCCTCGGCCTCGACCTCGTCGGTCGACCCCTCGCAGGTAGGCCAGGCCTCCGGCATCTCCAACATGGCGCGGTACGTCGGCGGGTCGCTGGCCGTGGCGGCCGCCGCGACCGTCTCCGCCGCCGCCACCGAGAACCATCAGGGCGAACCCGCCGCGGACGCGCTGGCCGCCGGGCTCAGCGCCGCGTCGCTGTTCCTTGCCATCATGTCGCTGGCCGGCATCGCCCTGGTGGTCCTGTTGCGCCGGCACCGCTCGGAGCCCGTCCAAGCCGTCCATCTCGCCGCGGCCGCCGCCGCGTCGAGCCACACGATCCCGACCAAGCCCCTTCCGGAAGGTGCATCGGCATGACTGCGAAAGACTTCGCCCGCCGCATGGAGGCCGCAGTGGCCCAGGCGGCCTCGGCCGGCCTGACCGGGCTGCTGGTCACGCCCGGGCCCGACCTGACGTACTTCACCGGCTACAAGCCGACCGCGATCACCGAGCGCCTCACCCTGCTGGTCCTCGACGGCGACCACGACCCGCACCTGATCGTGCCGACGCTGGAACGCCCGGACGCGGCCGCGGCCCCCGGATATTCGGTGGTGGAGACGACGGACTGGGCCGACGGCACCGATCCGTACGGCCCGGTGTCGCGCCTGCTCGACCCGGCCGGCCACTACGCCATCTCGGACAACGCCTGGGCCATGCACCTGCTCGGCCTTCAGGCCGCGTTGCCGCAGTCGCGCTACACGTCGATGACGGCGTCGCTGCCGATGCTGCGGGCGGTGAAGGGTCCGGACGAGGTGGCCCTGCTGGAGGCGGCGGGAGCGGCGGCGGACGCCGCCTACGAGCAGATCAAGGAGGTACGCTTCGCCGGCCGCACGGAACGTCAAGTAGGCCAGGATCTGGCGGGCTTCCTGCTCGCTCACGGCCATTCCCAGGTCGACTTCACGGTGGTCGGTTCGGGGCCGAACGGGGCCAACCCGCACCATGAGATGGGCGACCGGGTCATCGAAGAGGGCGACATGGTGGTCCTCGACTTCGGCGGCCTGAAGGACGGATACGGCTCCGACACGACCCGTACGGTCCACGTCGGCCCGCCGACCCCGCTCGAACGGGACATCTTCGAGATCGTCCGTGAGGCGCAGCAGGCGGCGTTCGAGGCGGTCCAGCCGGGCGTGCCCTGCCAGGAGATCGACCGGGTGGCCCGCAAGGTGATCACGGACGCGGGCTACGGCGAGAACTTCATCCACCGCGTGGGTCATGGGATCGGCCTGACGACGCACGAGCCGCCGTACATGGTGGAGGGCGAGACCCGCCCGATGGTGCCCGGCATGTGCTTCTCGATCGAGCCCGGCATCTATCTGCCGGACCGTTTCGGCGTCCGCATCGAGGACATCGTCACGGTCACCGAGAACGCGGGCCGCCGCCTGAACAACACCAGCCACGACCTGCACATCGTCGCCTGACGATGAAAGTGCTGACGATGAGAGCGCTGACGCGTGCCCTGGCGGCCGCCGCTCTGCTGCTCATGGCCGCCTGCGGGGCCGACGGGGACGGGGTGTCGCTGCCCTCCACCCGGCCGTCGGTGCAGGTCTCCCTCGACCGGCCGGGCTCGACCGGCGATCCCACCAGCGACCCCACCGGCGACCCCACCGGGGACGCCGAGCCGACACGGACCCGGACGGCCGAAGCGACTCGGACCACCGAAGCTACCCGGACCACGGAGGCCACCCGCACCACCGAAGCCACCCGGACAACGGAGGCCACCCGGACGACCGAGCCGACTCGGACGACCGAAGCAACTCGCACGCAGGAACCCGACCCGACCCCGACCACCGAGCCCGAGCCGACGCGCGCGACTACCGCCGCCACCTCGTCGTCGGCGGTCGCGGCCGCGCCGGCCTCGGACGACAGCGACTCCGGCAGCCTGCTCGCCTGGTTCCTGCTCTTCCTGGTCGTGGGAGGCGTGATCGCCGCGGTGCTGATCGCCCGCACCCGCAAGAAGGACTCCTGGGACACCGAACTGGACGGCCTGACCGCCGGGACCCGCGCGTTGCTCGACCGGGCCATCCCCCGGGTGCTGGAGACGACCACCTTCGCCGAGCGCCGCCTGGCCTGGCCACCGGTCCGCGACGACCTGATCGCCCTGATCACCCGCTGGGAGGGCCTGGCCGCCCGGGCCTCCGACGGCAGCCGCCAGGCCGCCTCGGGCCAGATCGCCGTCCTACTGCGCGACCTGATCGCCACCATCGACGACGAGAGCGACGCCCAGGCCGCCGCCCGTGACTGGCGCCTGCTGCGCCCGCAGGTCTACGCGGTGCTCGACGCCCTGAACGCCGAGCTGGCCCCGGCCCCGCCCGCCGACCCGAACGCCGCCCCCGGCGCACCCCCACCACCGACGACTTATGGTCCTGGCCCAGGCACCCCACCGGCCGGCCCCGACCCGGGCCCGCCATCGACCGCGCCGCCTCCCCCGTCGTCCCCTCCCCCGTCGTCCCCTCCCCCGTCGTCCCCCTCGCAGCCTCCCCCGTCGCCGCCGGCCGGGCGCGATCCCGGGCCCTGGGACGGGCCGCCCTCGACCGGCCGCCCCGGTCCGGAGCCGTCATCGACCTGACCCGTCCAGTCGCGAATCCGATGAAACGCGCCCGAGCCCGGCGTCAACGGTGAGACTGCCGGTATGAGCCTGAACGTCGGCGACGAAATGATGAGGCTGCTCGGCGTGCTGCGGCACGAGCCGACGGAGAAATGGGTCCGCGCCCGCCTCGGCGGCCGGCTCGTCGCCGACAGCCGCTCCGCCCTGCTGCTGTGGGAACCGCGCCGCATCACACCGACGTACGCCATCCCGGACCGCGACTTCCGAGCCGAGCTCATACCCGCCGAGCCGGCGCCGGCGAGCGACCTACCGGTTCTGCATCCCGGCATCCCTTTCGCGGCGCACTCCACGCCCGGCCAGGCGTACGACGTCCGCGTGGGCGACGACGTCCGCGAGCAGGCCGCGTTCCGCCCCGCCGACCCCGACCTCACCGGTCACCTCGTGCTCGACTTCGGCGCGTTCGAGTGGACGGAGGAGGACGAGCCGGTCTTCTCACATCCACGGGACCCGTTCTCCCGCGTCGACGCCCGGCGCAGCACCCGCCACGTCCGCGTCGAACGCGACGGCGTGCTGCTGGCCGAGTCACACACCCCCACCCTCGTGTTCGAGACGAAGGTGCACCCGCGCTTCTACCTGCCCCGCGAGGACCTCAAGGCGGAGCCCGCCCCCAGCGACATGGTGACGGCCTGCCCGTACAAGGGCCGAGCCACCTACCTGTCCTTCACGGTCGGCGAGAACCTGGCCTGGACCTACCCGGACCCGCTGCCCGACGCCGCACCCCTGGCCGGCCTGGTCGCCTTCTTCGACGAGGTGGTCGACGTGACCGTCGACGGCGTCCCCCGCCGGCGCCCCGACTCACCCGTGGCCAAGCTCATGAGGGACGAGTTCGGCGTCTCCTGAACGCTTGGGTCAGCGCACGTCCACCCAGGAGAGCTCGACCGCGTTGTTGCCGTAGCCGAGGCGGTTCCACGGTGGGACCTCGGGCTGCACGTTGCCGGCAACGTCGCGGGCCCGCGCCCGCAGGCTGTGCCGGCCAGGGGTGGCCTCCCAGCGGAAACTCCAGTCCTGCCACTGGTACGGGCCCTTCGCCGGCTCGACCGTGGCCGGCTCCCAGGCGCTGGCGCCCGTGAAGCTCAGGCCGACCTCCGTGATCGGGCCGGCGCCGGACCACGCCTTGCCGCGGATCGTGTAGGTGCCGGCCGGGATCGTCGTGGCGGGGGCCGGGTCGGTGATCCGGGCCCGGACGCGCATCACCGTGACCGGCTCGTGCGGGCGGTCGGCCCACTCGTAGATGTAGTGGCCGGTCTGGAACTCGCCGTGGAACGGCTCGGTGACCACGTCGAGGCGGTGCAGCCACTTGACCGAGGCGACCGCGTACCAGTGCGGGACGATCAGCCGGAACGGCGCGCCGTGGTCGGGCTCGAGGGGCTCGCCGTTCATCTCGTACGCGATGAAGGCCTCGGCGGTGTGCGACAGGGGAAGCGAGCGGACGAAGGTCAGCTCGGCGTCGGCCGGCTCGAGCACCGACGCCAGGTGGTACTTGCCGTGGTCGGCTCCCTCGCAGCGCAGTTCCACACCGGCCGCCGCGGGGTTCACGCGCGCCAGCACGTCGGCCAGGCGGGCGCCCTTCCAGCGGGCGGTGGAGACCGCGTATCCGCCCCACGGCTCGCCGGTCGGCAGGGGCCGCATGTCGAGGCGGCCGTTGCCCGCGCATTCCAGGGTGACCGCCTGTTCCACGGCGGGCAGAGCCCTCAGATCGTCGGCCGTGAGGGTCTGCTGGTGCGCCACCGCCCCGCCCACGTGGAGGGTTCCGTCGTGGTCCGGGAGGGTGAAGTTGCTGCGTACGTAATGATCGGCCGTCGGGGTGATGTCGCCGGTCAGGCCCGCGTGCGGGGCCTCGGCGTTGAACGGCTCCTCTTTGATCATGGTGAGGGAGGCGCGGTTGCGGGCGATGGCGTCGGTGATCGTCATGGTGGCCCTCCGGGCTCAGTAGTCGGCGTCCTGGAAGTGCGGGTCACGGTTGTCGTTGAACGCGCCGATGCCCTCGGCCCGGTCGGGGTGCACGGCCGAGCGCCAGTGGGCCTCCATCATGATCGCGATGGCCTGTTCGATCGGCTGGCCCTCGCCCAGGCGTACGGCCCGCTTGACCGCCTGCACCGCGGTCGGTGAGTTGCTCGCGATCCGCTCGGCGATGCGCATCGCGGCCGGCATCAGGTCGCCCGGCGGATGGACCTCGGTGACCAGGCCCAGCCGGTACGCCTCGCCGGCGGTGATCGGTTCGCCGGTCATCAGCATCTGCAGGGCCCGGCCGGGCGGGAGCAGCCGGGGCAGCAGAGCCGGCGAGCCGCCGCCGGCCGACAGGCCGATCATCGCCTCGGGCTGGCCGAAGGTGGCGTTCTCGGCGGCGATGATGAAGTCGGTGCTCTGCGCGATCTCGGAGCCGCCACCGTAGGCGATCCCGTTGACCGCCGCGAAGATCGGCTTGCGGAGCTGCCGCAGCGTGTAGAGGGTGCGGTCGAAGTCCTGGCGCTGGCGCAGCCACTGCTGCTTGGTCATGCTCCGGCGCTGCCGCAGGTCGCTGCCGACCGAGAAGGCGCGCTGACCGGCGCCGGTGAGGATCGCGACGCGGACCGCCGGCTCGACCGCGATCGTCTCGAGGACCTCGGTGAGCCGGGCGCCCATCTCGGTGCTGATCGCGTTGTCGGCGCCGGGCCGGTTCAGGGTGATGACAGCGATGGCGCCGCCGGAGACGTAGTCGAGCCGGACGGAGTCGGCCGGATCGCCGCCGTCCGGGGCGGGCGGGCCGAAGTCGAGGGTCTTCCAGCGGTCGGTGGGGGTCATGGCCTCTCCTCAAGGTCGGCGATCCATCGCAGGCCGCTCAGGCCGGGCGCGAAGCAGTACTCGCCGCCGCGGGTCACGACGAACGGGGGCACCTCGCGCAGCCGGCGGCGGATCGGCTGCCGCGGGACGGTGAAGTCGCCGCCCCGGCCCACGAGCGGATCGCTCTCGGCCGGGGCGCCGATGAAGATGCCGTCGTTGAGCCACTGCGTCTTGACGAACTCGAACTGCCGGTGCGGGTGGGCGCCGGCGAAGACGAAGATGATCCCCCGGTCGGCCCCGTCGTCCTCGAGCACCCCGTCCGGCAGCGGCGGCCCGTAGCTGGTGCCCCGCCGGATCATCCGGTGCAGCCGGACGTCGACCACGCCCTCGTGGTCGAGGGCGTCGCGGGGGTTGGCCCGGCGCGCGTGCGCCCCGGCCGGGCACTTGAGGCCTCGCCGGTCGTCGCCGTACCGGAAATCGTTGTTGCGCCCGGGATCCGCGCCGAGCCCGGGGTCGTCCGCGTCCGGCGCGAGGGCGAGCGGGGCCCCGCTCGGCCATCGGCCCACCATCTTGGCCCCGAGCAGCGCCTCCTCGCTCCGGTCGGCGGCGCGATCACGCAGATAGCGGCGATAGGCGGCGACCCGGGTGTGCAGCTTGCGGAAGACGACGTAGGTGCCGTTGCGCCCGAGGACGTCCGGCACGGGCGCGGGCGGCGTCCCGCCCGTCTCGTCCGGGTAGCCCAACAGGATCTCGCCGGCCTTCAACGGTGTCTCGCCGGGACGCTCGCCGGCGCCCTCGACGGCCGGCTGCCCGATGCCGTCCTTGAAGCCGAACGACGTGCGCCCGCTCGGCAGCTGGTAGCAGTCCTGCCGCCAGACCACCCGGACGCCGGGGAACTCCTCCTGGGCCCGGCGCGCCCCGGCGACCAGCTCGTCGAGACCGGCCTGGTCGGGGGCGAGGGTGGCCAGGGCGATGTGCACGTCCGGGCCGCCGAGCGGCGGCTCCCAGTTCTCCGGCGCGCTGTCGCCGACGTCGCCCAGGATCGCGGCGCGGGCGGCCATGCCCTGGCGGAACTCGGGGGCGAAGCTGTCCAGCGACTCCGGGGGCACGCCGAGCGCTTCCAGGCCGCGATAGGTGAAAGCGACGGTGAGCCAGGCCGCCGGGGTGCGGTGCGGGACGGCGCGGGCCGGTGACAGCAGCGGGAGGAGCCGCCGGATCAGGTTCCGCCCGTCACGCCGGTCGTCGACGCGCAGCAGCACGTACGTCCCGACGTACGGGGACGGCCGTTCGTGCAGCGCGCCGGCTTGGATGTCGTCGAGGTCGAGGTCCATGACCGTCCTAGTGGTGGGCCGGCGGCGGGGGCGGGTCGGGGTTCGGCTCGGACAGATAGGGGAAGACGCGCCCGGCCGGCCGGGACGACCGGTCGACGCCGTCACGGATCACCGGGCCCGACCCGGCATTGATCAGGAAGGTGAACAGGGTGTCCATCACGTCGTCGTTGAGCGCCCGCCCACCACAGGTGCTGTGCGGGCGCCCGGCCAGCATCGCCCGCTCGATCTCGAGGAAGGTCCCGGTCTCCCGGTACGGCTTCCGGACGTCGACGACGAGGCGATCGGCCAGCACGAGGCCGGTCAGCGGGTGGCGCCCGCCGGGGCCGGGCGGCCAGTCCACCTTGCCGTCGAGCCCGTCCCAGAACGCGAGGTTGGCGTCGAGGCGGGCCCGGTAGGCGCCGAGGTAGCCGTCGGCCAGGTGATACGCGTCCTCCATGTTGTACAGGTCGCGGATCTCCAGATCGCGGTTGACCTGGTCGAACTGTTTCGGGCCGAGCAGCAGGTTCTTGACCTCGGGCCGGCCGGTGCGCTCGATGCGCACGGTGAGCCGGCCACGGGTCAGGGTCTCGGCGACGACGCCGACCAGGGCGTGGTCGCCGAGCAGGCGGGCGCAGTCGGCCTCGATCACGATGCTGAGGACGTTCTTGCCGTCCAGATAGATCGAGGCGGGGTCGGTGAAGGCGAGCCGGCCGGTGGCGACCGTGCGCAGGGCGGCCGGGGCGTCGAGGATGAACGGATCCCAGCGAGGGCCGGCGAACACCCGTACGCCGCCGCCGGTCCCGCCTTTGGGGTCGTCGACCGGAAAGGTCACCTCCTCCCCCGCGGGCGTCCGGCAGACGCCCTCCCCCTCGGAGGGGAAGACGGTGTCGAACACGTACTCCGGATCCAGCACCGCGCCGTCCGAGGCGAGCGGCCGGAGCCGGAACCGGTAGACGATCCCGTCGGAGTGGCGGGCGCCGAACGGCGCGAACGGCAGCGTGTTGACCACCAGGACGAGATGCCCCGGCGTCTCCGGGCTGGGGAACGCGTAGACGTCGGTGATGTCGGCGATGGGCTCGGCGAGCGCGCGCGGGCCTGAGATGTGGTCGGACATGCGCCGGCTCAGTCGGCGGCTTCGGCCAGCAGCGGCGCCAGCGCGGGCGCGCCGAGGGCATCGGCCGCCGCCGGGTCGTCGAGCACCTGCTGGAACGCGGTGTTCACCCGCTCGGCCTTGCGGATCTCCTTGACCGTGCCGCCGTAGTTGCGGGCATAACCGCCGGCCGAGACCTGGGCGCTGAGCACGAACTTCTTGACCGACTCGAGGTCGGGCAGCCCCTCGTAGCCCACGACGTGCCGGAAGATCGCGTCGAACAGCCGCAACGGCTTGGCGGCGAAGTCGTCCATGTAGGAGTCCCAGGGCCCGTCGAAGCTCGTCGCGAACAACAGCCGCGTGTCGTCGTCGAACGGCACGAACCGCGCCTCGTGGATGGTCGCGATCGGCAGGCCGTAGTCGCCGGGGCGATATCCGGGTGCCTCCTGCAGCTCGCGCAGGGCCTGCCGCAGGGCCGGGCCGTGCCCCGGGCGTACGTCGAAGAACAGGGTGAACTCGCTGGTCGGCCCGACCTGGAGACCGGGTCGCGACGAAGCCTCATCTGTCATGAACGCCATGGTCGGGCGGCCCGGAGCGCCGCGCCTCACCCGGCGTGGATGACCGTCACAGCACGCCGGTGCGGCGGGCGATGAGGACTGCCTCGGTGCGCCGGGCGGCGCCGAGCTTGCGGTAGACCGAGCGCATGTGCGCCTTCACCGTGCTGACCGAAACGCCGAGATCCTGGGCGATCTCGGCCGCCGTGAGCATGGTGGTCAGATAGCGCAGGACCTCGGTCTCGCGCTCGCTGAGGGTCTCGGCGGGCGGTTTCCCGGCCGGGTCGCCGCCCGGTACGCGCAGCTCGGCGACGAGCTCGGCCGGGAACTCGTCCGGATGGAACAGCTGGAGCCGTTGCAGCAGGCCGTCGAGCCGGGCGTCGGCCATGGCGTGGAACGGCCGCCGGATGCCCTCGCGGGCGGCCAGGGTCACCGTCGCCGCGAGCAGGTCGGCCGCGCGGACGCCGTGGCCGCGCGCGGCGGCCACCTGGGCGCCCACGATGCCCGCCTCGACGCGGGTGAGCGTGGACCGGTTGTCCACGGTGGTGGCCGCGAGGATCTCCTCGGCGGCGCGGTGCCGGCCCTGGAGATAGTGGGCGCGGGCCGTACAGACCTGTTCGGCGTCGCCGGGCCGGCCCTCGGCCGGTCCGGGCCGGCCGGCCGCCAGGTCCAGTTGCCACTCGGCGAGGGCCAGCCACCGGTCGATGGCCGGCGCCCGCAGCCGGGCCGGCCGGTCGCGGCGCGCCTCGCCGAGGTGGTCCCGGGCCTCGGCGAACGCGCCGCGGGCGGTGGCCAGGCGCGCCCGCACGCCGAGCAGAACCAGCCGCTGGGCCGCCTCGGGGTCGCTGAGGTGGGCCCGCAGGCCGTCCCGGACGGCACGGCCGGCGCCTTCGAGGTCGTTTCCGGCCAGCCGGACCAGGGCCTGCGCGAGGTGGGCGGCCACGGTCTGCAGCGCGTACCGCCAGCCACGGCGATCGGCCAGCGCCACGGCGCTGCCGGACAGCCCGTCGGCCTCGTGGACCGATCCGGCCATCGCCTGCAGCAGGGCGAGGTGCCCGACCGCGTTGATCTCGGCGAGCTCGACGCCGGCGGCGCGGGCCGCGTTCGAGGCGGCCCACAGGTCGCGTTCGGCCTCGTCGAGGTCGCCGCTCCAGAGCAGCGCCAGGCCCCGGTTGTTCAGGGCGATGGCCCTGTTCTGGGCGAGGGCGGGCGCGGCGGCCGAGCGGGCGGCGCCGAGGATCTCGAGCAGACGGCCGGCGCCCTCGATGAGGGCCGGCATGTCGCCGGTCACCCGGTCCGCCGCCAGTTGCAGCGTGCGGGACATGATCTCGATCGGTTCCCGGTCCGCGCCCGGCCGGGCGCCGAGCTGGGCCCGGGCGGCTTCGAGCCGGGCCGGGATGGCGTCGTAGTCGCCGGTGTGGAACAGCAGCAGGGCGGCGCAGATCATCAGCTCCGGTGTGGAGCCGAGCCGGTCCGGCGGGACCTCACGCAGGATCCGGACCAGGGCCGGGCGGTGGGCCGAGACCATCAGCGGGCCGGCCTCGGTGGTGGCCAGCAGCCCGACGTGCGCCCAGTCGTGGGCCGACACGGCGTGGGCCAGCGCCTCCAGGACCGAGTTGTTGGCGGCGTGCCAGCGCGCGGCGCGGCGGTGCAGTTCGGGGATCGCCGACGGCGTCTCCAGCTGGAGACGATGGCGCAGCATGTCGCGCATCAGATGGTGATAGCGGAACCACAGCGGTTTCGCGCCCAGGCGTACGACGAAGTCGTTGCCGTGCTCCAGCTCCTCCAAAATGCGCTGGCCGTCGGCGCCGAGGGTGATCGCGTCGGCCAGCCCGCCGCAGAGGTGGTCGCAGATGCTGGTGCGCAGCAGGAAGCGCCGCTCGCGCCGGCTCCGGTCGGCCAGCACCTCCTCGCCCAGATAGTCGTCGACGGCTCGCACGTCGCCCGCGAACTCGGCCACGGTGCCGTCGCCGTGCCCGCTGTACAGGAAGGCGGCGCCCAGTTGCAGGCCGGCCGGCCAGCCCTCGGTCCGGCCGACGAGCAGGTGCACGTCCTCGCCGGACAGGTCGAGCCCGTGCCCGGCGACCAGCTCCGACGCCTCGTCGTGGGAGAAGGCCAGATGTTCGGTGCGGATCTCGGCCAGGTGACCGGCGGCGCGCAGCCGGTGCAGCCGCAGCGGCGGCTCGGAACGGCCGACCAGCACGACCCGCAGCGCCGGCGGCAGGCGCCCGAGCACCGCCGCCAGCTCCCGCAGCACGTCGGCGTCGTCGATCTCGTTCACGTCGTCGATCACCAGCACCGTGCCGGCCGGCAGCCGGGCGAAACCGGCGACGAGCCGGGCCGCGCGCTCGAGCTCGTCGGACGGCACGGAACCGAGGTCGGCCAGGGGATTCGAGGCGGTCACGGCCCCGGCCACCCGCAGCGCCGCGAGCACGTAGGCCCAGAACAGCTGCGGATCGTTGTCGTGCGCGTCGACGCTGAGCCAGGCCACCGGCGCGCGCCGGTCCTGCGCCCAGGACGACACCGCCGTCGTCTTGCCCCATCCGGCGCCCGCGCAGACCAGCGTCACCGGCTTGCCGGTGGCGGCCTCGAGCAGGCCGCTCAGCTGCGGGCGGGGCACGGCCGCGCGCACCATCCGCGGACGGGCCGTCTTGGCCTCGACCAGAAGCCCGCGGCCCGGCTCCGTCATCGCGCGCTCCACGCGGCCACGCCGGCGGCGGCCGCCAGCACCGCGACCGCCGGCCCGTGCCCGCCGGTCGCGGAATACGAGAACGCCATGATCAGTGGCGTGGCGAACCCGGCCAAGCCGGCCGCGGCGGTCACCAGACCGGTCACCAGGCCGACCATGGCCGCGCCGGCCGCGCCGGCGACCCGCACGAGCGTGGCCGAGCTGGCCACGCCGAGCGCGATCGCCATCACCGGCAGGGTCAGCCCGCCCACGATCGCCAGGGGCGGGGTGAAAGCCTGCACGGTGGCCGCGGCGGCCAGCGCCGCCAGCCCGGCGGCGAGCGGCCGGGCGGCGCCGACGCGGTCGGCCAGCCACCCGCCAAGCGGGCGGGCGAGCATCGCGAGGACCACGACCCCGGCCATCCACAGCCCGGCCCGGGCCGCGTCCAGACCGTAGGCGTCGCCCAGGTAGACCGGCAGGTAGACGGAGAACGCGACGAACAGCCCGAACTGCACCGAATACCAGGCGCCGGCCCGCCAGGTGATCGGCAGGCGCAGCGCCGCCGCGAGCCGGCCCGGCGCCGGGCGGGCCGGGCCGCCCGGCGCGTCGCGGACCCCGGCCCCGATGACGACGGCACCGGCCACGAGCAGGGCGGCGCTGATCAGGAAGGGAAAGGCGATGCCGTGGGCGTCGGCCCAGCGCACCGCGGTCAGCCCGCCGGCCGCGCTGCCGCACACGCCCATCCCGAGCACACCCATGGCCACGCCCCGGCCCGCGCCGGGGAACCATCGGCTGACCAGTTGCACCCCCGCCGCGAACATGGTGCCCGCGCAGCCCAGCAACGCGCCGCCGATGAGCAGGCCGGGCAGCGACCGGTAGCCGCCGGCGGCGAGCCCGGTCAGGGCGGCCGCGGCCAGGCCGGTCACGGCCAGCACCACGATCCGGCCGCCGAACCGGTCGGCCAGCGCGCCCACCGGCGCCCGGCCCAGGCAGCCGACCAGCACCGGCACCGCCACGATCAGCGCCTGCTCGACGCCGGTCAGCCCGGCCTCGTGGCGCAGCCGGGGCGCCAGCGGGCCCAGCAGACCCCAGGCCCAGACGCTCAGGAAATAGCCGGCCGAGACGAGAGCGAGCATCGCCGGGACACGCCGTTCCCGGACATCGACATCAACCACCGTCTCCCCTATGCCGGCCGGACCCGCATCCGTGCGATGGCTACGAAGATAAGGCAGATCCCGACGAAGATCAGTACCGTGGCGCCGAAGAACAGGAAAGCCGACAGTCCGATGCCCGGCCAGACCAGGAGCGCCACCGAGGCCAGCACGACGGCGATGCCCAGGCCGATGCGCCAGCTTCCGCCCGGCTCCCCGCTGCCGACGGCGGAGAAGATCTCGGCCAGGCCGTCGAGCATCCAGCCCAGGGCGACGATCAGCAGCAGGATGCCCAGCGAGGCGATGACGTTGCGCATGCACAGGATGCCGAGCAGGGCGGTCAGCACACCCAGGATGATCCCGAGCACCCGGTTCAGGACCGGGTACCCGGGGCTCATCAGCAGCGCCACCGTGCGGACGACGCCCGCGATCAGCAGGTTGAGGCCGAACAGGAACGCCACGACCTTGAGGGTGGCCTCGGGCCAGGAGAACGCGACGATACCGAGCACGATGGCCAGGACGCCGCCGGCCAGCCTCAGCCAGTTGAGCGAGCGCGACACGGCAACGCTCACTTGACCTCGCGGCCGTGCACCGCGAGCGCGTAGATGATCAGGACGTCGATCGCGATGAGGATGGCGCACCAGATCGGGTAGGCCGGCAGGAACGCCGCGTTGGCCAGGGCGCTCAGGCAGGCGATCACGATGCCGACCACGCGGGCCCACATCTGGCCGGCGAAGATGCCGATGCCGGTGCCGACCGCGATGAGGCCGATGATCAGGTGCGTCCAGCCCCACGCGGTGTAGTCGAGGGTGAGCACGAGGCCGCTGCTGGTGGTCAGGAAGTAGTCGTCACGGACGATCGCGACGATGCCCTCCATGATCTGGAAACCGCCCATGAGCATGAGCATCACGGCGGCGAAGATGACCACACCGACCCAGGCGGTCGGCTCGGCGGTGCGGCGGCGGGGTGCGGTGTACGCCTCGTCGGCCACGTAGTTGGACCTTGCCTGTGTCTCGGACATGCCCGTCCCCAATCAGGAATCTTGCGAAGGTGGAATGCGCCGGACTTCGATGAGGCGGAGCCCGAGGCCGTGAATGCGGGAGATCAGCCCCACCACCGCCGACTGGTCGGGCAGGGAGCCGTGCAGGATCGTCTCCGGCGGCTCCACGCTGACCGTGAGGTCGCGCAGCTCCTCCAGGAGCTCCTCGGGGATCACCCCGGAGACCCTGACCTGATATGTCGCGTCGGTCATGACCATGTGCCTCCCTCCATGAGGGCGACCTCCTCGTCGCCCGGCACGACGATCCGCGGATCCGGCGTGAAGTCGAGGTCGGGAGCGCGGTGCTTGTAGTCGACGGCGTTGAGGATCACTTTCATGGTGTTCAGGCGCGCCTTCTGCTTGTCGTTCGAGCGCACGATGGTCCAGGGCGCCGCCGCCGTCCCGGTGCGCCGCAACATGTCGTACTTGCGGTTGGTGAAGTCGTCCCAGCGGTCCTGCGCCTGCAGGTCGATCTCGCTGAGCTTCCACTGCCGAAGCGGATCGGTGCGGCGGCGTTCGAAGCGGCGGGCCTGCTCCTCGCGGGTCACGCTGTAGTAGAGCTTGACCAGGATGGTCCCGGTGCGGACGAGGTCCTTCTCGAAACCGGTGACGCCGTCGAGGAAGTCCATGTACTCCTTGGGCGTGCAGAATCCGAAGACCTGCTCGACCATCGCGCGGTTGTACCAGCTGCGGTCGAACAGGACCATCTCCCCGCCGGCCGGGAACTGGGCCACGTAGCGCTGGTAGTACCACTGCGAGCGCTGCTCCTCGGTGGGCCGGCCGAGCGCGACCACCCGATAGCGCTTCTCGTTCATGAAGCGGGTCACCCGGCGGATCGCCCCGCCCTTGCCGGCGGCGTCGCGGCCCTCGAAGAGCACGATCATCCGCAGGTCCTGGATCTCGAGGTGCTTCTGGAGCTTGAGCAGCTCGACCTGCCAGAGGCGCAGAGCCTTCTCCTGCGCCTGCTTCTCGAAAACCTTGTCGAGATCCATGACGATCAGCCTGTTACCGGGTGGCCCACCCGCACGTCATCCGTTGCGGATGACCGCAGCAGGCCGAGCGCGACGAGCCGTTCCAGGCGCCGGACCGTGAACGGGTGCGACATCGGCAGCTGGGCCAGCCCGACCCAGAATCCGTGCAGCCGCTTGCCCTGGCGGACCAGCTCGGGGATGTCCACGGTGTTCTCGGTGTAGCGGCCGCCGGCCAGCAGCACGAGCCCGGTCGCCCCGTCCGGGCACAGGTGGGCGCCGTGCCGGTCGCACGAGTACTCCCGCAGCCGCGACAGGGTCGGCCCGAGGATGGGGATGCGCTCGGAGTAGGCGACGGCCAGCTGGTACCACAGCGAGACGTGGTGCAGTTTGATGTGCCCGACCTCGTGCCCGAGGATGAACCGCAGCCCGGCCCGGTTCCCGTTGTGCAGATTGACGAACAGCTCGTTGGCGATGACCACGTAGTCGTGGCCGGTGGCCTGCGCGGCGAAGGCGTTGAGGGTGCCGTTGCCGTTGGCCAGGTAGATGCTGGGCCGGCGGGGCAGGGCGAGCTTGTGGGCGAACTCGTCCACGATCGCGTAGAGGTCCGGGTACTGCCGCGGGTTGAGCTCGACGGCGCCGCCGCGGATGGAGGCCCGCTGCGTCTCGCGGATCACCACGAGGGCCGGTACGAACAACAGCAGCGCGATGAAGGCGGAGCGCACCGTCGTGCCCCAGCCCGACTCGCGGATCCGGTCGGGCAGGAACGGCAACGTGATCGCGGCCTGCACGATGGCCCAGATGATGATCACGTTGAGGATCACCATGAACACGAACATGGGGATCTCGGCGGGGTGCCGTAAGGGTTTGGTCGGCACGGCGGGGGTCCCTTCTCTCAGTGAGGCTGAGCAAGACGCTCCCCCGGCACGTCCCGCCACACCTCATCCCGCTGGTATGAGGTGTGGCGCCCGGTCGCCGAACAGGCTGGGAGCATGACGGAACGCTGGCTGGCGCGGCTCGCCTTCGTCCTGATCGCGGCCGCCGGAATACTCGTCCTCGCCGCGGCGGGGATCCGTGGCAGCCTCGCGCTGCTGATCACCGGGGTCATCGGGGTGGCGATCGGCCTGGCCGCCGCCTGGTGGTTCCTCACCCATCACGGGGTGCTGCGCTGGCTGGCCGGCGCCGTCGTGGTGCTGGCGCCGCTGACCGTGGCCGTGCTGTTCGCGCGGGCCAGCCTGGTCTGGGTGGTCGTCCTGTTCGGACTGCTCTGGGCGGGCGCGGTCGCGGCCGGGCGGCGGGCGCTGACGGCGGCACATCAGGAGCCCGAGGAGTACGAGTCGGCGCCGCCCCGCAAGCCGTACCTGATCATGAATCCGCGCTCCGGCGGCGGCAAGGTCGACCGCTTCCACCTGGCCGAACGGGCCCGCGCCCTCGGCGCCGAGGTCTATCTGCTGGACGGCGCGAACGTGAACGTGGCCGACGTCGCCCGGCAGGCGGTCCGCGACGGCGCCGACCTGCTCGGCGTGGCCGGCGGCGACGGCACCCAGGCCCTGGTGGCCGGGATCGCCGCCGAGCACGGCCTGCCGTTCCTGGTCATCTCGGCCGGCACCCGCAACCACTTCGCCCTCGATCTGGGCCTGGACCGCGAGGACCCGGCCACCTGCCTGGACGCGCTGACCGACGGCGTCGAGGTGCGCATCGACCTCGGCGTGATCGGCGACCGGATCTTCGTCAACAACGCCTCGTTCGGGGCGTACGCCGAGATCGTGCAGAGCCCGGCCTACCGCGACAACAAGATCGGCACCGCCCTGGACCTGCTGCCGGCGGTGCTGACCGAGGAGCGCCCGCTGCGCCTGATCACCGACGGGAGCACGCGCAGCGGCCCGCAGGCGGTGCTGGTCAGCAACAACCCGTACGCGAGCGGCTCGGGCCGGCGGGCCCGCCTCGACCGGGGCGTGCTCGGCGTGCTGGCGGTGACCGTGCAGGGCGCGCTCGGCGCGGTCAACCTGATCAGCGCGGGCGGCCGGGCCCGGTCGGTGGCGGTCAGCGAGGTGACCGAGGCCGTGGTCGACGCCGACGCGGCCGAGCTGCCGGTCGGCGTCGACGGTGAGGCGCTGGTGCTGGCCACACCGGTGCGCTGCACGATCCGCCCGGGCGCGTTGCGCGTGCGGGTGCCCAGGCACCGGCCGGGCGTACCCCCGGCCCGGCCGGACCTGGACTGGGCGCGCCTGCGCCGGATGGCGTTCACCGGCGGCGAGCCACCCGTCGGCTGACCCGGCGGGCCGTCCGCCGGCCGGTCCGCCCGGCCATCCGGCGCGATCCGAGCACGGGGAGCGCCTCCTCGGCGCTGAGCAGGCCGACCTCGACCAGGTCGGCCGGGCTGATGAAGCCGTCCGAGAGCCGGAAACCGCCGGCCCGGGCGACGGCGTCGCCCAGCGGCGCGGCCCAGTGGTGCTCGAGCAGGATCAGGGCGGCCGCGCTGTCGTCCGGGATCTCCCCGATCACGTCCCAGGCGTCGTCACCGGCGGCGGGGCCGGCGCCGCCGGCCACCATGCCCGGCTCCCCCTCGATGTCCAGTCCGACCAGGGCGCCGATCCGGCTGCCGAGCTCGATCGCCTCCGCGGTGGTGAGATCGCTCAGGTGCTCGACCCCGATCTCGCCGCCGGCGCTCTTGTAGACGGCGAGCGCGTCGATCAGCCGTACCGCCCCGGACCGCCGCACCCGCTCGAGCTCCTCGATGATCTCGCCGTGGAAGTCGGGTCGCCTGAACCCCAGCACGATGAGCTGAACCGGTCCGATCGCCATGCCCCATCGTCGGGCGGGTGTCCCACGGGTCGCCTCATCCCGCGCGGGCGAGGAGGGCGCGGCCCCGGTGGCGGATCGTTCCAGTAATGAAGCGACTCGTGATTTTGCTGCTGTTCCTCGGCGTCCTGGCCGGTTGCTCCGACACTTCCGCGTCCGCGGGCGGGACCCCGGCCGTGTGCGAGAGCGTCGCCGCCGCGCAGAACACGGTGAACCACATCCGCGAGACCAATGTGTCACAGACCGGCGTCACCCAGATGCGGACCCTGCTGACCCAGCTGCGCGACGAGCTGGGCCAGGTCGTCACGGACGCGCAGGCGCAGTTCAAGCCGCAGGCCGACGCGCTGCGGACGGCGGCCGATCAGCTCGGCACGGCCCTGCAGGGCCGGCCGGCCGACCTCGGCGCCGTACGGGCCGCGGTCAACGAGGTCCGCACGGCCGGGCAGAACCTGGTCGACGCGCTGAAGGGGACCTGCTGACCCCCGGTGATCTGTTCCGCCGCCTCGACGACCTCCAGCGGCGGCACTCCGTCCTGGGTTTCCCGCACGCCGTCGTCCGCAAATATCTGGACGACGGCGGCGGGCGGGAGGCCGCCCTGATCACCTACTACGGCTTCCTCAGCCTGTTCCCGCTGCTGCTGCTCGGCGTTGCGGTGCTGACCCAGCTGCTGGCCGGGCGCCCCGATCTGCTGGAGGAGCTGATCGAGGCCATCGTGCCGCCGGCGCTGAGCGACGACATTCAACGAGAGCTTCCCTCGTCGTACGCCGCCCTGGTCGTCGGCGTCTGCACTTTGGTGTTCACCGGCGCGGGCGTGGTCTTCTCGGCCTACCGGACGCTGAACCACCTGGCCGCGGTGCCGTTCCGCGAGCGGCACGGCGTCGTCTCCTGGCTGCTGCGGGTCTTCGCCGCCCTGCTGGTGGTGCTGGTCGGCACCGCCGCCTCGGCCGCGACGGCCACCGTGGCGCTGGCCGGCAGCGCGATCGTCGCCGGTCTCACCCTGATCGCGGTGACCAAACTGCTGCTGGCCCGCCCGGCCCCGCTGCGGGCGCTGTGGCCGGCGGCGGCGTGCGGCGGCGTGGCGATCGCGCTCGTGCTCGGCCTGAGCGCGAACGTGCTGCCCGGCATGGTCCGCCGGGCCGGCCCGGTCTACGGCGCCTTCGCCACCGTCGCCGCCGCGTTCACCCTGCTCTATCTGCTGAGCAACATCCTGGTGTACGCGGCGGAGGCGGCCGCCGTCCGCTACGCGCGCCTGTGGCCACGGGCCCTCGACCCCGCGCGCCCCACGCAGGCCGACGCCCGAGCTCTGGAGCTGCTGGCCCGCGAGCAGGAGCGCGGCCCGTACGACCGCGTCGTCACACGGCAACACGTCCCCGGGGCAGCGCCAGCGCCGCCGCCAGGCCGATGACCCCGGCCACCGCCACCGCGATCATCGCCAGGGCGTAGTTCCGGCCCGGTGTGGCCGCCAGCCCGGCCACCAGGATGGTGCCGGCGATCGCGCCGCCCAGCGACGAGCCGAGGTTGGACACGCTGCGCGACAGGCCGGAGATCTCGCCCTGGAGGTCCTCGCCGAACGCGGACTGCACCACGTTCACCGACGGGGTGAGCATGAGGCCCAGCCCGAAGCCGCTGACGAACAGGCCGGGCACGAACGCCCACGGGCCGCCGATGGTGCTGACCATCGGCACCAGGATGGCGATGCCCAGCACCGCGATGGCGAAGCCGGCCACGATCAGCGTCCGCTGGGTGCGCCGGCGGGCGAACCGCTCGGCGCCGAGCGAGGACAGCAGCAGCCCGGCCGTGGTCGCCGTGAAGATGGCGCCGGTCTCGATCGCGTTGTAGCCGCGGACGACCTGGAGGTACGCCGAGACCACGAAGGACGTGCCCATCAGCATGAGCCACTGGAGGTTCTGGGTGATCATGCCGAGGTTGGCCGTGCGGTTCTTGAACAGCACCATCTCGAGCAGCACCGGTTTGCCCGCGCGCTCACGGGCCCGGACCGAGACGAAGAACCAGGCGAGCACGAGGATGCCGGCGACCACCATGCCGGCGCAGAGCGCCAGATTCTTGTCGGCGGCCAGGATGCCGCTGACGATCAGGACCAGGCCGAGGGCCGAGGTGATCGACCCGCGGACGTCGAACGGCATGTTCGGGTCGGCCGGCAGCGGGTCGGTGACCCACCGGCGCGACAGCACGGCGATCAGGATGACGATGGCCGCCTGGAACAGGAAGGCGACCCGCCAGCTGAAGAACGAGGTGATGAAGCCGCCGATCAGCGGGCCGGTGGCGGCGCCGATGCCGCCCATCGCGCTGATCGCGCCGAACGCCTTGGCCCGCGACGCCATGTCGGTGAACAGCAGCGTGGTCAGGATGTAGACGGGCGGGATCAGCAGCGCGGTGCCGACGCCCTCCAGGATCGAGTTGCCGAGCACCAGCACCCAGATGCCGGGCGCGGCCGCGCTCAGCAGGGCGCCCACGGCGTAGATGAGCAGGCCAACGGTCAGGCAGCGTTTGCGCCCGTACCGGTCGGTCAGCTTGCCTCCCGGGATCATCAGCGCGGCCATCACCAGCAGGAAGATCGTGATGGTGACCTGGACACCGGAGACCGTGGTGTTCAGGTCCTCGCTGATGTCGTTGATCATGACGTTCATGTTGGAGCCGGCGTAGCTGCAGATGAACTGGGCCAGCGCGAACGGGATGAGTGCTCGCCTCAGCGAGGCGGAGAAGCGGACAGCCATGGTCCCGAGCGTTCCGCTCCGGCGCGTGCCCGGCATCCTCCGGGACGCATGACTCAGCGGCTCTCGCGGCTCCATCGTGGGCCGACCTCGAGCCACTCCCGCTCCCAGTTGCGGTAGCGGTGGCGGTCGAGCAGGGCCCGCCCGATCCGGTGCAGCCCGGCCGTGGCCACGGCCGCGCACAGGACGACGGCGGCGCCGACCATGAAGCCCTGCGAGGCGGGCTGCCGCTGCGGCGGCGGCTGCCGCGGTGTCCCCCGGTCGTCCACCCAGATCGGGACGCGGCCGCCGGCCGCGTCGTTCGGCGTGACCGGCACCGCGCCCTCGCGCGGGGTCCCGTCCGGGGCGGTCCAGGTGGCCCGGGCGGTCAGCGTGGCGCCGGTGCGCCCGCCGACCGACGGCACCGGGTCGCCGCGCAGCACCGCCTCGGCCCGGAAGATGTGCTCCTGCTCCCAGCGCTGCGCGCGCAGGTCGGTCCGATAGGCGCTCTGCCCCGCCCACCAGCCCAGCAGCGGGGCGCCGGCCAGGAAGGTCATGACCAGGGTGAAGAGCATCAGGCCCTCCAGGCGGTCGGTGACGCGGCGCAACTCGTTCGGCACGTGATCCAGCATCCCTGTGCGGGGCCGTTCGTGGGTTCACCCTCGCCGGATGAGTCCCCATCGGTGCGTCGCGGCGAGGCTCGGGGCATGGCGCGCACGTGGATACCGCTGAGCCGACGGCTCCGGGTCGAGAACGAGGAAGCGACCGCCTCCGGCATCTACGGCCTCATCGTCGGAGCGGGTGTGCTGGTCGCCGGGCACGCCGCGACCGCGCGGGCGGTCGTCGCGGCGGTGATCGTCACGCTGGTCATCTACTGGGCGGCCGAACGGTACGCCCGGATCGTGGCCGAACGCATCCACCAGGGCCACCGCCCGACCTGGCACACGCTGCGCAAGCAGCTGACCAGCGGCTGGGAACTGGTGACGGCCTCCGTCCTGCCGCTGCTGGTGCTGCTCGCCGTGAAAATCACCGGCGCGTCGCTGATCAGCGCCGAGCTGGCGTCGCTGGCCACCACGACCGTGCTGCTGTGCATGGCGGGCTGGCGGATCGGCGCCGGCGGCCGGCTCACGGTGCACGAGCGCGTGGTGTCCACGCTGGTGGCCGGCATGTTCGGCGCCGGCCTGGTCGTGCTCAAGACACTGCTGCACTGAACCGGGGCACGTCGACCACCCGGGCCGTGTACCAGCCGCCGTCGTCGAGGTAGCGCTCGCTGATCGCGAAGGCGCCGGGTGAGACCGAGATCAGGCTCCACGAATGCGGAACTCCGCGCATGCGGTGGCTGGTCGCCGTCCCCGCCACGACGACCACGCAGTCGTCCATCGGCAGCACCCGCGGCACGTGGGTGTGCCCGGCCAGCACCAGGTCGGGCCGGGCCGCGCGGCGCAGCCTCTCCCAGCCCGGCAGCCATCCGGCGCCCGGTGGGTGGTGCAGGGCGACCAGCCGCACGTCACCAGCCGGGGCCCCGCCCAGCACCTTGGCTGCCAGGGCGGCCTGGCGGCCGGTCAGCCGGCCGTTCTTCCACCGCCACCACGGCATCGATCCGAGACCCAGCGCGGTCAGCCCCGGTACCCGGCGGACCGGGTCCAGCTCGCCGGTGATCCAGCTTCGATAGGCGCCGTACGGATCGAGCACGCGCCGCCGGCTCAGCAGCGGCACATCATGGTTGCCGAGCACCACCAGCTGCGGCTGGGGCAGCCGGTCGAGCAGCTCCCGGGCCATCCGGAACTCGCGGTCGCGGGCCCGCATGGTGTGGTCCCCCGTGACCACGGTCAGGTCGGGCCGGGCCGCCACCACATCCGCGGCCAGCCCCGCCGCCGCCCGCGGATCGTGCGCACCCAGGTGCAGATCGGAGACGTGCGCGACGAGAACCGTCAAGGCAGTGCTTTCTCCGCGGCGGAAAACCCATGCCAAATCACGGTAGAGCCGGCTCGAATCGGCCCATCTCGTCCTCGCCCTTCTGGATCACGCCCCAGCTCGACTCCGGCACCGGCTGCCAGGCCCCCTCCAGGTCGCCCAGCGGTTCGGAGACGACCAGGCGGGTCTCGTCGGAGAGCCCGCGCAGCCGCTTGTCCTCAGGGTAGAGCTGGTGCAGGGCCGAGATGTCGGTGCTGTAGAACAGCGACCGGCTGTGCCCCTCGCTCGAGTAGCGGAACCCCCAGATCCGGTCGCCGTCCGTGGTGGCCACGGTCATCTGCAGCGGATCCGGCACGCCGTGCGACCGGGCCACCGACTCGATCAGGCCGGCCATCCGCTCGACGGCCGCGATCGGCCGGTCCCGCAGCCCGTAGGTCAGCGCCAGGTGGAACATGACCTCGGAGTCGGTCGAGCCGGCCAGCGACGGGTACAGGTCGGGGTCGACGGCCAGCACCAGGTCGCGCTTGAGCTTCGCGAAGTCGCGGATCGAGCCGTTGTGGACCCACAGCCAGTTCTCGTGCCGGAACGGGTGGCAGTTGGTCTGCTGCACGGCCGTGCCGGTGCTGGCCCGGATGTGGGCCAGGAACAGCGGCGAGGACGTCGCGTGGGCCAGCTCCCGCAGGTTGGCGTCGCTCCAGGCCGGGCCGACGCCGCGGAACAGGGCCGGCTCGGCCGGTCCGTCCACCGGGTACCAGCCGACGCCGAACCCGTCGCCGTTCGTCGTCTCCACTCCCAGCTTGGAGTGCATGCTCTGGTCGATCAGGGAGTACTGCGGTTTGACGAGGACCTCGTCGAGGCGGATGGGCGTTCCGGAGTAGGCGAGCCAGCGGCACATGGTGGTTCCCTTTCGTCGATCCGGTGGTGCAGCAGCCGGTGCACGGCGTCCGCCCCGATCAGCTCGGTGGGCGCGGGCCAGTCCCGCGGGTGGATCAGCAGCGGCCGGTCCTGCCAGCCGCCGAGGCCGCCGTGGCAGCCGATCAGCTCCTCGAACGCCGCGACCTCCTGGGTCCCGGCGTCGAAGAGGCTGTTGACCAGCAGGTCGCCGGTGTGCGCGAGGCCGTCGTGGCGGCGCAGGTCGTCCGCGGCGTACGGGCCGAAGCCGTCGAGCGGGTCGTCGCCCTCGACGCGGTCGCCGTCGAGCAGCCGCCGGCCGCCGCGGCCGATCACGACCGGGCCGTCGCGGCGCGAGCGGGCCATGACCCAGCCGACGCCGGGGTGCGCGATCAGGCCGTCGATGAGCTTCGGGTGCCGTTCCTCGATCTCCTCCAGGCTCACCCGGCCGGGCAGCCGGGCCAGATAGACGAGCGCGAGGTTGCCCGAGGCGGCGACGACGATCTCCGGGCGGCCGATCAGCGCCTCCTCGCGGGGCCGGGCGGCAGGCGTGAGCCCGGCCCGCAGCACCCGGGCCCGGCCCTCCTGCTCGTCCTCCTCGGGGGCGACCACCCCGCCCGGGGTGGTCAGCTGGCCGACCAGGTCCTCGAAGCGCAGGCCGTAACGCTGGAGGAAGGTGGCCCCCTGGCTCTGGCCGTGATCGGAGAGGACCACGAACTCGTACGGCCGGGGCGCCGCCGCCGCCACCTCCTCCAGGATGGCCAGCGCCGCGTCGATGCCCTCGAGCGACGCGAGGGCCTCGGGCCGGAACGGCCCGGCGTGGTGGGCGATCTCGTCGTAGTCGACGAAGTCGCAGTAGATCGCGGGGGCCCCGCGCATGACGTGCTCGGCGATCAGGGCCAGGTTGAGATGGCGCAGCAGCACGTTGGTGGCGCCGCGCAGCAGCACGTAGCCCCAGTCGCGGCCGATCCGCGGCTCCACGCCGCGCAGCCGGCGGCGGCGGGCCTGGTAGAGCTCCTTGACCATCTCGCCGGCGGTCAGCACGAGCGAGCGGGTCAGCCCGAACGGGTCGAGCAGATAGGCGGTGACGTAGCGGTCGGGGCCCCGCCCGGAACGGATCGTGCTCATCGTCAGCAGCGAGGTGGGCGCGCCGCCGGAGAAGACGTTGCTGATGCTCACGCCGCCGTCGGTGAGCAGGCCCTCCGCGCAGCGTTGCTCGACCAGGGCGGCGTCCGCGGGCCGGTTGGTCACGATGAGGCGGCCGGGCTCCTTCTCGTACCACCGGAAGGCCGGAACCTGATCGCTGGCGCCGTGCAGCAATCCGGCCTGGCTGGCCGGCGTCGTCGCCGGCAGCCGGGCGTGCCACTCGGTCAGCGTGTGCCCGGTGCGCAGCCAGCGGCTGAGCGTGGGCAGATGGCCGGCCTCGGACGCCCAGCGGGCGAGCGGCGCCGAAAGCCCGTCGATCTGGATGATCACGACGCCCGGGACGTCGCCGTGGGTGACCTCACGCCGGAACCGGCGGTTGACGCGGATCAGGTGCCGGGTGACGACGCCGGGCTGGCCCGCGGTCACCAGCCACAGCCCGAGGCTCATCAGGGCGGCGGCGATCCAGGCGGCCCAGAACGCCGGCCAGTACCCGTCCACGTGGATGCCCGGCGACAGGATCAGCGCCAGGTAGACCAGCAGCCCCTGGCCGAAGAGCCAGCCCACCACGACCCCGGCCCAGCCGATCCACGTCAGCAGCCCGGCCAGGGCCGGGCGCAGGACCAGGCCGAGCAGGCCGACCACGATCGCAACCGCGAGCACGTCCCAGCCACTCCGGGCGCTGATCCCGGGCAGGACGGCGATGGTGATGGACGCGGCCACCCAGCCGAGAGCGACCAGGACCGCCGCCCGCACGGCGGCACCCATCGCTCAGGACGCCGTGCGGCGCAGGTAGAACGCGAGGACGATCTCGCCGAGACCGACCACGATGCTGCTGATGCCGGTGAGCAGGATCAGCGCGGTCAGCGACAGGCCGGGCGCGAACAGCAGGATCAGCCCGGCCACGATCGACAGCAGGCCGACGCCGAGCAGCCCGGCCCGGCGCACGCCGGTCGTGCGATAGGCGGCGATGACCTCGGCGATGCCGCTGAGGATCCAGGTGACCGCGAAGATCAGCGCCAGCACGGTGAGGCGGGTGACCAGGTCGCGCAGGCAGAGGAGCCCGCCGACCAGCACCACGATGCCGACGATGCCGGTGAGCACGTGTTCGCCGGCGCTCTTGCCGCGGCCGGGGATGAAGGCGCCGACGGTCCAGGCGGCGCCGCTCATGAACAGCCAGATGCCGACGAGGAGCGCCATGATGCGCAGGCTGATGTCGGGCCAGACGAGCACGGCGGCGCCGAACGCCGTGCCGAGCACGCCGGTGACGAGCATGGCCCACCAGGGGAACGGCTGGGAACGTACCTCGGCGAGCAGGTCGGGGGGCTGCGTCCGGATGGTTGCCTCGGTCATGTGCCCAGCGTCGGCGCTCCCCCGGCGGCGGGCCTCATCCGGAGCGAGTGAGCAGGCCCCGAAGCGAGCACGGTCAGAGCAGCCCGGCCTGGCGGGCCTGGACGACGGCCTCGCGGCGGCGGCCGGCCCCGAGCTTGCGGTAGATCGAGCGCATGTGCGCCTTGACCGTGTTCACCGAGATGCCGAGGCTCTCGGCGATCTCGCCCGCGGTCAGCACGGTCGGCAGATATTGCAGGACGTCGACCTCGCGCTCGCTGAGCGGGTCGGCCGACGGCAGTCCGCTCAGGATCGGGATCTCGCCGGTGATCTCGGCCAGCACCCCGTCGCCGGCCGGGCCGCGCGGCTCGCTCAGCCACTGCTGGCGGCCGGCCAGCACGAGTACCCGCTCGGGGTCGAGGCGGCGGAACGGGCGGCGGATCCGGTCGGGTTCGGCGGCGGCGAGGGCGTGGCCGAGCGCGTCGGCGGCGCGGCCGCTGCGGCTGTGCGCGTCGGCCGCGAGCGCGGTGAGCACCCACGCCGAGACCATCGACACGCGGTCGGAACCCTCCCGGGCCAGGGCGAGCAGCTGTTCGGCCGCGTGGTGGTCGCCCAGGGCCAGGTGGGCCCGGGCCAGGGCGACCTGGTCGGCCGGGGCGAGCGGGCCGCTCGTGTAGCGCTTGACCACCGCCGCCGGCTCGCCCAGGGCGAGATCGATCTCGGCCGCGGCCAGGCCGGCGATCTGGTCGAGGACCGGCGCGTCCTGCCACGGCCCGGCCTCGGCGGCCGCCTTGGCCAGCACGGCCCGGGCGCCCGAGGGCTCGCCCCGGTCGAGCAGCAGCCGGGCCCGCACCACCGCGGCCAGCCCGGCCATGACGGTCTCCGGGTGTTCGCCGAGGGACTTGAGCGCGCGGCGCAGCGCCGCCTCGGCCTCGGCGTCGGCCGCCCGGTCGAGCTCGATGAAGGCCTGGGCGAGATGGGCCGGCGCCACCGCCGGATGGGTGAGGGCGTCGATGCGCCGGGCCGCCTCGACGGCCGCGGTGGCGTGACCGGCGGCCTCGCCCGGCGAGCCCTGCCGCTGCGCCAGCAGGGCGACGTGGCTCAGCGCGTTGATCTCGATGAGCGGGGTGCCGGTGACCCGGGCCGCCGAGGCCGCGGCCCACAGGTAGCGGTCGGCGTGGTCGAGCCGGCCGGTCCAGAACAGCGCCGAGCCCTTGTTGTTCAGCACCATGGCCCGGTAGGGCAGCAGCGACGGCAGCTGCTCGGCGTCGAGCCGGGTCAGCTCGGCCAGCAGCGCCGTGGCGCTCTCGATGACGCCCGGCATGTCGCCCCGGCGGCGGGTGACCGTGCCCGACTCCAGCACGGCCAAGGCCAGCTCGACCCGCCCTCGATAACCGGGGGCGTACACCTGCAGCGCGGACCGGGCCCGGCCGATCCGCTCCGGAACCGCGGCCAGGTCGCCATCCGCGTACCGCAGCAGCGCCGAGCAGAGCACCAGCTCGGGGCTGTCGCTCAGGCGGCCGGGCGGGACGCGGCGCAGCACCTCGACCAGGTCGGCGTGGTCGGCCGAGGCGATCAGCCGCAGTCCGTGGTCGACGACGAGCCGCCCGACCAGGCCCCAGTCGCCGGCCGCCGCCGCGTGCGTGAGGGCGGTCAGGCCGTCGCCCTGCCCGTTGTGCCACTGCGCGGCCAGCAGATGCAGGCGCGGCACCTCACCGGGCTTGTTCAGGGTGACGCGGTGGCGCAGCGCGGCCCGGAACAGCGGGTGGTAGCGGAACCAGCGCCCGGAGCCGATCCGCTCCACGAACAGGTTGGCCGCCGCCAGCTCCTCCAGGACCTGCTGGCTGTGCTGCTGGCCGGTGAGCGCGTCGGCCAGGCCGGGGCAGACCCGGTCGGAGACGCTGGTGCGCAGCAGGAACAGCTGCCGGTGGGCGGGCTGGGTGGCCAGCACCTCGCGCAGCAGGTAGTCCTCGGCCGCGGCGGCCGGGCTGACCCCCTCGGGCGCCTCCATGGCCAGGCGCAGGCCGGCCGGCCAGCCCTCGGTGCGGCGCAGGAGCTCGGCCAGCCGCTCCCCCGGCAGCCGCCGGCCGGACTGTGCCGACAGCTCGGCCGTCTCGGCCGGCCGGAACGCCAGGTCGGCCGCCCGCATCTCGGTCAGCTCACCGGCCGCCCGCTCGCGGTGCAACGGCAGCTTGGGCTCATCTCGCGAGATCAGCAGGAACCGCAGCCGGTGGCCGGGCCGGGCGACCAGGGCGGCCAGGCCGGCGAGGGTCCGCTCGTCGGTCACGTGGTGCAGGTCGTCGAGGACGAGGACGACCGCCGCGGGCAACGTCGCGACGGCGGCCGCGACCCGGCCCGCGTATTCGACGTCGTCCTCGGACGGTATCGGGCCGCTCGCGGGCAGGGTGTGCCCGGGCGGGACGGCTCCGGCGGTGCGCAGGGCGAGGACCAGGTCGGACCAGAGCGCGTACGGGTGGTTGTGCCTCGGCTCGCAGGTCAGCCAGGCGATCGGGCCGGACGCCGACCGGGCCGACGCCCACGAGCCGGCGAGCGCGGTCTTGCCCCAGCCCGGCCCGGCGCAGATCAGCGTCACCGGCTGCCGGACACCCTGGTCGAGCCGTTCGGCCAGCCGCCCGCGCCAGAGCAGCGTCGGCGGCAGGCGCGGGCCGGACGGCCGGGCGCCGAGCGAGGGCACGGCACGGCCGCGCACCACGGAATCGCCCATATCGGCCCCCTCCGGCTGGAGACGCCGTTTCCACGGCCAAGCATCACCGCCACCGAAACACACGAGGCCGATCGGCAACAAGCCCCCGGTATTCGCAGGACGCGAAGAAATCGCCCCGTTCACCCCGCCGGCATGAGGCGGCGCCGGCGCTGCGGCGGCCATGCTGGCCGGCATGTCCAGCTACGCCACGGAACGACCGGCGGACGCCGGCGCCGCACCGCCGACCACCGGATGGATCGGCATCATCGTCTTCGGCGGCATCATGCTGATGGTCGCCGGCGCCTTCCAGGTGATCGAGGGCCTGACCGCGCTGTTTCGCGACGAGGTCCTCCTGGTCACCTCGGAGGACCTGCTCATCGAGTTCAGCTACACGACCTGGGGCTGGATCCACCTGGTCTTCGGCGTGCTCGCGATCGCCGCCGGCGGCGGGGTCTTCGCCGGCTGGATGTGGGCACGGATCGCCGGCGTCGCCATCGTCTTCGTCGCCACCCTGGTGCACGCGACGTTCCTGCCGGCGGCGCCGGTCTGGTGCACGATCCTGATCGTGATGGACATCCTGATCATCTACGCGCTCTGCGCGCACGGCCGCGACGTCAGATCAGGTTGAGCTGACGGGCCCGGCGCACGGCCTCGTTGCGCCGGGCCGCCGACAGCTTGCGCAGAATGCTGCGCACGTGGGTCTTCACGGTGTTGACCGAGACGTACATCCGGGCCGCGATCTCCTCGGTCGGCAGCATCTCGGCCATGCCCCGCAGCACGTCCAGCTCGCGACGGCTCAGCGGCTCGACCATGGCCGGCGGCGCCGCGGCCGGTCCCTCGGCCGGCGGCTCGGCGCCGAGCCAGCGATACTGGTCCTCGGCCCGCAGCACCCGGCGCAGCTGGGAGCGGACCTGATGCATCGGCCGGCGGTGCCCGTCGGCGGCCGCCACCCGCATGGCCCGGCGCAGCGCCTCGCGCGCGGCCGGGGCGTCGTCGGCGTCGGCGGCCAGCACGGCCAGCAGCAGCCAGGCCTCGATGGCCACCGGCACCGGCACGCGCACCCCGTCGGCCACGGTCCGGGCCAGCTCGTGCGCCCGCACCGCGTCACCCCGCGCGTGCAGCAGGGTGGCGTCCACGATCGCCACCTCGGGCGGCCGCGGAACCGGGTGGGGGCCGAGGATCGCGGCGGCCTCGGTCAGGTGGCCCGAGCCGATCAGCAGGCGGCAGTGCCCGAGCACGATCGCCGAGCGCAGCCAGGCCGGCGCCGCCGGCGCGGCGCCGGCGGCCAGCACGGCCAGCGCGCTGCGCTGCTCGCCCCGCGTCTGCAGGCGGCGTGCCTTGACCAGCGTGTACGCGGCGGCCGAGAGCGGGTCGGCGCCCGGCCCGCACAGCGGCTGGGCCGCGCGCAGGTGCCGGTCGGCCGCCTCGACGTCGTAGCGCTCCAGCGCCACCCAGGCCAGCGCGACCTCGGCCGCGCCGGGCCACCGGCGGCCGGTCAGGCCACACTGGGCGGCCAGGTCGAGGGCCTGCTGGGCGCTGGTCTCGGCCCGGCCCAGCCGGCCGCGGTGCGCCTCGAGCAGCGCGAGCTGCCGCAGGCAGTCCACCTTGAGCGACTCGCTGCCGACCGGGGTCAGTGCCGCCGCCTCGGCCAGCGCCTCGGCCGCCTTGTCGACCGAGCCGGCGTCGCCGTGTGCCATGCCCTCGGCCGCCCGCAGCAGCGCGGGCAGCTCGGGGTGGCGGGCCAGCCGGTCGGCCGGCGCCACCGAGAGGAAGGTCTGCGCGACCGGCACCAGCTCGTCCACCCGTTGCGGGTCGGCCCCGCGCGCGAGCAGGATCCGCAGCAGGAAGCAGGCCAGGGTGAGCCCGTCGCCGCAGCCGCTGCCGTGCAGGCTGAGCAGCTGCCCGGCGTAGCGGAGCTGCTCGGCCGCGCGGAAGTGGTCGCCGTCGCCGTAGGCGATGGCGGCCCGGATGACGACGGTCTCGGCGTGCGCGAGGTGCTCGGGAAGCCGGGCGAAGAGCCTCCCGAGCCGGCCCGCGCCGCCGTCGATGACGAGCCGGCCCACCGCGTAGTCCTCGATGACCATGGTGGCCGCGGTGGTCCAGTCACCGGCGCGGGTGGCGTGGTCGACGGCCTCCTCCAGGCGCCCGTGATCGGCCAGCCAGATCGCCGCCCGCTGGTGCAGCTGGGCCACCAGGTCCGGTTCGTCCCAGGCCAGTTGCGCCTGGAGCAGCTCGGCGAACAGGCGGTGGTAGCGGTAGACGTGCGCGCCCTCGCCGACCGGCTGGATGAACGCGTTCTCCCGGGTGAGCTCGGCCAGCAGGTGCGGGGCGTCGAAGCGGCTGGTCACCGCGGTGGCCAGGGCGGGGGTGAAGGTGTCGAGCACGCTCGTCTCGAGCAGGAAGCGCCGCACCTCGGGCGTCTGGATCCGCAGCACCTCGGCCATGAAGTACTCGGCGATGGTCGACTCGTCGCCGGAGATCGTCGCGACCAGGGTCTCGGCGTGCTCGCTGGACTGCAGAGCGCAGGCGCACAGGCGGATGCCGGCGGCCCATCCCTCGGTGTGTGCCAGCAGGACGCGCCGGTGCGGCTCGGCCAGGGGCACGCCGTGCAGGTCGAGCAAATGGGCGGTCTCGCCGTCGGTGAAGGCCAGGTCGGCCGTACGGATCTCGCGCAGCTGGCCGGCCAGGCGGTAGCGGTGCAGCGGCAGCGGCGGGTCCCAGCGGCCGGCCAGCACCACCCGCAGGTTGCCGGTGTGCTCGAGCAGGAACTCCAGGCCACCGGCCCAGCGCTCGCCGGGCAGCTGGGAGGCGCCGTCCAGGATCAGGACGACCGGGGTGGGCTGGGCCGCGATGACGCCGGCGAGCCGGGTCAGCAGGGACCGGCTGGCGCCGGCGCCGGGCGCGGCCGGCACCAGCGGGGGCACCGGCACGCCGGCCCGGCGCAGCCCTTCCTCCAGATAGACCCAGAAGGCGTCGTCGCTCTCCACGGTGATCCAGGCGATCGGCCAGTCCACCGGGTGGCTGCGCACCCACGAGGCGAGCAGCTGGGTCTTGCCGCCGCCGGCGACGGCGGTGACGAGCGTGACCGATCCGTGCACTCCCTCGGTCACACGGTCACGCAGGGCCGGCCGCTCCACCATGAAAGGCGGGGCCGCCGGCACAGCGAACTTGCTGGCCAGGATCGCGCTGTCGGCGAAAGTATCGAGCACGACTCTCACCTTCGTGGGGCCTGGACCCATGCACATCGTCCGATTCGGATAGACGTGACCCTTGGTGCCGAGATGACTACGTCATGCTGAACACGTGGTATCCCCACGACGGCAGGCCGACATACAGCCCGTTGCCGGACAGGTCGTCGCCGTCACGGTCGAAGACCCGGCCATCGGTCAGCTCGGTCAGCCGCCACGACCTTCCGCCCAGGTCACGCCAGGGCAGGACGATCCGGGCCTGCGAGTCGTGGTCGCCCAGGTTGACCGCCACGACGTGCCGGGTGCCCTCGTCGTGCCACGACCAGGCCAGGACGTCCTGGTGGGTGGGATTGTCCGGCCAGCCGGCCGGCTCCAGCAGCGTCCACTGCCCACGGCGCACGATCGCGGCCGCCCCGACCACCGTGCGGTAGAACGCCCGCAGCTCCGCGTCGGCCGGCTCGTCCGGGAAGCGGCCGAGGAAGACCGGCAGGCGCACCCGGCGGCCCTCGAACTGCCCGTCGTGCCACAGGGCCGTGCCGGGCAGCGTCGCGATCGCCACCGCGGCGGCCCGCCCCCGGCCGCCGGGCAGGGCGGCCGCGGCCCGCGGCTCGTCGTGGTTCTCGATGAAGCGCAGCAGCCGCTGCTGATAGTCGAGCCCGGCCGTGAGGTGCTTGCGGACCGAGCCGGCGTCCTCGTGGGCCAGCCGGTCGTAGAGCCGCTTGTCGTAGCAGAGATCGAAGCCCTGCTGCTGCAGCGTCCACTCCATGTCCCAGTAGACCTCGGCGATCAGCGTGAGATCCGGATGCCGTTCACGCACCCGCCCGAGCACCTCGGGCCAGAACTCCCCGGCCGGGGCGGCGCCCACCCGCTCACCCCAGGTGCGGGCGAAGATCTCGTTGGTCAGCAGCATGGCCATGTCGCAGCGGATGCCGTCGCACTGGTCGCCGATGCTGATCAGCGCCTCGGCCGCCGCGTCGCGCAGGCCCGGCGCGAACGCGTTGAGCTGGGCGACGTCGGGCCACGGGGCGAAGTACGGGTCCTTGCCGTGGGCGATCACCCGGTCGCCGGCGGCGAAGAAGCCGGCCGGGTCGCGGGCCAGGTCGTCCCGCGTGCCCTGGACGAACCAGTCCGGGTGCTCGGTGACGGCCGGGTGGTCCGGGGCGACGTGGTTGGGCACGTAGTCGAGGACGAGCTTGAGCCCGCGCGCCCACAGCTCGGCCCGCGCGGCCGCGAGACCGTCCGGTCCGCCGATGCGGTCGTCGGCGCGATAACGGCGTACACAATAGGGCGAACCGACCAGATCAGCGGAGCTGTAACCGGGCAGGGCCTCCTGGAAGGAGCGCTGGAGCCCGTCGTTGGCGGTGGCCACGGCCAGCCCGGCCGGGCTGCGCTCCCACACGCCCATCAGCCAGACCGCGTCCAGCCCGGAGGCGGCCACCTCGTCCCACACCTCCCCCGGCACGTCACCGAGGGTGACCGGCCGGCCGAACCGCCGCGACAGCCCGGTCAGCCAGGGCCAGGTGAAGATCTCGTAGATCGCCTTCATGACTCTCCCCTCCCGGGCTCGCGGCGCAGCACGCCGACCATGCCGTTGTCCAGCAGCTCCTGCCCGCTCAGGCCGGCGAACAGGTTGGGAAAGACCGCGACCAGGCCGGTCCACCCGGTCTGGTGGGCGGCGCCGAGCCCCGCGCCGTTGTCGCCGTGGAAGTACTCGGCGAACAGGATCAGATCCTTCCAGTGCTCGCTGGAGAAGATCGCCTGGCCCCCGTGGCAGGGCCGGTTGCCGGCCGCGTCGGGCACGAAGGTGCGGGTGAGCCGGCCGGAGATCTCCCGGGCCACCTCGAACAGGTTCATCTGTACACCGGAGCCGGTCGGGCATTCCACGGTGAAGTCGTTGCCGTAGGCGACGTACAGGTTGAGCAGGGCCCGGATCATCAGCGCGTTGACCGGGAACCAGACCGGGCCGCGCCAGTTGGAGTTGCCGCCGAACATGCCGCTGTCCGACTCGGCCGGCTGGTAGCTCACCCCGAAGACCCGGTCGCCGACCGGGAACTCGAACGGGTGCCCGTCGTGATGCTTGGAGAGCGAGCGGAGGCCGTACGGGCCGAGGAACTCCTTCTCGTCGAGCAGGCGGGCCAGGATCCGGCGCAGCCGGCTCTTCTCGAACAGCGCGAGCAGCCGTTCCCCGTTCGGACCGGGCGCCAGGCCGGGCTCGAGCAGTTGCCGCACGATCGGGTGCCGTTCGGCGAACTCGAGCACGCCCTTGATCAGTTCGGGCCGGCGCTCGATGCGGCGCGGATCGAAGACGGTGGCCGCGGCCAGCGGCAGCAGGCCGACCATCGAGCGCACCTTGAGCCGGCGGGCCGAGCCGTCGGGCAGGCGCAGAAGGTCGTAGAAGAAGCCGTCCTCCTCGTCCCACATGCCCTCGCCGGCCGCGGCGTGGTTGACCGCGACCGAGATCCAGGCGAAGTGCTCGAAGTACGTCTGCGCCTGCTCCAGATAGACCGGGTCGGTGTCGGCCAGCTCCAGCGCGATCGACAGCATGGTCTGCGCGTAGAGGGCCATCCACGCGGTGCCGTCGGCCTGGTCGAGGTGCCCGCCGGTGGGCAGCGGGGCGCTGCGGTCGAACACGCCGATGTTGTCCAGGCCGAGGAAGCCGCCCTGGAAGATGTTGCGGCCGTCGACGTCCTTGCGGTTGACCCACCACATGAAGTTCTTGGCCAGCTTGTGGAAGGTGCTCTCCAGCCAGTCGTGGTCGGGGCGGCCGTTGCGGGCCTTGTCGAGCTCGTAGACCAGATAGGCGGCCCAGGCGTGCACCGGCGGGTTGACGTCGGAGAAGTTCCACTCGTAGGCCGGGATCTGCCCGTTGGGGTGGAGATAGCGGCGGCTGAGCAGCAGGTCGATCTGGTTCTTGGCGAAGCCGAGGTCGACGGTGGCCAGCGCGACCGCCTGGAAGCCCAGGTCCCAGGCCGCGAACCACGGATATTCCCAGGTGTCGGGCATGGAGAAGACGTCGGAGGCGGACAGGTGGTACCAGTCGCCGTTGCGGAGGCCGGACTCGCCCAGGGTGTCCTGGCCGTGCTCGGCCAGCCAGCGCTCCACGTCGTACTCGTAGTACTGCTTGCTCCAGAGCAGACCGGCGACCGCCTGCCGGGTGACCTTCTTCTCAGCCTCGCCGAGGTCCGGGTGCAGCAGGTCGGCGTAGAACTGATCCGCCTCTTGCCGCCGGGCTTCGAAGACCGCGTCGAAGTCACCACCCTCGGGGGACTCGCTCAGCCTCACCCGGACCGTCGCCTCCGCTCCGGGGGCAATCTCCAACACGATGTCGGCCGCCGCCTTGGTGCCTGATTTTTCGGGATTGATGGCCTCTTTTTCGCCCTGCACGACATAGCGATCAAAGGCGTCCTTGACGTACGGGCTGCGGTTCTGCCCGCCGAAGACGCGCTCGTTGTTCGTCTCGTTCTCGGTGAAGATCAGCGGATGGTCGCCCAGGACCGTCCACCACCGCTCCCCCAGCTCGGGATGCTCCAGCCGCACCGCGCCGTCCTGTTCCCGCAGGACCGGCCGGGGCGCGTGCTCGTCCCACGACCACGTGTTGCGGAACCACACTGTCGGCAGCAGGCGCAGCATGGCCGGGTCGGGCCCGCGGTTGGCCACCGTGATCCGCGCCAGGACGTCCTCGGGGCCGTCCTTGGCGTACTCGATGGTGACGTCGAAGTATCGATCCTCGGCGAAGATCCCCGTGTCCAGCAGCTCGTACTCGAACGACCGCCGGTCCCGCGCCCCGTTGGTGGCGACCAGGTCGTTGTACGGGAACTCCCGCTGCGGATATTTGTAGACCATCCTCATGTACGAGTGGGTGGGCGTCCCGTCGACGTGGAACCAGTACTCCTTGACGTCCTCGCCGTGGTTGCCCTCGCCGTTGGTCAGCCCGAAGTACCGCTCCTTGAGGATCGGGTCGTTGCCGTTCCACATCGCCAGGGCCAGGCAGACACGTTGCTTGTCGTCGCTGAAGCCGGCGATGCCGTCCTCGCCCCACCGGTAGGCGCGCGACCGCGCGTGATCGTGGGTGAAGTAGGACCAGGCGTCCCCGCCGGGGCTGTAGTCCTCGCGGACCGAGCCCCACTGCCGGTCACTCAGATAGGGTCCCCATCGCCGCCAGGCGGTGGCTCCGATGTCGGCGTCGTGCAGGCGCCGCGACTCGGCGCCGGAAGAGTTGGCCATGCGGTCAGCGTCGGCTTGATCACACAGAGTCACAACACCCGAGGCGGATGACTCCAGGCCTGGCCGGTGCGCCGCTGATAGGCCGCCACCGCGTCCTCGATGGTCGGGAAGAAGTGCTCCTCCTCGATCTTGCCGGTCAGCTTGTAGCGGTCGAGCTTGGCCCGCACCGGGCTCTTCATCTCGGCGAAGACCAGCGCGATGCCCTCGGCGTCGAGCTCGGCGTCGAGCTCGGTCAGCATGTCGGCGGCCGTGGTGTCGACGTCGGTGAGCGGCTCGGCCGCGACCACGATCCACTGCGGGGCGGGGTCGGCGTTCGCGATGTGCCGAATCTCCTCACGGAAGCTGCGGGCGTTGGCGAAGATCAGCGGCGCGTCGAACCGGAACAGCACGAGACCAGGCAGGGTCTCGGCCTCCGGGTGGTCCCGTACGTCATGGAAGCCGTTGATCCCCTCGGCCCGCCCCAGCGTCGCCCGGTAGGGCCACCAGGTGCGCCGGAAGACGTTGAGCACGGACAGCGCGACCGCGAAGGCGATGCCGGGCAGCACTCCCAGGATCGCCACGCCGAGGAACGCCGCCACCGCGAGCGCGAACTCGACCCGCCGCTGCCGCCACAGCCGGACCATGCCGGGGATGTCGGCCAGCGACAGCGACGCCGTGATGACGACCGCGGCCAGCATGGGCTGGGGCAGGTCGCGCAGCAGCCCGGGCACGAGCACCAGCATCAGCGTGATCAGGGCCGCGCCGACCAGCCCGGTCACCTGCGTACGGGCGCCGGCCTGGAAGGCGACCGCCGTGCGGGATCCGCTCGTGCTGACCGGGAAGCCCTGGAACAGGCCGGCCGCGAGGTTGGCGGCGCCGATGCCGGCCATCTCCTGGTTGCCGCGCACCTCCTGGCCGCTGCGGGCGGCGAAGGCCGAGGCGGTGGAGATGGTGTCGGTGACCGAGACCAGGGTGATGCCGAGCGCGCCGGCCGCCAGCAGGCCCAGCTCCGACCAGGTCACCGACGGAATGGTGAACGGCGGGAAGCCCTGCGGCAGCGGGCCGACCAGGTCGACGCCACGATCCTCGAGGCCGAACAGGGCGACCGCGACGATGGCCAGCACCACCGCCACCAGGATGCCCGGCACCTTGGGCAGCCAGCGGCGCAGCACGCCGATCACGATCAGCCCGCCCACGCCGACCGCGAGCGCGGCCGGCACGGTCTCGCCGTTCGCGACGCCCTCGGCGAAGGCCGCGGCCTCACCGAACAGGCCGTCGGCGTCGACCGAGAAGCCGAACAGCTTCGGCAGCTGGCCGATCAGGATGGTCAGGGCCAGGCCGTTCATATAGCCGAGCTGGGTGGGGTGCGACAGCAGGTCGGCCACGAAGCCGAGCTTGGCCACCGCGGCGATCGTCATGAACAGGCCGACCAGCAGCGCCATGACCGACGCCAGGGCCACCGCCTTTTCCGGGTCGCCGCCCGAGGCCACCATCGGGATCACCACCGCGGCGATCATCGGGCCGAGCGACGAGTCCGGCCCCAGCACCAGGACCTTCGAGGGGCCGAAGACCGCGTACGCCACCAGGCACAGGATCGACGTGTAGAGGCCGGTGATCGCGGGCAGGCCGGCCAGCTCGGCGTACGCCATGCCCTGCGGCACCAGCAGCGTGGTCAGCACGATGCCGGCGACCAGGTCGCGGGGCAGATAGCCGGACTTGTAGGTGGCCGCGACCCGCAGCCCCGGTATCCAGTCGGAGCGCGCCATCCCCACCCTCTTTCACGGCGGACGCCGCCCGTACGCACGGGCGGCGTCCGATGCTGCGTCAGCTGACTAAGCGGCGCCCTTGCCGTGCAGCGCGTCCTGAAGCTCGGCCTCGGCCTCCTTGGACAGCGAGGACTTGATCACCGTACCGCCGAACTTGCTCAGCGCCTCGACGGCCTTGTCCGGCGTGACCGCCTCGACGACCAGGAACAGCGCCGACGTGCCCGGCTGGAGCTCGTCGCGGATGCGGTCCTGGAAGTCCTTGCTGATGGCGTTCTTGGTCAGCTTCCCGGTGAGCGCGCCCAGGCCGGCGCCGATGGCCATGCCGAGGATCGGGATGAAGAACAGGACGCCGAACAGCAGGCCCCAGAACATGCCCCACGTCGCGCCGGCGCCGACCGGCTGATGATTCGTGGTGACGTGGTACTTGCCTTCCTTGTCCCGGATGATGACGGCGATCGCGTCCGGCTGGATGATGAGATCCTTGGCCAGACGGTCGGCCTCCAGCGACGCCGCCGTCGCCGTGGTCTCGTCGGGGTACCCGATGGCGACCAGAGTTGCCATGATTGACCTTCCCCTTCGTACCGCGTGGTAACTGCCGTCGCCGCCGTGGCGGCGGCGTCCCGCACAGTCAGCCATGGCCCGCCGTCCTCGCGGCTCACCTCTCGGGGATGAAACCGGCGAGCGTTCATCCCTGTCGGAGGAAGGATCGGCCAGGGCTTTCGGCGAAGGTCGGACGGTATGGAGCAGTACGAGTTCCGGGTCCGCGGCTTCCTCGGCCCCGTGCTTCGCATAGCGCTGGGCAGCCTGCGCTGCCGCGCCGTGCCACGGCAGAGCGTCATTTCGGGCCGGCTTTCCGAAGAGGACCTGGAGCGGCTGATCGAGCGGCTCGACCGGTCCGGGGTGGAGGTGCTGTGCCTGAGCCGAGTTCCCCGCTGAGCCCGCCGATGAGCCCGGGCCTGCCCCGCGGCGTCATCGTCCTTCTCGGCACGGCCTGCCTGGTCGTCGTCGTGGCCGGCATGAAGGGCATCGCCGGCCTGATCGCGCCGGTCATGCTCGCGCTGATGCTCGCCGTCACGGTCAGCCCGCTGACCGAATGGATGCGACGGCGCGGCACCCCGGTGTGGCTGGCCGCCGTCACCACGATCCTCGTCGTCAACGTGGTGCTGTTCGCCCTCGGCGGCGCCCTCTATCTGTCGGCGGCCCGGCTGCTCGAACTGATCCCGACGTACCAGGACCAGTTCGCGCAACTGCGTGACGACCTGGCCGGGCAGCTCGCGGGCCTGGGGATCAGCACCGACCAGGTGCAGTCGGCGCTGGGCGGCATCGACTCGGGCACCGTGCTGCGCGCGGCCGAGAACATTCTGGGCGGCCTGGCCGGAGCGCTGTCGAACACGGTCTTCCTCCTCGCCGTGCTGCTGTTCATGTGCCTGGACACCGTCGACTTCCCGCGGCGCCTGGTGTCGACCGCCGGCGAGCGGCCGGAGGTGGTCGGCGCGCTGCGGTCCTTCGCCCAGGGCACCCGGCGCTACCTGCTGGTCTCCACCGTGTTCGGCCTGATCGTGGCGGTCATCGACATCATCGGCCTGTGGGCCCTGGGTGTTCCGCTGCCGCTGCTGTGGGGGCTGCTGTCGTTCATCACCAACTACATCCCGAACATCGGCTTCGTCATCGGCCTCGTCCCGCCGGCCCTGCTCGGCCTGCTCGAGGGCGGCCCAGGGCTGATGGTGGCCGTCATCGTCATGTACTGCGCGGTCAACTTCGTGATCCAGTCGGTGATCCAGCCGAAGATCGTCGGCGACGCGGTCGGCCTGTCGGCCACCGTCTCGTTCCTGTCGCTCATCTTCTGGGCGTGGGTGCTGGGCGGTCTCGGCGCTCTGCTGGCCATCCCGCTCACGCTTCTCGCCAAGGGCCTGCTGATCGACATCGACCCCAGCACACGCTGGGTCAACGCGCTGCTCTCGAACGCCGTACCCCCCGAATCGCCCTCTCCGGATGAGGCGCCCCCGGCGCGCACCAACGGACGATGGCGGCGTCCCCGATCCGCTAGGAGCACCCCATGACCACCTTCACGGTGTGGAAGTTCGACGACCCGAAGCGCGCGGAGAGCGTCTTCGGCATCGTCAAGGACGCGGCCGGCGATCATCTGATCCACATCGTCGACCACGCGATCGTCACCTGGCCCGAGGGCGCCGAGAAGCCCGACGTCCACCACTCGCACGACAGCACCCGGCACGGGGTCGGCTGGGGCGCCTTCTGGGGCATCGTGGTCGGCGGCCTCTTCCTGGTGCCCATCATCGGCGGCGCGGTCGGCGCCGGCGTGGGCGCGCTGGCCAAGGCGACCGAGGGCACCGGCATCTCCAAGGAACAGCTGGAGAGGATCCGGACCGAGGTCACCCCGGGCACCTCGGCGCTGTTCCTGGTCACCGACAGCGGCAACCTGGACCGGCTCGGCGAGCGTTTCCGCGGCGAGCACAGCCAGCTCATCGCCACCAACCTGACCGAGGGCGAGCGGGACATCCTGCTCGAGACCTTCTCCGACGCCAAGGCCTGACATGACACCCGGCGAACGGGCGGCGGCCGGCCGCGACGCGCGTAAGCAGATTCCCCTGGAGGCACACGCCGAGGTGCCCACCCCGCCCGGCCGGGACGCCAACGGCGTGCTGGCCGAGCAGGAGCAGACCCGGCTTCCGGAGCTGCTGCCCATCCGGCACGAGCGGATGAGCGCCGACCCGTTCGCCTTCTACCGGGCCAGCGCCGCCGTGATGGCGGCCGACCTGGCCGCCGGCCCGTCCACCGGGCTGCGGACCCAGCTCTGCGGAGACGCGCACCTGGCCAACTTCGGCCTGTTCGCGTCGCCCGAGCGGCGTCTCGTCTTCGACCTCAACGACTTCGACGAGACCCACCCCGGCCCGTTCGAGTGGGACCTCAAGCGCCTGATCGCCAGCCTCGCCCTGGCCGGCCGGGCCAACGGCCTCAAACGCAAGGAACGCGCGGTCATCACCGGCGGGGCGGCCCGTGGCTACCGCGAGGCGATGGCGTCGTTCGCCGCCATGGGCAACCTCGATCTCTGGTACGCCCACGCGGACGTCGAGTCGCTGCGATCGCAGCTGGACAAGACCCGGAGCAAGAAGGTCGCGGCGGCGGGGGTCAAGGCCCGGTCCCGTACGAGCCTTCAGGCGTTCCGCAAGCTCACCGAGGTCGCCGACGGCAAACGGCGTATCGTCGCCGACCCGCCGCTGCTGGTGCCCGTGCGCGACATCGTCGCCGGCGGCGAGGACCTCGAGGGCCAGATCCGCGAGCTGCTCGCCGGATATCGCGACACGCTGCCCGAGGACCGCCGCCGGTTGTTCGACGGCTTCACCTTCGTCGACATGGCCCGCAAGGTGGTCGGCGTCGGCAGCGTCGGCACCCGGTGCTGGATCATCCTGCTCACCGGCCGCGACGACGAGGACCCGCTGCTGCTGCAGGTGAAGGAGAGCGGCCCGTCGGTGCTGGCCGAGCACATCAAGGCCGACGACTGGGACAACCACGGCCGCCGGGTGGTCGCCGGTCAGCGCCTCATGCAGGCGCACAGCGACATCTTTCTGGGCTGGCAGAGCTACGGCGGGCGTGACTTCTACGTCCGCCAGCTGCGTGACTGGAAGGGCACGATGGAGTCGGCGTCGTTCAAGCCCGAGGGGCTGCGCCTCTACGGCGAGATCTGCGCGTGGACGCTGGCCCGGGCCCACGCCCGCGGCGGCGACCGCATCGCGATCGCCGCCTATCTGGGCGAGAGTGACGCCATGGACCGCGCCCTGGTCCGGTTCGCCGAGGACTACGCCGACCGGACCGAGAGCGATCACGCCGCTTTCAGCTCCACGTCCTGACCCTTCTGCCCTTCCTCGCGCCGGGCGATCAACGTCACCGCGACCTCGTACGCCGCCAGCAGCACCACGATCACGAGCAGGCTCATCCAGGACGACCAGATGAGAGCCGCGATCCCGGCGACCACCAGGCCGCCGATCCGCACGGCGTCGAGGTAGCGCGTGATGAAGCCGGGCGCGTGATCGCCGGCCACGCGGGCGCCCCGCCACGCCCAGCGGGCGCCCACGACGACCTGTCGCCGCAGCCACCGGGCGATGCGGCCCGGACCGGCCAGATAGGCGATCACGGCCAGCAGCGCGCCGATCCAGATGATCTGCGTGCCCCTCTCCCGCAGCACCGCGAAGATGCTGTCGACGGCCGCGTTGACGCCGTCGCGGTAGACGCCCTCCGGCACCTGCTCGACCACCTGGCGGCGCACCGCCCGCACGATCACCGTGACGGTCACGGCGGCCACGACAAGCCAGATTCCCAGTTGTACGGCTGTGCGGCGCCGCCGCGGCGACACCAGGAAGGCCGCCAGCACCAGCACGATCGTCGAGGCGACGAACAGGGCCAGATAGCGCTTCGAGGCGGCCACGGTGTCCTGGAGCGCCTTGAGCTGGCCGCCGTCGTACACGGTGAACTGGGCGAAGTTGGCCGGGAGACTCACGCCCAGCGCGTCCTCCACCCGTACCCGCAGATTGTCCGGAATGGCCCCCGAGCTCAGGTCGGGCAACGTGACCGTCTTGCCGAACAGCGTCGGCAGCTGCGCGCTGAGCTCCCGCAGCGCCTGGTTGATCAGCGGCAGCAGGTCGATGTCGATGTGGTCGCCCTGCGCGGTGATGACCTCGCTGTCGCCTTCGACGACGGCCATGACGCGGTCGTGGACGCGGCGGTTGAGCTCGATCCACACGGTCTGGAAGCCGTCGCTGCGCAGCACGTTGGTCACGACGTTGCGGACCTGGGTGCGCAGCTGACCGGCGATCGGGCCGGCGGCGAAGGCGGCCTGCTGCGGCAGGACGTCACGCAGCCGCTGCTCGACGTCGAGGACGGAGAAGGTCTGCGCGGTGGCGTACTCGGCGACCGCGGCCGAGATCTGCGGATCCTGCGGCAGCGGGGCGACCGTGCTGACCCAGCGGTCGGTGCTCAGGGTGGTGCGGGCCGCCCAGAGCCCGACCACGCTCAGAACGAGCGCGAACGCGGCCACCGCGGCCAGGATCGCCGCGATGACGCCGCGCACCCTGCGCCCGGTGGGCCCGCGCTGCTTCGCCGCGACCGGCACGGCCTTCTTCGCGGCCAGCTCGCGCCGCAGATCGGCCACCTCGGCGCGGAGCCGTTCGAGCTCCTGATCGCCTTCCACGCTCGTCCCGTCGCTCGCCGCGACAGTCGCCGCCGTTGCGGTCTCGCGCTTCTCGTCGCTCGCCGCCTGGTTGGGCTGGTCGCCGTTGCCGGCAGCCTCGGCCGCCGTGGGCATGCTGCTCGTCATGCTCCGACCGTCGCCGATCGGCCCGGCGGGCCGATTCATCCCTGCCGGATGAATCCCGCCCCCACCGCTGCGCGCACGCTGGGACGCATGGCATTGGGGCCGCTGGAACTCATGGTCTTGTCCTTTCCCGCGGAAGATCTCAACGACGGCGTATGGGCGACATTGGACCGGCTCGAGCGGGCCGAGCAGATGTGCGTCGTGGACGCGCTGGTCGTCCGCAGCGACCAGGCCGGGGGCACGTGCGCGGTCGAGCTGAGCGACCTGCCGGGCATCCGCGGTGACCCCGATGTGCTGTCGGCCCTGGCCACTGGACTGATCACCGAGTCCGACATCACCGACGTGGCGGAACTGCTCGACGACGACGCGACCGAGGTGCTGGCCGTGCTCCTGGAACACCGCTGGATCGGCGACCTGGCCGGCCGGGTCGCCGCGACACGCGGCCAGATCGTCGCCCTCACCCACATCTCGGGAGCTCCGAGCCCCGTGCACTGAAAGGATCGACATGCCCGAAGTCGACGAGTTGGGCCCCATCGACTACCTGTGCGTCGAGCTGCCGCCGGGCAGCATGGACGGCAAGGCGTTCTCCCTGCTGGAAGACCTGGTCGACCGGCACATCATCCGGGTCCTGGACATAGCGCTGGTCCGCAAGAACCCGAACGGCAAGGTGACAGTTCTCGAGGAGGCCGAGTTCGACGTGAACGGCCTGGGCTCGTTCCACGGCGCCGCCTCCGGCGTCCTCGGCGGCGAGGACCTCCAGGAGGCCGGCGAGCTGCTGGAACCGGGCGCGGCCGCGGTGATCCTGATCTACGAGAACACCTGGGCGGCCCCGTTGGCCCGCCAGCTGCGCCACGTGGGCGCGCAACTCCTGGCCAGCGGCCGCATCCCGGTGCAACAGCTGATCCAGGCCCTGGACGACTCGGAGCCGCAGTACGCGGCCAAGGGAAGGTGACCCGATGCCCGGACTGCTCCGTGGAATAGCCCGCACCGCGGTGGTGGCCGGAACGGCCTCAGCCGTCTCCGGCCGGGTACGCCACCGCCAGGACGGCCGCTGGGCCCGCCAGGAGGCGGAGGACCAGATGATGCAACAGCAACAACAACCGGCCTACGCTCCCCCACCCCAGCAGGTGTACGTCGCGGCCCCGCCCGCCGCCGCCGCGCCGGCCTCCCCCGACATGACCGCGAAGATCGACCAGCTGAAGCAGCTGGCCGACCTGAAGTCCCAGGGCATCCTGACCGACGCCGAGTTCGAGGCCCAGAAGGCCCGCATCCTGGGCCAGTGACCCCAGCCGGCCGGCCACCCTCCAACGTGGGAGGGTGGCCGGCGTTGCCCTCCCTGCCCACGGCCCGGGCAAACCTTCACCAGCCCAGGGCTCGTTCGCCCAGGACGGTGCCGCCGACCGCCGCGGCGAGTTCGTGCGCCTGCTCTGGTCTCGAGGGGTCGACGTGCACGTAAATGCTGTGTCCAGGCGGCGTCTCGGCGTGCCAGAGCTCGTCGCCGTCGAGGCCGAGCTGGAAACCGCAAGCCGAGTGGTTACCGGGCCAGCAGACGTCCCAGCTGATCGCCGCCCGATCGCGGTTCACCACGCCGAGGAACAGCTCGGCCAGCTCGTTCGGCAGCGGACGCTCAGGAGTGAGAATCCTGACCGCCACCGGCGGCAGCTGCCTTCATCACCGGTGGGAGCAGGTCCGCCGGGATGGACAGGGCGATCGAGACGGCATCGATGGCCAAGTAGCGGTCCAGCAACACCATCGGTTACGCGGCCGGACAGACGCAGGCACACTCGCGCGGTCGTCGCGTTTCACCTCCTCGACTCAGCCGAGGGGCTCGAAGGAAGCGTTGACGCCGAGCGCGACCAGTACGCGGCAGAGCACCGCGAATCCGGACCCGTCACGGTAGTTGTCGTACTTGCGGGCCTTGCCGCCGATCAGGCGCACCTTCACGTGGCCGGGCCGCAGCTCGATCCGCTCGATCGCGCTCCACGGCGTGATCGTGGTGTCCTCGGGGCCCGCGAGTCCGTCGGGGGCCACGCGGAAGTCGCCGCGTATGACTGTGGCACCGCCGCGGACCGTCTCGGTCAGCCGCGTCACGAGCGGGGTCACGGCCCAGCCGGTGATCAGGTCGGCGATCGTGGGGAGGCGGGGAATGGCAGCGCCGACCTCGGCCGGCGCGAGCGCGGCGATCAGTGCGCCGGCCTGGCCGTACGGGTCGAGCGCGTTGCGGTACTTCGCGGTGATCGACACGGTGCGGCCGTCGGCGGTGGTGAGGCGGAACCCTTCGTAGTCCCACGACCGCGACTCCGAGCTGGATGAGCTCCACTCGTCGAGCACGTCGGAGACCTCGCGCGTACGCACCACGCGCGGATGGCCGTCCGGGTCGACCTCGGCCAGGCCGCCGGGGTATCCGTACAGCCATCGGGTGAAGCGGCCCCGCCGGGAGATCACGAAGAATGTCAGGCAGTAGCCACCGGCCACGAAGGGGGTGATGGACAAAAGGGGCAGCGCCGCGCCGGGGGCCCACACGATCAGCAGGACCAGCGCGAGGAGGAACATCGCGGCGGGAGCGAGCAGGCGCAGCACACGTCGTACGCCCAGCGGTGGGGTTATCTCGGTGTGGTAAATGCCGAGTGGTTCACCCAGTTCGAGCGCCTGGCCGAGATGGGTGGCGCGCTGCCAGTCGGGCGCGTGTCGCGATTGTTGCTCCGCCATACGGCGCCGGAAACCTTGGTCCAGTCGCTGCCGCGCTCCGGGACTCATTCCCATGACGACCTGGGTAGCACCACCCGTCAACTCGGCCCGGCGGCGACCGAATGGTGAGGTGGAGTCGCCCCGAGAGCCGAGTCAGCTGTAGGTGCGCGGATACGGCCGCGGCGACGGGGGCGGCTGAGGGACGCGGACGACCGCGGACTTGGCGACGCCGGCCACCAGGGAGCCGATGGCGATGCCCAGGACCATGTTCAGGCCCGCGGTGTAGATGCGGGCGCCCAGGCTCGCGTCCGTCACGAACGGGGCCAGCATCGCCACGATCGTGGCCAGGCCGATCACCCAGCCGAAGAAGCGCATGGGCCGCGGCGTGGTCAGCAGGAGCAGGTGGACCAGGCCCGTGGCGACCAGCGCCGCCATCGCCGCGCCGAAGGCGTACCAGCCGGTCGACGCGTCGCCCCACGTGCCCTGACCCTTCGGGGCGAGCACGTCGATGTCGAACAGCCCGCGCCCGAACAGAATCCCGGCGATCGCGATCAGCGCCGCGACCACGGCGGTGGCCGCGCCGCCGGACCAGAGCTTGCCGGCGTTGACGGCCGGGCGGGTTTCGTTGATACCGGTCATGTGCCGAAGCCTCGCCGACGGCGCCGGGCGCACGCTTCACCCGGCATGGATGGTTCCTGATAGCTGCGCCAGGCGTCCTTCGCCGACGGTCTCGCCTCCGGCGGTTTCGATCGGTCGCGGGCCTGGGTGGCGACGAGCGACGGCCGCGTCGTCGCCCGCGCCGCCTGGGTTCTGCCGCCCGGCGCCGTCGGCCGGCCCTGGCTGGAGCGCTTCGACGCGGTCAGTCCGGAGATCGGCGCCGCCCTGCTCACGAAGGCCCACGAGGCGCTCGGCGGTCCCCTGCCCTACTACGCCGCCGCTCCCGCGCATTGGCGGCAGAGGCCGGAGTCAAAAGCGGACGGCCTTGGAGCGGACCGGCTTCCGCCAGGTCCGCTCCCGCGTGGTCCTCATGTGAGAGGTCAGTTGTTGATCGAGGCCTGACGCGCCTCGATCGCCTTGACGGTGTTGTGCAGGGCCTTCACCAGCACGCCCTTGCCGACGCTGCCGAGGAGCAGCCCGGTGAATTTGCCCTTGAGGTTCTTGCCGTCGCGCACCACCACCGCGTCGAGGGTGGTGGTGCCGTCGGGCTGCCGGGTCAGTGTGTAGGTGTGGCCCGAGTCGCCGCCCCAGATGTTGGAGTCGGTGGTCTTCATGGTGACGCGGGTGGGATCGGACCAGTCGTACGTCAGGCGTTCCCAAATTCCGCCGGCGCCTTCGGTGACGTCGGCGTAGGTGGCGCCCAGCTCGTGCACCTTGAGGCCGGCGTCGGAGCTGTTGGCGAACAGCTTCTGGCGGCCCGGGCCGAAGTCGGTGAGCCCGGCGACGAACTGCTCGGGGGTGAGGGTGGTGGTCTCGTGCATCCGGATGGTCGACATGTGAACAGCTTGTCGTCGGAAGCACCTCCTCCGAGCCGGTAGGAGACCCTGGTGAGTCCCGGGCGTGCCCTGGGGCCACCCCCGGGTGACCTGGGACTCACTCGCTTATATGGGTATGCCGTCATACCTAATACTCGGCGCGTGAACGAGATCGCCGCCGCCGTCGTGGAGCTCGCGCCCGCCCTGCACCGGGCGCTGGAACGCCGCGCCGACACCGACTTCGAACATCCCCGGCCGCCGGAGATGCAGCTTTCGGCGCTGCGGCTGATCCGGCGCCGCCCCGGCACGACGGTGCGGGAGCTCGCCGCCGAGCTCCAGCTCAAGCCGAACAACGCCAGCGCGCTGGTGACCGCGATGGTGGCCACCGGCTTGCTGCGCAAGGAGCCGGACCAGACCGACCGCCGGGTCGTACGCCTGCGCCTGACCGACCAGGCGCAGCAGCGGCACGACACGGTCCAGGGGCTGTTCACCGGCTATGTCGAGGCGGCACTGACCACCCTCACCGACGGGGAGCGGCGTGACCTCGCCGCGGCGCTGCCCGTGCTCCACCGCATCACCGAACAGATCAAGCAGGGAGAGTAAGTGACCACCCTAACCACGGCGCCCACCCCGCCCGCCGTCGTACCGAGGCGGAACCGGCCCTGGCTGTCCCTGATCGCCGTCGCGTTCGGCCTGTTCATGGTCGGCCTGGACGGCAGCATCGTGTCGATCGCCAACCCGGAGATCGGCCGCGACCTGAACGCCGGCACGGCCGGCCTGCAGTGGGTGACGAACGCCTATCTGCTGGCCCTGGCCGCCTCGCTGATCCTGGGCGGCAAGCTCGGCGACCGCTTCGGCCGCCGCACCTACTATCTGGTCGGCGTGGCCGGCTTCACCGTCGCGTCGGTCGCCATCGGCCTGTCCGGCTCGATCGAGGGCGTCATCGTCTTCCGGGCCGCGCAGGGCTTCTTCGGCGGCCTGCTGATGCCGAACACGCTGGGCATCCTGCGCGCCGCCTTCCCACCGAAGAAGTTCGGCATGGCCGTCGGCATCTGGGCCATGGTGTCCTCGGTGTCGACCGCGCTCGGCCCGATCATCGGCGGCCTGCTGGTCGAGCACGTCAACTGGGAGTCGGTCTTCTACGTCAACGCCCCGATCGGCGTCATCGCCCTGATCGTGAGCGCGCTGGTGCTCCCGCAGAGCAGGAACTCGACCGGCCACCACAGGTTCGACATCCCCGGCATCGTGCTGCTGGCCGCGGGCCTGGTCGTGATGGTCTTCGGCGTGGTCAAGGGCGAGACGTGGGGCTGGGGTTCGGCCGCGACGCTCGGCACCATCGCCGCCGGCCTGGCCATCCTGCTGGTCTTCGGCTGGTACGAGACCCGCGTCGAGCACCCGCTGCTGCCGATGCGCCTGTTCCGCAATTCGGCGCTGACCATCGGCACGGTGCTGACCGCCGTGAACTTCTTCGTGCTGCTCGGCTCGATCTTCTACGTGATGCTCTACCTGCAGAACGTCCGCGGCTACACCCCGGTCATGGCCGGCGTGCTCACTTTGCCGCTGAGCCTGGCCTCGGTGGTGGCGTCACCGCTGGGGGCGGCGCTGACCGACCGTTTCGGCCCGCGCCTGACCATGCCTCTCGGCATGGCCTTGCAGGCGCTGGCTTCGTTCGGCCTGTTGCTCTTGCAGACCGATTCCTCGTACGCCGTCATGTGGCCCTCGTTCATCCTGCTGGGCCTGGGCGTCGGCATGATCATGGCCGCCTCCTCGGAGGCGATCGTCGGCAACGCACCGGTCAAGGACGCGGGCGTGGCCGGAGGCCTGCAGGCAACCGCCCTGCAGATCGGCGGCGCGCTGGGCACTTCGGTGCTGGTCTCCCTGATCAGCAGCAAGGTGGGCGCCACCCTGTACACGTCACTGACCGCCGCCGGCGTGCCCGCCCCGGTGGCAACCGGATTGCAGGAGGCAAAGGACGCCGTGGCCATGGGCGTGGCCCCGGTCTCACCCGACATGACCACCGAGATCAGGACCGCGGTGGTCGAAGGCGCCGGCCAGTCCTTCATCAACGGCTTGCACGTGGCCGCCCTGACCACAGCAGTCCTCTGCATAGTGGCCGCCGCGGCAGCCGTCATCGGCGTCCGGCGCGGCGCGTCCCCCTCCGAGGGCGTGGCCGCCCACTAAAGGCGCATCCGGGTCCGGGTGCAACCAGCTTGCACCCGGGCCACACCCGGAAAACGCCCCGGGCCGCGCAGGCTTCAGTGGTGCCGATGGCCTTGATGAACGTGCCGCTCCGCCGATGGGCGGGATGGCGGCTCGTCCTTGCCCTCGGCGCCCCGGTGATCGTCCTGTACTACTGGTTCCTGCACCTGGGGCCGGGCTGGGCCGGACTTCAGGTCGCCCTCTACACGAGCGCCAACGGCGCCCTGGCCGTGAGCTGCCTGGTCACCGCGGCCCGCCGCCGTGAGCTGCGCCCGATCATGCTGCTGTTCGCGGCCTCCGCGATCACCTCCATCTTCGGCGACGTGGTCTTCTACTTCCTGGCGCTCGTCGGCGGCGAGGTGGCGTACCCCAGCATCGCCGATCTCGGTTATCTGGCCGCCTACCCGCTGCTGGCCTCCGGCCTGCTGCTGCTCGTGCGGCGGCGGACCCCGGGCCGCGACTTCGCCAGCGCGGTGGACGCGGCGATCGTCGCGGTCAGCGCCGGCTACCTGGTCCTCGAGTTCACCATCCTCCCCACCATGGCGATCAGCTCGGCGAACATCGCCACCCTGGTCTCGGTCGCCTACCCGGTCGGCGACCTCATGCTCATCGTGGTCGGCGCCCGCCTGCTGATCGGCGGCGTCCGCACGGCCCCGCTGCTGATGATCGCCGCTTACCTGGCCCTGGTGCTCTTCTCCGACACGTTCTACATGGTGCAGATCCTGGACGGCTCGTACCGTGCCGGGAACTTCCTCGACGCTTTCTGGATGGCCGCCGCCTTCATCCTGGCCGCCGGGGTGGCCCATCCCGACGCCCCGAAGCTGCTGGCCCGCAACACCACGGTGACCGCCGACGCCACCGCGCGCCGCCTGCTCGTCCTGGCCGTGGCCGCGGTCATGGCCCCGACCGTGATGATGGTGCAGTACCTGCGCGGCGCCACCCCGCACATCATCGTGGCGGGTCTCGTCTGCAACCTCCTCTTCCTGCTGGTGGTCGGCCGCATGGCCGGCCTGGTCCGCGCACAGCGGCACGCCGCCATCACGGACGCCCTGACCGGCTTGCGCAGCCGCCGCTTCTTCGAGCAATCCTTGCGCTGGGAGTCCTCCCGAGCCTCCCGTCACGACACCGACCTGAGCATGCTGCTGCTGGACATCGACCACTTCAAAACCGTCAACGACACCTACGGCCACGCCGGCGGCGACCGCGTCCTGGTCGAGGTGGCCGAACGCCTCCAGGCCGCCATCCGCCCCGGCGACATGGTGGCCCGCTACGGCGGCGAGGAGTTCGCGGTCCTGCTCCCGGGCGCCGGCCCGGCCGAGGCCGCCGACATCGCCGACCGCCTGCGCCGGGCGATCGCCGCCACCCCCATAGCCGTCTCCGACGACCGCCACCACCGGGTGACAGTCTCGGTGGGCGTGGCCGGCACCCAGATCCCCGAGGAGATGGTCCTGTCCGCCGACCGGGCCCTGTACGCCTCGAAGAACGCCGGCCGCGACCGCGTCACCATCGCCGAACCCACCCCCACTCCCATAGCCGCCTGACCTCTCAACCGTCGACCGCGACGACAACCCGGCCCGCGTACCGCGGCCGAACGGCCTCGTCCGTCATGGCGGCCGCCACCGCCGCCCGGCTCACCCGGGCCGGGAAGAGGCGGCGTGGCACCCGTTCCAGGGGCAGGGTCAGGTGCGGCACCTCCTCCAGGAGCAGGGCGCGGTGCGCCGTCGGCCCGTCGGCCATCGGGCCGACGTGGAAGACCGTGCCGCCGGAGGCCAGGACGGCCGCGTCCGCCGCGACCTTGTCCGGGATCTCGTCCCGCATGACGAGCCCGAGCAACCCCCGCGTCAGCGCGCCCGCCGCCGGGGCCGACGGCCCTGTGCCGTAGGCGCCGAGCCAGACCACCCGCCCCACGCCGGACCCCACCACGGCCTTGGCCCCGGCCGTCAACACCCCCGGCAGGTCACCTTTCGCCCGCCCGAGCCCGGACACCAGCACATCAGCTCCCTCGACCGCCCGAGCGATCGACGCCGGGTCGTACACATCGGCCGCGACCACGCTCAGCCCAGGCCGGGCCGCGACGCGGGCCGGCTCACGCGCCAGCGCCGTGACCTGCGCACCCCGCGCGAGCCCCGCTTCCACCAGCAGCGAGCCCACCGCCCCGGTCGCTCCCAGCACCACGATCCGCACCGTCACGCCACCGCGCTTTCAGCACCACCGAGACCCGCGCCGCGCGAAGTGCCCAGGCCCGCGCTGTGCAGAGTGCCCAGGGCCGCTTCGTGCAGGCCCGGCGCCGCGGCCAGGTAGCCGTCGCTCGTGATGTCCCACGGGGCGCCTCGCAAGTCGGTCACCAGCCCTCCGGCCTCGCGGACGATCAGGAGCGGGCCGATGTGGGAGCGGACGTTGTCGAACTGCCACACCGCGTCCATCCGGCCCGCCGCGAGCTGGGCCAGCTCGTGGGTGACGGGCACGGACATCCGGACGTACAGCGCCTCCCTCATCATCGCCGCGATGCCGGCACCGACCCGGCCCGCCGCCCCGGCGTCGCGGCCGGGTTTCGCCTGGCCGGTTCCCACCAGCGCGGCCGCCAGGTCCTTCTTCTCCGAGACCGTCAGGGGCACGCCGTTGAGCCGCGCGCCCTCGCCGGCCACCGCCGTGAACATCTCTCCGGTGAGCGGGACGTAGAGGACGGCCAGCTCCGGGCGGCCATCGCGGACCAGACTCACGCCGATGTTCCAGTCGGTCATGCCGTGCACGGCGTTGACGTTGCCGCCGACCGGGTCGGCCACCCACCAGTCACCGCCGGGCATCGGGCCGGTGGCGTGCTCGTCCTCCTCCCAGTGGGAGCCGGGCAGCGCCGCCGTCAGTACGGGACGGAGCAGATCGGCCACGGCGGCGTCGTTGGCCCGGACGGCGGCGACGAGCTCCGCGAGATCGGCCGGGCGGGCGTCGGCGGAATAGCGGGTGAGCAGCCGGGCGCCGGCCTGCCGGACCGCCTCGGTGACTACGGGAAGGTTCATGCCCATGAGCCTCGCCGGACGTCTGAGTTAAGTCCAGTGCACTCTTGTTAGGCTACGATTTACCGTCATGCAATTGGATCTGAACCTGCTCACGGCACTGGACGCCCTCCTCGAAGAGGGCAGTGTGACCGGCGCCGCCGACCGGCTGCGGCTCTCCCCGCCCGCGCTGAGCCGCACCCTCGGCCGCCTCCGCCGGCACACCGGCGACGACATCCTGGTGCGGACCGGGCGCACGATGACCCCCACGCCGTACGCGCTGGCCATCCGCGACCAGGTGCGCGACCTCGTTCAGCAGGCCCATCAGGTGCTGGTGCCGAGCCGCGAGCTCGACCTGGCCACCCTCGAGCGCACCTTCACGCTGCGCTGCCACGACACCCTCACCGCGGCCCTCGCCCCTCACCTGCTGCACGTGGTGGAGAACCAGGCCCCGGGTGTACGCCTGCGGTTCCTCGCCGAGACGGCGGTCGACACCGACGACCTGCGGCACGGGCGCGTGGACCTGGAGGTCGGCGCCGACGTACCCGCCGTGAACGAGTTCCGTTCCGAGACCATCGGCCATGACCAGCTCGTCGTGGCGATGCGGCGCTCACACCCGTACACCCAAGGCTTTGACCTCAAGCGTTTCGCGGCGCAGCCGCATGTGCTCGTCTCGCGCCGGGGCCGCCTGGCCGACCTGGTCGATGAGATCCTGGCCACGCACGGCCTGCGCCGGCGCGTGCTGGCCTCGGTCGGCACGGGCGCGGCGGCCGCCCAGGTGATCAGCCGCAGTGATTGCCTGATGACCCTTCCGCTGCGCCTGAGCCGGGCTCTGATCGAAGCGTTCGGGCTGGTCACGACCCCGTTGCCGGTGGCCGTGCCGGACGTGCCGATCGTCGGCGTGTGGCATCAGCGCTACGACACCGATCCCGGGCACATGTGGCTGCGGGCACAGGTCCGGGCCGCCCTGGCGTCGGCAATGCGACAACTTCCGGAAACCTGATTGGGGCACTGTGCACGCATGGACCTTCGCAACGGGGTGGAACTGCGGACGCTCGGAAATACGCCCGACGAGTTCCGGCAGGACATGCTGAGCAATCTCTACTACCGGCGCGGCACGACCGTGGAATCGGCGAGCGCTCAGGACGCGTACGAGACCCTGGCCTTGACCGTCCGGGACCGCCTGGCGGAAAGGCGGGCACGGACCGCGGCGGCGCAATACGCGAGTAATCCCCGATGGGTCTATTACCTGAGCGCGGAATATCTGCTCGGTCCGCAGCTGGAGCAGAACCTGCTCTACTCGGGCACCGGCGAGGCGGCCGAAAAAGCGCTGCTGGCCTGTGGTTTCCAGCCCGATGAGATCGCCGCGCTCGACGTCGAGCCGGGTCTCGGCAACGGCGGCCTGGGCCGGCTCGCGGCCTGCCTGCTCGACTCGCTGGCCACGCTGGACATCCCCGCGGTCGGCTACGGCATCCGCTACGACCTGGGCATCTTCCGGCAGGAGTTCCAGGACGGGCGTCAGGTCGAGCGGCCGGACGACTGGGCGTTCCAGGGCGACCCGTGGGAGTTCCCGGCGCCCGACGACGCGCAGACGGTGGGCTTTTACGGTCACGTCTACGAAAAGGACGGCCGTAAGGTCTGGGAACCCGGAGAGGTCGTTCTCGGCGAGCCCAGCCATTTGCTGGTTCCCGGATACGGCACGACGACCGTCAATATCGTACGGCTGTGGCGCGCTCGCGCCCATCAGGCGTCGTTCGATCTGACGCGTTTCTCGGCCGGGCAGTACGCCGAGGCCGTGCAGGACGCGGTCCGTGCCGAGAACATCAGCAAGGTCCTCTATCCCGACGACAGCACGGCGGCCGGTCGCGAACTGCGCCTCAAACAACAGTACTTCCTGGTCTCGTGCTCGCTGCGGGACATCGTGCGCCGGTTCCGGCTGCGCAATTCCGACTGGGACACCTTCCCGTCGAAGACGGCGATCCAGCTCAACGACACCCATCCGGTGCTGGCCATCCCGGAGCTGATGCGCCTGCTGGTCGACGAGGAGGGCCTCGACTGGGACCGGGCCTGGTCGCTGGTGCGGCAGACGTTCAACTACACCTGCCACACGCTGTTGCCGGAGGCGCTCGAAACGTGGCCGGTGGACATGCTCGGCCGCCTTCTCCCCCGCCATCTGGAGATCATCTATCTGATCAACGCCGGTCTTCTCGAGGAGGTCCGGTCGCGCTTTCCCGACGACATCGACCGGGTACGCCGGATGTCGCTCATTCAGGAATCGCCGACCCGCCTGGTTCGCATGGCCAACCTCGCCGTCACCGGAACGACCATGACCAACGGTGTGGCCGAGTTGCACACCGAGCTTCTGACCTCGACCGTGCTGAAGGATTTCCACGAGCTGTGGCCGTCGCGCTTCGCCAACGTGACCAATGGCGTTTCTCCGCGGCGATTCGTCCGGCTGGCGTCACCCGGACTTTCGTCGCTGATCTCCTCCGGGCTGGGCGATGACCGGTGGCTCACCGATCTGTCGCTCCTCTCGGGACTCGAGCAACTGGCCGATGACGCCTCTTTCCGCGCGCAATGGCGCGAGGTGAAGCGGTCGGCCAAGGCGGCCCTCGGTCTCGGCGACCCCGGCGCCCTGATGGACGTCATGATCAAGCGTTTCCACGAGTACAAGCGCCAGCAGCTCAAACTGCTGCACGTGATCACGCTCTACCAGCGGATCAAGGCCGGCACGCACGACGGCGTCCCCCGCACGGTCCTGTTCGGCGGCAAGGCGGCCCCCGCCTACCAGGCGGCGAAGAACATCATCCACCTGATCAACGCGGTGGCCGCTGTCGTCAACGCCGACCCGGCCGCGTCCGGCCTGCTCCGCGTGGTCTTCCCGGCCAACTACAACATCACGCTGGCCGAGCACATCATCCCGGCCGCCGACCTGAGCGAGCAGATCTCCATGGCCGGCAAGGAGGCTTCCGGTACGGGCAACATGAAGCTCACCCTGAACGGCGCCCTCACCATCGGCACCCTCGACGGCGCCAACATCGAGATCCGTGACCGGGTGGGCGCCGACAACTTCTTCCTCTTCGGCCTGGACGCCCCGGCCGCGCTCGCGCTGCGCTCCGGCCCGTACCGCCCCCGCGACCACTACGACGCCGACGAGGAGCTGCGGGCCGCCCTCGACGCCGTCCTGTCCGGCGCGTTCGGCGGCGTGGGCCACGACGTGGCCGCCTCCCTGCTCGACCGTGACGAATACCTGACCCTGGCCGACTACCGGTCGTACGTCGACTGCCAGGCCGAGGCCGGTGCCGCGTGGCTCGACCGGGAACGCTGGACCACCATATCGATCCTCAACACGGCCCGGGCCGGCTTCTTCTCCTCCGACCGCACGGTCACCGACTATCTGGACCGCATCTGGCACGCGGCGCCCGTCCGCCCGTAAAAAATGTCGTACCCCCCGGGAAGAATCCTGGGCATGTTCACAGTGGAGTTCGAGCGCATCGGCTATGCCCCTTTCATCCTGCGCGCGGTGTCCAGCGCGACCCGCCCGCTGCTCGTCGAGGAGGTCTACGCGGCCTGGGCCGCGTCGGTCACCTCCTCGGCGAGCCACCTCGTGCGCTGGCCGGCGCCGGGCCGCGCGTGGGAGACCTTCGAGTCGGATGTACGGGCCCTGGTCCGCTCCGGTGAGCTGGTCACGTGCGCCGACGACGAGCCGGTGACGCACCCCCACCACCATCTGACCCGCGGCCACGAGGGCCACGCGCCGTTCCGGAGCGGCCCCGCCCCTGCCGTCCGGCGCTACCTGGCCACTCCCGCCGGCTCGCAGGCCTGGCGAGCCTCGGTCGCCGATCCCCTGCTGCGGCGGGCGATGACCGTGCTCAGGCCCCGCGCGCCGCGCGCCACACCGGTGGGAGCTGGCCGCCGGTGAGCCGCCGCGCCGTCCGGGCCACAGGCCCTAGATCGGCAGGTTGTGCTTGCGGTGCGTCAGGCGCTCGGCCAGGGACGCCGGCACCGCGCGGCGCAGCGCGAAGACCAGTGGAGCGTTGCTGCCCACCGCGTACCGCGGGCGTGGGCGGCCGGCCGCGATCGCCTTGAGGATGGTGGCCGCGACGCGCTCGGGTGGGGTGCCGGCGCGCTCGTTGCGGTCGAGGGCGGCCAGCATGGTGTCGAAACGGCCGCGGTGCGGCGAGTCGGGCTGCACGTAGACCGTGCGGCGCTCGCTGATGCCGGTGGCGATGGAGCCCGGTTCGACGGTGGTCAGCCAGACGCCGTACGGGGAGAACTCATGCCTGGCCCCGTTGCTGAATCCTTTGATCGCGGCTTTGGAAGCGACGTAGGACGAACGATAGGCCAACGGGAAGGAGGCCAGCATCGAGCCGACCATCACCACCCGCCCGTGACCGCGCGAGCGCATGCCCGGCAGGGCGAGCTGCGCGAGGCGTACCGGGCCGAAGACGTTGATCTGGAAGACCCGGCGCAGCGCCTCGTCCGGCAGCTCCTCGAACGGGCCCGACTGGCTCTCGCCCGCGTTGTTCACCAGCACGTCGACGTCGGCGAGCGTCCCGGCCAGCGCCTCGATCGACTCCGGATCGTCGAGTTCCAGCGGCACATAGTCGACGCCCGGCACCGGATCGGCGACCGACGAGGGCTTCCTCGACGTCCCGAGCACCCGGTATCCGGCCGCCACCAGAGCCGCCGCTGTCGCCCGCCCGATCCCCGAGGAAGCACCTGTCACCAGAGCAGTCCGATCCATCGGTGCACAATATCGGTCTCCCGGGGCACGATGTGACGATGGTCGATATCGCCGCGCTCCTGGCCGCCTACGACGCGCACATGCGCATGCCGCCCGGCACCGTGCCGGCCGGCGTGACCTACGAGCCCGACGGGCCGGTCGTCCGGGTCGTCGGTGAGCACGTGGGGCGCGTCCGGACGCCGCGCGACATCGGCGTCACCGGCGCGGCGCTGGACCGCCTGATCAGGCGCCAGTGCGACTACTTCCAGGCCCGCGGTCAGGGTGTCGAGTGGAAGCTGCGGGGGCATGACCTGCCCGCCGAGCTTCCCGAGCGGCTGGTCGCGGCGGGCTTCGTCCCGAAGGAACCGTCGGCCGTGCTGCTGGGCCAGGCCGACACGGTGGCCGCCGATCCGGTCCTCCCCGACGGTGTCGTGCTGCGCCAGGTCAGCGCGCCCGAGGACCTCCGCCGCATCGCCGACCAGCAGACCGAGGTGTGGGGGTTCGACTGTTCCTGGCTCGCGCCCCTTCTCGGCGCCAAGGTGGCGGCCGCCCCCGGGGAGATCACGATCCTGGTCGCCGAGGCCGGCGGCCGGTTCGCCTGCACCGCCTGGGCGGTCTACCACCCCGGCACCGACTTCGTCGCGCTGCTGGGCGGCACGACGCTGCCGGACTGGCGCGGGCGCGGCCTCTACCGCGCCATGGTCGCCTTCCGGGCCCGCGAGGCCGTCGACCGCGGCTTCCGGCTGCTGCATGTCGACGCGTCACCGTACAGCGCGCCCATCCTGCGCCGGCTCGGCTTCCAGCAGATCACCACGTCGACGCCCTACCACTGGGACCCGCCTACGAGCGCGGGAGCTCCCGGGTGAGAACCTTCCCGGTCGTGGTGCGGGGCAGGGCGTCCAGGAAGACCACGTCCCGGGGTACGCAGAAACGGGCGCGATGCGAACGCACATGCTCGCGGATCGCGTCCTCGTCCAGGTCGGCGCCGTCGCGGGGCACCACGTACGCGGCCAGCCGCTGGCCGTACTTCTCGTCGGGCACGCCGATCACCGCCACCTCGCGCACCTGCGGAAGATCGGCCAGGAGGTTCTCCACCTCGGAGGGGAAGACGTTCTCGCCCCCCGACACGATCATGTCGTCGGCCCGGCCATCGATGAACACCCGGCCGTCCTCATCGAGATGCCCGACATCGCCGGTGGCCAGCAGCCCATCGCGGACGTCGCCGGAGGCGGCGTTCGTGTATCCCTCGAACAGCATCTCGTTGCCCACGAACAACCGGCCCGGCGTGCCCACCGGAACCAGTTTCCCCTCCTCGTCGACAACCCGGACGACCGTCCCGTGCGGCGGCCGCCCGGCGGTCGACGGCGCCGCCCGCATGTCGGCCGGCGTCGCGATCGACGCCCAGGACGCCTCCGTGGAGCCGTACAGGTTGTAGAGGATGTCGCCGTACCGATCCATGAACCGCGTGGCCAGCCCACCGGGCAGCGCCGACCCGCTCACGGCGACCACGCTGAGCGGCACCTTCCGCGCCGGCTGCTCCATGATCTGCTGCACCATCACCGGCACCCCGACGAGCGCCGAACAGTTCTCCCGGGCCACCGTGCCCAGGGCGTCCCCCGGCTCGAACCTACGGCGCAGGACGATGGTGGCGCGCAGCGCGAGGGCGATCTGCAGCGCCGCGAAACCCCAGGCGTGGAACAGGGGCGCCGCGATCAGCATCCGGACCCCGGCCCGCAACGGGATCCGATCGATGATCGAACACAGGGGCGAGAATCCGCTCGGGGTGGGCCGCCGCGCTCCCTTCGGCGTGCCCGTCGTCCCCGAGGTCAGCACGATCGTCCGCCCGGACCGTGCCGGAGGCCGAAGCCTCCCGCCAGCGCGCGGCGCCGCGATCAGCCGTTCGATGTCGCCCTCGCCCAGGAACGTGCACTCCGCAGGCAGACCCCGCCCTCCCAAAGGGGGACCCCCATCCCGAGGGACATCCTCCCGCACTTCCCCAAGATCGTGCTGACGCCCTGTGGACAACGCCCGTGCCGAAGCGAACTCGTCGTCGTACACCAACCCGCGCAACTGCTGGTCATCGACGACGGCGGCTAACTGCGCAACCGACAGACCCGTATTTATCAGGACAGGATCGGCACCGATCTGCGTCACCGCGATCAGCGTCTCGATCATCGACGCCGAGTTGCGGCGCAGCAGCCCCACCCGGTCGCCCGCAGCGAACGGCAACCCCTCCGCCAACCTCGACGAGCGGTCCAGCAATTCGCCGTACGTCGTCGGCCCTTTCTCGTCGATCACCGCCACCCGCCCCGGGCTGCGCGCCGCCGCCTGCCTCAGCTCCCCCGCCAGCCCGAAACCCCATCGCCCCAGCGACGCGAACTGCCTGACGATCCGCACCGGATTCCCTGGATTGAGCAACCCTCGGCGGGCCATCGTCCGTACGACAAACATCAGCGGATCTGCATCCCGGTGATCGCCCGGGAGATGACCAGGCGCTGGATCTCCGACGTGCCCTCGAAGATCGTGTAGATCTTCGCGTCCCGGTACATGCGCTCCACCGGATGGTCGCGCAGATATCCCGCCCCGCCCAGGATCTGCACCGCCTTCTCGGTGACCGCCACCGCGACCTCGCCCGCCTTCAGCTTCGACATCGAGCCCTCGCCCGCCTCGAACGGCTTGTCGTTGCGGCCCATCCACGCCGCCCGCCACACCAGCAGCCGGGCCGCGTCGATCTCGGTCTTCATGTCGGCCAGGGCGAACGCGATCGCCTGGTTCTCCACGATCGGCCTTCCGAACTGGACCCGGTCACGGGCGTAGTCGAGCGCGTATTCGTACGCCGCCCGCGCGATCCCGATCGCCTGCGCACCCACCGCCGGCCGGGACAGTTCGAACGTCCGCATCGCCGCCTGGCGCGACGCCTTCTGGCCCGCACGGGCCCGGGCGAGCCGCTCGTCCAGCGCTTCCTTGCCGCCGAGCAGGCACGACCCGGGCACCCGCACGTCGTCGAGGAACACGTCGGCCGTGTGCGACGCCCGCAGCCCGAGCTTCCTCAGCTTCTTCGACCCCACGAGGCCCGGCGTGCCCGGCGGCACGATGAAGGCCGCCTGGCCTCGCGAGCCGAGCGCCGGGTCGACGGAGGCCGTGACAACGTGGACGTTGGCGATGCCGCCATTTGTCGCGTACGCCTTCTGCCCCTTGAGGGTCCACGAGTCGGATGGCTCGTGGTAAACAGCACGCGTGCGCATCGCTCCCACGTCGGAGCCGGCGGAAGGTTCGGTCGTGCAAAAGGCGCCGACGGCCGGATCGGACGCGTCACCGAAGCATTGCGGCACCCATTCCACGAGCTGTTCCGGTGTGCCCGATCCATAGATGGCCGCCACCGCCAGCGACGTGCCGGAAATGGCCATCCCGATGCCGCCGTCGCCCCAGAAGAGTTCCTCGTTGGCGATCGGCAGCGACAGCCCGGCCATGTCGGACCAGGTGTTGACCAGGAATTCGAAGCCGTACAGCCCGATCTTCGCCGCTTCCTGGAGGACGGGCCAGGGCATCTCCTCGCGCTCGTCCCATTCGGCGGCAGCCGGCCGGATGACGTTCGCCGCGAAGCCGTGCACCCATTCGCGCAGGTCGTTTTGCTCTTCATTCAGATCGAGCCAGAACTCCATGCGGGACCTTCCTGGACGAAACGGGTAACCCTACGCAGGCGTCACTTGGCCCGCAAGGTGAGGACGCTTGCCGTAGAGCTCGAAACCGAGGCCGGGCGAGGCGTGGAACGACACCGTGGACGGCAGCAGGATCGGCTGTTTGAAGGCCACGTCCACCGTGTACGAATCGGGCAGCCGCCCCTCGAAGAAGGCCAGGCAACGGGCCAGGCTCCACATGCCGTGCGCGATCGGCCGCGGGAATCCGAACAGCCGGGCCCCGATCCGCGACGTGTGAATCGGATTCCGGTCGCCGCTGACCGCGGCATAGGCGCCGCCGACCGAAGCCGGAACCCGCCACACCGCCGACGGCGAAGGCGCCTCGGCAACAGAAACAGAACCAGAGCCGGAAGAGGTCTTCGACAGGTACGTCGAGACCGACGACCACACCGGAACACCCGCGACGGAAGCGGAGACGATCACGTCCACCTGCTGTCCTCGCGAATGCGGGCGCAGGTCGGCCGCCCGTACGGAGAAATCAAGAATGTCAGAAGCCGAGACGGGCCGGGAAACCGTGATCCGGTTGGCGATGTGCACCAGCCCGATCACCGGGAAGGGAAAGTCCGGAGCCGTCAGCAACCGCATCACCGACGGAAAAGCCAGCACGTGCGGATAGGTGGCCGGAACGGTGTCGGACAGCCGGAATCCGCACACGTGAGCGTAACGCGCGAGGTGGTCGCGATCGACGCCGACGGAGCGCCTGATCAATTCCAGCGAAGGCAGCGACGAGCGCCGTCCGCGCGGAATCAGCCCGAGCGCCGCCCGCAGCGTGTTACCGGCCGGGTCGGACGTCAGCTCCTCGACGGCCATCGCGTCACGCCCCCAGCAGGCTCTGCCCGCAGACCCGCACCACGTTGCCGGTGACGGTCCCGGAGCCGGGCGAGGCGAACCAGGCGATCGTCTCGGCCACGTCGACCGGCAGACCGCCCTGGGACATGCTGTTCATCCGGCGCCCGGCCTCGCGCAGCATGAGCGGCATCTTCGCGGTCATCGCCGTCTCGATGAAGCCCGGCGCCACCGCGTTGATCGTGATGCCCTTCTCCAGCAACGCCGGCGCCGTCGACCGGACCAGCCCGATCACGCCCGCCTTGCTGGTCGCGTAGTTGGTCTGCCCGCGGTTGCCCGCGATGCCGGCGATCGACGACACCCCGACGATCCGCCCGCCGGGCCGGATGAGGCCACGCTCGATCAGAACCGCGTTGATCCGCTCCGGCGCGATCAGGTTGACCGACAGCACGCTCCCCCACCCGGCGGCGTCCATCTTGGCGATCGTCCGGTCGCGGGTGATCCCCGCGTTGTGCACGATGATGTCCAGAGGGCCGCTCAGATAGGACGCCAGCCGCTCCCCGGCCTCGGGGGCGGTCAGATCCAACTGCAGAGCCCTTCCCCGTACGTCGTTCGCGACGCCGGCCAGGGCGTCCCCAGCCGCCGGCACGTCGAGCGCGATCACGTCGGCCCCGTCGCGGGCCAGCACCCGCGCGATGGACGCGCCGATCCCCCGGGCCGCCCCGGTGACCAGCGCCGTCTTGCCGGCCAGGGGCCGCTCCCAGTCGGCCGGGGCCGGCGGCGTTCCGGCGCCGATCTCGACGACCTGGCCCGAGACGTACGCCGAACGGCCGCTCAGCAGGAAACGCAACGTCGACTCGATCGCCGTCTCGCCGCCCGGCGCCGCGTAGACCAGCTGGCTGGTGATGCCCCGGCCGAACTCCTTGCCGATGCTGCGGGTCAGCCCTTCCAGCGCCCGCTGCGCCGTCGCCTCCCCGGGCGACGCGGCGTCCGCGGGCGGGGTGCCGAGCACGATCACGCGGCCCGAGCGGGCCAGCGAGCGCGCGTTCGGGTGGAAGAAGTCGTACAGCTCGCTCAGGGCGGCCGTGCTGGTGATCCCGGTCGCGTCGAAGATCAGCGCGCCGTGCGGCCCGGCCGGAGCGTCGAGCACCTCTGTCGCCGTACCGGAAAGGACCTTGCGAATCTCCTCGCCCAGCCGCCCGCCCGGGGCGCCCCCGAGCAGCACCGGGCCCGCCGCCACCGGATCGCCGGCCTTGTATCGGCGCAGCCGCGGCGGATCGGGCAGCCCGAGACGCTTGACGAGGTTCCGGCCCGGACCGGAGTTCGCGAAACTCGCGTACCTGTCACCCATGGGCCGCAGCCTACTCGGGCCCGGGGTTGGTAGCCTACTGATCGGTAGCTAGGCGACTTCCAAGGAGGCAACCGTGCCACGCAAGGTCGCGGTGCTGGGCGGCAACCGGATCCCGTTCGCCCGCTCGAACGGCAAGTACGCGCGGGCGTCGAACCAGGACATGCTCACCGCCGCCCTCGACGGCCTGGTGGCCCGCCACGGGCTGGCCGGCGAGCGGCTGGGCGAGGTGGTCGCCGGCGCGGTGCTCAAGCACTCCCGCGACTTCAACCTGACCCGCGAGGTGGTGCTGGGCTCGCGTCTCGACCCCACCACCCCGGCCTACGACGTGCAGCAGGCCTGCGGCACCGGCCTCGAGACGGCCATCCTGGTCGGCAACAAGATCGCGCTGGGCCAGATCGACGCGGGCGTGGCCGGCGGCGTCGACACCACCTCGGACGCCCCGCTCCAACTCAACGACGACCTGCGCCGCACGCTGCTCGAGCTCAACCGGGCCCGCTCGCTCGGCGACCGGCTGCGGGTGCTGGCCAAGCTGAACCCGCTTCTGGCCTTCAAGCCCGACGTGCCCCGCAACGCCGAGCCGCGCACCGGCCTGTCCATGGGCGAGCACGCGGCCATCACCGCCGTCCGCTGGAGCGTCGCCCGCGAGGCACAGGACGAGCTGGCGCTCGCCTCGCATCAGCGGCTCGCCGCGGCGTACGACAAGGGCTTCTTCGATGATCTGGTGACCCCCTATCTGGGGCTGACCCGCGATCAGAACCTGCGGGCCGACACCAGCCTGGACAAGCTGGCCAAGCTGAAGCCGGCCTTCGGCGGCGAGAACGGCACGATGACCGCCGGCAACTCGTCCCCGCTGACCGACGGCGCCTCGACGGTCCTGCTCGGCTCCGAGGAGTGGGCCGCCGCCCACCACCTGCCCGTGCAGGCCTACCTGGTCGACTCCGAGACCGCCGCCGTCGACTACGTGCACGGCGACGAGGGCCTGCTGATGGCCCCGGCGTACGCGGTGCCGCGCCTGCTGGCCCGCAACGGCCTGACCCTGCAGGACTTCGACTACTACGAGATCCACGAGGCCTTCGCCTCCCAGGTCCTGGCCACCCTGGCCGCCTGGGAGTCACCGGAGTTCGCCAAGGAGCGCCTGGGCCTGGACGCCCCGCTCGGCTCGATCGACCGCGCCAAGCTCAACATCAACGGCTCCTCGCTGGCCGCCGGCCACCCGTTCGCGGCCACCGGCGGCCGCATCGTGGCCACTTTGGCCAAGCTGCTGGCCCAGAAGGGCTCCGGCCGCGGCCTGATCTCCATCTGCGCCGCCGGCGGCCAGGGCGTGGTGGCCATCCTGGAGAGGTAAAACGCGACTCCTCTATGGACGAGCGCGTACCGCGCTGATATCTGAATAGCATGGATCCCGACTGGCCTGAGGAACCCACCTTCCCCGAGTCGCCGGTCGGGGACTACCTTCTGGCCGTCTGGGACCAGCTACCGGAGATCGTCGGCCCGGACTGGCCGGTCGTGCGCCACGAGGTGACCGCCCTGCTCCGGCAGTTGGCGGCCACCGGCGACGACGAGGCCGCGTACCGGATCGTGGAGCTGCTGGGGCCGTACGACAGCAATCTGTACGGCTTTCTCTACGACGTTCCGGAGCCCGGCTACCGTGGCATCACCCCGGGCGTCCAAGGAAGCCCGCCGGGCATTCCCGACGGGTTCGAGGACTACGACCTACCGGACGAACCCGGCCCGGCCCGGCGATACGTCAACACGAGGCTGTGCCGCGACGGCGCCGACGTCGCCCGCGACGCCGCGCTGCTTCCCGCGACCGCCTATGACCTGCTGGTCAACATCGGCCGCCGCGACGACAGCAGCCTCCTTCCGGCCGAGGAGGCCGGCTTCCCCCGCGACCGGCTCCCACCCGGCGGCCTCTGGCTGCAACTGGTCGTCCACACACCGTCCGGGTTCGAGCAGCGCTGGCTCTACCTGCCGGAGGACGGCGACAGCTACGTCTGCCCCTGCCCACCAGGATCGAATTCCCACTTCTGTACGCCCGGGCAGCGCACCCCCTTCGCGACGATCACCCTGATCACGCCGGCCGCGCCGGCCCACCTGGTCGTCCGGCTGGCCCTCTACTACGGCGCCGCGGTCGTCCACGTCCACGAGGTGGGCCTGCCGATGACCTCGCCGGCGCATCTCACGGCGACGGTCGTCTACTCGCTGACCCGCTCCTTCGCCGACCTCGGCCCGTTCCGCGACCGCAAGCTCAGCGTCTTCGCGGCACCGCCGGCCGGGAGCGACGGCCGGGTCTACGTGAACGGCGTCAGCGCCGAGCCGATGGCCTTCTCCTACAGCGACCAGCAGGCCGAGAACGCCTGCAAGACCGCGCGGAACCGGCTCTTCCAGACCCATCTCGTCAAGGTCAAGGACAAGTGGACCAGCACGTACGACGAGAGCCAGGCCAAGAAGCAGCCGGCGTTCGAGGCCGACCTGCTGGCGCTGGCCCGCGTCGGCAGCGACCTGCACTCCAGCGTCTTCGGCCGCGGTGACTGGCCGCAGATCAGGCAGATGCTTCTCCACGAGGCGGCGGCCGGGCCGGCCGTCGTGCAGTGCGGGCGGATCGCGAGCGAGAAGCTGACCATCCCGTGGCAGATCGTCTACGACCTGCCCATGCAGTCCGGCGACCAGGCGCCGTACCTCTGCCCGAGCGTGCGCGGGATCGGCCCGGATCAGCCGGGGGTCTGCCCCCACGAGGACAGCCACCCGCGGGCCGGGGCGTCGGTGCTCTGCCCGTACGGCTTCTGGGGTCTGGCGCACATCCTGGAGGTGCCGCCGAACCTGGGCGAGGAGCGCGGCCTCACGCATGTCGTCTCCGACCGGGCGGACCTGCCCGTGGCCACGGTGGTCGGCTGGAACTCGCGGCTGAGCGCCGAGAAGCAGAGCGAGACCGAGGGTCTACGGCATCTGGCCGTCCTGCGGAGTGCCGCTCTCGGGGTGGTGCCGCCCCAGATCGAGAGCCGTGACACCTTCGGCCGGCGGCTGGCCCCGGCCGACATGGACCTGGTCTACGTCTACGCCCACTGCGACCGGCAGCTGGACGAGGGCGCCACCGCCTCGAAGGCGACGATCGTGCTCGGCAGCGGCGACTCCTTCACGCCGCTCGATGTCCGCAAGTGGGCCGGCTACTACGACTGGCCCTACCCCCACTGGAGTGGCCGGGAGCCGCTCGTCGTGCTCAACGCCTGCCACACGGGCGAGGTTTTGGCCGCGACGCTCGCCGGCTTCGCCGACGCCTTCGCGCAGACCGCGGGCGCGGCCGGCGTGGTCGCCACCGAGGTGACGCTCGAGCAGCGCCTGGCCGGCCTGGCCATGGAACTCTTCCTGGCCGAGCTGGCCCGCAACGTGCCGGTGGGCGAGGCCATGCGGCGCATGCGCTGGAGCCTGCTGGCCCGCGGCAACGTCATGGGCCTGGCCTACACCCCGTACTGCGCCGCCGACCTGACCCTGCGCCTCGGAGGAACGAATGGGAACTAGCCAGACCGTCATCAGCATCGGCGCCGTCTGCTTCGGCGTCGTCGTCGGCTATGTGACGTACCGGTCGCTGGCCCGGTCCGGGCCGACGTCGAGCGTCTCCGACATCGCCGCCGTCGTGGGTGTGGTCGGCGGCGGGGTGGTGACCTCGCTGTTCGATCCCACGCAGGGCGACGCCTTCGGCTGGTACTCGATCGGCCTGGTGGCCGGGATGGCCCTCTACCTCGTCGTCGTGCTGACGCTGGGCAAGAAGGTGAGCCAGGACTCCGGCGGCTCGGTCCTGCTCGGAAGCGACAGCGACCCGTCCCCCGAGTGAGGGACGGGCCGCCCGTCTTCTAGCTGGCCAGCTGGCGGGCCCGGGTCGTCTCGGGGAACGGGAGCATCAGCTCGAACTCCGAGGCGGGCAGCGGGCGGCCGAACAGGTAGCCCTGGCAGGACGGGCACTCGGCGGCCTGGAGGGCCTTCCAGTCCTCCGGGTCCTCGACGCCCTCGGCCACGACCGTCATGTTCAGCGAGCGGGCCAGCCACAGCACGGCCGAGATGATCGACGACTTGCGCGGGTCGGCGGCCAGGCCGGCCACGAACGAGCGGTCGAGCTTCACCACGTCCGCCGGGACCGACTGGAGCCAGGTCAGCGAGCTGTATCCGGTGCCGAAGTCGTCCAGGGCCACCCGCACGCCGAGCGCCTTGATCGACTCCAGGCGTTCGCGGACGTCGACCGAGGAGCCCAGCAGGGCCGTCTCGGTGATCTCCAGGACCACGCGGGACGGGTCCAGGCCCGGGTTCTCGGCCAGCACCGCGGCGACCATCGGCACGAAGTCCGGCTCGGCGAGCTGGCGCGGGCTGACATTCACCGAGATGTACGGCAACTGGTTCTTCCACGCCATCAGGTGCCGCACGGCCAGGCGCAGCACGTGCTCGCCGAGGGCCACGATCAGGCCGGTCTCCTCGGCGGCCGGGATGAAGTGTCCCGGGCCGAGCAGGTTGCCCTCGGGCGTGAACATGCGGACCAGGGCCTCGGCGCCCACGATACGGCCGGTGGCCGTGTTGACGATCGGCTGGAACCAGACCGGCAGGGCCGCCTCGCGGTCGCCGGCCAGGGCGGCCCGCAGCCGGGCCTCGGCCGCGATCCGCTCCTTGACCGCCACCCGCATCTCGTCGCTGAAGACCTGCAGGCGGTTGCCGCCGGCCCGCTTGGCCGCGTACATCGCCGTGTCGGCGGCCAGCACCGCGTCCTCGGCCTGCTCGGGCGAGCGGCCCACGGCCATGCCGACGCTGACCGAGATCTGCATGTGGCCGCTGCTCAGCGCGAGCGGCTCGGTGAACGCGGCCAGGATGTCGCGGCCGGCCTTGCAGCCGGCGTCGATCGGGCCGGCCAGGGCCACCACGAACTCGTCGCCGCCGAGGCGGGCGACCAGCGAGCCGGCGGGCACGGTACCCTCCAGGCGGACGGCCAGCGCGCGCAGCAGCTCGTCGCCGGCCGCGTGGCCGAGACCGTCGTTGATCGACTTGAAGCGGTCGACGTCGAGGTAGAGCACGCAGACCGGGGCGTTGCGCTCGGCCAGCATGTCGACCAGGTCGCTCTCGAAGCCGGGGCGCGACAGCAGCCCGGTGAGCGCGTCGTGACGTACCTGGTGACGCAGCTCCTCCTCGTGCATGCGGCTGTCGGTGACGTCGAGGCAGTGCACGAAGACCATCTCGAGGTTGCCGGCGGCGTCGCGCAGGCCGGTGCTGTGCACCTCGACCCAGAGCATCGAGCCGTCGTCGTGGCGCTGGTACTGGCGGGTCAGCACGGCCGAGTCGGGCGAGGCGACCAGCTCGGCCAGGGCGCTGCCCTTGGCGCCGATCGGCGAGATCGGCAGGTCGGACACGCGGAAGCCGGCCGGCAGCTCGTCCGGCAGGCGCAGCCAGGACCGGTAGGCGGAGTTGGTGCGCAGCAGGACGCCCTCGGGCGAGATCATCGCCATCGGGACCGGCGTCTCGTCGAAGGCGATGCCGAGCTGGGCCTGGCTCTTGTCGAGGTGCGCCTTGGCCCGCGCCTCCTCGGCCTCGGTCAGGCGCCACGCCACCACCTGGAAGGCGGCCGCGAACAGCACGGCCACGCCGTGCAGGACGGCCCAGAACAGCGGGTGCTGCTGCGCCGAGTGGTGCCCGTAGGTGGCCTCGGCGTCGAAGACACCGAACAGCGCGTGGTGGGCCGTGGTGGCCACCAGGACCATGCCGAACGGCGCCCAGTCGCGGTAGAGAGCCAGCGCCGCGACCGAGATGAAGAACGTGAAGTGGGCCTCGGTCTGGCCGTGGCACATCACGACGAAGTCCGCGCACGCGGCGGTGAAGCCGAGCGACACGAACGACGAGGACAGCCGGCGGCCGCTGAACGACCGGGCCGCGACCACGCAGGCCAGGGTGGTGAACAGGAGGGTGAGCGTGAGCGGGTCGCTCAGCTCGTCCTGCCAGGCGCCGAAGACGGTGAGCCCGCCCACGCACACGGCGAGGATCAGCGTCAGCAAGCGGTGACGGCGCATCCAGTCCTCGTCGCGCAGTCCCCCGCCGGCCGGTAGCCAGGTCCTGATGTTCAGCATGCTCCGACGATCGGCAGTGCGTGGTGCCGAGGTCACTCTCAGTCAGTTGCGGCCCGGTAGCAATCGTGACCGGCCCCACATTCCGATACGGATACGTCTCGTTTCGCTTAGGCTCCAGGAATACGGAACAGTCTCGTATCGAAACGTGGGGGAAACACCAGATGGACCAAACCGTGACGGCACCCGCCGGGCATCCCCGGCGCTGGGCCATCCTCGGTGTCCTGGTCATCAGCTTGCTGGTGGTCGTGCTGGACAACACCGTTCTCAACGTCGCCCTGCGGACGATCGCCGACCCGGTGCACGGGCTCGGCGCGACGCAGAGCGAGCTGGAATGGTCGATCAACTCGTACACGCTGGTCTTCGCCGGCCTGCTGTTCACCGCCGGCATCCTGGCCGACCGGCTGGGCCGCCGGATCACCCTGGTCACCGGCCTCGCGATCTTCGCGATCGCCTCGCTGGTGTCCAGCTACGCCGACTCGGCGAACCAGCTCATCGCCGCCCGCGCCCTGATGGGCCTGGGCGCCGCGGCCGTCATGCCGGCCACTCTCTCGATCATCGCGAACGTCTTCGAGCCGCGTGAGCGCGGCCGCGCCATCGGCGTGTGGGCGGGCGCGGTCGGCCTCGGCGTGGCGATCGGCCCGATCGTCGGCGGCCTGCTGCTCGAGCACTTCTGGTGGGGCTCGGTCTTCCTGATCAACGTGCCGATCGCCGCCGCCGGCGTCGTGCTCGTGCTCTTCCTGGTGCCCGAGTCGCGCGACCCGCGGCCCAACCGCATCGACATCGTCGGCGTCGTGCTCTCGGTCATCGGCCTCACCCTGCTCACGTACGGCGTGATCGAGGGCGGCGACGCGGGCTTCGGCGACCCCAAGTCGTGGGGCACCCTCGTCGGCGCGGCCGTCGTGCTGGCCGGTTTCATCCTGTGGGAGCTGCGGGTCGAGTTCCCCTCATTGGATGTACGCCTGTTCGCCAACCGGCAGTTCTCGGCCTCGACCGGTGTCATCGGCCTGATCTTCTTCGCCGCCATGGGCGCGATGTTCTTCGGCGCGTTCTACCTCCAGCTCGTGCGCGGCTACGGCCCGCTCGCGTCCGGCGCGCTGTTCGTCCCGTTCGCGGTCGCCCAGATGGTCTTCGCCCCGCGCAGCGCCGCGATGGTCAAGCGGTTCGGCCCCAAGGCGGTCAGCACGGTCGGCCTGATCCTGGTCGCGCTCGGCCTGGCCGTCTGGCTCTTCGTCGGCGAGACCACGCCGATCTGGATCGTCGGCGCCGCCTTCTTCATCATGGGCGTCGGCATGGCCAACGTGATGCCGCCCGCCACCGAGTCGATCATGGCGGCGCTCCCCCGGGAGAAGGCCGGCGTGGGCTCGGCCGTCAGCAACACGATCCGCCAGCTCGGCGGCGCGCTCGGCGTGGCCGCGCTCGGCGCCGTGCTCTCCTCGGTCTACCGCGACCAGCTCGGCTCGGCCACCGACGGCCTGCCGGCCGCCGCGGCCGAGGCTGCCCGGGAGTCGATCTCCGGGGCGTACGGTGTGGCGGCACAGGCCGGCCCGGCCGCGCCGCAGCTGCTGTCGCACGCCAACGAGGCGTTCGTCACGGCCATGCACTGGGCCTCGGCCGGCTCGATGGTGTTCGCCGTGCTCGGCGCCCTGGTCGCGCTCATCTGGATCCCCGGCAAGCGCCCGGCCGGCGCGCCCGCTCCGACCAGCGCCGAGGGGCTGGCCGAGGAGCAGGGCGTCGAACTGGTCGAAGCCTGACACGTCGGTAACAATGATGGACATGACCACGGCCGAGGCCACATCCGAGACCGCCCAGGAGCGTAAGGCTCCTGGGCGGCCCCGCAACGCCCAAGCGGACGAGGCCATCCTCGACGCCGTCCTCGACCTGATGGCCGAGGGCTCCAGCGCCGCCGCCGTCTCGATCGAGGCGGTCGCCGCCCGGGCCGGGGTGGGCAAGGCGACGATCTACCGCCGATGGCCCAACAAAGACGCGCTGATCATGGACGCGATCCGCGGCATGAAGGGCCCGCTGCCCGAGCCCGGCGGCGTGTCGGTCCGCGACGACCTGATCATGTTGGTCAAGGCCAACCGCAGCAAGCGGGCCAAGCGCTACAGCAAGGTGACGGCCTGCCTGCTGCCGGAGTTCCTGCGCGACGACAACCTGTTCGACATGTGGCAGACGGTCATGGAGCCCCGGCGCGACGTGACCCGCGGGGTGCTGCGCCGCGGCATCGAGAGCGGCGAGCTGCGGGCCGACCTCGACATCGAGCTGGCGGTGCTGATGATGACGGCGCCGTCGATGATGCACGGCATGCTCCGCTGGGCACCCAAGGTGCCCGAGGAGGGATTCGCCGAGTCCCTGGTCGACGCATTCCTCCGCGGAGCCGCCGCGTCTTAGCCCCCTGCCGAGAGGCCATATGGAGCGCGGCCGGTCGTGCCGCTCCCGTCTCGGCGGGAACGACCCCCCGTTACCGATCCGGCCGCGCCTCATCACTCTGCGGCAGAATTCGCCCGCGCGGGCGGAATCCGAACGAATCCGAATGTCCGCCGTCCGACAACCGGGGTGGCGCCCAGCGACTACCGTCGATGGTCCGCTCACCCCCCTCGGAGCCGCGCCTTGCCTGCTGCCGACCGGTTCGCCCTGCTGCCCGACCCGGGGCAGGCCACGACGCTGGACGAGTTCGCCGCCGGGTTGCGGCTGCTGAAGGCCTGGGCGGGCAATCCGTCGTACGAGACGATCACCAGCCGGGTCAACGCGGGGCGCCCGGCCGCGCGGGCGGTCGGCAAGACCACCGTGGTCGACTGCTTCCGCTCGGGCCGGCGCCGCCTCGACGACGAGCTGGTCGTCGCCGTGGTCGAGGCCCTGCACAGCGACCTCGGCTACGTCACCCAGTGGCGGCACGCGCTGCGCGTGATCAGCGGCGAGTCCCGGGCCGCGGCCCAGGTGCGGGTGCAGGACACCCTGCCCGACGACCTGCCCGGCTTCACCGGCCGCGAGGACGAGGCGGCCCGGGTGGCGGCCGCGGTCCGGGACGGCCCGGCCGTGATGATCTCCGGCATGGCCGGGGCCGGCAAGACCCGGCTGGCCGTGCACGTCGCCCACCAACTGGGCGAGTTCGACCACGTCCTGTTCGTCACCCTGCGCGGCTTCCACCCGGACGAGACCCAGCCGCCGGCCGACCCGTCGGCGGTGCTCGACGCCTTCCTGCGCCTGCTCGGCGTGCCCGGCCAGCAGCTCCCTCACGATCTCGGGGCGCGCGCCGCGGCGTACCGGAAAAAGGTCTCCGGAACCCGGACCCTGGTGGTCCTGGACGACGCGGCGTCTCAGGACCAGGTGCGGCCGCTGCTGCCCCCGGCCGGGTGCGTCGCGCTGGTCACGAGCCGCCGCAGCTTCCCCGGGCTGCCCACGGTCGACGTCGGCGTCTTCACCCCCGGCGAGGCGCTGGCCTTCCTGGCCCGCGACGTGCCCGGCGTGCCCACCGGCACCGACCCCCGGGCGGCCGAGCGCATCGCCGCCCGCTGCGGCCGCCTGCCCCTCGCGCTCGCCCTGGTCGCCGGCCACATGCGGGCCAAGCTCGGCTGGACGCTGACCGACCACGCCGACTGGCTCGACGAACGCCACCGCGCGGGCCGTCTCGACTCCGGCGTGCAGTTCGCGCTCGACGTGTCCTACCGCAACCTGCCGCCCGCCGGCCGCGACCTGCTGCGCCTGGTCGCGCAGCACCCGGGCCAGGATTTCGACGTCTACGCCGCGGCGGCCCTGGCCGGCTGTCCCCTGCCCGACGCCGACGCCCGCCTGCGCGAGCTCGCCGCCCACCACCTCGTGCAGCCGTCGGCCGGCGGGCGTTTCACACTGCACGACCTGGTTCGGTCGTACGCCTCGGGCCGCGCCGCCGACGAGGACCGCCGGGCCGATCGACGGGCCGCCCTGACCCGCGTCTTCGACCTCTACCTGGCCGCCGCGGCCGCCGCCATGAACCGCCTCGACCCGGTCGAGGCCCACCGCCGCCCGGCGATCGACGCCCCCGCGACCCCGCTGCCGGACGTCACCGATCCGCTGCGCTGGCTGGCCGCCGAACGCGCGAACCTCATCATGGTCAGCGCGTACACGGCGGCCGAGGGCTGGCCGTCACACACGGTCCGGCTGGCCGCGGTGCTGTTCCGCTATCTGATGGGCGGCTATCACGCCGAGGCCCTGGCCGTGCACGGCCACGCCCGCGACGCCGCCCGCACGTCGGGCGACGCCCACGGCCACGCCCGGGCGCTGGCCCATCTGGCCGTGGCCGAGGTGCAGCTGGGCCGCCACGAGGACGCGGCCGCCCACCTCGAACAGTCGCTGCAACTGTTCCGCCACGCCGGCGACGGCGTCGACCAGGCCCGCACCCTGAACAACCTCGGCGTGGCCGAGACCCGCCTGGGCCGCTACGAGCGCGCCGCCGGCCGTCACCGCGAGGCCCTGTCCCTCTACGAGCAGGCGGGCGACCGCACGGGCCAGGCGCGCGCCCTGGTCAACCTGGCCAACCTGGAGTCCCGCACGGGCGACGACGAGCTCGCGGCGAGCCGATACTCGGCGGCCCTGGCCCTCTACAAGGCCACCGGCGACGAGCTGGGCGCCTGCGGCGCCCTGTCCAACCTGGGCGAGGTCGAGACCCGCCTCGGCCGCCACGACGACGCGGTCGCCCACGTCGGCGAGGCCCTGTCGATCGCCCGCCGCCTGGGCAACCGCAGCCTGGAGGCGTGGGCCCTGGACAGCCTGGGCACAGCCCACCGGGGCCGGGGCGACCTGGCCGAGGCGGCCGCGCGCCACCGAGCGTCCCTGGAGATCTTCGAACAGACGGCCGACGTGGACGGCCAGGCCTGGGCCCACAACGGCCTGGGCGAGGACTGCCAAGCCGCCGGCAACTTCCCCGGCGCCGTCGCGGCGCACACGGCCGCCCACGAGGCCGCGGTCACCGCTGCCGACCGCCAGCAGCAGGCCCGGGCCCTGACCGGCCTGGGCGACTGTTTGTGGGCCCTGGGCGACCGAGACCTGGCCCGGAAGCACTTCTACGAGGCCCGCGCCTTGTGGATCGTGCTGCGCTCCCCCGAGGCCGACCGCATCACAGCGCTGCTGGACGCCGAGAACCTCTCAGGCCGCGCCTGACGGCTGAGCCGCGCCGGCACCAGGCGCCGAACGGCGGCATCGGCGGGCGATCAAGCTGAGATCGCTGAGTCGGCCAGAGTTGTCAGAACGTCTGCGGCGAACCCGCTGAGCTGTCTCATGGGCAGTAGGTACCAGGGTGCGACGTTGAGAGCGGCTGCCACCAGGACGCGCGCGTAGGTGTGGTCACCAGATTGAGCCAGGTTGGCGGCCAGGCCGCACAGCGTCTTTGCCTGCCCGTACGGATCGGCGATACTGCGGGCTATTCGCTCGGCGTCGCCGACCATCGCACGAGCACGATCGTGGTCGCCTGTTCTGGCTCGTGCCGCGGCCAAGCACCCCAATGTCTGGGCCCGCGTCGACGGATCAGCGATCGTGCGTACGACCTGCTCGGCGCGGTCGTGGTCGCCGGCGTGCGCCAAGGCAGTGGCCAGACTCCCCATCGTGCGCGCCCGGATGGACTGGTAGGCAATGGTACGAGCGATCTGCTCGGCACGGTCGTGGTCCCCGGCTTCGGCCAGAGCCGTAGCCGATCTCTCCAGCTTCTGTGCCTCAATGTAGGGATGATCGGAGCTTCGGATGCCCGGCCCGGCTGAGTGGGCCACGAGATGGACATGGTCGCGATCGTCGACTGGGACCAGTGCCCCGGCCACGACCTCCAAGGCCCATCTCCGCACAAATGGATTGGTGATGGTGCGGGCGACCTGCTCGGCGACGGCGGCGACTTCACGGGCGCGCGCGAGGTCGCCGGCCCGGGACAGGCTTGCGGCGACGTAGCCCAATGTCTGAGCGCGCCCGGAGGGGTCGGCGATGGTACGGGCGATCCGCTCCGCGCGGTCGTGATCGCCGGCCTGCGCCAACGCCATGGACAGGTTCCGCCACGTCTGCATCTGCCCGGATGAACCGGTGACAGTGCGGGCGACTCGCTCGGCAGCGCCGGCCGTCGCCCGGGCTCGGTCGTAAACGCCCGCTTCGGCCAGGGCCGCGGCGACGGCACTCAACGCTCGGGCTTGAGCGGATGGGTCGGTGATGGAGCGGGCGATCCGCTCGGCACCGTCGTGGTCGCCGGCCCGGACAAGCGGCGTCGCAACGACGTCAAGAAACTGCCATTCCAAGGACCGGTCAGCGATCGTGAGGGCGGCCTTCTGCGTGGCGTCGGCGAAAGCGCGGGCACGATCGTGGTCGCCGCTTGCGGCCACGACCGCGGCAAGGACAGCCAATGCCCGCACCCGCACGGACAGTGTGGCGATCGCACGGGCGGCCCGCTCGGCGGCGCGGGCAACCGTACGGGCTCGGTCGTGATCGCCGGCCTGCGCCAAGGCCGCAGCAACTGTACCCAGCGCCTGCGCTCGCTCGAATGGGTCGGTGATGGTGCGGGCGACCCGCTCGGCACGGCCCTGATCGCCGGCTTCTGCCATCGCCTCCGCCACGAGACCGAGAGCCCACGGGGTGGTGATGGTAGAGGCGATCCGCTCGGCGGCGCCTGCCACCTCACTGGCCTGGCCTCGATCGCCGGTCCGGGCCAAGGACACTGCCAGGTCCACCAGAGTCAGCGCCCGCACGAGTGGATCGGTGATGGTGCCGGCGATCCGCTCCGCACGGGCGGGATCTCCGATACGGATCGAGGCCTCAGCGACGATCCTCAACGCCCATGCCTGCTCGGCTAGGTCGGGGATGGTGCGGGCGATCCGCTCAGCACGGTCGTGATCGCCGCTCTGGGCAACCGCATCGGCACGGAGGCGCAGCGCCAGCGCATGTGCTTGAGCGTCGGTGATGGTTTCGGCGATGTGCTCGGCGGTCCCTGCCACCGCATCGGCGCGGTTGTGATCGCCGGCGCGGGCGAAGGCCGCCACCAGATCGCGCAACACCCGCGATTGCGCGTCCGGCGCAGCGATGGTGTCAGCGATTCGCTGGGCCGCATCAGCTGCCGCGGTGGCGCGGTCGTGATCGCCGGCCTGGACGAAGGCCGCCACCAGATCGCCCAGCACCCGCGCTTGAATGCCCGGTACAGCGATGGTGCGAGCGATTTTCTCTGCACGGTCAAGATCGCTGGCATGAGCCAGAGCCGCGGCCACGCCTGACAATGCCCGAGCCCGGCCGTCCGGATCGGAGATGGCATATGCGATCGCCTCGGCACGGTCATGATCGCCGACGTCCACCAGGGCTGCGACCACGCCTGATAACGCCTCTACCCGCTCGACCGCACCAGCGACGGCACGGGCGAGTTGTTCGGCGCGGTCCGGATAGCCAAGACGCGCCCAGGTTGCGGGGAGGCCGGTGGGGATGTTCGTGTTGCGTGCGTTGATCAGATCTCTGTGGTGAGCCAACCGCGCCAGCGCGGGAAGGTCGGGGTTCGGATCAGTGAGGATGGCGTTCTGGACATCGGTGATCTCGGCGAGTGCCGCAGTGTCGCCGCCGGAGAGGTCGAGCATTCGATCGTGCCGGATCTGATCGGTGGCGCAGTCGACAGCACGCCGAAGATCACCGGTGGCCAGCAGCAGACGGTAGTAGCCGCGCAGCAGGTATTCCGGGGTGTCCGGCGGCCAGCCTCGATCTCGATAGAAACACGCCCAAGCGTGCAGCCGATCCCGGTAGGCGGACAGTCGGGCCGACCCGTAGGAACGGACGGCATCCTGCTGAATCTCCTCGTGGCCGAGCACATAGACCGCAGGAGGGTTGGGCTGCCAGTGACCGACTCGACGGGAGAAACTGCGACCGGCCACGCTGGCCAGCAACTGATCGATGTCCCACTCGGTGACCTCGTGCCCGGCCGGCATGAGAAGTTCCGCGAGATCGCCGCTGGCCAGGCCACCGCCGGCCGCGGTGACCAATCCCAGCACGTCACGCCCCAGCGGGGTGCCGTCCCGCAACGCGGCCAGATCGGTGAGCATGTCGGCACGGACGATGGCGGCCCGCGCCGAACGCGTCAGCGGCCGCACCACATCGCCACGGCGTAGCGGATGTCCGGGTGGCACGTCGGCCGGGATCGGCGGGTCTGTACGGCCGGCGACGATGACCCGCATCCCGGCCGGCGGGCTGACCGGCAACATGGCCGCAATGCTGCGCATATGCGGGCCGGCGGTGACACCACGGTCCTCGTCCAAACCGTCGACCAGCAGGATCAACCGCTGATTGTCCCCACGGCAGCGTTCGGCCGCCTGATCGAGCAAGGTCCAATAGAGCCGTTCCTGCGCAGCCGGCGTCGGATGAAGCGGGAGAGTCTGACCCAAGAGGGCAGCCAGTTGCTCGTTGATCACCTCCACATACGCGGCTCGGTCACTGCTGCCGGCGAACCGGGCGGTGATGAAGAACGACACGATGCGTAACTCGGTCGAGGCATCGAGGACGAAGGTGGCCATCAGCGCCGTCTTGCCCGCCCACGCTGCTGCCTGCCACCACATGTACGGTCCAGCCGCTGGATCGGCGCAGAAAGCGACCATCGCGGCCAACTCGCGGTCACGGCCCACCAGCTCGGGCGGAGCGATCTGCCGGACCTGCTTCACATAGTTCGACCGCGCGACTGCCCCACCGCCCGCATCGCCGGAGGCCATCACAAAGGTGTTGTGCTGGACATTCCAGTTGCCCACTTGGAGGCCCTGCGGGCCGGGTCTGGCGGCTCCGGTGGCTCTGCGAACTCGGCCACCGGAAACTCCTCTCGGCGTCATCCCATCAACACCAGACCGGTCATTCCAGAACCCCTGCTCGAGCCTCACCAGCCGCTATCCGTGCGCGGAGGGCATCGGCGGGCGGGGTGACTGGCTAAGGTATCGACGTGGATCGAGGTTGGCCGGGGCTACGGATCTGGATCGTCGCGGCCACGTCGGCCGATGTGGACTGGCGCCTGGCGGTAAAAGCGCTCGCGGCGGCCGCCGAGGTGCCGGTGGGGCTGGTCAGTGTCGGGGCGGCCGTCGATGACGACGATCCGGCCCGGGCTCATCTGGCCGGCGTGCTCGAACTGCCCGACGTGTCGCGGCTGAGCCTCGGCCAGGCGCGGGATCTGGTGGTGGCCGCGCGGCGTGCGCACGGGCTGGTGCTCGTTGTGGCGCCCGAAGGGCTGCTCGTTCCGCTCGGGGCCGGCGGCTGGACGCTGGCCGATCTCGCGGAGGCGGTGCGGGCGCCGGCGGTCGTCGTGACCGGGGCGGGCACGGACGCCGTCAACCACACCACGCTCATGCTCGGCGCGCTGGCCGGGCACGGCATCGCGGCGGCGGTGGTGACCGTGGGCGCGGCCGACGAAGAGGCGCTTCCGGTGCGGCCGGCCGGGCGTCTCGGGGCCGAGGAGTGGCTCGACGACATTCTGGTGGCCCGGGCCGCTGTGAAGCCGGAGCCGCCGGCGGTCAGTGGGCGCCGGATCGTGACGGGGCTCGTGGCGGTCTTCGTGGTCATGATCCTGCTGGTGTGCGGGGTGGCCTGGTTCGGGCGGACCGAGGCCGAGGTGACGCGAACTACCGGAAACAGAGCCGCGCCGATGCTCGCGGACTCGGTGCCTGTTCCCCGGCGTACACCCGAAGTAATTTGCCCGGAGAACGCCGGTCCGGTCACCGTGACACGGCCGGACGCGCGCACGACCGCGCGGGTGGACAAAGCGTGGCTGCGCATCGAGAAGTGGCTGGCCGCCCACGCTCCGGTGAGCGCGGGAACGCTGGGCCGCCCCGCGTCCGCCGACCGGATCGACGCGGTCCAGCGGCAAATTTCGGTGGCGTTCCCGGCCGACCTGGTCGCCTCACTGCGCCGGCACGACGGGCTGTCGGCGGCGTTCGGGTTCGACCTGCCGCCGTTCTACGCGCCGTCCGCGCTCAACGACATCCTGCTGGACTGGCAGGTGAACTGCCGGGTCGCCGGCGGGTGGGACCGGGCGTTCGTGCCGTTCGCGCGGGCCGTCGACGGCGGCAACCTACTCGTCGACCAGCGGCCGGGCGGTCACGGCCGGGTCGGCGAGTACTTTCCGGAGTCCGGCACCGATTTCGAGCGCTGGCCGGCGTCGGTCGCCGAACTGCTGGAGCGGACGGCCACGGCGCTGGAGACCGGCCGGCCGTACGACGGTCGCTACCTCGCCCGGGTCGACGACGGCACTCTCAGCTGGGCTGTTATTCGCAGCAAAGTCCCAGCTACCGGTAGCTTCGTGAGCCCGACACCAGGCTGACACCGGCGGCGGCCAGGATCACCTGGATCACCAACTCGATCCAGTCGACGCCCGGCGTCTGTGCCACGCCCATGGCGGCGGCGATGAACGTGCCGAGAACCGCGGCCACGACACCGATCAATATGGTCAGCCAGATCGGGATGTTCTGCCGCCCCGGCACCACGAGACGCCCGAGCGCGCCGATGACGAGACCCACGATGATGGCGCTGATCAGACCCGAGAAGTGCACGGCGCTTTCCTCCACTACAAGCCCGCCCGGTCGGGCGTAGGCCCAATGTGCCGCGCCCGGCTGAGAGAAACTTGTGCGCCTCCGGTGAAATGCTCTCAGCTGACCAGGAGGCCGAGGGGGGTGCCGGTCTTCTGGAGGCGGGAGACCGCGTGGGGCAACGAGATCGGCGGTGACGCCGGGCGCGCGCCGCCGGCTGAGGCCAGCACCCGGCTGGCGTGGCCCGGGGCCAGGGGCAGCATCGGATATCTGCTGGCCGCCAGCTGGTCGAGGCGGCCCCGCTCGCGGCCGAAGGAGGTCAGGGAGCGCCAATGGGCCAGCGTGGCCACCTGGTCGCTGTCGTGGCCGGGGGCCTCGGGCAGGACCGTCACCTCGTCAAAGGCGGGGCTTCCGGCCAGCCACCACTCGGCCGCCTCGACGGCGGGGCGGGCCGCCGACTCGCACCAGTACGGGACCAGGCCGCTCGCCTGGGTCTGCCATGGGTCGAGCAGGCGGCCGCAGGCCACCGCGCAGCGGTCCTCCACTGTCGCCTCGCGGAGCAGGTCGGCGACGCACGCGCTCAGGGTTTCCGGCTGGGCGTACAGAACGCGGTGGGAAGGGCGGCCCGTTTCGACCGCGATCCGGTTGAGGTCCATGCCGAAGGCCGGCTCGCCCGAACGTTCGGCGTAGCGGGGCGGCGCCTCCGACGGCATCGGCCAGCGGTCCACGCCCAGGTCGTCGAGGACCACCCGGAACGCCGGGTTGCCGATCGTGTAGTCCTCCGGCTGCCAGCCGCCGACCGGGCTGCCGAGCTGGAAGCTGTGCCGCGACGTCAGCGACCGGGCCGGCCAGGTGCGCAGGTCCCGCAGGAGCAGCGTGGCGCCGTCGTCGGTGATCCGGTCGCGCAGGAAGTCCTCGTACGCCTTCGGCATGTGGTGCCAGCGCAGATACAGCCGGACCGTCGACCCGCACGGTGGCCCGCCACGCAGCGGGTCGTGCACCTGCCGCACACTGACGCCGGGGTTGCGCTCGAGGATCCGCTCGGCCAGGGCCGCGCCCCACTCCAGCGCGCCCGGCCAGTCCCCCGCGTCGCCGCCGGGCCAGGTCAGGGTCGTGGTGAAGCTGGTCGGCAGCCAGGCCGCGCCGAGCGCCACCGCGAGGTGGGCCGCCGCGCCGTGCGGCGACCCGAGCAGAACGGCCGGATAGCTCGGGTCCCGGTAATGCCCGGTCACCCATGCGGCGACGGCCTCGGCGTCGATGGCGGCCGCCGCGTAGTGCGGCACCGCCTCGGCGTGGGCCTCCCGGGCCAGTTCGGCCCGGCGCTGGTCGGCCGGGAGCTGACCGAGGCGGCCCAGCACCGGGATCCGGCCGGCCGACGCGCCGCACTCGCGGGCCACCGCGCTCAGCAGCGACCGGCCCAGACTGTCCCCGCACACGACCCGATCAACCGGCAGGCCGGACAGCGCCCCAAACGGGATCACCCGCATCAGCTCCCTCATTCGCCGCAGCGGCCTACCCTTTTCGACCGCGGGCAAACGTGGGACTTTTCAGCGGGGCGCCGGGGTCTCCCGGCCGGTGCCGGCCCGGAAGCGGACGGCCTTGTGGGTGCCGTCGCAGAACGGCTTGACGGCGGAACGCCCGCAGCGGCACAGGGCGATGGTGCCGCGGCCGGGGTCGATGGTCTCGCCGTCGGGGGTCAGCAGCTCGAAGTCGCCCCGCACGATCAGCGGGCCGTCCTGGTACGGCACGATCTTTGTCGACATGGCCCGGCAGATGCCCACTGAGCTGCTGATCAAACAGATCGTTTACTTCACCGGGCCTGGGGAAGCCTTGCGGCCATGAAGCTCCCCACGGCCCGCGGCTCCGTCTCGGCCGCCCTCATCGACGTGCTGGGCGGGCGGGGTGGCTCGCTGCCCGTCACGCCGGTCTTCGACGACGACGAGGATCTGCACCTGAGCCTGTTCGTCTGCTACGAGCTGGCCTATCGGGGCTGGGACGGCGTCGACGACCTGTGGGAGTGGGACCCGGACCTGCTGCGGGTGCGGGCGGCGGCCGAGCGGGTCTTCGAGGCGACGCTGACCGAGCTCGTAGGGCCGCCCGAGCGCGTCGACCCGGCCACGGTGCCGGCCGGGCTCGTGAAGATCGTCGAGGAGGACGACGGGCCGTCGCTCTCCGGCTATCTGCGCGGTCGGGCCACCCTGGAGCAGTTCCGCGAGTTCGTCGCCCACCGCTCGGTCTACCAGCTGCGCGAGGCCGATCCGCACACCTTCGCCATCCCCCGCCTGGGTGGCAAGGCGAAGGCCGCGCTCATCGAGATCCAGGCCGACGAGTACGGCGGCGGGGAGCTCCCGAAGATGCATCAGGAGCTGTTCAAGCAGACGATGGGCTGGCTCGGCCTCGACACCACGTACGGCACGTATGTGGACTCCGTGGGGGCCCGCACCCTGGCCGTCAACAACGTGATGTCGCTGTTCGGCCTGCGGCGCCGGTGGCGCGGCGCGATGCTGGGCCATCTGGCGGCGTACGAGATGACCTCGACCCTGCCCAACCGGGCGTACGGCAACGGATTGCGCCGCCTCGGCGGGGACGCGGCGTCGACCGCCTACTACGACGAGCACGTGGAGGCGGACGCGGTGCACGAGCAGATCGCCGCGTACGACCTGTGCGGCTCCTTCGCCACGGCCGAGCCCGAACTGGCGGGGGACGTCCTGTTCGGAGCGCGCTGCGCCCTGAAGATCGACGAGTGGTGGGCGCGGGGCGTCCTGTCGGACTGGGACGCCGGGGAGTCATCCCTTCGTCACTGCGTGGTGTAGAACGGAGGGAAGTGGGAAGGCGGCCCCCATGCGGTCCAGCGTCACGTTTGTCGGAAACGCCACCACCATCCTGCGGTTGGGCAGCTTCACCCTGCTCACCGACCCCGCCTTCGGCCCGGCCGGCAGCCGCGTCTACCTGGGCTACGGCGCCTGGTCGAAAAGGCTCCGCGACCCGGTGATGGACGCCGTGGACATGCGCGAGGTCGACGCCATGCTCCTGTCGCACCTGCACGGCGACCACTTCGACCGGGCCGCCCGCCACCGGATCGAGCCGACCCTGCCGATCCTGACCACACCCCAGGCCGCCCGGCGCCTGCGCCGCCGCCGCTACCTGGCGGTCAGCGGCCTGCCGACCTGGGAGTGCCACGAGTACACCCGCGACCGCCAGCGCCTGCGGGTCACCGCGGTGCCGGGCCGGCACGGGCCGGGCGCGGCCGACCACCTGCTGCCGGACGTGATGGGCACGGTGGTCGAGCTGGAGGTGGACGGCCGGTGCGCCCTGCGGCTCTACATCACCGGGGACACGCTGTTCGACGCCGCGCTGGCCGCCGTTCCGCGCCGGATGGGCGAGATCGACGCCATGCTGATCCACCTGGGCGGCACCAGGCTGCTCGGCATGCTGCTGACCATGGACGACCAGCAGGGCGTGGAGCTGACCCACCTGATCCGGCCCCGCCTGACCCTGCCGATCCACTACGACGACTACAAGGTGATGAAGTCCCCACTGACGGATTTCCTGACCAGAGCAAAAGATCAAGGTCTTTCCGGCGTACGCCCGATCGAGCGCGGCGCGACCCTCACGCTCCCCCTGCGCCGCGAGGTGGTCGGCGAAGTCGCGTGAGACAAAAAGCAGCGTGGCCGAGGCCGGGCGCAGCGTGGCCGGAGCGCGGTGGCCAGCGGCGGGCGGCGCGTGATCAGAGCACGGAGGACACCGGCCGGCGGCGCGTGATCAGAGCGCGGCGATCGTCGCGGGGGCGCGCTCGGACCGGCTGAGGGCGCGCAGGACGGCGGTGGGGCCGTGGCGCTCGACGGCGAGGCGGGAGAGCACGCCGATCGTGACGTCCAGGGCGGCCCGGGGCATGGCGGGTGGATCGGCGCCCACGCTGGTGGCCAGGTCGTCGCCGTGCACGGTGAGCTCCAGGATCCGGGTGGTGAGGTAGTCGGCCAGGGTCAGCGACCACGGGCCGAACGGCAGCTGGACGGCACGGCCGGGATCCTCGGCCGGCAGGCGGCGGCGCAACTCGGTGAGGGCCGCGCCGGCGGTGGCGGTCACGGCGGGGTGGCCCGCGGCGGCGGCGTCGGTGGAGATGCGGCGGATGTAGGTGTTGACCTCGCTGTCGAGGTCGCCGTCGGTCCAGGTGGAGCGGGCGAAGTGCTCCGCCAGCGGGACCCGCCCGTCGACGACCGGGGCGTCGAGCGCGGGCGGCACCTGGACGAGCTGACTGGCCAGGTGGGCGGCGAGCGGGCCGGTGCCGAGGCGGGGCAGGGCACTCGGGGCGGCCCAGCGCTCGGCCACGGCCGGGTGGCCGAGGAGGGCGTGGGCGGTGGTGGCCGTTTCGAGGTAGACCTCAATGACAGTCACCGTTCCAGTGTGGACGTCATGCCGTGACGGCTCAACTACGTGGAGTGCCATCTCGGTGGGGTTGAGGCCGCATACCAGCGGCCGCCGGAGCGGGGCCGCCGGCTCGCCGGGCGCGCGGCGGGCGAAAAGGCGGGCGGCTGCGTCTTGCGGTCGGGTGGGCGAGGTGGCGTACCCCCTCATCCGCTTTTGACCGTTAAAGGGGGACAGTGCGGTCGGTGAATGTCTGCGATCATGCGGACCATGACGGCCGCCGATTGGTATGACGATTTCGCCGAGCGCCAGGCGCGTGGGGTTTCGCTCACGTATGAGCGATTGGCGCGGTCGGTGGCGCGCGACGACGGCCTGCTCGCGCTGCTGGAGACCGTGCCGCCGCCCAAGCGCCAGCCGAACCTGCTGTTCGGAGTCGTGCGGCTGCTCGGTGGGCCCGTGCACTCGCCGTCGGCGTTCGCGGCATTCGTCCGGTCCCACTGGCCGGCGGTCCAGCGCGAGCTGCTGTCCCGGGCCACGCAGACGAACGAGATCAACCGGTGCGCGCTGCTGCTGCCGGTCCTGGCCGCGCTGCCGCAGCCCCTCGCCCTGCTGGAGGTGGGCTGCTCGGCCGGGCTCAACCTCTATCCGGACCGTTACTCGTACGCCTACGGCCCGCACCACGTCGGCACCTCCGGCCCGCTGCTGTCCTGTGCGGCCACCGGAGCCCCACTGCCGGCGGAGCTGCCCACGGTGGTGTGGCGTGCCGGCATCGACCTCAACCCGCTCGACGTCACGAAGCCGGCCGACCTGGCCTGGCTCGACGCCCTGATCTGGCCCGAGCACGGCGAGCGCCGCACCCGGCTCCGTGAAGCGGCCGCGATCGCCGCCGCCGACCCGCCCGACCTCATCCGGGGCGACCTCGTCGACCACCTGCCCGGCCTGGCCTGGTCGGCCCCGCGCGACGCGACATTGGTCGTCTTCCACACCTCGGTGCTCTACCAGGTCCCCGACGAGACCCGCCGCCAGTTCACCTCGCTGGCCGGCTCGCTGCCCGGCCACTGGATCGCCGTGGAGGACCCTGAGGTTCTCGTCTACCCCGACCTGCCCCGGTTCTCCGGCCGGCACAAGAACGTCCTCGCGCTGGACGGCAAGCCGCTGGCCTGGACGGCGGGCCACGGCGAGGGGATGACCTGGTTCGGACCTCCTACTTTGTAGGTGGGAGATGCGTGTTGACGGCATGAGCGTCGCCGACTCCCTCCTCGAGAACGCCGCCGCCTACCGCGCATCCTTCGACAAGGGCGACCTGCCGTTGCCGCCCGCCATGGCATCCTCCTCCTGTGGAGCCGGGACGCTTGTTCTCCGATCCGACCGCCGCGCCGACCCCGCCCCGGCCGGCGGCGCGACACCTCGACCCTCCGAACCCGCTCGAGGCGCTGTCCCGCACGCACGCCGGCCGCGGCGCGCCCTATGCGGTGGTCGTCGGCTGCATCGACCCCCGGGTGCCGGTGGAAACGGTGCTCGGGCAGGGCCCCGGGGCGCTCTGTGTGGTCCGTTCGGCCGGCCACGTGCTGGACCGCGCCGTGCTGGGTTCGGTCGAGCTGGCGGTGAGCGACCTCAAGATGTCACTGGTGTTCGTGCTGGGCCACGACGACTGCCGCGCGGTGGCGGCCGCACGCGAGGCGGTCCGCACCGGACACCGGCCACCGGGCGCCCGCCAGTTCCTGGTCGACCAGATCGCACCCGCGATAGCGCCCGGCGACAGCCTGGACAGGGCCACCCGCAACCACATCCGCCGGACCGTGGCCACTCTCCGCCGGGCCGAGCAACTCCAGGAGCCACTGGCGGCCGGCCGCATCGACGTCGTCGGCGGAATCTACCGGCTGGAGAGCGGCCACATCGAGATGCTGCACTAGCGGTTGTCGCCGCTGCCGCCGAGGACGCCGCGGCGGCTGCGGTCGGCGAGCTTGGCGATGTTGGCCGCGGCCACCTCGTTCAGCGTCAAGCCGAAGTGGTCGGCCAGGACGGCGAGATACCAGAGCGCGTCGCCCAGTTCCTTCCTGAGGTCCTCGGTGTCCCACCGTGAGAAGTCGCTGCCGTGGTCGCGTACGACCTTCTTCGCCTTCTCGGCGATCTCCCCCGTCTCCCCCACGAGACCGAGCAGCAGGTGGAAGACCTCGTTGTGCTTGTCTCGCGGGGCCGCGGTCCGCAGGGCCGCCTTCTGATAGTCGTCCAGGTTCATGGCTACAGTCTCGACGTGACTTCGGAACAGGTGCGTGCGGCGTACGGGTCGGTGGCCGATCTCTACATCGAGCTGTTCGGCTCACGCGAGAAGTCACACCCCGACGACCTGGACCTCATCCGCCGGCATCTGGCGGACCGGCCCGGCCGGATCCTCGACGTGGGCTGCGGTCCCGGCCACCTGACCGACTACCTGCGCTCGCTCGGCGCCGACGCGGCCGGCCTCGACATGGTCCCGTCGTTCATCGCCCACGCCCGGGCGGCGTTCCCCAAGGGCGACTACCGGCTGGGGTCCCTTCACGACCTCGGCGCCCACTCCCTCGCCGGCATCCTGGCCTGGTACTCGCTGATCCACATCCCGCCGGCGGAGATCGACGACGTCCTGACCGGCTTCCGCCGCGCCATGGCCCCGGGCGGCGTGCTGGTGACCGGCTTCTTCGACGGCGGCGACCGCCTGGAGCCCTTCGGCCACAAGGTGACCACGGCCTATCGCTGGCCGGTCGGTGAGTTCTCCGCCCGCCTGCGCCGGGCCGGCTTCGCCGAGGTCGAGCGCCGCCGGCGCCCCGCCGAGGGAACGCAGCGCTCGTTGGCCGTGATCGCTAGCATCGCGGGGTGAAGCGCATCCTCCTCCTGGCCGCCGGTATCGGTGTCGCTGATAGGGGCGATGCCCCCACACTGCAGGCGGCGCCCGGACGCGCCACCGGCACGGCCCGTGCATTCTGGTCCAGGGCCGAGATGGTCCCGATCGACGAGGCGGTCTGGTTCACCGGACTGCTCGCGCGGGGACGGGGATAGATCATGCGGATAGCGATTTCCGGGACGCATGGAACGGGGAAGACCACGCTGGGCGAGGCGATCTGTGCGCGCCTGCCGGGGCACGTGATGGCCGAGGAGCCGTACTACCTTCTGGAGGACCAGGGGTACGAGTGTGACTTCCCGCCGTCGGCCGAGGACTACCGGGCGATGATCGGCTGCTCGGTGCGGAGTCTGCTGGCGCCGCCCTCACCGTCCGGGACCGTCTTCGACCGGTCGCCGCTCGACTATCTGGCCTATCTGGCCGCCGGCGGCGCCGACCCGGCCGAGCAGGCCGACCCGGTCGGGTTGCGCCGGGCCTTCGCCACCCTCGACCTGCTCGTCATCACGGTGATCACGCCGGAGACCGAGCGGATCCTGCCCGGCGCCGAACTGCCCGGCCTGCGCACGCGCATGAACGACGCGCTGCTGGAGCTGATGTACGACGATCCGCTCGGCGCCTGGGCGGACACCCCGGTCCTGGAGTTGAGCGGCCCGCTCGACGCCCGGCTGGACACGGTCCTGGCCGCCGCCGGGGTACGGTCGTGACCGATCCGGAGCTGTTGCAGGACAAGCCGCATCGGCAGGTCGTCCGGGTCGGCGACACCGTGCGGCGGCCGTTGCAGCCCTGGTCGCCGGCCGTGCACGAGCTGCTGCGTCATCTGGAGGCGGTCGGCTTCCCGTTCGCGCCCCGGGTGCTCGGGATCGACGACGAGGGCCGGGAGGTGCTGACCTATGTCGACGGCGAGTCCGGGCCCGACGGCTGGGCGAAGGTCGTCGACGAGGACGGGCTGGTGGCCATGGCGCGGCTGCTGCGGGACTATCACGAGGCCGTGAAAGGGTTTCGGCCGGCGAGCGACTGGGCCGGGCGGACCGGCCCCATGGCCGGCGACGAGATCGTCTGTCACGGGGACTTCGGCCCGTGGAACCTGGTGTGGCACGGCAACCGGCCCGTCGGGATCATCGACTGGGACTACGCGTGGCCGGCGAGGCCGGCACACGACGTGGCGTACGCGCTGGAATATGTCGCTCCGTTCCGGGACGACGAGACCTGTCTGCGGTGGCTGCGCTATCCCACGCCACCGGACAGGCGGCGCCGGATGGAGATATTCGCCGGCGCCTACGGCACAGCGGTCGACGTGGACGAGGTCATCGCACAGCAGGAAATCGTCTGGGAGCGGGCGAAGCTGCTGGCCCGGCAGGGCCGGCAGCCCCAGGCCGAATGGCAGGCCAGCGGCTTCCTCGACGAGACGGCCGAGCGGATCCGGTGGAGCCGCGCCAACCGGGGGCTATTCACATGACAGGAGCCGGAACAGGGTGAGCCACTGCTCCGGCCACACCTCCCCGGCCGGTTCGGCGTCCAGCCGTACGGCCCGGCGGGCCAGGCGCAGGACGCCGCCGTCCACGCGGGGCATCGGGCGGAACGCGCCGCGCGGCACACGCCCGGCCAGCTCCCAAGCGATGAGCGGCCATGTGCGGACGGTCAGTTTGGACCAGCGGCCGTAGTCGCCAGTGCGTTCGCGGGCGTACTCCCGCCATGCTTGCGTCGATTTCGTACGCCACGACGCGTGCCGACCGGCGCAGAAGCTCATGGGTGAGCTTCCCGCGACCGGCGCCCGCTTCGTAGACGAGCTCGCCGGCCTGCAAGGAGGCGGCGTCGGCCACCCGGCGTACGGCAATGGGGTCGTGAAGGAAGTTCTGTCCGAGAACCCGCCTGTTGCGGGCATGCTCGTGAAGGGCCACGGCCGAGAATCCATTCGAAGCAGGAATGTGGACTCAGCGAGGGCCCTGGCGGTGCTAAAGGTCAGATGTCAGACAAGATGACCCTCCCCCGGTCGACCGGTTTTCCGGCTGTGACGGATCTCGCGGGACAGGTTACTGACAAGTTGGTGGCGAAACGGTGTTTCGCTGTGGAGAGTGGCGCCATGACTTCGACGTTCGATCGTGCTGCCGCGCAGGGCAGCGCGGAGCTTCTGCGCGAGAAGCGGCTCGAGCTGTCCGCCCTGACGATCCCCTCCGGGCGGGGCTGGGCGCCGCTCGGCTCGCAGGTGACCGATTGCCTGGTGAAGAAGCCCGCGACCATCGGCGAGGTGATCGCCATGCTCGTCACCATGCAGCAGATCCTCGACGAGCTGCCGCCGAGCCCGGCCAACAACCGCGTGTCCGCCTTCAACGAGCTCTATCTGAAGATCACCCGGCGGGTGGACTCGGCTCTGGTCGACGGGGTCAACTCGCCCGAGTTCCTGGAGCGGCTCGACGTCGAGTTCGCGCGGCGCTATTTCGCGGCCATCGACCTGTGGAACAACGACAACGAGGACACCCCCGACGTGTGGGAGGTGCTCTTCAAGCGGGCCGGCGACGTCGAGATGACCCGCCTGACCGCGGCCATGCTCGGCGTCAACGCGCACATCAACCACGATCTGGCCCTGGCCCTGATCGCCACCTGGGCCGACCTGGGCGCGCCCGAGCCCGGCGACGACGTCATCCACCCCGACTACCTGCTGGTGAACGAGATCTTCTACGAGGAGATCCCGCCGCTGCGCCGCGGCTTCTCCGACCGCTGGCAGATGGAGCTGGACAAGTTCGTCGGGCCGCTCGACGACTGGAGCCAGCGCATGCTCGTGACCGTGACGCGGGCGCGGGCCTGGGACCAGGCGCGCCGTCTGTGGCTGCTGCGCCACGACGAGGACGACTTCGAGCAGGCCCGCCGCACCATGGACCGGGCCGCGTCGCTGCTGGCCGAGTGGGCGATCGCCGGTGACCGCCTGCTCTCCGAGACCGGCGACGCCGTGGCCGGCGGCCGCAGCCTGCTGCGGCGGCTGTTCGGCAAGCGAGGGATCGCCGCCTAACCTCAAATAGGTTCCGGCGCCGCCGATTAGGTATACATGCTTCGTGCGGCGGCGCCACCCTCGTTCGGCGCCCTGTTCGAGTCGTCGCCGATCGGCATGGCCGTGGTCGGCCTGGACGGCGAGTGGGCGCGGGTCAACCCGGCCATCGCCGGCATGCTCGGCTATACGCCGGACGAGTTGCTCGCGTGCACCCGCCGGGCGATCATCCACCCCGACGACTACGACAACGACACCGCGCAGGCGGCCGACCTGCTGGCCGGGCGGATCGACAGCTACCGCACGCACAAGCGCTACCGGCGCCGCGACGGCGGGCTGACCCACTGCCTGCTGACCGTCACCATGCTGCGCGACGACGACGGCGCGCCCGCGCACTTCCTGGCCCAGCTGGTCGACGTCACCGCCACCCTGGCCGCCCAGCAGGCCCACGAGCGCAGCGAGGAGCAGTTCCGCACCGCGTTCGACGGCAGCCCGATCGGGCTGCTCATCGCCGACGAGCACGGACGGTTCCGGCGGGCCAACCCGGCCGCGGCCGCGCTGACCGGGCGCCCGGTCGACGAGCTGATCGGCCTGACCCACCGCGAGATCACCGATCCGGCCGACATCGAGGCGAGTGCCCGGGCCCGCCTCGCGCTGCTGCGCGGGTCGGCCGACGTGCAGTACGACAACCGGCTGCGGCACGCCGACGGCCGGATCAGCTGGACCCGGGTCAGCCTGTCGCTGATCCCCGGTCCCGACGGGCGCCGCTGGCGGCTCGTGCAGTTGCAGGACATCACCGCCGAGCGGGCGGCCGCGCTCGCCGCCGAGCGTGAGGTGCAGCGCCTGCGGGCCACCCTGGCCGTGCAGCGTGACGTCACCGCCGCCGCGGCCGACCGGGACGCGGCGCTGCGCGTGGTCGCGGCCCGGGCCGTCGAGCTCTTCGAGGACGCCGACGGCGCCACGGTCGAGCTCGTCCAGGGCGACGACCTGGTGTACGCCGCCACGGCCGGCACTCTGGCCGCCGCGCACAACGCCCACGTGCCGGTCGCCGGCTCGCTCAGCGGCCAGGTGCTGACCACCGGCGCGCCCGCGTACTGCTCCGACACCACGGCCGATCCCCGGGTGGACCGGGCCGCCTGCGTGCGGCACGGCATCGGCTCGATGATGATCGCCCCGCTGCACGCCGAGAACCGGGTGATCGGCTGCCTGAAGGTCTCCTCGGCCCGGCCCGGCGCGTTCGACGCCACCGAGGTGCAGCAGCTGGCCCTGCTCGCCGACAGCCTCAGCTCGGCCCTGCAGCACGCCGACGACGCCGCCCGCAACGCCGCCCTGCTGGTCGAGCGCACCCACGCGCTGGCCCTGCTGGAGGCGAGCGAGACCCGTTTCCGGATGACGTTCGACAATTCGCCGCTCGGGCTCGGCCTGATCAGCCTGGCCGACGGCGTGCCGGGCCGCTACCTTCAGGCCAATCCGGCCCTGTCGGCGATCACCGGCTACGCCGCCGACGAGCTGCTGCGGATGACGTACGCCGAGATCGTGCACCCGGACGACCGCCCGGCCGACGCCACCCCCGGCCGGTCGGTCGTGCGCTACCTGCACAAGAACGGCCACGAGGTGTGGGTGTCGTCGCGGACGGCCGAGGTCCGCGACGACACCGGCCGGCCGCTCTACCTGGTCAGCCAGGCCGAGGACGTGACCGCGCAGCGGGCCGCCGAGGCGCAGATGCGCCGGCAGGCCCGCCTGCTGGAGCTGATCCCGGCCGCGGTGATCGTGCGCGACCTCGACGGCACCATCCGCTGGTGGAACGCGGGCGCCGAGCAGCTGTACGGCTGGCCGCTGTCGGCGGTCGCCGGCAAGAACATCCACCGGCTGCTGTCCACGGTCTTCCCGGACGAGTGCACCGAGCAGGACGCGCGCGACGGCCTGGTGCGCGACGGGCACTGGGACGGCCCGCTCGAGCACCTGACCGCCACCGGCCGGGTCGTCACCGTGCTCAGCCGCCAGGTGCTGCACCTGCCGGCCGACCAGATCCTCGAGATCAACACCGACGTGACGGCGGCCCGCACCGCCGAGCAGGCCCTGGCCGAGAGCGAGCAGCGGTTCCGGGCCCAGTTCACCCATTCGGCGGCCGGGCAGGCCGTCTACGGGCTGGACGGGTCGCTGGTGTCGGTCAACCCGGCCTACGCGGCGATGCTCGGCCACACCGTCGAGCATCTGGTGGGCCGCCACGACCGCGACTTCGTGCACCCGGACGACCTGCTGGAGAGCCGCCGGCACCGCGCCGACCTGTTCACCGGCGAACGGGACGCCTACACGCAGGAGGGCCGCCTGCGGCACGCCGACGGGCACTGGGTCGACGTGTCGGCCACGTTCTCGGTCGTCCGTGAGGTGGGTGGCCGCCCGAAGCACCTGATCGGCGTGATCACCGACGTGTCCGCCCGCCGGGCCGCCGAAGCCGACCGTGACCGGGCCGCGGCCGCGCTGGCCGAGCGCAACGCCGAGCTGGAGGCGGCCGACCGGCTCAAGCTCGACATCATCGGCATGCTCGGGCACGAGATCGGCAACCCGCTGTCGTCGATCCGCGGCTACGCCGAGGTGCTGACCGAGGGCGCCGGCGAGGCCATGCGCGAGCGGGCCGTGGAGGCGATCGCCCGGCAGGCGGGCCGGCTCGACGACATCGTGCGTGAGGTTCTCGCGATGGTGTCGATCGACGCGGGTTCACTCACAGCCGTACGGCAAATTGTCTCTCTGCGCGACCAGATCACCCAGGCCCTGGTGGCGATGGATCTGGAAGACCTGCGGGTGCTCGGCGACGACCGGCGGGCGCTGTGCAATCCCGGGCATCTCCAGCAGATCCTGGCCAACCTGCTGTCGAACGCGGGCAAGTACGGCGGCGGGGCCACCTCGATCACCATCGGCCACGACGGCACCCGGGTCAGCGTCAGCGTCGCCGACAACGGACCGGGCGTGCCGGCCGAGTTCCGGCCGCGCCTGTTCGAGCGGCTGGCCCGGGCCGAACGCGACGCGACCAGCGTGCGCGGCACCGGCCTGGGGCTCTACATCGTGCGTGGCCTGGCCCGGGCCAACGAGGGCGACATCCGCTACACGCCCAACCCGGACGGCGGCTCGATCTTCGTCCTCGACCTGGAGGCGGCGGCGTAGGCCCGGCCCGAACCGAGAAGGAAGGCCACCCCGCCGAGGGCGGCCGCCACCCCGCACAGCACCAGCGTCGCCCGGTAGCCGAGCTGCTCGACGGCCACGCCGGAGATGATGCCGGAGACCAGGAGCCCGGCCGTGGTCGCGTTGGCGAACAGGGTGGTCGCGCGGCCGGTGGCCGGGGCCAGCAGATCCTGGAAGTAGCGGATGCCGGCCGCGCCGACGATCGCGATGCCCACGCCGCGCAGAGCCTGCCCGATCAGCAGCATGGCCATGCCCGAGGACACCACAGTCAGCGCGTAGTAGGCGACGAACGAGCCGAAGCCGCCCAGGATCACGGCCCGCTGGCTGACCCGGTCCGGCAGAACGGCCAGTCCCAGCGTGGCCACCACCTCGACCGCGGCGCAGACGCTCAGCAGCACGCCGACCGACGCGGCCGTCTGGTGCAGGCCACGCGTGACGAACAGCGGCAGGGCCAGACCGCCGGCGAACATCGCGGTGAAGAACAGGGTGACGCTGGCGGTGAGCAGCACCGGGGTGCCGCCCGGGGCGGAGGCCGTGACCTCGGCGGCCCGGGGCCGGGGCACAGCGAGCAGGGTCAAGGCGGTCACGAGGAAGACGGCGGCGGCCGACCACATCAACCAGGTGTAGCCGCTGCGGGACAGCACGAGCGCGCCCAGCAGCGGGCCGACGGCCCAGGCCAGCGACCAGGCCGCTCGCAGCAGCGGGGCCGACCGCTGCCCGGCCGGGCCGTCGCCGAGCGCGGAACGGGCCAGGGCGAAAAGCTGGGGGAAGGCCGCGCCCATGGCGCCGAGCACGGTCGCCGCCATCAGAAGCAGCACGAAGAAGCTCGACACCCGGGGCAACAGCGCGTAGCCGGCGGAGCCCAGCGAGATCACGGCGATCGCGTACCACCGCGAGGGACGCCGGTCGAACCGCCGGCCCAGCCACCAGCCGATCGTGATGCCGCCGAGGGCGGCCACCGACGACCAGACGCCGATCTGCCACGGCGTCAGCCCGACGACATCGGCGCCGAACAGCACGATGTACGAGTGGGCCATCGAGTCGGCGATGCCGAGCAGGAACACGGATACGAAGAACACCGGATCTTCGTACCGGGCCGTTCGATCGAGCGACAGCGATTTAGATGCTGGCTCCGGGGGTCCAGCCCGAGATGTCGGCCAGGCGCCCGCGCCAGAGGCGGCCCTTGGTGGCCTGGGTGCCCGGGTAGTGGATGCGGGCGTTGCGCAGGTGGATGTAGCGGGTCGGGGTCATCAGGGCCGCGTACTGCCGCTGGGTGACCTCGTCGCCGACGTCCCGCGACTTGATCGCGGCGTGGGCCAGGTCGGACTGCTCCTTGACGTGCTCGGCGGTGCCCACGTAGAACGCGTCCTCGTGGTCGTTGAGCTCACTGACCTCGGCGAACCACTGCCACTGCGGGATCAGCTCGCCGCTGATGAGCAGTCCGCCGACGCTGAGACCGAGCGGCACGCCCGGATCGACGGCGTCGCTGAGGCGGTCCATCTGCGAGACGTAGGTGGCGAGCACCCCGTCCGGCTCGGCCCAGTCGAAATGGGCCGCGCCCCCGATGAGCATCGGCTCGAACACCACGCACCCCTTTCGGTCGGCTTTCCCCCGAAAGCCGACTCTAGGTGAGCCGACAGCCCGTTATACGGGTTTCGGCCGACTCGGCTATCGTGCCCGCGCTGGCTACGCTGGGCCGACCATGGATCTCGTCGTTCCCGCCGCCCTCGTCGCCGACGTGCGGATGCCCGCCCTGGCCGTCACCGACGGCTCCCCCGACCCGGAATGGGTCGACGTGCCGATGAGCGTGTGGCGTTTCCGCCGCCACCCGTCCCAGCGCCTGCCGGTCGACGCGACCACGGCCCGCGCGATCCGCCGTCACACCCGCCTGGCCCCGCTGTCGCTGCCGATCTCGCTGCTCTCGATCGTCTTCCTGATCGTCGGGGTCACCGAGGGCTCGCTCCTGGCCCTGGCGGGCACGCTGATCACCCCGCTCTGGAACCTGGCCGAGGGCCGGGGCCGCCCCGACCTGGATCCCTACCGCACTCCCCTCGGCGACCTGCGCATTCCGGGCATCCCGCTGGAGGTGGCCCACGAGTGGATCAGACTGAACCCGGGCGTGACGGTCACCGACGTGCCCGCTCCGCGCCGTTACTCCCGCCGCTTCTACGCCTGGTCGGCGATCGGCCTCGTCGCGGCATCGTTCACCCTGGCTCTGGTGCTGACCAACGACGGCCGCGAGCACAACCTGTTCTTCTTCCTGCTGATCCCGGCCTTGTTCATCGCTGGCGTCTGGACCGCCACGAAGACCGCACCCCGCCTCTCATAGCCCGGCTGGAACGACCGAGCAGGCCTCGCCGATCTCCCCCTCGCGGACGAGACCCTCGATCGCGTCGATCATCGCGGTGAGGCCCGGCCGCGGCGTGACGACCAGGTCTGTGGTGAAGAAGTACCGCCCGCCGGCCGCCTCGCCGGTTTCCGCCCACCGGCGGAGCGCGGCATCGATCGCGCCCAGGGTCAAAGGGAGCCAGTTTACTGGCGTCATGAACACGGGGATCGATGTCGACGGCTACCTTCGGCGCTTGGGGCTGGACGGGAGGGCGGGGCGCTCACCCAGCATAGAAGCGCTCACCGAGCTTCATCGGGCGCACGCCGAGCGTGTTCCGTACGAAAGCCTCGAGATCTGGCTCGGACGGCCGACCACTGTGGACCCGACCGAGTCGGTCGACCGGATCGTTCGCGGGCGCGGCGGATACTGCTACCACCTCAACGGCGCGTTCTCCGCGCTGCTCCGCGCGCTCGGCTTTCACGTGAGCCGCCACGTCGGCGGCGTGCAACCGACGACCGGCCGCCCGCCCGGGGCCGATGCCAACCACCTCGTGCTCACCGTCTCCGGTCTACCATCGGCCGAGGCTCCGGACGGGCGGTGGCTGGTCGATCTCGGCATGGGTGACGGGCTGCACGAGCCCCTCCCCTTGGTCGAGGGCCTCCATCGGCAGGGCCCGTTCACGTACGGCCTGCGCCCCTCCGAAGCCGAACCCGGCGGCTGGCGTTTCGACCATGACCCGCGCGGGGGTTTCCTCGGCATGGATTTCCGGGCCGAGGCGGCCGAGATGACCGCCTTCGCCGATAAGCACCAGTTCCTCTCCACTTCGCCCGAGTCCGGCTTCGTGCGCACGGCGACCGCGCAGCGCCGTGACGCCGGAGGCGCCGACGTGCTGCGCGGTCTCACCCTGTCCCGGGTGTCGGAGACGGTCAGCCGCACGGCTCTGGAGACTCCCGGCGACTATTTCGCGGCCCTGGCCGACCTGTTCGGACTCACGCTCGACGAGGTCTCCGCCGCCGAGCGGGCGGTCATGTGGCGGCGGCTGGTGGAGGCTAAAGAAGGGCCGCGGCCCGGTCCAGGTCCTTCTGCTGTACGGCTGTGAGCGAACCGAAGACCTTCACCGCCTGGTAGTACGTCCACGCCAGGCTCGTGCAGGCCGGGCGGACGGCCGCGCTGTACGTCGCGCACACGCGCTTCAGGTCGGCGTAGAACGTGTCGTCGACGCGGGACTTGTTGGCCGGGAAGGTGCCGATGGCCTTGTAGTTGCGGTAGCCGAAGTCGTGGTGCCAGCAGGGGATCTCGAAGGCGAACCCGAGCGGGTTGTCGGGGCTGGACGAGCAGTAGTCGGTGGACCAGTCGAAGCCGTAGGACGCCCAGGGGGCGCGGTTGTTGCGGGCCGCGTTCCAGGCGTTGAAGCTGGCCTCGGTGGGCTGGCTCCAGTTGGACAGGACGGTGGCCTTCGAGTCGGCGGCGTGTGCGGCGGTGGGCACGAGCGCGATGCCGAGGATCAGCAGCAGGACGACGAGGATGCGACGGGCCATCGGAGCCTCCTTGGTGGGGGTGCCAAGAGACTCCATTGTTTCGATTAACTTCGATATATCTCAAGGGAATCGTTGGTGTGGGCCGAGATGAACTCCAGGTCCGGCTCGTAGCCGAGCCCGGGCCCGGTGGGCACCTCGACCAGCCCGTCGACGCTGACGACGGGCTCGGTGGTGACGTCGCGGGCGTAGTACTTGTCGGAGCCGGACACGTCGGACGGCAGGGTGAAGCCGGGCAGGGCGCTCAGGGCCACGTTCGCGGCACGGCCGATGCCGAACTCGTGCATGCCTCCGCACCAGACCGGGATCCCGTGCTCCTGGGCCAGGTCGTGGGCCCGTACGGCCGCGGTCAGCCCGCCCATCCTCGACACCTTGATGTTCAGAACGCGGCCGGATCCCAGGCGCAGGGCGGTGTGCAGGTCGTCGAGCTCCTCGATCGACTCGTCCAGGCAGACCGGCGTGGACAGCCGCTTCTGCAGGTCGGCCAGCGCGGCGAGCGCGCGTGGCCCGTACGGCTGCTCGATCATCAAGAGGCCGAAGGCGTCGAGTTCCCTCATCACGTCGATGTCGTCCGGGGTGTAGACGCCGTTGGCGTCGACGTGCAGCGGAACCGCCGGGAACGCGGAACGGACGGCCCGCACCGGTTCGACGTCCCAGCCGGGGGCGATCTTCAGCTTGACCCGGCGGTAGCCCTCGCCGACCCGCTGGGCGACCTGCTCCAGGAGAGCGTCGATGGTGGGCTCGATGCCGAGGGAGACGCCGGCCTCCACCTTCGTCCGCGTTCCGCCCAGGGCGGCGGCGAGCGATCGGCCGTCGGCTCTCGTCCGCAGATCCCAGGCGGCCATGTCGAAGCCGGCCCGCGCGAACTGATTTCCGCGCACGGTGACCGAACCGCCTCGGAGAACCTGGGGCGCCAGGTGGTCGCGGGCCACGGCCCAGCACGACTCGACGGTCTCGGCCGAGTAGAACGGGCCGCTCGGCGAGGCGATCTCGCCCCACCCCACGGCGCCGTCGGCGTCGGTCAGCGTGACCAGGATGTGTTCCAGGAAGCGCTTGGCGTGCGAGCTGGTCTGGAACTCGTGCACCAGCGGCAGGCGGACGCGGCGCAGCTGAACGGTCTGGATGTCGGTCATGTCTCGTCCACGTAGAGGTTGAGTTCGGCGGCGAGGGCGTCGCGTTCGTGCAGACGGCGGCCCGCGCCCTTGGAGCTGGCGATGGCCAGGGTGGCCAGCAGGTGCAGGGCCAGGACGATCGAGGTGGGCGAGTTGGCGTACGAGGCACTGTCCGGCTCGACCACGATGGCGACGGCGGCGGCGCCGGTCAGGGGCGCGTCCGGGGCGTCGGTCACGAGAATCAATTCACCCCCGTGCCGGGTGTACGCCTCGGCGACGTCCACAGTGTCCCGGCGATAGCGCTCCATGGAGACGGCGACGAGCAGGTCGCCCTGCCGGATGTCGGCGAGCATGTCGAGGGGCCGCGTGACCGACTGCACGCCGGAGAGGCCCGCGCTGAGGTCGGCCGCGAGCAGGGCCGCGTACGCCTGCGACTTGCCGTTGCCCAGCACGAACCGCCGCCGGGCCGAGACGATGCGGGCGGCCGCCCGCTCGATCGCGTCGTGCTCGGCCGCCCAGGCCAGCGCCTTGCCGAACTCGGCCCGCTGCTGTTCGAGGACGCGCTGCTTGAGCACCTGGGCCGACCGCCGCTGGACGTTGCGGTCGAAGCGCTCGGCGGGTGTGGTCACTGGACGTTCCGCACGAACGTGTAGCCCACCTGGTCCGGGACTTGTTGCCTTTCCACACTGACGAGCCGTCGGCCACTGGCGAATTCGGCTTTGAGGCGTTCCCTCAGCGCTGCCCGGTCGTCGGCGTGGGGAGCGGCGAGCCGATCCGTAGCGGGGGTTACAACAATCGATATATCCAATTTTTCGGCATAAGGCTTATATAAGTCCCAGGAGACCAGCAGTCGGTCCGAATCCCCGTCGTCGTAATAGTCGGGCAGGAACCGGATCGCTGTCGCGCCCAGGACGGTGAAGTTGAAGTGGGCGTTGCGCAGGGCGTACGGATCGAAGGTCCACCGCATCGTCCGCGCCCCCGTCCCCCGCGCCGCTTCGGCCTGCGCCTGCTTGAGCTTGCGCCCCACGCCCGCGCCCTGAAGGCCCGGCGCGACCGCGGCCGCCTGCGAGTAGTGGTAGAGCTCGCCCTCCTCGACCGCGCTGAACCCGTAACAGAAACCGACGAGCTCGGCCTCCCGGAACGCGCCGATCACGGTCCCGGCGTTCTCCCGCAGGGCCGCCAGCAGCCGCGGGCTGACCCCGAACTCGGGCTGCTCATAGCCGAAGACGGATCGGTAGAGCGCCGACGCCGCCGTCCACTCGCCGAGCCCGGCGAGATCACGCACCACGATCACCCGGCCACCCCCTCGCGCTTCGCACTAAGATACGAATCGTATAACCGGCATCATGCACCCTGTCTGGCGCGTTGACAACGCTTGGACCCGAACTTAGCGTTCGTATATGGACGCGATCGAGGCACTGCGCAGGTACACGCTGATCGAGTCGCCGACCGGTGACCGCAGGGCACTGGACGAGCTGGCCGAGGTGCTCTCGTCGGACGCCGCCCGGGCCGGCTTCCACACCGACCGCGAGGACGGCCACCTGCTCTGGTCCCGGCCCGGCCGCCCCGGGCGCCCGTTGCTGTTCCTCAGCCACTACGACACCGTCTGGCCGGTGGGCACGCTGCGCGACATGCCGTGGCTGGTCGAGGGCGACAAAATCAAAGGCCCGGGTGTGTACGACACCAAGTCCGGCCTCGCGGCCCTCCTGGCCGCCGCGCCGCAGGCGGGTCACGACGGCCCCGAGATCCGGGTGCTCGTCGTCGCGGACGAGGAGGTCGGCTCCCCCACCGCGACCGGCCTGGTCCGCTCCGAGGCCGAGAAGGCCGAGGCCGTACTGGGAATGGAGCCCCCGCACCCTGACGGCGCCCTCAAGACGGGCCGCCGCGGCAGCACCAGGGCCCGCGTCGAGGTGACCGGCATCGAGGCCCACGCCGCCCTCGACCCCGATGCCGGCGTCAACGCCATCGACGAGCTCCTCGACCAGCTCCTGCGCGTCCGCGACCTGGTCCGGAACCGCCCTGTGCTGCTCAATGTCGGCACCATCGAGGGCGGCGGCCGCACCAACGTGGTCGCCGGCCGCGCCCACGCCGACCTGGGCCTGCGCTTCCTGGACGCGGAGAACGAGGAGGCCGTCCTGTCCGCTCTGAGCGACCTGACCCCCGTACGGGACCGCGCCCGCATCAAAACCACCCTGCTGGCCCACCGCGCCACCTGGACCCCCACCGAGGCCGGCGCCGCCTTGCTGGCCCGCGTAGCCGAGGCAGCCGCCTCGATCGGCCAGACGGTGGACGGACGCCCCGCCGACGGCGCCGCCGACACGAACACCACGGGCGCCCTGGGCATCCCCACCGTCGACGGCCTGGCCCCGAGAGGCGGAGGAGCCCACGCCCGCCACGAGTGGGTGTCAGTCTCGGGCATCGCCGAGCGCACAGCCTTGCTGGGCCGACTGATCGCCGGTTTTCAGAGCTGAAGCCACCCTTTACCCGAAACCCCGAACGGCTCGACGCGGCCCCCAAGGCCGGCAACAAGGCACCCGGCGGCCCTTTGCGCCCCGGCGACAACATCGGCCGGGTAGCCGTAGACCCGCGCGTTCACCGCGAACTCGTCCTCGTCCAGCAGCTCCACACGCCCGCTGTCCCGCTCCCGCTGAACATCGAGATCCAGATCGACCATCTCCACCGTCCCCGGCCCGAGCCAGGTGGCCGGCGTGGTGACGTCGCAGTAGACATCCCATTCACCCGGCTCACCGAAGAAGATCGCGGACCACCACTGCCCGGCCGGCACCAGCCGCACGGTGTCATGCCGAGTCACGAAGCCCTTTCCCGCCATCCCGGAGTGCACTGCCGTGCCGGCCGGGGCCCCGAGCCACACACCGTGCGAGTCCTCCCCCAGCCTGCGCATGACAAGCCGCCGATGCAGCCGCCCGTCATACTTCCGAAGAACCACCGCAACATCCACGGCGCCACAGTATTCACGTCATCAACTGAGGAGCGCCTTCGCCTTGTCCACCTTCGCCTCGGCTTCGGCGGAGTGCCTGGACAGCGTCGCCTGAGCTTCCGCGAGCAGCTGGATCGCCACCGCGGTCTCCTCGGTCTGCCACTCGGCGAAAGACCGGCCCTGCCAGAAGTACCGGCTGATCACGGCCGCGAGATCCACATAGAACGCGAGCGCGTTGACCAGCGCGGTGGCCTCGGTGTTGGCCTCCGCCAGCCGGGGAAGCTCCATAGCTGCGGTGACCGCCCGGATCTGCTCGTGCACGGGTGACGCGGTGTCCTCGGCCAGCAACAGGCGGAAAGCGATCAGGTCGCGTACCACCTCGTCCTGCTCCTTCTCCGCGTCGCTGCGCAATTTCTCGATCGCGGCGTCGACGACCTCCAAAGTGTCGCTGAGCACCACCGAGTCGACGACCGACCGCAGTGGAAGATCCGCCTGATTGCCGGCCCGCACCTTGACGCAGTGGCGCGCGACCCGGATCAGATCCCGCGGGTGTCCACCCGCCCAGGCGTGACAGAACATCATGGCGGGCACGGAGAAGCTGGTCACCCGCCCTTTGAGCAGTTCGCGACTTTCCAGCTGCCCCATCCGCCGGACTTCGATCACCGTGTCGAAAGCCGAGTCGAAGACGTCCCGGACAAGGACGCCGCGAGCGGCGAAGGAATGCATGGCGTCCGTGGAGACCGAAACCAGGATGTGTACGCCCTCCTGATGGAACAGGTCCTTCACCCCGTTCACGATGGAGACGACATCGTCGGGCTTGTCTATTTTGTCGAGCTCGTCGATGCAGATGATGACGCGAATGCCGAAGCGGGCCGTCAACTGGAACAGGAAGTCTCGCAAGGCGTCGACCTGTTCCGCCTCGGTCAGGTCGCGCTCGGTGTGGCTGACCTGATCCTCGGCCTCGAACCGGAACCCGCCGCCGCGCCAGCCACCCTTCGTCTTGGTCTGCCCGGCCATGCTGAAACGCAGGAAGTCGATCTGCTGCCGAGCCAGCCGCGTGGGCGAGAACGCCGGTCCCCGATTGCCGGGAAAGTGGATCCACGCCGCCCGCCAGGCGGAGGCCAGGACCGCCCCGATCAAGGCCGAGGTGGCCATCGCGAGGAAGATCGAAACGTTGCTGACCCGCCAGCCCTTGTCGGCCGCGGCATAAGCCGCGTCCTGCTGATCCAGCATCCATCCGACCAGCAACCCCACGGCGAGCAGGAAGACGAGAGCCACGCTGACGACGCGCCGAACGGTTACGTGCGACGGCGCTCGCCGGAAAGGCTGACGCCCTCCGTCGGAAGAGTTGCGCCCCAGGATTGTATTGGCGACCGCACTGTGGATGAGCCGGACGAGCGCCGCGGGTTCATAGCGCTTCGGCGAGGGAATGACCACACCCAGCGATGGCAACGATCGATCATTCGTCAATTTCGCCATGAGAGTGGATTTGCCGACCCCGCGCGGTCCCGCGATGCCGATCGCCGAGGTGGGATGCTGCTTGACGAATTGATGCAACTCTTGGTAAGTCTCTGACGATATGGCGTTCTCGATACCGATCCCGACCAGCGTGGGCGCATGAGTCGAAGCAAATAGCGGACCCCACAGGACTTCGTCCGAATCCCACTCGAAAGAAATCTGACGAAGGATTTTTCCGACGCTCTCGGCAACGGCTCGATAATATAGAAGATGAGCATTCCGACGCTCTATCAGACGATTCAACCAGCGACGCGACGACGTCACCGAAAAACCGAAACCGACAATTATCACCGCCGTAACGAGACCTACGAGAAACCATCCGCCTCCCGTGGGCGTCTCGGCCACCATCGGCACAATTTTGAACGCAGTGAGGGCGGCCAGGACGATCGTCGCTGGCAATACGCCGAGAGATAGCCGGTCGGCCAGGGACACAAAGGCGACAGCCTGCATCTTTCTTGCCTCGGCCCGGACGTCGGCCGCGATCTCCGGTTGCCGCCGGACAGCCTCTCCGATCAGCGCCTCTCTAGCGTGCGAACCGTGACTGAGATCCTTCTCCGTTCTGATCAGAAAGTTGGCCACCGCCCGAATGTCGGACTCGGGCAGGTGGGTCGCGACCTTCGGGAATCGAGGTTCATCGGCAGAGGGCATCCGCTGGCTCACCGGCAAATGGTTCCGGATGTCCGGCGTGACGGGTCTCGCCTGAGGAGACACAACCTAGGACCAACCGGAGGATGCTGTTCCGCCTCTTGACCTCGAGTGCGCTCGAAGACCTAGCGTTCCCCCCATGCAGACGATCGAATTGGGCCGTACCGGACAGCAGGTCAGCCGGCTGGCGCTGGGGGCCATGCAGATGGGCAACGCGACCGATGAGAAGGACTCGTTCCGTATTCTCGATCGGTACTTCGAAGTGGGCGGGTCGTTCGTGGACACCGCCAACTGTTACGAGTGGTGGGCCCGGCGGGACAGCCGCGGCGGTGAGAGCGAAGAGCTGCTCGGGCGGTGGATGCGCCAGGGCAACCGGCGCGACGAGGTCTTCCTGGCCACCAAGGCCACGGCGCTGCCTCACTACTCCCCTGACCTGTGGGCGGCCGACGGGACGCCGGACTGGGAGCTGGCCCGGCGCACCTTCGAAGGGGCGGGGGCGGAAACCCTGCGCACCGCGCTCGACGGGAGCCTCAAGCGGCTCGGCACCGATCACGTGGACCTGTTCTACGTGCACGTCGACGACCGGAACACGCCGCTCGAGGAGACCTTGGAGGCCTTGGCCGGTCTGGTTCAGTCGGGCAAGGTACGTCACCTCGGCTGGTCCAACGTCCGCACCTGGCGGCTCGAACGGATCCGGGGGCTCTGCCGGGCGAACGGGTGGCCGCTGCCGGTCGCGGTACAGCAGCAGCACTCGTACCTGCGGCCGAACGCGGGGGCCGACAGCGCCTCCATCGTCGACGGGGAGCAGCTCGACTACCTGCGCGAGCACGACGACCAGACGCTGGTCGCCTACTCGCCGATCCTCAAGGGCATCTACGACTCGGCCGCCAAGCGGGCCGAGCACTGGGTCTTCAGCTCCTACGGCGGCCCCGACACCGATGCCCGGCTGGCGGCCCTTCTCGAAGTGGCCGACGAGGCCGGGGTCACCCCGAACCAGCTCGTGCTGGCCTGGCTGATGCACCAGAGCTCGCCCCGGGTGCTGCCGCTGATCGGGCCGCGCACGCCCGGGCAGTTCGAGGACATGCTGCCCGCGCTCGATGTGAAGCTGAGCGACGAGCAGCTGTCCCGTCTCGACACGGCCGGGGTCTGACCTCAGCGGAGGCGGTCGCCGATCCAGTCGGCGACCGTCTCGGTGGAGGCGAACACCGCGCCGTCGTGGGTCTGGCCGGGGAGCTTGTCGTAGCGGATCGGGCGGTAGTCGTCGAGCTGGTCCACGAGGATGTCGGTCACGGCGGCCGGCACGGCCTCGTCGGCGGTGCCCTGGACGATCAGGATCGGGGCGCTGGGCGCGGTCTGCCCGGGGTTGTCGTAGTGGGCCAGCTTGGCCACCCAGGCGGCGGGCAGCTGGCCGCCGTTGAGCAGCTGGGCGGCGGTCAGCGGCGCGTACGCGGCGAGGATCTCGGTGAGGCAGCCGGTCTCCAGGACGCCGGCCCGCTGGCGGGCGGGGGCGGCGAGCACGTCGGCCGGGCGGAACGAGGGCTCGACCGCGTTGAGGCCGTAAACACCCATGACCAGGTAGCCCTGGCCGGGCGTGCCGGGGATCTGCGGGGCGAGCACGTCGACGTTGGAGACCGGGGCGATGCTCGCCGTGCCGCGCAGCTGCAGGTCGCCGTCGTACGACGGCGCGAGCTGGTTGGCGAACAGGGCGCCCTGCCCGCCCTGCGAGTGCCCGTCGATCGCGTACTTCGTGCCCAGGGAAGGGTTGAGGCGGCGGGCGGCGCGGACGCTGTCGATGATCGACCGCCCCTCGCTGCCGCCGATCAGGTAGGGGTGGGCCTGCGGGGTGCCGAGGCCGGGATAGTCGGGGGCGGCCACGGTCCAGCCCCGGCTGAGCAGCTCGGCGACGGCGGCGCGGGCCTCGGGCCAGAAGACGTCCAGGTGGGTGGAGGGCGCGCAGCGGTCGGCGAGGCCGGTGGTGCCGTGCGCCCAGACGACGACGTGGTCCTTGCGGTTGGCGCGCGGGGTCAGCACGAGGCCGGTCGCGGTGATGCGCTCACCCCGGACGTCGGTGGTCACGTACTTGACGAGCCGCCCGGTGGCGGCCGCGGCGAGTTCCTTGGGCAGCGTCGCGGGCGACGAGCTGATCACGGTGCCGGGCGCGGCGCCGTCCTGACCACCACCGGGCGCGGCGCCGCCCTGACCACCGCCAGGAGCGGCCACGACCGGCGGGTGCGCGGGTTCCGCTTCGGCGGCCGCGAGAGCCGCCGCGGCAGCGGGCGAGGTGGCGGGCGAGGTGGCGGTGACGACGGCGCTGCCGATCAGCAGCGACGCCGCCAGCAGGCGGTGGACTCTCCTCATGCGTACCCCCCGGAACGTGGCGACGTGACGCCGGAAACGCTAGGGGTGCCGAATCGGAAATGTCGTAAATGTAGCTTGATCAGGTGACGGTGGCGCGCGTCGGGCGTACCCCCAAAAGGCGCAACGCGGACGCGGTGAGCAAGCCCCGCAGGTCTTCGTCGTCCATCTTGGCCAGGTGCGGGTCGGTGCCGGCGATGATCAGGCCGCCGCTCACCATCGTGACGCCGATCCGGGTGGCCGGATCGGGATCGGGACCGGCGAGCATGTCCACCAGGCTCTCCACCGCGCGCATGGCCGGGTGGGGACGTACGAGCTGGATCACCACGGGGTCGAAGCTCAGCACCGCCGACAGCCGCCGGTGCTCGACGACCAGATCGACCACGCCGGCCACCGCGTGCCGCACCCGGGCCGGACGGCTCCGCAGACGGGCCGTGGACTCGGCCAGCGCGACCAGGCGCTCCATGGCGGGCGCGATCGCGGTCAGAACGATCTCCTCCTTGGTCGGGAACTGGTGATACACCGCCGCCTTGGTGACACCCAGACGGTCGGCGATCATCTGGAGCGACGTGCCGCTGACCCCGTTCTCGGCGAACAGGTCGAGGGCGGCGCCGATGACCCGATCGCGAGCACTCATGCCCAGGATCGTAGCGACCCCTTGTCTTGAACTAGCCGCCCGGCTACCTTGCTGCCTAGCCGATCGGCTAGTAAAGGGAGGCGTCGTGGCGTGGGATCGTGAAGTTGACGTACTGGTAGTGGGGACCGGCGCCGCCGCCCTGAGCGCGGCCATCGCCGCGGCCGAGGCGAAGATGCGGGTGCTCGTCGTCGAGAGCACGGCCAAGTGGGGCGGCACGACCGCGCTCAGCGGCGGCGGCCTCTGGATGCCGACCAACCCGCTGATCGGCAAGCACGGGCGCGAGGACTCGGTCGCGAAAGCCCTGACGTACATGGAAGAGGCCATCGGCGACGCCGGGCCGGCCAGCTCGCCGGAACGCCGTCAGGCCTTCGTCGAGACGATCCCCGAGGTCTTCGAGCTGCTGGCCAAGCGGGGCGTGCGCTGGACCGCGGCCAAGGACTATCCGGACTACTACCCCGACCGGCCCGGCGGCATGACCGGGCGCAGCATCGAGGCCGAGCCGTTCGACATTCGCAAGCTGGGCCCGATGCGCGACAGTTTCCGCGGCCTCGACAGCATGCCGGCCCCGCTGAAGACCGATGACGTCTGGCTGCTTTCGCGCGCGTGGTCGACCCCGAGCGGATTCGTGCGCGGCGCGCGTTTCGTCTTCCGGACGATCGGTGGCCTCGCCACCGGGAAACGCCTTTACGGCATCGGTTCGGCATTGTCGGCCAGCCTGATGGACATCGTGCGGCGCCAGGGCACGGAGGTCCTTCTGCAAACCCCGCTGGCCGGGCTCGAGCGGGACGCTTCCGGCGCCGTCGTGGGCGCGGTTCTGGGTTCGGGTGTACGGGTGAGAGCGCTGGGCGGAGTAGTCCTCGGGGCGGGCGGCTTCGCGCGTAACAGCGAATGGCGCGAGAAGCACCACGGCATCCCCGGATACAGCTCGGCGCCGGAGGGCGATCTGGGACAGGCCATCGACATCGCGGCCGAACTGGGCGCCCGGCTGGAGCTGATGGACGACGCCTGGTGGGGCGCCTCGGTGCCGCTGCCCAACGGCACCAGCCAGTTCGTGCTGTCCGAGCGGTCGATGCCGTTCAGCATCGTGGTCGACTCGCAGGGCTCCCGCTACACCAACGAATCGGCCAGCTACATCGACTTCGGTCACGCCATGCTGGAACGCGACAAGACGGTGCCGGCCATTCCGAGCTGGCTGATTCTGGACGTACGGCATCGCCGCCGTTATCTCTTCAACGCGTTCCTCACGGGAACGAAGGAATTGCGGGCGGCCGGCATCGTCCGCTCGGCGCCGACGATCGAGGCCCTGGCGGCCGAGCTCGCCATGGAACCGGCGAGACTGCGGTCGACGGTCGACCGGTTCAACGGTTTCGCCCGGTCCGGGGTGGACGAGGACTTCGGCCGGGGCCGCACGGAATATGACAACTATTACGGCGACCCCCGCGTCAAGCCGAACCCGAACCTGGGCCCGCTGGAGAAGGGCCCGTTCACGGCGGTGCAATTGGTGCCGGGCGACCTGGGCACGAAGGGCGGCCTGCTGACCGACGCGGATGCCCGGGTGATCGACACTTCGGGCGAGGTCATCGAGGGCCTGTACGCCGCCGGGAACACCACGGCGTCGGTCATGGGCCGCACCTATCCGGGTCCCGGCGCGACGATCGCCCCCGCCGTGGTCTTCGGCTACCGGGGTGGCCGCGCCGCCGCGGCCCGAGCTTCGGGGACCTCCGTGAGACATTGATGAACTACTCTCGTCCCGGTGGAGCTGGAACTGCGCCACCTGCGACTGGTCTGCGCGATAGCCGACGCCGGCAGCGTCACCAAAGCCGCCGCCGTCCTCGGCGTCGCGCAGCCGGCCCTGGCCACCCAGCTGCGCCGGGTCGAGCGCATGCTGGGCGGCCCCCTGTTCGTGCGGGGCCGCCGCGGCGTCCTCCCGACCGAGCTGGGCGACCTGGTGCTGGCCCGGGCCAGGGTGCTGATCCCCGCGGTCAGCGGCCTGCACGACGACGCCGGCGTCCTGGTGACGGCGGGCGCCGACGCCCGGTTCCGGATCGGGGCCACCAACGGCCCGATCGTCGCCGGCCTGGTCCAGCGCCTGGCCGACGCGTACCCGTCCAGCCCCGTCTCGGTCCACTCGACGTGGTCGGAGAACGAGATCGTCCGCCTGGTCCAGGAGGGCCGCCTCGACTACGCCCTGGTCGGAGCGTGCGCCACCGGCCGCCCCGGCACCGACGACCTGTCCGGCCTGTCATGGCGAGCCCTCTGCGTGGACCCGGTGTGGGTGCTGGTCGACGAGAACCACCCGGCGGCCACCCGCGAGGAGGTGAGCCTGAGCGAACTGTCGGCCGAGCAGTGGGTGAGCGCCCCCGGCGACGGCTGCTTCAACGAGTGTTTCGCCGCCGCCTGCGCCCGGGCGGGCTTCGCACCGCGTTTCCCGTACGAATTGGACGCGGGCGCCGTCTTCGACCTGGTCACGTCGGGCCGGGCGGTGGCCCTGTGCCAGGCCACAGTACGAGACGTCCCCGGCGCGGTAGCGGTCCCGTTGACCGACTCCCCCTTGAGCTGGCGCCACATGCTGGGCTGGGACCCCCGTTCCCCGTACGCGGCGGAGGTGGCCACGCTGGCCACAGCCTCCTACCTGGAGATCGTCGACCGCCGCCCCCGCTACGCGTCCTGGCTGACCAAACACCCAGCCTTCGGCGCGCTCACCTAGCCCGCCCGGCAGCTGGCCGGGCGGAGCGGTTCGCCGTTCAGTTCCTCCTTTCCGGCCAGGTCCCACCACAGGGTCTCGTCCTCGGTGATGTAGGGATGCCACACGCCGCAGGGGGCGCCCTGCTCCAGAGCGCCCGCCACCGCCGACAAATAGGCGCTCAGGGACGGCCACGCGTCTGAGAAGTCGGCGGGGTTGTCATGGGGCGCCGAGCCCAACCGGCCGCGCTGAGGGCCCGGCCTCATATCGATCACCTGGAGGTCACCCTCCGCGTCTCCGAACGGCAACCAGAGCTCGTGCCACCACGGCTCGGAATTAGGCTCGTGCACGGCGAAGCCGTCGACGTCAGCCGCCACGTCCATGCGGATCTCGTAGTGTTCGACGATTTCTCCGAGGCCGATCGGTGTCGTTTCCGGCAGAAGGTTGTCCCACTCGGTGAGGCCGTCATGACGGAGCAGGGACTCGACCAGCTCCGCCGGGAACGCGACGCCCAGCCGGGTCTCCGCGACCGCGATCGCCTCCGGCGCCGCCGGGCCGGCGAGCAGGGCCTCACTCTTCGGGGTGTGCTCATGCAACCAGCGCTCGATGCGGGCCCACGCCTCCGCCACAGCCGTCACACGGCACACCCTAGAACCAGGCGCTCGCCTCAAGCCGGCCGGTGTTGCCCAGGTCGAGGGGCGCCGGCAGGGTGACCAGCTGGCGTGTCCCGCCTTCGGACGCGGCCACCGCCAGGGACTCCCCCGTGTCCGCCCCGCCGCTGACGCTGGTCACGGTGTTGCGCCAGGACAGCACCACCCGCGCGCTCGTGCCCGGCTTCAGCACGAGCCGCCGCGGCGCCGCGGTGTAGTGCCGGCTGGCCACGACCGCGATTTTCAGCGGGCGGCCGTCCTCGTCGAGCACGACGATGTCCGGCCGCCCGTACACCTCGTACGGGTTGGTGCCGCAGTTCCGCATGGTCAGCGGCATCTCCCGATATCCCGCGGCCGCGTCCCCGCGCTCCGCCGTGATGAGCACGCCGATCAGCGAGCACGCCGCCGCCGGCTCGACCGCCACCGGAGCCGCAGGAGCGGTGGGTGAGGCTGGAACGGCGGAGCTGGGGGAAACACTGGGCGCCGCTGTGGGCGTGAGCCCGCTGGCGGCCTGCCAGGGCGCCGTACACGCCGCCACCAGCGGAACGACCAGCAGAGGGAGCAACCGGCGCAGTCCAACCACGGCGCCGATCATGCCGCACTCCGGCAAATCAGGGGCCGTACAGCCGGGCCACGTCCGGTGAGTCGAGCCAGCCGCTGTACGCCGGCGACTGCGGCCAGCCCTCCGGTGAGTCCTGCCAGTCCTCCCGGCGGCCGTACGGCAGCACGTCGACCAGCGCGAACGTGTACGTGAGCAGCTCGACCCCACGACCGGTGGTGTGCCAGGTGCGATAGACCGTGTCACCGTCGCGCAGGAAGACGTTCATGGCGAAGCCGCCGCCGGCCGGAGCGTCGACGTCGGCGCCGAACGGGCTGTCCGCCGTCGAGTACCACGTCATCTTGTTGCCGACCCGGTCGGCGTAGGCGAGGGCGTCCTTGATCGGGCCCTGGGTGACGATCACGAAGCGGGCGTCGTAATTGTCGAGGAAGCCCAGCCGGGTGTAGACCGACGTGAGGCTGGTGCAGCCGCCGCACTGCCACTCGGCGTCCGGGTTCCACATGTGGTTGTAGACGATCAGCTGGGATCTTCCCTCGAAGATGCCGGCCAGCTTGACCGGGCCGTCCGCCCCGGTCAGCGTGTATTCCGGCATCCGCACCATCGGCAGCTTGCGCCTCTGCGCCGCGATCGCGTCCAGTTCCCTGGTCGCCGCCTTCTCCCGGGCCCGCAGCGCGTCCAGTTCCGCGCGCCAGGCCGCCTCGTCGACAACGGGTGGCATCTTCATGGTGGACTCCTCTCTCCAAGGACATCAGACTCGCCCTGGCGGCCGAACTCATCGGTCACCCCACGACATCGATGTGCAACAATGTCGCGGCAGCTATGGGGAATGCGGGGGCTTAGGTGAGCGGAATCGGGGCCACCGCGGTCGCCCGCGGCGAGCAGAGCGACAGTGGGAGCGCTCCCGAAGCGGGGAGAAGTGCGCTGAAGCGGCTCTGGGATCGCCGCGAGTGGATCCTGGTCGTCCTCGGCGGGCTGGCGCTGGCGGCCGCGCTGACCTGGCCGACGTTGCGCGACCCGCGGCACACCGTGCCCGGCGACATCGGCGATCCGGCCCTGTTCGCCTGGCAGATCGCCTGGGCCGGGCAGGCGCTGCTGCACGATCCCCTTCAGTTGTGGAACTCGAACACTTTCTACCCCGATCCGCACTCGCTGGCCTTCACCGACACCGTTCTCGGCTACGCGCCCTTCGGGATGATCGGGTCGGGCATGGAAGCGGCGGTTCTGAGATACAACATTTTGTACGTCCTGCTGCACGCCCTCGCCTTCGTCGGGGCGTACGCGCTGACCCGCCAGCTCGGCGCCCACCCGCTCGGCGCGACGGTGGCCGGCGTGGCCTGGGCGTTCGCACCGTGGCGGCTCGCCCATGTCGGGCACCTCAACGTCATCTCGACCGGCGGCATCGCGCTGAGCCTGGCCATGATCGCCCGGGGCCACGGCTGGTCGTTGCGCAGGGGGCACCGGCCGGAACGGCACAGCCCGTGGTGGGCGCTGGCCGGCTGGCTGGTCGGGGCCTGGCAGATCACCCTCGGGCTCGCCATCGGGCTCGTCTTCGCGTACGTCATGCTCGCCCTCTGCCTGGTGGTCGCGGCCTGGTACGGCTGGACGTGGTGGCGGCGCGGCCGCCCGCGGTTCGGGCGGCGGCTGCTGGCGGCCGATCTGATCGGCGGGGCGGTCTTCGCGGGCGCCACGCTGTACATGGGGCTCGCCTTCGCCCGTGTCGTGGAGCTCCATCCGCAGGCCGACCGGGGGCTGAACTGGACGGAGATGTATTCGCCACCGTGGCGGGGCTTCTTCGTCGCGCCCGAGGCGTCCTGGCTGTGGGGTGACCGCCACGCGGGCGCCCGCGCCGACCTGTCGTGGCCGCCCGAGATGGCGCTGCTGTGCGGCGTGGCCCTGATCGCCCTGGCCACGGTCGGGATGTTCGTGTCGGTCTTCCGGGTCCGTCACCGGGTCCTGCTGGCCCTCGGTGTCGCCGTGGCCGTGGTGCTGGCCCTCGGCGCCACCCTGCCCTGGAACGGCGACCCGGGCTATCTGACCCTCTCCAAGCACCTGCCGGGCTGGTCGGCGCTGCGCACACCCGGCCGGTTGACGGTGTGGTCCTCGCTGCTGCTGGCCCTGCTGGCCGCCGGCGCGGTCAGCGCGTTCGTCGCCCAGGCGCGGGCCACCGCGCCCTGGCGGCCGGGGGTCCTGGCCCGCGCGAAGTTCGTCGCGCTGCGCCTCGCCCTGCTGATCCCGCTCGTGCTGGTCACCGCCGAGGGGGTCAACCGGACCTCACATCCGGAGCTGCTGCGCCACCCGGCCGCGATGGCCGCCGCCGAGGAGCCGATCCTGGTCCTGCCCAGCGGCGGCAGCCTCGAGATGTCCATCATGCTGTGGACCACGAACGGGTTCCCGCGCGTCCCCAACGGCGTGGTCACCTTCGTACCGACCGGCCAGGAGCGGATCCGCTCGGTCAGCATGTCGTTCCCCGACTCGGCGAGCATCGCGTGGCTGCGGGAGGCCGGCATCAAGTCGGTCGTCGTCCTGCCCGAGTGGCTGGGCGGCACCCCGTGGGAGGGCCTGCCTGACCGCCCGGTCGACGGCCTGGGCATCACCCGCGAGGAGATCGACGGCAGGCTTCTCTACCGGCTCGATTGAGGCAGGTGGGCGGCAGCGGGATGACGGTAGCCTGACAGGCATGCCGGGCAGGGTCGGAGAATGACCACCTTCACCGCCCACCCCGTGCGCGGCCGGCTCAACGCCGCTGTCTTCCGGAGCGTCGACGGGTACGCCGACCGGCTGTTCCGTGAGCGCAAAAGGGAGCTGTTCGCCTCGCTGCCCGGCACCGTCGTCGAGATCGGGCCCGGCACCGGGGCCAATCTGCGGCACTACCGGCCCGGCACACGCCTGGTGGCGATCGAGCCCAACCCGTACATGCATGAGCCTCTGCTGGCCCATGCCCGCCGCCGCGGCGTCACGGTCGACCTGCGGGCCACCGGCGCCGAGCACACCGGCCTGGGCGACGGCGAGGCCGAGGCCGTCGTCAGCACCCTCGTGCTGTGCACCGTGCCCGACCCGGCCGCGACAATCCGGGAGATCGCCCGGATCCTGCGGCCCGGCGGCCGCCTGCTCTTCGTCGAGCATGTGGGCGCCGATCCCGGCAGCGGCTACGACCGGCTCCAGCGGGCGGTCGCCCGGCCGTGGCGCTGGTTCTTCGAGGGCTGCGAGGTCAGCCGCGACACCGAGGGGCTGCTGCGCGGCGCGGGCTTCGCCGGCCTGTCCGTGTCGCGCTATCGGCTGCGGTCGGTGTTCCTGCCGATAAACACCCAGATCGCCGGCGTGGCGGTGCGCTGATGCGGTTCGGGGTGCTCGGCGCCGTGCGGGCGTACGCCGCCGACGGCACCCCGATCCCGCTCGGCGACCGGCAGCGGGCGCTGCTCGCGGCGCTGCTGGCCCGGGCCGGGCGCACCGTCGCGGCCGACCGGCTGGCCGGGCTCATCTGGGGCGACCAGCTGCCGGCCGATCCGGCGGCGGCCCTGCACAGCCAGGTGTCCCGGCTGCGCCGCGCCCTGCCCGCGGACACCCGGCTGGTCACCGAGCCGCCCGGCTACGTGCTGCGTCTCGGGCCGGGCGAGCTCGACGCCGCCCGCTTCGACGATCTGGTCGCCCGGGCGGCCCGGGAGCCACCGGCCGGCGCGGCGGCGCTGCTGGAGGAGGCCTTGCGGTTGTGGGGCGGTGACGCGTACGCCGAGGTCGCCGATTCCGAGATCGCCCGGCTGGAGGCCATCCGGCTCGGTGAGGCGCGCCTGCACGCGACCGAGCAGTGGCATCGCGCCCTGCTCGGCGCCGGGCGGGCGGCCGAGTCCCTGCCGGGGCTGGAGGCGTTCGTGGCCGGGCATCCGCTGCGCGAGCGGGCCCGTGATCTGCTGCTGCGGACGCTGTACGCCCTGGGCCGGCACGCCGACGCCCTGGAAAGCTACCGCGACTACACCGCGCGGCTGGCCGAGGAGCTGGGCCTGGAACCGGCGGCGGAGATCCGCGAGACGCACCTGCGGGTGCTGCGCCACGACCTGCCGCGCGACGTGGCCTCGGCGCCACCGTTGTCGCGGTTGCGCGCGGTCTACGTGTCCGTGCCCGGCGGACGTTCGGTCGCCACGGCCACGCTCGGGGAGGGACCGCCGCTGGTGGCGTTACCCGGGTGGGTGTCGGCCCTCGACGTCATCGCCTCCGGGCGCGATCCACGGTCGAGTCTTCTTCAGCGCCTCGCCGGCCGGTGCGCACTGACGCTGTTCGACCGGTACGGCACGGGGCTGTCGCGGGGCCCGGTCGCCGGCTTCGGGCTCGAGGCGTCGGTGGCGGAGCTTCTCGCGGTGGTCAGGCGCGTCGGCGTACGGGCGAATGTCCTGGCCATGTCGGAAGCCGGACCGTTGGCAGTGGCCCTGGCCGCCGCCCAGCCCGACCTTGTCGACCGTCTGGTCTTCGTCGGCACGTACGCGGACGGGCCCGCGACGTTCCGGCGTCCGGAGCTGAACGCGGCGCTGATCGCCATGATCCGTACACACTGGGGTCTGGGCTCGAAGGTCTTCGCCGACCTCTACCGCCCCGGGGCGAGCGACCACGCCGCCCAGCATCTCGCCGAGGTGCTGCGCGACTCAGCCGACCGCGAGGTGGCGGCCGGATATCTGGAGGCCGCGTACGAGGCCGACGTCGCCGGCCTGCTGCCCCAGGTGGCCGCTCCGTCGCTGGTCCTGCACTACCGGGGCGACCGGGTGATCCCGTTCGACGGCGGCCGCCAGCTCGCCGCGGGCCTGCCCGACGCGCGGCTGATCGCCCTGGAGGGCCGCTATCACCTGCCCGACGCGGCCGACCTCGACCGCATCGTCGACGAGATCACCGGCTTCATAGGCGCCCGGGGCGCGGGCTAGCTAATTGCTCCGGTCCGCAGTTTCTCCGATCCGGCTCACGCTTCCACTGACGAGAAAGCACTCCATAAAGAAGAAGGAATCGGTTACGCTTTCTCCGTCACTGCCCATAGTCTTCCCGCGACCGAAGCGAATGCATCCGGCCCGCAATTCCGGTGTCACCAATAATGTCATCATCGATGATTCCGTGACGCCCGACGTTCGATTCCGGATGGCGCGATCGCCGCCTGCGGCCGAGATCCACGGCGGAGCGCGGAGACCCGCCCTGCCAGGCAGACTCGCCCTGAGCGGCGGTCTTCGCCGACACCGCTCGCCGAGCCGATACCGCCGTCGCGGCGCGCATCACCGCCTTGGCCCGAGCCACCCGCTCGGGCCGCACTACCGCTCCGGCCCGGACTGCCGACTCGGGCCGCACTACCGCTCCGGCCTGGACCGCCGACTCGGGCCGCACCGCCGCCTCGGCCTGGACCGCCGGCTCGGTCTGCGCTACCGCTTGAGTCTCGGCGCGCACTACCCGCGCGGCGTCAACCAGGGGCTCGGGTCGCACCACTGCCTCTGGCTTGTCCGCACGACAAGCAGGCGCAGCCGACCGCACACCCGCGAGCAACCATGCAATCGGTACAACTTCAAAGCATGGCGCCGCTTTGAACCCCACCGCCGCCGCTCCGCCTGATCACGCCGCAACGCAAGCATCTCCGGCGAATGACTCGGCACCCCCACTCCAATCCCGCATCGCGGAAACAACCGACCTCGAAAAGAACCCCAGCTGCGCCATAAACCATTATCCCGCACTCCGAAGATCGACACCAAAGGAAGGATCATGCCAACCGGAAATAGCACAGGGTGCACGGCAGAACACATTTCCCGGCCAGCGGGACAGGTCAAGGCCGGTGATGTCGTGGGGTGAGGACGTTGCCGCCTCCACCGAACTGAGGCACTGAGCCGAGGCGGGCAGCACGTCGCGCAACTCGCGCCGCCCGGAGATGCCGAGCTTGTGGAAGACCTTGTGCGGGCGCCGTTCGCGCGCTCAGGAAGAGCTCGGCACGCTCGGGCCTGGAGCGCCGGCCACGATCTGCCCCGCCTTCGGCACCAGGGCTCCGCCGCGCCAAACCGCGCGCGGCGTCCAGCAGCTCCCCGGCGCTTCGCGCGAGACGGCCTTCGCAGCACGGGCCCGCCCCTCGCCCTTCCGATCTCCGGGGCTCAGCTCAAAGGGGCTTGACCTCCAGGGTGCCGATGCCACCCACGGCGTCGATCCGCAGGCCACCGGAGTCGTCGTCGCCGTCGGCGCGGCGCGTGTCGCCGGGCGCCAGGTCCTCGTCGCGTTCGCCGTTCAGGGTCGACTCCCCCACGCCCTTGCCGACGACCAGCTTGACCGGAAACGATCCCTCCGTACGGATCTTCCAGCTGTTCACGCCGCCCGACATGCGCAACGGGATCTGCGCGTCCTGCCGCGGCAACGTCATCTCGAAGCTGTTGGCCCCGCCCTGGAGGTCGAACGCCGTGACCTTGCCGTCGGCCATGGCGAACGTCGCCCGGCGTACACCGTGAACGGTCTTGATCGTCCAGGCGATCCGCTCGTCGAGCACCACGTCGACCACGGCCTCGCCCTCGTTGTCGTTCTCCTTGGTGGTCAGGGTCAGCGTGGTGCCGTCGAGGGTCGCGTCCGGCGTCACGCCGCTGTCGTCGGGCGTGGACACCCGGGCGATGCCGTTGGTGGGCGGCCGCCCGACCGAGACGTTGAGCTGCCGCATGCCGCCGGCCAGCACGAACGTCGCCGCCGGGAAGGCCGGTCCGGCCGGCGGCGCCTTCGGCGTGGCGGCCGGTGAGGACGGCGCCGGCGGCGGTGAGGAGGGCGCCGCCGAAGGGGTGGTGGCGCTGGGCGAGACCGGCGCCGGCTCGATCGACACCGGCGCGCTGGGCGAGGGCACCACGATCCCGGGGTTGGGCGCGGCCGCGGGCGGCCGGTCGGATGTGGTGGCCATGCGGAGCAGGATCACCCCGGTCACGACGACCAGCACGACGACGCCGGCCAAACCGGCCACGAGCGCCAGGTGACGCGGCTTCCTTTCCCGGGGGTACGGCTTCCCGCCCTCCCCCTCGTCGCCGTCGTGCGGCTTGGTGTCGGGCCAGTAGTCCGAGATCTTCGGCCAACCGGCGGTTTCGTCCAGTGTGTGCTGCTGCGAGCCAGAGCCGTCCATGGCGTCGTCTCCTCGTGCGGGCGCCGTCGACCCGGAGTACGCAGACCAGCCCCGGAAAGTTCGATCACGATCGAACGCGTGAAGAATCTTGCCATTGGCGTCCTTCGCCGTAAGAATGCCTTTTCGACAGCTTAAGAAAGTCTTAGCGGGCGCCCTCGGAGCGGAATTCAGATGACCGAAGATGATAGGGACGAGCGTCTGCGCGTCGACGGTTGGGGCCCCTACCGTGACGGCCCCGACGCCGGCCCGTCCCCTTCCCCGCGCACCGTTCCCCCGCTGACCAGCCCGCCCGCCGGCGGCCCGCGCGCTCTGCGCCATTCACTGCTGAGCCTGCTCGGCGCCAACCCACCGCGCCACTCCATCGCCGACACTCTCAGCGGCGGCTCGCCGCGGCGCGTCCTGCTGGCCGGCGTCACCGCGGCGGTGATCCTGGGCGCGGGCCTGATCGCGCTCACCGTGGGCGGCGACGAGGAGCCGTCATCGCCGCCACCAGCGGCCCAGCTGGTGGTGCCGCCGTTCTCCGCGGCCGCGCCGGTCTCGATCCGGCCCCAGCCCACACCGTCGTCGGCGCCCGCGCCGACCTTCGTGCCACCGGCGACCCTGCCGGTCCGCACCACCACGGCGAAGCCGGCCCCGAAGCCCACGACGACCACGCCGGCCCGGACGACACCGCCGCCCTCGTCACCCGCACCGGCCCTGGTCCCCGGCGCCACGATCGCCCTCGAGGCCGCCGACCAGTCCGGCCGCCGCCTGCGGCACCGCGACTTCGTGGCCACGCTCGAGGTGCTGCGCACCGAAGCCGAGCGCGACAATTCCCGTTTCACCGTCCGCAACGGTTTGAACGGGCAGGGCTGTGTCTCTTTCGAATCAGTTAACTATCCAGGCTATTTCTTGCGCCACCGCGACTTCATCCTCCGCCTCGACCGGCAGGACAGTTCACAATTGTTCAGATTCGACGCCACATTCTGCCCGCGGCCGACCGGCGGCGCTTTGACCTTCGCCGCCACCAATTACCCCACACACTTCCTGGTCGCCCGCCACGGCGGCGTGCACCTGGAGCAGGTCTCCCCCGACCAGGCCACACCGTTCGCCGTACGAAACCCCTAGCTCCCCCGGCGCTCCTCGAAGTCGTCGGTCGCCGTCGGGTCGTCATCGTCGTCGAGGGCCGGGCGGCCCACCGGATGCTCGCGGCCCGACCAGGCCATCCGTACGACGATGTGGCCCTCGGCGGCGGTCCTGGCGAAGACGGCGGCGCCCGCCTCGGCCTTGAACTTCACGCCGAACTCGAGCTCGACGGAGTCGGGGCTGTGGCCACGCCCGTCGCCGCTGCGGAACTCGTCGAGCGCCTTGAGCGCGATGGTCCGTACGCCGTCGAGGGCCTGCTCCAGCGTCTCCTTCGCTTTGAACACGGCGCCGTCGAAGGCGACCTCACCGAACCCGGAGTCGGGCTTGTCGATCTCGATCAGCACGGCGCTGCCGTCGTCGGCCTGCACACGCATGAGCTCAGTGGGCACGTTTGGTCCCTCCCGGTCGGTTTGGGTGAATCGAGCATCTACCGTCCCGGCCCCGGGCACTATCAGCTTTCCGTCCGGATACGATCCGGCGATGTCTCTCGGCGAACTGCTGCCGGTCCTGCACGCGGCCGTGCAGCGCGGCGACGACGTGTCCGACCTGGTCGACGCCATCGAGGCCCACGTCGAAGAAGACCCCGAGGGCAGCCGTACGGCAGTCCGCGCCTACTCCGGCGACGACGGCTTGCGCCTGTGGGTGCTGGGTCTCGTCGCCGACCCTCGTGACTTCGACGTCTTCGACGCCGCCTTGGCCGATCCCGAGTTACGGCTCACGGCGCTCGAGGCCGTCTCCCACCAGCCCGACACCGATCGGGTCGACGCCATCGCCCGATCGTGTCTGGACGATCCGGAGGCCAGGGTCCGTTCGCGGGCGGTCGGCATGGTCGGGTTCGCGGCGAAGCCGGGCGCGCTGGACGCCCTGCTCCCACGGTTGGGGGACCCGGATCCCCATGTACGGATGCAACTCGCCTGGCGTTTGGGTGGCCTGCGGGACTCTCGGGCCGAATCGGCACTATGCACGCTGCTCACCGACCCCGACGAGGCCGTGCGGAAGTTCGCAACCCGAGGGATCGCGAGGCTGGCGAGGAGATACCGACCTTGACCGGTCACGTTCCCAGCGATCAGCGGGCTCGGCCTCGACCGGCTCGGTCGCCGGTCACCAGGTCGACGAAGCCGAGCCGCCGGTTCATCGCGATCGCGGACGTGTTACCGGGGTGGTGGAACGTCACCAGCCGCCGGTAGTCACGGTGGCGAGGAAAACACCGCCCGGGTTGAAGGTGGGCACGTCGATACGTTGTGCGATGTATTTGTCGTATGTGTAGAACGTCCCCCGGTCTGGGTCCGGTGCAGGTACGGCTCGAACTCGGCGTCGTCGGATTTCTCCACGTCCACGCCGTCGCTCTGAGCCCGGCCTGTGTGGCTTCTACTCGGGCAGGGCGGCGTCGGCCGTGGCCGAGTGCTTCGGGATGACCACCGCCAGGAGGGCGGCGACCACGGCCGCGCCGGCGCAGATGACGAACAACAGCTGGTAGGCGCCCAGCGACGGCAGCGCGTGGCCACCCAGGTCCAGGGTCTTCGCGGCCAGGATCGCGCCGCCGATGGCGCTGGCCAGGGAGCTGCCCACGCTGCGGAACAAGGCGTTCAGGCCGTTCGCGGCGGCCAGTTCGCCCCTCGGGGTGGCGTGCATGATCAGGCCGGGCATGGCGGCGTACGCGATTCCCGTGCCCGCGCCGGCGATCGTGGCGCCCAGGATGACCTCCCACAGGCTGTCCGTGAGCCAGATACGGCTGGCGAAGCCGACCGCGATGATCAGGGAGCCGATGATCAGGGCCGTGCGCGGCGCCAGCTTGGCCGAGAACGGCGACAGCACCAGCATGGCCAGGCCGCCGGGGAGCATGCACAGGCCGCCGACCAGGATGGACTTTCCGAAGCCGTATCCCGTCGCCAGCGGCGCCTGCACGTACGTGGCCGTGCCGATCAGCGTGGCGAACAGGGCGAAGCCCACGAACAGCGACGCGATGTTGGTCAGCAGCAGGGCCGGGCGGGCCGTCGTCCGTACGTCGACCAGCGGCGACTTGATGCGCAGCTCGATCAGGATGAACGCCACCAGCAGCGCCACCGCCGCGGCCAGCAGGCCCAGCGTGAGCGGGGACGTCCAGCCCCACGACTCGCCCTGGGCGAGCGGCAGCAGCAGGGCGAGCATCGCCGCGCCGAGCAGGACCGTGCCGGGGATGTCCATGCGGCCCGAGGCGGCCGGCTTGGGTGAGGGCACCAGCAGCAGGATGCCGGGGATGGCGATGACGCCGCCGGCCACGCACACCCAGAACAGGACGTGGTAGTCGGCGTACTGGGCGATGACGCCGGCCAGCGGCAGGCCGAGCGCGCCGCCCACGCCGAGCATCGCGCTGATCAGGGCGATGCCGGCGCCGGCGTGCTCCTTGGGCAGGATGACGCCGATCAGGCTGATGCTCAGCGGGACCGTGGCCACCGAGAGGCCCACGATCGCGCGGCCGACGATCATCATCTCCAGGCTGTTCGACAGCGCGCAGACCAGGGATCCGGCGACCAGCGCGACCAGCGCCACGATGACCAGGTGGCGGGTGCCGTAGAGGTCGCCGAGGCGGCCGAAGGCGGGTACGGCCACCGCGCCGACCAGCAGCGTCGAGGTCAGCAGCCAGGCCACGCCGTCCTGTGTCGCGTTGAGGTCGACCGCCAGCTCGCCCAGCACGGGCACGAGCAGTGACTGGGTCAGCGACACCATCAGGGCGCCGACGCCGATCACGAGCAGGACGACGATCTGCTTCCCTGACCACGCTTTCGGCGCCGGTGGCGCCACCGCGGGCGTGGTCGAGACAGCCTGTGCCATGAATCATCTCCAACGAGGGCGAACGGCAAAGTGGCAGAGTCTGCCACGAGGCAGAGACTGCCACGATATTGTTGCGATGGTGTGGCCCGCCGAGGCCGATGAGAGCACCGTCACAAGAGACGACCGACAGGAGCAGGGCGATCACCGGGTTGAGGGACCGCAAGCGCGAGCAGAACCGCGTGAAGACCGTCGAGGTGGCGTGGCGGCTGTTCATGGACCGCGGCTACGACAACGTGACCGTGGCCGACATCTGCGCCGCGGCCGACATCGCGCCGCGGACCTTCCACCGCTACTTCGCGGCCAAGGAGGACGTGGTCACCGACCCGATCCGCCGGATGGCCGCGATCGTGACGGATCATCTGGCGGCGGCGCCGCCCGGGCTCTCCCCGGCCGAGCTGATCAGCGCGGCGATGCGCGAGGTGGGCGCGTTCGTGGTGGCCCACCGGGAGTGGCTGGCGGCCCTGCGGCACGTGGCCCGGCAGTCGCAGCATCTGCGGGCGGCGCACGCCGGCGTGCCTCCGGAGCAGGAGGCGGAGATCGTACGCCGGCTGGCCGCGCTGTCCGGGAACGACGAAACCGATTGGCGCGTACGGGTCCTGGTCGTCAACGCCACCGGCGTCTTCCGCGTCTGGTACGACGACTATCTGGGCGGTGCCCTCGACGACCCCCTCCCCCGCCTCGACATGATGCTGGCGACCCTCACCCGCGGCGTGCCTCTCAGCGCCTGAGGAAGGCGAGGGCGTCGCCCTCGGTGAAACTCATGACCCCGGTCGCGGTCATCACCACGCCGAGCGCCACGACGACCACGGCCGACACAAGAGGCAGACGGCCGAACAGCGAGGTGGCCCGGGGCCTCCGGACGAAGGAGCCACCGAGGACCACGGCCAGGCCGAGTCCGACCAGGACGGCGGCCAGGCCGGCGCTGAAGGCGACGATCATGCCGAGGCCGAGCGCGGTCCGGTTGAGCCCGACGGCCAGGATCAGGATGCCCAGCGCCTCCGGACAGGGCAGCAGGCCACCCGAGACACCCATCGCGGCCAGCGATCCGCGTCCATGGTGGTGGTGATGTTGGTGCCGGCCGCGTTGTCGCCAGCGGTCGCGGGCCACCCGCAGGCCCAGGATCAGCACGATGAGGCCGGCCACCACCTCCAGCGACGGCATCAGCACGCCGGGCAGGACGTGCCGGCCCGCGACCAGCGCGGCCGTGCCCAGGATCAGCACCGAGGCCGTGTGCGTGACCGTGACGACCAGGCCGAGGAAGACCGCCTGCGCGGGCGTGCCCTTGCGGCCGACCAGATACGCCGCGAGCATCGCCTTGCCGTGACCGGGCGTGAGCGCGTGGAACGCCCCGAGCAGGGCGCACACCCCGATGAGCACCAGCAGTGCCCACGGCGATCCGAGCGGATCACGCAGGGCACCGAAGGCCCGTTCCTGGAGAGTGACCGGATCCGGGGTGGCGACCACCGGCGCGGCCGAGGGCGCCGACGGTGTGAGCGCGACCGTGATGCCGCGCCCCAGGTCGTCGTGGCTGATCTCGCCCGGCGCCAGCGGCGCGCCGCGCTCCGTCGTCACGCTCATCTGGACCACGGACGGCTGTCCGGGCCGATAGTCGTTGTGGAACACCACCTTCCGGCTTCCCGCCGGCAGCGGCGCCGTCGCCCGCACGGTGATCGTCCCGCCGCCGGCTTCCAGGAGGTCGTACGCCGGGTAGGCCACCGAGGTGATCGTCAGCTTCTCGGTGCGGTCGTCGACGCGTACCACCGAAGCCGCCCGCAGGGCCCCGGTGTGCCCGGCCGTCTCCCGTGGTGACAGCGCGCGATCGCCGTCCTCGTCCAGCGACCGGGCGAAGGCGCCCGCCACCAGCGCGCCCGGCACGATGTCGATCTGCACGTCGAGCACGCCAACGGCCGGCGTCAGATAGACCTGTTGCAGCACCTGGTCGAGCGGATGCGCGGTCACCGGCCCCGGGATCAGCAGCGCGGCCAGCAGGAGCCGTTTCAGAGCGAGGCCCCGTAGTCGTTGTCCGGCTCGCGATAGATCGAGTGGATGTGCGTGACGCCGCCCGCGTTGGCCCCCTGACCCTGCTGATGGGCGAACTCGATCGTGTAGGTCGGCCCCTGGACCCGGTAGTAGATGGGGTTCCCGGTCGTCGTCGAGCCGTACCACCCGAACGTGGTCTTGGCGAGGTTGGCCGAGGTCATCGCCGCCGTCAGCTTGGCCGTCGACGACGGCAGCGGCGTGATCCACTCGCTGAGCAGGTCTTTGAGCAGCGCCGTCTGGGCCGTGGTGAAGGTGGACGCCTTGACGCCCTCCTGGGCCAGCGTCTTGCCGTCCTGCCCGGCGCCGAGCACGATCTCGGTCACCGCCGTGTCCAGCACCGCGGCCTTCAGCTGGGTCGCGTCCAGCGCGTCGACCAGCGCGAAGGCCTTCTGCGTCTCGCCGCTGAGCGGCTCGGTGGTCTTGCTGCTTTCGGTGTACGACGCCGGCTGCGCTCCCCATAGCGTGGGTGCGAGAGTCATCTCGTCGCCCTTCATCGTCAGGTTGACGGCGAGGTGATGGCCTCCGTACTGGACGGTCCAGATGTCCGTGGCCGACGGCGTGCCCAGCAGCCGGATCCAGTAGTGGTCGGCGCCGAAGTCGAGGTTCATCGTGGCCGTCGACGCCAGCACCCCGTCGGCCGCGGTGATGCCGGCGACCTGGTTGTAGCCGTCCGTACTCAGTCCGGCCTTGAGAATCGCCAGCACCGCGGCCTGCTGCGTGTCGGAGAGGGCGTCCATCCGCAGCCCGGCCCGCTTGAAGAGCTGATCGGGCAGGTTGGACCACTGTGCGAGATTCGCGGTCGTCCGCTCGCCCTGGACGGTCGTCTTCTGCGTGTCGTCCAGCGTGGCCAGGAAGGCGTTGGCCGCGGTGAGCACGGCCGCGGACGATCCGGTGGCCGCCGAGGCCGAGGCTGTGGCGGATGCCGTGGCCGACGTCGCGGTCGCCGCCGGTTCGTCCGCGTCCGACCCGCAGGCCGCCGTGACCAGCAACAACGGCGCGATCAGGAGCCGCCGCACAAGAAAATCCGACATGAACGGACCATAAACACGAATCGCCCGGGTGACCCCGTGAACCGGCCGGTCATCCGGCTTTCGGGTGGTCTCCCGGGCGATTCGCCCGCTCCGTACGCGGCAGCTGCCGTCACCGCGTACGGAAGATCATCAGGATTGCGACGGTAGCGGTATGTGCAACTCTTTCGCTGCGTTTTCCAGTTCCGACCACACCTTCGCGGCCACCGGAACGCCCTTGACGGCCCGGTCGGCCGCCACCGCCGCGCTGTGCTGGCCCGGATAGCGGATCTCCGCGTCGTCCGCCGCCGGCGTCAGCCCTCGCAAGGCGGCGAGGGTCGAGTCCACCGCCGGCCCGAACGCCTCCGCGTCACCGAACGCGGCCGGCCGCAGGGCCAGGATCAGCGCGTTCTGCCGGTGCCGGCGCCCGGCCGGGTCGTCGCCGTGGAACGAGGAGAGGATCGGGGCGCCGACCAGCACGCTGGTCAGCAGCTCGAACACGAGCGACATGCCCGCGCCCTTCGCTCCGCCCAGCGGCAGCGGCATCGTGGCCAGGTTCGGGTCGGTCGTGGGCGTGCCGTCCGCGGTCGCGGCCACCCCCTCGGGCAGGGTCTGTCCCGCGTTGCGGTACTGCGCGATCTTGCCGAGCGCGATGCCGGCGGTCGCCATGTCGAGCAATACCGGCGGCTGGTCCCCGGCCGTGGGCACGGCGATCGACAGCGGGCTGGTCGCCACGGCCGCGCCCCGCACTCCCGGATAGCTCATGTTCGGCATGCCCGCGACGAAGGCGATGCCGATCAGGCCCTCGGCCGCGATCAGCGACGTGTAGTAGCCGATCGCTCCGGTGTGCACCGTGCCGCGCACGCCGACCGCACCGATCCCGCCGGCCCGGGCCAGCCTGACCGCCTCGGTCGCGGCCGCGGTCAGCGCGACCGGCCCGGGGGCACGGTCGGCGTCGAGCACGGCGACCGCCGCCGCCGTCGACGAGAGGGACATCGTGGGCGCCGGATTCGCCTCGCCCGAGGCCAGCAGCTCCAGGTAGCGCGGCACCCGGGCCACGCCGTGCGAGTCGACGCCGCGCAGCGCCGCCCAGATCAGCACGTCGCTGATGGTCCGCGCCTGCGCGGGGTCCTTGACCGACGCCGCGAGCAGCGCGGTCGTGAACTCCTTGAGCTCACCGGCGGGAACCAGGACTTTGGGGGGCATGGGTCTCCAAACGGGATCAGCGCGAGACGCGCACGTTGACGATCGCGGTGGTTCCGGACCGCACGGCCTTGAACGCCCGGTCGAGGGCCGGCGCCAGCTCGTCGCGGGCCGCGACGTGCTCGCCGTGCATGCCGAACGGCTCGGCGAAGGCCGACAGCTCGGGCTGCGAGCTCAGGTCGTTGCCGAGGAACTCGCCGGTCTCGACGGCCGCGCCCTTCGGGTAGAACCGCAGGTGGTTCAGCTTCATCGACAGATATTCGTGGTTGTTGAAGACCACGATGAGCAGCGGCAGGTTGTTGGCCCGGGCCGCGTCCAGCGAGGGGATCACCGGGTTGTAGAGGAACGCGCCGTCGCCGACGGTGAGCACGACCGGCTTGTCCGGCGCGGCCAGTTTCACGCCGAGGGCCACCGCGATCCCCTGCCCCAGGCCGCCCTGCACGTAGAAGTACGAGTCGGGGGCGCTGCGCCGCAGGTGCCGCTGCACGACGCGGCTGTGCGTGATGGTCTCGTCGACCACGATCGAGTCGCCATCGGCCAGCAGCTCACGCAGTGTCGCGGCGACAAGCACAGGGTCGAGCCCTTCGGCCTTCTCCTCGGCCGCCCTGATCGCCGCCTGTTCCTCGCCGTGCCGGGCCGGCATTGCTCGTGACGAGGGGGAAGCCAGCCGGGCCAGCGCCAGCAGCGTCTCCGCCGTGCCGCCCTCGAGGTACTGATCGGCGTTCAGCACCTGATAGGCGATGTGCGGCCGCTGGGGTACCTCGTCGATCACCAGGATCTTGGCTTTCGCGGGCGTACGGGACGGCGGGTAGAAAGGCGCACGGCAGTTGATCAGGATGATCAGGTCGGCCGTGTCCACCCAGGGCTCCAGGTTCCCGCCCACGTGCAGCGGGTGGTTGCGCGGGAAGTTCGCGCACACCGCCGAGCTCGGCTCGACGACCGGGATGCGCAGCTTCTCGGCGAAGGCGACCAGCGCCGCCATGCCGTCCTCCTCGCGGCCCACCGTCTCGGTGACGATCACCGGGTTGTCCGCCGCCGCGATGAGCTCGAGCGCCGCCCGCAGCTCGCTGTCGGGACTGACGCTGGCGCCCTTCGAAGCCACGGTTTTGATCGGTGGAGAGGACCACGGCTCGAGGAGCACCTCCAGCGGCACGTTGAGATAGACCGGCCCGGCCGGCGCGCGGGCGGCCAGCTCGGCCCCGCGCGTGATCATCGTGGGCAGCGTGTGGACACTGGCCGCCTGGTTCGACCACTTCGTCCACGGCGCCGCGAACGTGTGCGGCCCGCCCACCACCGACAGGTTGCGGTACCACTGGCCGCCCGGGTCGGGGCCGGGCCCGTCGCCGTAGGTGGTCGACTCCGAGGAGGCGACCACCATGGGCACGCCGGCCAGCAGGGCGCCGTGCACCGCGTTGGCCCCTTGGAGCAGGCCGGGCCCGGCGTGCAGGAGCACGCCCTGGGCCCGGCGGGTCACGAGGCCGTAGCCGGTGGCCATGCCGACCGCGACCGTCTCGTGGGTCAGGTCGAGATATCCCGGGCAGGGCTCGCCGTCGCGGTGCCGCCGCGCGATCGACTCCCACACCGGCGCCCACTCCGAGCCCGGCGACGAGAAGACGTAGTCGGCGCCGGCCGCGAGGAAGGCCGCGACGACGGCGTCGCCCCCGTCGGTCACGAGGAGGCCTTGTCGTTGATGGGCCAGTCCAGCACCTCGCAGATGCCCCGGCCCATGATCCACTCAAGCTCCTCCGGCGTGAGGTCGAAGTGCTTGGTGAACTGCTCGATCGTCTCGACGTAGCTGAGGCCGTGACCGAGCAGGCGGGTGATGTCGGTGCCCCAGAAGCAGCGCTCGGGTCCCATCTTGTCGACCATCTCACGCACGTACTTCTCGATGTTGAGGTTCGGGAAGGGCTGCGTGGAGTAGCCCGGGATGGCCGAGACCTTCACGTAGATGTTCGGGTGCTTGTGCAGGTCGGCGGTCTCGGAGACCCAGTAGCCGATCGCGTCGTCCACGCAGCGCGCCATGATGCCCATGTGATCGATGATGATCTTCAGGCCGGGGTGCCGCTCGGCGATCTTCCCGAGTTCCGCCTTCCAGATCGGCGCGTGGACCATCGTCGGGATGGACAGCTCCTCGGCGATCGGCCAGTACCAGTCGTTGGTGCCGTCGATCATCCAGTTGCGGTCGATCGGCCGGTGGAAGGTCAGCCGCGTCCCCTTGATGTAGGGGTTCTGTGCGAAGTCCTTCAGCATCGCCTTGCCCTCTTCGGGCTTGTTCTGCGGGATGCGGGCCATGATGCCGAACCGCTCCGGGAACGCCTCGCAGGCCTCCAGCGCGTAGTCGATCCGGTCGCCCTCCCACGACGGTGGCAGGATCAGGGCCCGGTTGACGCCGGCCTCGTCCATCAGCGCGAGGCACTCCTCGTAGCTGAAGGGGTCTTCCCGGTGCCCGTTGAGACGGATCCGCTCCCGCGCGCCCGGAACCCACGGGCGGTCGGGCGTCTCTTCCTTCCAGATGTGCACCTGGGAGTCGACGACGAACATAGGGTGTTTCCTCTCAGCTGAAGTTGATCGCGACGGTCTTGACGCGGGTGTAGAAGTGCAGGGCCTCGCTGCCCTGCTCCTTGAAGGCCGATCCGGAGCTCCGGAAGCCCCCGAACGGCTGGTGGACGTCCCAGCCGGAGGTCGTGGTGTTGACCGCGATCTGCCCGCACTCGACCTCGTCCAGGAAACGGTGGGCCGCCGTCAGATCCGTCGTGAAGATCGCCGCGGCGAGCCCGTAGCGGGAGTCGTTCACCTCGGCGATCGCCTGCTCGATCCCGTCGACGACCCGGACGGCCACGACCGGCCCGAAGACCTCCTCGCTCCAGACGTCCATCTCGGTGGTGACGCCGGCCAGGATCGTGGGATTGACATAGCAGCCGTACGCCAGCGGGCCGCCCGGCGCGTCCCCGCCCAGCTCGACCCGGGCCCCCTGCTTGACCGCGGTGGCGATGTCGCCGAGCACGCTGTCCTGCTGCGCCCGGCTGACCAGGGGCCCGACAACGGTGCCGTCCTGGTTGCCGGGCCCGAGCCGGAGCGCGGCCACCCGGTCCTTGAGCGCGGTCAGGAAGTCGTCCGCGACCGCCCGCTCGACCAGCACCCGGCTGGTCGCGGTGCACCGCTGCCCGGCCTGCCCGAACGAGGCGGCGACCACGCCCGCGACGGCCTGCTCGAGCTTGGCGTCGGCCAGCACCACGGTCGCGTTCTTGCCGCCCAGCTCCCCCTGGAAGCGCACGTTGCGCCCGGCGACCCGGGCCCGGATGCCCTCGCCGACCTCGTTGCTCCCGGTGAAGGTGACGGCGGCGACGCGCGGATCGTCGAGCAGCGCGCCGGAGATCTCCGAGGTGCGCCCGGTGACCACGCTGAGCACCCCGGCCGGCAGCCCGGCGTCGTGCAGGGCGCGAGCCAGGTAGAGCGTCGAGCTGGGCGTCTCGCTGGCCGGCTTGATCACCACGGCGTTGCCGGCCGCGAGCGCCGGCGCCAGCTTCCGGGCCGGCGTGATCAGCGGGTCGTTCCACGGCGTGATGGCCAGGACCACCCCGATCGGCTCCCGCTGCCAGGAGGTCCGGGTCGCCGGCCGGGCGTCGTTGACGAGCGCCCCGTACGGCTCCCGCCCGATCCCCGCGTAGTACTCGAAGAAGTCGGCCGTCTTCTCGACCTCGCCGCGAGCCTCGGCCAGGGTCTTGCCGTTCTCGGTGACCACCGCGAGCGCGATCTCGGCGGCGCGGACCCGCACCAGAGACGCGGCTTTCGCCAAAACCTTCGAGCGTTCGAGCGCCGGTGTACGCCGCCACGTGGCGAAGCCGTCCTCAGCCGCGTCATAGATCTCGGTCACGGCCGCCGCCGACAGCGCCGGCACCCGCACCACGGGCTGGCGCACATCGACCGGATCGAACACGTCGACCCAGGCGTCGGCGCCCGTCCACCGGCCCCCGGCCAGCGTCTCCATCGTTCGCACAAACATCACCGCTCCTCGGGAATCTGAGAGAAACCCTAGGAACCGCGATGCGCCCTAACCATCCGTCGCGGGGCATCCAATGCTTGCGCCGCGCGCACTCTGCGAGGTGCTGAAATCCTTCCATGCCGTACGCCGTGATAGCGCACTACCGCTGCGCCCCACCCGACGCCGACCTGGTCCGCGAGGCCCTGCTGAAGATGCGCGCCCACACCCGGGACGAGCCCGCCAACCTGCTCTACGAGCTGCACACCGACCCCGAGGACCCGGCCGTCTTCGTCATCTACGAGCAGTACACCGACCGCGCGGGTTTCGAGACCCACGCCGCCACCCCACACTTCACCGAATACATCCTCGACACGATCCGCCCCCGCCTGACCGACCGCCAGGTCTTCTTCGGCGACGTCATAACTCAGGAAAACAGAAACAGCCCATCCGAGAGCGCCAGCTGAACGGCCTGGTCCGCGGTGAGCACGGGTTCCGGCCGGGTGGCGACCGGAGCCCCGCCGCCCTTCACCTGCCGGTCGGTGTTCGAGACCTGCACGTAGATCTCGCTGTGACCCCGATAGACCCGCACGACGTAATTCCGCGGCTCCCCGGCCGGCAGGCCGCCGGCCTCGGTGCTCAGCAGCACGGTCTCCCCGCGCGGCCCCGGCCGGACGGTGCACTTCGCCGCCTTTTCCCGCCGGCACTGATCCTCGCCCTCAGAAGCGGCCTCCTGATCCACCACCGCGACATTGACCGTCAGGTCACCGGTGCCCTCGGCATCACGAACCAGAGCCACGGCGTCCACCCGGTCGCCGCCCAGGCTGAACCCGGTCAGCGGCCCCGCCGGCGCACCCGGCACCTGGGCGTAGCGCGCGTTCGGGAGCAGGCGGGGCACTTCCTCGCCGAGATGACAGGTCAGGCTGACAGCCGCCCACTCCACGACATCGGGCGGCAGTGCCTGGCCGGCCGCGACCACCCCACTGGGCCGGGACCCGGGCGCGATCAGGCACGGCTCGGCCGCCGCGAACTGAGCACCACCGGATCCGGCCCCGGACACCGCGACCACGCCCGCCCCGGCCAGCACCGCCGCGAGCCCGGCCCCCGCGAACCCGGCCAGCCGCCGGTTCCGGCGTGATCGCCGCCCGGCGGCGAGCACGGTCTGGGCACTCAGCCCCATCACCGGTTCGGCGTCATCGGCGTACGCCGCCCTCAACGCTTCTCGCACTTCCCGTTCGCCCATCGCCTACTCCTTGGTGAACGCGGCATCGGGAAGCACCGCCCGCATGGATTGGAGGGCCCGGGCGGTCTGGCTCTTCACGGTGCCCTCGGTGACCCCGAGCAGAGCGGCGACCTCGGCCACCGGCAGATCTTCCAGATAGCGCAGCACCACCGCGGCCCGCTGCCGCGGCCCCAGCTCGGCCAAGGCCCGGCGCACCGCCACCTTCGACGTGGGATCGGCGCTGTCAGCCGCCCGCTCCGGCGGCTCGGCCATGAGTGCTTCACGCCGCCGATCCCGCCGGTGCGTCAGAAAGGCATTGACCAGCACGCGCCGCGCATAGGCGTCCACCGTCTCCCCACGAAGACCGGTCCACCGCCGGTACAGCCGCACGAAGGTGACCTGAACCAGATCCTCAGCCGTATGCCAGTCCCCGCACAGCGAATAGGCAAGCCGGCGCAGAGGCTGCGCCCGCACGCGAAAGTATTCGGCGAACTGCTCTTCCCAGTCGGCCCGCACCACCACGCCCCCTTCCCTCGCCCACCCATCTACTCCGCGGACGGCGAAAAGGTTGCATCACTTCATCACTCGACGGGCCCCAGAGGAGGAGGACACGAATCGGCCCAGCCGACGGCCCCGTCCCAGCCGGACCGCTCGGCGTTGTTGAACACCAGCGACAGCACGGACCGTTGGCCATCGGCCGCCAGCGACCCGTTCCAGCCGTCCTCCGGATGGTTGAAGACCTGCTGCACGATCATCGGCTCGTGGTCGCGGCAAACCATCATGCCCTCACCCTCGAGAAACCCGGCCACCCGTTCCAGGGCCCCGTCCAGCCGCAACGCGACACTCAGGTGCCAGGGATAGCCCACGTCACCGGCATACCGGCACGAGTGCTCCACAGTGACGCCGATCCCCGCTTCTTCCAGCGGCTCCAGATAGTTCTCGACGAGCACATCCTCGGCCCCGCCAACGCTGCGATCGCCGCTACACCCACCGAGCACCACAAGCCCGACCACAGCAACAAGAATCCGCCCCACCCCACGCACAGCCGCACAGTACCGGTCTTCCACTCCGCTCACGGCCCCCACAAACCGCCGCCCAGCCACCGAACCCGGCCGGCGCGTCGCGATCGCCGCCGAGCATCAACGGGCACGGGTCAGCGATGACCGACTCTCGCACCACCCAGCGGGCACAACCGGCTCGCGGGGCCGAGCATGAGCACCGACCCGCGCGACCGGCCTGGAATTGCCGACCAGCCCACCACCCAGCCGGCCCGCGTGACCGACTCCCCTGTCCACACCCCGCGACCGAAGAATCAGAGCTCATTCCCCCAGCACATCCGAGCCACCGTCTCCACGTGGATCAGCTTGCGCCTCTGATCCTCGATCCCGATCGAAGACCCTCCCGCCACGTCCGAGAAGCCCGCACTCGGACTGACCGCCACGTCCTCCAGGTCGCGCACCTCGAAGACCAGGTCCATCCGGCTCATGACCGCGTCGATGTCCTCGAGCCGAGCGGTGAACGGGTCCACGATGCCCAGGCACACGTCCTTGGACGCCGGCACCGCCCGCACCAGCGCCAGCTCGGCGCCGGTGTGCTTGTCGTACGGCAGAATCCACCGATCCGCCGGAACCTCGTTGAAGAGCCGTTCCGCCCCCGCGTTGTCGACCGCCCCGGGCGCCACCAGAGCCGGGCAGATTCCGATCCGTACGTCCTCCGGCTTGTCCTTCAGGCCGATGGCCAGCGAGTCCACCGCGATCGCGTCGTCCAGCGAGATGCCCGGGATCGACTCCCCGCCGAGCGCCGCCGCGTAGGCGTGCCCGTCCAGCTGGACGTAGCGCACCCCCTTCGCGATCAGCTGTGCGATCTCGTCGCGGATGATCGCGGCCAGCGCCTCGCCGAGCGAACGGACGCTGTCGTACGGGCCGCCGGGGTCGAACGTCGCCGCCGCCAGCAACGCCGGGGACGGCAGCGTCGCCTTCGCCGGGAGCTGCTGGGTCAGGCCGTCGACCGCCGCCGTGTCCTCGGCCACCAGCGAGCGCACCGGCTTCAGCCATCCGTCCGCGATCCACCGGTCCCCCACCTGCGAGAAGCCCGCGACCCCTTCGAGGACGACGCCCGCCGACGATGCCCGGCGGAACTGCCCGTCCGTCACCACCGACAGGCTGAGCTTGCGCTGGTCGCGGACCACGGCCGCGATCGCCTCGTCCTCCACCGCGCGCAGGCCGGGGTCGTCGCGGCGGCGGGCCTCGAGAAGCTCCGGCGGGCGCACGAGGCTGCCGTGGTGGTCGATCCGGAACTTGTAAGTGTCAGCCATTACTTCCTGGCCCCTCCCCACGCCTGGAATTCGAGCTCATAGCCGAGCGCTCCCAGCACGTCGTCGCAGATCTGCTGGTCCTCGTCGCCGGTGCCGCCCGAGATGCCCAGGCCGCCGAGGATCTCGCCGTCGCGTTTGACGGTCACTCCGCCCTCGGTGGCCACGATCGGCTGGGCCGCGTGGGCCGACAGGGAGGCGAAGAAGCCGGGGTTGCTCTCCGCCCACGCCTTCAGCATCTTGGTCGGCCGTTCCATCACCGCCGCGCTGTACGCCTTGGAGATGGCGATGTTCGGAGTCAGCGGCCGCGCTCCGTCGGCCCGCTTCACCACGAGCAGGAACCCGCCCGCGTCGACCACCGCCACGCTGAGGGCCTTGCCGATGGTGCTTCCGGCCTTCTGCGCGGCGTCGACGATGACGGAAGCGTCGTGAAGGGTCAGCTTCATGCCAGGGCCTCCCGGATCGACGTGACGGCCGCGTTGAACAGGTCCGGCCGCTCCCAGTACATGGAGTGCGGCGCGTCCGGGATCAGCGAGAGACGGGAGCCCTTCACGAGCTCGTGTGCCTTGCGCACCGTGGCCGCGCTGAGCACCGCGTCCTTCTCGCCGGCCAGGAACGTGATGTCGAGCCCGGAGGCGACGACCTCCTCGATCGTCGGGCCGCCGGCGGACAGGTTGCGCAGGTCGGCCATCTTGGCCACGTTGAACGTGCCCATCTGCTGGAAGAGGAACGTCTTGGCCGGCTCGTTCTCCTGGAACGCCTTGCTCAGCAACCGGTCCAGCACCGGCAGCTTGACCGCTTCCGCGCGGTCGGCCGCGACCAGGTCGGCCAGCACCGGATCGGCGATGCCGCCGAGCGAGTGGGCCAGGGCGACGCCTCGGACCCGGTCCGGGCGCGACAGGCCGGCGCGCAGGGCCGCCACCGCGCCGATCGACTGGCCCACCAGCAGGGCGCCGGTGATGTCCTCCTGGTCGAGCACGGCCAGGATGTCGCCGGGAAAGTCCTGCCCGTCGAACGAGGATGTGGAGGACTTGCCGAAGCCTCGCAGGTCGACCGTGATGACGGTGAACCTGGTGCGCAGCGCGGCCACCTGCTGCCACCAGGCGGCGTGGTGGCCGCCCGAGCCGTGCACGAGCAGGATGGCCGGGCCGGCGCCGTGCCGCTCGTAGTAGATGGAGACGCCGCCGGCGCTGACGACGCTCATCGGGCGAAGTTCCCGTGGTAGACCAGCTCGATCATAGTGTGGTCGGGGTCGTGGATGTAGCAGAACTTCGAGTTGTTCTCGGGCCGCTCGATCGGCCGCGTGTGCCGGATTCCCAGCTCGGTGAGGTGGGCCAGGAATCCGTCCCAGTCCTCCACCTCGATCGCGAAGTGGTAGGGCGCCATCCGGTCCATCTCCTCGACCGGCGTGAAATGCAGGTCGAAGTTGCCGCGGGTCATGAGCACCACCTTGGTGTTGCTCTTGGGCGTGATGGCCTTGAGCCCGAACACTTTCGAGTACCACTCCTTGGTGCGCTCGGGATCGGTGGTCGGGAAGTTCACGTGGTGGATGAAGCGGGGTTTCGTGGACACCGAAAGCCTCCTCAGGTTTCCAGAACTACGGGGTTGGACAGCACACCGATGCCGCTGATCTCGATGTCGACGACGTTTCCCGGCTCCATCTGGACGGTGGAGTCGGCGCCCATCCAGAGGACGTCGCCGGGGTGCAGGGTGATGTACTTCGTGGTCTCGACGATGTAGTCGTAGGGATCGAAAATCATCGCGCCGGTGTCGAACGACGCGCGCACGTCGCCGTCGATGCGGACGGTCGTGGTCTGCCGCAGCGGGTCGACGCCGGTCTCGATCCAGGGCCCCATCGGCTTGAACGTGTCGCTGTTCTTGCCGCGCCAGAAGGTCCGGTCGGCGTTCTGCCATTCGCGGGCGCTGACGTCGTTGCCGATGGTCCAGCCGAAGACCGATTCCTGCGCCTCCTGCCGGGACGCTTTCTTCACCGTACGGCCGATGACCGCCACGACTTCACCCTCGGCCTCGAAGCGTCCCGTGACGCCGGCCGGGCGCACGATCGGCGACCGGTGCCCGGTGAGCGCGTTGTTGGCCCGGTAGCCGATCTCGGGCCGCTCCGGGAGCGCGGCCGCCGGGTACCCCATCTGTTTGGCGTGCTCGACGTGGCCCCGGTAGTTCAGTCCGACCGCGTAGAAGACCGGCGGAATCACCGGCGGCAGAAAGTGAACGTCGCCCAACGGGAGGTCGCCGACCACCGCGGGCGAGCCGGAGAGAGGTGATCCGTCGAGGACGTGGACCGCCGAATCCTCCACGCGCGCCCACGAGGGCCGCCCGCCGAGCGAGATACGCGTGTACCTCATCAATCGACCAGCAGGTGGTTGACGCGCTTGGTGACGAGGTAGCCCTCGAGGCCCTCGGGGCCGCCCTCACGGCCGAAACCACTCGACTTCACACCGCCGGACGGCGCCTCGTGCACCGATCCTCCACAGTGGTTGATGGACAGGATGCCCGCCTCGAAACCGGCGATCAGCCTCTCCGCCGTCCTGGAGGAGCGCGTAAAGCCGTACGCGGCCAGGCCGTACGGCAGGGAATTGGCGGTCTCCAGGGCCTGGGCGAGGTCGGTGAAGCGCACGATGGGCGCTATCGGCCCGAACGGCTCCTCGGTCATGACCCGCGCGCCGAGCGGCACCTCGGTCAGCACGGTCGGCGCGAAGAAGAAACCCGGCCGGTCGATCCGCTCGCCGCCCCTTCGCAGAACAGCGCCGCGGCTGACCGCGTCGGTGACCAGCTCCTCCATCGCCTTGAGCCGGCGCGGATTGGCGAGCGGCCCCATCGTGACACCCTCGTCGAGCCCGTCACCCACGACCACCCCGTCCGTAGCGGCCAGGAAAGCGGCGACGAACTCGTCGTACACATCGTCGTGGACCAGGAACCGGCTGGGCGAGGTGCAGACCTGACCGGCGTTGGCGAACTTGGCGGCGACCGACTTGCGGGCCGCCTGGACCGGGTCGGCGTCGGCGCAGACGATGACGGGCGCGTGCCCGCCCAGCTCCATCAGGCTCGGCTTCATCTCGGCGCCGGCCTTACCGGCCAGCAGTTTGCCGACCGGGATGGAGCCGGTGAAGGCGATCAACCGGATCGCGGGCGAGGCGATGAGATGGCCGGAGACGAAGGCGGGATCGCCGAAGACCAGATTGAGTACACCCTTGGGCACACCCGCTTCGTCGAACACGCGCACGAGTTCGCACGCCGTCCCGGGCGTCTCCTCGGAGGCCTTGATGACGATGGAACAGCCGGCCGAGAGAGCGGCCGCGATTTTGCGCATCGGTGAGCCGCCCGGGAAGTTCCACGGGGTGAACGCGGCGACCGGGCCGATCGGCTCCTTACGGACGGAGAGAATCGTGTCGTCGGCCGAGGGGATGATGCGGCCGTAGGCGCGGCGGGCGTCGTCCGCGTCCCAGCGGAGCGTCCCGGCGATGCGGACGATCTCGCCACGGGCCTCCCTGAACGGCTTGCCCTGTTCGAGCGTCATGACGCGGGCGACCCGGTCGGCCCTCGCCACGAGGCGGTCGGCGGCGTCGTGCAGGATCGCGACCCGGCGGGCGATCGGCGTCGCCCGCCAGACGGCGAACCCGGCGACGGCGGCCTCGATCGCGCGGTCCAGGTCGGCGGCGCCGGCCAGCGGGAGCTCGGCCAGGACCTCCTCGGTGGCGGGGTTGAGCACCGGCGCGGTCGTCCCGCCGGATCCGGTGGTCCACTCGCCGTCGATGAACAGGCCGAGCGGCGCGTACTGGTCAGTCAAGGTCATTCCCCTCGGGAGCTGCGCAGCGTCCAGATGTGGTGCGGCGGCGCGGTTTCGTGGACCCGGGTGCCGTACGAGTCGTCGACGCGGTCCATGTCGGCCGCGAGCTCGACCCGGCCGCCGCAGGGGGCGTGCACGAAGCGGAAGACGTTCGAGCCGACGGTGTGCCGGCCGAGCTTGCGGGCCTCCTGCCAGCCCTGCCCGATCATGTGGTTGCCGCCCTCGATGACGTCGTCGAAGCCGGGCACCTCGAACGAGACGTGGTTGACACTGGCCCGGTCGGGCCGGTGGCAGAGCAGGAAGTTGTGCTGGTCGGCGTCGCCCTCGACGCGCATGAAGACGCCCATCGGCTTGACCACGTCGGTCGGGATGAAGCCGAGCCGGTCGACGTAGAAGGCGACCGCCTCCTCCCGGCCGGCCTTCGGGATGTTCAGCGCCACGTGGCACATGCGCAGCGGCCGGACCCGGCCGACGCTGGTGAGCCCGGTGTTCCAGCGGGTCACCCGGCCCATGATGTTGGCCTCGCGCGGCGTGGGCGGCTCGTAGGCGGCGGGCGGCGCGACGACGAGGCCGACGCCGTAGCCGGTCCGGTCCCGCGTGTGCCAGACGCCGTCCGCGTCCTGTGTCACCGGGACGTCCAGGCGTTCGAGCATGCCGGCCAGCTCGGCCTCGGTGTCGACCGCCCACACCACCTCGCGGATGGTGTTGCCGGGCTCCACCGGGGGCGGCAGGCCGGGATCGTCCCGCCGGCGCAGGCGTAGGGTCTGCTTCGCCAGCGTCTCGAACACGGCCGAGTCATCGTCGTGATGGCGGAGGCCGAGACCGAGGTCGCCGAAGAAACGGACGCACGTATCGATGTCGTCCACGCCGTAGGTGACCGATTCGATGCGCTGCACTCCCATGTGCCGACACCTCCCTCTCAGAGCCTTTTTCGGCCCGCGTCGAGCCTAGAAGCCGATCGGCCGCCGTTACAGGGCCGTTTCCCGCAAGCCTTTGTTGCGTTCTACGCGGCGTCGCGCTCGAACACCGGGATCGGGTTCTGCGCGAACCACTGGGTGAGGAAGCCGAGGAACACCTCGACCTTGCGCGGCGCCTGCTGGGCGGGGCCGTAGATGGCGTACAGCGAACGGCTCGGCACCGGCAGATGCGGCAGCAGAATCTCCAAAGTCCCGTTCATGAGATCGTCGTACGCCGGACGGCTCGGCAACAACGCGATACCGCGCCCGTGCACGGCCGCTTTCTGGAGCGCGATGTACGAGTTCGACGAGAAAGCGACGTTGCGGATCTTGTGCAACGTGCTCTCGTGGCCGCGGCCGATGCGCCACACCGGGTCGTTCGAGTGGACCAGGCAATCGTGATTCGCCAGGTCGTTGGGGTCGTCGAGCTGGCCGTGCTTCTCCAGATAAGTCTTGCTGGCGCACAGCACGAAGGGCAAAGACGCGATCTTTTTCAGCCGTACGCTCGAATCGCGCAGATCGCGGGTGTGGAACGCGATGTCGAACCCGTCGTCCAGGAAGTCGTACGTCCGGTCCGACATTCCGCCCAGCTCGAACCGCACGGCGATCTTGGGGTGGGCCACCGAGAAGGCGGCGATCGCGTCGCCCAGGTCGAGGGTGCCGATCCATTTGGGGCAGATGATCGAGAGCGGCCCCTCGGCCCGGTCGTGCAGCTCGGCGATCCGGGCGTCCTCGTCCTCGATCTCGTCGAGGATCCGGTTCGCGAACTCGCTGTACCGCAGGCCCGGCTCGGTCAGGCTGACCGAGCGGGCGGTGCGGTTGACCAGGCGTACGCCCAATTGTTTCTCGAGGTCGGCCACGTGCCGGGAGATCAGCGAGCCCGAGGTGCCGAGCTGTTTGGCGGCGCCGCTGAAGCTGCCGACCTTGGCCACCGTCACGAAGCTGCGCATGACGAGGATGCGGTCCATCGGGCCTCCCCGGGTTCATCAGGTTGAAACGATCTTGACATCTTCGGCGGCCGGCCGGAAGGGTCAATGTCGGCGTCTTTGCAGCGTGTTGGCGATGGCAGCGATCAGCAGAACGGCGCCGACCGAGATGGTCTGGTAGTAGCTGGAGATCTGGAGCAGGTTCAGCACGTTGGCCACCACGCCCAGCAGGAGCACGCCCAGCACCGTGCCGAAGACGGTGCCCTTGCCGCCGGCCAGCGAGGTGCCGCCGATGACCACGGCGGCCACCGCGGTCAGCTGGAGCTGGAGGCCGCCCGTGCCGGGACTGGAGGCGCCGAGGCGCGAGAGCAGCATGATGCCGGCCAGGCCGGCCAGGGCGCCCGCGAAGCCGTACAGCAGAAGCTTGTCCCTCGCGACGTTGATGCCGCTCAGCCGGGCCACGTCCTCGTTGCCGCCGATGGCGAAGGCGTCGCGGCCGAAGGTGGTGTAGCGCATGATGAGCGCGATCACCGCCAGCACCAGCGCGGCCACGAAGACCAGGTTGGGCAGGCCGAGCGTCTTGCCGTTGCCGAGGCCGGTCAGCTGGTCGTCGATCGAGACGCTGAGACCGTTGATGATCAGCAGGGCGACGCCGTCGAGCAGGGTGGCCGTGGCCAGCGTGGCCACGAACGGCGCGACCTTGGTGTAGGTGACCACCAGGCCGTTGACCAGGCCGATCACCGTGGCCAGGGCGATCGACGCGAGCAGGGTCAGCCCGGTGGACTGGCCGTGCGCGAACATCTGCGCGGCGACGGCGGTGGTGACGGCGACGTTGCCGCCGAGGGAGAAGTCCATGCCGCCCGCGGTCATCAGCAGGGTCAGCCCGGCCGCGATGACCGCGACCACGCTGACCTGGCGCAGCACGTTGAGCAGGTTGTTGGTCGAGAGGAAGGAATCGGTCTGCACCGAGGCGAAGACGACGATCAGCACCAGCACGGCGATCAGGCCCGCGTGGGCGACCGTGCGGCGCTTGGTCCGTTTTGTCGGCTTACTTTCGGCGACGGCCAATGTTGCGGTCACGACAGTGCTCCTCCCAGGGCGACGGCGACGAGCTCGTCGTGCGTGATGCTGTTGATGTCGTATTCGGCGACCATGCGGCCGTCGCGGACGCAGACGACCCGGTCGGCCAGCCGCATCACCTCCTTGGCGTCGGAGGAGGCGAGCAGGACGGCCACGCCCTCGGCGGCCAGCCCGTCGACCAGGGCGTGGATGTCGGCCATGGCGGCGATGTCGACGCCGTTGGTCGGGTCCTCCAGCAGGCAGGCGCTGGGCGAGGTGCCCAGCCACTTGGCCAGCAGGACCTTCTGCTGGTTGCCGCCGGAGAGCAGGCCGACCGGCGGGTTCTCGGCCAGCGTGACCACCCGGTAGTCGTGGCGCAGCGGGGCGGCCCGGCGCGACAGCAGGTCCCAGCGGTGCAGCTTCTTGTTGTCGAGACGGTCCTGGGCCAGCAGCAGGTTCTCGTCGACGCTCAGCTCGGGGATGAGGCCGAGGCGGCGGCGGTCGCCGGTGACACAGCGGAGGCCGCTGGAGAGCGACCGTGAGACCCGGCCGAACGGCACCTTGCGGCCGTCGATCTCGAGCTCGCCGCTCTCCGGGCGGCGGCGGCCGCTGAGCAGGTCGAACAGCCGGGACTGGGCGTCGCCGGCCGGGCCGAGGACGGCCACCACCTCGCCCTTGCGGACCTCGACGGTGAAGTCCTCGACGAAGCGGCCTTCGTTCACGCCCCGAACCCTGATCCCGACATTCCCCATCTTGGATGATTTGTCGGGCCGGGTGGAGACGACGTCGCGCCCCACCATGCTGCGTACGAGACCTGGCTCGTCGGTCTCCTTGGCCAGGCCGGCCCAGACCACGGCGCCGTCGCGCAGCACGGTGACCCGGTCGGCCAGGGCGAGCACCTCGCCGATGTGGTGCGAGATGAAGACGACGGCCACCCCGCCGTCCCGCAGGGTCCTGACCAGCGTGTGGATCTGGGCGGCGGCCTCGGCCCCGAGACACGCGGTCGGCTCGTCGAGGATCAGCACCCGGCTGCCGCGGCGCACCTCCCGGGCCACCTCGACCATGGTCTGCTCGGCCACGGTCAGGTCACCGGCGAGCGCGTCCACGTCGAGGTCGATGCCGAGGTCTCCCAACGCCGCTTGTGCTTGCGATCGCGCCGAACGCCAGCGCACCAGGCTCCCCCGCGCCGGCAGGTCGCCGAGCATGATGTTCTCGGCCACGGTGAGGGTCATGACCAGCTCGCGCCGCTGGGGCACGGTGGCGATGCCGAGCTTGCGCGCCTTGCGGGCGGTGAGCTGACCCTGCGCGCCGCCGCCGGCGATCTCCATCTGCCCGGCGTCCGGGTTCTGCGCCCCCGAGAGGATCTTGACGAGGGTCGACTTGCCGGCGCCGTTCATGCCCATCAGCGCGTGGATCTCGCCGGGGAACAGGTCGAGGCTCACGTCCCGCAGGGCGACGGCGCCGCCGAAGCTCTTGCCGATCCCCGCGACCCGGACGACCGGTAGGTCACTCATGGGTCACCCGGGCGTAGCCCTGGATGTCGGGAAAGGGCGGGGTGCGGTCCTTCTGAAGGTCGACCTCGAAGGTATTGAGGAGCATGCCGAGCATCGTGAAGTTGCCGAGGGCGCCGACCGCGTCGACCAGCCCCTGGGCGCCGAAGAAGCCCTTGGCCCGCTCGAACGTCTCCGGGCTGACGAAGTGGTTCTCCAGGATCTCGACGGCGAAGCGGTGGAAGGCCTCGTCCTCGTCGGTCTCCCACTTCGGCTCGCGCCGCTCGGCGATGGCCCGGACCGCCTCGGCCGGGATGCCGGCCTCGACGGCCTTGTCGACGTGGGCGTTCCACGAATATTGGGCGTCCATGTGCCGGGCCGCGAGCAGCAGGGCCAGCTCCCGCAGCCGCAGCGGAAGGCTCGACTCGAACCGGCAGAAGGCGCCGAGCGCCTCCACTTTCTCGCACAGCTCCGGACTGTTGAGCCACACCTGGAAGGGCCCGCGGACGGCCCCGCGCCGCCCGGCGATCCGGGCCGCGATCTCCTGCTGCCGTTCGGTCATCTCGTCGGCGTCGACGACGGGAAGTCTCATGGTTGTTACGCCCTCGCCTCGTGCGTGTTTCGCAAGAACGTAACAACGCCGTGGTACGTCCTCACACGGCGCGAGATGCAAGGTAAGGGTGCATCCGGCGACACACAGATCGCACCTACCCTCACTTTCATGACCGTGATCATCAAGTCCGCCGACGTCAAGGTCCTCGACCGCGGCGGCTCGGTAGCCACCACCCCCCTGATCACCACGACGTCAGCGGCCGGCGAGAACCGCATAACAAGCGGCATCAGCGTCTACCCGGTGGGCACCGGAGCCCCCATGCACTCCCACAATTGCGACGAGCACGTGACGATCCTGGACGGCGAGGCCGAGGTCCTGGTCGAGGGAAAGGCAACCCGCCTGAGCCGGTACGACACCACGTACATCCCGTCCCCGATCCCCCACCTTTTCCGCAACGTGGGCACAACACCCCTGCGCATCCTGTGGGTCTACACATCAGGCGTGGTGACCCGAACCTTCACCGAAACCGGCGTGACCGTCGAGCACCTCTCCCCCGCCGACCAGATGGTCCAGGATTAGCCCGGCAGTACCTGACGCAGCGCCCGGACGGCCGCCGGCGACCGTTTCCACAGCAGCTTCGCGCTGAACCCGTCCTGAAGGCGCACCGTCAGGCTGCTCGTAGTCAAGCCTTCCTTCAAAGTCGCGGAGGCGATCTGAGCGTACGAAATTATCAGCACGTCCTTCTGCGCCGCGACGTAACCGAACCAGGCACCCGGATCGACGTCCATGTCGTGATGGGGAGCCGGCTTCGACAACGCGGCCAGCCCCAACGCGGCCGCCACGCCGAGCACCCCACCGGTCGCCGCCGCGGCCCCGCCCAGCATGGCGCGGACTGTCAGGTCCCGCTTGCCCACCCGCACCAGCGCGTCGTCAGTCAACCACAGCTCGCCGTGACCCCAACTGGTCCACCCCTTGGTGCACGAGTCGCTCAACAGCCGTACACGCACGGTCTCTCCCGGCAGCAGCCTCGCCCTCTCCACAGAACGGTCGGCAGGAGCGGTGGTCCCATGAGCATTCGTATGGTGGCCTCATGGAACATGTCGATGCGGGCGTGCTGTCCGTCGCCTATCTCGAGGACGGTCCGGCTGACGGCTGGCCGGTCGTTCTGTCGCACGGTTTCCCGTATGACGTCCACGCCTACGATGAGGTCGTTCCGGCGCTGACGGCGCGCGGTGCTCGGGTCGTCCGCCCGTACCTGCGGGGTTTCGGACCCACCCGCTTCCGGCCGGGCGGCACGATGCGCAGCGGCCAGCAGGCCGCGCTCGGGTCCGACCTGATCGCGCTGATCGACGCGCTGCGTCTCGACGGGCCGATCGTGGCGGGGTACGACTGGGGCGGCCTGGCCTCCTGTGTGGCGGCCGCGGCGTGGCCGCAGCGAGTGGCCGGCCTGGTTTCACTGGCCGGCTACGACATCATCGACATCGAACGGCAACGGCACGCGTTCGACCCGGCCGTCGAGCACGCGGTGTGGTACCAGCACCTGTTCCAGACGGAACGCGGCCGCGAGGGCCTGGCCGCACACCGCCGCGACCTGTGCCGCATGCTGTGGCGACAGTGGTCGCCCCGATGGGAGTTCGACGAGGCGGCTTTCGCCCGGACCGCTCCTTCGTTCGACAACCCCGACTTCGTCGACGTCGTCATCCACGCCTACCGCCACGCCCTCGGTCAGGCCGCGGGCGATCCCGCGTACGACATCGTCGAGGCCCTTCTCGCGACCCGCCCGAAAATCACCGTGCCCGCGGTGACCCTGGACGGCCTGACCGACACCTTGAAACCGGGCGGTACCGCCGGCCACGCCCACATGTTCAGCGGTCCCCACGAGCACCGGGTGATCGACGCCGGTCACAACCTCCCCCAGGAGGCTCCCGAGGCTTTCGCGGACGCCGTCCTGACCGTCCGTCTGAGGACCCACTGATGCACGCGGCGTCTACCGTGACTGCATGCAGGGGTATCTGTGGCTCGCCGGCTTGGGGCTCGTGGCCGGATTCGCTGTCCTGCTCCTCAAGCGCATACGTGGTCGGCGACAGACCAATGCGGACCCGGCGGCGGCCGCCCGCGCGGCCATGCGCTCCATCCGCCGGAGCTCGCCCCGTTACCGCGACGACATCTTCACCCGGGGCCACGGTGTTCCGGACCGCCACTCCGGCGCCGTCGCCGAGAACGCCACTTACGGCGACGCCGCGAACTTCGATTCAGGCGGTGGAGAAGCCGGCTCGCACTGAGCGGACTGATCCGGCTTCCTCTGCCGTCCCCCTCGCCGTCGAGTCGACCGGAGCCGCCGCCAGTTCGCTCACCCGGTCACGGCTGCTCACGGCCTCAGCCTTGCGCTGGACGATCTGCTGCTCCAGCGTCCAGGCCGCGGCGGAGAAATCGGTCTGCGCGGCCGGTAATTCTCGTCCAGCGCCGCGATCACCCGGTCCGCCCTCTTCCCGTCTTTCTTGTCTTGCTCGTTCACCAGGGCATGAACGCCCCGGCGAGCGCCGTCACGACGCTGACAACGATCGCCGACGCGGGGTCTTTTCAGCAGGTTCGAGATTCACGCGGCGATGCTATAAATCAGGGGCAAATGCGACTCCGATTCACCCTTCGCGGTGGCGCCGCTAAGGCGACACCCGGGCCGGGGTCAGGGCGTCGTGGACCTTGTGCAGGAGGTCCTGGCGGGTGAAAGGCTTCTCGACGAAGGGGATGTCGGGGTCCAGGACGCGGGTCTCGCCCAGCAGGCCGTTGCTATATCCGGACATGTAGACGACCGGGAGGTCGGGGCGGCGCTCGTGGACCAGCTGGGCCAGGCGGGGGCCGGACATCTCCGGCATGATGACGTCGGTCAGCAGGGCGTCGCAGCCCTTCTCCGCGAACAGTTCCAAGGCGTGCGGGGCGCTGTCGGCCAGCAGCACGTGATATCCGCCCGCGGTCAGGATGCGGGTCACCACCCGGGCCAGGTCGACTTCGTCCTCCACGACCAGGATGGTGCGGCCGTCGCCCGGTGGCGGGGCGGCCGGTCGGGCCGCGACCGGGGCGTCGCCGGCGACGGCGGCCAACGGCAGGTAGATGCGGAACGTCGTGCCCACGCCGGGTTCCGAGTAGACGTTCAGGGCGCCGCCCGCCTCGGTCACGATGCCGTAGACCGTGGACAGGCCCAAGCCCGTACCCCGGCCCCGGGGTTTTGTGGTGAAGAACGGCTCGAAGATGCGCTGGACCACCTCCGGCGGCATGCCCTCGCCGGTGTCGCTGATCTGCAGGCGGGCGTAACGGCCGGCCGGCAGCGCGGGCTGCATCTTCACCTCGTCGCCGTCGACCTCGGCCGTGTCCGCCTCCAGGACCAGGGAGCCGCCGTCGGGCATCGCGTCGCGGGCGTTGATGGCCAGGTTGAGCAGGATCTGCTGGAGCTGACCGGGGTCGGCCCGCACGACCACCGGCTGCGCGGCGGGGCGGGCGACCAGCGTGATGTGCTCGCCGATGGTGCGTTCCAGCATGTCGCGGACCTCGGCCAGGGCCAGGTTCAGATCGACGTCCTGCGGCTGCACCGTGTCGCCGCGGGTGAAGGTGAGCAACTGGCGGGTCAGGCCCATGGCCCGGTCGGCCGCCGTGCGCACGTGGTTCAGGTCGGAGCGTACGCCGTCGTTGCCCTCGCTCTCCTCGATGGCGAACTCGGTGTAGTTCACGATGATGGCCAGGATGTTGTTGAAGTCGTGGGCGATGCCGCCGGCCAGTTTGCCCAGGCTCTCCATGCGCTGGGCCTGATGGGTGCGTTCCTCCAGGGCGCGCTGGCGCTCGGCCGCCTCCCGGGCCTCGCGGATGTCGCGGGCCACCACCGAGACGCCGGTGACCACGCCGCCGCTCTCCCGGATCGGGGCCACGTTCAGCGACACCTCGACCGGGGAGCCGTCCTTGTGCAGCCGCCGGGCCTCGTAGTAGACGCCGCGTTCGCCGGCGGCGATCCGGGCCCGGACGTCCTGCTGCTCGGCGAAGCCGCTCTCGTCGGCCAGGATCGCCACCGGCTGCCCGATGATCTCGTCGGCCGTGTAGCCGAACAGGCGCTCGGCGCCGCCGTTCCACGCGTTCACCAGGCCGCCCATGCCGAGGCCGATGATGGCGTCGTCGGTGTATTCGACGACGGCGGCCAGGGTGGATCGGGCCTCGTCGGCCTCGGCCAGGCGGTTCTGCTCGCCCGGGGAGACGTACATGGCGCCGCCGCCGAGCAGGACGCCGTAGCTCCGGCGCAGCGACCAGTAGTAGACCCCCACGGCGGCCGTGAAGGTGTCCCACAGCGCCAGGGTCCACCCCACATGAGCGGTGTGCGCGATGCTCGCCCGGTACGACGTCCACGCGTGCAGGCCGTGGCCGACCGCGCAGCTGAAGAAGATGAGCGCGGTCGCCATGGCGAGCCGGTTCGTGCGCAGCTGTCCCTCGCGGCCCACGGGCACCACGATGGCCATCATGATCCCCGCGTAAGCGACCATGATGACCAGGTTCGCGAGCAGGTACAGCTGCTCCGGCACGTTCGTCCTATCGGCCGCCCACCCCGGAAATTGAGGCCGTGATCTCGCCGGCCCGGATCGCGCCGGCCGAGAGCAGGGTGGCCGTTATCCCGTGCGCGTGTTCGGTTCCGCCCTGCAGATAGATGCCGGCGCGCAGCTCCGGGTCGGTCTCGAGGCGGTAGTCGCGCCCGGCGCGCAGCAGGTCCTCCTCGTCGCGCAGGCAGTGCTTGCCGGCCATGCCGAGCAGGCGGGTCACGTCGACCGGGCGATAGCCGGTGGCGTAGACGATCGCGTCGGCCTCCAGGGTGGTGAGCTCGCCGGTCGGCAGGTGCTCGACCACCGCGGTCACCCCGTCGGGGCGCGGGGTCAGGTCGGCGATGCGGGAGGCGCGCATCATGTGGAGGCGGTCCCGGCCCAGAACCCTTTCCCGGTACGTACGCCGGTACAGCTCCTCGATGAGATCGCCGTCGACCACCGAGTAGTTCGTGTTGCGGTGGTAGTCGAACAGCATCCGCTTCACCTCGGCCGGCGCGTCGTAGTACAGGTCGACGGCGGCCGGGTCGAAGATCTGGTTGGCGAAGCTGCTGTCGTCGGCGGGACTGTAGCCGTACCGGAAGAAGACGCTGTTGACCTCGGCCGTGGGATAGCGCGAATGCAGGTAGGCGACGGACTCGGCGGCGCTCTGCCCGGCGCCGACGACGATGAACCGGCGCGGCTCGGCGACCTCGAAGGAAGCCACCCGGTGGAGCAGATCGAGGTTGTGCCAGACGCGCGGGCCCGGGGTGACGTCGGGCGGCAGGCTCGACTCGAGGCCGACCGCGACGACGACGTTGCGGGCCCGGAACGTGCCGCGCGGGCTGATGACGTCGACCGCCCACGCCTCGCCGTTCTCGTCGACCACGGGCACGACGTCGGTGACGGTGTGGCCGTAGCGGACCATGTGGGCCATCCGGCGGGCCGCCCACACGAAGTAGTCGTGGAACTCGACGCGCAGCGGGTACATCGACTTGAAGTTGATGAACTCGGCCAGCCGGTCGTGGGCGTGCAGGTACGACACGAAGCTGAAGTCGCTGGCCGGGTTGCGCATGGTGACCAGGTCCTTGAGGAACGACACCTGCATGGTGGCGTCCTCGAAGAGCATCCCGCGGTGCCAGCCGAAGTCCTCCTGCTTCTCCAGGAAGACAGCGGTCAGCGGAGTCTCGCTTTCTTCGATGGCGATGGCGAGCGCCAGGTTCGACGGGCCGAAGCCGATGCCCACGAGGTCGTACACCGTCATGGTTGTGCCTTTCAGAGGAAGGTGGCGATCTCGGAGGCCGTGCCGACCACGCCGCACCGGTCGGCGACGTGCCGCAGCGCGTCGCGGTGGTGGGCGGGGCTGAAGTCGGCGACGGCATCGGCGACGACGAACGGCTGGATGTCGCGCATGAACGCGTCGAGGGTGGTGGCGAGCACGCCGATGTGCGCGTAGACCCCGGTGACGATGAGCTGGTCGCGTCCTTCGAGCAGCTCGGCCAGGGGCGTGCCGGCGAAGGCGCTGTAGCGGCGCTTGGTGATCTGGACGTCGCCCGGCCCCGGGGCCAGCGCGTCGGTGATGGCCAGCGCGCTCGCCGACGGCGGCGGCCCGTCGCCCCAGAAGTCCTGGAGCAGGCCGCGTTCGGCCAGGCTCTGCCCGCCCGGCTGGGCCGAGAAGACGACCGGCATGCCGGCCTCGTGGGCGTGCTTGCACAGCGCCGCGATGTTGTCGACGACCCGGGCCATCAGGGCGTGGTCGGCGGTGCCGAACGGGGCGAGGAAGTAGTTCTGCATGTCGTGCACGAGCAGGGCCGCCCGCCGGGGGTCCGGGCGCCAGCCGACGCGGGCGTTCTTCAGGGAGAAACCGGTGGGAAGGGGGTACGGGGTGATGCGCGGGAGCATGTCAGCCTTCCTTCAGCGATCGCAGGGCCGCACGCAGCTCGCGCCGGCTGATCTTGCCGACGCCGGTGACGGGGAACGCGTCGACCACGTTCAGCCGGTCGGGGATCTTGTACGCCGCCAGTCCGCGTTCCCGCAGATAGACACGGACGTCCTTGAGAGCGAGCGCCATGCCGGGGCGTGGCACCACGAAAGCGCACGTCCGCTCGCCCAGATACGCGTCGGGGATGGCGACCACGGCCACGTCGTGCACGGCCGGGTGGGTGAGCAGGTGGTTCTCCACCTCCTCGGCCGCGATCTTCTCGCCGCCGCGGTTGATCTGGTCCTTGGCCCGGCCCTCGACCACGAGATAGCCGTCGGCCCGATGCCGCACGAGATCGCCCGTACGGTAGAAACCGTCGGCCGTGAACGCGGTCCGGTTGTGCTCCTCGGCGTTCCAATAACCCTTGATGGTGTACGGGCCTCGGGTCAGCAGATGTCCGACCTGACCCCGCTCGACCGGCTCGCCGGCGTCGTCGACCACGAGGATCTCGTCGTCCGGCGAGATGGGCCGCCCCTGGGTGTTGAGCACGATCTCGTCCGGGTCGTCGAGACGGGTGTAGTTGACCAGCCCTTCGGCCATGCCGAACACCTGTTGCAGCCGGCAGCCGAGCACCGGCTCGACCCGGGCCGCGACCGTGCTGCCCAGCTTGGCGCCGCCCACCTGGAGCACCTGAAGGCTGGACAGGTCGGGTTTCTTGTCCATGGCCGCGACCGCGTCGATCCAGAGCTGGGCCAGCGGCGGCACGACGGCGGTGATGGTGACCCGCTCGACCGCGATGAGCGGCAGCACGGTCGCCGGGTCGGGCCGGCGGGCCAGCACGATGCGCCCGCCCGCGTGCAGCACGCCGAGCACGCCCGGCGACGACATGGTGAAGTTGTGCGCCACCGGCAGCACGGCGAGGTAGACGCTGTCCGGGGTGAGGTGGCAGATGTCGGCGCTCTCGCGGACGCTGTAGAGGTAGTCGTCGTGGGTGCGCGGGATCAGCTTGGGCAGCCCGGTGCTGCCCCCCGAGAGCTGCAGGAAGGCCAGCTCACCGGCGGACGGCCCGTCCGGCAGCCCGGCCGGATCGGCGTAGAGGGACGGGAGATCCGCGTCGATGATCATCCGGGCGGCGCCGGTGGCCGTCGCGAGGGTGCGGTGGTCGAAACCCTCGTGCACGCCGGTCGTCACGAAGGCGACGGCGTTCGTGTGCGAGCAGAAGTAGCCGATCTCGGCCGCCCGGTGGGCGGGCAGCGCGAAGACCGGAAGCGCGCCCAGGCGGAACAGCGCGAAGATGACCTCGAAGTACTCGGCCTCGTTGGGCAGCTGGACGACGACCCGGTCGCCCTTGCCGATGCCCAGGCCGTGCAGGCCCGCGGCCAGGCGCAGCGCGCGGTCCCGGAGCTCGGCGTAGGTGATCTCGCGGTCGCCGTCGACGACGGCGACGCGGGTGCCGAATTTCTCGGCGGAGGAACGTAGAAGATCTTCGAAGGTCTGGCCGGTCCAGTACCCGCGCGACCGGTAAAGCTCCTCAGAGGACATCGGAGTGCTCCAATCCCAGAGCGGCCACCATGGTGCCGAGCTTGGCCGTGGTCTCGGCCAGCTCGGCCGCGGGTTCCGAGCCGGCCACGACGCCGGCCCCGGCGAACAGGTCGAGGCCGTCCTCGTCGGCGGTGGCGCAGCGGATGGTGACCGCCCACTCCCCGTCGCCCGAGGCGTCGACCCAGCCGACCATGCCGGTGTAGAAGCCGCGGTCGAACGGCTCCAGCTCGCTGATGGCGGCGCGGGCGGCGGCGGTCGGCGTGCCGCACACGGCCGGGGTCGGGTGCAGCGCGGTCGCCAGCCGCAGGGCCGAGGCCGCCGGATCGGCCACGGTGCCGGTGATCAGGGTGGAGAGATGCCACATCGTCGCCGTGCGCACCAGCGACGGTTCGGAGGGCACAGTCAGATGCGAGCAGTACGGGCGGAGACCGTCGGCGACCGCGCTGGCCACCACCGCGTGCTCGTGCCGGTCCTTCTCCGACCGCAGCAGCGCCTCGGCCCGGCGGGCGTCCTCGGCCGGGTCGCCGCTGCGCGCGGCCGAACCGGCCAGCGGGTTGGCCGTGACCAGGGTGCCCCGGCGGGAGACCAGCAGCTCGGGGCTGGCACCGAACAGGGTGCGGCCGCCGCCGAGGTCGACGCCGAACGTGTAGCCGCCCGGGTCGCGCCCGGCCAGCGCCCGCACCACCGGAGCCGGGTCGAAGCCGGGCGCGTCGGCCCGCAGCGACCGGGCCAGGACCACCTTGGTGTAGCGGCCCGCGTTGATCTGCCGGACCGCCTCGGCCACCGCCGCGGTGTAGCGGCCCGGATCCGGCACCGCCCGGATCTCTTTCACCTGGACGGTTGCCTCGCCGGCCGCGGCGGCCACCGGCGGCCCGCCGCGCCGCAGCCGGGCCGGCACCACGAGGTGCGCCGGCGCGTCCGGGGCGAACGGGACCGCGCCCACCACGGCGCGGACCTCGTGACCGGCCGCCTCGGCGACGCCCAGGACGGCGTCGACGCGGTGGGCCAGGTCGGCCAGGCCGTCCCGGCGGCCCGACGGCGGAACCGCGAAATAGGTGCCCTCGGCGAGCAGGGTGCCGCTCGGTGAGGCGAACAGCGACGAGCGGCCCGGGCGGTAGCCCGCCAGCAGCTCGGCCGCGGTGGTCGCGGCGGAGACGGTAGTCACTTCGATGGTTCTCCTTGTCAGGCTCAGGCCCGGAGCGTCGCGCCGCCGTCGACGTACAGGTCGTGCATGGTGATGTGCCGGGCGCGGTCGGAGGCGAGGAACAGCACCGCGTCGGCGACGTCCTCGGGCTCGGCGAGCCGGCCCAGCGGGATGCCGGTACGGAAGGTGGCCGGATCACCGGCGATGACCGGGTCCGGTCCGCCCTCGTCCCACAGGGACCGCTGCATCGGGGTGTCGGTGGAGCCGGGGGCGACCACGTTGCAGCGGATCCCGTAGGGGGCCAGCTCGAGCCCGAGGCTCTTGGTGAAGGCGGTCGAGGCCGCCTTGGACGCGGCGTACGCGGCCATGCCGGAGCGCGGGATCCCGGCCGCGTTGGACGACACCGTGACGATCACCCCGGCCCGGCGGGTCACCATCCGGCGGGCCACCGCCCGGCTGGCCCGGAAGACCCCGCCCGCGTTGACGTCGAACAGCGCCGCCCAGTCCTCGTCGGAGAAGCCGACGACGGCCCCGGTGCGCAGCACGCCGGCCACGTTGGCCAGCACCCCGATCGGGCCGAGGCCCAGCTCCACCGCCTCGACGACACCCTCCACCTCGGAGGACTGCGAGACGTCGGCCACGTAGGCCGTGATCCCGTCGTGCTCGGCGGCGAGCCGCTCCACGCCCTTGGCCTCCCGGTCGACCGCGGCCACCCGCGTGCCGGCCTCGGCGAAGGCGAGCGCCACGGCGCGGCCGATGCCCTGACCGGCCCCGGTGACCAGCGCGATTCCCGTCATTTCGGCGCCCCCTGTCCGGAGAAGGCGAGAGCCCGCTCCTGCTCGAGCTCGGTGATCTGCACTTTCGACATCGACCAGCGCAGGATGGGCGGGCCCATCACCGAGGTGATGACGGCGATGAGCACGACCACCGTGTAGGTGGCGATGGACAGCACGCCCAGGCGCAGGCCGGTGGTGGCCACCACGACCTCGACGATGCCGCGCGAGTTCATGCCGGCGCCGAGAGCGATCGACTCCCAGCGCGACAGCTTGCTGGCCCGCGCCCCGATGTAGGCGCCGGCGAACTTGCCGACGATCGCCACCAGCAGCAGCGCGACGCCGGCCAGCAGCACCTTGGGGTCGGCCAGCGCGGTCAGGTCCATCCGCAGGCCGGCCGTGGCCATGAAGAGGGGTGCCAGCACGGACAGCACGATCGTGCGCAGCGGCGACAGGTCCTGCCAGATCGAGCGGCCCGGCCGCGGATCGGGCTTCTCGGCCGCGCGGGCCTGCCCGATGAGGATGCCCGCGACGAACGCGCCGAACAGCGCCTCCATGCCCATCGCGTGGGTGGCGGCCGCGCCGAGCAGGATCAGCACCACGGACGCGGTGACCCGGGGGCCGCCGTCACCGGCCATGCCGGCCAGGTCGAGCACCCAGCGCACGAGCGGGCGGCCGACGAGGATCGCGGCCACCACGAAGCCGATGAGGTAGACCACCGACAGGGTGACGGCCCCGGCCCGTACGCCGGTGGTCGCCGCGGCCGAGACCACCGACAGCAGGAACCAGCCGACGGCGTCGTCCACCATGCCGGCGGCCAGCGTCAGCTGGCCGATGTCGCGATGCAGCAGGCCCATGTCGGACAGCGTCTTGGCGATGACCGGGATGGCCGTCACGCACATGGCGACGCCCAGGAACAGCGCGAACGTGCCGCGGTCGCTGGTCTCGGTCAGCATCGCGGCCGGCACGAGGAATCCGGCCGCGATGCCCAGCGCCAGGGGCAGCAGAAGACCCGCGAGGCTGACCTTCACGCCGGTGATGCCGCGCTTGCGCAGCATCACGGTGTCCAGCTGTACGCCGGTCACGCCGACGAGCAGGAGCACACCGAACTGCCCCACGGCGTCGACCAGGTGCAGCTGGTCGGCGTCGGACGGGAGCACCCAGGTGAAGGCGCCGGGGGCGAGCGCCCCGAGCAGCGACGGCCCCAGGATCACGCCGGTCAGCAGCTCGCCGACGAGCGCGGGCAGGCCGAGCCGCACGGCCAGCCGGCCCAGGGCCAGCGCGACCAGCAGGAGCAGCGACACCTGCAGCAGGAACACCAGCAGGGTGTGCGGCGCCAGGCTGGGCAGCGGGCTACTCATCGTCGTCCTCGTGGTGGTCCAGGTTCTCGACGCCCTTCTTCCAGTAGCCGTCGATCTCCATCCACTTACGGTTGAGGCCCCGCGCGCGCAGATGGCGGCGGACCGGCTTGAGACCCGTGGCCTCACCGGCGATCCAGACGTAGCCGTCGCCCTCCGGAAGGGTCACGTCCCGCACATCGCTGAGCTTCTGGCCGCGGTCGCGGAGGAGCCAGGTCACGCCGTCCAGGGGCTGCTTCTCGCTCTCGCCGGCCACCTCGGCGAAGGCGAGCACGGTGGCGCCGGCCGGAAGCTGCTCGAGCCAGGCGGCGAGGGCGGGCAGGGCGGTCTCGTCGGCGCCGAGCAGATACCAGTCGAAGGTGTACGGCACCAGGTTCGAGCCGCGCGGCCCGAGGATCCCGACCCGCTTACCCGGCGCCGCCCGCGCCGCCCACGATCCGCCGGGGCCGTGCTCGTGCAGCACGAAGTCGATGTCGAGCTCGCGCGCCTCCGGCCGCAGGTAGCGGATGGTGTAGTCGCGGTAGATGGGCAGCGGCGAGCCGGGCGGCGGCGGCTCCAGGCCCTCCTCGCCGATCGACGGCATCACCGGCAGGTCGGCGCCGGGCTCGGGGAAGAAGACCTTCACGTGGTCGTCCGGCGCCCCGTACTTGAAGCCGTCCAGCTCCTCGCCGCCGAGGGTGATACGGACCATGCGCGGGGTGAGCCGCTCGACGCGGCGGACCTCGAGCAGGCGGGGCGTGAGGTCGTGCCAGACGAGCTCGACCTCGCGGGCGGTGGTGGTCATGCGGGCTCTCCATCGAAGAAGGCGATCAGCTCGGTGTTGAGCCGATGGGGCTGTTCCAGATATCCGTAGTGGCCGGCGTCGGGGATCTCGGTGTACCGGGCGCCCGGGATGGCCTGGGCAACCTCGAGGCCACCGGCGGCCGGCGCGATGAGGTCGTCGGCGAACCCGACGACGAGACAGGGGCTTTCGATTCCCCCGTACGCCTTCAGGCGGTCCTCCTCGGCGCCGGCCTCCTGCCGGCTCGGCGTCCCGGCGTGGCCCGGCAGGCGGACCTGGAACACGTCGAGCCAGTCCTGGGCCTGCCGGTCGTCGGCCAGCGTCCGCGGCGACAGGTTGAAGGCCGCCCGCACCACGGCCCGGTACTCGTCCGGCAGCTCCACACCGGCCCGCTCGAGGCCGCGCTCGCCCGCGGTCATGGCGGCCTGGAACGCGCTGCGGCGCCCGAAGGTGGCCATCAGGACCGCCTTGTCGACCAGGTCGGGCCGTTCGAGGCAGAGCTCGGCGGCGACCCGCGCGCCCATGGAGGAGCCGGCGATCCGGCACGGGCCCAGGCCGAGCTGCTCGATCAGGGTGACCGCGTCGTTCACCAGGTCGGGCATGGTGACCACGGGCGGGGTGGCGCTGGGCGGCAGCCCCCGGGCGTCGTAGGTGACAACCCGATAGCCGGCCGCCACGAGCGCGGGCACCTGGTGCAGGTGCCAGGTGCGCCCCCGGGCGCCGTTGCCGGCGAGCAGCAGCACTCCCGGGCCGGTGCCGGCCTCCTGGTAGTGCAGGCCGTCGATGACGGGCATCTCTCAGTCCTCCGGGGATGTGATCCGCCCGGCGTGCAGGCGCACGACGCGGGGAAGGCGGTCGATGGTGGACGGCCGGTGGGCGATGACCAGCACGGTCCGGTTGCGCCGCAGCCGGGCCAGGGCCTCCTCGATGCGGTGGGCGGTGGCCGGGTCGAGGTCGGCCGTGGCCTCGTCGAGAATGAGCACTTCGGGATCGGTCATGGCCGCCCGCAGAAGCCCGACGAGCTGCCGTTCCCCGGCCGAGAACCGCTCACCGCGCCGCCCGAGCTCGGCGTCGAACCCGCCGGGCAGCCCGGCCACCCATCCGTCGAGCCCGAGCCGCTCGGCGGCCCGCGCGAAGTCCTCCGGCCCGGGCCGCCCAGGAGTGAGCGCGAGGTTGTCGGCGAAGCTCCCGGCAATCATGTGAACCTGCTGCGGAATCAGAACAAGCCGCCGCCGCACCTCACCCGCGCCGAGCCCACTGAGATCGGCGTCCCCGAGCCGGACCGCTCCGGCATCGGGCAGGTAGAGCCCACAGAGCAGCTTGGCCAGAGTGGTCTTGCCGGACCCGGTCTCCCCCACGATCCCGGCGTGCTCTCCCGCCCGGAAACGAACGCTGACCCCGTGCAGCACGGGTTCCCCGGGCCGATACCCGTAGGTGACGACCTCAGCGCTCAGCCCACCGTGGGCGAGCCGCACCGCCGAGCCGGAACCCACCTGCGCACCGCGCTCCTCAGTCGCGCTACCCGCCGCCGCAGGCCCACCACCTACGCCCTCCGCCACGCGCACCCCCGCCGCGCCGAACCCTTCCCCGCCCGATATTTCGGCATTTACCGGCGACAAAGGTGATGCGGTGGCGTCGAGCAGGTCGAGCAGGCGGGCCAGGCCCACTCGGGACTCCAGCATCTCCCCCGCGACCAGCGTGAAGTCGTCGATGGAGCTGAACAGGTCGCGGCTGGCCAGCACGAAGGTGACGACGACGCCGATCGTCACGATTCCCTCGCTCGCCAGCGCGCCGCCGGCGATCAGCAGAGCCGCGCTCGTCAGGCCCTGCACCACCCACGTCGCGTCGATCCACGTCGCGCCGCGCTGGGCGACCCGTGCCGTTCGCAGGTAGGCGTCAGCATCCTTGCCCAGGCGGCCGAGCCACGTGCCGGTGGCGCCGTCGATCTGGAGCTGCTCGCGGGCCAGCAGGCTCTCCGAGAACGTCGCCGCCAGCGTCGCCTGCGCGGCCGCCTCGGCCGGATAGGCGTTCGCCGCCGCCCGCCGGAAGCGCCGCGAGATGAACCACATCGGCGGCCCGAACACCAGCACCAGGAGGCCGAAGAGCTGCCACGACGACGACAGCAGCACGATCACGCTGAACACCAGATAGCCGCCGAGCGAGATGAGGTCCGGGAGCTGACTCCGTACGAACGTGGCCAGCTCCGCTATCTCGACCGTGGCCCTCTGCAGCAGGTCCCCGCCCCGGTGCGCCTCGAGGAAGCGCAGCGACGTGTTCCCGAGCCGCTCCACCACCAGGTCGCGCAGGCTGTGCACGACCTTCTCGCCGACCCGCGTGAGCAGCAGCTCCGACCAGCGCAGCAGCACCGTCCGGGCCACCACCAGCCCGAGCACGACACCGGCGGTGACCAGCAGCCCCGTACGGTCGCCGTCGAGAAGCTCGTCCACCGCCCGGCCGATCACCAGCGGCACCAGCGTGAGCGACAGCGTGGAGAGCAGGTTGACCGCGATGGCCGCGGCCATCGCCCGGCGGTGCTCCCGCAGATGCGGCCAGACGCGGCGCAGCACGTGCCGCTGGTCGGGCTCCTCGGTCAGCAGGCGGACGTCAGCCATGGGACACCAGCTCTCCATCGTGGACGCCGAGGTCGACGACGCGGTCGGCGCGGTCGCGGACCGCCGTGCGGGAGGTGGCGAACACGATCGTCACGTCGAGGCCGCGCAGGCCGTCGAGCATGCGCTGTTCGGTGCGGGCGTCCACGGCCGACGTGACGTCGTCCAGCAGCAGCACCCGGGCCCCGCGCAGCAAACCCCGGGCCAGGGCGAGGCGCTGCAGCTGCCCGCCGGAGACCGTGCTGCCGCGTTCGCCGACCACCGTGGCGAAGCCTTCGGGCAGCGACTCGATGTGCTCGAGGATCCCGGCGATCCGGCAGGCCTCGCGCAGTTGCTCGTCGGTGAGCTCGGCCCGGCCCAGGCGCAGGTTCTCGGCGATCGTCCCGGACAGCAGCAGCGGGCGCTGGCCGACGATCGTGATGGTGTCGCGCACATCGCCGATGACCGCGTCCCGCAGATCGGTGCCGCCGTAACGGATCGCCCCCGTGGCCGGGTCGGCGAGCCGGGCCAGCAGTCGCAGCAGCGTCGACTTGCCCGTACCGACCGGCCCGACGACCGCGACGAACTCGCGTTCACCGACGGAAATGTCGGGCAGCGCCAGCGGTGCCCGGCCCTCCAGCTCCACCGTGACGCCGGCCGTGGTCAGCGCCCCCACACCCAGCCGAACCCCATCGCCTGTCTCGGACATTTCCGATTGAGCCGAAAGAACGGTCTCGATCCGGCCGGCCGCCGTCCACGCGTCGCCGAGCTGACCGAAGCGGAACGTCAGCATCATGACCTGACGGCCCAGCAGCGTCATCCAGCTCGCGAACGACACCAGGCCACCGACCGAGAAGCTCCCGTCCAGCACGGCCAGGCCACCGAAGGCCAGGCCGATCGCGGTCGCCAGCCACGGCACGAACGGCGCGTTCGCGGCCCACCCGGCGGCGATCCGGGCCAGGGCCAGGGTGCGGTCGCGGACCGTGGCGCTGACCTCGTGGTGCCGCTCGATGAGCACTTGTTCACCGCCGAGGCCCCGTACAGCCGTACTGGCCGAGAGAAGGTCCTCCACCGCGTCCGCCCGGGCTCCGTGCGCCGCCGAGAGCGCGGCGTTCGCACCCTCGTACCGGCGCGGATACCAGAGGTTGACCGCGATCAGCAGCGGCACCGTGCTGAGCCCGACGACGGCCAGCATCGGATCGAGCGTGGCCACGACGACCAGCACCGTGAGGAAGCCCAGCACGCCGCTGGCGAGCGAGGGCACTGTGGACAGCCAGATAGTGATCTGCTCGACGTCGCGGGTGCCGCGGGTGACCAGGTCGCCGGCCGAGAACTTGTGCGCGGTGGCCGAATCCCAGCCGAGCACCCGCTCGCTGAGGCGCAGCAGCAGCCGGTTCCCGGTGCGGACGCCGGCCAGGGTGGCCCACCAGCGCATGGCGAACTCGGCGCCGGTCAGCGCGACCGACACGGCCAGGGTGGCCCCGGCCCAGTAGAGCAGCGGGGTGCGGTCGCCCGGCGTGATCCCCTCGTCGAGGGCTCGGCCGAGGCACCAGGGCAGCAGGATCAGCCCGGCCTGATAGCCGAGGCCGCCGATCCAGGAGGCGGTGAGGCCCTTGGCCGAGTCACGCACGGCCCAGCGCAGCAGCACGGAGGGCCTCATCGGGTCACCTCGGCCAGGGCGGCCACGGTCTTCAGCGCGACCAGATCGGCCAGGCGGATCTCGGCGCCCCGCGCGCGGGCCAGGCTGGTCAGCCGCATGGCCGCGATGCTGTCGCCGCCGGCGTCGAAGAAGCTGTCCTCGGCGCCGACGGGAACCCCGAGCACCTCGGTGAACAACGCGGCCAATTTCTCCTCATTCTCTCCGCGCGGCGCGCGGGTGGCGGAGACGTACGCGACGGCCGGCAGGGCGGCACGGTCGAGCTTCCCGTTGACGGTCAGTGGAAGGGCGTCCAGCTCGACGACGGCCGCCGGGACGAGATGGTCCGGCAGCCTTTCGGCGGCCCAGGACCTCAGATCAAGGGCATTCCCGACGACGTACGCCACCAGGCGCCCCCCATCCGCGACCACGACCGCCTGCGCCACCGACGGATGCTGCGACAGCACCGTGGCGACCTCACCCAGTTCGATCCGGTAGCCCCGGATCTTCACCTGGTCGTCGGAGCGCCCCAGATAGTCGATGCGGCCGTCCGTGGTCCACCGGACGACGTCGCCGGTCCGGTAGAGACGCCGGCCCGGCGCCGCGCCGAACGGATCCGGCACGAACCGGGTGGCCGTGAGGCCCGGCTGATGGAGGTAGCCGAGGGCGAGCTGCGCCCCGCCGATGTAGAGCTCCCCCGCGACGCCCGGCGGCACCGGCCGCAACCGGCCGTCGAGCACGTAGAGCGTGGTGTTGGCGACCGGCCGCCCGATCAGAGCCCGCGGCACCTCCTTGACCCGCTGGACGATCGTGTCGACCGTGCATTCGGTGGGCCCGTAGAAGTTGTACGACTCGGTGTCGGGCAGCGCCGCCATCCCGGCCCACAGCGGATCGGGCACCGCCTCGCCGCCCACGCCGAGCACGGCCAGCCCGGCCGCGTCGAAGCCCGCCGCGAGGAGCTGGTCGAGGTGCGACGGCGCGACCTCGATCATGTCGATCCCGTTGTCCCGCAACAGCTTCGCGAGCAGTTCGGGGTCGCGGCGCGGTCCCTCGGTGACCAGGTGCAGCTCGTTGCCGCCGAGCAGCGCCAGCAGCGGCTGCCACGAGGCGTCGAACGCGAACGACCAGTTGTGCGCCACCCGCAGCGGCCGGCCCAGCTTCCCGGCGGCCGGGCCGAGGATCCGCTCGGTGTGGCTGGCCAGCAGAGTCGCCACGGTGCGGTGCGGCACCAGGACGCCCTTGGGCCGCCCGGTCGACCCGGAGGTGTAGATGACGTACGCCGGATGGTCCGGGCCGATCGGCTCCGGCGTTCCGGTCCCCTTCTCGTACGGCTCGTCGAGCACCAGCGTGGCCGTGCCCGGCGGAAGGAGCCCGGCCGTGGAGCGGACGGCGAGCGTGATGACCGGCCGCGCGTCGTCGAGCATCGCGGCGATCCGGGCCGGCGGATAGTCGGGGTCGATGGGCAGATAGGCCGCGCCCGAGGCCATCGCCCCGAAGATGGCCGGGACGATGTGCTCGCCGCGCGGCAGCAGCAGCGCCACGATCCGGCCGGGCCCGGCGCCGCGGCCGGCCAGAACCGAGGCCAGGGCGTCCATCTCGGCCACCAGCTCGGCGTAGCTCCACCGCCGCTCCCCGACCACGAGGGCCGGCCCGCTCCAGCGCCGGACCAGATCAGGCAGCGTCTCCGGCGTCACCGCGAGGGTGTCGCCGCTCCACTCGCCGAGCACGCGGTGGCGTTCCCCGGCGGTGAGGGTGTCGGCCCGGTCGACCGGGGTCAGCGGATTCGCCGCCACCTCGTCCGCGAGCGCCACGAACCGGTCGAGCAAGAGCCGCGCGAAGTCCTCCCCGAACACGTCGGGCCGGTATTCCAGGGCCAGATGCAGGCCGTCGTCCTCGGCCGCGACGAGCGTCAGCGGATAGTGCGTGGCGTCCCGCCCGGTGACACCGGCCAGCTTGAGACCGGCGTCGCGCTGGCTCTCGTCGAGGCGGTCCTCGTCCACCGGGTAGCTCTCGAACACCAGCAGCGTGTCGAACAGCTCCCCCACCCCGGCGAGCTGCTGGATCGGCGCCAGCCCGAGATGCTGGTGCGCCAGAAGGCCCGCCTGCTCCTGCTGCAACCGTTGCAGGAACGCGTCCCAGCTCTCACCGGTGGGCAGCTTGGCCCGCACCGGCACGGTGTTGATGAACAGCCCGATGGTCTCGTCGGCCCCGCTCAGCTCCGGCGGCCGCCCGGAGACGGTCGCGCCGAACACGACGTCGTCGCGGCCGGTGAGCCGCCCCAGAAGAACCGCCCACAGCGCCTGCACAAACGTGTTCGGCGTGACCCCGAGCCCCCGCGCGAAGTCGACGAGGCGCGGCGGCAGCTGCGCGGTCACCTCACCCGGAAGCTGAGCCTGCCGCCCGACGCCGCCCGGCGCGACCAGGGTCGGCTCGGTCACGCCGGCCAGCGCGTCACTCCAGGCCCGGCGCGCCGTCTCACCGTCGGCCGCGGTCAGCCAGGCGAGGAAATCCCGATAGGGGCGAGCATTTCCAGGGGCTTTCCCGGCGTACGCCGAAAGCAGCTCCCGGGCCATCAGAGGCCCCGACCAGCCGTCCACGATCACGTGGTGCTGGGTCATGACGAGCCGGTGCCGGTCGGCGCCAAGCCGGACCAGCAGGAACCGGATGAGCGGCGCTTCGGCCAGCACGAAGGCCCGGCTCCGCTCGGCGTCGGCGAGAAGGTCGGCCTCGCCCCGGGTGGCCGCGGTGGCCTCCCGCCAGGCCAGTTCGGCCCGCGCCGGGACGACCTGAACGGGCACACCGTCCACCGTGGCCGTGAAGGCGGCCCGCAGGTTGGGATGCCGGTCGAGCAGCGTAGCGGCGGCCCTCCGCAGACGGCCGGCGTCGAGGGCCCCGTCGAGGTCGAGCTGCTGCTGCACGAGGTAGACATCGCCCGCCCCGTCGAGGGCGTGCAGGTAGAAAAGCCCTTCCTGCAAAGGCGTCAGAGGCAGAACGTCGACCAGATCCGGGTAGCGCTCCCCCAGCTCGTCGAGCGCCGCCTGCCCAACCGGGGCCAGCACGTCGGAGGGTGTGAGCCCACCTTCACCGGGCGCCGCGTCCAGCTCGGCCAGGGCCGCGGTCCAGCCGTCGAGCAGCCCGCGCACGGTCGCTGCCGCCACCGCCCGCCGCGGATAGGCAACGGACAACACGATCTCGTCCCCGACCACGGTCGCTTCAACACTGAGAACATGCCGCGCCGGCACCTCGTCACCGGCATCCCCGCGCATCCCGTCAACCGGCTGCCAGGCCTGTTCCGCGGCCCCACGACCACCGACACCGGCACCGCCCGCACCGCCGTCGCCGCCGGCACCACCCGCAGCACGGCCGGACCCCTCTCCCTCCGCGCGGCCGGGCCCCTCTCCCTCCGCGCGGCCGAGGTAGTTGAAGAGGATCGGGGGCCGTGGGTCGGTGCGGCCGAGCAGGCCGTAGCCGATGCCGCCGTCCGGGGCGGCGCGCAGCAGTTCCTTCACGCGCTTGAGGTTCGCGGGCGCGTCGAGACGTACCGGATGGGCCGTGGTGAACCAGCCGACCGTGCGGGACAGGTCGGCGCCCGGGAGGATCTGCTCCTCGCGGCCGTGACCCTCCAGCTCCACCAGGACGTCACGGCCGGCGGCGACCGCCAGGGCCGTCAGCAGCACGTCCTGCGCGTTGGCGCGATACGCGGCCGGGACCGTCGTGGTCAGGCCACCGACCGGGATCCGCGCGGTCACCTGGTCCAGCGTGCCGAGCGTGTCGGCCTCCGGGTCCAGCTCCACCTCGGCCAGGAAGGCGGGCGGGCCGGCGAGAACCGAGTCCCAGTAACCGTTCTCCGCCTCGCGATCGGCTGTCTCCAGGGCCAGCGCCCACGAACGGAACGACGTGCCGGCGGACGGCAGCGGTCCCTCAGCCGCCAGATCGGACAGCAGGATCGGCCAGGAGACGGCGTCGACGGCCAGGTGGTGGATGGTCAGGCGCAAACGGTCGCCGTCCAGCGGCTCGGCGCTCAGCATGCGGCCCTCCGCCGGAGCCACCCCGGGCGCGATCAGATCGGCCGCGTTCACCGTGCCCGGCGGCGGGACGTGCAGGGCGGTCCCGGTCCAGCGGGCCCGGAGCATGTCGTGGTGGTCGATCAGTTTCTGGAGGCGTTCGGTCAGGTCGCCCCGGGTCAGGCCGGCCGGCGTGCGGATCACCATCGACTGGGTGAGGTGGGGGTCGGCCGGGTCGTCGAGGGCTCGCATGAACGGCGTCGGCGGAACGTCGCCGAAGGAGTCCGCCTCCGGGCGCGTGGCCTCCACCGGGACCGCGGCCGCGGCCAGCCCTTCGACGGTCGGGCGGGCGAAGACGTCCCGGGCCGAGAGGCGCCAGCCGGCCGCGCGGGCCCGGGCGGTCAGCTGGAGGGCGAGGATGCTGTCGCCGCCGAGGGTGAAGAAGCTGTCGCGGACGCCGACGCGGTCGAGGCCGAGCACGCCCGCGACCAGGCCGGCGAAAAGCTCCTCGGCCGGGGTGCGCGGCTCGTCGTCACCGGCCTGGGCGGCGAAGTCGGGCGCGGGGAGGCGACGGCGGTCCAGCTTTCCGTTCGGGCTGAGCGGAAGCTCGGGGAGGCGCACGAACGCGGCCGGGACGAGATGCTCGGGCAACGTCGCGGCCAGGGCGCCGGCCAGGCCGGCGGGCTCGGCGGCGGTCACGACGTAGGCGACCAGGCGGCGGGCGGGGCCGTCGTCGCGGGCGACCACGGCGGCGGCGCTGACGCCGGGCAGCGCGGTCAGGGCGGCCTCGATCTCGCCCGGCTCCACCCGCAGGCCGCGGATCTTCACCTGGTCGTCGGTGCGGCCGGCGTATTCGAGGACGCCGGAGCCGGTGAAGCGGGCCAGGTCGCCGGTGCGGTAGAGCCGTGCGCCAGGACCGCCGAACGGGCTGGCCACGAAGCGCTGGGCGGTCAGGCCGGGGCGGCCCAGATAGCCGCGGGCCAGCTGGACGCCGCCGAGGTACAGCTCGCCGGTCACGCCGGCCGGGACCGGGTGCAGCCACGGGTCGAGGACGTGGACCTCGGTGTTCCAGACCGGGCGGCCGATCGGCACCGGGCCGCCGGCCGACGTGTCGACCGGGTGGTAGGTCACGTCGACGGCGGCTTCCGTGGGGCCGTACAGGTTGTGCAGCTCGGCGCCGGGCAGGATCTCGCCGAATCGGCGGGCCAGGTCGCCGGGCAGCGCCTCGCCGCTGCAGATGACGCGGCGCAGCGGCGGCACGTCCGGGTCGGCGGCCAGGAAGGCCCGCAGCATCGACGGTACGAAGTGGACCGTCGACACCTCGTTCCGCGTGATGACGTCGGCGAGGTAGGCAGGGTCGCGGTGCCCGCCGGGGCGGGCGACGACGAGGGTGGCCCCGGTGATGAGGGGCCAGAAGAACTCCCACACGGACACGTCGAAGCCGGCCGGGGTCTTCTGGAGGACGCGCTCACCGGGCTGGAGGCGGTACCGGTCCTGCATCCAGAGGAGGCGGTTGACGATCGACCGGTGCGAGACGGTGGCGCCCTTGGGCTTGCCGGTCGAGCCGGAGGTGTAGATGACGTACGCGGCGGCGTCGCCCGGCAGGCCGGGGGCCTCGGCCACCGGAGCGCCCGCGTGGTCGGCGGAGGTCAGGACGATCGTGGCTCCGGAGTCGGTGAGCAGGAAGTCGTTGCGCTCCTGGGGATGCGACGGGTCGAGCGGAAGGTAGGCCGCCCCCACGCGGTGGACCGCGTAGAGGGCCACGATGAGGTCGAGCGAGCGCTCGATCGCGACCGCGACGATCGTCTCCGGGCCGGCGCCGCGCGACCGCAGCCAGCCGGCCAGGGCGGCGACCCGCTCGTCGAGGGCGGCGTAGGTGAGGGACGAGCCCTCGTACACGACCGCGATCTCGTCGGGGTGGGCCTGGGCGGAGGCGGCGAACAGCCGCGGCAGCGTCGTTTCGGGCACGGCGACCCGGTCCACCGCCTGGTGGTCGGGCTGGGTGCGCCCGACCGGGCGGTGCGGGTCGGCGGCCAGGCCGGCCAGCAGGGCCCCGTACCGGTCGAGGATCTCCGAGGCGGTGGCGGCGGTGAAGACGTCCGAGCGGTAGGCCAGGCCGAGCCGCAGCCGCTCCCCCGGCGCGACGGCCAGGGTAAGCGGATAGTGCGGAGCGTCGTCGCCGGTCACGTCGGTCATCCGCAGGCCGGCCGAGCCGGTCGAGTCGTGCAGCGCCTCCGTGTCGAGCGGGTAGCTCTCGAAGATGGTGAGCGTGTCGAACAGCTCGCCCAGGCCGGCGATCCGCTGCACCTCGGTCAGCGGCAGGTGCTGGTGGTCCAGCAGCTTCGACTGCCCGGCCTGGAGGCGGTCGAGCAGGGCGGCCCAGCTTTCCGCGGGGTCGAGCGCTGCCCGTACCGGAAGGGTGTTGATGAAGAAGCCGATCATCTCGTCGACGCCGGGGACCTGGGCCGGCCGGCCCGAGACCGTGGTGCCGAAGACGACGTCGGTACGCCCGGTCAGCTGGACCAGCAGGACCGCCCAGGCCGCCTGGACGACGGTGTTGAGCGTGACCTGCCGGTCGCGGGCGAGCGCGGTGAGCCGGTCGGTGACCTCGCGCGGCAGCTCGCTCTCGAGCTTGCCGGGCCGGCTGTCGAGGACGGCGCCCGCGCCCGGCGCGACGAGGGTGGGCTGGTCGAGACCGTCCAGCGACTCGCGCCAGGCGGCCTCGGCGGCGGCCCGGTCGGTGCCGAGCAGCCACCGCAGATAGTCCCGGTACGGGCGGGGCGCGGGCAGCGACCGCCCGGCGTACAGGTCGAAGAGCTCCCGGACCGCCAGCGGCGTGGACCAGCCGTCGAGGAGCACGTGGTGGTTGGTGAGCACGAGCCGGTGCCGCTGCCCGGAAAGGCGCACCAGAGTGAGGCGCAGCAGGGGCGCGGCCGTGAGGTCGAACGGCCGGGCGCGATCGGCGGCGGCGAACCGCTCGAACTCCTCCTCGGTCAGGTCGAGGAACTGCCACGGCAGTGCCGCGTGGCCGGCGACCACCTGCCGCAGGGTGCCGTCGGGCCCGTCCAGGAAGCCGGCCCGCAGGGACGGGTGCCGGTCGAGCAGGGCCTGCCCGGCCGACCGCATCCGGTCCGGATCGACCGGGCCGTCCAGGTCAAGGACCTGTTGCACGACGTACGGATCGACCGTGCCGGCCAGCGCGGCCAGGAAGACCAGGCCCTCCTGGAGCGGCGACAGCGGCCACACGTCCTCCGGCTCCAGGGCGTCGATCTCCTCCTGGGTGACGCCGGCCAGCAGCAGATCGGACGGGGTGCGCCCGCCCTTCGCGGTCGCCAGCTCGGCCAGCGCCGCGAACCAGGAACCGGCCAGCTCCCGCACCACTTCCTCGGTGAGGACGCCGTCCGGATAGGTCAGCGCCACGGTCAGCCGGTCACCCAGCACGGAGGCGTTGATCTCGAGGGCCCGGCCGAGGGGCATCTCCGGGTCGGCGTCGCCGCCGAGCCCGCCGATCGGCGCCCAGGCCCCGCTCGTCTCCCCGCCGCCGTCGAACCGGCCGAGGTAGTTGAACAGGATCTGCGGCTCCGCGAGCCCATCCAGCTGGTGGCGCAGCAGACCGTACCCGGCGCCGTTGCCGGGCACGGCCCGCAGCTGTTCCTTGACGCGTTTGAGCGCGGCGGCCGGATCGGTGCCGCCCGGGCTCAGGCGCACCGGATATTCGGTGGTGAACCAGCCGACCGTGCGGGACAGGTCGGCGTCGGTGGTGTCACGCCCGTGGCCTTCCAGCTCGATCAGCACGTCCCGGCCGCCGAGGGCCACGGCCAGACCGGCCAGCAGCACCTCGGTGACGCCGGTGTGGAACGCGGCCGGGCTCGCCTGGATGAGGGCGGCGTCGGCTTCGAGGGTGACCGTCCGCGCGCTGGAGACCGTGTCGCGGACGGGCCGCGCGCCGAGCAGCGGCTCGTCGATGTCGACCACGTCCCGCCAGTACGGCAGCTCGGCCGGGTCGGGCCGCAGGGACCGGGCCCACTCGCGGAACGAGGTGCCGACGGGCGGCAGCGCGATCGGGCGGCCCGCGACCAGGTCGGCCCAGGCGGCGGCGATGTCGGCCAGCAGGATCCGCCAGGAGACACCGTCGACGACGGTGTGGTGGATGACGAACTCGACCTGACCGGGCGTCCACGTCACGCGCAGCGGCACGCCCTCCTCGGGCCGGAGCCGGCCGGCGCCGATGACGGTGGCGGCGGACAGCGAGCCGGGCGGCGGCACGGACAGCCCGGCCGCCGGGTTCCAGCGGGCGCGGAGCAGGTCGTGCCGGTCGAGCAGCGCCTGCACGACGGCCTCGAGCCGGGCCGCGGTCAGATCGGCGGGCGCCCGCAGCACCATGGACTGGCTGTAGCGCGTGGCCGGCCCGTTGTCCCGCAGCCACGCGAGCATCGGGGTCAGCGGAACGTCGCCCAGCGCCGCTCCGGCGTCCGCGATCGGGGCCGATGTGGCCGGCGCGGCGACGGCGGCGAGGGCCGCCACCGTCCGCAGCTCGAAGATCTGCCGCGGCGTGATGCGCAGCCCGGCCGTCCGGGCCCGGGCGACGAGCTGCAGCGAGACGATGCTGTCGCCGCCGAGCGTGAAGAAGCTGTCCTCCACGCCCACCGCCGGCAGCCCGAGCACCTCGGCGAAGAGGCCGCACAGAGTCTGTTCGGCCGGGGTCCGCGGGGCCGCGCCACCGCTGAGCGCCCCGAAGTCGGGCGCCGGGAGCGCCCGCTTGTCCACCTTGCCGGCCACCGTGACCGGCAGCCGCTCCAACCCCACGAAGGCCGCGGGAACGAGGTGGTCGGGCATCCGCTCGGCGGCCCACTCCCGCAGACCGCCGGTTCCTCCCACGACGTACGCCACCAAGCGCCCCTCGACCGCGAGGACGACCGCCTGAGACACTGCGGGATGCTCGCTCAGCAGCGCGGCCACCTCACCCGGCTCGACCCGGAAACCCCGGATCTTCACCTGGTCGTCGGCCCGGCCCACGAATTCGAGGCGGTCGCCGTCCGTCCACCGGACCACGTCGCCGGTGCGGTACATCCGCTCCCCCGGCGCCCACGGATCGGCCACGAAACGCGTCGCCGTCAGGCCCGCCCGGTCCTTGTAACCCCGGCCGAGCTGCGCACCCGACAGGTAGAGCTCACCGGTACGGGCCGGCCGCAGCCAGCTGTCCAGGACGTACGCCCGGGTGTTGCCGATCGGCCGTCCGACGAGCGGCGTCCCACTGTCCGCGACGCGCGCCATGAGCGTGTCCACAGTGCACTCGGTCGGCCCGTAGAGGTTGACGCCGGCCGTGCCGGGCGCCGCCCGCAGGGCGTCCCACAGGACCGGCCCCGCCGCCTCGCCGCCGAGCAGCACCTGCGCCGGCGCGTGGTCGCCGGTCAGCAGTCCGGCCTGGACGAGCTCCTGCCCGAGCGAGGGCGCCACGTCGAGCGCGTCGACGCGGTGCCGCCGGACGTAGGAGACGAACAGGTCGGCGTCGCGGCGCGTCTCGTCGTCGAGCAGGTGCAGCTCGTGCCCGGCGACGAGCCGGAGCAGCCCCTCCCACGAGGTGTCGAAGACCAGCGCCGCCGACAGCGCCACCGCGATCCGCTCGCCCGTGAACAGACGCTGCCGGTGGTGGTGGAACAGGTTGGCCAGGCTCGCGTGCTCGACCACGACCCCCTTGGGCCGCCCGGTCGAACCCGAGGTGTAGATGAGATAGGCGCCCGACCGAGGATCGATGACCGGAAGCGGCGCTTCGGCCGTCTCGGCGAGCAGTGAAGGCGTCACCACCACCGCCGGAGCCGCGTCGTCGAGCAGATAGTCGACGCGCTCCCGCGGATAGTCCACGTCGATCGGGAGGTACACGCCCCCCGACCTCATCGCGGCCAGCCACGCCACGATCGCGTCCTCGGTGCGCGGCAACAGCACCGCGACGACCTTCTCCGGGCCGGCGCCGCGCGACACCAGCACGCGGGCCAATCGCTCCACCCGGGCGTGCAATTCGGCGTACGTCAAAGAAGCAGAACCGAAACGCAGAGCGACAGCACCCGGGGTCTCCCGGACCGTGGCGTCGAACTCGTCCAGCAGCAGGGTGGACGGCGCGGAGAACGCCGTATCGGCGACCACGAGCTCGGCCGTCCGGATCGCGGCGAGGCGTCCGTCCGGATCGGCGGCGAACGCGCCGAGCAACTCGGCCAGGCGGTCCAGGACGTGCGAGGCGGTGGCGCGATCGACGGCGTCGGCCCGGTATTCGGCGCCCAGCGCGATCTCCTCGGCCCCCGGCACGACGGTCAGGGTCAGCGGGTAGTGGGTCGCGTCGTCGCCCGTCACCGAGGCCAGCCGCAGCCCGGCCGCGTCCTGCAACGCGCGCAGCCCGTCCTCGTCCAGCGGGTAGCTCTCGAAGACCAGAAGCGTGTCGAAGAGCGCCCCGGCGCCGGCCTGCCGCTGGATGGTGGCCAGCCCGACGTGCTGGTGGTCCAGCAGCGCCGCCTGTTCCGCCTGCACCCGGGCCAGATATCCGGCCCACGTGTCGGCGGGGCGGGGCCGGACGCGCACCGGCACGGTGTTGATGAACAGGCCGACCATGTCCTCGACACCGGCCAGCGCTCCCGGCCGCCCCGACACGGTTGCCCCGAACACGAGGTCGTCCCGCCCGGTCAGCTCGGCCAGCACGAGCGCGTAGGCGCCCTGCACCACCGTGTTGAGCGTCAGCCCACGGGCCCGGGCCACCTCGGCCACCCGGGCGACGCCGACCTTCCGCTCGATCACCGCCGGTTCCACCGCGGCCCGTTCGGCACCGGGCGCGACGAGCGTCGCCTCCTCGACCCCGGCCAGGGCGTCCCGCCATGCCCGCTCGGCCGCGCCCCGGTCCTGCCGGGCCACCCAGGCCAGATAGTCCTTGTAGGGCCGGGCCGCCGGCGGCTTCCCGCCCGCGTAGAACGTCAGCAGGTCGCGCACGACCAGCGGCGCCGACCATCCGTCGAGCAGGATGTGGTGCGCGGTCAGCACCAGCGCGTGCCGCTCGCCGCCGAGCCCGACCAGCGTCCACCGCAGCAGGGGCGGCCGGGCCAGATCGAACGGCCGCTTCCGCTCGGCCTCGGCCACGTCGCCGACGCTCGCACCCTCGGCCGCCTCGGTGAAGTCGACCGGCAGCGCGGTTGGGACCAGCTGCACGGGCTGACCCGCCTTGCGGGGGCGGAACGCCGCCCGCAGGTTGGCGTGCCGGTCCTGCACCGCCTGGGCCGCCGCGCGCAGGCGGCCGGCGTCGAGCGCCCCGTCCAGGGTGAGCACCTGCTGCACGACGTACACGTCCGGTCCGCCGGCCGCGTAGGTGGACAGGAAGTAGAGACCCTCCTGCAGCGGCGACAGCGGCAGGATGTCCTGCAGTCCGCCCGGGCTGGTCACAGAAGCCTCCACTCGTCCTCGAATTCGTCGATCTCGTCCTGGCTGAGGGTGACCAGGAGGTCGGATGGGGTGTGCCCGCCGCCGGCCCGCGCGGCGTCGCGCAGGCTCTCCAACGCGGCCAGCCAGCGCTCGCCGAGCGCGATGACGTCCGCCTCGGTGAGCACGCCGTCCACGTACGAGAGCCGGATGTCCAGCTCGGGACCGGACGGCCGGTCGGCCGTGGCGGCGTTGATCTCCAGGGCCTGCCCGGCCGGGAAGGCCGGGTCGAGCCCGTCGCCGAGGGTGTCGTTCTCGGCGGCCGCGACCCAGTCGCCGTCGCCGGCGGCCATGCGGCCCAGATAGTTGAAGAGGATCTCCGGTGCGGGCCGGCCGCGCAGGGCCTCGGCCGCGCCCGGGTGCAGATAGCGCAGCAGCCCGTAGGAGGCGCCGCTGTCGGGCACCGCCCGCAGCTGCTCCTTCACGCGCTTGAGGGCCGCGCCCGGGTCGTCGCCGCCCGGGTCGAGCCGCACCGGGAACTCGGTGGTGAACCAGCCGACGGTCCGGGTCAGGTCGCTGCCCGGCACCAGGTGCTCCTCGCGGCCGTGGCCTTCGAGGCGCAGCCGGACGCCGTGCTCGGCTGTCGCCGGCCGCCACGCACGGATCGCCAGGGCCAGACCCGTGAGCAGAACGTCCTGCACGCCGGCGTGGAAGGCTTCGGGCACGGCGGTCAGCAGCGGGCCGGTGAGGGAGGCGTCGAGGCGCAGGGTGTGGTGCCGCGTCCGGGAGACCGTGTCGCCCCGGCCGACCGGCCGCGTGCCCAGGGACGTCACCGGCGCGTCGACCACGTCGAGCCAGTACGGCAGGTCACCCGCCCGTTCCCGCGCCGCGGAAGCGAGTCCCTTGGCCCAGGCCCGCATCGACGTGCCCGACCGGGGCAGGGTCTTGCCGTCGGCCGCGACCGCCAGGTCCTCGACGAGCACCCGCCACGAGACACCGTCCACGACGAGGTGGTGGGCGACGAGCAACAGCCGCGCGTCGCCGGGGAACCAGACCGCCTCGACCATGTGCCCCTCGGCCGGCCGCAACCGGCCGACGGCGGCCGCGTGCTCCTCGTGCGGGCCTTCCGCGGCGAGGCGCACCGAGGCGGTCACCGAGCCCGGCGCGGGCACCATCAGGCCGTCGCCGGTCCAGCGGGCGCGCAGCACGTCGTGCCGGTCGAGAACCGCTTGCAGGGCGCCGGTCAGCGCCTCACGGGTCAGCGCGGCCGGCACCCGCAACAGCACCGACTGGCTGAAGGTGCCGATCGGCGTGTCCTGCTCGCGCAACCACGCCATGATCGGGGTCAGCGGAACCTCGCCGACGGCCACCGCGGCCGGTTCCCGCGCGCCCTCGAAGGCCTCGCTCACCTCGGCCAGCGCGGCCACGGTCTGGTGCTCGAAGACCTGCCGGGCCGAGAGTTCCAGCCCGGCCGCGCGGGCGCGGGCCACCAGTTGCAGGGCCACGATGCTGTCGCCGCCGAGCGCGAAGAACCCCTCCTCCACGCCGACCTCGTCCAGGCCGAGCACGTCGGCGAAGAGCGTGGCCAGCAGTTCCTGCACCACGGTGACGGGCCGCTCGACGGCCCGTTCCAGGACGGGCTCGGGCAGGAGGGTCCGGTCGATCTTTCCGGCGGTCGTCCGGGGCAGCGCGTCCAGCACGACCACGACGGCCGGAACCAGATAGTCGGGAAGCCGGGCCGCGAGCCAGGTACGCAGCTCGTCGCCGGCCGCGTCGCCCTCCACGTAGCCGATGAGGCGGCCCTCGCGGGCGACCACGACGGCGTAGCGGACGCCGGGATGCTCGACGAGCACGGAGGCGACCTCGCCCGGCTCGATCCGGAAGCCGCGGATCTTCACCTGGTCGTCGGCGCGGCCGAGGAACTCGAGCTGCCCGTCACGTGTGCGCCGGACCAGGTCGCCGGTGCGGTACATGGCGGCGCCGGGCGCGCCGAACGGGTCGGCCACGAACCGCTCGGCGGTCAGCGCCGGGCGGCCGAGATAGCCGCGGGCCAGGCCGGCCCCGGCCAGGTAGAGCTCGCCCGCGACGCCCGGCGCCACCGGCTTCAGCGTGGCGTCGAGCACGTACGCGCTCTTGTTGCGGTCCGGGCGCCCGATCAGCACCGGCCCGTCCGGCGCGCATTCCCAATAGGTCGAGTTGACGGTGGCTTCCGTCGGGCCGTAGGCGTTGAGCATGCGGTGGGTGGCCGCCCAGCGGCGGACCAGCTCGGGCGGGCAGCGGTCGGCGCCGGTCACCACGGTCACTCCGGACGGCAGCGAGCCCTCGGGCAGCGCGCCCAGCGCGGCCGGCGGCAGCGCGAAGTTGGTGATCCGCCGCTCCCGGACGAAGGCGGCGAACGGCGCGCCCAGCCGGTCGGCCTCCGGGGTGATGACAAGGGTGGCGCCGCGCAGCAGCGACACCGCCAGCTCGGCCACGGTGACGTCGAAGCTCGGCGAGGCGAACTGGGCCACGCGGCTGCCCTCGCCCACCCGCCACAGGGCGGCGAACGTCTCGGCCAGGTCGGCCAGGCCGGCGTGCGGCACGACCACGCCCTTGGGCTTTCCGGTCGAGCCGGAGGTGTAGATGACGTACGCCGCGTGGTCCGGCCGCAGATCGGGGCGGGCCACCGCGGTGCCGTCCTCGTCGAGGTCGTCCGGATGCACGACGGGCACGCCCGGGGGCACGGTCGTGGCGTCCCGGCCGGCGATGACGAGCACGGGCGTGGCGTCCTCGGCGAGCGCCGCGACCCGCTCGGCCGGATACGACGGGTCGACCGGCAGATAGGCGCCGCCCGCCTTGGCGACCGCCAGTTCGGCCACGAAGAGGTCGGCTGAGCGCGGCAGCAGCACCATGACGATCCGGTCCGGCCCCACCCCGCGCTCCGTGAGCCGTCGCGCGAGCCGGTTGGTGACCGCGTCGAGCTCCGCATACGTCAACGCGCGTTCGCCATCCTCGATGGCGGTCGCGCCCGGGGTCCGCCGCACCTGAGCCGTGAACAGTTCGGGCAGCGTCAACGATGGCGTGGGCGCTCGGACGCCCTGCCATCCGGTCGCGAGCGCCTCGTGCTCGGCGGCCGAGAAGATGTCCAGTTCGGACACCCGACGGTCCGGTCCGGCGACGGCGCCGGCCAGCAGCCGGGCCAGCCGCTCGGCCAGGGTGGCCGCGGTCTCCCGGTCGAACAGGTCGGTGCTGTACTCGATGATGCCCTGGAGGCCGTCCACGCCGTCCTGCTCGGTGACGACCACGCCGAGGTCGAACTGGGCCACCCCGGTGTCGATCGGCAGCGGCGAGGTGGTCAGGCCCGGCAGGCCGGGCACCTCGGACGGCACGTGCTGGAAGGCGACCATCACCTGGAACAGCGGGTTGCGGCCCAGCGACCGCTCCGGGTTGACCGCCTCGACGACCTGCTCGAACGGCACGTCGGCGTGGCCGAACGCGGCCAGGTCGGCCGCGCGCACCCGGTGCAGCAGCTCGCCGAAGGTGGGGTCGCCGCTCACGTCGGCCCGCAGCACCAGCGTGTTCACGAAGAAGCCGGCGAGCTGGTCGAGCCGCTGGTCGGCCCGCCCGGCGACCGGGCTGCCGAGCGGGATGTCGGCGCCCGCGCCCATCCGGCTGAGCAGGGCCGCCAATCCGGCCTGGACGACCATGAAAGGCGTCGTCCCGGTACGGCGGGCCAGCTCCCGGAGGCGGCGATGACCGTCGGCCGCGACCTCGAACGGGACGATGCCGCCGCCGTGCGAGGCCACCGCCGGGCGGGGCCGGTCGGTGGGCAGCTCCAGCTCGGCCGGCACGCCGGCCAGGGCGTCCCGCCAGAAGCCGAGCTGCCGCTCCCGCACGTGGCCGAGCAGTTCGTGCTGCCAGAGCGCGTAGTCGGCGTACTGCACGGGCAGCGGCGCCCAGTCCGGGGCGGCGCCGCGGGCCCGGGCCGCGTAGGCGATCCCGAGGTCGGCCATCAGCCGGCCCTCGGACCACTCGTCGGTCACGATGTGGTGCAGCAGGAGCAGCAGCACGTGCCGGTCCGGGCCGAGGACGAACAGGTGCGGGCGCACGAGCAGCTCGGCCGCGAGGTCGAAGCCGTGGCGGGCGGCGTCCGCGAGCAGCTCCGGCAGCTCGTCCTCGCGCTCCACCCCGGCCTGCCGCCACGACGGCCGGGCCTCGGGGAGGATCCGCTGGACGGGCCGCCCGCCGACGGCCGGGAAGACCGTGCGCAGGCTCTCGTGGCGGGTCAGAACGTCGTCCAGGGCGGCGCGCAGGGCGGGCGCGTCGAGCCGGCCGTCCAGCCGCACCGCGAACGCCACGTTGTAGGTCGGGCCGGGGCCGTTGAGCTGGTGGTGCAGCCAGAGGCGGTGCTGGGCCGGCGAGACCGGCAGCGGGCCGGGCCGCTCGGCCACGACGAGCTCGGGCAGCCCGGCCTGCGGGCCGGTGCGCTCCAGGTGCGCGGCGAGCGCGGTCACGGTCGGCGCGTCGAAGACGGTCCGCACGGCCAGCGGGACGCCGAACGCGGCGCGGACCCGGGCCGCGAGGGCGGTCACGGTCAGCGAATGCCCGCCGAGCGCGAAGAAGTCGTCGTTCGTGCCGACGCTCGCGAGGCCGAGCACCTCGGCGAACAGGCCGCAGAGAATCTCCTCGGCCGGGGTGCGCGGGGTGTCGTCGCCGGCCAGCGCGCCGAAGTCGGGCACCGGCAGGGCCCGCCTGTCCACCTTGCCGGCCACGGTGACCGGCAGGGCGTCCAGCTCGACGACGACCGCGGGGACCAGGTGGTCGGGCATCCGCTCGGCGGCCCACTCCCGCAGACCGCCGGTTCCTCCCACGACGTACGCCACCAAGCGCCCCTCGACCGCGAGCACGACCGCCTGAGACACCGCGGGATGCTCGCTCAGCAGCGCGGCCACCTCACCCGGCTCGACCCGGAAACCCCGGATCTTCACCTGGTCGTCGGCCCGGCCGACATACTCCAGGCGACCGTCGGCCGTCCACCGCACGACGTCGCCGGTGCGGTACATCCGCTCCCCCGGCGCCCACGGATCGGCCACGAAACGGGTCGCCGTCAGACCGGCCCGGTCCTTGTAACCCCGGCCGAGCTGCGCACCCGACAGGTAGAGCTCACCGGTCTCGGCCGGCCGCAGCCAGTCGTCGAGGACGTAGGCCCGGGTGTTGCCGATCGGGCCGCCCACCACCGGCGTCCCGCTCTCGGCCACGGTGGCCATCAGGGTGTCCACAGTGCACTCGGTCGGGCCGTACAGGTTGATGCCGTTAGTGTCCGGCGCCTCACGCAGGGCGGCCCAGATGCGCGGGTCGGCCGCCTCACCGCCGAGCGCGACCATCGCCGGGTGATGACGCCCGGCCGCGAGCAGCCCGGCCGCGACCAGGGGGCCGGCCAGCGACGGCGTCACGTCGAGGAAGTCGATACCGTGGGTGTCGACGTAATCGGCGAACAGCTCCGGGTCGCGGCGCGTCTCGTCGTCGAGCAGGTGCAGCTCGTGCCCGGCGACGAGCCAGAGCAGGCCCTCCCACGACGTGTCGAAGACCAGAGCGGCGCTCAGCGCGGCCGGGCGGCGGCGGCCGTCCGCCGTCGGCTCGATGATGGCCACGCGGTGGTGGTGGAACAGGTTGGCCAGGCTCGCGTGCTCGACCACGACCCCCTTGGGCCGCCCGGTCGAGCCCGAGGTGTAGATGAGATAGGCGCCCGACCGAGGATCGATGACCGGAAGCGGCGCTTCGGCCGTCTCGGCGAGCAGCGAAGGCGTCACCACCACCGCCGGAGCCGCGTCCTCCAGCAGATATTCGACGCGCTCCCGCGGATAGTCGACGTCGATCGGCAGATAGACGCCACCCGACTTCAGGGCGGCCAGCCACGCCACCACCGCGTCCTCGGTGCGCGGCAACAGCACCGCCACGACCTTCTCCGGGCCGGCACCGCGCGACACCAGCACGCGAGCCAGCCGCTCCACGCGGGCTTGCAATTCGGCGTACGTCAAGGAAGCCGCACCGAAACGCAGAGCGATCGCGCCAGGGGTCTCCCGGACCGTCGCGTCGAACTCGTCCAGCAGCAGGGTCGGCGGGATGTCGAGGGTCGCCTCGGCCCGCCGTCCGCTGATCGGCAGCGCCGCCATCGTGGTCGTGGGCGCCGCCGTGAAAGCGTCGAGCAGCGCCCGGAACCGGCGCAGGAGGCGCTCGGCGGCGGCCGTGTCGTAGAGGTCGGGCCGGTGCTCCAGGCGCAGGCGCAGCCGGTTCTGCGGCACCACGACCAGGCTCAGCGGGTAGTGCGTGGCGTCGACCGGGATGCCGCCGCCGATCCGGAGGTCGCCGGCGTCGGGCACAGTCGTGCCCGTCGGGTAGCTCTCGAAGACGGTCAGCGTGTCGAACAGGTCGCCGATCCCGGCCCGCCGCTGGATGTCGGCCAGGCTCGCGTGCTGATGGTCCAGGAGCGCGGCCTGCTCGGCCTGCACCCGGCGCAGCAGCTCGGGCCAGCTCTCCTCGGGCCGCAACCGCACGCGCACCGGCACGGTGTTGATGAACAGGCCCACCATGTCCTCGACGCCGGGAAGCGCGGCCGGCCGGCCGGAGACGGTGGCGCCGAAGACGACGTCGGTCCGCCCGGTGACCTCGGCCAGCAGCAGCGCCCAGGCGCCCTGCACGACGGTGTTGAGCGTCAGGCCGTGCGTGCGGGCCGCCGCGGACAGCGCCGCGGTCTCGTTCTCGTCCAGGACGATTTCGGCGACCTCGGGCAGTGCGGCGACGGCCGGGGCGCCGGGCGCGACCAGGGTCGGCTCCTCGAGGCCCCGCAGGGCGTCCTGCCAGGCGGCCCGGGTGACGGCCGGGTCCTGCTCGGCCAGCCAGGCCAGATAGTCCCGGAAGGGCCGGGGCGCGGCGGCCGGCGTTCCGGCGTAGAAGGCGAACAGGTCGCGCATGGCGAGCGGCCCCGACCAGCCGTCCATGAGCAAGTGGTGCTGGGTCAGGATCAGCCGGTGGTCGTTCTCGCCGGCCCGGGCCAGCACGAACCGCAGCAGCGGCGGCGCGGCCAGGTCGAAGCGGCGGGCCCGTTCCCGGCGCAGCAGCGCGTCCAGGTCACCGGCGTCCAGGTCTCCGGCGCCGACCACATCGAACGGCACCTCGACCGCACCGGGGACGACCTGCACGGGCCGGCCGTCCTCGGTGCGGTCGAAGGCCCCGCGCAGGTTCGGATAGCGGTCGAGGAGCCTCGCCGCCGCGTCCCGCAGCCGGCCGGCGTCGACCGGCCCGGTGAGCGTGAAGACCTGCTGCACGGTGTAGACGTCGGTGTCGTCGTCGAGCCCGGCGAGGTAGTGGAGCCCTTCCTGCAACGGCGACAGCGGAAGGACGTCGGCCGCACCGGGCCAGCGCTCGGCCAGCTCCTTGGCGCCGATCCCCGCGACGAGCACGTCGGCCGGCGTCAGCGCGCCGGCGCCGGGCTCGTAGGCCGCCGCCCGCACGGCGACGAGCGCGGCCAGCCAGTCGTCGGCCAGCCGTCGCACGTCCTGCTCGTCGACGGCCCCGCCGGGATAGTCGAACGAGGCCCGCAGAACCGTCCCGTCCGGGGTGTCCACGGCCGCCACGTTGACGGCGATCCGGTGCCGTACGGGCATCTCCGGCTCCGCGACGGCGTGCGCGGCCGGAAGCTCGGCGGCGGGCGCCCAGTCGGCCGTCTCCGCGCCGCCGAAGCGACCGAGATAGTTGAAGAGCACCTCGGGCTCGTTCGCCGGCTCGAAGGCTCCGAGGTAGCGGAGAAGGCCGTAACCGACGCCACCGTCGGCGACGGCGCGCAGGCGCTCCTTGACGCCGCGCACCACGGCGGCCGGACCGCCGGCCGCGGCCGGGAGACGTACCGGATATTCGCTGGTGAACCAGCCGACCGTGCGGACCAGGTCGGCGCCGGGGACGATCTGCTCCTCGCGGCCGTGACCCTCCAGGCCGATCAGCGGCTCGGCGCCCGTGCCGGTGCGCCGCGAGAGGGCGAGGGCCAGTCCGGCCAGCAGCACGTCCTGCACGCCGGCCCGGAACGTCTCGGGAACCGTGGTCAGCAACGGCGCGGTGATGGCGGCGTCGACCGTGACGGTGACCTGCCGCAGGCTCCCCGCGGTGTCGCGGGCCGGGTCGAGCGGCCGTCCGCCGAGCCGGCTGACCGGGCCGTCCAGGGTGGTGCGCCAGCGGTCCGCCTCCGCCTCGCGCTCCGCCACCGCGGCGTTGAGGCCGATCGCCCACGCCCGGAAGGGCGTGCCGGACGCCACGACCCGCTCACCGCGGGCCGCGGCGGCCAGGTCCTCGGCGAGGATCCGCCACGAGACGCTGTCCACGACAAGGTGATGCGCGACGAGGAGCAGCCGCCCCGCTTCGTCGCCCCGGTCGAACCAGACCGCCTGCACCATCACACCCGACGCCGGGTCGAGCCGGTCGGCGGCCGCGTCCCGCTCGGCCGCGACGAGCCCGGCCAGGTCCCGTCCCCGCGCGTCGACGACCCGCACGCTCAGATCGAGGGGTTCCTCCGGGACCTCGAGAGACCAGCGCTGGGCGCCGGGTACAAGCCGGGCCCGCAGCATGTCGTGCGGCGCCAGGGCCGTGCGCGCCACGTGGGCGACGTCCACGCCGGCCGGCGTCCGGACCAGCAGCGCCTGCGAATAGCGGTCCACCGGCGCGTCCAGCTCACGCAGCCAGGCGATGATCGGGGTCTCGGGGACGGTCCCGGCGCCGGATGCGGCCACCGCCGTCGTGTCGACGGCCTCGGCGACCCGGGCCAGTTCGGCGACGCTCTGGTGTTCGAACACCTGACGCGGTGCGATCCGCACCCCCGCGGTGCGGGCCCGGGACACCAGCTGGATGGACAGGATGCTGTCGCCGCCGAGCGCGAAGAAGCCGTCGTGCCGCCCCACCGCGTTCCTCTCCAGCCCCAGAAGGCCAGCGACGATCTCGGCCAGCGCGGTCTCCACCGGGCCCACGGGCGGCTCGGACGCGGCGGCCGCCGTCACGTCCGGCAGTGCCCGCTTGTCCACCTTGCCGCTCGCCGTGACGGGCAGCGCGTCCAGCAGCACGACGACCGGGACGAGCGGCGCCGGCAGCGTCGCGGCGGCGAAATCGCGCAACGCCGCCTCGTCGAGGGCCGGGGCGGGACGGCGCGGGACCACGAAGGCGGCGAGATGACCGCCGCGCGGGACCACGGCCACCTGCGCGATATCGGGGTGTCCACCGAGGACGGCTTCGACCTCGGCCGGTTCGACCCGGAAGCCACGGATCTGGACCTGGTCGTCGGTGCGGCCCAGGAACTCCAGCTCGCCGGCGGCGGTGCGGCGGACCAGGTCGCCGGTGCGGTAGAGGCGGCTTCCGGGAGCGCCGAACGGGTCGGCCACGAACCGGGAGGCGGTCAGCGCCGGCCGGCCCAGATATCCGCGGGCCAGGCCCTCGCCGCCCAGGTAGAGCTCGCCGGGAACGCCGGGCGGCACCGGGCGCAGGCGGCCGTCGAGGACGTGCGCCGTGCGGTTGAGCTCGGGGCGGCCGATGAGCACCGGGCCGCCGGCCGCCTCCCACGTGGTGGCGGTGACGGTGGCCTCGGTCGGGCCGTAGGCGTTGATGAGCTTGCGGCCGGCGCGCCAGCGGCGCACCTCCTCGGGCGAGATGGCCTCGCCGCCGACGGTCAGGGTGACACCGGCCGGGACGGCGCCGGTGGGCAGCGCGGCCAGCAGCGCGGGCGGCAGGTCGGCGTGGGTCAGGCGGCGCTCGGTGATGAACTCGCCGAGGGCGGCGCCGAGCCGGGCCTCCTCGGGAACGACGACGAGCGTGCCGCCGGACAGGATCGAGGCCGCGAGCTCGCTGAAGGCCACGTCCACGGCGGGCGAGACGAACTGGGCGGCCCGGGTCCCGGGTCCGGTGCCGAAGACCGACCGCACCGACTCGGCCAGCGCGGCCAGGCCGGCGTGGGGGACGACGACGCCCTTCGGGCGGCCGGTCGATCCCGAGGTGTAGATGACGTACGCCGCGGTGGCCGGGTCGGTCTCGACGGCGGGCTCGGAGTCGTCGTCGCTCAGGTCGTCGAGGGACTCGACGGTGAGAACCGGTGCGGCGTCGGCGATCTGGTGGGCGACGCGGCCGGCCGGGTGGTGCACGTCGAGCGGCAGACAGGCGGCGCCGGTCTTGGTGACGGCCAGCAGGGCCACCAGCAGTTCGGCCGAGCGGGGCAGGCGCACGGCGACGACCCGCTCCGGCCCGGCGCCGGAGGCGATCAGCCGGTGGGCCAGGCGGTTGGCGAGGGCGTTGAGCTCGCGGTAGGTCAGCGTGCGGTCGCCGTCCTCCACGGCCACGGCGTCGGGCCGTTCGGCGACCTGGGCCGTGAAGAGCTGGGCGAGGGTCCGGGGTGCGACCTCCCGGCGTACACCCTGCCAGCCGGACGTGACCGCCCGGCGCTCGCCGTCGGTCAGCAGGTCGATGTCGGCGATGGGACGGTCCGGCGCGGCCGTGACCGCCGCCAGGAGGCGGGTGAACCGCGACGCCAGCGCCTCCGCCGTCTCCCGGTCGAACAGGTCGGACCGATATTCCAGGGTGCCGGCCAGGCCCTCGGGCCGTTCGGCGACGTCGAAAGTGAGGTCGAACTTCGCCGTGCCGGTGTCCACGAGCCGCGGCTTCACGGTCAGGCCCGGGAATCCGGCGACCTCGGGCAGCGCGGCCTGATAGGAGACCATCACCTGGAAGAGCGGATGGTGGGCCAGGGACCGGGCCGGGTTGAGCTCCTCCACGAGCCGCTCGAACGGCAGATCCTGGTGGGCCAGAGCGGCCAGATCGGTTTCCCGGACCCGCTGGAGCAGATCGGAGAAGCAGGGATCGCCGCTCACGTCCGTACGGAGAACGACGGTGTTGACGAAGAATCCGACGAGCCGTTCGAGCGCGTCGTCGCCACGGCCGGCGACCGGCGTGCCGAGCGGGATGTCGTCCCCGGCGCCCATCCGGCTGAGCAGCGCGGCCACCGCGGCCTGCACGGTCATGAAGAGCGTGACGCCGTGACGCCGGGCCAGATCGCGCAGCCCCTCGCCGACCGGGAAGGTCACCGTGCCGCCCTCTTCGCTCGCGCGGGCCGGCCGGGGCCGATCGGTGGGCAGGCGCAGCGATTCGGGTACGCCCGCGAGGGCCGTACGCCAGTAGTCGACGTGCCCGTCCAGGTCGAGCCCGTTGTGCCAGGCGGCGTAATCGGAGTACCGGACCGGCAGCGGCGTCCACGCGGGCGCCTCGCCGCCCAGCCGGGCCGCGTAGGCGGTGGCCAGATCGTCGAGCATGGGTGTGAGGGACCACTCGTCACCGGCGATGTGGTGCACGACGAGGAGAAGGACGTTGTCGACGAGGTGGGCCCGGATCGGGGCCTCGACGGCGATGTCGAAGGGCTCACGCACGGCCTCGGCGATCGGCGTCCCGGTCCGCAGCTCGACCGCGGCCTCCCGGACCACCAGATGCGGCTCGCCGTCGCGGTCGGCGAACACCGTCCGCAGCGGTTCGTGCCGGGCCACCAGGTCGCCCAGCGCGGCCCGCAGGGCCTCGACATCGAGGGGACCGGAGAATTCCAGGGCGAGGGGCAGGTTGTACGTCGGGTTCGGGCCGTCCAGGCGGGACAGGAACCAGAGGCGGCGCTGAGCCGAGGACATCGCGTCGCCGGACCCGCGGGTGATGGCCCGGGCCGGGCGGGCGGTGCCGAGGCGGGCGGCCAGGGCGGCCACCGTCGGGGCGTCGAAGACGTCGCGCAACGACAGGTCGGCGCCGAAGAGGGTACGGACCCGGGCCGCGACCCGGGCCGCGAGCAGCGAATGGCCGCCGAGCGCGAAGAAGTCGTCGCGGCGGCCGACCGCGGGCACGCCGAGCACCTCGGTGAAGACGCCGGCCAGCATCTCCTCCTGCGGGGTGCGCAGCGCGTCCTCGGCGCCACCGCCGGCCAGCTCGGGCTCGGGCAGGGCGTTGCGGTCGAGCTTGCCGTTGGGGGTGGCCGGCAACTCGTCCAGCGCCACGAAGGCGGCCGGCACCATGTAGTCCGGCAGCGCCGAGGCGAGGGTCTCGCGCAGCCCGGCCGGCGAGGCGGTGCCGACGAAATACGCGACGAGACGCCGGTCGCCCGGCCGGTCCTCCCGGATCAGGGCGACGGCCCGCCGCACGCCCTCGGCGGCGGCCAGCGCGGCCTCGATCTCGCCGAGCTCGATGCGGAAGCCGCGCAGCTTCACCTGGTGGTCCACGCGCCCGAGCACGTCGAAATCGCCGTTCGCCCGCCGCCGGGCCAGGTCGCCGGTGCGGTACATGCGCTCACCCGGCACGAACGGGTCGGCCACGAAGCGGGAGGCTGTCAGCGAGGGCCGGTTCAGATATCCGAGCGCCACGCCCTCACCGGCGAGGTAGAGCTCGCCCGGGAAGCCGTCCGGCACCGGCCGCAGCGCCGCGTCGAGGACGTAGGCCCGGGTGTTCCAAATAGGACGCCCGACGGTGACCTCGTCCGCCTCGACGGGCGAGGCGGTCGACCAGATCGTCGTCTCGGTCGGCCCGTACAGGTTGGTGACCGAGGCCGCCGTCTCGCGCAGGGCGACCGCCAGGTCCGGCGGCAGGGCCTCGCCGCCGACGAGCACGCGCAGCCCGGACACGGCCGAGGTTCCCCCGGGCACGTCGGTCAGCGCCCGCCACAGCGTGGGCGTCGCCTGCACGACCGTGGCGCCGGTCGAGGCGACCATTTCCGCCAGCACGGCCGGGTCCTGGACCGCTTCCTTGGCCGCGATGACCACCGCGGCCCCGCTCAGCAAGGGCAGGTAGAGCTCGAGCGCGGAGATGTCGAAGCTGACCGTCGTCACGGCCAGGAGCCGATCCCGTTCCGTCAGCGGGATCAGCGCGCGCATCGACAGCAGGAAGTTGACGAGGTTGCGCCGGGTGACCACCACGCCCTTGGGCCGGCCGGTCGAACCCGAGGTGTAGAGAACGTAGGCTGCATCCTCGCTGACGGATCCGGGCCGCTCGAGCGAGGAGACGCCGTCCTCGCCGACCAGCAGGGCCGGGGCGCTGTCGGTCAGCATCCAGGCCAGCCGCTCCTCCGGGAACGACGGATCGAGCGGCAGATAGGCGGCGCCGGTCCGCTGCACCGCCAGCAGGGCGACGAGCAGATCGGCCGTGCGCGGCAGCCGGACGGCGACGATACGGCCCGGTGCCGCGCCGAGCGAGGACAGCCGGGCCGCGAGTTCCTCGACCCTCGCGCCCAGCTCGGCGTAGGTGAGCGTGGGACCGTCCGGCGTCGTCACGGCCACCGCCGACGGCGTACGGGAAATCTGGTCCCGCCACAGGGAATCGAAGCCCTCGGACGGCAGTGGCTGAACGGTGCCGTCGACCGCCGGACGGCCGGCCAGCCCGATGCGGCCGGTGGGAACGTCCGGGCCGGTCGCCGCGAGCGTGGTGAGCAGCGCGGTGAAGCGCGCGGCGTGCGCCTCCAGCTCGTCCGGGAAGTAGCGGGCCGGGTTCCCGTCGAGGACCACCTCGAGGACGTCACCGCCCCGGTCGTCCACGGTGATCGACAGGTCGTCGACCGGTCCGGCCGCGATGTAGCGCGGGGTGCCACGCCGGCCGGCGAAGCTCAGCGAGGCGCCGAACGGCTTGATGTTCACCCACGGCCCGACGAGCCGCCGTTCGCCGCCGACCAGGCCGAGGTCGCGGCGGATGTCCTCGCCGCGGTAGCGCTGGTGCGGCCGGATGGCCTTCACCTCTCCGGCGACCCGGCGGACCAGGTCGCCCACGCTCTGTGCCGGGCTGACCGGGATCCGCAACGGCACCACGTTGACCGCGGTGACCGGGACCCGGGCCGCGACCGAGCCGAGCCGTCCCATCATCGGCAGGCCCAGCACGACCTCGTCGCTTCCGGTGAGCCGGTGCACGTACAGGGCCGTGGCGGCCAGGATCGCCTCGACCCGGGTGGCGCCGAGCCCGTTGAGGCCGGCGGTGGCCGCAAGCGTGACGCGGTGGCGCAGGAAAGTGGGACTGGGCCGGGCCGGCCCGGCCGCCAGGTCGGGAACCTCGACTCCCGCGAGCCGGTCCCGCCAGAATGCGCGATCCTGTTCCCGCTTGGCCGACGAGCGGTAGGCGGCGTCCTCGGCGACCACGTCGGCCAGCGAACCGAACGGGTTGGGCGAGGGCGTCTCGTCGTTGGCCAGGGCGGTGTAGACGGCCGCGACCCGCTGCGCCACAAGCGCCGAGGTGTAGGCGTCCATGACGATGTGGTGGCAGCGCTGGTACCAGGTCCAGCGCCCGGGGCCGCGGCGGATCAGCGCCTCCGCGAAGACCGGGCCCGCTGCTAAATCGATAGGGGTGGCGAGATCGGCCCGCATCCACTGGTCGGTCTCGGCGTCGCCGAGGTCGAGCAGCTGGAGCCGCCAGTCCGGGTCGGCCACGATCTCCTGGCGCGGCTCCTCGGGCGTACCCCCGAATCGAGCGCGCAGCGCCTCGGCCTCGCCGAGCACCCACCGCAAGGCCCGCTCGAAGAGCGAGGGGTCGATGTCGCCGTCGATGTCCACGGCGGCGGCGGTGGTGAAGGCGGGTCCCGGGTCGAGGTGCTGTGCGTACCAGACACCGGCCTGGGCGGCGGAGAGTTCGAGGGGATCGGGCACGGTCGTGGGCTCCTTGCGGTGCTGAGCGCAGGGCGGAGCCCGCCGCGCCGGTGTCGGTCGGCGCGGCGGTCCCGCGGAACAGGGCAGCGGTTAGGCCGCGTCCATCCGGTCGATCAGGCTCTTGGGGCGCAGATCGGTCCAGTTCTTCTCGACGTACTCGAGGCAGGCGGCCCGGCTGTCCTCGCCGAACACGATCCGCCAGCCGGCCGGGACCTCGGCGAAGACCGGCCACAGCGAGTGCTGGTTCTCGTCGTTGACCAGCACGAGGTAGCGGCCGTCCTCGTCCTCGAAGGGATTCGTCGTCACTTGGCCTCCTCCGTCCACGCCAGACCGTCCGGGCTGGGCACGAGGCCGGCCTCGAGCAGCGGAGCCTCGAACGCGTCCTCGCCGCGCACACCGCGGACCTGGATGTTGTTCATCTCGGTCATCACCTCGCGCACCACGGGAGTGCCGAACAGGTGGTGCATGCGCTCGCCGGACTCGGTCTGCATGCTGCCGGTGCGCTCGACCGCGTCGGCCAGGCCGGCCGACGACTTCTGGAACTCCTCGACCAGCGCGCCGGCGTTGGTGAAGGCCTGCTCGCCGGAGTGCACGCCTCCGACCAGGGTGGCGAACGCCTCGAGGTCGGTCGCCTCCAGGTTGGTGACCTTGCGGGCCTTCCAGAAGTACGAGTCCTCGTTGCTCTGCATGTCGTAGAAGGCCGACAGGAACTCGTAGAACACGCGGTACTCGCGGCGGTAGCGGCCCTCGAACTCCTCGAAGGCGCGGTCCTCGGTGATGTCGCCGGCCAGCACGCTGTTGATGGAACGGGCGGCGAGCAGGCCCGCGTACGTCGACAGGTGCACCCCGGTCGAGAAGACCGGGTCGATGAAGCAGGCCGCGTCGCCCACCAGCACCATGCCGGGGCGGTGGAACGAGCTGTTGGTGTACGAGTAGTCCTTGCGGGTGCGGATCTCACCGTACGTGCCCTCGGTGACCCGGGTCGCGTCGCTCAGGAAGCCCTTGACGATCTCGCAGCGGTCGATGAAGCCGCGCAGCGAGGTCTCCTGGTCGCCCTGGAGCTTGGCCGCGTGCTCGCGCGAGATGACCGCGCCGACGCTGGTGAGCGTGTCCGACAGCGGGATGTACCAGATCCAGCCCTCGTCGAAGGCGGCGCACAGGATGTTGCCGGAGTCGGGTGCCGGCAGGCGCTTGCCGCCCTCGAAGTAGCCGAAGATGGCGATGTTCTTGAAGAAGTCGGAGTAGATCCGTTCGCCGCGCACGTTCTGGTGGATCCGGCTGCGGTTGCCGGAGGCGTCGACCACGAAGGACGCCCGGATCTCGCGCTGCACGCCGTCGGTGCCGGTGTACCGGACGCCGCGTACCCGCTCATCGTCGGCGATGACCTCGGTGACCGCGCTCTCCTCGCGCACGTCGACGCCGTTGGCGGCGGCGTTGCGCAGCAGGATCTCGTCGAACTTCATGCGCTCGACCTGGTAGGCGTACGAGGTCGGGCCGGACAGCTCGGGGGCGACCGCGAACAGGAAGTTCCACGGGACCGGGTTGGTGCCCCAGCGGAAGCTGCCGCCGCGCTTGACCGTGAACGCGGCCTTCTCGAGCTCCTCGGTGACGCCCAGCAGGCGGCCGATGCCGTGCACCGTGGACGGCAGCAGCGACTCGCCGATCTGGTAGCGCGGGAACTTCTCCTTCTCCAGCAGCACCACGCTGTGACCGCGCTTGGCGAGCAGGGTGGAGACGGTCGAGCCGCCGGGGCCACCGCCCACCACGACCACGTCGGCGTTCTCGACAACCGGGCTCATCGCTGCGCCTCCACCAGGGTGTACCAGGCCTTCACAGTGGGCTCCTGCGCCAGATCGAGGTATCCGGCCTCGAATCCGGCCTCACGCCACCGGGTCGCGAGGCTCATGAGCCGGATCGAGTCGAGGCCGCGGTCGATGAGGTTGTCGTCGTCGGCGAACGTGCCGGGCTCCTCGGCGAGCACCTCGGCGACGTCGCTGCGCAGACGTTCGAGGCTCAGGGATGCGGTCATCAGCGCTCTTCCTTCGGGGGTTTGTTAGGTAAGGCTTACCTGATCGTTTCGCGTGAGTAAAGGATTCATCTCCCTCTTTCTGCGGATAAGTCGTAGATGTGCAGCGCAGCCCGCTTGTGTCCAAGATCTCGGACACCCATCAACTGAAAATCCGCGCCCTCGAACATGCGCCGGGCCACCACGTGCCGCTCGTCAGGATCGGCCAGGATCCTTCCCGTACGGGGATCACTCTGGTGGAGGCCGGCGGCGACGGCCCGCACCATGGCGCGCCCGAGCCCGCGCCCGGTTCGGGTCTTGTCGCCGATGGCCAGATGGATTCCGAGGTCGTACGGGCCGGCGTCGTACACCTGCCCGACGACGTCCCGCGGCGTCCGGTAGATCTCGACGTACGCGAGCGGCTCACCGTCGTACAAAATGATGTAAGGCCTGGAGAAGTCGCCCTTGAGCTGCTCGGCGATGGCATCGGCCCACCGCGCGGGCGGCCACGCCTGCTCCCAGAACTTCTCGACGTGCGGCTCGTTCATCCAGCGGCTGACGAGCTCGGGATCGCCGCCGCCGGGGTCGATGAGGCGCAGGGACCAGGGTGGCGTCAGTACGGGGGCCGGAGGTGGCCCCGCCGCGACCACGGCCGCGGCGAGACCGACCGTCACCTCACGGGTGGACACTCAGGAAGCTGCCTTGGCCGCGGTGGCGATCGTCGGCAGCACGTCGGTGATGATGTACTGCACCGACAGCGGCGTCGGGGTACGCAGCGAGCTGAACTGCGGGCCGGTCAGGGCGACGTACGACTTGCGCTTGACCGAGGCGAGGTTCTTGAACAGCGTGTTGCCCTCGAGGGTGGGCTGCAGCGACGGCTCGGCGTAGTAGATCAGCGTGGTGTCGGCGTCGAGCACGCCGACCTTCTCCAGGCTGAGCTGGACGGCGAAGTCGTCACCCTTGAGCGCGGCCACGGCCGGCGCCAGCTTCATGCCGAAGTCGTTGAGCATCTTGACGCCGGCGTCCTTGTCGGAGCGCAGCACGCCGATCGAGCCGGCCTCCCACATCTGGCTGAGCGTGAACTCCTTGCCGGCCAGCTCCGGGTGGTCGGTCTTCGCCTTGGCGATCTTCCCCTCGACGTCGGCGATGATCGGGTCGGCCTTGGCGTCCTGGCCGATCGCCTTGGCCACCTGCTTGAGGGTGGTCTGCCACGGGTCCTCGAAGGCGCCGGTGGTCTCGTAGGCGGTGGTCGGCGCGAGCTTGCTGAGCTTGGCGTACTCGTCGTCGATGTAGTAGTCGCCGCCGGCCAGGATGAGGTCGGGCGCCAGCGCCGCGATCTTCTCCACGTCGAAGCCGGTGTCACCGGCCGTGAGCACGGTGGGCTTGGAGGTGAGCAGGGGCTTGGCCCACTCGGTGATGCCGTCCGGCCCGGACGACTCGGCCACGCCGACGGGCTGCACGCCGAGCATGAGCAGCGCGTCGAGGTCGGCGTCGGAGAGCGCCACGATCCGCTGTGGAGCGGCCTTGACCTCGGCGGTACCCAGCTTGTGGGTCAGCGAGACCGGGAAACTGGCGGCGGCCGCAGTGGACGCACCGGGCGCCGCGGCGCCGTCGGCGTCATCGCCTCCACACCCGCTGAGCAGGGCAAGCCCGGCGCTGGCGGCGATTCCCGCCGCGAAGACACGTCTGGCTAAGGACATTTCGGACCTCACGTTCGCAGGTTAGGTTTGCCTAAGCTAAGCGACGTCCGTTCGTGGGGGCAAGGCCGGGTCCCGGTTTTGGTAAGGCTAACCTTCCATCGACGGATTGCACGAGACTGTGCACTGTTAGTTGGCACGGATGCCCACTGTGCTGGGTTTTCTTGGGAGGGACAGTTGTCGGTCGATGTCCGGCTCGCCGGTCCGTCCCGTCGGGTGTGGGTGCTGGTCACACTGCTCGCGGCGGTGACCGTGGCCGTGGTGTTGAGCTTGGCGATCGGTGCACAGTGGCTCAGCCCCGCCGCGGTGTGGCAGGCGGTCACCGACCCGGATCCGGCCGCGCCGGCCACGGCGATCGTGCGGGAGCTGCGCCTGCCCCGTACCGTCCTGGGCGTCCTGGTCGGACTGGCGCTGGGCGCGGCGGGCGCCCTGATCCAGGGTCACACCCGCAACCCGCTGGCCGACCCGGGCCTGCTGGGCATCTCGGCCGGGGCGTCCTTCGCGGTGGTGATCGGCATCCAGTGGGGCACGGCCGAGCTCACCGGCTACATCTGGTTCGCGTTCGCCGGCGCCCTGGCCGCGAGCGTGGCCGTCTTCGGCATAGCGTCGGGCCGCCGCGGAGGCCCGACCCCGGTGACGCTGGCCCTGGCCGGCATGGCGATCAGCGCCCTGCTGGCATCGTTCACGCAGTCCCTGCTCCTGTCGGACGACGCCAGCCTGAACGTCTTCCGCTTCTGGGTGGTCGGCTCCTTGTCCGGCCGCGACGCCGACGTGGCGGTGCAGGTGCTCCCGTTCATCGTGCTCGGCCTGCTGCTGGCCTTCGTGAACGCACCGGCCCTGAACGCCCTGGGCCTGGGCGAGGACGTGGCCCGCGCCCTGGGCCAGCGGGTGATGACGGCCCGGGTGGTAGGCGTGACAGCCATCGTCCTGCTGGCCGGCGCCGCCACCGCGGCCTGCGGCCCGATCGGCTTCCTGGGCCTGATCGTCCCGCACGTGGCCCGCACCTTCACGGGCCCCGACCACCGCTGGCTGATCCCTTGCTCGGCCTTGGCCGGCGCCACGTTGCTGCTGCTGGCCGACGTCCTGGGCCGCATCGTCGTCAGCCCGGGCGAGCTGCAGACCGGAATCGTCCTGGCCGCCGTAGGCGCCCCCTTCTTCATCGCCCTGGTCCGCCGCCGCCGAGGGGTTGTCAAGCTGTGACCCAAGCACCCCCCGCACCCCCCGCACCCGCGGCCCCCTTGTCCCCCGCCGGCCGGCGCGTGGTCCAGGCAGGCCCCATCTCGGGCACAGTCTCACCGCGCGCCGTGGCCGTCGGCGCAGCCGGCCTGGTCGCGGCCCTGGCGATCGCCGTCTTCAGCATCGGCCACGGCAGCTTCACGATCGCCCCCGGCGACGTCGTCCAGGTGCTTCTGGGCGGTGGCACCCCCGCCCAGAAGCTGATCGTGCTCGACCTGCGCCTCCCCCGCATCCTCGTCGCCCTGCTCGTGGGCGCGGCCCTGGCCGTCTCGGGCGCGCTCACCCAGACCTTCGCCCGCAACCCTTTGGCCAGCCCCGACGTCCTGGGGGTGACACACGGGGCGTCGCTCGGCGCGGTCGCCGTCATCGTCCTCGGCTACTCCTCCTCCGCGGTGCCGGTGGCGGCGCTGGCCGGGGCGCTGGTCACCGCCGTGCTCGTCTACGTCCTGGCCTGGCGCCGGGGTATCGACGGCTTCCGCCTGGTGCTCGTAGGCATCGGCGTAGGCGAGATCCTCACCGCCGGCATCTCCTGGTTCCTGGTCCGCGCCGAGATCGTCGACGCCACCCGAGCCACGATCTGGCTCAACGGCTCGGTCGCCGGCGCCGAATGGACCCAGGTCCGCCCCCTCTCGATAGCGCTGGTCGTCCTCCTCCCCCTGGCCGTGGCCACGGCCTTCACCCTGCAGGCGATGCAGTTCGACGACGACGTGGCCCAGGCCTTGGGCATACGTCTCCAACTGGCCCGCCTGGCGGTCGTCCTCACCGCGGTAGCCCTGGCCGCGGCCGCGGTGGCCGCCGCCGGCCCGATCGAGTTCGTCGCCTTCGTGGTCCCCCAGATCGCCCTCCGTCTCTGCGGCGGCTCACGCCCGCCGCTGGTGGTCTCCGCGATTCTCGGCGCCCTGCTGGTCGTGGCCGCCGACCTGGCCGCCCGAACGGTCCTGCCCAACCGCGAACTGCCGGTAGGCCTGGTGACAGCTGTCGTCGGCGCCCCCTATCTGCTCTGGCTGCTCGTACGCGTCAATCGAAGGGTGTCCGCATGACCGTCCTGACGAGCTCGGAGCGTCACCGATGACCGCGGCCAACAACGAGCACCTCACCGCCCAGCCCGCCCCGCAGTCCACCGCGCCCTCCCCCGAGGCCCCGCTCTCGGTCGATGTGACCCCCTCCATCGCGGCCCCGGCCCCGGCCGCGTCGCGCGAGCCGCGGCTGCGGGCGCGTGGCCTTCGGCTCGGCTACGGCGAGGACATCGTCGTGGACGGGCTCGACCTGGACATCCCGGACGGCGCGATCACCGCGGTGGTCGGGCCGAACGGCTGCGGCAAGTCGACCCTGCTGCGCGCCCTCGGCCGCCTGCTGCGCCCCCGCGACGGCGAGGTGCTCCTCGACGGCCGGCGCGTCGACAAGATGCCCACCCGCGAAGTCGCCCGCATCATCGGCCTGCTGCCCCAGAGCCCGGTCGCACCCGACGGCCTGACGGTCGCCGACCTGGTCATGCGGGGCCGGCACCCGCACCAGAACTGGTTCCGCCAGTGGTCGCCCACCGACCAGAGCGTCGTGACCGAGGCCCTCGAGTGGACCGACATGCGGGAGCTGGCCGAGCGCCCGGTGGACGCCCTCTCCGGAGGCCAGCGCCAGCGCGCCTGGATCTCCATGGCCCTGGCCCAGGGCACAGAGGTCCTTCTGCTGGACGAACCGACGACCTATCTGGACCTGAGTCACCAGATCGACGTGCTCGATCTGGTGGCCCGCCTCCACCGGGAGCGTGGCCGGACCATCGTCATGGTCCTGCATGATCTGAACCTGGCGGCTCGTTACGCCCACCACGTGGTGGCCATGAAGGACGGCCGTATCGTGGCGCAGGGCTCCCCCGAGTCGGTCTTCACGGTGGAGCTGCTGGCCGATGTTTTCGGGCTGGCGGCGCTGGTTGTTCCGGACCCGGCGACGGGAACGCCGCTTGTCGTGCCTCTCCCTCGGTCCGCATGATCTGCCTCCTGTCGTTGTCGCCCCTGAAGCCTCACACCGCGCGCCTCGCCTGTCGTCATACCTGGGTCGGTCATACCGTGGTCTGACGACTTCTCCGGTCCTTCTCCGTACCTTCGTCGGCAAGACCAATCCGGCGTGAGGGGCGGCGATGAAGGCACTGGTTCGGCGAATCTCTGCGGCGACGCCACCAGGACGCGACCGTGGCGTCGACGGGTTGCGGGCCGTCGCCGTGCTGGGCGTGGTGCTCGGTCATTGGCTGGTCACCGCGCTCGACGCCGGCTTCCACACGTCGAGCCCGTTGCATTACGAGCCTCGCCTCGTGCCGGTGAGCTGGCTGTTCCAGACCCTCGCGGTCTTCTTCCTCGTGGGCGGCCTGATGACGCGGCCCGGCGCGCGTTATGGCCCGTGGATCTCGGCGCGGCTCTCCAGATTGTTCCGCCCGGTCGGCGCTCTGGTGGCCGTGTGGAGCGTGGTCGCCCTTCTCGCGCCGGGCGCGCCGGTGAGGCTTGTGTTGAGCCCGCTGTGGTTCCTGCTGGTGTTCGCCGCGTTGACGGCTGCTGCGCCCCTGCTCCGCCATGTCCATCCGGTGTGGCCGCTGGCCGCTGTCGCGGCGATCGACCTCGTCCGGCTCGGACTCGACGGGCCGGCCGAGCTCGGCTTGGTCAATGTGGCTGCCGGCTGGGCGGTCCCCTTCACGCTCGGAATGGCGTGGGCGCGGGGCCGGTTCCGCGACCGAGCCACCCTCTGGATGCTGCTTCTCGGTGGCATCGCGGCGACCGTCGTGCTGGTTCGCTGGTGTGGCTATCCCGCGTCGATGGTCGGCGTCCCGGGCGACGGTTTCTCCAACCTCGACCCGCCGAGTCTCGCGGCCGTGACGTTCGGATTGGCTCAGTGCGGCGCCGCCGGCCTCCTGCTCGATCCGCTGCGCCGATGGCTCTCGCGCCCGGCGGCGTGGTTGCCCGTGGCCCTGACCAACCTGCACGCCATGACTGTCTTTCTCTGGCACCAGAGCGCTCTGATCACCTTGACCGCGGTGGCGCTGACGGCCGGCCGGGCGGTGCCGGGCCTGCACACCATGCCGGCAGGCCCCGGCTGGATCCTCGCCCGGCTCGTGTGGCTGCCCGTCCTGGCCGCGGTTCTCGTGGTCTTCTGCCTCGCCTTCCGCCGCCTGGAGCGTCGTTCCTCAGGTCCGGACCGGCGCCGCCACCGGGAAGTTCTGGTTGAAGACGTCGTCCGGGTCGACCAGCTGCTTGATGTCCCGCAGGCGGCTGAGGGTCGCCGCCGGGAAGGCGGCGTCGAGCAGCTCGCTGGAGAAGCCGGTCTCGAAGCTCAGGTAGAGCCCGTCCACCACCGGCCGCACCCGCTCCCAGGCCTCGTCGAAGGTCCGCCCTCCGGTGCTGGAGATGGCGGTCACCGAGAAGTTCTGGTGGCGGTGGGCGTACGCGGTGGCGTCCTCCGCGATGTCGTTGACGGCACCGCCGGTCGAGCGGATCTGGAGCATCTCGGCGGCGCCGGACCCGGCGAGCTCGGCCAGCCGGGCGGCGATCGGATCATCGAGGTGGACCACGAGTCCGGTGTGCGTGGTCGCTCCCTGTTGTCCGCGGTGCGGGGCGTGGGTGGGTGCGACCACCCCAGCGTAGGGCACGAGTTGCGCGCGCTGGCCGAGCACGGGCGCGACGGCCGTGAAGGGCCCGAAGGCGCGGCCGGCCCGTTGCGGGTCGTCCCCGGCGTAGACGACGGTGGCGAGCGCGAAGCCGCCACCCATCAGGTAGAGGAAAGCCGAGATCTCACGGGGCGCCGACTCGACCGTCTCGCCCCAGGCGCGAAGGAATCGCTCGACGTCGTCGATCTGGTACTGCAGGGTGGCGTGGCCGACCACAGGCACGCGGTCGGCCCGGAAGTCGAACGATGTGACGATGCCGATGTTCGCCCCGGCGCCGCGGAGAGCCCAGAAAAGGTCAGGGTCGTGCTCGGCGTCGACCCGCCGCGTCATGCCGTCGGCGGTGACGAGTTCGGCCGCGACCAGGTGGTCGATCGTGAGACCGTGCGCCCGGCCCATGAGGCCGATCCCGCCGGTGGTGGCGAGGCCGCCGACACCGACGTCGCCGGAATCGCCCGAGCTGATCGCCAGACCCCATGGGTGCAACGCGGCGGCGACGTCGCCCCATCGAGCTCCTGGGCCGATGCGGACCAGATCTCCGTCGATTCGCTCGACGGTGTTCAGGCGGCCGAGGTCGATGACGGTGCCGTCCACGTTGGTGGCGACGCTGCTGATCCCGTGGCCGCCGCTGCGCACCGACAGCGGGCCGCCGGCGTCACGGGCGAGGCGCAAGGCTTCGACGACCTCGGCGGTGGAGGACGGCCGGGCCACGGCGGCCGGTCGGCCGGTGGCGGTGTAGACATCCCGGACGGCCGGGTAGAGCCGGTCGCCGGGCCTGACGACTTCAAGCATCGGAAAGCTCCTCGAACGTACCCGCCGGATGGCGGTTCAGGCGGGGTGCGGGCCTTCGGTGAGGTCCACGAAGTAGTGCAGGTCCTCGCCGGCGAGCGGGCTGGAGCCGGCGACCAGTTCGGCGATGTGGGTGCCGACGTGGGTGGCCGGGATCCAGCGCTCGTCGTCGACGCCGGCCAGCTGACGGGCTCGGGTGCGGATCACGCCGAGGATCACCTCGTAGACCCGGGGGCCGCGCCCGCCGAGCTCGGCGGCGATGGTCCTGGTCATCGACTTGGTGGCGGCCGCGGTCAGCGCTACGCCGCCGGCACCGGGAAAGGGCAGGTCGGCGCTCAGGCCGTTGAGCTGCGCGATCATCCCGCCGGGGGCGAGCACCGGGAGGAAGGCACGGTAGGCGCGGAAGATCGTGGTCTGGTTCTGCAGGATCAGCTCGTCCCACTCGGCGTCGGTGAGCGCCAGCAACGGCTTGCGGCCCTGGCGGCCCCAGTCGGCGACGCTCAGGACCACACCGGCGAACTGTCCGTACGCGGTCTTCAATTCGGTCGCGCGTTCACCGAGCGCCGGGTCGAGCAGGTCCAGGGTCTCGCCGTGAAGCCGAGGGTCGCCGACACGGGCGGCGAAGTCGTCGAGCGTGCCCTGCCGCCGTGAGGTGACGACGACGGTGGCGCCCCTGTCCAGCAGGGCTCGGGTGACGCCCTCGCCGACGCCGCCGGCGCCGCCGATGATCAGCACGGTCTTGCCGGTGAGGTCGGTGCCTGAGGTTGCCCAAGTGGGCGACTCGAAGGTGGTTGTGCTCATTTGGTGTGCTCAGCTTTCTTCTGCACGTGGTCGAGCAAGGTCTGCAGGGTGGTGTCGAGATGGTCGAGCTGCTCGGGGTCGAGGGCCTCGGTGAACCAGCTCCGGGCCGAGCGCAGGTGAGGGCCGAGCGCCTTGCGATAGGCGGTGCGGCCCTCATCGGTCAGGGCGACCACTGCGGCACGGCCGTCGCCGGCCTCGCCGCGGCCCCGGCGCACCAGACCGCGCTCCTCCATGCGCCGCAGCTGATGGGAGAGGCGGCCCGTGTCCCAGCCGAGGGCCCGGGCGCAGCCGGTGGAGCGCATGGTGCCGTCGGGCGCCGAAGCGAGTTGGGCGAGCACCGTGAAATCGGCCTCCGAGAGCTGCGCGTCGGCCCACAGGTCCCGGCCCACCTCCCGTCGCACGACCTCGCCCAGAACGATGAAGTTCTGCCACACACGCCGCTCCGCGGCCGTCATTCTTCCTGACACGTCAGCAAACCTAGAACTTTGCTGACACGTCAGCAAGTGATGTGCATCGCCCGGCAGAGTGAGGGGCGGCCCCGCGCGAACCGGGCGCAGAGGGGTGGGGCAGTGCGAGCGAGACGACGGCGCCGGGCGGCGCAGGAGGTGCAGCGCGGGGCGCGGGTGGGTTAGAGGGCGGGGGCGGCGACGGTTAGGGAGCCGGCTGTTGCGTTCAGGTGGGCGTGGACGCCTAGGCCTACGGCTGTCTGTTCGGGGCCGTGGCCTATCGGGAGGCCGCCCAGGACGGGGACGCCCAACTGGCCCAGCTCGGCTGACAGGTAGTCGATCACCGGAGGGCTTGGGTCGAGGTCCGTGCAGTCGGTGAACTGGCCTATGGCTATGCCGGCCAGGTTGGAGAGCCAACCGGCGCGGCGTAGGTGGACCAGCATGCGGTCTACCCGGTAGGGCTCCTCGTTCACGTCCTCCAGCAAGAGGATCGCGCCTGTGGTGTTCAGGGCGTGTGGGGTGCCGATCGTGGAGGTCAGCATGGCCAAGTTGCCGCCCAGCAAAGGGCCCTCGGCGAGGCCGGGCACACGTACCGGGAACGTGTCCTCCGCGCTGTCGGCTTCGACCTGCACTGGAGTGGAGGTCATCAGGGCGTGTCGCAAGGACTGGGCGGAAAGGGTGTCGGGGCCCCGGTCGAGCTGGCCGGCGGTGGGGCCGTGGATCGTGGCCAAGCCGGTCTCGTGCCACAGGGCCGCGTGGAGGGCGGTGATGTCGGAGAAGCCGGCGATCAGCTTGGGGTCGGCTCGTACGGCGTTGAAGTCGACGCCGTCGACTATGCGCTGCATTCCGTAGCCGCCTCGCAGGCAGAGGATGGCTCGCACGGACGGGTCGCGCAAGGCGTTGTTCAAGTCGGCCAGGCGCTGGTCGTCGGTGCCGGCCAGGTTTCCGTGGCGGCTGTGAGCGTTGGCGCCTACCCGGACTCGCAAGCCCCACTTCTCCAGGGTGCTTGCCGCGGCCTCCGTCCGTGCCGGGTCGATGGCCCCCGATGGGGACACCAGCGCGACCAGGTCGCCGGCTACCAGACGCTGCCCTTGGATCATGGAACGCAGCCTACGCTCCGCGTTCAGGACCGCTGCCGCGCTTCAGGGGCAGGCGGAGCGCCTGACGCTCGGGGTCAGGTGAGCTCGACCGGCGGGGTGAGGCGGTGCCGGGTCGGACTGGGAAAAGTTGAGATGACAACATTCTTCTGGTCAGAGACCAGCCGGATATGTCATCGTCAATCGGTGCGAGGTGGACGATCACACCGGCTTCTGCTCGTCGAGGACGACGTGGAGCTGAGCGAGATGCTCTCCGACGTGCTGACCGACGACGGCTACGAGGTCGACCGGGCCCCGGACGGGCAGCGCGGGCTGCATCTGGGGCTCACCCGGCCGTACGACGTGATGGTCATCGATCGTCTCTTACCCGCGCTCGACGGGCTCGATCTGCTCGCCCGGCTGCGGGCGCGGGCGGTGCCGGCCCGGGCGCTGATGCTCACCGCGCTCGGCACCGTCGGCGACCGCATCGCCGGGCTGGACGCGGGGGCCGACGACTATCTGGCCAAGCCCTTCGACCTCGACGAGCTCAGCGCCCGCCTGCGCGCCCTCTGCAGGCGCACGCCGGAGCCGGCCGACGTGCTGCGCATCGGCGGCGGCGGGCTGCTCGATCTGGCCCTGCGCGACGTCGTGCTGCCCGACGGCGGGCGGGTGGCCCTGTCGGCCCGCGAGTTCGAGCTGCTGCGGGTGCTGGCCGCCCGGCCGCACAACGTGCACTCGCGCTCGCAGCTGCGCAGCCGCGTCTTCGACGAGGCCGCCGCCGCGTCCATCGTGGACACGTACGTCTACTACCTGCGGCGCAAGCTCGGGCGGGCCGTGGTCCGCACCGTTCACGGCCTCGGCTATCGGCTGGGTTCGCTGTGACCGGCTCGGAACGTGCCCTCGTGCGCCGGGCCCGGCTGCGGATGGGCCTGTTCGTGGGGCTCGCCGTGGGCGTGCTGCTGACTCTGGTCGGTGGCATCGCGTACGCCACGCTGGTCGCCAACCAGGAACGGCAGATCCAGCGGGAGCTGGCCTGGGGCGCCGAGCACGGCACGGTCTCGGGCCCGGTCGGCTGCAACTGGATCATCACCTTGTCGTCCGGTGTCGTGAGCGCCGGGCCGGTCGCACCGCCCACCGGATTCCCGTTGCGGGCCGCCCTGGACCGGGTGGCGGCCGGCGGCGACCGGGAGATCACGACGGTCGCCCGCAACGGCACGACCTATCACGTACGGACCGAGTCCACCGCCCGCGGCGTCGTGCAGGTCGTCTTCGACGCCCGCTACCAGCTGGCCGACCGGCGGCACCTGCTGTGGGCGTTCGCCGTGGCCGCCCTGGCCGGCCTGCTGGCCGCCATGGCCACCGGCGCCGTCGTGGCCCAGCGCTCGGTGGCGCCGCTGGCCGAGGCGCTGTCGCGGCAGCGGCGCTTCGTGGCCGACGCCAGCCACGAGCTGCGCACGCCCATCGCCCAGGTCCACACCCGGGCCCAGATGCTGGCCCGCCGCACCGGGCGGCCCGAGCGGCGCGACCTGGAGCGGCTCATCGGCACCACCCGGCAGCTGGGCGAGATCGTCGACGAGCTGCTGCTGTCGGCGCAGCTCGCGGCCGACCCCCGGCACCGCCCGGCGGCCGAGGCGGTCGACCTGACCGCCCTGGCCACGGCGGCCGCGGCCGGCGAGGCCGAGCGGGCGGCCGAACGCGAGGTGACGCTGACCTGTTCCACGCCCGGCGGCCCGGTGCTGGTGGCCGGCGTCGAATCGGCGCTGCGGCGCGTCGTCTGCGAGCTGCTGGCCAACTCCTTGAAGCACACACCGGCCGGCGGCCGCATCACGGTGAGCGTGCGGGCCGACCGCGACCGGGCCGAGGTGGTGGTGGCCGACACCGGGGACGGCTTCGACCCGGCCGACGCCGACCACATCTTCGACCGCTTCCACCGCGGCGCCGGCGCGGGCGAACGCCGCTTCGGCCTGGGCCTGGCCCTCCTGAAGGAGGTCGTGACCAGCCACGGCGGCACCATCACGGCCGAGGGCCGTCCCGGGCTGGGCGCGACCTTCACCGTACGGCTGCCGGCGCTCAACCCCCAGCGTTCCCCGCGCTCGTCGCGGCGCCTCTTCCCGATCCACCCACGGCGGGACTTCGCCTGGCGCCGGTGACGGGCGCCGGGAACAGCGTCGTCAGCGGCGGCGGAACCAGCCCCGGTTGCGGGGGACCCTGGGGCGGGCCTCGCACTCCTTGCACTGCGCGGCCACGGTGAGCTGATCGGCCATCAGCGCCGAGTGGGAGCGGCAGATGCGCCGCCCGCAGTCGGCGCATCGGCGATGCGTCACCACATTGCACTTCACGCCCGAGCTCAGGGGAAGCTCGCAACCCAGCACAATCAGTGATCTAGTCACAGGGCGCAGTGTGCCAGCCACACGAAGATCAGTCCAGAGCTCTTGCAAAAGGGTCAACCGCATGCAATTTGCACGGAGCCGTAGGGTAGTGATGATGGCACAGAACGACTCCCTCGAGCTGGCCCGGCAGATGACCGTCTTCGGCGCGCTGGGCCGGGTGCTGCGGCGGGCCGTCCGGCGGGTCGCTTCGGTCGACCGGCTCTCGATGGCCCAGGTCGAGGTGCTGCGGGCCGTCGAGGCCCATCCGGGCATCGGCACGCGCGCGGCGGCCGAGCTGCTCCAGCTGGTTCCGAACACGGTCTCGACCATCATCGGCGAGCTCGTGACGGCGGGGCTGATCACCCGCGTACGGGATGAAACCGATCGTCGTGTCGCCCGCCTGAACCTGACCGCCCAGGGTGAGAAACACCTGGCCTCGTGGGGAGAGACGCAGGACGCGGTGCTGGCGGCGGCGCTGGAGGGGCTGGACGAGGCCGACCGGGACGCCGTGCGGGAGGCGCTGCCCGCGGTCCGGCGGCTGCTCGCCGTGCTGGAGTCGGACTCTTAGGGAGCTCTTAGTCTCGTTTACTTGAGGCTTCATCTAACCGGGTCATGGTTGCCTCATGACGATCACGGCCAGACCCGGCGCCGGACGACAGGCGCCACCCCGATCCGGGCCTCCCGCGACGCCACGCTGGTGGGGTGACGCCGGTGGCGTCCTCGCCGGCGCCACACTGCTCGTGGTGACCGCGCTCTGGGTGAGCCACGGCGGACTCCAGTCGGTGGGCGATGGCGGCGCCGGAGCCGTCTCCTCGATCGGCCGCCTCTTCGGCCTCTGGGCCTCCGATCTGCTGCTTCTGCAGGTGCTGACCATGGCCCGCGTCCCGATGGTGGAGCGCGCCTTCGGCCAGGACAAGCTCGCCCGCTGGCACCGCTGGTCCGGTTTCACCTCGTTCTGGATGATGGTGGCGCACGTCGTGCTGATCACCGCCGGCTACGCGGGCACCGCCCGGACCAACCCGTTCGCCCAGCTCTGGACGATGATCTGGAACTTCCCGGGCATGCTGCTGGCCGCGGCGGGCACGCTCGCCCTGGTCATGGTGGTGGTGACGTCGGTGCGGGCGGCGCGGCGCCGCCTCCGGTACGAGTCGTGGCACCTGCTGCACCTCTACGCGTACCTGGGAGCGGGCCTGGCCCTGCCGCACCAGCTGTGGTCGGGCTCCGACTTCGTCGGCTCGGCCTGGGCCGCCGCCTATTGGTGGACGCTCTGGGGCGTGGCGGCCGGGGCGGTGCTGCTCTTCCGGCTGGGCCTGCCGCTGCTGCGCAACCGCCGCCACCGCCTGGTGGTCGACCGGGTGGTCCCTGAAGGGCCGGGCCTGACGTCGGTCTACCTCACCGGGCGCGACCTCGGCCGTCTGCCGGCGCGGGCCGGGCAGTTCTTCCAGTGGCGCTTCCTGGACGGGCCGGGCTGGACCAGGTCGCACCCGTTCTCGCTGTCGGCCGCGCCGGACGGCGAGCACCTGCGCATCACGGTGAAGGACTCGGGTGACGGCAGCTCCCGGGTGGGCTCGCTCAAGCGCGGCACCCGGGCCCTGATCGAGGGTCCCTACGGGCGGCTGACCGGCGAGTCGTACCAGGGAGGGCCGGTCGTGCTGCTCGCCTGCGGCATCGGCATCACGCCGCTGCTGTCGTTGCTGGGCGAGCTGCCGTACAAGCACGGACAGGCGACGCTCGTCTACCGCGCCCGTAGCGAGGCCGAGGTCGCGTTCCGGCCCGAGCTCACATGGTTCGCGGCCAAGCGCGGCGTGGCGGTCAAGTATCTGGTGGGCCCGCGCGCCGCCGACGGCTCGTGGCTTCCGGCCGGCCACCGCGATACGGACGTGGACGCCCTGCGCCGCCTGGCCCCGGCCGTCGCGAAGGCCGACGTCTACCTGTGCGGCCCCGACGCCTGGACCGAGGCCGCGCACAGCGCCGCCCGGGCCGCCGGGGTGCCCGCCGCCCGCCTGCACACCGAACTCTTCTCCTGGTAAGCGAGGAATGATGCGCCGGATCACCCTGTGGGCCTTCTCCACGATCGCCGCGCTCGTGCTGCTGTTCAGCTATCGCACGAGCACCAACACCCCCGCCACGCCCGCCGCCGCCGAGGCGCCACTGTCCGAGCCCACCGCGACCGGAGGCACAAGCGGTTCCAAGGAGTACGACGGGTCGTCCGTCCAGACGCAGTGGGGCCCGCTCCAGGTCCACATCACCGTCGCCAACGGCAAGATCACCGAGATCACCGCGCCCACCTCGCCCGCCGACAACCCGGCCGACGCGGGCGTCACCGCCGGCGCCCTTCCCCAGCTCCGCGAGCAGGTGCTGGCCGCGCAGAGCGCCTCCATCGACGGCGTCTCGGGCGCGACCTTCACCAGCGAGGCCTACAAGCAGTCCCTCCAGGCCGCCCTGGACGCGGCGCACATCTAGCCTGAACGCACGATGCGCATACTCGTGGTGGATGACGACGCGGCCGTCCGGGACTCCCTGGCCCGGACGCTGCGGTTCGAGGGTTACCAGGTCGACACGGCCGGTGACGGCAAGCAGGCGATCGACGTGGCCAAGACGGCCGGGCCGGACGCGATGATCCTGGACGTCAGCATGCCGGTCATGGACGGCCTCGAGGCGTGCCGGCGGCTGCGGGCCGAGGGTCTGCTGCTTCCGGTGCTGATGCTGACGGCCCGCGACAGCGTCGGCGACCGTGTCGCCGGGCTCGACGCCGGGGCCGACGACTATCTGGTCAAGCCGTTCGCTCTTCAGGAGCTGCTGGCCCGTATCCGGGCTCTGCTGCGGCGGTCGGCGCTGGGCGGCGGCCCGGCCGCCGACGAGCAGCGGCTCGTGTTCGATGACGTCCGGCTCGACGAGGTCACGCGCGAGGTGTGGCGCGGACAGCGACAGCTGCGTCTCACCCGTACGGAATTCGCGATCCTCGAGGCCTTTCTGCGGCACCCGCGGCAGGTGCTGACCCGGGCCGCCCTGTTCGAGCAGGTGTGGGGCTACGACTTCGGCGAGGGGTCGAACAGCATCCACGTCTACCTCGGCTATCTGCGCCGCAAGCTGGAGGCCGAGGGCGAGCCGCGGCTGCTGCACACCGTGCGCGGGGTGGGTTTCGTGCTGCGCGAGGATCCGCTGTGATCAAGCGGCCGCGGACCCTTCACGCGCGGCTGTCGCTGATGGTGGCGTGCGCGGTGGCCGCGGCCGTCGTCGTCATGGCCGGGGCGGCGCTGCTCACCGTGGCCGCTCTGCAGGCGCATCAGCTCGAGGCCGCGCTCAACTCCGATGCCCGGTCCATCGCGGCCGCTCCGAGTGAGTGGCAGGACATCCAGGAGGGGATGCCCAAGGGCTACGGCAACCACAAGCCGCTCGGGCCGACCTGGCAGCTCCTGGATTCGTCGGGCGCGATCGTCAGCGGCTCGGCCGAGACGTTGCCGGTGACCGCCGCGGCCAAGGAGATCGCGGCGGGCAAGCGGCCGCCCTTCCAGGAGGAGGTGATCATCGATGGGGACCACCATCAGATGCTCACCGTGCCCGTGAAGTACGGCGGCGGCGCCGTGCAGGTGGCCATCAACCAGGAGCGGACCCGCGATCTGCTCACCCTGCTGGCCGGGGTGCTGGCGGCGGCCTGCGTGCTCGGGATCGCGGGCGCGGCCTGGCTCGGGCGGCTGGTGGCGCGGGCCGGCCTGGCGCCGGTGGAGAAGCTCACCGCGTCGGTCGAGCAGGTGGCGGTCACGACCGACCTGACCAGACCGGTCGAGGTGTCGGGGGTCGACGAGGTGGCGCGGCTCGGCCGGTCGGTGAACACGATGCTGGCGGCGATCGACTCGGCCCGGCGGGCGCAGCGCACCCTGGTCGAGGACGCGGGGCACGAGCTTCGTACGCCCCTCACCAGCATCCGTACGAATGTGGAACTGCTCCTGGAAGTCGAACGACGGCCGGAGCTGGCCCACCGGCTGCCGCCCGAGGAGAGGGCGTCGCTGCTGGAGGACCTCGACGCCCAGGTGCGCGAGCTGGCCACCCTGACCACCGAGCTGGTCGAACTGGCCCGGGAGGAGACCACCCGGGAGGCCGTCGAACCGGTCGAGCTGGCCGACGTGGTCACCGCGGCCGCCAACCGGGTACGGACCCGGGCCCCCGGCCTCGTCTTCACGACCGGCCTCGCCCCCGCCACCGTGAACGGGCGGCCGGGCGAGCTGGAACGCATGGTCGTCAACATCCTCGACAACGCGGCCAAGTGGAGCCCGGCCGGCGGCACCGTGACGGCCACCCTGCGGGCCGACGGGCCGCACTGGTGGGCGCTGACCGTCGCCGACGAGGGCCCCGGCATCGCCGCCGAGGACCTGCCGCACGTCTTCGACCGCTTCTACCGGGCGCCGGCCGCCCGCGCGATGCCCGGCTCGGGGCTGGGCCTGGCCATCGTCGCCCAGACCGCGTCCCAGCACGGCGGCACGGTCGCCGCGACCGCGAACGAGCCGCACGGCACGGTCGTGACGGTCCGCCTACCCCGCTAGGTCGGTTCGCCTATCCGCTAGATCGCCGAGCCAGTCGCGGCTGGCGCGGGCCACCCGGGCCGGCACGCCCAGCGAGTCGAGCAGGTCGGCCGCCGCCGCCATCTCCTCGCGGCGGCGCACGGCGTGCACCCGGGAACCCTCGACGACGCGGTCGAGCGTGGCGGCGTCGCCGCGCACGAACTCGTTGCGGATGTTCTCGGTCAGCCACTCCTCGAGCCCGGCCACCCGGGCCGCCGCCAGGGCCTCGGTCACGGCGGCCGACATGCCCTTGTAGAAGACGCTGCGCAGCAGCTTGCGGGTGGCCGCCGCGCCCACCGGCCCCTCGATGACCTGAATGTCGGCACCGTAGCCCGTCAGGACCGCGGCGACCTTCGCCGCACTCGGGCCGCTGGCCGTCATCGGGGTCCGCAACCCACGGCCGGGCACCGGCGCCATCAACGCCACGTCCACGACCTCCACGGCCCCGTCCGCCGCCGCGAACAGCTGCTCCTTCACACCGGGCGCCGACGTGTTCAGGTCGGCCCACAGCGTCCCCGGCCGGCAGGACGGCAGCGACTGCCGCAGCGCGTCGAGGGCCTGGCTCGCGCTGTTCACGCTCAACACCAGGCCGGCCTCGCGGCAGGCGTCGGCGTCACTCTTCGCCGGCCGTACGCCGTCAGGCGCACCGACCAGCGGATCGAACCCGTGGACGGTGGCGCCCGCCGCGACGAGGCCGGCCGCGATCCGGCTGCCCGCCTCGCCCAGCCCGAGCACGGCGATCGCGGTCACGCCGGGCCGCCGAGGTAGTCGATGGAGCGCAGCGCCTCGATGACGCTGGCGATGTGTTCCCGCATCGCGCCCTCGGCCGCCTTGGCGTCGCGGTCGCGGATGGCCGCGATGACGCGCTCGTGCTGCGGCAGCGACGTCTGCGGGCGGCCCGGCAGCAGCGACAGCATGAACTGGTGGCGCACCAGCTGGCCGCGCAGCGTCTCGACGATCCGGTCGGCCGTGCCGTGCCCGGCGATGCTCCGGATCAGCGCGTGCAGGCGCTGATTGAGATCGCTGTACGCCCTGTACTCCCCCTCGGCGACGGCCGCGCGCATGAGCCGGCCGATCTCGTCGAGCTCGCCCGCCTGCTCGCCGGTGACCCGCTCGGCGGCGCGGGCGGCGATCAGCCCCTCGACCACCATGCGGACCTCGGTGATCTCGACGGCCTCCTCGATGGACACCTTGCGCACGTGGGCGCCGCGGTTGCGCTCCATCTGAACCAGGCCCTCGCCGGCCAGGTCCTGCAGGGCCGCGCGCACGTTGAACCGGCTGGCCGCGAACCGCTCGATCAGCTGGGCCTCGACGAGCCGCTCGCCGGGCAAGTATTCGCCGCGGAGGATCGCCTCGCGCAACCCGTCCCTCGCCTGCGCGGCGGCCGTTGCGCGGTGTTTCTCGGGCTGCATCAGCGCAGCCTATCGCACCACGGCGACAACATTGTCAACAATCCCCGCCGAGTCTGATCGAGGACGCATCGACGCCGCCGGATGGGCGCCGGGTGGAGGGTGTGTCGATGAGGAAGACCTGGATCGTGGTCGCGCTGAGTCTGGCCGGTGGCTTCGCGGGCGCTCAGGCGCCGGCCGACATCGACAGTGTGCGGGTGTGGAACGGATTCGCCCTCGACGCCGTACGGGTCACGCGCGCCACCGACGCGGACGCGGCCCGGATGTACGCGATGGTCAACGTCGCGATGTACGACGCGGTGAACGGGCTCGCCGGAGCGCGGGCCCGGACCCCCGCCCTGGTCCCCGGCTCCGGGCCGCGCCACGCCGACGCGCAGGCCGCCGCCGCGTCGGCCGCGCACGAGGTGCTGGTCGCTCTCGACCCGGCCCGCGCCGCCACCTATGACGCCCGGCTCGCGGCCGACCTGGCCCGCCTCACCAAGCCGCAGTCCGGCGCCGCCTGGGGCCGTCACGTCGGCCGGGCCGTGGTCTCGGTGCGCACCGGCGACGGCTCCACGCCGGTCGAGTCCCAGCCCGCCGGCGAGGGCCCGGGCGTCTTCCGGGCCGCCTGGTCGGGCACCCAATATCGCAACGTGCAACCATTCGCCGTGGCCGATCCGAACCGTTACATCCCGGCCGGTCCGCCCGCGCTGACCAGCGTGCCCTACGCCGCCGCCTACGCCGAGGTGGCCGTCCTCGGCAACGCCGCCCTGCCCGACGCGGAGCTGCTCGCCACCTATCAGTACTGGTCGCTGCCCGCCGGCTCGGACCAGCCGCCCGGCGAGTGGCTGCGGATCGGCCTGGGTGTCGCCACCGCCCGCCACCTGCCGCTGGCCGAGCAGACCCGGCTGACCGCGCTGCTCACCATGGGCCTGGCCGACACGACCGTCGCCACGGTCGGCACCAAATACCGCTACCGTCATTGGCGCCCCACCACGGCGATCCGCGAGACGACCGATCCCACGTGGTCGGCCCGCGCCGGCAGCGTCGGCAGCACCCCGGAATACGTGTCCGGCCACAGCTCGTACAGCGGCGCCGGTTCGGCCGTCCTGGCCGGCTTCTTCTGCGACGACGCCATCGCCTTCACCCACACGACCGATTCGGCGCCGGGCGGTGCCGCCCGGTCCTACCCCGGTTTCTCCTCGGCGGCTTCAGAGGCCGGACGTTCCCGGGTGTACGGCGGTCAGCACTTCGAGTTCAGCAACCAGGCCGGCCTGTACACGGGCCGGGGTGTCGCGGCCGAGGTGCTGGCTACCCGCCTGCTGCTCCGGCACGGCCCGACCCATGTGGGCGCCTGCCCGCGCTGAGCCGGCTGACGGCGTCCCCGGCGGCGGCCCGCGTCATCGGCAGGAGCGGGCTCGACGCCATCAGGCGCAGGTCCTCGGCCCACGAGGTGGTGCCGTCGAGGAACCGCAGCACGAGCTCGGCCGGGTTGCGGTCGAAGAGGCGGTCGAAGAAGGCCACCCCGTCGACCAGGTTTTTATCCAAGGCCCGCAACTGCACGCCGTCCATCCATCGATGACGGGGCGGATAGGGCGCTTGCGGTACGGGTGAACGGCCGCCCGCAACCGCATGGGCCACGTCCTCGGCTTGGCGGGCCATGGCGGAGAACGTGAACCCGGTCGACGGCCGTGTGGCCCCGCCGGCGGTCCCGAGGCGTACCACCCGGGGTGTGGGGTGGGCGTCGAAGACGCCGTCGGTCATGGGAATGACGCCGTCCTCGACCTCACGGACCCGCAACTCCCCCAAGTCGAGCCCGATCAGATCGGCGTAGGCGCGCAGGGCGGCGTCGTAGGCGTCGCCGTCGAGCACAGCGGGCGAGAACTCGGTGTACTCGACCAGCGCGAACCGGTCGCTGACCGGCAGCACATAGCCGAAGGAGACCCCACGGGCCGGTTGCGGCGTACGGAAATCCATCAGCACCGCCCGCCCCGGATCGAAGACCGCCTTGCCGGCTTCCAGCCACCACCCACGGAAATGCTGCAACCAGTTGGTCCGCCCCGGCCGCCGCGGCTTCCGCGGCCGCGAGTCGAGCGCCCATCCCGCCCGCACCAACGGCTGCCCGTCCGGCCCCATGACGACGACGCTCTCACCGTCGTCCACCAGCTCCCCGGCCGGCGCGGTGATCCGCAGGGCGCCGAGCCGCTCCTCGACACCGGCGGCCATCTCGTAGAGCGGCGCCGAGCGCAACATGGCGTACCGCAAGGGCTGAAGCGCAAGCACCCGCCGCCGCTCCGGCGTCACCACATCGACCTCGTCCCAGCTGGCGCTCAGAAGAGGGTCGAAGGCCGTGCCCGGCGTCCCCCAGAACGCCCACGTCCGGTCCTGGCCGCGCTTGCGCACAGGATCGACGATCGCCAGCCGTACGCCGGAGAGCCGCTCCCGCCCGAGGGAGGCCAGCACGAGCGAGGCCGCTCCCCCACCACCCACGAGAACCAGGTCGACGTCAACGGGAGCACTCACCGGCCCCACCTTATCGGGCGGGATGATCGACAACTCAGGACGTGCACTGAGACGAACTGCTACGACCGGGCGAGACTGTCAGCCTCGGTCCACGCCGATCTTCGAAAGCACTTTTCGACGGACGACGACTTCCGGACGCGGCACACAGGCCTGCTCGCGCTACGGCCGGAGAGATTCGCGGCAGTCTCCAACCGCGGTTTCGCGCGCCTCGGCGAGACCGTGGCGAAGGCCGCGAGGCTGACCACCGAATGGCGGACGGCGCCGGCGTCCAGGTGACGGCGGAGATCACCGGCCACACCTTCATCGGGCAGGATGGTCGGCATGACGGGACGCGCTATGAGCTTCGGAGCTGTCGCGGAGGCCTACGAGAGGTTCCGGCCGGGTTATCCCGCCGAGCTGTTCGTCCTGGTGACGGACTACGCGGCCCGGCCTCTGCGCACCGCGCTCGAGATCGGCGCCGGAACGGGCAAGGCGACCCGCCTCTTCGCCCGCCCGGGCGTCGCGGTGACCGCGACCGAGCCCGACCCGGACATGCTGGCCGAGCTGAGCAAGCACGTGCCGGCGTCGGTGCGGACGATGCGGTCCGCGTTCGAGGAGCTGCCCCTCGGCGAGCGGTACGACCTGGTCTACGCGGCGGCCTCGCTGCACTGGACGCGCCCCGAGGGGCGGTGGTCGCGGATGGCCGCCCTGCTGGCGCCGGGCGGTGTCTTCGCCTGCTTCGGAGGCCCGATCGAGCTGGCCGACCCGGCGGTCGAGGAGGCCGTGGGAAAGGCCCGGTCCCCGTTCATGGAGACCGACGACGTCCCGCTCCCGGCCGGGCAGGGCGTGCAGCAGTGGCCCGCGGACGAGCTTGAGGCCTCCGAGTGGTTCACCGATGTCCGCCAGGCCGTGATCGAGCGGCGGCTCACCATGACCGCCGCCGGCTACGTCGAGCACCTGGCGACGATCTCCGCGTACCTGGAACTGCCGGCGCCGCGCCGCGAGCAGCTGTTCGGCCAGATCGCGCGGGTCCTCCCGGAGACGGTGGAGATCGCCGCCGACATCACCGTCCATCTCGCCCGCCGGCGAGGGTAGTGGCGCGGGCTCACCCGGCGCGGCGCAGGGCGATGGACTGGATCAGGGCCGAGCGCAGACCCGGCAGCTCGCGGTCGACCTGGTCCTTCAGCTCGGCCACGGCGGCCTTGTGCCCCCACAGGTCACGCCATCCGAACACCGTGCTCACGTTGCCGTCGATCGCCAGGGCGGCCAGCACGGCCTCGCCGACGGGCGGCGGCGCCGATCCGGGTTCACGGTGCGCCGCCCGGCGTACCCGGTCGCGGAGCGCCCGCACCGAGCCGTGGTCGGCCGGCGCGATCTGTTTCGCGGGGATGATGCCCAGAACCCGGCGCTGCTCGACGGTGACGATCCCGGCCGCGGCGAGCTGTTCCTGAACGGCTTCCTCGGCCTTCTGCCACCGCTGTTCCAGCAGATCGAACCAGCGGCGCGGACGATCGGCCGCCACATCGGCGAGCACCTCAGCGAGGAAGGGGTCGAGCGTTTCCGCCCCGGCCGCGTTCGTCCGCTGCGCCTTGCCGGCGCGGTCGTGCAGCAATCCGGCCAGGCGCAGCTGGGCCACCGCGGCACCGCGGAGCAGCGATCCCCGTACCGCCTCGCTGTCGTCGTCGAGCCGTCCCTTCTCGGGCTGATGACTCAGTAGGAAGAGCTGTTGGGGCAACGGCAAGGTGGGCATGCACCCAGTACAAACGGTGTCCCGACAACACAGTCCAGGCCCTGGGCGGGATCTCCTTGACTGTGTTGCGGGAACACACGATGCACTCGGGGAAAGATCCGCAGCGTTCGTACGACGGGAGATCGCCATGAGTGTGGAGTTCCTGCACCCCGAAGGACTGCTCAAGCAGACCGACTACTCGCCGGTCGCCGTGGGGACCGGGTCCCGGATCGTTCTGCTGGCCGGGCAGGCCGGGGTCACCCCCGACTTCCTGCCCGCCGCGCCGGACCTGGGCGGCCAGGTCGAGGCCGCTCTGCGCAACATCATCGCTGGTGTTCGCGGGGCGGGCGGGGATGTCGGCGATCTGGCCCGGCTGACCTTCTACGTCGTGGACTGGACGGCGGAGAAGTGGGACGACGTGCTGGCCGCCATCACCCGCGTGCAGGAGCAGGACGGTCTGCCCGTTCCGGCCCCGCCCCTCTCCATCATCGGCGTCCAGGCTCTGTTCACGCCCGACTTCGTGGTGGAGATCGAAGCCACCGCCATCCTCAGCTGAGGCGAGAGGTTCCGGCCGTCGGCCACGTGCGCAGCGTCGCGTCCAGGGAGTCGAGGATCCGGGTCCAGGACTTGTCGCTGCCGGGTGTGCTGTGGTCGAAACTGCCGCTCTGCTCCAGGCTCACGAACCCGTGGAAAATGCTTCCCAGCAGGCGTACGGCGTGAACCTGGTCCTCGTCGTTCAGGTCGTAGCCGCGGAGGACGGCCCGCATCATCTCCGAGTGGCGGGGGCCGGCCGTGGTCGCCGCCTCGGCGGGCGTGAGCCTGATCTGGGCGGCGGCGTAGCGGCCGGGGTGGGCACGGGCGTAGTCGCGGTAGACGTTGCCCAGGGCGGCCAGCGCGTCGCGACCGGAACGGCCGGCGAGGGCGACGGCCGCGGTGTCGGCCATCTCGGCCAGGGCGACGGCGGCGATCCGCACCTTGAGGTCGTGGGTGTTGCGCACGTGCGAATAGAGGCTGGCCACCTGTACGCCGAAGTGGCGGGCCAGGGCGGACGCCGTCACCTGTTCGAAGCCGATCTCGTCGGCCAGCATGGCTCCGGTCTGAGCCAGGCGGTCCGGTGTCAGTCCTGCTCGCGCCACAGGCGTACCCCCTCCAAGAACCTGTGACCATTATTCCGTTGCCTAAAGCATTTAGGCAACCGTAGCGTTGTCCGCATGAAGCCGTTGACCGAGCAGGAGATCCGGGCCGCGTTCGTGAACTGCAGCAAGGGCGAGGCCAAGCGCCTGTACGTGCCGCGGAATCTGGGCGAGCAGAACTGGGAAGATCTCGACTACCTGGGCTGGCGCGATCCGCGCGCCGAGCACCGGGCCTATCTGGCCGTCGGCGACAAGGCGTTCGTCCTGCGGACCCCGAAGGCGGGCGCCGAGCGGATGCGGCGCAGCATGTGCTCGATGTGCACGGTCAGCCCGCTGACCGGCGTCTCGCTGATGGTCGCGCCGCGGGCGGGTGAGGCCGGCAAGCGCGGCGACTCCGTCGGCAGCTATTTCTGCAACGACTTCGGCTGCTCGCTCTACATCCGCGGCAAGCGCGACCCGGGGCCCGGCGGCCGCCTGCCCGAGACGATCTCGCTCGACGAGAAGATCGAGCGCCTGACCACCAACCTCACCGCCTTCCTGGAGCGGGTCGGCTAGAACGCGGGGGCAGGCTTCACGCCTGCCCCCGCTCTCAGTCTCAGCAGACCTTGCGGAACTGTGCGCTCTGCACGTTGGCCTTGACCTGGCCCGATCCGGCCGTCCCGCTGTTGGAGGCGTACGCGAACAGCTTGACGTGGACCTCGGTGGGCGCGTCCAGGACCAGGAAGGTGGAGATCGACAGGGTCGGGTCCTGGGTCAGGGTGGCGCTGTCCGACTTGGGGATCATCACGCCGCCCGCGGTGACGTTGTTGGTGAAGTCGGAGTTGATCGTCGCGCCCTTGACGACGGTCATCGTGCCGGTCAGGAACACGCCCTGCGGCAGCCAGGTGTCGTTGTTGTTGAAGCCGGTGAAGCCGCCGATGACGCGGGCGTCGTAGGTGCCGGCCGGCAGGTTCACGCTGCCGAAGTCGGTGGCCCCGGCCCGGATGCTGCCGCCGACGTTCGTCAGCGTCTTGGCGCTGGGCGCGATCGTGGAGATCGTCGCGGTGCACGTAGGCGTCGGCGGGGTGGTCGCCGGCGTGGTGTACGACTGCAGCTGCAGGGTGAACCGCGTCCGCGCCGTGCTGTAGACGGCGAGTCGTCCGCGGCTGTCGAGCGTGACGTTCGCCGTGCCGGACGCGGTCTGACCCCGCCGGAAGCTGACGGTGGCGGCGCCGGACGGCCGCTTGCCCGTGTAGACGGTCAGGCTGCCCGAGGACGACGGGTTGACGCTGGTGATCTTGACAAGCGCGCTGGTGGCGTTCGCCGGCACCGAGGTGCCCGAGAAGCTCCGGCCGGCGACCTGGACGGCCGTGACGTCACCGCCGCCCAGGGTCGTGCCGGGAGGGGCGACGATGTACGGGTTCGAGGGCGTAGGCGTGGTGTCCGCGCTGGCGATGCCGACCGCGGCGACACCACCACCGGCGACGACGGCCACAACGGTGGCGGCAATGGCGTACCGCCTCGTCCGGCCGCGCTTGACCGTGGTTCCTGTGCTCTCGTTCATGGGGGGATGTCCTCTTCCAGGATCGCGCGAACCGATCGGACGGCCGCTCTTCCCCTGAACAACGCCGGCGGGCCCCCACCGGACGCGCGTCGCCGGCCTCCAGAATCATCCTGCCGTGACAGCGGCCTCGAGGAGGGCGGCGAGTTTCGCGGCGCGGGCCGGGTGGCGGTGGGACATCCAGGCGACCCGGCCCGCGAGGTGGGCCGCGAAGTCGGGGTGCCCGTCGCGGTTGGCCGCGGCCAGGCCGTGCGTGGCCGCGTTGTGCAGGATCGCGCGCAGCCGGTCGTACTCCTCACGGGGCGCGGCCGGCCGGTCGTTGACGACGAGGCCGGTCAGCGACTGGCGCTGGGAGCGGCCCCGGATCCTGGTCTTGGCCGGGTGGAGGCGGAAGCCCTCTTCGGTCACGATCTCACCGGCCAGCTCGACGAGCCGGCCGGCCGGGCCGCGGCCCGAGAAGGCCAGATCGTCCGCGTACCGGCCGTAGGTCATGCCGAAGCGGCCGGCGAGCCCGCTGAGCCGCCGGTCGAGCCGGTAGGCGCACAGGTTGGCCAGGGCGGGCGAGGTCGGCGCGCCCTGCGGCAGATGCGGTTGCCGCAGCAGGGCGGCCAGGTGCGGGCCGGGGGCGGCGCGCAGGACCCGGGCCGGTGTGCGGGTGGTGGTCAGGGCGGTCAGCGCGTGCGCGACCGGCTCCGGATAGCCGATGCCGAGGAACAGCCCGTAGATCCGGGCCGCCGTGATGCTGGAGAAGAACGCCCGCAGGTCGAGCCGGATCAGCACCTCCTGGCCGGCGTGCGCCTCGGCGAACGTGTGCACACCCCGGCCGGGCACGAAACCGTGGACGTCCGGGTGGACCGGCACCCGGGCCAGGATCTGGTCGAGAACCAGGCGTTGCAGAGCGCGCAGGCGTGGTTTCGGCGCTTCGATCAGCCGGTGCGGCCGCCAGCCGTACCGGTAATGACGAAGTTTCTCGTCCCGGGCATGCCGGTTGATCTCCCGGCGGTCGGCGAACCAGTCAAGCGCGTCGCCGCCGAGCCCGAAAAAGGCCGCCAGCCCGGCCAGATCGTCAACGACAGGAGCATTCCACCGCAGGCGTACGGCTCGGGTCGGCACCGCAAGCCGGCGCCGGATGACGGTCCGCCGGGGAGGATCGGGCAGGGCGGTCAGAACCGAGCGCAGCTCGCGGGGCCGGTCGTACGGCGCCCGCGGGTACGCCAGCAGGACTGCCTTGACCAGCCGGCGCGCCCACTTGCTGCGGCCGACGGTCACCACCCGTACAGCCGCAAGCATGTTTTTGTATTGCCAGTCGGTGGTGAGCAGCGCGTCGGCCAGAGCCCCGGCGACCACGAAAGGGGCAGCGTGTCCCGACGAATCCCGGTCGTGCCTGCGCCGTCTCGCGCGAAGCGCGGTGGCGCGCCGGCGATGCGCTGCGGTGATCATGCAAACATCCTCGGGGTTGCCCCGAAGAGACCCTCGCCGCCGCTGACGACGGCGACGGCCAGCTCAGGACACGCTGCCACCCGGCCAGCATAGAGGCCCACCGCGAGTCGCCAGGGGCTGGATGATCGGTAAACAAAGCCGGACTCGACGTTATGGATCAGCGCGGACGTGAGAGGAACAGTAAAGGGGTTCCCACGTTTCTCGAGGAGATTCTGATGTCACAGCCACTTGCCGCGAAGACTGCTCTGGTCACCGGCGGTTCCCGCGGTATCGGACGTTCGATTGCTGAGCGTCTGGCGAAGGAGGGGGCGACCGTCGCCCTCACCTACAACGCGAGCAAGGACGGGGCCGAGGAGACGGTCGCCGCCATCGAGAAGGCGGGCGGAAGCGCCTTCGCCCTGCACGCCGACCTCGTCGACGCAGCCTCCATCCCGGCCTTGTTCGAGCAGCTCGACCACGAACTCACCCGGCGCACCGGCGGCAACGCCCTCGACATCCTGGTCAACAACGCGGGCAACTCAGGCTGGGGCGGCCTTGCCGACGCCACGCCGCAAACGTGGGACACGATGTTCGCTGTCCAGGCCCGCGCGCCCTTCTTCGTCGTCCAGTCGGCGCTGAGCCGCCTCTCCGACGGCGCGCGGATCGTCAACGTGTCCTCGGCCGCGGGCTCGCGGCCGATGGCGGCGGCGCCCATCTATTCGATGGCCAAGGCGAGCATCAACAATCTGACCCACACGCTCGCCATCGAGCTGGGACCGCGCGGAATCACCGTCAACGCCGTGGCTCCCGGCTGGGTTCGGACCGACATGAACACCGCCGTCCGCGAGAATGCCGGGATGGTCGCGGCGATAGAAGCGGAAACCGCGCTGGGACGCTTCGGCGATGCCGCCGAGATCGCGTCGGTCGTCACCTTTCTCTCCTCCGGCGAGGCTCGATGGGTGACCGGCCAGGTCATCGAGGCCAGCGGCGGGTACAAGCTCTGATCGTGACGCCTTGCCTATGAATGCCGGTCCCACGCAGCACCCGAGCCGGAAGCACACACCAAGAGAATGAGCATTCCGGCGTGTCGTCGGCTCCTCACCTCGCAGTTTCCGGGGCCGGGCCCGCGGGGTGCCGCCGGACGGCACCCCGCGCCCATTGCCTACCTCTTGAACGTCGCGCCGCGCGCGAGGTCCAGGAAGATGGCGACGTGTGCCGGCGGAAGCCCTTCCAGACTGCCGCCGATCGGCGACGGCCGCTTCGCGGTGGCGATCAGCTCCCGAGCCGTCTCCCGCGAGAGCGGCTCGCCGATGTGCTCCAGATAGAACCGCTTCTGCTCGTCATCGGACAGGCCCTGCGGGATCTTCGGGGCGTACGGCCAGAAGTAGATCCCGGTGTCCGGCTCGATCCGCCAGCTCTCCGCCAGCGAACCGGCATCGACCACGTCGTAGCCGACCGCCTCCATGAACCGCGTCACCAGTTCCTTGGCAGCGACGTCGTCGCCCGCCACGGGCAACGTCGTACGCTCCGGGTCACCCTGCGGCCGGGCGTTGAACGACAGGTGATGCCAGTCGAGGTTGTGGAACGCCTTGACCACCTTCGAGTCCCGCAGATGGGACTGCACCAGCTCACTGGACGTGATCTCACCACTGTCGAGATCGTCCCGGCGGAAATCACTGGCCGCCGGATAATAGTTCGTCTGATCGATCACGACCTTCCCCGCGAGCTTGCCGGCCGGCAACGCCTCGAAGTTCGCCAACGGGATCGGGATCGCCACCAGGTCCCCCGCCGCGATCGCCTCGTCGACGGACGCCGCACGAGCAAGCGGGCCGAGCTCCTCGATCAGCCCGGAAATCGTCTCCGGACCCCGGGAGTTGCTGATCACGACGTGGTAGCCGGCCGCCACGGCAAGACGCGCCAGCCCACTTCCCGACAGCCCCGAGCCGATAATGCCGATGGTTTTTGTCATTACGGTTTCTCTCTCCTCCGACAGCAACGGGATGTCACCCGCGACTCGATATTGCGCGGGGCGGAGGAGAGCTACCAGGCGCCCGTTTCCCTATGAGTCCTGGTACCAATAGCCAATCAGTCGTTCAGATTCGGCTCTCGCCGCCATCGACCAGCAGGGTCTGTCCGGTGACGAACGCGGCGTCGTCCGAGACCGTGAAGGCGACAACCGAGGCGATGTCTTCCGGCCGGCCGGTGCGCGGGATGGCCTGCCGGGCTCGTACCGCCTGGAAGTGGGCTTGGGGGATGTCGGCAAGAGCCTTGTCGGTGGCCGTCAGGCCCGGCGCCACCGCGTTGACGGTGATGCCGTGCGGGCCCAGTTCGGTGGCCAGCGCTCGCACCATGCCGGTGAGCGCGCCCTTGGTCGCCACGTAGTGCGTCATCGCGGGCGGCGGCGCGAACAGGCTGGACGACGTGATGACGACGATGCGCCCCCAGCCGGCGGCGCGAAGGTCGGGGAGGGCGGCGCGGACGACGTGGAACGCGCCGTCGACGTTGACCCGGAAAGTGCGCTGCCAGAGCGCCGGCTCCAGCTGGTCGAACGTGGCCACGACCTGGTAGGCGGCGCAGTGCACGACCACCTGCACCGGGCCCAGCGCGGACCGAATGCGTCCGATCGCCGCCTCGACCGCTGCCGCTTCGCTGATGTCGCATTCGAGGTCGAGCACGCCGTCACGCGCCGGGGCCGGGATGGTGAGATCCAAGCTGGCCACCGTGTGCCCGTCGGCGCGCAGCCGCTCGACGATGGCGGCTCCGATACCGGACGCGCCTCCGGTGACGACGGCGACTCTCTCCTCGTTCATGACTCACCCTGGTACGGCAGTGCTCGCTCGCGCCATGGTCTGCGGCATCGGCGTCGCTGATGGCCCGTATAAGTAGATCGCCCTTCCCTCCGGGGTGCCCCGCAACGGACCGTGGGGGCATGACGGGACGGCTGGCAGGCAAGGTTGCGCTGATCACCGGCACGGCGGGTGGTCAGGGCCGGGCGGCGGCGCTGTTGTTCGCCGCGGAGGGCGCGATCGTGGCCGGCACCGACCTCGACGCCGGCGGTGCGGAGGAGACCGTCGAGCTGGTCCGGGCCGCGGGCGGGGTCATGGACAGCACTCATCCGCTGGATCTCAACGACGAGGGCGGCGTACGCGACTGGGTGGACACGGCAGCGCAGCGGCACGGCGGGATCGACGTGGTCTACAACAACGCGGGGGCGACCCGGTTCGCGCCGATCGCCGAGACGACGTACGCGGAATGGTCCTTCACCCTGCGCAACGAGCTCGACATCGTCTTTCTCGTCACCAAGCACGCGTGGCCACATCTGATCGCCCGTGGCGGCGGCAGCATCCTGCTGGTCGGCTCGACCGCCGGGACGACCGGATCGCTGACCAACAACCGGATCGCCCACACCGCGACCAAAGGCGGCGTGATCGCGATGACCAGGCAACTCGCCGCCGAGGGGGCACGGCACGGCATCCGGGCGAACTGCGTCAGTCCCGGCATGATCCGTACGCCCGCGACCGAGGCCGACCTGCTGGCGCCGGACCACCCGATGCGCACGATCGCCGAGGCCATACCTCTGGGCCGGATCGGTGTTCCGGAGGAGGTCGCGCGGTGTGCGCTGTTCCTCGTGTCCGACGAGGCGTCCTACGTGACCGGCGCGAACCTGATGGTGGACGGCGGGTGGTCCGCGGTCCTTCCTGGTGCGTCCTGACCTTCGTCGACATGCTCGGCGGCTCACAGACCCGCGGATGAAGCCCAGCAGGCCCTCAGGCTCCGTACTTGCGGGCGTGCGCGGCGACGACAGCCAGGACGCCGTCGATCTCCCCGGCGCTGTTGGAGAAAGCCGGGTCGATCCTGATGTGCCCTTGCCAGTCACCGACGTGGAAACCCTCACGAGTCAGCGACTGGTGCAGGTTCCTGTGCTGTGGGATGTCGAAAGCCACGATGCCCGCGCGGCGCTCCGGGTCGGCCGGCGTCCACAAGACCACTCCTGCGTCTTCGAGCGCTGCCAGGCCGTTCATGAGGCGGGCCACGTGCGTCGCGACCCGGGCATGGGCCTGTGCATGCCCGATTTCCTTCACCATGGCGAGCCCCGCCGCTGCCGCCACGTTCGCCAGCGCATCGGTCATGCCCGACTCGAACCGGCGGGCGTCCGCATAGGTGGGAGCAGCGAAAAAGTCGACCGAGGGGTTCACCGTCCGGCTCGCCAAGTGGATCCCCTCCGCAGGAGCAGCACCTGACCGCCGTGACCGAGCCCGCGGGTGGGTCTGCGTGCAGCGTCAGGTCCGCGACTTTCGGGGATGATGCCGGCCCGCGAGGGGCCTGCGGGCCGGCATCACCTGCCGTCAACCCTTGATCACCTCGGTGCTCGCAAGATAGGCCGATCGCTGCGTGATCAGCGTCCGGAGCTTGCCGGCTTCGGTCGCGGTGGCGTCCTTGTCGTAGCCGCCGACGGTCGACAGGACCCGGGTGATCGCGTCCAGGCTGTTCGCCGCGGTGCCGCCGGCGTAGATCTTCTGGTACAGCTCCCGGTAGGCCTTCTGGTAGACGGACTTGTACGCCGCGCTGGCCAGGAAGCGGTCCTTGAGCTTGTTGCCGCCGCCGAATCCACCATCGCCGCCAGGGCCTTGCCCCTGCATCCCGGCGGGCGGCTGTATACCGTCGGGAAGTTGCATTCCGTCGGGGAGTTGCATTCCCTCGGGGAGTTGCATGCCACCCGGGAAGCCGCCACCCCCGCCGAACATGCTGACGGTCTCGTTCGGGTCCTGCTCGGCGTTGCCGGACAGCGTCAGGTTGTAATCCCAGCCGACCACCGTGAACTTCTTGGTCCTGAGGTCGTACCAGAGGTAGTAGTTCTTTCCCGGTCCGGCCATGTCGTCGGAGTTGAGCAGCAGGTTCTGCACCGCCACGTAGCGGGCGAACGCCTGCACGTCGACGTGGTCGCCGAGGTGCGCGCCGAACTCGGCATCACTGGCGTTGTTCACCCACTTGACCAGGTCGATGACCGGCTGCAGATCCTGGCTGCCCTTCTTGTTGATCTGCTTGAAGTCGTCGGCGTAGTCGGTCTGGTCGTCGCCCTGGTCGGTGAACTCGCTGGTCGCCAGGCTCTTGTAGAGCACGCCCTTGCCGTCGATGTCGTCGGCGAAGTTCTCGTCGGGGTGCTCCACGACCAGCCGGGCGGTGGTCGGGCGGTCGTTGACGGTGAAGCTGCTGTAGGCGTAGCGCTGGGCCGTCTCACCCGCGGCGGCGAGCACGTCGAGGGACACCGCCTCGTTGAGGACCGTGCTGCCGCCACCCATGCCGGCGACCCGGACCGCGATCTCCCGGTGCCCCTGGTAGCGGCGACCCTCGACGAACTCGTCGAAGCGGATCAGCCAGGGCAGGGTTTCCGGCTCTTCGGCCTTGAGCGAGGACATGCCGCCGAAGCCACCACCGCCGGGAAGACCTCCGCCTTGAGCACCGGCACCGGGGAAGCCGCCGGCCGGGAAGCCGCCGCCTTGCGCGCCGCCGTCTCGCCCGGTGTCGCGGCCTCGCCCGGCACCGCCGAAGCCGTTCGGATTGGACTCACCGTTGCGGGTCAGACCGGACAGGGTGGAGTTGCCTTTGAGCCGGATCCCGACGCTCGCGACAGTGGTGCCGTCGATCGTCAGGTCGGCCTCCAGGAATTCCTTCTCGCCGTCCTTCCAGAACGAGTCGAGCAATCGCTCGTACGCGTCGTCCCGGAACGTCAGCTTGATGCTGTGCGCGACGGTCGCGTCGAACAGGTCCTTCGTGCCGGTGATGTCCTGGGTGATCTGGTCACCGTCGTTGTCGCTGGAGCTGGTCACCAGCGGCGCGACGCGAACGGTGCTGAACACCACCACGAGGGTGAGCGCCACCGTCGCGCAGGTCGCGAGCAGCTTCCAGTAGTGCCGGATCCGCACCGGGATCCGGTACTTCAGGCGGGTCACAGGTCCGCCTGGTCGTATCCGGTCAGGACCGTCACCCGCTGCCCGCCGGTCCGCTCGCCGAGCGCGGAGATCAGCTGGCCGGGCTCGTGACCCTTCTTCAGGCGCACGGTGTACATCAGCTCGGTGAGCGCCCCGCCGCGGATCGACTCGATGCTGATCAGCTCGAACTCGCTGGTGTGCGCGATCAGCACGTCCTGGATGCCGTCGGTGTAGTTGCCCTCCGGCGGGACCTGCACCTTGACGACCTGCCGCTGCACGTTCGCCGCGAACCAGTTGAACCGGAACATCACCACGATGATCAGGCTGATCGTGACCGCGGCCACCACGGCGAGGGTGTAGAAGCGGGTGCCGGCGGCCATGCCGACGCCCATCACCAGGAAGATGAACCCGACGTCACGGGTCTCCTTGATCGCATTGCGGAACCGCACCACGGACAAGGCGCCGACCAACGCGAAGGCACGGGCGATGTTCGACCCGACAACCAGCATGATCAGCGAGATCAGCATGCCGAGAATGATCAGCGTCTGCACATAGGACTGGCTGTAGGAAACATTTCGGTGGGTGAACCGGTAGACCCAAGCAATCATCGTGCTGAGCACGAACGACAGCAGCAGCGCGATGGCGATGTCGCCGACGCTGAATGTGCCGGACAGATCTTGAACGTCGAATTGCATGGGAATCAGGCCTCGCTGAGTTCGTGGTCGGGGACGTGGAAGATCGAACGAGGAGCGCGGCCGAAGGCCTCGACGCTCTGGCAGTACTTGGAGACCCGCACGACCGACATGTTCATCTCGGCGGCCAGGTCGGTGAGCCAGTACGGGACCCGCTCGTTGGCCTTGAACTCGACCACCGAGAGCTGGGCCGGAATGATCAGCCGGTTCTCCGCGTCGGCTCCGAAGGCAAAATCGCGGTCCCGGCCGCGCAGACGACTGTCGATCGTGACGCGCAGCCCGGTGTCGGCGTCCCGGCCCATGTAGGCCTCTCGCTGATAACCGGTCATTGCCACCGGCCGCAGATCGAGCACCGAGACGAGTCCGAGGACCTCCTCGACGAACGGGCTGCGCTCGACCAGGATCCGGCGATCGCACAGGTCACGGGCCAGGTGGTACGGCATGGCGACGCGCCGCTTCTGGGTGACCCGGTTGACCCGTTGCTTGATCTCCACGTGGACGTCGGTGTCGTCGTCCACGCTGAAGCGGTCGCCGTAGTGACGTACCCGCAGTTTGCGACGGAACTTCAGGCCCTCGATCTTCTCCCAGTAGAAGCGCAGGTCACGGGTGTCGTAGTAGGTGCTCCACACGCCGTAGCCACCGTCGCCGCTGTGGCTGTCACGGTCGAGGCGGGACTCCAGCACGGTGCGGAGCCGGGCTACCTCCGTACTGGGAAGCAGGTATTTGATCTCGAACCGGTTGAACGCGTGCAGCTTGCTGGGAGCGCGCAGCGCGTGGCCGACATCGGCGTCCGGCTCGGGAACCTCCGCCGTTGGTGGCGCGGGTTCCTCAGCCGTACGACGGCGGAACGGCAGTCGCATGAGAAGGGCCAATCTGATTGACGAGCGGGGGAATGAAGCATGAACACAAGGTTTACGAGAAGCAGCCCAACGATGGACCACTGTCGAGGTTCGCCGCGTCCTCCAGCGGTAGTCAGTGATGCCCGAATCCCTACTACGACCGTGGTATTGCACAGCCGGCACACAGCCCACGAGGGGACGACGCCGGGAACGGTCCGACGGCCTACCTTCTATGCATGTTCAACCCCGCTGTGCAGCGATTCCGTGACACGGCCGTACGGCATCCGCTGCTGCTCGACGCGGTCCTGGGCCTGGCGCTGGCGGGGCCCGCGATGGCGATCGGTGAGGCGCCGGCGGCGCGGATCGTCGCCGTCCTCGCCTGCCTGGCAGTGGCAGTTCGCCGACGGTGGCCGGCCCCGGTCCTCGCGGTGACCGCTACCGCGACGATCGTGCAGACGCTCGTCGCCGACTGGCGTGGCCCGGAGTTGATGATCGCGCTGCTGGTGTGCGTGTACACCGTGGCCACCCGCACCGAGCGACAGCGGATGTGGCTGATCGCCGCGGCCATCGCGTTGCCGCTCTACCTCGCGCTGGTCGCCACTTCCGACGCGAGCTGGTGGGCGCCCCAGAACATCACCACGCTCGCCGGAGTCGGGATGGCCACCGCGGTCGGCGACGCCACCAGCAGCCGCCGCGCCTACGTCGCCGAAGTGGAGGAGCGCGCCCGGCGGGCCGAGCAGTCGCGCGACGACGAGGCCCGCCGCCGGGTCTTCGAGGAGCGCATCCGGATCGCGCGGGAACTGCACGACGTGGTCAGCCACCACATCGCCGTGATCAACGTGCAGGCCGGCGCCGCCCGGCACGTCATGCGCCGGCAGCCGGCTGCCGCCGACTCGGCGCTGGAACACATCCGGCACGCCTCGGACACCGTGCTGCGAGAACTCGGTTCCATCGTCGGTGTGCTGCGGCAGGCCGGTGATCTGGAGCCTGGCACCGAACCGGTCCGGGGGCTGGCCCGGCTGCCGGCGCTGCTCGACACGGTCGCCGCCGCCGGCCTGAAAGTCGGCCACCAGCAGCACGGCGAGGCACGTGCGCTGCCGGTCGTGGTCGACCTGGCCGCGTTCCGCATCGTGCAGGAGGCGCTCACGAACGCGCAGAAACACGGCACCGGAACCGCGTGTCTCACGGTCAGTTACACCCCGCGCGAGGTGGTGCTGGAAGTGGTGAATCCGATCGGGACGGCCGGTACCGGCAGCGGTTACGGTCTGATCGGCATGCGGGAACGGGTCACCGCCGCCGGGGGCACGCTGGAAGCACGACATCGCTCCGGCGATGAGTTCCGGCTGCGTGCCGTCCTACCCGCCCCGAAGACGAAAGACCAACTGTGACGATTCGCGTGCTGCTCGCCGATGACCAGGCCCTCATCCGGGGCGGTTTCAAGCTCATCCTCGACGGCGAGCCCGACATCGAGGTGGTGGGCGAGGCGTCCAACGGCCGCGACGCGGTCGATCTCGCCCGCAGCAGCCGCGCCGATGTGGTGCTGATGGACATCGGGATGCCGGATCTGGACGGCCTGGAGGCGACACAGCTCATCGCCGAGGACGACAGCCTCTCCGGCGTACGGATCCTGATCCTCACCACGTTCGAGAACGACGACAACGTGGTGCGTGCGCTGCGGGCCGGAGCCGGCGGTTTCCTCGGCAAGAACGTCGATCCACCCGACCTGGTACGCGCCGTGAAGACCATCGCGGCCGGCGAGTCCCTGCTGTCGCCGCGCGCCACGCAGGTCCTGATCAGCCGGTTCCTCAGTCATCCGGAGCTGGCGCCGCTGCCGGAAGCCCATCCGATCCAGGGGCTGACCGACCGCGAGCGTGAGGTGCTGACGATGGTCGCGCACGGCCGGTCGAACGAGGAGATCGCCCAGCGACTCCACCTGTCTCCCCTGACGGCGAAGACCCATGTGAACCGGGCGATGACCAAGCTCGGTGTGCGCGACCGCGCTCAACTGGTCGTCATCGCCTATCAGAGCGGGCTCGTGCGCGCCGGCGACCCGCCACCCTAATCCCGCGGGCCGCCAAGCATCAGGCCCGCGGCGAAGGCCGCCAGTTGCTCGTCGAACTCGCCGTCGACCAGGACGAAGGCGACTCTGGCAGTGACCGTGCCACGGTTGGCCCAGGCGTGGTCGGTGCCGCGCTGGACGACCACGTCGCCGGCGCGCAGGGTGACCTGGGAGTCGTCGAGCACGAGCGTGATCTCGCCTTCGAGCACGATGCCGTAGTCGATCGAGGCGGTTCGGTGCACCGGGGATTGCAGGCCGCGCTCGTCCAGGTGACCGGGTGCGAACTCGTTGATCCGGATCCGGGTACCGCGCGGCGGGGGCGGGACGGTCAGTTCCCGCTCGGTGGGTTCGCCTGGTTCGGCCGCGGTGATGCGGGCCGGTGCTCCCTCGGTGTTCCAGATCTCGTGGAAGGCGACACCGTCGGCCGGAATCTGCCGGGTGACCGGCACGGGACCGTCGGAGACGACTACGGAGACGCCGTCGGGAGTGTGGCCGGTCACGACACGGCGCGGCGCGGTGAAGGTCATGCGCCGAGTCAGCCAGACGGCGCCACGGGCGGCAACGTGCTCGTGCCGATGCCTGGTATCAGTCGTCGTCCGAGATGGTGACGGCCAGGTCGTAGAGCAGGCGCCGCAACCAGACGACGGCCGGGTCCTTCTGCCGGCGCGGGTGCCAGTGCGCCGACTCGATGATCCCGACCGGGCTCAGCGGGGTAGGGGCGATGACCAGGTCGAGCACGTCGAGGCAGCGCCGGGCGAGACGGGCGGGCACGAACGCGCACATGTCGGTGCCGGCCACCGCGTACGGCAGGGTGAGCAGGCTGGTCACCCGGACCAGGACGGTGCGGTCGGCCAGCCCGCTGCGCTCCAGTTCGAGTTCCAGCGGGCGTCGCTGCTGTCCGGCCGGCAGGAACTCGGCCACCGCGTGCGGCATGCGCCGTAGGTCGTCCAGGCCCAGCGCCCCGTTGTCGTCGAGCATCGGGTGGTTGCGGGCGACCAGACACGCCAGCTTGTCGGTGAAGACCGGCTGCTGGTGGCCCGGGAAGTCGAAGCCGAGCGGGGCGATGACCAGATCGCGGCGCATCAGCTGGCCCTCGACCCGGTCGCCGGTCAGGTCGAGCGGGTCCAAGGCGACGGTGCATCCGGGCGCACGCTCCGCCAGCAGGCGAGTCAAGGGGGCGGCGAGCACGGTCATCGCGTACTCCGACATGCTCAACGTGAACCGCTTGGCGCTGGTGCCCGCGTCGAACTCCCGGCGGTTGCCGAGCAACGCGTCAGCGGCCTCGACCGCCTGGACCACCAGCGGCCGCAGACCCTCCGCGAAGGGACTCAGCTCGAAGCCGCGGCCGGAACGGACCAGCAGGTCATCGTCGAAGTGCCGGCGCAGCCGGCCCAGCGCACCGCTCATCGCCGCCTGGGTCATCGTCATCCGCTCGCCGGCCAGCGTGAGGTTGCGTTCCTCGAGCAGGGCGTGCAGGGCCAGCAGGAGGTTGGCGTCGACCTCCCGAAGCCGTTCCCGGGAATGTTGCTTGTGTGTGAACATGGCAGCGATCGTGTCGATCCTAACGATCAGGAGGCAGCGGGCAATGGCGCTCGGCGGTACCGATCTGAACCTGCTTCTCCTGCTGAAGGTGCTGCTCGAAGAGGGCAACGTCACCCGGGCCGGCCAGCGCCTGTCGCTCAGCCAGCCCGCGATGAGCGCCGCTCTGGCCCGGCTGCGCCGTAAGTTCGATGACGAGTTGCTGGTCCGGTCCGGCCGCGACTACGAGCTGACGCCATTCGCGCGTGACCTGCTCCCTGAGGTGCAGCACGCGGCGCGGCTCGTCGGCGCGGCGCTGAATCTGGAGGACGAGTTCGACCCCGTTACCAGCCAGCGGATTTTTCGGCTGACGATGAGCGATTACGCCATCGCGATCCTGCACGAGCCGCTGGTCCAGCAGCTCGAGGCCGAGGCGCCGGGCGTACGCCTGGTCGTCGACCACCTCGGGCCGGACTCGAACAGCTCGGACCGGATCCTGGTCGACAACGACGCGGTCGTCGCCCCGATGGGCTTCGGCTTCCCGGGCACATCGCGGGCCCTGTGGGCGGACCGCATGGTGGTGCTCGCCGACCGGGACAATCCACGGGTGACCGACGGCCGGCTCACCCTCGACGACCTCGCCGCGCTGCCGCACGCGGCGGCCACCTTCGGCCCCGGCGTGATCACGCACGCCGACCGGATCTTCGGCGACCTGCACGTCGACCGGCGGGTCGCGTTGCAGGTGTTCGGCTACCTGCCGTTGGCCTATGTCATCGAGGGCACCGACATGGTGGCGGTCGTGCCGGAGATGCTGGCCCGCATGCACGTGCGGGACGGCGGGCCGCTGCTCATGATCGAACCGCCGTTCCCGCAGTCTTTGCTGGCCGAGGGCTACTGGTACGCCGAGGACCGGCTCTCCGACCCGGCCGACCGGTGGCTGTTCGGCCGGCTCGATGCGCTGGGCGCCGTGCTCAGGCGGGCGTCACCAGGGCGTTCAGCGTCTCACCCATGAGCTTGCCGGGGTCGGCGCCCGGCGTCCGCGGGTGGATCTCCCACTCGGCCAGGGTGAGGCTCGTGTCGAGCACCATCGTGACCCGGGGACAGCGGCGCTCCATGAAGGCCGGCAGCACGTCGTCGATCTTGTCTCCGGCCGTGATCATCTCAGCCAGGATCACCGCGTCCTCGGCGCACATCGCCGCGCCCTGGGCGATCAACGGCGGGCAGCCGTGCGCGGCGTCGCCCAGGATGATCGTCCGGCCGCGGTACCAGGGAGAGTCGACGCGGATCGCCTCGATCCACTGGTAGTTGACGATCGCGTCGTCGGCGATCCCGTCGCGGACCCGGCCCCAGGTGCCGCCGTACCCCTGGCCCCGGTCCTTGAGCAGCGCGCCATGGGGGCCCTCGCCGATGAACGAGCGGTCCAGATTGGCCTCCATCAGGTAGGCGTAACAGAGTTCCTCGGAGATCGGCGTGTAGCCGGCCTTGTATTTCGGTCCGCCGTAGTACAACTCGGAGCAGTCCATCCCGTCCGGCCGCGGCGCGACGGTGCGCCAGATGCTGATGCCGATCGGGAACGGCTGCGTCTCGATGCCGATCATCGAGCGCACCTTGGAGTGGATGCCATCGGCGCCCACGAGCAGGTCGACCCGTTCGGTCGTGCCGTCCGACAGCGTCGCGGTGACGCCGTCGCCGTGGTCGTCGATGCGGGTGACCGTGGTACCCAGCCGGACGTCGACACCGGCCCTGAGCAGGTCGTCGGCGAGCAGATCGGCGATGTCCGAGCGGCGCGCGCCCATGGTCGAAGGCAGCCCGGGGCCGCCCATCGGCGGGGCCTCGATCTCGGTGATCAGGCCGCCGTCGGCGGTGCGCAGGCGAACCTTGTCGAAGCCGTACGCCCGCTGCGCGAGCCGCTCGTAGATGCCGACCTCGTGGAACGCCTTGAGGGCGTTGCCCTGCAGCGTGATGCCGTGGCCGACGCCGCGCAGGGAGGTGCGCAGGTCGACCAGTACAACCTCCGCGCCGCGCTGAGTCAGGGCGAGCGACAGCACTCCTCCGGTGATCCCGCCGCCGACGATGAGGACGCGCCGCGCCCGATTCTGGGACATTTCTCCTCCTGAGTGTGCCGTCGCTCACAGGAAACCCTTGCGCGGGCAACTCCGGAACTCTGCTCGCACCTATGCCAGGCATTTGTGACGGCATTTTCTCGCTGGGTCATGTTTCGGCCAGGCTTCGTGGTGATGACGACCACATGAGGGAGCTGTCAATGAGACATAAATCCTGGCTGGCGACCATGGCAGCGGTACTGGCAGTCACGGCGGCCGGCTGTTCCAGCGGCAGTGCGGAGAACTCGGCCGCACAGGGCGCTACCAGCGACGCGGCGAAGCAGGCGCTGCAGGCGGCCTACACCGGGGCCACCGGAGTTCCGCCCACGGCGAGCACCACCCCGAAGAAGGGCGTCAAGGCCTGGGTGGTGTCGTGCGGGCAGCAGTTGCCCTCGTGTACCACGCCGACCAACGGCATCGTCGAGGCGGCCAAGGCGATCGGCTGGGAGGTCAACGTCTGCGACGGCAAGCTCAGCCCGGACGGCTGGGGCAGCTGCGTGGACCAGGCCGCCACGGCCAAGGCCGACGTCGTCTTCCCGGTCGGGATCGACTGCGCCAGCGTCAAGGCGCCGTTCGAGGCCGCGGCCAAAGCCGGCGTGAAGATCATCGGGGCGGGCGGCTCCGACTGCACCGCGACCGGCGGGACCGCGGTCTTCGCCACCGAACGCCTGCAGCTCGACGGGGTCGCCATCGACGAGTACTGGAAGAAGGCCGGCGCTGCCGTCGCGAACTATCTGATCGGCTCCACCGACGGCAAGGCGAACGTGCTGGAGCTCAAGTTCACCGACCCGGTCTGGGGGCCGTGGCTGAGCCAGGGCTTCGAGGCGCAGATCGCGACCTGCTCCACCTGCAAGATCGTCGGCACGCTGGACATCGCCAACGCCGACCTGGGCAGCTCGGCCGGGACCGACAAGTTCTCCGCCGCCCTGCAGAAGTTCACCGACGCCAACGCCGTCTACGTGCCGGTGGGCGGATGGATGAGCACCGGCTTCGCCGCCGCGGTCAAGGCTTCCGGCCGGGCGAGCAGCCTGGTCGTCGCGTCCGGCTTCGGTGACGCCTCGGCGCTGGATCTGGTCCGCAACAACGACGGGCTCAACGCCGTCCTCGGATATGCCACCGAGTGGGGGTCCTACGGCTCGGTCGACGAGGCGATCCGCGTTCTCAACGGGGAGAAGCCGGTCGTCGAGGGCGACGGTTTCCAAGTGGTCGACGCCAAGACCAACATGCCGGCCTCCGGCGACTACATCGGTGGCGACGTCGACTTCAAGACCAAGTACCGCGCGCTGTGGGGCATCGGCTAGTGACCTCCGCTCTCACCGTCCAGGGTCTGACCAAGCGTTTCGGCGCCACGCTGGCCCTGGACGACACCACCCTCACCGTGCGGCCCGGCACCGTGCACGCCCTGCTCGGCGGCAACGGTTCCGGTAAGAGCACGTTGATCAAGACGTTGGCCGGGGTGGTCCGTGCCGACGCCGGCCGGCTGTCCGCGGGCGGCCGGGAGCACCAGCTCAGCGCCTGGACGGCGGCCGGCGCCCACACCGCCGGACTGCGTTTCGTCCACCAGGACCTGGGACTGTTCGACGGGCTCTCGATCGAGGAGAACTTCGCGCTGTGCGCCGGCTACCCGCTGCACACCGGCACCCGGATCCGGTGGCGCCACCTGCGCCGGAAGGTGTCCGCGGTCCTCGGCGAATACGAACTGCACCCCGACCCGCGTACGCCGATCAACGAGCTGCGGCCCGCGGACCGGACCATGGTGGCGATCGCCCGAGCGCTCAGCGACCCCGACCAGGAACAGCTCGTCCTCGTGCTCGACGAGCCGACCGCCTCGCTGCCGCACCACGAGTCCGCCCTGCTGCTGCGCCGGATCCGGCGGCTGGCCGACCAAGGCCAGACCGTCGTGCTGGTCAGTCACCGGATGACCGAGGTTCTCTCGGTCGCCGACGACTTCACCGTCTTCCGCGACGGGCGCAGCGTGGCAGCCCTGGTGGACGCCGAACCGACCGAGGACGAGCTCGTCGAGCTGATGGCCGGCCGGGCGGTGGACGCGTTGCGCCCGGTCGCTGCCACGAGCGCCGGCACCGCCGTACGGCTGAAGGTCGAGAATCTGTCCGGAGGACCGCTCACCGGGGCCGATCTCGAAGCTCGCGAGGGTGAGATCGTCGGCATCGCGGGACTGGCCGGATCGGGGCGCTCGACCCTGCTGCGCATGCTCTTCGGCGACCTTCGACCGGCGTCGGGCCGGGTCACGCTGGACGGCGAGCCCTACGCCCCGGCCGACGTCGCGGACGCGATGAGCCGTGGGGCCGCCCTGGTCCCGGAGGATCGGGGCGGTGAGGCCGCGTTCGCCGACCTCAGCATCGCCGACAACCTGACCGTGACCAAGCTGGGCAGCTTCTGGTCGTGGCGTGGCATGGACACCCGCGCGGAACAGTCGGTCAGCCGGGAGCTGATCGGCGCGTTCCGGGTCAAGGCCGCCAACCCGTCCGCGCCGTTCACGTCGATGTCCGGCGGCAACCAGCAGAAGGTGATCCTGGCCCGCTGGCTGCAACGCGACCCGGTCCTGCTGCTGCTCGACGAGCCGACTCAGGGCGTCGACGTGATGTCGCGGGTGGACATCTACCGCACGGTCCGGGAAGCGGCCCGGCGCGGAAGCGCTGTCCTGGTCGCCTCCTCGGACGAGAGCGAACTGATCGCCCTCTGCGATCGCATTCTGATCCTCCGGGAAGGCCGGGTGGACGAGGACCTGGCCGCCGAGGGACTGGACCCCGACGAACTGACCCGCAAGCTGCTGCGTGCCCGGAGGACCGATGACAACCGTTGAGCAGACCGAAGTCGCCAGTGCGGTCAGCCCGCGCCGGCTGCTGGGCTTCGCGGAACGCTACGCCCTGCTGGGCCTGTTGGTGCTGATCTGCGTGGCGTTCACGGTCAACCCGGCCAGCGGTGACGTGTTCGGCTCACTCACGAACATCAACGCGGTGCTGCGCGGCCAGACCGCGGTCGCGATGGTCGCGATCGCGGCCATTTTCCCCCTGGCCACCGGCCGGATGGACTTCTCGCTGGGATCGACGGCGGCCACCACGATGGTGCTCGCGGCCGGGTTGATGTCGCGGCACGGCCTGCCGCTGGTGCCGGTGGCGATCCTGTGCGTCGTGCTGGGCGCGCTGATCGGGCTGTTCAACGGGGTCATGGTGACGCGGTTCCGGCTCGATCCGTTCGTCACCACGATCGGTGTCTCGACGCTGCTGGCCGGGCTGATCCAGTGGTACACCCACGGGCAGACGATCTACCAGGGCATCTCCCGGACCCTGACCGACTACAGCTACTCCAAGGTCGCCGGGCTGCCTCAGGTGACGGCGATCGTGGTGGTCATCGCGCTGATCGCCTGGTATCTGCTGTCGCACACCCCCTACGGGCGCTCGCTGTACGCGATCGGCTCCAACCCCGCCTCGGCCCGCCTGGTCGGCCTGCGCGTGGACCGCAACGTGACGCTGAGCTTCGTCATCGCCGGCACGATCGCCGGAGCGGCCGGGGTGCTGCGGCTGGCGGTGCAGGGCAGCGCCACCTCCGACTCCGGCACGTCACTGCTGTTCCCGGCGCTGGCCGCGGTCTTCCTCGGCGCCACCGCGATCCGCCCCGGCTTCTTCAACGTCGCCGGCACTGTCATCGGCGTGCTGTTCGTGTCGTTCTCGGTCAACGGCCTGACCCTGTCCGGCGTCGACTCGTCCGTGCAGTACGTCTTCAACGGCGCCGCGCTGCTGGCCGCCGTCGGCTTCGCCAGCTACCTCGGCCTTCGCCGCCGCAGGCACGGCTGAGAAATCAAGGAGAGAACAATCATGGCGTACGTTCCTGTTCTGGCGTCTCGTGAGCGGTTCTTCTACGAGACGATCGGCTGACAGCGATGAAACTGGCCGCCTACCGACGGCACGAGGAGCCGGCCGGGACACGTCACGTGGGCCTGGTCGTCGGCGACCGCACCGGCTGGTGGATCCACCCGTTCGCCGACGGCCTCGACCTCATCGGGCTGCTGGCCGCTGAGCCGGACGCCCGGGAAGCGGCAGCGGACGTGGCCGCCCAGTCCGACGGCATCCACGCCGGCGACCTGGTGCTGCTGCCGCCGGTCTACCCCGTTGCCATGCGCGACTTCGTGGCCTTCGAGGCGCACGTCGACGGCATGGAGCGCGGCATGGGCTCCGGCGGGCCGCCGCCGGAGTGGTACGAGGCGCCGGTCTTTCTGTTCATGGCACCCCACGCGGTGACCGGGCCGTACGACGACGTGGCCATGCCACCGGACACCGAACGGCTCGACTTCGAGCTGGAGCTGGCCGCCGTCATATGCCGCGACGTCCGCAACGCCACGCCCGAGCAGGCCCGCGCCGCGATCGGCGGGTATCTGGTGATGAACGACTGGTCCGCCCGTGACGTCCAGAGCCGGGAGATGAAGGTCAAGCTCGGCCCGTCCAAGGGCAAGGACTTCGCCACCACCATCGGGCCGTGGGTGGTGACCGCCGACGAGCTGGAGGACTGCCGGGACCAGGACGGCTTCCTCGACCTCGGCATGTCGGTCAAGGTCAACGGCGTATCGGTGGGCGGTGACCGGTCCGGTCACATGGGCTGGTCGTTCGAGCAGCTCGTCGCGCACGCCTCCCGGGCGTCCTGGGTCAAGGCCGGTGAGGTGCTCGGCTCGGGTACCTGCGGCACCGGCTGCCTGGCCGAGATGTGGGGCCGCAACGGGTCACTGACGCCCCCGCCGCTGCGGATCGGTGACGTCGTCGAGATGTCGATCGAGCGGCTCGGCACCATCCGCAATCAGGTCGTCGCCCCGGCCGAGGCCGACATCCCACCCATCGGGCCGGTGCGCCGGCTGACCCGGAAGGCATGACCATGTCCCTGAACCGGCTGGCCGGCAAGATCGCACTCATCACCGGGGTGGGCGGCGGCATGGGCGCCACCGCCGCCGCGCGCTTCGCCGCCGAAGGAGCGCGAGTCATCGGCTGCGACCTGGATGCCGGCGCCGCCGCAACAACCGAGAAGGCGGTCCGGGACGCGGGCGGCGACATCCACGTGATGGCCGGCGTCGACCTCGGCAACGCCGAGCAGGCCCGGGCCTGGGTGGACGCGGCGGCCGCCGTGCACGGCGGCATCGACGTGCTCTACAACAACGCCTCCGCCCAGCGATTCGCGCCGCTCGACGTGCTCACCGTCGAGCAGTGGGACTTCACCATGCGCAACGAGCTGAGCCTGGTCTACTACACCGTCCGCGCCGCGTGGCCGCATCTCAAGGCGCACGGCGGCGGATCGATCATCAACGTCGGCTCGATCGCCGCCATCCGCGGCGTCGAGTTCATGCCGCAGAACGCGCACTCGACCGCCAAGGGCGGCGTCGTGGCGCTCACCCTGCAACTGGTCGTCGAGGGCGGGCCGCACGGCATCCGCGCCAACGTGATCAGCCCCGGGCTGATCGAGACCCCGAACACCGCGCCGCTGCTGGCCGACCCGCCGGAGAACGTACGGCGGATCGTTCTCGACCGTATTCCGCTGGGCCGGCCCGGCCGCACCGACGACGTGGTCAGCGCCGCGATCTTCCTGGCCTCGGACGAGTCCGCGTGGATCAGCGGTGCCCACCTGGTCGTCGACGGCGGCGGCTCGGTCCTCGGCTGACGATCGTCGACGAAGGAGAAGACATGAGCATCACCCACCTGCGTCACGTGGACCTGGCGGTCCCGGACTACGACACGCAGCTGACGTTCTACAAGGACCTGTGGGGCCTGACCGAGACCGGCACCGACGGCAAGCTGTCCTACCTGGCCGCCGAGGGCTCCCCGGAGAACCACATCATTCGGCTGCGGCAGTCCGGCGAGAAGCGCCTGGACCTGATCGCGTTCGGCGCGCCGGACCGGGCCACCGTCGACACGCTGGCCGAGAAGCTGCGCGAGCGAGTCATCTCCGGCCCGGGCGAACTGCAGACCGCCGGCGGCGGTTACGGCTTCCGCTTCTTCGACATCGACGGCCGCACCATCGAGATCAGCGCGGATGTGGCAACCCGGGAACACCGGCGCATCGAGGAGGGCGAGTCCATTCCGGTGAAGCTGTCGCACGTCGTGATCAACAGCGACGACCCGAACCGGACCCGGGACTTCTACGTCGACGTGCTCGGGTTCAAGCTGTCCGACACGCTGTGGAGCGCCCACATGGGCGAGATGATGCACTTCGTCCGCTGCAACGACTGGCACCACAGCCTGGCCATCGTCCGCGGCCCGCACATCTCGGTCCACCACGTCTCGTTCGAGCTGCGCGGCCTCGACGAGTACATGCGCGGCACCGGCCGGATCATGCGGGCCGGGGTCAAGAAGATCTGGGGGCCGGGCCGGCACAACGCCGGGAACAACACGTTCTCCTACTTCCTGGACCCGAGCGGCAACACCATGGAGTACACCACCGAGCTCGCCACGATCGAGACCGATCAGTGGCATCCGCACGTCTTCGACATCGCCGACCCGAACACCCAGGATCTCTGGGGGACGGCCGACCCGATGAGCGAGATCATCGCGCGGGACAGCTTCAACGACCCCGACCGCGGCGTGTTCGTCGCCCCGCCCGTCTGATGGGGCGCCTCGACGGCAAGGTCGTGGTCGTCACCGGCGCGGCCAGGGGCCAGGGCGCGGCCGCGGTGAAGGCGCTGACGGCCGAGGGCGCCACGGTGGTGGCCACCGATGTCCTCGATGCTCCGGGCATCCGGGTGCTCGACGTCACCGACGAACAGGCCTGGGCCGTGCTCGCCGCGTCCCATGACCGGGTCGATGCGCTGGTCAACAACGCCGGGATCGCTGCCCGCGAGCGGCTGCCGCACGTGACCAGGGACGGCTGGCAGCGAGCCTTCGACATCAACGTGACCGGTCCGATGCTGGGTATCCAGGCCCTCGTCCCGCTGATGCCGCCCGGCTCCAGCATCGTCAACGTCTGCTCGGTGGCGGCGGTCTCCGGGCACGCCGCGGCCGCGTACACCGCCAGCAAATGGGCGCTGCGCGGGCTGACCCGATCCGCCGCCCTCGAATTGGGGGAACGCGGGATCCGGGTCAACGCGGTGATGCCCGGCCTGATCGACACCCCGATGATGGCGAACGCCCCGGCCGCTTTCACCGAGGCCGCGCTGGCCGAGATTCCGCTCGGCCGGGTCGGGGTCCCCGAGGACATCGCGCCGACCATTGTCTTCCTCGTCTCCGGCGACTCGGCCTACTACAACGGCGCCGAGATCGTGATCGACGGAGGCCTGACCGCGCACGTCTCGCACAAACGCATCGCCGACGCCACCAGGAGCCGGACATGACCCTGTTTCTCACCGATGCCGACGTGCGCGCCGCCTTCGCCTGGGACGCGGCGGTCGCCGCGCTGCGCGACGCGTATGCCGCGGACAACACCGGGGCGCGCTTCCCGGCCCGCGGGATGGCCCGCGGCGACGGATCGTGGCTGCGCACGCTCAGCGGCGTTCCGGCCGGGACCGGCCTGATGGGCGCGAAGCTGATCGCGGCCAACATGCGCTCGCGCCGGGCGTCGTATCTCATCCCGATCTTCGACGAGCAGAGCGCCGATCTGCTCGCACTGCTGGACGGGCATTCGATCACCGGGTTCCGCACTGCCGCGACCTCGGCGCTCGCCGCCGACCTGCTCAGCCGTCCCGGCCCGGTCCACGTCGCGGTCATCGGGTCCGGGTTCGAGGCCCGCAACCACGTCCGGGCCCTGGCCGCGGTGCGCGAGATCGCCTCGGTCCGCGTCTACAGCCCGAACCCGGCGAGCCGGGCCGCGTTCGCCGCCGACCTGCCGATGGCCGTCGAGTCCTGCGAATCGGCGGATTCCGCGGTGTCCGGCGCCGACGTGGTCATCTGCGCGGCCCGTTCCCGCAACGAGACCCCCACCTTCCAAGGCGCGTGGCTGCGGCCCGGCATGACGGTCGTCTCGATCGGCTCCACGCTGCCCGAACAGCGCGAGGTCGACACCGCCACCCTCGCGCGCGCCGACCTGATCGTGGCCGACATGGTCGCGGAGGTCCGGCACGACACCGGCGACCTGATCACCGCCCGGGCCGAAGGGGTCGAGGTGACAGCAGTCGCCCTGGCCGACGTGGTCGCCGGCCGGGTGAAGGGCCGAACCGACCCGGATCAGGTGCTGCTCTACAAATCGGTCGGGGCCGCGCTGCAGGACCTGGCCGTCGCCGTGCTCTGCCTGCGTCGCGCCCACGAGCTCGGGCTCGGCACACCACTGCCCGTCACCATCCACGCGATCGACAAGTGAGGTAAGCCCAGTGCAGGACGAAAGTCTGATACGGACCGCCGCGTACATCGACGGCAAGTGGATCGACGAGGGCCGGGCCGGGACTCTGCGGGTGCACAGCCCGGCCACCGGCGAACTCGTGGCGACCCTTCCGGCGCTGGACCGGGCGCAGGTCGCCGAGGCGGTCGCGGCGGCCGACCGGGCGCAACGCTCCTGGCGTACCCGATCGGGCAAGGCCCGCGCCGGGATCCTGCGCACGTGGTTCGACCTGATCGTGGGCAACGCCGACGACCTCGCCGAGATCATCACCCGGGAGGAGGGCAAGCCGCTGACCGAGGCCAAGGCCGAGATCGCGTACGCCGCCTCGTTCGTCGAGTGGTTCGCCGAGGAGGCCAAGCGGGTCCGCGGCGATGTTTTCGGCGCCCCGGAGCCGACCCGGCGCACACTCGTCCTGGCCGAGCCGGTCGGCGTCTGCGCGGCGATCACCCCGTGGAACTTCCCGGCCGCAATGATCACCCGCAAGGCCGCGCCCGCGCTGGCCGCCGGTTGCACGATGATCGTCAAGCCGGCCTCGCAGACTCCGTTGACCGCGCTCGCCCTGGCCGAGCTGGCCGAACGCGCCGGCGTCCCGGCCGGTGTGCTCAACGTGGTGGTCGGCGGCGCCCGGGAGATCGGCGCCGAGCTGACCGAGAACCCCCTGGTCCGCAAACTGACCTTCACGGGGTCGACCGAGGTCGGCCGGGTGCTGCTCGCCCAGTCCGCGGCCACGGTCAAGAACACGTCGATGGAACTCGGCGGCAACGCCCCTGTCCTGGTGTTCGACGACGCCGACGTGGACGTGGCGGTGGCCGGCGTGCTGGCCGCGAAATTCCGCAACACCGGCCAGTCGTGCATCGGCGCGAACCGGATCTACGTGCAGGACGGCATCTACGACCGGCTCGCCGCGGCGCTGACCGAGAAGGTCGCCGCGCTCAGTGTCGGCGACGGCTTCGAACCGGGCGTGCAGATCGGGCCGCTGATCGACGAGGCCGCGGTGGCCAAGATGGACGAGCACATCGCCGACGCGGTTGCCGGCGGTGCCGCGGTGCGCTGCGGTGGATCGCGGCACGAACTCGGCGGGCGGTTCTTCCAGCCGACCGTGCTCACCGGCGTCGCCCCGGGCGCGCTGATCACCCGGGAGGAGACGTTCGGCCCGCTGCTGCCGCTCATCCGGTTCACCGACGAGGCGGATGCCGTCGCGCGCGCCAACGACACCGAGTTCGGCCTGGCCGCCTACCTGTTCACCCGCGACGCCGAGCGCACCTGGCGGGTCGCGGCCGCCATCGAGGCCGGGATGATCGGCATCAACACCGGCCTGATCAGCAACGAGATCGCCCCGTTCGGCGGGGTCAAGCAGTCCGGGCTGGGCCGGGAGGGCTCGGTCTACGGCATCGACGAATACCTGGAACGCAAGTACCTCGCGTGGGAAGGCGCCCTCTGATGACCACCCGTTACACCCGCACCGAGGCCCGCGACTGGGCTCGGGAGAAGCTCGTCGGCGCGATCAACTGCACGATCCCGTCGTTCACCGGTGACCTGCTGGGCATCAACGAGACGGCGATCCGGCACGACACCCGGCTGGCGAGAGAACACGGCTTCCTCGGAACGCTGGGCGTGTCCGAGGTCAGCATCACGCTGCCGGAATACCTGGAGTTCCTGCGGATCATCCGGGACGAGGCCGGTGACGACTTCGTGGTGGTGCATCACGCCAGCTGGAGCAATCTGGATCAGAACCTTGCCGCCGTACGCGGTGCCGAAGAGGCCGGCGCCGAGCTGGTGCTCCTGTCCTACCCGCCGAACTTCTATCCGGAGTCCGAGCAGGAGATCTACGACTACACGAAGGCCTTCTGCGACGCGACGAACCTCGCCGTGATCCTGTTCCCGATGTTCCTGTGGGGGTTCAGCCCCCGGGTGCATCCGTCGGACATCCCGGCTCGGCTGATCCGCCGGCTGCTCGACGACTGCCCGAACATCGCGGTGATCAAGGCTGAGGGCGGCTTCCCGTCGATCCAGAGCGTGATCGAGTGCCACCGCCTGTTCGGCGACGAGGTGGTCATCTCGATGCCGATCGAAGGTGAGCTGATCCCGCTGTCGCAGATCATGCCGATCCAGCTGTCGGCGACCAGCGACCACGAGTACTACGGCCCGATGATCCCGAAGGTCATGGATCTGCTGCGGAACGGCAAATACGCCGAGGCCACGGACATCTACTGGCAGCTGCACCCGGCCCGCAAGATCAAGGCCGGGCTCGCCCCGGCGCTGCACGGCGGCGCCTTCCTGAACCGGCAGGCGTGGAAGTTCCAGGGATGGTTGCAGGGCTACAACGGCGGCCCGCTGCGCCAGCCGACCCAGCGCATCCATGACGCCCAGATGAATGCCCTGCGCAAGGGCCTGATCGACGCCGGGTTCAAGCCGAGCATGGACCCGTTCCGGGAGTTCTTCATCGGCCGCAACCCGGCGTGATTCCACCAGTTCCGTCCGGCTGACAAAGGAGTCAGCCGTCGGCGGTGCGAGCGACGTGACGCTCACGTCGATTGGCACGGCGTACACGCTGACTCGGCCCCGGATCTCCTTCGACGGCAACGGCCTTGCGGACTTCGCCACCCACGGCACCGCGGTCACTGTTGCCGGCGACGGAACCCGGCTGGTCGTCAAGGACGCCCGCATCGAGATCACGGCGGATCGTCGCGAACTTCTCGATCTTCGACATCCGCGGCCTGATCATTTCCGGGCTGGCCTCGGCGGCGGTCCGCCCACCGGCCGCATGACGATCAGGCTTTCTGGGTGTCGAGGTGCTGCTCGAGCGCGCGGGTGAGTTTGCCCGCGGTCGAGGTGGGCCCGCCGAGGCGGTGGGTGCCGTGCTCGGTGTGCAGCAGCAGCGTCGGGTAGCTCTCCACACCGAGCCGGCGGACCTCACGGAAGTCGTCCCGGGCCGTGGACCGGGTGGCCGGGGCGGCGTAGGCGGCGGCAACCCGGTCGGGGTCCTGGCCGAGCTCGACGGCGAGGTCGCGGTACACCTGCGGGTCGGACAGGCTACGGCCCTCGGCATACCAGGCCCGCTGCATCGCCGCGGCCGCGTCCAGCCCGTGGCCGAGCGCGACCAGGCCGGTGGCGGCATCGGTGGAGTCCGTCACCGCGCGGCCCTCGGCGAGAACCCGCAGGTAACCGTTGCCGAAGGTGACGCCGGTCAGCCGGCTGATCCGCTGGTTGGCCTCGGGGATGTGCGGGTAGGCGGCGATCGGTGCGCCGGTGGTGAACAGACCACCGGAGAGCACCCGCAGGTCGATGCGCTCGGCGTTGGTCTCGGCGAACTCGTGCAGCGCCGGGCCGAAGCCGTAGCACCAGCCGCAGTAGGCGTCGAACGCGTAGGTCAGCTTGATGCGACCGGTCATTGTGTTGCCTCTTTCCGTCAGCGGCTGGCGCCGTACTCCGTGTGACATCTCTAAGGTAGGTTTCAGCCAGCACGGATCCCAGATGAGTGGCGGACGACCGATGGTGAAAAACCGACACACCGAAGGACTGATCCCGGAGGTCAGGTTCGCCGCGCCGGTCGGCGGGGCGCCCGGGGTAGAGATGCTGTCGCTGGCTCAGCTACGCGAACGGGCCGCCGGCAGCGACATCCTGTCCACACCCCAACGCCCGACGTTTCATCACCTGCTCACCATCGACAGCGGCTTGCTGTGGCACACCGTCGACTTCACCGGCTACGCCCTCGGACCCGGCTCCTGGCTCTGGATCCGCCCCGGCCAGGTCCAGCAATGGCAGGACCTCACCCAGGCCAAAGGCACCCTGATCCTGTTCGAGCCGGACTTCCTCGACCCCGCCACCGCCGGCGCCGCCGCCCTCAACAACCCGCACGCCCCGGCCCTGCACACCGCCACCGGCGGGGAACATCAAGGCCTCGACCTGGCTACCCGGCATTTGCGCCACGAACTCGAACACGGGCGCCGGACCGCACCGGCGATCCACGTAGCGGTACTCCGACACCTGCTCGCCGCCCTCGTCCTGCGCCTGAGCGACCCGAGCGACCATGCCGGCAGCCGCCCGGCGGAACAGCCCGAACTCTTCCTCCACTTCCGCGACCAACTGGAGAAGAACTTCACCAGCAGCCGACGGGTCGAGGACTACGCACACCGACTCGGCTACTCACCCCGCACCCTGTCCCGAGCCACCCTCACCGCCACCGGCCTCAACGCCAAAGAATTCATCGACCGGCGCATCATCCTGGAAGCCAAACGCCTATTGGCCCACAGCGACCGCACCGCCGCCCAGATCGCCACCCAGCTCGGCTTCGCCGACGCCACCAACTTCAGCAAATACTTTCAGCAACGAGCAGGCGTAAGCCCGATCACGTTCCGCAGCGAGGTCCGTGGCACCCGCCGCCACAGTCAATGACCACCGGGAAGGCGGCACAACGCGCCAGCCTGGAAGGGACGAGGGAGGCTCCTTAACGGGCTGTCCCTCGGCATGTCTCGTCGTCGAACAAGCTGAGAAACTGGACCATGAAGCTTCGGAGGCAGCAGACCCCACGATCAAGGCCGGCCTCTCCGCGAACTCGAGCGCAGGCTCGACTATCAGCCAGAAACAGAAAACCGTGGGGATTTAGTTTGTGTCCGGAGCCCGACACGACAGCGGATCGCGCGTGTACGCCCTTCTTTCTGACAATGGAGCAGGTGATGCACGGGGAGAAGGGCGGATGAGGCGACTCTTCGAGGATCTGCTCACCATTGAGATCGACATCGTTCTCGAGGACCGCGGCCGGGCCGAGTCCGTTCGGGTCGGCGAGGACATGCCGGACGTCGATCGCGCGCTGCGTCAGATCGCCCTCGCCTACGACGGCTATCTGCGGGGCGCGGCACCCGGCCTCGACGGCCGGCGCCTTCATCCGGTCGAGGCGGGCTCGTTCGCGACCCTCCGGGAGCTCGCCGTGCGGGCTGAAGCCGCCCATCGCCGGCTGCGGGGTGCGGACCAAGGGCGGGCGGTGATCCTCAAGCGGATCCATCGCAACAGCGACCAGATCGAGAGAGTGCTTTCGCGGGAGCGCCCCTTCACCGCCGAAGACGTCGTGCGGATCCGCAAGATCTGGGAGATCGGCGTCGACGTCATCGTCCTTCAGACCGTTGTCCAGCTTGACGGTGACGTCGTCACCCGGGTCGGTGGCGACGGGTGGCCGGCGATGCACGAGCTGCACCAAGCGAACGTCCAAGCCGCCGTCGCATGCTGGCAAGGGCTGTTCGCCCTGCTCGCTCATCTCACCGCCGGCACCGTTCGGGGCTTTCTGGCCGTGGTGGTCAGCAGCCGCCGCTGGCACCGGCGAGCCGCCGTCGGGGACCCCCGCACTTTGCTTACGGCGTTCCTTGAGCTGCGCCGCGAGCTGTTCCGTCGCGGTGGTGCCTCCGTCACCACGACCTACCCGACCGGCGCCACCGCCATCCGGACCGTGATTCAGCCCGACGGCGACCTCGTGTGCCATGTGGACTGCGATCTGTTGCCGCAGGAGACCGCTCTGTGGGGTGTGCACGCGGCCGCCGTCCAGGAGCTCACGGCCAAGGTTTCCGGCACCGTGCGCCGGATCGACGCTCTTCTCAGCTGGGTCGGGATGGTGTCGCCGGTCGCGATCGCGAGCCTCCTGGTCATCGGCGCCGGGCGGGCCTGGGGTGCCCTTGCGGGTGTTGCCCTCAGCGTGGCCGCCGTAGGCGCCGCCAACCTTGTGGATGCCGTACGCACCACCCAACCAGACCTCAAGCTCCTGGCCCGGTGGGGCGCCCTCACCATCGCCGGCCTGCTGGGCGCCCAAGCGGGCACACTCACCGACCTGCTGCTCTTCGCCGTGTCCCTTGTGCCGGGGCTCCTGGTGAGCCTGGGTCTTCATTGGACTCTGCGGCGCTATCTCGGTTTGCGGCTCTAACGTCGGCCATCCGACCTGCGCCTTGACCTGATCACACAAAAGAATGACGCTCGACGCCGTGACGATTGACGACAAGACTCCGCGGCGCGCCGGGCAGGACCATTCCCGCGACATCATTCCCAAGGTCATAAAGATGTTCAACGAATTGACCGAGGTCAAGGTGATCACGGCCGTGGGAAAGGTCGAGGTCGTCCTCGAGGAGCGCGAGGGCCGTACGGCCACCGTGGTCAAGACCCCGGAACCGCCGACCGAGGCCCTCGTGACGATCTTCGACCTGGGTGACGGTGATGTGACCAATGTGATCTCGCCGGAGCTGCGGGACGATCAGGCCTTGCGCGAATATCACCTGCAGCAGGTCGATCGGAGCATCCAGGTGCTTCCGGCCCATTTCAAGACTTTGATCGACGCGGCCGAGACGATCATCAACCACAAGTGGTGACGAGGCAGGTTCTCGAAGATGTCCTCAACATCGAGATAAACGTCATCCGCAAGGCGGGCATGACCGGCCGCAAGATGCCCGAGTCTCATTTCGCCCTGCTCGACATCATCGCCGAGTACAACCGGGAGCTGGACCGGGAAGGGGTCTCCGAGGTCGTCCGGGCCGACACCTTCCGCGGCCTGGCGATGCTCGCCGGCCTGCCCCTTGACGCCGAGGACGACGCGAAGGCCGTCATCCGCAAGCGGATCGCCCGGAACTGCGCCGCGATCGAGCGCATTCTCCTGCGGGACGAGGTCGCCGCGGTGGTCGGCGACGGCATCGGGTGCGACGCGCCTCCCGGGCTTCATCTGCCGCTGCGGATGGACGAGGTGCTCGTCGTGCGGAAGGTGTGGGAGGTCGGCGTCGAGTCGATCATGATTCAGACCGTGGCCCAGCTCGACGGCGACATCGTCACGCGTCTCGACCCGGATCACGTGTCCACCACCGATTCGCCCGTGCACACGGTGCACCGGGCCGCCGTCGAGACCGCCTTCCAGTATTGGCGCTTCCTGATCGAGACCGTGGTGCAGTTCGGCGGCCGGATCCTGTCGCGTTAGCCGACGGCGCGCAGGATCGCCTCGGCGACCGGGCCGGGCTGCGACACCGTCAGCGCGTCACCGGCGCCCTCGATCTGCTCGGCGGTGGCCGCGCCGGCCCGCTCGGCCATGAACCGCATGGCCGCGATGAGAATCGCGAGCCAGGTGAGACCGGTCATCGAGGTGACATGCTGGTGGCCTTCCGACAGGGCATAAGGGACGCAGGATCGAAGGACCGTGCGAGGTGGGTCCGGCTGAGACAGATGGCGTTGCGGATGTGGGTTCGGACGCCGCGGTGGCTCGCCTGATGCGAGGCGAGCACCGCAGTCGAGGTAAGTGCTACTGCGCGACGTCGATGACCCAGGTGACACCGAACTGGCCGGTGAGCATGCCGAACCCGGCCGACCACGCGGATGCGGCAAGCGGCTCAAGGACGATGCCGCCGACGGCGAGGCGGTCCCAGATGGCCGTGATTTCTTCCAGGGTCGAGCCGCTGGAGGCGAGGAAATACGGCTGGTCGGTGATGGTCATACCGTTTTCGCGACGCGTCGACGGCGGCGAAGCCCTCAAGGCAGCCACGGACGCAGCCGCCGCTCGACTCGAGGACTGCCTTGAGGGAACGACCGTGACGCCGGCCATTCGCACACCGCTCGAGAAGGCGCTGTCGTCATAACCGGGCCGGCCGTCTCGATGTTCATCGCCCCGCTCCGCAGAGGTCAGTGACCTGGCCCGAGGGCACCAAGCATGCCCGCGGGGCGGCACCTCTTGATCGCAGTAGCCGGGCCCTTCATGCCATCACAGTGAGGCGCCTCTCAATTTCAATACCTGGCAGTACCGGTACTTGCTATTACCGGAACTGATCGGTACCGTTTTGCGGGTTAGTTCTGCTCCGCAGCTGCTCAGAGGTCTTCGTGATGGTGGAAACGACTTCTTCTGAGGCTCGGACGCGGAGCCGTCCTGAAGAACGGGTGATCAGATGCAGTACCGCACTCTCGGTGATACCGGGCTGAGCGTCAGCTCCTTGGCGTTAGGCACGATGATGTTCGGGTCGTGGGGCAACAAGGACCACGACGACTCGATCCGCACGATCCACAACGCGCTCGACGCCGGGATCAACTTCGTCGACACCGCCGACCTCTACGCCCATGGCGAGGCCGAGGAGATCGTCGGCAAGGCGCTGGCCGGGACGCGCCGCGACTCGGTGATCCTGGCGAGCAAGTTTCACAACCCGATGAGCGACAACGTCAATGATCGGGGCAACTCGCGCCGGTGGATCATGCGGGCGGTGGAGGGCAGCCTGAAGAGGCTCGGCACCGACCACCTGGACCTCTATCAGGTGCACCGGCCCGATCCCACGACCGGGATCGAGGAGACCCTGGGGGCGCTGACCGATCTGCAGCGGGCCGGCAAGATCCGGTACTTCGGCACGTCGACGTTCCCCGCCCACCAGCTCGTCGAGGCGCAATGGGTGGCCGAACGGCGAGGACTGGGCCGGTTCGTGACCGAGCAGCCCCCGTACTCGATCCTCGCCCGGGGAATCGAGGCCGATGTCCTGCCGGCGGCCGAGACGCATCGCATCGGGGTGCTGACCTGGAGCCCGCTCGGTGGCGGCTGGCTCTCCGGCACGTTCCGCAAGGGCGCCACCGGCCAGGTGAGCAGCCGTACCGAGCTGATGCCCGGCATCTTCGACATCGACGCCCCGCGCAACGCCGGCAAGCTCGACGCCGTCGAGGCCCTCGCCCTGCTCGCCGACGAAGCCGGGATGTCCCTGATCCACCTCGCCCTGGGCTTCGTGCTGTCCCACCGGGCGGTGACCGCGGCGATCATCGGCCCGATGAACGTGGAGCAGCTTGACAGCCAGCTCGGCGCCGCCGACCTGGTCCTCGACCGGGACGTCCTCGACCGCATCGATCAGATCGTGGCGCCGGGCCGGAACATGACCGCCGGGGACGCCGGCTACTTCCCGCCCGCGCTCACCGACGCGACCCTGCGCCGACGCTGACTCCCTACCCTCCTGAACGAACGGAATCTTTCCATGTCGACATCCGCCATCCCGCACATCAACTTCGCCAACGGGCAGGCGCGCCAGGCGCTGGAGTTCTACCGAGGCGTTTTCGACGGTGACCTGCTGTCGCACACCTACCAGGACTTCGGCATGCCCGCCGGCCTGCCGGACAGCGACCGGATCGTCTTCGGCCAGATCACCACCGCCGACGGCGTCCTCCTGATGGGCTACGACATCCCGGGCGCCCAGGAGCCGGACTTCGGTAAGCCGGGATCCACCCGTCGCGTGAACAACACGACGGTCACCGAGCAGCCGATGTTCATCACTCTGCGCATCACCAGCCTGGCCGAGGCGGAAACGCTCTGGAAGCGCCTCACTGTCAACGCGGTCGTTGTCGAAGAGTTCGCTTCGTCGACCTGGTCGCCCGGCTTCGGCATCGTCACCGACCAGTTCGGGGTGACCTGGCTGATCAACGTCCACGAGTAGTGACCCCTGCGGGAAACGATGCCCGAAACATCCATTTCGGGCATCGTTTCCTTCGCCCATTCTTTCTGGAGTGTCGTACACCCATGCCCGCAGATCTCAGCACCCCACGCGCGAGGAACTTCGCGCTCGCTTTGTTGGCGTTGACTCAGTTCGTCGTCGTGATCGACGCGTCGATCGTCAACGTGGCACTGCCCTCGATCGGCAGCGCCCTCGGCATCTCCCAGGACCACCTTTCCTGGGTGGTCAACGCCTACGTCCTGGCATTCGGCGGCTTCCTGCTGCTCGGCGGGCGCCTGGCCGACTTCCTCGGCCGTCGGCGCATGTTCGTGACCGGTATCGCACTGTTCACCATCGCCTCGCTGCTCGGCGGCCTGGCCCAGAACGAGACCTGGCTGATCGCGGCCCGCGCACTTCAAGGCCTCGGCGCGGCGATCGCCTCACCCGCCGCCCTGTCCATCGTGACGACCACCTTCCCCGAGGGCGGCGAGCGCAACCGGGCACTCGCCATCTGGGGTGCCGTCGCCGGCGCCGGTGGGGCTGCCGGTGTGCTGCTCGGCGGCGTACTCACCGAGTACCTCGGCTGGGAATGGGTGCTGTTCGTCAACGTCCCGATCGGGGCACTCATCATCTGGCAGGCGCCGAAACGGCTCATCGAGTCGACCAGCGGTGCGCAGAAGCGCGCCTTCGACCTGCCCGGCGCGATCACCGTGTCCGCCGGGCTGGCCCTGCTCGTCTACACCCTCGTGGACGCGGACAAGGCCGGCTGGACCTCTACGACCACCCTGCTACGCGGACTGGGCGCACTGGCCCTGCTCGCCGCGTTCACCATCATCGAGACCCGCTCACGCGGGCCGCTGCTGCCGCTCTCGACGTTCTCCCTGCGCACGCTACGCGGCGCCAACGTCGTAGGACTCCTGGTCGGGATGGCCCTGGTCTCGATGTTCTTCCTGATCACCCTCTACCTGCAGCAGGTGCTCGGATTCAGCGCCCTCGCCGCAGGCTTCGCCTATCTGCCCCTGTCGGTGTCCATCATCGTCGCCGCGACCGCAGCCTCGACCCTGGTCACCCGGCTGGGATTCAAACCAGTGCTGATGGCGGGCCTCGCCTTCGTCGCGCTCGGCCTCGCCTGGTTCTCCCAGGTACGCCCGGACGGCTCGTTCGCCGTGGACGTGCTCGGCCCTTCGGTGCTCGCCGGGATCGGCCTCGGCTTGTCGTTCGTGCCCCTGACGATCGCCGCGGTGACCGGTACCACCCCGGAGCAGGCCGGCCTCGCCTCCGGGCTGATCAACACCAGCCAGCAGATCGGTGGCGCGCTCGGCCTGGCCATCCTCGCCTCCATCGCCAACTCGGCGACCACCGACGCGCTCACCTCCGGCGTACGCGACCTGAAAGTCGCACTCACCGACGGGTTCTCCGACGCGTTCCTCGTCGGCGCCTGCTTCGCCGTCGCCGGCATCGTCCTCTCCGCCGTGCTGATCTCCACCCGTGACAGCCGTGAACACTCCCAGGCCGCCAAACGCGGCGAGGTCACCGCACCCGCGGTCTGACCCGTGCATCGGCCGTTCGGCGGGCAGCATACGGACCCGTGCGCTGCCCGCCGGTTCGGCCGCACAACAATGGCTGTTGGGCCAGTACACGGCAGGGCACGCTTCCGGCAGCGAGGAGATCACGGTCATGACGCAGGACGACCCCACGGCGGGGCATACCGTCCCGGACGACGAGGGTGGCCGCACCGTCCACCGCCGCCCGGGACGCAAGCCTGATCTCAGTCGCGACGCCGAGATCATGGACGCGGCGCTGCAGGTCCTGGCGGAAGTCGGCTACGCGGGTATGACGATGAACGCGGTGGCGGCACGGGCCAAGGCCGGCAAAGGCACCTTCTACCGTCGCTGGCCGTCGAAAGCCGAACTGGTCCTGGACGCCATCGGGCACATGAAACGCAGCCAGGTCGACCTGGACCGGCTGCCCGACACCGGCACCCTGCGCGGCGACATCCTCGCGCTGTTCAAGCCCACGTCCGTGAAAGAAGGCGAGTACCAGCTCACGGTCATGGCCGGGCTGGCGTCGATGCTCAGCCAGGACCGCGGATTCGCCGAGGCGGCCAACGACGCGATCGTGGAACCGTGGGCCGCCGCCAACCGCGTGCTGCTGTCCCGGGCGATCAGCCGCGGCGAAATCAATGCCACCGCCGACATCGAGACCCTCTCCCAAATCATCCCGTCCATCGCCGCCTACCGCGCGCTCATCCAGCGCAAGCCGTTCGACCGCGACTTCCTCATCTCCATCATCGACGGTGTCCTCCTGCCGGCAGTCCGCCCCTGACCCCGTGCACGGCGCAGCCCAGGCCGTTCCCTCCCGCCTGCAAAGAGCGGCCCGACACCGCGTAGTGCCGGTCGTCGTGAGCCCCAACGAAAGGCTGTGCACCCGTGGAGCCCGTTTCCGTTCTCGCCGCGGTCGTCGTACCGATCGTCTTCTGCGCGCTGCACTGGTACCTGTGGCGACGCCTGATCTCGCAGACCACCTCGCGGGGTACGCGGGCGCGCCACGCCGGTTCCGCCTTGTTCGTTGCGGGGCCGCTGCTGGCCGGTTCCGCCTTGATCGGTGGGTTCACCTCGATGCCGATGACGGTAGAACGCGTCCTGGCCTGGCCCGGCTACCTGTGGCTGGCCATGTTCCTGTATCTGCTGCTCGGAGTGCTCGCGGCAGAACTCATCAGGCCCTTGTTCACCCTGTGGCTCACTCATCGCCGCCATGAGCCGGCGGCAACGACACCACCGGCCGAACAGGCCAACATCGACCAGGTCACGCTCAATCCGGCACACCCCGCCGACCGGCCCACCGAGCTGCTTTCCCGCCGCCTCTTCGTATCCCGGCTGGTCGGAGGCCTCTCTGCGGCAGCAGCTGTCGGCACCGTCGGCTACGGGACCTGGGACCTGCTCAACGGCCCCGCGGTCAAGCGCATCGTGGTTCCGCTCGCCAAGCTGTCGCGTCGTCATGACGGTTTTCGCGTCGCGGTCGTCAGCGACATCCACCTCGGTCCGATCCTCGGACGCCGCTTCGCCCAGCGGGTCACCGACACCCTCAACGCCACCCAGCCCGATCTGATCGTCGTGGTCGGTGACCTGGTCGACGGCGACGTCGACGACCTCCGCGACGCCGTCGAGCCCCTGGCCCGGCTGCGGGCACGTCACGGCACCTACTTCGTGACCGGCAACCACGAATACATCTCCGGTGCCGATCAGTGGATCGAGAAGGTGCGCCACATGGGTTGGCTACCGCTGGAGAACGCGCGGGCCCAGCTGCCGGGTTTCACGTTGGCCGGCGTCAACGACTTCGAGGGCAACGCCACAGGCCGGGGCCCGGACTTCGCCAAAGCACTCGACGACCGTGACCCCGCGCTGGCGACGGTCCTGCTGGCGCATCAGCCCGTCGCCGTCCACGAAGCGGTCCGCTACGGGGTAGACCTGCAACTGTCGGGCCACACCCATGGCGGTCAGCTGTGGCCCCTCACCTACGCGGCCGAGGCGGCGAATCCCACCGTGGCCGGGCTGGAACGCTACGGCGACACCCAGTTGTACGTCAGCCGCGGCGCCGGCGCGTGGGGCCCGCCCACCCGGGTAGGCACCTCATCGGACGTCACCATCGTGCAACTCGCATCCCGGCAAGCCTGAGGGCGACCGACTCGCCACCTGTGCCTTGCGTCAGCGGGTCCCGTACCCGCTGCTCCACCGAACGCGCGACTGGTCGCGGGTGCGAACGGCTCAACCAACGAGTGCGGGGGGGGGGGGGGGGGGGGGGGGGGGGGGGGGGGCGGGGGGGGCGCCGGGGGGGGGGGGGGGGGGTGGGGGGGGGGGGGGGGGCGGGCCCGCGCGGGGGGGGGGGGGCCCGCCCCCCCCCCCCCCCGGGGCGGGGCGCCCCCCCCCCCCCCCCCCCCCCCCCCCCGCGGCGAACTGTGTCCCCGGTCTTGCGGGGTGTGATTTCGCAGATCCAGGCGCGGCCGCCCTGACGGGACAGCCACGGCGGGCGTTAATCGCCTCGGACGTGCCTGGGATTTTCTTCGGACAAGACCAAGTCGGCGATCAGCTCGTTCGCCTCGAGTATCGGCGAAAGCGTCGGCGCGCACGCGGAGCTCGGCTTAATGCTGCAGCCCTCGTGGCGTAAAGACGTCGAGAGGCCAGATTTCAGCGAGTCGGGTTCAGTAGTTGCGCGAAGCCCATGCGGCGGACGAACTCGGCCCGGGCCCGGTAGGCGGCATCGTTCACCGCTTCGACGCCGGCGTGGGCGTCGTCAATGACGGTACGGAACGGCTTTTCGCCGAACGGCAGGTCGAGCACCCGGACGATCTCGTCGGCCACGCCGGCCGGCCCCTTCACCGGCGGGGTGAACAACGCCTCGGTGGCCCGTTCGGTGTCCGCGACTATCGGGTCGAGGACGTTGTAGGCCGCGGCCACCTCGGTATCGCCGGCGCTGCTCGCGTTGGGGAAATGGTCGGTGCCGTCGGTGATGGCGCCGGGCATGACGATCACCGTTTCGATGCCGAACGCGTTGGCCTCGTAGGCGGTGACCACGGCCAGGGCGTCCATCGCGGCCTTGGACGCCACGTACGGACCCATGAACGGCGGCGTGGTCACCGGGATGGTGCTACCGACGTACATCAGTACCCCGGCGCGGCGCTGCCGGAAGTGGGGCAGCACGGCGCGGTTGACCCGGTGGGTGCCCACGGCGTTGACGTCGATGAGGTGGGTGACGTCGTCGTCGGTGAAGGCCTCGACGTAGCCCACGTACAGGTGGCCGGCGTTGTTGATCACGACGTCGAGTCCGTCGTGCCGCTCGATCACCGTACGCACGGCAGCGTCGGCGGAGGCCTGTGACGTGACGTCGAGGGCGACGACGTGCAGGTCGGTGCCGGTGTCGTGGGCGTACGCCCGGATCTGTCCCGCGGGTCCGGTGTTGCGGCCTCCGGGGTCGCGCATGCTGGCGTAGACGGTGTGGCCCGCGTCGGCCAGGCGTCGGGCGGTGAGGTTGCCGATACCGGTGGAGGCGCCGGTGATGAGGATGACGGACATCAGTGGGTCCTGTTCCTTCTATCGGACTTCGACGCGCAGGATGCGGTCGTCGCCGGGTTTCGGGTCGACGCCGCCCCAGGTGGACTGGTCGGTGTTGGAGGTCATCAGCCACAGCGCGCCGTCGGGGGCGACCTCGACGGTGCGGATCCGGCCGTACTCGACGCGGTAGTGCTCGACCGCCTCGCCGGTGGCCCGGCCGCCGTCGACCGGCAACTGCCAGAGGCGTTGCCCGCCGAGGGCGCCGATCCAGAGCGATCCGCCGGCGTAGGCCATACCCGACGGTGAGGCGTCGTCCGGGTGCACGGTCCAGATCGGTGCCGTTCCGGTGCTGCCCTCGATGCCTTCGGTCTCGGGCCAGCCGTAGTCCGCGCCTTCCTCGAGCACGTTCACCTCGTCCCAGGTGCGGTGGCCGAGCTCCGAGGCGTACGCGGTGCCGTCCGGGCCGAACGCGATGCCCTGCACGTTGCGGTGCCCCGAGGAGTAGATCGGGCTGTCGCCGGGCGCCGTGCCGTCCGTACGGATGCGCAGGATCTTGCCGTTGAGGGAGTTGGCGTCGGCGGCGTTCTCCGGTTCGAACGCGTCGCCGGTGCCGATCCACAGGTTGCCGTCGGGGCCGATCGCGAGCCGGCCGCCGTGGTGGCGTTCGGCGGTCTGGATGCCGTCGAGCAGCACCCGGTCCTGGCGCAGCGACCCGTAGTCCTCGGCGATGCGCAGGGCGACGACCGAGTTCTCGTCCGCGCCGGTGACCGAGGCATAGACGGTACGGTCGGTCGCGAAGCCGGGCGAGGCGACGATGCCCATCAGGCCGCCCTCGGCCTTCGGCACGACCCCCGGGACGACCCCGACCGTCTGCGCGGGGCCGCCATCGGCGGGCACCCGTTTGATGCGGGCGGAGTCGCGCTCGGAGACCAGCGCGGACCCGTCGGGCAGGAAGGTCAGGCCCCACGGCACGCTCAGGCCGGTGGTGATCTCGATGGGTTCGCCGAGGGTGGCGACCGGGCCGCGGGACCCGCCGATGGTCACGGTGGCACCGGGGACGACCTGGGTGGCCGGCTCGTCGTCGGAGTATTCCGGGGAGCAGGCGGTCAGGCTCAGCGCCGCGGCGAGGCTCGCGCCGAGCAGGGATCGCCGGGGAGAGTGTCGCATGGGGGGGGTCCTTCGGGTCAGAGGCGTTCCGGGTGCGGGCCGGTGCGGCCCGCCTCGCCTCGATCGAGCCGGTCGATGCGCGCCAGGTGGCGGGCGTCGAGGGAGAAGTCGAACACCGCGGCGTTCTCCGCGATGCGCTGCGGCGAACTGGCCTTGGGCAGCACGATGTCGCCGCGTTGCAGATGCCAGCGCAGGATGACTTGCGCCGGCGTACGGCCGAGTTCCGCGGCCACCGACCGGATGGCCGGGTCGTGGAGCACGGATCCGGCGCCGAGCGGCGACCAGGCGGCGACGGCGATGCCCCGCTCGGCGCAGTAGCGATAGAGATCGACGTGGGTGCCGAGAGCATCGACGGTCGCGTCGATGGCCCCGCGGACCTCGCCGGCGTCGTCCGCGCCGATCGGGAGCTTGCTGGTGATCCAGATGTCGTCGCGGTCGAGGCCGCTGGCCCGTACGGCGGCGCCAACCCCGGCCTCATTGCGGTAGTAGCGGGCGGTGTCGATGTGCCGGTAGCCCGCCCGCAGCGCCTCGCCGACGAGTTGTCCGGTGTCGCGCGGGGCGATCTGGTAGGTGCCGAAGCCGAGCCGGGGAATGGTTTCCATGGGGGCCGTTCGTGACGGAGGGGGTGCGGCGGCCGGGCGGGGAACCCGGCCACCGCGGGCGGTCAGGAGCGGTAGCGGCCGCTGAGCACGCCCAGCACGTCGGCGTAGCGGCCCTCGGCCACGGCGTTGCGCTGCCACTTGACCCGCTCGACGAGGATCTGCTCGGCCTTGCCGTCGGCCTCGAGCAGGCTCATCACCTCGTCGAGGAACTCCTCGAGGGGCATGGCCACGTCGGAGTTCTGCTGGTTCATCAGCGTGGTGCGGGTGGCCGGCGGGACGAGCTCGATGACCTGGACGTCGCTCTTGAACAGCTGGACCCGCAGGCTTTCGGTGTACGAGTGGATCGCGGCCTTGGTGGCGTTGTAGGTCGGCGTGGCCGGCAGCGGCACGTACGCCAGACCGGAGCTGACCGTCATGACCGTCGCGGCCGGCTGGGTGAGCAGCCCGGGCAGGAACGTGTTGATCAGCCGGATCGGGCCGAGCAGGTTGACCTCGACGGTGCGCTCGGCGACATCCAGGGATGCCGGGTCGCGCAGGTCCTCGGGCTCCATGATGCCGGCCATGGTGATGAGGGTGTCCAGCGCCGGGTAACGGGCGGCGAGCTCGTCGCGGGCGGCGGTGATCGACGCCGGGTCGGTCGTGTCGATGGTGACGGTGCCGATGCCCGGGTGCTCGGCACCGATCTGCTCGAGCAGCTCGGTGCGCCGGCCGCCGACGATGACGGTGTTGCCCTTGGCTTGCAGGCGCAGGGCCAGTCCGAGACCGATGCCGGAGGTCGCGCCGGGGATGAAAATGGTATTTCCGCTGATGTTCACGAAATTCCTTCGATTTTCAATTTTGGGCGCGCGGAAGTCTCCGCGTTTCCACAGTGATCAGGGAAAGCAGTGGGATTCAGGCGAACTTCTGATTCCCGAGTACGTCGAGGAATGCAATCTGGTCGTGGGCGTTCGATCCAGGCCGGGGCCGGAACAGAATGAGCCGGTGACCGGTGGCCGGGCTCAGTACGACGTCGCATTGCAGATCGAGGTCGCCGACCAGCGGGTGCCGGATCAGTTTGGGCGCCGAAGTCAGCGCCACGACCTGCTGCTGCGCCCACAGCTCACCGAACTCGGCGCTGCGCTCGAGCAGGTCGGCGACCAGCCCCTGAGCGAACCGGTCGCGCGCCGGGCGCTGCGCGACGCCGGCTCGCAGGTCGGCCGCGTAGGCCCGGCCGATGCGCTCGTGCTCGCCCGGATCGTTGCTGTCCCGCGACGCCGGGTCGGCGAACCAGCGCCAGGTGACGTTGGACTCGTAACCGGGCAACCCGGTCCAGACCCCCAGCAAGTTCTGCGCCGCACGGTTCTGCGCGACGACCGTGAGCAGGTCATCGGCCACCTGGGCCGGTGTGTGCTCGAGCGCGTCCAGCAGATACGTCATCGCCGGGTCGACGTGGCCCAGCGGCGAGCGGGGCTCCGGCGGCTGCTGACCGGCGAGGCGGAACAGGTAGTCCTGCTCGTCACCGGTGAGCCGGATGGCCCGGGCCAGGCTGGCCAGCGCCGCCGCGGACGGGCTGCGAACCCTGCCCTGCTCCAGCCGGGAGTAGTAGTCCGGCGACAGCGCCGCCAAGCTCGCGACCTCCTCTCGGCGCAGACCGGGAGTACGGCGCCGGCCCCCGCCGGGCAGGCCCACGTCTTCTGGTCTCAGCCGTTCCCGCCGGTGGCGGAGAAACTCGCCGAGCGCTTTGTCGTCCATGTCAACCTCCCTTCTTTCTTGGCGTGAACCCAGAATGGCCGGAAAGAATCGGGATATGAAGGCCACGTTTAGCCTAGGTGTCCCATAACCTGGCTACCGCCCAATCCGTATCAGCGGCAGCGGCCAGATCTGTCACCAAGCCGCCTCGTCGGCATCACGGGTTCGCATCGCGGTCGTCAGAGACATCCACCTCGGTCCGATCCTCGGACGCCGCTTCGCCCAGGGGTCACCGGCATGATCAACCCCACCCGGCCCGATCTGATCGCCGTGGCCTCCCGGCAACTCGCGCATCACGGGCCGCCCTGAGGCCCCCATCTTCGACGAGCTCTCAAGAAAGTCGGTCGCGGCCCATGGTGGAGGCTGGTTCGCTGTCGCGGGCTGCCGCCATTCGGTAATAGGTGGCCCGCGACGCGTGTCGAAGCTCGTTGGCTGCCTCCTTGAGGTGTCCCTCCTCGACTAGGAAGCTACCCAGAGCCAATTGCGCCTTCTGCTGGTCCGGAGTGTCGGACTCGGCCACGGCTCGGTAATCGTCGTACGCCTGCGGCCGGCGTCTGCCTCGCGGTGAAGGAACGCCCGGTTGTACCTGGCGCCCATAGCAATCTCGGGATCGGGAGCGGTGACGGCGATGTCCAGATACGGCAGCGCCTCATCAGGCAGGCCCGCACCGATGAGTTCCCGAGCCAGGAAGTCCGCCGCGCGGGAGACCGCGTTCACCTCTCCGGTGGAGATCGCATCATGCATGTAGCTGGCGGCGCGCTCGGTCTCGCCACGGTCGGCGCAGAGCCGGCCGAGCGTGTAGAGACATTGACCGCGCAAGACGCCGCTCGCCTGCGCATAGCGCCCTTCGGTGCATTCGCGCAGCAGCGGCTCCTGCCGTGACTATCCTATGGTTCGTCAACACTGCGGGAGTCAGCCCCGATGACGGTTACCAGTGGCGATCGCTGGACGGAAAGACCGACCCGTCCGAGGCCAAGGCGGTGGAGTACGGATCGGTGGCCGGCCGAGAGTTGCTACGTCTGGTCACCGCGTCGCGGCCCTGTCTCGTCCTCGGGCGGCTGCAAGACCGTTCCTTCGTATTGTATGTCTCCGGTCTGCTACCCACGGGGGCTCCCACTCAGGGCGATTCCCAGAACCGCCCCATCACGGCTACGTTGCTGGGTATCGCATCGAAAGCGACCGCCCCGCGGCCGCTGGTGAACGCCGCCGCAGCCGCTCTCACCGGTCGGCTCGCCGAGTTCTTGCCGCTGAGCTGGACGGCGAACGGCCATCCCGAGATCGACATGACCCGGGATCAATGGCTGCCGCCGGCGCCGGTCTCGTCCGCAGTGCCGAACGTCCAACTGAGTCATGGTGCACTCGTCTCCCCCGCCGACGCCGGGCGGGTTGCCGACGAGCTTCTGTCACTGCGTGCGGACCAGATGGCCGATTTCCCTATCGACCGGCCCTTGGTGCTGATGACTAATGCGCTGGTTCCGGCGGAACTCGAGAAACTTCGCCCATGGCGAGCCATCTCACCCCAGGTAGCTCGCCGGATAGCCTTTCCTGACGAGGACGGATTTTGGACCCGGCGCCGGGTCCTCATCGCCGTCCTCGCCGGGGCGGTCGTCGTCGGCGGGATCCTCATCCTCATCCTGATCCTTCGGCAGCTCAACCAGACCCCCGGACGCTAGGTCAGCGCTGGCCGCCGCCGACCGGACGGTGGTGCGGGTCGTCGATGCCCGGGCTTTCGGCACGGTGCAGCTCCTCGATGGCGCTGGGCGGCCCGGGAACCTTTGTCAGCGCGGCCTACACGATCAGAGGGCTGAGGGCCGGTTCCCCGGTTTCGCGGCGTGGTCGGCCGCCCGTGACAGTCAGCACCACGTGGGTTCCACGACTGCGCCCGTACCCGAAAGCACCGGGACTGCTGAACCGGCATCGAGTGGGGCGACCCGCGTCAGCCGGTCACCGTGCGCAACGCACGGACGTCCACTCGCGCGAGGTCTTCGGGCCGCAGCACGATACGCAACTCCGGGCATATCCGGGTTGACCTGCTGCGGCGCTCGAACGAATTGATCACCAGCCGCAACAGGTCGTCAGGTGAACTTTGATCGATGCGTGACAGCCCGCCGCCGATCAGCGGCACTGCGACCGGACGCAGCTGTCCGTGCAGGCGTACCGCCTCCCACAGATTGTCCAGGCTCACGGCGAGGTCGGCCGGTGACGAGCGGGCGACGAGGTCGTTGCCCATACGGCTGTACGCCACGGCGAACAGGCAGCGGTCGTCCGGCCGCAGGACGGCGACCGTGCCGAGCGGATAGCGAATGAGCTTGCCCCGGCGTTTGGTCGCCCGCGTTTCCCGCGAAGCCGGCTGAGCGTCCCGCAGTGCCGTCCGTAACTGGCGGTCGAGCGCCCCACGGTCGCCGGCGAACAGCTCCCGTGTGGCCCGCGCCTGCATCGATGCACCATTGATCACGCGGTCGTCGGTGGTGTCGGTGTCGAAAGTGTCGGTGAAGCCGACCACCAGATGCGCGTCCCGCTCGGCGAAGAGGTCGCCCGCCGAGAGGACGACGGTGCTGGTCGCTCCATCGCCGACGGTGAACCGCAGCAGTCCGCGCCGCTGCCGGCGCAGTGCGGCCCGGATTTCGGTGATCAGCCCCAGCAGGATCGTGTCGCCCGGGCGGTCGACCGCCAACGCCTCCGCCACCGGCAACGCCTCGCCCGGCCGGCCCATCTCCCGGTAGAGCCCGATGAGCTCCAGGGTGGCGGTCCGGCGCATCGCCCACAGGTTCGCGATCAGGGGCTGGGCGAACGGCAACTGCTCGACGGCGGCGAACGGCCGGCCGCGCCAGAGCGACAACGCCTCACGGAGCAGCTCGGTGGCGGTGACGCCATCCTCTCGCGCGGCCTGCTCGACCAGGTGGCGGAACTGGACAAAGTCGATCCGGTCCGGCGGCACGCGCAGCCGGTACGCCGTCCGGCCGTCCGAGAGCTGCTCGACCAGCGACCCGGCCGGGCCCGTGCCGGGCGGGTCGATGGCACGCCGGATCTGCAGGACGCGTTTCTGCACGGCGGTGCGTTCCTCGCGACGCACCACGTGGCCCGGCGCGTCCCATACGTCCACGTACAGCTCCTCGACCGGCACGGCCTCGCCGGCCGCAGCCAGCCGGAGCAGAACGTCGAGAGCCTTGGGCGGCAGCGGTCGGTCAGCACCGCCGGCCGTCAGCCGTACGGGCCCTAGCGCAGCCAGCGACGGAAGCGGATCGGAAGCACTCGGGAAGCGGTCGGAGCCTTTCTCGGGAAGCATCGACGGGCTCTCATGTGAGGTGGACAGAGCATCAGGCCAGGTGGCGACCATACCGGCGTGGCCCTGTCCGTCGGTATTAGTTGGGAGGGCGACGCTCACATGGCGACAACGACAGAGACCGATCCCCACCGGGTGCGTGCGCGATGACGACCGGCCTGACGCAGGTCGTCCTTGTGCTGCTGCCGGTTCTGGCCGGCGCGGCGGTCGGCGCCGTGCCGGCGATCGCCATCGAGCGCTCCCGGATGCGCACCACCTTGGACACCCGGTGGGATGCGGCCCTGCACCAGACGTGCGCGCAGTTCGCGGTCACCGCCCGCACTTTGATCGACATCGCCGAGGAGCTACCCGAGGCGGACGCACGCCGACGGCAGGACGCCGTCGCCACGATGACCCGCGAGCGCGGCCGGCTCCAGGTCCTGATGGCCGAGATCCGGCTGCTCGCAGATGCCCGGGTGCAGCTGGCCGCCCGGCAGGTGGTCCGGCACACCTGGGCCGTACAGAGGGTCGCGATCGGCGCCGGCCCGGCCGGGGACGGCGCCGCGCCGCGGGAGCGGGCGCTGGCCGGAATATTCGAGTTCTATCGCGCGGTCCGGCTTCAACTCCGGGTTCCGGAGGCCGACAAGCTGGCCCCGCTCAATCCACCGACGGAGGGGCGGCAATGACCATCGGTACGAACACACCCGACGAGCCGGAGCGCGCGGGTCACGATCCGTCGCCGACGACGGACACGGATCCCACGCAGTGGCTGTGCGGCGCCGTCTACGTCGACCTGGATCTGCGCCGGTTCGTCCTGAACATGTTCCTCGATACCGGCCTGCGCACCTGGCCACCCAACTACGGGCTCGACACCACGGCCGTCGTACGACACGCATGGCAAGCCCGGCGATGGACGCGCCGCCGGGACATCCTGCTCGGCGTCGTGGTCCTGAGCGCGCTGGTGGTGCTCGTGACCCGCTGGCTGAGCCGCGGTGCCCTCGTGCCGGCTTGCGTGGTCGCGGGCCTGATCGGTCTGATGATGCTGACCCGGTGGATCCTGCGGCGCCGGAGGATCCGCATTCGCGACGTCTTCAAGTGGCTACGCAAGCGGGGCCGGTCCGGACGCCGGGCAGCGGTGTTGACGGCACTGGCCCTGATGATCGCGGCTGCTCTGTCGGGGCACGGGTTCGTGCGGGCACTGCGTCCCGGCGACGCCGTCGTGCTGGGGATCGCCGTCGCGGTGGTTGTCCTGATCGGCACAGTCGATGGTTTCGTCGTCCTTGGGCGGGCGCGCCGCTTCCTGCCCGATCTCGGCGCGACAACACCGTCGACGATTGCGCTGCGGGATGCTGCGCCGCCTCTTCCCGTACGGCTGGAGCGGCGCCTGAGCGTGCTCGAGGACGGCGCCGCTCCCGAGAAGGGATCCGACGGGCCTTTGGCCCGCGTTCTCGTGTACGACCTGCCGACCCGGCGCCGGACGTTCGTCAACAACACGTTCGTTGGCAGCGGCGAGTCCCTCGGCCCGTTCGAGATCAACGTCGACGTCTCCAAGGGCCACCGGGGCCTGGACGGTAAGCGGCACGAGCCCCTCCCGGTCAATCTGGAGGAACTGCACCACGCCGTGGCCACCGCCGCCGCACGGCAGGACGCCAAGAGCCTGTGGTGCGGGTTCCGGATGTACGTCGACGGCACGAGCGTCTCCAAGGACCTACTGCCGACGCGGTCAGGGCGACCGGTGGCGACACAGGAGCTACGGGTCGTGCTGGACCGTCTGCGACAGCCGGTGCCCGGGGAGCGAACCTACCTGTGCGTGCAATTTCCGCTGGCAAACTGGGCCTACCGGATCGTGCTGACCCTGTTCGTCCGGGCCGACCTCACCGGCGACCACCTGATCGTGCACAACGACATTCTGATCCTGCCCGGTCCCCTGGTCAGCGGCCGGAAATGGCCCAGCATCCCGACCGACGCCTGGACCCACGGGGGCGGGGCGCTCCGGCTCGGGATGACGCGGATCTGGGGTGCCGCGGCGGCCAGCCCTGTCCGGGTTCTCCTGGACGTGGCCGTTCTTCTCCGCCGCCTTTGGAGCCGCGTCTTCCTCTGGAATCACATGTGGCATCAACGGCGACTCGCGCACGGCGCGGTCTACTCGATCCGGGAGAAGCTCGCGGAAGGCGCGGTTGTCGTCCATCCCGATGCCGTGCAGGACATCAACACGGCCATCGCGTTCCTGATTCAGCTGCTGCAGAACGGACTGCGGAACTATCTGGAAAGCCGGGACATCGACACCACGAGGCTGGATGACGACATCAAGACGGTCATCACCAACCAGCAGACCAAGATCGAGGAACTGCACGCCAAGAACGTCACCTTCGGAGACCACAGCCAGGCCGGCGACAACAACCAGCAGACCGGGAATGGAAACTCATGAGCGAGAGCAGCCGGATCAGCATCGACAACCTCTGGACCCACAACATGACGGCAGGCGACGGCAGCCGCGCCGGTGACAACAACTACCTGACCGGCCCTGGCGGCTCCGACCGGAAGACCGGCCCCGACGACGTCTCCCGCAACGTCTTCGTCATCTACGGACGGGACGACGAAGCGCGCAAGGCCGTCTTCGACTACCTCCTGGCGCTGCGGCTCAACCCGCTCGAGTGGGAGGAACTGGTCGCCGCGACAAGGTCGACCGCACCGTCGCTCGCCGACGTGGTCCGGAAGGCTCCCCTCCGCGCCCGAGCGGTGGTGGCGCTGCTGACCCCGGACGACGTCGTCCACCTCCACCCCGCGCTCCGCGGCGACGGCGACACGGCGGCCGAACGCCTGATCAGCTGCCAGGCTCGGCCGAATGTGTTCCTGGAGCTAGGGATCGCCTTGGCCACACATCCGTCGAGCACGATCGTCCTGCAGGCGGGCCTGATGCGCGAGACCGCCGACCTCGCCGGCCTGAACTACATACGCCTCGACGACACGCCCCGGTGGCGCCACAAGGTCGCGGAACGACTCCAGAGCGCCGGCTGCCCGGTCAACTTGAGCGGCGACTGGTCAAATCCGGAGCGTTCGGCCGGGTTGGCGGCGTTCCGCCGGACGGCCCAGGACGCCCCGCGCCCGTCCTAGCGTCGGCCAGCCCGGCCATGGAGCGCACCGCCTCAGCAGGAAAGTGGAGAGGCCCCCTCCGGGTGAGTTAAGCTGCGGCCGTGCCGACCCCGCCCGAACGCCCGTTGCGGCGCGACACCGAGCGCAACCGGCAGCGCATCCTCGAGGCGGCCCGCGAGGTCTTCGCCGCTCGCGGGCTCGACCTCACCCTCGACGAGATCGCCCATCACACCGGGGTCGGCGTCGCCACGCTCTGTCGACGCTGACCCCGCCGCGAGAGCCTCGTCGAGGACGAGCTCGACCGGCTCGCCGAGTGTGCCCAGGCGGCGTCAAAGCACCCCGACCCGCAGGAGGGCCTGATCAGCTACTTCGAGCAGGCGACCGAGGCCGTCGCGCACAACCACGGCTGAGCAACGTCCTGTTCAGCCGCGAGTACGCCGACTCCGGCGGCCCTGGTCTGTGGCGGCGTTATCTGGCGGCGACCCTCGACGGCTTGCGCGCGGGCCCCGGCGTGGGCCCTCTCCCGCATCCGGCGCCGGAGCCCGAGGCGGTCGACGAGTTCGCCCTGCGGTGGAAACCGCCTCGCCGACCGACCTGGGACCGGCGTGCTATTCGACCGCTTCGAGGCGGACCGGGCCGAGAAGCCCCGACGGTTCGAGCGGGCTGGCGGCGGTCAACCCGAACGGCACACCGACCGACACCGTGACCTTGGTCGTCGTGCCGGGCTGCATGTCGCCGACCATGCGGTTGTACCAGCTGTTGGTGACGCGCACCTCCAGCTTGTTGGCGCCGGGACGGATCGCGTCGGTGACGTCGACCCGGTACGGGGAGCGCCACACCGTTCCGGCGTCGGCCCCGTTCACCTTCACCTCGGCGATGTCGTCGACCTCGCCCAGGTCGAGCCAGATCCGGCCGGAGGCTTCGCCGGACGGAGCGGTGAACGTCCTGGTGTAGGTGGCCGTGCCCGAGAAGTATCGGATCCCCTCGTACGCGTGCTGCGACAGGTCCTGAAGGAAGGGCAGCTTGGCGGTGGCCGGCGCGCCACGGCCGGCCTGGAACGCCACGTCCCACTCCCCCTCGACCACGCCGATGGTGCGCCGCTTCGCCGCCGCCGCGGTGTGTGATCCCGGGGTGCCGTGCGCGATGACGACGAACCGGGAGTCCGACGGCCCGAGGTCGAGGGTGAGCGCGGTCCGGCCCTTGTCGGTCGTGAACGCCGGCGTCGAGACGGTCCCGGTCACCGGGTCCCACAGCTCGACGGTCTTGCCCACGGCCCGCAGCGTCACCGCGGCCGAGGTGGCGATGGCGCGGCGGTTGGCCACGTAGTAGACGTCGGCGTCCGAGGTGCGCCGGTGCGTCCAGCCGAGCGGGTCGTTCTGGTCGAAGGCGTACTTCCAGTCCTCGGTCACCCCCAGGATCGACAAGGCTTCATCCGGGTGTACGCCTGTGAACACCCGGCCGGCGCCGACCACACGATCGTGCTCGTCCTGCGCGCCCCACAGCCGCCGGACCAGCTCGGCGAACTGCTTGTCGTCGTCGGCCAGGCTCGGGCTCGACACCGGGCGCGTTCCGGCGACCGCGGCGCCCGCCTCGACCAGTGCCGCGAGCTTGCGCAGCACGGGCAGGGTCATCCGATACGACGAGCCGCCCAGATAGAGCAGGCTGTAGGCCATGCCGGACTTGGTGACGAGCTTGCCGTCCTTGACCGACAGCTGGTTGAGCACGACGCCGGAGTTGACGAAGTCGTAGTCGTACCGGATCGGGGCGTCGGTCAGCGGCGTGGTCTCGTCCCACGTCGCCGCCGCCGGCGCGTCCTGTCCGTAGAAGTAGGCGACGTCCTTGACCGCCCGGCCCTGGCTGAGCACGTGTGAGCAGCGGGCCAGATAGGTGGTGAACGGCTTGGCCTGGTCGGCCCAGGTCTCGTTGCGGCTGAAGAACCAGCCGATGCCGGCCAGCGTGACGCCGGGACCCTTGTCCTGCGGCTGGTGGGCCGACGTGTGGATCAGGAAGCGGTTGACGCCGGCCAGCAGGATCTGGTCGGCGGCGGGCTTGATGTCGCCGGGCATGAGCTTGCGCTCGCCGAAGGTGAAGGCCTCGCATCCGACGTACTTGCGGCCGTAGATGTTGGCCACGCTGGCCGCGCCGCGCATGTCGATGGCGTAGCGCTCGCCGAGCCGGTCGCCGGGCGCGCTCGGGTTGCCGCTGGCGCCCATCGGGATGTCGGTGTACTGCCTGGTCTCCATGTCGTCGGCCGTGATGACACGGCTTTGCTCGTACGCCTCGGAATAGGTCTGCCGCAGCCCCCGCTCGTGCGCCACCTCGTGTACGACGCGGTAGTGGTTCTGGGCGACCAGCTCGGCGATGGTGCGCCGCCAGTCCCACAGGAACCGGTCGGACTCGACCGGCCCGCGCACTGTCGTACCGATCAGGGCCGGCAGGTAAGGCCCGGCGTCGTAACCCCGGCGGGAGCGGAACTCCTCCAGGATCCGGTCGGTCCAGTTCTGGTTGCCCGCCTCGTACGAGTCGTTGAGCAGGCTGGTCAGTCCGCGCCGGCCGAAGGCGTCCTTGCCGGCCGCCTGTTCCATGCTGTCCAGATACGTGTTGAGGTACGCCCGTACGCGCTTGGCGTCGAGCTTGTCGACCTCCAGGCCGGTCGCGGCCTCGGTCGCCGGCCCGTTCTGATGACCGGTCGGGCTGGAGCCGAGGCGTACGACGACCCAGGTGCCCTTCGGCGCCGACCAGCGCAACCGGCCGTTGGCGTCCATCGACCGGGTCAGGTCGACGACGTCCGAGGTGGCGACCGCGGCGGCCGAGCCCTGCACCGGAGTGTCGATCTCGTAGTAGTCGGCGGTCTGGTAGAAGCCGGCCTTCGCCTCGAAGTTGTGCACGGTCGGCGTGGTCCGCAGCACCAGCGACCGCAACGAGATCGGGACCGGGCCGGTCGGCTGCGGTTGCCACCAGGGGGTCTCGACGGGGATGCCCGGCGTACGGAACACGATCCGGAAGTATCGGGCCGTGGCCGACGGCATGAACAGGGTCCGCTGCTCGCCGCCGTACACACCTTCGGCGACGCGGCGGTAGTCGCGTCCGTCGGCGCTGGCCCAGACCTCGGCGATCGGGCCGATCTCGAACTGCTTCTGCAGCGACGCCGAACTGCCGGCGGCGATGCTCACGCCGGTGACGGTGACCGGCTGCGCGAACTCGAGCCGCACCCAGGACGGGTTCTCGGCCGTGGGCGGCGCCAGGTAGGTGACGTCCTTCAGCGAGCCGCTGGAGAGCTGAACGCTGTTGATCTCGACGCCCTTGGCGCCGCCGGAGACGACGGGCGAGGTCGGCGACGCCATCGTGCCGGAGGCGTACATGCGCGGTTTGAGCTGGGCCTGGTTACGCGTGCCGGCCGGGACGCGATAGGCGAAGACGCGGGCGTCCTTGTAGTAGTGGGCGTCGGCCTCGCCCGGGATCTCCTTGAACGGCCCGGCGATGTCGGACGGCCGGGGCAGGTCGGCCGTGATCGGGCGGCCGCCCTCGACCCAGGTCTCGGTCCAGACGATCTTCTTCATGCCGTCCTCGGGCTTCACCCAGGGCCCACCGGTCTCGGACCAGCCCGGCGAGGCCGCGATGCCGGCCTCCAGACCGAGCTCGGCGGCGCGGTTCATGGCGTACGAGAAGGCCTCGCGCCACGGCGCCGACTGATAGATGACCGGTGGGTCGACGATGTGCGGGAGGTTGAAGCTGCCGTCGAAGCTGAACAGGCCGCCGACGCCGGCCCGCTTGAACCAGTCGAGGTCCTTGGCGATGCCGTCCTTGCTGATGTTGCCGTCCATCCAGTGCCACCAGACGCGCGGCAGGGCCTCGGCCGGCGGCTGCCGGAAACCCTTGAGCAGGTCGGTGTTCTTGAGCGCCGAGGTGGCGCCGGGCGCCCGCAGCGCGCCGAGGGCGGACAGGTCCGGGGTATCGAGCGGGGCCGCGCCGGCGGCTCCCGCGGGTCCGAGCAGGCTTCCGCCGGCTCCGATCGCGGCGGCGCCGGCGGCGCCCTTGAGGAGGTCTCTACGGTTCGGCACAGCAACTCCTGGGGAACGAACGTGAATGGAACGTTTCAACCGCATTGCCGAGGGATTCCACGAGTGCGAATCCGTGCTGGTCATCGTCATCGGGCCGAAACAGCCACGTCAACATCGAAGGCAGTCACATTTACGCTTACCTTGTGGCCGGACCGGCCATAAAGCTAGCCTGCGGGGATGCCGGACCCGAGCGCCCCTCGCGCCTCCGAACGCCGCGTCCTCCAGGTCGTCGCCGAGCACGGCGCCCTCACCCGGGCCGAGCTGAGCGCTATCGCCGGGCTGCCGCTGCGGACGGTCACCGCCGCCACGTCCCGCCTGGCCGCGCGGGGGCTGCTGACGCAGAACCGCGCGGCGCCGTCGCGGCGGGGGCGGTCGGCCACGGTGTTCGCGCTGCCCGCCGAGGGGAGGACGCTCGGCGTGGTGATCGTGACGCACGACGACATCACGGCCTGCCGGCTCGACGAAAAGGGCGATCGGCTCGGCCCGGCGGTCCGCGAGGACTTCCGCTGGTGGGCGTGCCCCGATCTGGCGGCCGAGGCCGCGCGCCTGCTCGACGGCCCGGTCGACGGACTGGTCCTGGCCATCCCGCAGGCCTACCGCCAGGGGCACGGTGTGACGCTGTTGGAGGACGGTGTGCCGAGCTACTACGGCATCGAGGACTATCCGGAGTGGATCCGCGGCGACCTCGCGGCCCGGCTGACCGAGCGGCTCGGGGTGCCGGCCGTCGTCGAGAACCTCATCAACCTGGCCGCCCTGGGCGAGTCCGCCGACGTACAGAGCCTGCTCTATCTCCGCCTCGGCGACATCGTCGCGAGCGCTGTCGTCGTCGAGGGCCGCATCGTGCGCGGCGCGCTGGGGGCGGCCGGCGAGCTGGGCCACGTGCACGTCGACCCGAACGGCAAACTCTGTGCGTGCGGCGCGCGCGGCTGCCTCGGCACCGTCGCGAACGCACGCCACCTGCTGGAGGTTCTGCGGCCGCGCTACGGCGACAACCTCGGCCTCTTCGACGTCGTGGCCCTGGCCGCCCAGGGCGAGGAGGCCGTCCGCCGGGTCCTGGCCGACCTGGGCCGCACGGTCGGGGCGGCGATCGCCGGAAGCCTGGTGATGATCAACCCGGAGGCGCTCGTCGTCGACCCGGTCCTCGGCCCCGCCACCGCCCCGGTCCTCGACGGCCTGCGCGAGGCCATCGGCCGGGCACTGCCGACACGACTGCGGACGGCCCTCACCATCACGGCAGGCCGTCCGCAGCAGGACGCGGTAGTCACCGGGGCCACGACGTTGTGGAAGAGCAGTGACCGTCAGCGGAATGCCGCGCGCTGAGCGGGGCGGCGGGCGGCGACCTGGGCCACCAGCAGACCGGCGATAGCGGAACAGGCCATGCCGGCGGCCATGGAGACGGTGATCGAGCCGAAGGCCGACAGCACCGGAGCCACCATGCCGCCGACACCGAACTGGAGGAGACCCACCACGCCGGAGGCGGTGCCGATGTTCGCGTCCTGATCGGCCAGCGACAGCGCGGTGGTGGCCGGCACGATGAGGGACACCGACGAGACGGTGGGCAACAGGATCGCCAGGAACACCAGCACCGGTACGTCCGCGACGGCCGCCGCCAGCAGCGCCGAGGAGCCCGCGGCGGCGACCACCAGGCCGGCCGTCAGCGAGTAGCCGGCGCCCTTGCGGCGCACCAGCGCGGACCCGGCCGAAGCGGCCGCCACCATGCCGCCGGCCATCGTGGCGAAGGCGAAGCTGTACTGCTGCGCGCTGAGCCCGAAGTCGTGCTGCAACACGAAGGAGCTCATCTCCACGTAGCAATAGAGCATGACGCTGCCCAGGGTCAGCACGGAGGCGTACATCCGGAAACGCGGATCGCCGAAGGCGGCCGCCAACCGCCGCGGCGCCAACGGGTTCCCGGTCCCGTGCCGTTTCCCGGCGGGCAGGCTCTCGGGAAGCGCCACGACGACGGCGATCAGCAACGCCACCCCGATGGCGCACAGCGCCACGAACACGCCCTTCCAACTCGTCACCAGCAGCAGCTGCCCACCCAGCAGGGGCGCGACGACCGGGGCCACGCTGGTGATCATCACGAGGGTGGAGAACACCCGGGCCGCCGTCGCGGTGTCGCACAGGTCCCGGACGATGGCGCGGGCGATCACGATGCCCGCGCCACCGAAGGCGCCCTGAGCGAACCGCAGAACGATCAGCAGCGTCAGTGAGGGCGCGAAGGCACACGCGAGCGAGCTGATCGCGTACAGCAGCATGCCGATCAGCAGTGGGGGCCGCCGGCCGTACCGGTCGCTCAGCGGGCCGACGATCATCTGCCCGGCCGCGAGCCCCAGCATGCAGGCGGTGACGGTCAGCTCGGCGTGGGCGGGTTCGGCCCCGAGTTCAACGGTGAGCGCCGGCAACGCCGGGAGGTAGAGCGCCATCGACAACGGGCCGATCGCCGACAGCGCTCCCAGCACCGCGAGCGTCAGAGGGTCTTGGCGAGCCACGCCGACGTCCGGGAGATGATCTCGCTGAAGTGGTTGGAGAGGATCTCGTAGTGCTGACCGGGGTATTCGATCAGCTCCTTCTCCCCCGCGATCCGCTCGAACATCTCACGGGCCTCCTCGACCGGCGCCACCGTGTCCTGCGAGGCGAGCACCATCAGCGTGGGCTGGGTGATGCGCTCGGCGTAGGCGCGGACCTCCATCTCGAAAAGCTTGTCGAGGGTGGAGATGGTGATCTCGTTCCGGAAGCTGGGCAGGTTGTGGATCATCTTCTCGACGAACTCAATGCCCTCGTGGTCGCTGAACATCACCGGGTGGCCCGGCGTGGCCTCGCCGTGCAGGCGGATGGTCCGCGGCGCCTCGCCACGGGCCCGGCCCAGCCGGTCGACCGGGATGAGCGCCTCCAGTTCGGCGAGGGTGCCGGCCGGCTGCAATTCGCGGGCGCTCCAGCCGCTGACCGGCGGGATGATCGCGACGACGGCCTTGACGCGCCGGTCGGTAGCGGCCACGAACATCGCGTTGGCGCCGCCGATGCTGATGCCCCACAGGCCGATCCGGCCGGCGTCGATGTCGTCGCGCAGGATCATCTGGGTCAGCAGGTCGCGCAGGTCGCGGCACTGCTGCCAGGGGTCGAACTCCTGGCGCGGCTCGCCGTCGCTATATCCGGTGCCGCGGTGGTCGTAGACCAGACAGGCGAGACCTTGACCGGCGAAGACCGGGCCGTTTCCGTACGACGACTCGGCCGGCCCGCCGAGGCCGCCCTGAAGCACCACGAGCGGGTGCGGTCCTTCACTGTCGGGCCGGAACAGCTTGCCGCGCAGGACGTTCCCGGCGACGGTGACGGCGATGTCTTCTTCGATGGGCATGACAGAGGGTCCTCTCAGGAAGGGGTGAAGTCGTGGTCGAAGGCACGCGGGTCGGCCGAGGCGCGCAGGATCGGGAAGACCTGCTCGCGCATGTCCCGCTCGTAGTCGCCGATGGCGGTGATCAGGTCCTTGCGACCGGCGGCGGCGTGACCCAGTTCGCCGGCGAGCGCGGCGGCGTCCCGCAGGGCGCTGTTGGCGCCGGCGCCGAAGGTCGGTGGCATGGCGTGGATGGCGTCGCCGAGCAGGGTGACACGGCTCGGCGCCCACGGCTCGGCCGGCTCGAGGTACCGCATCGAGTTCGGGAAGATCGAGGCGGTGTCGATCAGGTCGACCAGGGCCCGGATGCCGGGCGCCCAGTCCTGGACACCCTCGCGGATGAGCTGGTGCAAGCGCTCGGCGGGAGTGCTGAAAAGCTCGTCGTCCGACAGGCTCACCGAGCAATTCACCATCATGTACGGCTCGACCGGGTCCACCGCCGCGCCGGGTGCCAACTGCGCGACGGCCTCGGCGACCGGCTGGCGCGGGTCGAACAGCCCGAAGCTGAGCATGCGGCCGCCCGGGCCCATGGCCAGCACGAACCCGTCGAGCAGGTTCGGCGGGAGCTGGGCGATAAGCTCGTCGTCGGCCGGGGCGAGCGAGTACAGCCCTCGCATCCCGGTGTCCACGACCGCGACCCCGGGCAAGCGCTGGTGGCGCACGACCGAGTTGATGCCGTCCGCGGCGACCAGCACGTCGCCATCGGCGGACGAACCGTCGGCGAAGGTCAGGCGTACGCCGTCGCCGGTCTCCTCGTAGCCGGTGACCGTGTGGCCGAAGTGCAGGACGTCGCCGAGACCCTCGCACATGATCTGCCGCAGGGTCCGCCGGTTCACCGCGGTGTGCGGGCGGACCGGATCGTTCGGCGGACCGATGTGCGGCCGCGTGCCCACCTCGTCGCCCTGGGGGTCGACGATGGTCAGGCATTCGCGCCGCGGGTTCTTGCGCGAGGTCCGCATGTAGAGCTCGAACAGGTTCTCCGGCAGGCACTGGCGCAGCGCGCCACCGCCGGCCGCGTTCATGTGCAGCCGGTAGCCGGCCCGCACGAGACCCGGCGCGGCCTCGTAGACGGCGCAGCTGATGCCGGCGCGGCGCAGGCCCTGCGCCAGGCAGAGCCCGCCGATGCCGCCGCCGGCGATGAGCACGTGAAAGGGCATGGTTCGACCTCGTGAATCGTGAGAGGGAAAGGGGTCCGAGGCGCCGGTGGAAGGAGTATTTCGGCGAGGTGAACGGTCCGGGAAGGCGGAAACTTTGGGCTAACCTATAGACCGCGTCTATACCTGCTGGAGGCCGCGATGAGCCTGGATCTGAATCTGCTGATGTCGCTCGACGCGCTGCTGCAGGAGCGCAACGTGACCAGGGCCGCGCAGAAGCTGGGGCTCAGCCAGCCGACGGTCAGCGCGGCGCTCGGCCGGCTGCGCCGGCACTTCGGCGACGAGCTGCTGACCCGCACCGGCAACCAGTACGTCCTGACGCCGCTGGCGGAACGGCTGGTGGAGCAGACCGCGCAGGCGCTGTCGTGGACCAACCGGGTGTTCGAGAACGGCGCCCGGTTCGATCCGGAGACCTCCACCCGCGAGTTCATCCTGATCGCGTCCGACGCCCAGCTCCCGGTTTTCGGCCGGGCCCTGACCGAGCTGGCGCAGCGCGAGGCGCCGGGCGTCCGGCTCCGCTTCCAGCACAGCACCTCCGCGGTGGTGCTGCACGCGCTGGAACATCTGCGCAACGTGGACGCGCTGGTGCTGCCTCAGGGCATCGTCGCCGGCATCCCCAGCGTCGACCTCTACCGCGATCGGTGGACGTGCGTGGTGTCCTCGGCCGGCGGCGGGTCACCGGAGCTCGGCGTCGAGGATCTCCGCCGCCGGCCGTGGGTGCTGCCGTACGCGAGCCCACTGCCGGTGCTGTCGGTCCTGCACCGGCTGCGCGCGGCCGGCGTGGAACCGCGCGCAGGCGTCACCACCGAGGACTTCCTGTCCATCCCGCACCTGGTCCGGGACACCGACCGGATAGGCCTGGTTCCCGGGCGGGTGGCCACGCTTTCCCGCGGGGTTCCGGGGCTCGTCACCGCCTCGCTGCCGTTCGAGCTCGGCATCCTCGTGGAGTCGCTGTGGTGGCACCCGATGCACGACCTCGACCCCGGCCACCTCTGGCTACGGGACGCGGCGACCCGGGCCGCGGCCTCCGTCGGCGAGCCGGAATGACACCGGCGAGACTCCCGCGCCATAGGCTCTGTCTATACCCAGATGGTCGCTATGGGGTCATCTGCTGGATGCCGATGGCGGCCAGCAGGTCGAGCCTGCTCCGGGCGTCGGTGCCGGCCCGCGGCGTGTAGACGACCAGGCGCAGATCGGAGCCCTGCGTGGTCAGGACGTTCGATTCCAGGGGGATGTCGCCGGCGTCGGGGTGCTCGATGACTTTGGTGGCGCTGTGGTGGTCGGCCACCGAGCGCAGGGCCCACAGCTCGCGGAACCGAGGGACACGCTGCAAGCGGGCGACCAGGGCGGTGACGGCCGGGTCGTTCGGGTAGCGGCTGGTCGTGGCGCGCAGGTCGGCCACGAGCGACTCCTCGAACTCGGCCCGCTCGGCCGGTGTCTGCCGGGCTCGGCCGAGCGTGCCGAGTTCGAACTGGCGGATCAGCACGTGGCGGCCGTCGGGCGGATAAGCGCTGGGGTCGCCGAAGACGGCCGCGTACAGCGGGTTCCAGGCCAGCAGGGCCCAGGTGGCGTCGTGGACGGCCAGAGGGCTGGCGGAGAGCTGATCCATGATGCGCTGCAGGCTCTCCGGGATCAGGCGCGGCACCCGGCCGGGGTCGGCGGCGTGGCCGGCCAGGCGCAGCAGATGGGCCTGTTCCTCGTCGGAGAGGCGCAGCGCCCGGGCCAGGGCCGAGCAGACCTGGGCCGACGGCGTCGGGGCCCGGCCCTGCTCGATGCGCACCACGTATTCGACCGAGACGCCGGCCAGCATCGCCAGCTCGCCCCGGCGCAGGCCGGGAACGCGGCGCGGGCCGTTGGCGGGCAGGCCCACGGTGGCCGGGCCGGTTCTGCTCCGCCAGGCGCGCACCGCGGCGCCGAGTTGGTTCATGGGCTCCATGGTGCCGCGCGCGCGAGGCGGATGGGTGGTACAGGTTGTAGCTCCCATGCGGCGCCCGGGCGGAGCAGGCTGGGCGGCATGAACGACTCTCTGAAGCTCGCCGACGATCTCGTCCTGTCCCGCATCGGGTTCGGGGCCATGCAGCTGGCCGGGCCGGGCGCCTTCGGGCCGCCCCGCGACCGGGCCGGGGCGGTGCGTGTGCTGCGTACGGCCGTCGAGCTCGGCGTCACCCACATCGACACCAGCGACTACTACGGGCCGTACGTCACCAACGAGATCATCCGGGAGGCCCTGCAGCCGTACCCGGAAAGCCTTCGCATCGTCACCAAGGTCGGTTACAGCCGAGGCCCGGACGGCAGCTGGAACCCCTCGCCGCACAACCTTCGCGAGCAGGTGCTGGACAACCTGAAGCGGCTCGGGCTGGACGCGCTCGACGGGGTCAACCTGCGGGTCGAGAAGGGCGAGCCGCTCGCCGATCGGTTCGGTGAGCTGGCCGAGATGCGGCGCGAGGGGCTCGTACGGCATCTCGGCCTGTCGAACGTGACGGCTGGGCAGGTGGCCGAGGCGCGGGCGATCGCGCCGGTCGTCTTCGTGCAGAACATGTACAACCTGGCCCATCGGGAGGACGACGCCCTGGTCGACGCGCTGGCCGCCGACGGGATCGGCTTCGTGCCGTTCTTCCCGCTGGGCGGTTTCAGCCCGTTGCAGTCGGAGGTCCTCAGCGAGGTGGCGGCCGAGCTCGGGGCCACGCCGCAGCAGACCGCCCTGGCCTGGCTGCTGCACCGCTCGCCGGCGATCCTGCTGATCCCGGGCACGTCGTCGGTCAACCACCTGCGCGAAAACCTCGCCGCGGCCGATCTGGAGCTGCCGGACAGCGCCCTGGAGCGGCTCGCTACGCGCTTCTGACCCGGGCCTCCAGCTCGTCGGCGGCCGAGCGCCACTGCTGCTCGGCGGCGGCCGTGAGACGGTCGAACAGGGCCGGGACGCTCTCCGGCGGGCGCCGGTCGCCGGCGTAGCGCAGCAGGGTGCTGGCGGCGTGGTAGCGGACCAGGTATTCGGGATCGCGCACGGCGGCGGCCAGAGCGGTGACCAGGGCGCTGTTCGGCGGGAAGCGGGCCAGGGCGATGGCGGCGTCGAGGCGGGCGAACTCGGAGGAGGCGGCCGCGCTCAGCACGCCGACGATCGGGCGGGACCAGGACGGGTCGCCGGTGATCGTGTAGAGGGCCTCGGCCACCCGGATGCGCATCGCGCCCGAGGTGCCGTGCAGGGCTCCCCGCAGATAGCTCACCGCGTCGGCCGGGGCGCGGCCCTCGGCGGCCAGCGCCGTGAACGACTGGGCGGCGAGCGGGTCGCCGGCGGACAGGCCGGCGCGGAGCATGCGCTCGACGGTGCGGGGGTCGGCCCGGACGGCCGTCAGAAGGCCGGCGAAATCGGGATCGGGGTACGGGTCGCCGAAGACCTCGCGCCGCCATGTTTCCCATTCAACCGTGCTCATTGATGGACATTATTACCAAAGATCGCTACGCATGGCGAAAGATGATCAAGCACACGAAAGAGCCCCGGCCGAATCGGCCGGGGCTCCTCGTTTCAGTGCGCCATCGCGGGCGGCGCGTCCGGGTCCACGTCGAGCGGGCCGCTGCGGAACATCAGGGCCGAGACCACCGCGCAGACCAGGAAGAACGCGCACGACCACCAGAACACCGTGTGGTAGCTCTGCAGCTGGGCCTCGGCGGCCAGGGTGGCCGACGGGGTGTGCGAGGACGCGTAGTTCGTCGCGGCGGTCGCGGCGAACGAGCTGAGCAGCGCGGTGCCGATCGAGCCGCCGATCTGCTGCACCGTGTTGATCATCGCCGAGGCGACGCCCGCGTCGTGGTGCTGCACGCCGCTGGTGGCGGCGTTCTGGGTGGGCGCGAAGACCAGGCCGAGGCCGAGGCCGATGATGAGCAGGCCGGGCAGGACCCCACCGGCGTACGACGAATCGAGCTGAAGGCGGGTCAGATAGGCCATGCCGACGGCGGCGATGAGCGCGCCGGCCGGGACGAGCGGGCGCGGGCCGACCTTCGGCGTGAGGATCGAGCCGGCCAGGGTGGCCGACACCATGATGCAGGCGAGCATGGGCAGGAACGCCAGGCCGGTCTGGATCGGGGTGAAGCCGAGGATCGAGGTGAGGAAGTAGGTGAGGAACAGGAAGATGCCGAACATGCCGGCGCCGGCGATGCCGATCGCGGCGTACGAGCCGCCGCGGTTGCGGTCGAGCACCACGCGCAGCGGCAGCAGCGGCTGCGCGACGCGGCGCTCGATGAGCACGAAGGCGATGAGGAAGACGACACCCACGATGATCGGGATGAGCGTGGCCGCGGCCGTCCAGCCGTCGGTCTCCGCCTTGCCGAGGCCGTAGACCAGGCCGACGAGACCGATGACGACCGAGACGACGCCCGGGATGTCGATCTTGCCCTTGCCGTCGACCGGCTCGTCCTGCAGCTTCATGAGGCCGCCGACGACCGCGATGGCGGCGATGACCAGGTTGACGTAGAGGCACCAGCGCCACGAGGCGTACTCGGTGAGCACGCCGCCCAGCAGCAGGCCGACGGCGCCGCCGGCGCCGGAGATGGCGCCGAAGATGCCGAACGCCTTGCCGCGCTCGGCCGGCTCGGTGAACGTGGTCGACAGCAGCGACAGGGCGGCCGGGGCGAGCAGCGCGCCGAACGCGCCCTGCAGCGCGCGGGCCACGATGAGCATCTCGAGGCCGTTGGCGGCGCCGCCGAGGGCCGAGGCCAGCGCGAAGCCGACCAGGCCGATGAGGAACATCTTCTTGCGGCCGAAGAAGTCGGACAGGCGGCCGCCGAGCAGCAGCAGGCTGCCGAAGGCGAGGGCGTAGCCGGTGACGACCCACTGCCGGTCGGCGTCGGAGAACGCCAGGTCGGCCTGCGCGGTGGGCAGCGCGATGTTCACGATCGTGGCGTCGAGCACCACCATGAGCTGGGCCATGGCGAGCACGACCAGTGCCCACCAGCGGCCGGAGCCCTGGTCGGCCGCCGGCCGCGTGAGCCGGGTTTGAGTATCGGTGGACATGCGCGCCTTCCGTAGCGAGGGTCTTCCGTCCCCATCTGCATCGGCAGGCGGCGGCCCCGGCTTAAGGGCCCGTCAAGTCGCGGGCAAGTGCGTTCCCCGAGACTGCGCGATCGTGAACGACATGACCATGGACCACGAGCTGGTGGCCCTCCACCGGGTGTTCCGCCGCGAGGCCGCGCTGTTGTCGCGCTTCGTGACCGGATGCCGTCCCGGCGACACCGAGCGCGCCACGCAGGTGGCCGGCGCGGTCCGGCGCTACACCGGTGAGCTGCTGTGCCACCACCGGGCCGAGGATGAGCTGCTGTGGCCGCTGGTGCGGGAGCGGGCCCGCCTCTACGACGAGCTCGTGAGCCGCATGGAGACCCAGCACGGCCGGCTGGAGCGGACCCTCCTGGCCATCGGCGACCTTCTCCCCCGCTGGGAGCTGGGCGCGGCCGAGGCCGTACGGGAAGAGCTCGCCGGCCGTCTCGCCGAGCACCGGGCCGCCCTCGTGGAGCATCTCGACGACGAGGAGGAGCTGATCCTGCCCCTGATCGCCGAGCACCTGTCGCCGGCCGAGTGGGAGCAGGTGGCCAGCCGGGGCCTGGCCACCCTCACGCTGGGCGCGATCCTCGAGGAGGCCGAGCCCGACGAGCGCCGCCACTTCCTGGCCAAGGTGCCGCTCACCGGCCGGATGGCGTGGTGGCTGGTCGGCCGCCACCAGTACCAACGGCACGTGTCCCGGCTGCGGGAGCCGCAGCCCTGGTGAGCGCCGGCGTCCGCTTCTCCCTCCTCGGCCCGGTGCGTGCCTGGCGCGACGGTGTCGAGCTGCCGCTGGGCGACTCGCGGCAGCGCACGGTCCTCGCCGTCCTGCTGCTCCGCGAGGGCGCCCGCACCAGCACGCGCGAGCTCGCCGAGGCCATCGGAGATCAAAATCAGGTTCCCGCGTACGTCCACCGGTTGCGCCGCACGCTCAGCGGTGGCCCGGTCCAGCTCGGCTGGTTCGGTGGCGGCTACGCGCTGCACGTGCCCACCGAGTCGGTCGACGCTCGCCTCCTGGCCGCCCATCTCGCGCGCGCGGCCGGGGCCGAGCCCGGAGTCGCGGCGGCTGAGCTTGAGGACGCGGTGGCCCTGCGCCGAGGCGTACCTCTGGAAGGTGTTGACGGGTCTTTCGCGGCCGAGCATCGGGAACGCCTCGACGAGATGTGCCGGACGGCGGCCACGCGCCTGCTCGCTGTGCTGGTCGAGGCCGGGCGCTACGAGGAGGCGATCGCCGGTCTGCGGGCGCTCGTGGCCGAACGCCCGCTGCACCAGCCCGGGCACGCGCTGCTGCTGACCGCGCTGCACCGCGCGGGGCGCCGGGCCGAGGCGCTGGCCCATTACCGCACGGTCCGTTACACGCTCGCCACGGAACTGGGGGTGGAGCCGATGCCGGAGCTGCGAACCCTGAACCGGATGATCCTCGATGTCGACTACCCGACCGTTTCAGCAGTTCAACGTGGGTGGCCACCCACATAGGATCGTGATCGTGATCGAGATGCGGGTTCTCGGTCCGGTCGAAGTGCTCCTCGACGGCGAGCCGATCGCCGTCCGCGGCAACCAGCCGCTCGCCGTGCTGGCGATCCTGGCCGCCGCCCGTGGCCGCCCGGTCGCCTCCGACCGGCTGATCGACCATTTGTGGGGCGCCGCGCCGCCGGCCGGGGCCGCGGCGGTGCTGCAGTCGCACGTGTCCCGGCTGCGGCGCGCGCTGGAGCCACGCCGGCCCCCGCGCGGGGCGGCCCAGCTGCTGGTACGCGAGGCGGCCGGCTACGCGCTGCGGCTGCCCGCCGGGTCGCTCGACGCCGGCCGCTTCGAGCAGGGCCTGCGGGCGGCCGACGGGCTGCCGCCGGCCGGGGCGCTCGACCGGCTGCGCGACGCGCTCCAGCTGTGGCGCGGCCGCCCGTACGAGCAGTTCGCCGACGACGAGTGGGCCGCGACCGAGACCGCGCGCCTCACCGAGCTGCACCACACCGCCCGCGAGCGCGCGGTCGACGCCCTGCTGCGCCTGGAACGCACCGACGAGGCCATCCCGGCCGCCCGCGCCCTCACCGGCGAGGACCCGCTGCGCGGCGAGCCGTGGCGGCTGCTCGCGCTCGCGTTGTGGGCGGCCAGCCGCTCCGGCGAGGCCCTGTCCGTGCTCGGCGAGCACCGGCGCGTCGTCGCCGACGAGCTCGGCCTCGACCCCGACCCGGCGCTGGCCGCGCTGGAACAGGCCATCCGCGAGCAGCGGGCCGACGTGCTGGAGGCGGCGCTGCGGCCCGGGCCGAGCCCGGTGCGCCCGGCCCAGCTGCCCCGTGCGCAACCGGCCTTCGCCGGGCGCTCCGACGAGCTGCGCCGCCTCGACCGGCACACCCCGGCCCTGGTCGTGGTCAGCGGCACGGGCGGGGTCGGCAAGACCACCCTGGCCGTGCGGTGGGCCCACCAGGCCGCCGCCCGCTATCCGGACGGGCAGCTCCACGTCGACCTGCGCGGCTTCGGGCCCGAGGACGCGGCGGCCGACCCGGGCGACGTGCTGGCGGCCTTCCTGGGCGCGCTGGGCGTGCCCGACCAGCGGATCCCGCCGTCCACAGCGGACCGGACGGCGCTGTTCCGCAGTGTGCTCGCGGCCCGGCGGATGCTGCTGGTGCTCGACAACGCCCGCGACGCCGACCAGGTGCGCCCGCTGCTGCCCGGAAACCCGGACTGCGCGGTCGTGGTGACCAGCCGCAGCCACCTCATCGACCTGATCGTCACCGACGGGGCCTATCCGATGCGGCTGGACGCCTTCCGGCCGGCCGAGTCGGTGGCCTATCTGAGGCGCCGTCTCGGCGACGAGGTGGTCGACGCCGACCCCGGGGCGCGCGACGCGATCGTGGAGCGCTGCGGCGGACTGCCGCTGGCGCTGGCCCTGGTCTGCGCCCGCGGGGCCTTTCCGCTGGCCGAGATCGACGCCGAGCTCGGCTACGCGGAGGGGCTCGACGGCTTCGCGGTGCCGGGCGTGAAACACGACCTGCGGGCGGTGTTCTCGTGGTCGTACCGGCGGCTGGTCCCACTCGCGGCGCGGATGTTCCGGCTGATCGCGCTGCATCCGGGGCCCGACCTGAGCGTGGCCGCGGCGGCCGCGCTGGGCGGAACGGAACCGGCCGTGGCCCGCATGCTGCTGCGCCGGCTCACCGACGCCCACCTGATCGCCGAGCACCGGCCCGGGCGCTTCACCCTGCATGACCTCGTCCGGGCGTACGCCAAAGAGACGGCCGGAAGGGTCGACCCGGCGGAGGAACGCGACGCGGCCGTGACCCGCCTCCTGGATTTCTATCTGCATTCGTCGCGGAACGCGGCGCAGACGCAGTACCCGTACCGCCGCCCGGTGATGGTCGGCGACCCGCCGCCGGGCATCACGGTGGCGGCGTTCGCCGATGTGCCCGGGGCGCTGGCGTGGCTGGACTCCGAGTACGACAACATCCTCTCGTTGCTGGACCTGTGCCGCACCGGCCCCTCTGAGCACTACCTGCCCCTGTTCGTCTGGACCTTGGCGTCGTACCAGCAGGACATCCGCTTCCATCTGGTCGACGCGCTGGCGCTGGCCACCGACGCCCTGGAGATCACCGGCGACCGTTGGTGGACCGGATATCTGCGCTACATGGTGGGGCGCGGGCTCCTGCGGCTCGGCCGCCACGAGGAGGCGAGGGCCGAGCTGGAGAAGGCGATAGCGATCGGCCGCGAGATGGACGACCCGGGCCGGATGGCGCACGGGCTGCTCAGCGTCGCCGTCTCGATAGTGACGGTGCACGACGTGCCGACCCGCGCGCAGGCCGAGGCCGCCCATCCGTACGCGGTCGAGGCCCGCGACAACTACCTGCGGATGGGCAGCGAGCAGGGCGCGGTCGAGGTGGCGAACGCGCTGCACCCGATCGCCTGGTACCACGCCCACCAGCCGGGCGGGCACGGCGAGGCCCGCCGGCTGTTCGAGGAGAGCATCGCCATCAGCGAGCGGTGGCGGCACGCGTACGGCGCGGCGGCCGGCTGGATGCAGCTGGCCCGCTTCCACCAGCACACGGGCGATCTCACCGCGGCTGTCGCCGCTTTCGGCAAGGCCATCGAGTTGTACGGCGAGGTGGCCGACCTGCGCATCGAGCCCTTGATCGGGTTGTACGCCTGCCATCGCGACGCCGGGGACCTGGAGGCGGCCGCCCGCACGCGCGACGAGGTGGTGGCCCTGCTGAAGACGGCCCGCTATCCGGACCTGGCCCGCCTGTCCGGCATCCTGAACCTCTAAGGCAGCAGCGACTCGACGGCGCCGAGCACCTCGGCGTCGAGGGTCAGACCACTGCGCACAACGGTGAGCTCGGCGGTGACGGCCTGAGAGCAGTGCCGCAGAAGCGACTCGCGGATGCCCTCCTCGACATGCGGCCCGGCCACACCGTAGCGCCCGCCGACGACGACAACGGCCGGGTTGAGCATGTTGGTGAGCGGCGCGACCGACCGCCCGATCAGCCGCCCGGCGTCGAGCAGGGCCCGCTGGGCCGGCCGGTGCCCACCGGCGGCCAGTTTGAGTAGCCGCTCTTCGGGATCCTCGGACTCGCGGATGAAGGGTGCGGCGTCGAGAACGGCCCCGAAGGAGGCGGGCGACAGAAAGGTGGAGAGACATCCACGGCTGCCGCAGATGCAGAGCGGCCCGACCTCGCGCACGTTGAGATGACCGACCTCACCGGCGTAGCCGAGAGCGCCCCGGTACATGCGGCCACCAGCCACGATGCCGGCCCCCGTGTATTGGTCGGCGCGCAGAAAGAGAACGTCCCGGGCCCCGACGGCGGCACCCCGCCGAACCTCGGCGAGAGCGGCCAGATCGGCGTTGTTCTCGACCCGGCAGGGCACGCCGAGCACGCCGGTGATGACATCGGCCGGCGCGAACCCGGAGAACATGGGCAGAATCCCGCGCGTGCCGAAATGCCCGGTGACCGGATCGACGGGCGCGGGAACGCTGAGCCCGACCTCACGCAGGTCCCGCACGTCGTGCCCGTGCGCGGTGAGCAGGTCGGCGATGAGCTCCCCGGCCAGCCGGACCGGAGCCTCACCGGCCAAGGTCATGGAATTCGGATGGGCGGCCTGGTGAAGCACGGCCCCGGCGCCGTCGGCGACAACGACCCGGATCCCGTACGCGCTGATGGCCGCCCCCGCCAGCAATTCCTTGGGCGTGACAAGCCGAAACCCGGGCGAGGGCCGCCCCGACCGCCCTTCCGGAGGCAGATCGCAGGGCTCGACAAGCCCATCGCGCCGCATATCGTCGAGCAATTCGACAACGGCGGCCCGGGGAAGTTTGGTCAGCCGCACGACATCGCTGCGGGCCAGAGCCCCATGAGACCGCAGAAGCCCAACAATCCGCTCCCGCCGAGCAGCCCGCTCCCGCTGCCGAGGCGAGAGGTTCCGCTGCGCGACAGCTTCCACTTCACCTACGCTTCCCGCCTCACCACCGCGCCGCTCGGCCTCACCCGCACGCCGCTCCACCTTGCCAGCGCGGCGCTCGACGCTTCCGGCCTCACCACCGCGCCGCTCGGCCTCACCCGCACGGCGCTCGGCCTCACCACGGCGACGCTCCACGCCTCCCGCCTCACCACCACGCCCTTCGGCGCCACCACTACGAAGCTCCACGCCTCCCGCCCCACCACCACGCCCTTCGGCGTCGCCACCGCCAAGCTCCACGCCTCCCGCCTCACCACCACGCCCTTCGGCGCCACCGCGAAGCTCCACGCCTCCCGCCCCACCACCACGCCCTTCGGCGCCACCGCGAAGCTCCACGCCTCCCGCCCCACCACCACGCCACTCGGCGCCACCACCGCGAAGCTCCACGCCTCCCGACAGTTCGCCGGGTCGCCCTACCACTCCCGGGCCGGACATACCCGATTTATCGCCTTCATCGGGCGCGGGAGGTGGGGTGGGATCGGGAAGCGAGGGGAACGCTGGGATCGCGTCGGGCCCGGAGGCCGGATGAGACTCAAGGGCCGGGCGAAACTCGGGGAACGCATCGGGCCCGGAGGCCGCATGAGACTCAAAGGCCGGGCGAAACTCGGAGGACGCGTCGGGCCCGGAGGCCGCATGAGACTCAAAGGCCGGGCGAAACTCGGAGGACGCGTCGGGCCCGGAGGCCGCATGAGACTCAAAGGCCGGGCGGAACTCGGAGGACGGAAGGGCTCCGGAGGCCTGAAGGGATCCGGAGGCCGTAAGGGAACCGGGAGCCGCAAGGGAACCGGGAGCCGCAAGGGAACCGGGAGCCGCAACCGACCCGGACGCCGCAACCGGCCCGGGCATCGGGTGGGGCGTGGACGAGCTTGGAGGCGTGGGGGACGCGGAAGGAACGGACGGGGCGGACGGGGGCAGGCGGCTCAAGGCGGCGGCTATCGCGCCCAGCAAGGCGGCTCGGCCTGCGAGGGTGCCGGCGTGGATTTCGGTTTGTTCGGCTACTGCCGGCTGGGCGTAGCGCAGCAAGGACTCCCGCACTCCGGCCACGATGGGGCCGTCTTCGGTGATCAGGGGGCCGTCGAGGACCACCAGCGATGGGTTGATCGTGTTGGCCAGGTCGGCCACCACCCGGCCGATCATGCGGCCCGCGTCGGCCAGGACCCGCTGGGCGATGGCGTCGCGGGTGGCCAGTTCCAAGGCCCGCTCGGCGGTCACCGCCTCGCCGTAGCTCGCGGACAGGGCGGCTAGCAACTCGCGCGGAGCCGCGATCGTTTCCAGGCAACCCCGGTTGCCACAGCGGCACAACGCTCCCGTCTCGTCGACCTGCACGTGGCCGATCTCGCCGGCCACGCCGGTTGCTCCCCGGTGCACCTCGCCGTCCAGCAGCAGGCCGCAGCCGATGCCCGAGGCGATCCTCAAGTAGCAGACGTCGCGCCGGCCCTGGGCCACCCCGTGCGTCACCTCGCCCAGCAGGCTCAAGTTGGCGTCGTTGACCACCGCCACCCCGTGCCCGAGCCGCCGGCGAAGCTCCGGTCCGGCCGCGAAACCGGCCCAGCCGGGCAGCACGCTGCTGGTGTGCACCATCCCGCCCGCCACCGGCGCCGGTAGTCCGATGACGGTCAGCCAGACCCGCCGGCCGCCCGGCACACACTCCGTGATGAGCGCGGCGAACTCGTCGAGGATCTCCCCCGGTGTCGTCCCGGTGAGGACCCGGCCGCGCTCCACCTCGATCTCGCCGGTCAGCCCGGCCACGGCCACCCGCGCCGCCGCCACCCCCGGGCCGCCGCCCGCCGAGTCGAGGATCGCGCCCACCACATAGCCCGCGGCCGGCCCCAGCGACAGCAACCTCGCCGGCCGGCCCTGATGGCCGGCCGCCACCGGGTCCGACTCGACCAGGGCGCCGGCCGCCAGCAGCTTGGTGAGCAGGCCGTTCACCGTCTCGCGGGCCATGCCCGTGCGGCGGATGAGGTCGGTGCGGCTGATCGGGCCGGCGTCGCGGACGGTCGCCAGCACCAGGTCGCGGCCGGTGATTTGCGCGGGGCGGGTCGCCATCGCCGAAGCCTACCCCCGGGTTTTGCTCGTTTTCTCGGTTAACGCCGCAGTGACCCACAACACCTGGCACCCAAGCCCCGAAACCTCGCAGAAATAACCGAGGAAGAAGACGAATCAAGGCTTCCGTACGGCCGATCTACCTCTGGTTTGGTGTTAATCGGCTCATTACCTTCGAGATATCAGGTGGTAACGAGCCGGGCCCGGCAAGGTACCTGTCCCCCAATGCGTAACCCAAGGAGGTTGCGATGACCGAGTTGCCACCGGTTGCCGGCCTGCGGACCGCCGACCCCTCGCTGAACGATCAGATGATCGACCAGGTGAACCCGATCAGCGGCGTCCCGCTGAAGGTGACTCCCCCGGACGCGCCCAAGCGCCTGATCTCCGCGATGGCGCTCGCGCAGTTCGGCGCCTACCTGACGATCATGACGCCGGTCGTGGTCACCCTCTCCGTCCGCGTGGCCGAGATCGCCCCGGACAACAAGGCCTCCGCCCTGAGCGCCGTGCTCTCCGTGGGCGCGCTGCTCGCTCTCGTCGGCAACCCCTTCTTCGGCGCCATGAGCGACCGCACCCGGTCGCGCTTCGGACGGCGCCGGCCCTGGCTCATCGGCGGCATGATCGCCGGTCTGCTCGGTCTCGCGATCGTCGCCACCGGCAGCTCGATCCCGGTGCTCACCCTCGGCTGGGCCGTCACGCAGCTCGGCGTGAACGCGACCCTGGCCACCCTGACCGCGCTGCTGCCCGACCAGGTGCCCGCCCATCAGCGTGGCCGCGTCGGCGGCATCCTCGGCCTGATGACCTCGATCGCGATCCTGGCCGGCACCGCCCTGGCCGCGCTGCTCTCCGGTCACACCTTCGCGATGTTCATGGTCCCCGCGGTCATCGGCACCCTCACCGTGGCGCTGCTCATCTCGATCCTCAAGGACCGCCCGGCCGCCGCCGGCCAGCACGAGACGTACGACTTCAAGGAATTCCTGCGCACCTTCTACGTCAACCCGCGCAAGTTCCCCGACTTCTCCTGGAACCTGCTCAGCCGGTTCCTCATCTGGATGGGCATCGCCAGCGTCACGACCTACCAGTCGTACCTGCTGATCGACCGCTTCGGTTACACCACCGACAACGTCGCCACCGCCGTGCTGATCGCCACGCTGCTCACCACGGCCGGCATGGTGGCCGGCTCGACGATCGGCGGGTGGCTGTCCGACCGTACGGGAAACCGCAAGCCTTTCGTCCTCGTCGCCGGCGTCGTCATCGCCGTCTCCCTGCTGGGCATCGCGGTCAGCCAGAGTTTCGCCCTCTTCCTCGTCTCCGTCCTCGTGTTCGGCGTGGGCGAGGGCCTCTACCTCGCGGTCGATCTGGCCCTGGCCACCGAGGTGCTGCCCAACCCGGACGACGCGGCCAAGGACATGGGCGTGCTGAACATCGCCAACGCCCTTCCCCAGTCGCTGGTGCCGATCCTGGCCGCCCCGATCCTGGCCATCGGCTCCAGCGACAGCGAGAACTACGGCCTGCTCTTCCTCCTCGGCGCGATCGTCGCGATCGTCGGCTCCCTGCTGGTCCGCCTCGTCCGCGGCGCCCGCTGATCTCTTTCTCCCGGAGGCACCCCATGTACCCGTACCAGAACCCCGCTGTGAAGACAGAGGACCGGATCAGCGACCTGATCGGCCGGATGACCCTCGAGGAGAAGGCCGGCCTGATGTTCCACACCATGGCCGCCGTGAACGCGGACGGCACGCTCTTCGAGCCGGACTCGGAGAAGGGCATGTTCCCGTCGACGCGCTGGCTGGTCGAGGACAAGCTCATCAACCACGTCAACATCCTCACGATGGGCCCGGTCGCGCCGGAGCGGATCGCCGAGTGGCACAACCGGATCCAGGAGCTGGCGGCGAACACCCGGCTCGGCATTCCGGTGACCGTGTCGACCGATCCGCGGCACGGTTTCATCGACAACCCGGCGACCTCGGCCGCCGCCGGCGGCTTCTCGGTCTGGCCGGAGCCGATCGGGCTGGGCGCGACCAAGGACCCTTCGCTCGTACGGGAGTTCGCCGACATCGCCCGGCGCGAGTACCTGGCGGCCGGGATCCGGGTCGCGCTGCACCCGATGGCCGACCTGGCCACCGAGCCGCGATGGGCCCGCACCAGCGGCACGCTCGGCTCCGACCCGTCGGCGGTGGCGGCGCTGCTGAAGGCGTACATCGAAGGGTTTCAAGGTCCTTCGCTCGGCCCGGACAGCGTCGCCACGATGGTGAAGCACTTCCCGGGGGCCGGACCGCAGATGAACGGCGAGGACGCCCATTTCCCGTACGGCCGCGAGCAGGTCTATCCGGGCGGAAGGTTCGCCGAGCATCTGGCGCCGTTCGAGGCCGCCTTCGAGGCGGGCGCGGCCCAGATCATGCCGTACTACGGGATGCCGATCGGCACGTCGTACGAGGAGGTCGGCTTCGGGTTCAACAAGGGCATCATCGAGGGGCTGCTGCGCGGGACGTACGGCTTCGAGGGTGTCGTCTGCACGGACTGGGGCCTGGTGACGGACGCGGACGACGTGTTCGGCGCGCCGATGCCGGCCCGCGCGTGGGGCGTGGAAAACCTGTCCCGGCTCGACCGGGTATATCGGATCATCGAGGCCGGCGCCGACCAGTTCGGCGGCGAGTACTGCCCCGAGCTGGTCGTCGAGCTGGTCGAGTCGGGCCGCGTCGCTGCGTCGAGGATCGACGAGTCGGCCCGCCGCATCCTGCGGGACAAGTTCCGGATGGGCCTTTTCGACGACCGGCGGTACGTCTCCACGCCGAACGCGGCGACGGAGATCGGCCGCCCGGCGTACGTGGCGGCGGGTCTGGAGGCGCAGCGGCGCTCGATCGTGGTGCTCCAGTCGTCGGTGCTGCCGCTGTCCGAGGGCATCAACGTCTACGTCGACGGCGTCGACCCGGACGTGGCCGCCCGCTACGCCAAGGTGGTCTCGTCCCCGGCCGACGCCGACATCGCGATCGTGCGCCGCAACGCCCCCTACGACGACACCCGCACGACCGGCTTCGAGTCCTTCTTCCACGCGGGCCGCCTGGACTTCACTGCCGCCGAGCTCGACCCGATCCTTTCCGTGGCCGACGCGGTCCCCACGGTCGTCGACGTGCTGCTCGACCGCCCGGCGGTGCTCACCCCGCTGGCGTCCCGGGCCGCCGCTCTGACGGGCAACTTCGGCGCCTCGGACGAGGCGTTGTTCGACATCCTCTTCGGCCGTACGAAGCCGTCCGGCACCCTGCCGTTCGAGCTGCCCCGCTCGATGGAGGCCGTCGCCGCCTCCCGCGAGGATGTCCCGAACGACACCGAGGACCCCCTCTTCCCGTACGGCCACGGTCTTACGCTCTGAGGCCCACTCGTGGCGCTGCCGTACCTCCGCGGGGGTACGGCAGCACTTTTGCACCGCCTCCCTACGGGGGACGCGCCCAGGGCCCGGCCACGGAAGGATCCCGGCATGGGAAGAACAGTGGTGGTCACGGGCGCGACCAGCGGACTCGGCCGGGAGGTGGCCGGCGTGCTGGCCGCCGCGGACTGGCGGGTGGTCCTCGCCTGCCGCGACCCGGTGCGGGGCCGGGCGGTGGCGGCGGCGATCGGCGGCGACACGCTCGTCCGGCCGCTCGACCTGGCCGACCTGGAATCGGTGCGCCGCTTCGCCGACGGCCTGCACGGTGACGTGGACGTGCTCATCAACAACGCCGGGGTGATGGGCGTGCCCTACGCGGCAACCGCCGACGGACACGAGCTGCACTTCGGCACCAACCATCTGGGGCCGTTCGCGCTGACCGGCCTGCTGATCGACCGGATCCGCGACCGGGTCGTCACGGTGTCGAGCGGCCTGCACGTGCTCGGACGGCTCCCCTACCGGCGTTACCGGCGCTGGCTGGCCTACGCCTCGTCCAAGCTGGACAACCTGCTGTTCGCCTTCGAGTTGCAGCGCCGGCTGACCGCCGCAGGCCGCCCCACGCTGTCCTTGGCCGCGCATCCGGGCGTCGCCGCGACCGAGGGCCAGCGCCGGGACACCTCACTTCAGGGGAAGATCCTGGCCGGTGGCGCGGCCCAGAGCCCCCGGAGTGGCGCGCTCCCGATCCTGCACGCGGCAACCGCACCCCTCGCCGCCGGCGGCATCTGCGTCGGCCCGGACGGCTTCATGCAGCGCACAGGGCAGCCGACCGTCGTCCGCACGAGCCGCGCCTCCCGGGACCCGGAACGGGCGGCCGCGCTGTGGAAGCGCTCCGAGGACCTTACTGGGGTCCGCTTCACCCGGTTGGCCAGGGCGTCCCGATGATCGGGGTGACGCCGAAGTCGGCGGCGATGGTCTGGAAGTCCTGGAACAGCAGGGTCGTGGTGAGCCTGCCCCCGCTGACGACGCCGCGGGCGCTGACCCGGCGGCCGTCGGCGTCGAAGACGAAAACAGGACCACCGCTGTCGCCCTTGCGGGACGCGGTCGCCCCGTGGGTGCTGGTCGCGGTGACCATGCTGGTCACGGTGATGTCGTCGCCATCGCTGTCGGTCAGCCGGTAGGACGCGTTGAATTCGTTGTTCGTGCGCAGGCCACACACGACCGCGCTCCTGCCGCCGGATTGGCACAGCATCTCTCCGGTGAGGCGCAATGAGCGGCCGACACCAGCCACTCGGCCGCTCCGAACCGGTCCCGCACCCCGAATCCGGAGGTGCACGCCTTCTTGAAGTAGCCGGCCAGGGTGGTGTGTACCCGTGCGCCACCCCACCAGGGCGGGCCGTCGTTCCCCCGGGTCATGAACTCGGCGGGCGCCTGCTCCACGAGCGTGACCGGCACTCTGGCGTCCCGCCCGGCCTGCGAGAGTGCGGTTCGCGACACCGCCCGTCCCGACCAGGTGACGCGCAGCCCGCTGCCGTCGCCGCTGGCCGCGACGCTGTTGACGCCGGTTTCCGCGGTCGCCGCCAGAACTCGTTCGGCCGCGCGGTCGAGATCGACACGCGAATAGGCGGCCGGCCGCACGCCGACCGGCGCGATCCGCTCCGCGCGCTTCACCGCCTCGGCCACCGACGCGGGAAGGGCGCCCTTCCACCACAGCACCACCGCCCGGCCCTCGTATCCGACGTTCGTGAACCCCGGAGCGTGCTCGGACTCGATCCGCTCCAGGATCATCTGCGCCGACGGCCGCAGCACGTCCTGCTGATACCGCATCTCGGCCCAGGTGCTCGCGTCCAGAACTCCCCGGAGATGTTCGGGTGGGCCGGCCGCCGAGCTTGCGGCGGGTGTCGCAGCGGTCACCACCCGTCGTCCGAGATCCGACGGGTTCGTTGGCGGAGACGGGGCGAGTCGAACGCCCACGGGTTTTACCCCCAACCGCTTTCGAGGCGGCGGCCGGCGCCCATCGGCTGGCGTCTCCCGGTGTTTCGTGTCGCCGGAGCTACGGCGACATTGAGGAGAGCAAGGGATTCGAACCCTTGGTAGGGGCTGGTGCCCCTACTGCGGATTAGCACTCCGCCGCCTTCAACCGGACTCGGCCAGCTCTCCATTTTATTGCGTACCCGGAGCGCGATTCGAACGCGCACTGGCGCCGTCCTGAGCGGCGTGCCTCTGCCGTTGGGCTACCCGGGCCGGAAAAAGAAAACGCCGCCGTCCCTCAGGCGGGCGGCGGCGTCAAAGGCGCCACCGTCTTCGGCCACTCAGCAGGGAAATCGACATCTCGGTGCTCCTTCCCCGCGTCTCGGTGGTGATGACCATGTTAGGAGCCGGCCGGCGGCGGTGGCAACGCATTTAAACGGCGGAGTTCTGCCTTGCGAACCTTGTTCGAGCCGGTGCGGGGAAGGTCGTCCACAATGGTGAAATGGGCCGGGATCTTATATCTGGCCACCCGCTCGGCGAGGTGGGCCCGCAATTGATCGGCGGTGGGCGGCGGACCGGCGGCGGGGACGATGAAAGCGCGGCCCACCTCGCCCCATTTCTCGTCGGGAACGCCTATCACGGCGGCCTCGGCGACCGCCGGATGCTCGAAGAGCGCCGCCTCCACCTCGGCTGGGTAGACGTTCTCGCCGCCGGAGATGTACATGTCCTTCAAGCGGTCCAGGATGTGGAAGTGGCCACCCGCGTCGACCTCGGCTATGTCGCCGGTGCGGAGCCAGCCCTCGGTGAAGGCGTCCGCCGTCGCGGCCGGGTCGTTCCAGTAGCCGGGTGTCACGTTCGGGCCCCGGACCAGCACCTCCCCGGGGTTGCCGTCGACGCGCACGTCGGTGAAGAAGACCGGGACCCCGGCCGAGCCGACGTGGTCCAGACTCTCGCGGGCCTCCAGGAAGGTCGCGCCGGGTGCCGTCTCCGTCATGCCGTAGCCCTGGCAGAACGTCAGCCCGCGCTCCTGATAGGCGCGGATCAGCGCCGGCGGGACGGCCGCCCCGCCGCTCATCACGCAGCGCAGCGACGAGAGGTCCGTGTCGGGCCAGCGCGGGGACTGCGCGAGCGCCGCGAACATGGCCGCGACGCCGAACATCCAGGTCACGCGGTGCGCCTCGATCAGGTCGAGCGCCCGGCCGGCGTCCCAGGACGGCATGATGACGCACCGGCCGCCCTTCAGCACGGTCGGCAGCAGGCACTGGTTGAGCGCCGCCACGTGGAACAGCGGCGCGCCGATCAGAGTCACCTCGTCGCCGGCCACGTCGACGCCCACGAGCAGGTTGTACGTGTTCCAGATGACGTTTCCGTGGGTGAGCACGGCCCCTTTCGGGCGGCCGGTCGTCCCGGACGTGTAGAGGATGAAGGCCGGGTCGTCCAACTCCACGTCGACCTCGAGGGGCGGTCCGTCGATGCCCGACAGCTCCGGCAGTTCGATGGTCGTCGGCGCTGACACCACGGCGCATTCCGGCGCGCGGATCAGGACCCGCGCGCCGCAATGGCCGAGCTGATAGCCGGCCTCGGCCGCCGTCAGCCGGAAGTTCAGCGGGACGAAGACCCCGCCCAGCAGGTGGGTGGCGAACAGGGTCTCGACCAGCGCCGGATGGTTCGGGCCGAGATAGGCGACCCGGTCGCCCCGGCCGACGCCTTCCGCCCGCAGCCGGTGGGCCAGCCGGGTGATCCGGTCGCGCGTTTCGGCGTACGACCATGAATCGTCACCGAAGACCAGCGCGACCCGATCGGGCGAGATGGCGGCGCGCCGCGCCGGCCACGAGCCGAGTCCCCTGTTCATGGCGTCAGGGGTAGTAGCGGTAGATCGGCCGCGCCACGCACGCCGGCTTGCCGGAGCCGTCGATCTCCACCGTGAAGTCGAGTTTCACCTGCGCTCCGCCGCCGCCGACCGGTGTCACCTCGGCCACCGTGGCGGCCAGGCGGATCTTCGAACCGACCTTCACCGGCGACGGGAAACGCACCTTGTCGAGCCCGTAGTTGATGCCCATCGACACCCCGCTCACCTGCAGCAGCTCCGAGAAGAACGGGATGACGAGCGACAGGGTGAGATATCCGTGGGCGATCGGCGCCCCGAACGGTCCTTCCTTGGCCCGTGGGACGTCGACGTGGATCCACTGGTGGTCGCCGGTGGCCTCGGCGAACTGGTTCACCCGGTCCTGGGTGACCTCGAGCCACGCGCTGTGCCCGAGGTCCTGACCGGCGAGGGTCTTGAGCTCGTCGATGCCGTTGACGCTGATCATGAATGGCGCCCCTTTCGTCTTCACGAATTCTCGCCCGCCGCGGCTGCGACTGCCGTCTCACGCTTTCACCGTGAACGGCCGCGGATACGGCGCCGGGCGGTAGTGCACGTAGTCCGAGGACCCGGCGACGGCGTTCAGAGCCTCCGGCGACGTCCCCGACCAATAGCCGTCGCCCACCCGGCGTTCCAAGGCGCGCAGCGCCGCCAGCATCTCCCCCGCGGTGAACGTGCAGTGCCCGGCCCGGTGCACGAAGGCCTGCCGCAGCAGCTCCGGGGACCGCACAGCCTCCCGATAGGCGCTCTGCACCTGCACCGGCACCAGGGCGTCCCCGGTGGTGTGAATGGTCATCAACGGGTCCTTGAGCCGTCCCGTGAACGACAGGTTCCGCGCGATGTACGCCACCGCCCGGGGATCGGCGCTGATCCGGGGCGCCCCCGCCAGCGCCCGCAGGTCGTCGTCGAGCGAGGCACCGGCCGCGCGGTAGAGGGCGTTCACCTCTTCACGAAGCGACGACCGGGCCAGCATCCGCCGGTAGTCCACGCCCCTGTTCCACGACATGTTCCCGCCCGCGCGGCTCTCCGCCTCCTGCCGCCACGACAGCCCCACGTAGACGGTCGTACCCAGCGCCTTCGCCTGGTTCCGTTGCGCCGTCTCGTAATCGCCCGGCGCCGGCTCCGGCAGCGCCGGGTCGGTCCACGCCGGGATGTTGTGCAACGCCGCCGCCAGGGCCGTCCGCGCCCGGCCCACCGCCGTCGTCTGGGCCTGCGCCAGCGCCGTGTTCAGAACCCCGGCTGACGCCAGGGCCGTCGCTTGGTCCTTCAGCCGTACGAGGGGCAGGCCGCTTCCCGGGAGCAACAGCGTCCGCAGGGCGAACAGCGGGTCGAGCGTGTTGTTCCAGTTGGCCACGCCCCCTTGTTCGAGCCCGCACATGGCCAGCCCGCCCGCGAACCGCGCCGGATACCTCTCCAGCAGCCCCGTGGTGACCATGCCACCCATCGAGGTCCCCCAGGCCAGCGTCCGCCGGGCCGTCCCGAACCGCGTCCCGAAGACGCCGAGCGTCGCGATCTGGTCGGGCAGCGCCTGCTCCAGCACCCATCCGGTGTCCGCATAGGACGACCCGATCAGGGCGTACCCCTGGTCGAGAAGTGTCTCTCGAACGGCGGCGCTGGGCGCGTTCTGCGCCGGGTTGGGCGCGCCCTTGGGCGTATAACCGTGGCTGTAGAGCAGAACGGTCCGGTTCCACCTCTCCGGCACGTCGAACACGTAGGCCGCCCCGGACCCCAGCATCCCTTCGACGTGGGTGACGGCCGCCGCCGCGACCGGCGATGCCACGGCCGGCGCGGACAGCCCTGCCACGACCATCGCGAACCCGGCGATGACGGCGTTGACGCGACGAGTTCTCATGCGCGTTCCTTCCAGGAGCGGCGGACGGTGGGGACTATCCCCTTGGGCATGTAGCGGACGGCGACTATCAGAAGCAGGGCGTAGACGGCGTACGAGAGGACGCTGGGCGCATAGCTGGGCATGCCGGGCCGCGTGCCCAGCTCGTTCAGGAACTGGACCAGCAGGACGATGACGGCGGCGCCCACCACCGGGCCGGCGATGGTGCCCAGGCCGCCCACCACGGCCATCACCACGAACTCGATCGAGAGCAGGACCGGGAACGAGCCGGGGGCCAGATATCCGAGGTAGAAGGCGTAGACACCGCCGGCCAGGCCGGCGAAGGCGGCGGAGAGGGCGAAGACCGCCAGGCGGTAACCGCCCACCGGCACGCCGCTCGCGGCGGCCGCGGTCTCGCTGGTGGCGGCGGCTCTCAGGGCCCGGCCCGGCCGGGAGGCCACGACGTTGCGGGAGATGAGCAGGACCACGGCGAGGACGGCCCAGACGACGTACGCGTAACCGATGTCGTCCTTCAAACCGGACAGGCGCGGGATGCCCTGCAGGCCGATGGCGCCGCCCGCCCACGTGCCCTGCCCGAGCAGGGACAACAGGATCAGTTGTACGGCCAGTGTGGCGAACGCTAGGTGATGTCCGCGCAGGCGCAGCAGCGGAGCGCCGAGCAGCACGGCCGCGGCCGCCGCGACGACGGGGGCCAGCAGCAGGCCGAGCACCGAGGGGACGCCGTGCACGGACAGGAGGCCGGCCGCGTAGGCGCCGATCGCGTAGAACGCCGCCTGGCCCAGGGAGACCTGCCCGGCGTACCCCATGAGAAGGGAGACGCCGGCGGTGACCGTCGCGGCCAGCCCGAGCAGGATGTAGACCGAGAGTTGCTTCTCCGGCAGCAGCGGCGGCAGCGCGAGGGTGACCACGGCCGCGGCGATCAGCGGATATCTCATCGGGCCGCCTCACGGACCGGGCCGGTGCGGGCGGCCTGGACGATCATCACGGTGAGCATGAGCAGGAGGGCCACCTCGAGTTGATAGGCGCCGCCGCCGTAGCCGGCGATCAGGGTCTGCGCGACGCCGAGCAGGAGGCCGCCGGCCAGGGCCACCACCGGGCGGGTGAGGCCGCCCAGGACGGCGGCGGCGAAGCCGTTCACGATGAGGGTGACGTCGCTGTCGAACGTGACCTGCTGCACGGGGGTGGTGAGCACGCCGGCCAGGCCGCCCAGGGCGCCGCCGAGCGCGAACGCCAGCAGGCCCATCCGGCGGACGTCGATGCCGACCACGCGGGCCGCGTACCGGTTGGAGGCGCAGGCCGACAGGGCCTTGCCGAGGTCGGTGCGGGTGAAGAAGAGGGCCAGGGCCGCGAAGACGGGCACGGTGACAGCGATGATCAGCAGGTAGTGGGCCTGGATGCGGGCGCCGCCGACGGTGGCGACGCCGGGCAGGCCGGGGAACGAGCGGGGCTGGTCGCCCCAGAGGACGATCTCGACCGCGTACGCGAAGACGCCGAGGCCCAGGGTGACGATGAGCGACGTGCCGGGGTCGGTGCCGGGCCGGCCGATGGCGACGACACCGACGAGCACGCCCACGACGGCGGCCACGACGACCGACAGCGACTCCGAGAGGACATGCGGCAGGCCGGCCGTGAGCAGGGTCGAGGTCAGCATGGCGGCGATGACGGCGAACGCGCCCTGCGCGAAGTTGACCACGCCGGTGACCCGGTAGATGGCGACCAGGCCGCTGCCCACGAGGGCGAATCCGGCGCCGATGCCGAGGCCGGTCAGCACGTAGCCGAGGAAGTCACTCATAGTGCCCGCCCAAGTAGGCCGCGGTCACCCGCTCGTCGGAGGCCAACATCGCGGCGTCCCCGGCCAGGACGATCCGCCCGGCCTCCAGGACGTACGCCCGTGAGCACAGCGACAGGGCGAGCCGCGCGTTCTGCTCGATCAGCAGCACGGCCAGTCCCCGCTCGCGGTGCAGCGTCCGCAGGTGGCCCACGAGTGTCTCGACGACCAGCGGGGCCAGGCCGAGGCTGAGCTCGTCGATGACCAGCACGTCGGGCCGGGCCATCAGCGCCCGGCCGATCGCCACCATCTGCTGCTGCCCGCCCGAGAGCGTGCCCGCGTCCCGGCGGCGCAGCGGCACGAGCGCCGGCAGCAGCTCGTAGATGCCCGAGGTGTCGCGGCCGCGCCGCCCGTTGCGCCATCCGCCCAGGCGCAGGTTGTCGTCGACGCTGAGGTCCGCGAAGACCTCCCGCCCCTCCGGCACCTGGGCGAGCCGCCCGTCGACCGTGATCCGCCCGGCATCCGGCGCGACCAGGCCGGAGAGCGCCTTCACCAACGTCGTCTTGCCGGCGCCGTTCGCACCGATGAGCGCGACCATTTCGGATTTGCCCAAGGAGAGGGAGACGCCATCGAGGGCGGTCGCGCCCGAATAGCGCACCGTCAGCGAGGCCACGTCCACCAGCGTCATGCGCCCACCGCCGGACGGGCCGTGCCGGCGAGGGCGGGCCGGATCATGCGCTCGCTCCCAGGTACGCCGCGATGACCTCGGGATCGGCCCGGACCTCGGGCGGCGGGCCGGAGGCGATGACGCGGCCCAGGTCGAGGACCGTGATCTGGTCGGCCAGGCGCATGACGAAGGCGACGTCGTGCTCGACCAGGAGCATGGTCAGGCCGTCGCGCCGCAGGGAGGCCAGCAGCGTGGCCAGGTGTTCGCGCTCGCCCGCGCGCAGGCCCGAGGCCGGCTCGTCGAGCAGCAGCAGGCGGGGCTCGCCGCACAGGGCGCGGGCCAGCTGCAACGCCCGCTGCTGGCCCAGCGGCAGATCCTCGGCCGGGCGGCCGGCCCAGTCGGCCAGGCCGGTCATCGCCAGGCATTCCAAGGCCCGGGCCCGGATCTCCCGCTCCGCCCGGTAGTGCGAGGGCAGGCGCAGCGCCCCGGCCACGAAACCGGCCCGGGTGGTGCCGTGGGCGCCGACCATCACGTTCTCCAGGGCGGTCAGGCCGTGGAAGACGCGCGCCGCCTGGAACACCACCGACACACCGAGGCGGGCGCGGCGGTGCGCCGCGAGCCGGTCGATGCGGACGCCGTCGAGTTCCACCCGGCCCGCGTCCGGGGCGAGCTGGCCGCCGATCAGGGCGAACAGCGTCGACTTGCCGGCGCCGTTCGGCCCGATCACCGCCCGGAGCTCGCCCGGCGGGACGTGCAGGTCGACGTCGCGTACGGCATAGACGCCCCCGAAGGCCCGCGACGCACCGGTCACCGCGAGCGCGGCGCCCGCCATCAGCGCCCGCCCAGCTTCTGCGCCGAGTATTCGGTCGGCACGAACGCACCCTTCGTGACGGTGGTGATGGCGATGTAGTCGGTGGTCAGGCCGCTGTGGTCGGTCGCGGAGTATTTGTACGTGCCGTTCGGCGTGGTCAGGGTCAGGCCCTCGAGGGCGTCGCGGACCTTCTTCTTGTCCGTGCTCCCGGCCGCCTTCAGCGCCGCCGCGAGCAGCTTCACGCCGCTGTAGCCGTCCTGCGCGAACTGCGGTGGCGGATAGCCGTACTTGGCCTCGAACGGCTTGGACAGCTCCTCGATCGCGGTCTTCTGCTCACCGGCCGGCAGCGCGCCGCCGACCACGCCGATCGAACTGGCCACGACCGCGCCCTCGGCGGCCGCGCCGGCCGGTTCGAGGAAGAGCTTGCTGGCCTGGGCGCCGGTCAGCACGAGCGGGATCTTCAGGCCGCTCGCCGCGTACTGCTTGGTCAGCGCCACCGCGGGCGCGCCCGTGGCCCACACCATGAGGGCCTGGGCGTCGGACGAGCGCACGTGGGTGAAGACCGCGCCGAATTCGGTCGCGGTGGTCTGGAACTGCTCGATGGGGTTCAGCGTCACGCCGTACTGCCCGGCCTTGGCCTCGAGGCCTTTGAAACCGGCCACGGCGTAGCTGCTCTTGGTGTCGTAGGCGACGGCAACCTTCGAGAGCTTCTGCGCCTGGAAATACTGAAGGGCGGCTTCGGCGTACGTCCCGGACAGCGCCGGCACGACGAAGACGTACGGATGAACGGGTTTGACCTGTTCGTCGGCCGGGGTGAGGGAGAGGTACGGGATCTCCTCGCGGTCGACCAGCGGGACCGTGGCCAGGGCGGAGTTGGAGAAGGGCGAGCCGATGACGGCGTCGGAGTCGCCCTTGAGCTCGTTGAAGGCGAGCACGGCCTGGTCGGGCAGGCTCTTGTCGTCCTTGACGGTCAACGCAATCTTACGCCCGTCGATGCCGCCGGCCGCGTTGATCTGCTCGACGGCGAGGGCCACGGACTTCTGGTTCTCGGTGCCGAGCGGCGAGTAGTTGCCGGTCAGCGAGACGATCTGGCCGACCTTGATGGTGTCGTCGGAGCCGCCGCCGGTGGAGGACGAGCAGGCGGACAGGATCAGGGCGAAGGCGAGGAGCGGAACGGATCTGCGCACGGGTGCCTCCCGTTACAGGATCATCGTCGGGCTTCGATGACTCCCGAAGTTAGGCGTCTCTTTCACCGCCGTCAACAATCTGCCTAATATCTAGCCCATGCCGCTGACTGAGGCCCGGCCGCAGACCCTGATGCTCATGCTGTTCGGCGACTTCGTGCTCGACCGCGACGTCCGCGTCTTCTCCGGCAGCGTGATCGACGTCTGCGAGCGGCTGGGCATCTCGTCGCACGCCGCCCGCTCCACGCTGACCCGCATGGTCAGCCGCGACCTGCTCCAGCGGCAGCGCGACGGCCGCCGCATGTACTTCGGGCTGACCGGGCGCTCGACCGCCCTGCTGCGCGACGGCCGCACCCGCATCTGGGGCACCGGCGCGGTGAACGACCACTGGGACGGCACGTGGACGCTGCTGAGCTTCTCGCTGCCCGAGTCGTGGCAGCGCCAGCGGCACGACCTGCGCTCGCAGCTGGCCTGGTCGGGCTTCGGCCCGATACAGGGCGGGCTGTGGATCGCCCCGGGCGAGGTGGACGCCCAGCAGATCGTCAGCGACCTGGGACTGGAGGCGCACGCACGGGTCTTCCACGCGCGGGCGGGCGCGCTCACCGACATCGCGGCGATGGTCTCCGACGCGTACGACCTGGGGGCCCTGGCCGCCCGCTACGAGAGTTTCCTGGCCCGGTGGGACGGGCCGCCCCCGCTGGCCGACCCGCTCGCGGCCCGGCTGAGCCTGATGGCCGAGTGGCTGCACGCCATCCGGCGCGACCCGCGGCTGCCGGTCGAGCACCTGCCCGCCGACTGGCCGGCCTCACGGGCCCAGAAGGTCTTCCGGGAGCTCGAGACCGCGTACGCCGACCCGGCCCGGACCGTCGCCGAGGAGGTCCTCGAATACTTGAATTCTTGAGCAAGCGGCCGATATGCCGTGAGTGCGGAAGCTTCTCCTGATCATCACGGCCGGCCTGGCCGTGCAGTTCCTGCTGCCGCACCTGCCGACCGGCGCCGGCCTCGTTCTCGGCTGCCTGCCGATCGCCGTGGCCGGCGTGGTGGGCTGGGCCGGATTCCGGCGCCAAGCCCGCCGGCACGCCGGCCGGGAACGGGCCGGCTATCTGCTCGGCTCGATCTCCTGTGCCCTGCTCGGTGTCTCGTACCTGCTCTACACGGCCGACGCCGTCGGCGGTGGCGGCACGCTCCTGTCCGGCGCGGCCGACCTCGCGTCGGCCGGCGCGGCCGTCGCCAGCGTGCCGGCCATCCTGCTCGGCATGCCGCCCCTGCCCGATCGGCTCGCCCGCGGCATGTACCTCATCGACGTGGTCACCACCTCCGCCGCGATCTTCGCCGCGGTCTGGCAGTTCGTCCTGGTCCCGGCCGGATCCGGGCCGAGCTGGGTGGTGATCATCGCTCCGGAGATCGTCACCGCCGCGCTCGCCCTGATGCTCATGTCGCGCACCGACGGGCGCGACGCGATGCACCTGCTCGCCGCCGGAATGGGCATGTTCGCGCTGGCCGGGGTGCTCGGGGTGCGCGTACAGGCCGACCATCTCCCGTGGTATTCGGGCGGTCTCGGCGCGGCGTACATCATCGCCGGGCTGACCATCGCGGTCGGCAGCTGGCAGCCGGTCGCTCCGGTCGACCCGAGCGGGTGGCGTACCTTCACCAGCTTCTGGAGCACCGTCTCGTCCGCGCCGACCGCGCTTCTGCTTGTCTGCGTCCTCCTCGAATATCGCGACGGCCGCACGCTGAGCCCGGTGCTGGTCGCGGTGCTGCTCGGCTCGGCCGTCCTGGCCATGACGCGGCAGTTCCTGAGCCTGCTGATCGTGCGGCGGCTGCGGGCCGAGCTCGACCACCAGGCCTTCCACGACACGCTCACCGGCCTGCCCAACCGGGCCGCCTTCCACCGGCACACCGCCGCCGTGAGCGGCGCGACCGCCGTGCTCATGCTCGACCTCGACGGGTTCAAGCAGGTGAACGACTCGCTCGGGCACGCCGCGGGCGACGTGCTGCTGGCCGCGGTGGGCCACCGGATCGCGGCCGGGGTGCGCCCGGGCGACGTGGCCGCCCGGCTCGGCGGCGACGAGTTCGCGGTCGTCATGGCGGGCGCCACCGAGGCCGAGGCCGCAGCCGTCGGCGCGCGGCTGCTCGACCGCATCGCCGAGCCGATCCCCTATCGGGACACGGCCCTGCACACCCGGGCAAGCATCGGGGTCAGCGTGGGCACCGGCCTCGAGGCCCTGCTGCACGAGGCCGACACCGCCCTGTACGCGGCCAAGGCGGCCGGCAAGGGCGTCGTGCGCACCTATGACTCCGGGTTCATAGACAAACACGATCATGCATATATACGATCCCTCGCAACATCCAATATGGACAACGGGGGAACCGAATGCGAACAACTGCTCGACGAGTGATTAACGGAGTGCTGGCGACGGCGGCGGCGACCGGAATGGCGCTCGCGCTGGGCGCCGGGCCGGCGCACGCGGAGACCAACCTGACCATGGTGACCAAGGCGGGTAACGGGTTCGCGGCCAGCGGCGGGGGCGTCTTCTTCAACGCCACCGGTGAGATCTTCACTCTCTACGACCAGCGGTCCGACGGCGCCGGTGTGCACGTCGAGTACCACTACCAGGAGCCCAGCGGCGTCTGGATCTACCCGGCCGATCTCTACAACGGCGACGGCGCGGGAACGTCGAAGAGCTTCAACAAGAGCATCGTGGACGGCTCCAAGGTCTACATCACGGTCTGCCTCATCGACGGCGGTGCCGTCAAGAGCGCCACCTGCGTATCGGGCACCGCCATCGCCTGATCGGCCGTACCACCGCCGTGCCCCCATCTCCGACGCACCGACAAGTCGTCAGAGGTGGGGGTCCGCCGTGATGTGGGGCATCGCCGACAGGGCCAGAACGTGCTGCGCCGGGCTGCCGGCCGGGGCGTAGAGGACGAGGCCGCCGTCCTGGTCGGCGTCCCGGCGGACCGCGTGCTGGAGCACCACCACGCCGGCGCTGGCCAGCAGCGTGACGCCGGTCAGGTCGACGACCAGCGCGCGGGTGCCGTTGCCGGTGAGCCGCTGCAGTTCCTTGGCCAGGAAACCGGCCGTGGCCAGCGTGACCGGGCCGTCCAGCCGCACCCGGGGGCCGGGCGCCGCCGGCTGGTCGAGCACCAGGAGCAGAGCCGGCTCGTCGGCCGCGGGTGGGCCGACCCGCTCGGCGATCAGCAGCCGGGCCGGGGTGGTGATCCGGTGCCGTACCTCCGCCGTCGTGCCGCGGTGGCCGCGGCGCAGCCGGAACTGGTGGACCATCTGCTCGACGAGGACCAGCCCGAGCCCGCCCGAGGCGGCCGGCGGATGCTCGTGCCAGGAACCGTCGTCGGCCACCTCCACCCGGACCTCGCCGGTGGCGTCCAGGTCGGCGCCGAGGCGCACGCGGCCCGGCGCGCCACCCCGATAGGCGTGCTGGACGCAGTTCGTGACCAGCTCGCTCACCGCGTGGCGCAGCGAGGCGACGTCCTTGTCGCCGGCGCCGAGGTCGCGCAGCCACTCGCCGACCGCGCCGTGCGCGCGGCCGATCGCCGGCATCGTGGCCGGGAACGACAACCGCAGCGGAGCGGGCGGCGGAACCCGTTGCACGGCCACCATCGTCACGTCGTCGGTGTGCCCGGTGGGGCGCAGCAGCAGCTCGATCGTCTGCACGCAGACCCGCTGGACCGCGGTGAGGCCCGAGTCGCGCAGCACCCGGTCGGCGGCCGTGTCCTCGGCCACGTTGGCCAGCTCGACCAGGCTCTCCGCGTACTCCCGGCCCGGCCGCTCGATCAGGCCGTCGCTGACCAGCAGCAGCACGTCGCCCACGGCCAGCCGGTCGGCGCCGAGCGGGAAGTGGTCGCCGCCGCCGAGCGGTGGCGCGCCGGTCGCCGGCAGATAGCGGCTCGGCCCGCCCGCGCCGACCAGCAGCGGCGGCGGATGCCCGGCGGTGCAGTAGGTGAGCGAGCCGTCGGCCGGGTCGAGCACGGCGGCGCAGATCGTGGCGCCGCGTGCGGCCGGCAGCCGCGCGGCCAGCCGGTTGGCCGCGGCCAGCGCCACCGTGATGTCGCCCTCGTCGAGCAGCCTGTCCTGCACGACCGCGCGGAGCTGGCCCATGGTGGCCGAGGCGGCGACGCCGTGCCCGGCCACGTCGCCCAGGACCAGGGCCAGGCGGCCGTCGTCCAGCGCCAGCGCGTCGAACCAGTCACCGCCGGCCGCGGTGTCGGCGTCAGCCGGCAGATATCCGGCGGCGGCGCGGGCCCGGGGCAGCACCGGCATCCCGCCCGGCAGCAGCTCCAGCTGCATCGCCACCACCACGTCGCGGGCCCGGGCGTAGCGCTGCTCGGCCCGCTCGGCCCGCTGCCGCTCGGCCTCACGCTCGCGGACCCGGCCGGTCACCTCGACCGAGTACTGCGACAGGCCGATGACGGCGCCCGCGTCGTCGTGGTGGGGCGTGACCACGATGTCGAAGTAGCTCTCGGGCCGGCTGCCGTCGTCGTGCTCGACCTGCAGCCGCCACTCGCGCGCGTTCTGGACCACCCCGGTGCGGTACGCCCGGTCGTAGATGCCGAGGACCTGCTGGGTCAGCGCCGCCGGGAAGACCTCGGCGATCGTGCCGCCCACCTGGTGGGCGCGGCCGCTGAGCTCGCGCGCGAGCGCGTTGACGGCGACGATCCGGTGGTCGGCGCCCTCCAGGGCGAGCATGGCGATGGGCATCCGCTCGAAGACGCGCCGGACCGTCTCGGCGTCGCCAATGTCCTCAGCTGACAACCGTGCCCCCTCGGCGCGCGCCCGTGTCCGGACGAACCATAACCCCGCCGGTGGATCAAGGCCATGGCCTGCCTGGTGGCGGTGGTTCCTCGCCGGTGCGGCCGGCCGCGGGCAGCCACAGCACGAAGGTGCTCCCCCGGCCCGGCTCGGAGTGGGCGGCGACCCGGCCGCCGTGCGACTCGACGATCTGCCGGACGATGGCCAGGCCCAGGCCCGTACGCCGTTCCGTGCCCTTCTGCGGTCCCTTCCAGAACCGGTCGAAGACCCGGGGCAGGTCCTCGGCCGCGATGCCCGGGCCCTCGTCGGCCACGGCCAGCCACAACCAGGATCCCGCCCGGCCGGTGGCCACGGTGATCGTGGACGCGGGCGGCGCCAGCCGTACCGCGTTGGAGAGAAGGTTGCCCGCCGCGCGCCGCAGCGCGTCGGCGTCGCCGATCAGCCGCAGCCCCGGCTCGGTCGCGTAGGCCAGCCTGAGCCCGCGCTCGCGGGCCAGCGACTCCTCCCCCGCCTCGCGGGCCACCCCGCTCAGGTCCATGTCGACGTCGGTCATGGTGTCGGCCTCGCGCCGGGCGGTGGCGAGCAGGTCCTCGACGAGCCGGGACATGCGCGTGGTGGCCCGGTCGACCACCGCCACGGCCCGGCCCCGCTCCTCCGCGGTGGCGTCCGGCGCGGTCAGCGACGCGTCCAGGTTGGTCCGGATGATGGCCAGCGGGCTGCGCAGCTCGTGCGAGGCGTCGTCGATGAGCTGCCGCTGCGCCTGGAACGCGTGGTCGAGCCGGTCCAGCATGGAGTCGAGCGTGTCGGCCAGGTCGCGCAGCTCGTCGCGCGGCCCGTCGAGCCGGATCCGCCGGGACAGGTCGGTCGCCTGGATCTCCCGGGCGGTCCGGGTGATCGCGCCGACCGGCCGCAGCGCCCGGCCCGACAGCACCCAGCCGACGCCCAGGCTGGCCACGAAGAGCCCGCCGAGCGCGTACAGCGAATAGCGCCGCAGGTTCGTCATGGTGTTGTAGTTGACCGCCGCCTCGATCTCGCCGACCTCGGCGAAGGTGACCTGGCCGAGGTACTGGCGGTTCTCGTAGAGCCGGCCGGTCCGCTCGGTGATCGGCTGCGGCTCGGTGGTCTGCGCGACCGCGATGTAGATGCCGCCGAGGGTCAGCCCGGCCAGCGCGAACAGCACCGTCGAGTAGATGACGGTCAGGCGGACCCGCAGCGATCTCACGGCGCCGCCTCCCGCAGCCGGTAGCCGCGGCCGACCACCGTGTCGATCCACCCCTCGCCCAGCTTGCGGCGCAGCGTGCCCACGGTGACCCGCACGGTCTGGGTGAACGGGTCGGCGTTGGCGTCCCACACGTGCTCGAGAAGCTCCTCGCTGGACACCACGTGCCCGGGGCGGGTCATCAGATATTCCAGGACGCCGAACTCCTTCGGCGTCAGCGACAGCGGCTCACCGCCGCGGGTCGCCCGGTGCCGGGCGGTGTCGAGCACCAGGTCGCCCACGGTGAGCCGGGCCGAGCCGCCGCCGGTGTCGCGGCGCAGCAGCGCCCGGACCCGGGCCAGCAGCTCGGCCAGGTGGAACGGCTTGACCAGATAGTCGTCGGCGCCCTCGTCGAGGCCGCGCACCCGGTCGTCCAGGCCGCCGCGCGCGGTCAGCATCAGGACCCGCAGGTCACCCTGGCCGGGCGTCGGGGTCTGCCCGGTCCGCAGCGAGCGGCACAGCGCGAAGCCGTCGCCGTCGGGCAGGTTCACGTCGAGCAGCATCAGGTCGTACTCGTTGACGGTCAGCCGGTCGTACGCCTGGGCCACGTCGCCCGCGACGTCCACCGCGTATCCGGTGCGGGCCAGTCCCACCCGCAGGCCTTCCGCCAGATCTTCCTCGTCCTCAACAACCAGAAGGCGCATTCCTCGACTGTGCGTCGCATTCATGGGAGTTTGCTGAACCACAGCATCGAGGCCAGCGCCGCCCCGAGCGCGAACACCAGGCCGATGCCGATGAATCGGGCCGAGATGTCGCGGACCTCGGTCTCGTGGCCGACCGAGCTGCCGATGTCGGCGTACGCGTCGCGCAGCTCCTCGGCGCTGGACGCCTCGAAGTACTGGCCGCTGGTGGCCTCGGCGATCGAGCGCAGCGTCTCGCCGTCGACCGGCACGGGCTGGCCGCCCTCGATGCGCCCCTCGGGCGTGCCGAACGAGATGGTGTCGACCGGGACCCCGAGCTCGGTGGCGGCCCGGGCCGCCTCGGTGGGCTCCTGCCCGGAGGTGTTGGCGCCGTCCGACAGGACCACCACGCGGGCCGGCGGGACGTCCTCGCCGGCCTGGCCGTCGAGGGTGCGGATCTGGTCGAGCGCGGCCGCGATGGCGTCGCCGATGGCCGTGCCGGCCCGGCCGGCCGAGCCGTCGGAGAGCCGGTCGATCCCGCGGGCCAGCTCGTCGCGGTCGGTCACCGGCGGCACGAAGACCGAGGCCGTGCCGGCGAAGCCGACCAGGCCCACGTTGAACGGCTCGGGCAGGTCGGCGACGAACTCGTGCGCGGCCGCCTTGGCCGCGGAGAGCCGGTCGGGGGCGACGTCGTCGGCGAGCATCGACCGGGAGACGTCGACCGCGACCAGCACGGTCGCCCGCTCGCGCGGCACCTCGACCTCGGCCTGGGGCTGGGCGAAGCCGGCCACCAGCAGGGCCAGCATGCCCAGGAACAGGCTGGCGGGCACGTGGCGGCGCCATCCGGGGCGCTTGGGCGCGACCCGGTCGAGCAGGCGCAGGTTGGTGAAGCGGACGGCGTAGCGGCTGCGGCGGCGCTGGGCCCAGACGTACGCCCCGGCCAGCACCGCGACGCCGAGCAGCAGCCAGAGCCTCTCCGGGGAGAGCCAGGTCATGTCATTCCTCGCTTCTTGTTGACGGCACGGCTCAGGCGGCGGCGCGCGTGCACGTGCCGGACGATGTCGGCGATCCAGTCGCGGTCGGTGCGCAGCGGCAGGTGGGCGGCGCCGGCCCGGCGGATCGCGGCGGCGATGGCGGTCTGCTGGCGGGTGGCCGCGGCGGCGTACCTCTCCCGCAATCGACGGCTTGCCGTCGGCACCTCGCGCCGGCGGCCGGTCTCCGGATCGACGAGCGTGAGGATGCCGACGTCGGGCAGTTCCCGCTCGCGGGGATCGCCGATCTGGACGGCGAGCACCTGATGCCTCGCGGCCAGGCGGCGCAGGGGCTGCTCCCAGTCGGGCGGATTCGGGCCGAGGCCGTCCTCGTCGAGCCCGTCCAGGAAGTCGGAGACGATGACGACGAGGCCGCTCCTTCTCATCGCCACATCGCGCAGTCCCCCGGCGAGCGACGCCGCGCCCGTGGCCCGCGGCGAGTCCGACAGCTCCCGCAGCAGACCCATCAGCGGCGCGCGGCCGGTGCGGGCGGGGAAATGCCGCGTCCCCTCCGGCGTCAGGAGGTGAGCGCCGAGCCGGTTGCCGTTTCCCAGCGTGAGGAAGCCGACGGCCGCGACCGCCGCCACGGCCAGCTCCCGCTTCTCCAGCTCGGCCGTGCCGAAGTCCATGCTGGCGCTCGCGTCGACCAGCACCCAGGTGGCCAGTTCGCGGTCGGCGTCGACGGTTCGCACGTGCGGCACGGTCGTGCGGGCGGTGACCGCCCAGTCCATCCGGCGGACCTCGTCCTCGGCCGGGCGGTACTCGCGGCTTCCGGCCGGCTCGCTGCCGAGACCGGGCAACAGGCCGAGGTACGAGCCGTGCAGCAGCCCGTCGAGGCGGCGGGTGACCACCAGCTCGAGCCGGCGCAGCCGCCGCTCGCCGGTGGACATCACGCGGCCTCCTGCTGGGCCGGCTGCTGGGCCGGCTGCTGGGCCGGCGCGATCAGCGGCAACGGCACCGCGGCCACGATCCTCCGGACGAGCTCCTCCGCCTCGACGCCGTCGGCGACCGCGTCGAAGCTGAGCACGAGCCGGTGCGCCAGCACGTCCTCGGCGATCTCCTGAAGGTCGGCCGGCAGCACGTAGTCGCGTCCCCGCAGCAGCGCCAGCGCCCGCCCGGCGGCGACCAGGCCGAGGGTGGCCCGCGGGCTGGCCCCGTAGGCCAGGAGCTCGGCCACGTCGGGCAGCCCGAACCGCGCCGGATCGCGCGTGGCGATGACCAGTCTGACCACGTACTCGGAAAGGGCGTGATGCACGAAGACCTTGCGGGCCTTGTCCTGCAACGCTTTCAGCGTCGTGGTGTCGAGCACCGGCTCCGCGGCCGGCCGCTCGCCGCTCATCCGGTAGAGGATGCCGAGCTCCTCCTGCTCGGTCGGATAGCCCACCACGACCCGCATCAGGAACCGGTCGCGCTGCGCCTCCGGCAGCTGATAGACCCCTTCGCTCTCGATCGGGTTCTGGGTGGCCAGGACCAGGAACGGCTGGGGTACGGGGTGCGTGCGGCCCCCGATCGAGACGTGCCCCTCGGCCATCACCTCCAGCAGCGCCGACTGCACCTTCGCGGGCGCCCGGTTGATCTCGTCGGCGAGCACGATGTTCGCCATCACCGGCCCCAGCTCGACGTCGAACGCCTCCTGCGACGCCCGGTAGATCCGGGTGCCGAGAATGTCCGACGGGACCAGGTCGGGAGTGAACTGGATCCGCCGGAACTCCCCGCCCACCGCCACCGCGAGGGTCTCGGCGGCCAGCGTCTTGGCCACCCCCGGCACACCCTCCAGCAGGCAGTGCCCGCCCGCCAGCAGCGCCGTCAGCAGCCGCTCGACCAGCCGGTCCTGCCCGACGATGACCTTCTTGACCTCAAAAAGCGTCTGCTCCAGCAGCCGCGCGTCCGCTACGTCCTCCGTCATGCTCCGATGACATCAACACGCACCGAAAGACGACCGAAGGTCCTTCACCGTCTCGGTGATCTGCCGCGTGGTCAGCGCGGCCACCCGGGCGTCGGTCGCCGCGTACGAGCAGTAGGCGTTCAGCCCGGCCGTCAGCGCCCAGCCGCGTCCCCGCGCCCAGGTCGCGCCGTCCACGCCGAGCGCCTCCCGGAAGACCGGCCGCGACGATCCGGACATCAGCGTGTACGCCATCATCATGTCCCGCGCCGGATCGCCCGCTCCGAGGCCGCCGAAGTCGATCACGGCACTGACCCGCCCCTGCCGGGTCAGCACGTTGCCGATGTGGAAGTCGCCGTGGAACCAGACGGGTGGCCGCTCCCACGCGGGCGCGTCGAGGGCCGCCTGCCACACCGCGGTCAATGCCCCGGCGTCGAAGACCCCGGCCACACTCGCGATCGCCCGCCGCGTCTCCGCGTCCCGTTCCGGCAGCGAATCCTCGTCGCCGCGCGGCGCCCCGTCGAGCGGAAACCGTTGAAGAGCAAGGAGAAACCCGGCGAGCGTCTCGGCCGCCTCCCGCGAATCGGCCAGGTCGGGGGTGGCCACCTCCCCGTCCAGCCACCGCGCCACCGACCAGTGCCACGGATAGCCGAGCCCGGGCCGCCCCACCGCGACCGGCTCGGGCACGCCAGCGGCAGGGCGGGCGCGAGCCGGGGCAGCCAGACGCTCTCCTTCACGGCCTGCCCGATGGCGCCCTCGTGCCGGGGCAGCCGCACCGCGAGCTCGTCCCCCAGCCGGAAAATGACGTGGTCGGACCCGCCCTTCTCGGCGGGGCGCAGAGGCAGATCCGCCCATTGCGGGAACTGCTCCCGCATCAGGCCCCCGGCCAGCGCGACATCGATCATCCCGCGAAGCTACTGAAGCCGAACCGCCCGGCTCAACCGGATTAGGCCCATATGGTGGTGTCATGGACACGGGCGATACTCTCTCCGGCGCCGGTTTCGGCCTGGTCGCCCTGATTCTGGCGGCCTCCGGCGTACGGGCCCTGACCCGCCGGACCGTCCCCGAGCCGCTTCTGCAGGCCCTCTCCCGTTTCGGCATGGCCGTCGCCTGCGCGATCCTGGCCACCAGCTTCTTCCTGGCCGGCTCGCGCCTGACCAGCGGGCTGCTGCTGGCCCTGGCGGTCGTCGCGCTGCTGATCTCGATGACCCTGGAGACAAAGAGGAACCGCCGCCTCCGCCAGGAGCCCTAGAATCGCTTCCCGTGTCAATTGTGGGCAGGGACGACGAGGTGGCGCCCGGCCGCGTCGTCGTGGTCATCGATGTCATCCGGGCTTTCACGACGGCGGCGCTGGCGTTCGAGCGCGGTGCGACGGAGATCGCCTGCGTGGCCTCGGCCGAGGCCGGACGCAGTTTCCGCCGGGCGTGGCCGGAACGGCTCCTGGCCGGCGAGGTCGGAGGGCTCAAGCCGGCCGACTTCGACCTGGGGAACTCGCCGCACGAGATGTCCACGGCGGAGCTCAGCGGCCGCGCCCTGATCCAGACGACCTCGAACGGCACGCGAGGGCTCGTCCGCCATCCCGGCGCGGCGGCAGTGCTGGCGGTGTCGGCGCTGAACGCCGGGGCGACGGCACGGTGGATGGCGGAGAACCACGCGGGCACGCCGTGGACGCTCGTCTGTACCGGGCGGACCGCCGAGGACTGGGCCTGCGCGAGATATCTGAGCGAGCTGCTCCGAGGCGGGAGGCCGAGCCGGGAGGACCTGGTGGCGGGCATCAGGAAGGGCGCGGAGGAGCACGCCCAGGCGTACCTGACGGCGGACCTGCCCTACTGCTGCGACGTCGACCGATCAGATTTCGCCATGGTCGGCCGGATCCACGAGGACCACGTCGTGCTCACCCACCGGGTGTGAAGCTCTTCGTAGGCGAGCACATCGACGGCGGCCGGGTCATCGAGAAGGCTAACCAGGTGAGCGCCGTTGGGCAGCCGGCAGGTCCGGGCCGCCACTTCGGGCAGCGGCGGCGCCGGCCGGGAGCCGTCCGGGCCGAGATAGGTGAACCAGCCGAGCTCGGCCGGCCAATGCCCGGCCGGAGGTACGGCGTCGTGAACGCCCAGGTGCCAGATCTGTTCGGTCGACCACTCGTCGAGAACGCGCCCGGACTCGGCGTCCAGGCGCTGTTGATCAGGCCGTCCGGCCGCTGTGGGCGCAGTTCGCGCTCGGCCGCCAGCGCGAAGAAGCCGCGAAGAGCGGAGGCGGGCAGGCGAAGCTCCCAGGTCCAGTCCGATCCCACGCCGGCATCACCCCGGCCGGTGGCTGAAATCTGAGGGGGCCGGGGGCCGTTTCTGAGGTGTCGCTCCCGATGTTCGGGGGCCCGGCGCCGACCAGGCTTCGACTCATCACGAATCGAAGCCTGGAGGACTCCCATGTTCAGCTCCATTGCCGCCGCGGCGCTCGTGGCGACGGTCACGACGGTCATCGCGGTCGAGCCGGTCGATCCGCCGCCCCCGCCCCCGCCCGCGCCCGTCGGGCACTCGTGCGCTATCGACTTCGAGGTGAGCGGGCCCAGCCCGTACGGCCGGTGGAACGGTGTTGCCTGCAACGGGCGTCAGCCCCGGCCGAGCGCCGCCCAGATCTGGCTCACGTTGTCGTAGGTGACGCCGTCCGGCAGGCTGTCGAGGTCGGCCAGGACGTCGTCCGGAGCGCCGAGCGTCTCGGCGCTCCGCCGCAGCGTCTCGCGGTCGCCGGGCAGGGCGGACAGGCCGATGAAGCGCCCGAACCGGCTCAGGTCGTTGGCGGGATCGCCGTCGTTCACCGGCGAGACGCCGGGCTGGTCCTCGCCCGGGGGCTCGGCCATCTTCCACTCGTCGGCCCGGCCCTGGTCGTGGCCGCGCTCGCCGCGCTCCAAGGCGTCGTCGACGCGGGGACTGTGCTTGTTGCTGCCTCGTTCCATGACGACAGCCTTCCCGTGTCAAATGACGCTAAACCGCTAGTGGCGGCGCCATCGGTAGGCGTCCACCACGATCGCGGCGGCGGTCAGGGCGACCAGCGTGCACGTCAGCGCCACGCCGAACACGCCCCAGGCGACCATCGCGACCGAGAGCAGGCCCCACACGACGCCGCCCACGACGGCGAGGGTCACCAGCACGCGCCGGGGCAGGCGCCGGCGCCCGGCCAGCGAGGGATAGTCCGTCGTCAGCCGCTCGACGATCTCGGCGAACTCTCGTTCCTTGTCGTTCGTTCCCATCGGGTCAAACCTCCCGGCCCAGTCTCTCTCGGCGAGGCACGTCCGTATGGACGGTAACCCTCGCCTTCTAGGACGCGTTTCTAAGTAAATTCGTGCACTCCGGCGAATGACCGCAAGGTGGACAGCAACTTACAGCTGGCGCACAGGAACGCCCGGCTTACTGGTCGTCGTGAATCTTCTGCTCGCCGTCCTGATCGACCTGGTGGCCATCGCGGTGCTCGCGTTCGGGATCTACTTCCCGCGCCATCACCGCCGGGATCTGCTGGTGGCCTATCTGGTCGTGAACGTCGGCGTGCTGGCCGTGGCGACGATCCTCGAGTCGGCCACCGTGGGCGTCGGGCTCGGGCTGGGCCTGTTCGGCGTGCTGTCGATCATCCGGTTGCGCTCCTACGAGATCGCCCAGCACGAGATCGCGTACTACTTCGCCGCCCTCGCCCTCGGTTTGCTGCCCGGCCTCACCGGACGGGTCGACTGGCTGGTCGGCGGCCTGATGGCGCTGATCGTCGCCACGCTCTTCGTCGGTGACCACCCGCGGCTGTTCGCCCGCTACCGCCAGCAGACCGTGCAGCTCGACACCGCGCACACCGACGAGGGCGCCCTGCGCGACCATCTGGAGGCCCTGCTCGGCGCCCGGGTGGTCAACCTGTCCGTACGCCATCTCGATCTGGTCAACGACACCACGCTGGTCGAGGTCCGCTACGTGGCCGGGGCACCATGAGGACGATCGCGCTCGAGGAGCTGATCGAGCAGGGCGCGCTGCTCAAGCGGTTCGACCACAAGTACGTACTGCCCGCTCAGGCCCTTCCCGCGCTGGTCGAAGCCCTCCCCGGCGACACCCGGATCCTCGAGATCGAGGGCCGACGCCGCTTCCCGTACCGATCGACCTACTTCGACACACCGGGCCTCGACAGCTACCTCGGAGCCGCACGCCGCCGCCGGCGCCGCTTCAAACTGCGCGTGCGCACCTACCTCGGCACCGGCACCGATTTCCTCGAGGTCAAGACCCGCGGTTCCCGCGGGATCACGATCAAAGACCGTTTCCCGTACGCCGGTGAGCACGACCGCCTCGACCCAGCCGCCCGCGACCTCGCGTGCGCCGTGCTGACAAAAGCACGAATCGCCGTCGACCCCGATTTCGCGCCGGCCCTGGCCACCCACTACGAGCGGACCACCCTGTTCGTCCCGTCCAGCGGCAGCCGGGTCACCATCGACCACGACCTGGCCTGGGCCCTGCCCGGACAGCCGGCCGGACCCGCGCTGCCCGGCCGGGTCGTCGTCGAGACGAAGTCGCCCCGGGTCACCTCGCCGGTCGACCGGTTGCTCTGGTCGCTGGCGTACCGGCCGTCCCCGATGTCGAAGTACGCCACGGGCCTCGCCGTTCTCCGCCCCGATCTGCCCGCCAACCGCTGGCGCCCGCTGGTGCGCCGCCACTTCGAGCCCCTGGGGAGCCGTTGATGAGAAAGCTCGCCGCCGCCCTGGCTTTTGTCCTCGCCGCTTTCCTCGCCGCCTGTTCCGACGACTCCTCTCCGACTTCCGCCCCGCCGCCCTCCTCCTCGGCGGCTTCCTCCGCGGCGGCTTCCTCCTCGGCCGCCGCCGTCCTCGCCGCCGATCAAGCCGTGCACGCCGCCGCCGCGGCCGATCCCACGGGCGCGGCCACGCTCACGCTCTCCGGCGCGTCCGCCTCCACCGCCGCGCCGGGCGTCAAGATCAACGGCAACACGGTCACGATCGCCGCCGCCGGGGTCTACCGCCTGACCGGCACCCTGAACGGCCAGATCGTCGTGACCGCGCCGAAGGCCACCGTCACGCTCGTCCTCGACAACGCGGTGATCACCAGCTCCACGACCGCGGCGATCGCCGCCGTCGAGGCGGGGCAGCTCGATGTCGTACTCGCAAGCGGCAGTTCCAATTCCCTGGCCGACGCCTCGTCGTACGCCGAGAACGCCGATGTCAACGCCGCGCTGTTCAGCGCGGGCGATCTGACCGTGAGCGGCGACGGCACGCTGACCGTGACCGGCAACGGGAACGACGGCATCGCCTCGAAGGACGGCCTGCTGATCGCCTCCGGCCGGCTGGCCGTGAAGGCCGGGGACGACGGCCTGCGCGGCAAGGACTACCTGGTCGTACGGGCGGGAACGATCCAGGTGACGGCGGGCGGCGACGGGCTCAAGGCCGACAACGAGGAGGACGCCGAGGCCGGGTTCATCGCGGTCGCGGGCGGGGAGGTGTCGGTGACGGCCGGCGGTGACGGCTTCGACGCGGCCACCGACCTCGTGCTGACCGGCGGAACCGTCAAGGTGACCGCCGGGGGCGGCCACGAGACGGCGCCCGCCGGCGACCCGTCCACCAAGGGCCTGAAGTCCGGTGTCATCACCGTCCTGGAGGCCGGCACGGCCACGGTCGACGCCAGTGACGACGCGGTGCACAGCGACGGCGCGATCCACCTGGCCGGCGCCTCGGTCGGCGCGGCCAGCGGCGACGACGGTGTGCACGCCGAGGACACGCTGCGCGTCTCGGCCGGCACGGTGAAGGTGACCTCGTCGGTCGAGGGCTTCGAGGCCGCCCACGTCGACGTGACCGGCGGCGACTCGTCGATCGTGTCCAGCGACGACGGCCTCAACGCGGCCGGCGGCGACGGGGGCGGCCCGGGCGGCGGCGGTGGCGAGCAGGTGGGCGACTACACCGCCACCGTCACCGGGGGCACGCTCGTGATCGACTCCGAGGGCGACGGCTTCGACTCCAACGGCACGGCCTCGATCAGCGGCGGCACCGTCGTGGTGAGCGGCCCGTCCGGGCGCGGCAACGGCGCCCTCGACGTCAACGGCACGTTCACCGTCTCGGGCGGGACGGTCTTCGCCGCCGGCAGCGCCAGCATGCCGGTGGCGCCGGCCGAGGACTCGTCACAGGCCTGGCTGGCCGTGACTCCGGACGCCGCGGTGCCGGCCGGCACGACCGTCCAGGTGACCGACACCAAGGGCAAGGTCCTGGCGACCTTCATGACCCACAAGCCGGCCGAGAACATCGTCTTCTCGTCGGGCGCCCTGAAGAAGGACACCGACTACCGGATCTACACCGGCGGCCGGGCCGGCGGGGACGACGTCGGCGGCCTGGCCTCCTCGGGAAGCCTCGGGCCGGCCCGGCAGATCGCGACCGTGACGTCCGGCGTGGCCCCCGAGGGCGGCTGGGGGCGCCGCCCCGGCCGATAACCCCAGCTCCGACGCGCTATATTTCAGGTAGTAGCTATCTGAGGGATACAGGAGCAAATCATGGCGAAGGTCGTAGTCTTCGGGATCACCGGGTACGCCGGCGGGCACATCGGCGCCGAGCTGGCGGCGCGCGGACACCAGGTGAAGGGCGTCGCCCGCAAGATCTCCACGCTGCCTGAGGGCATCGAGGCGGACGCCGGGTCGATCCACGACGCCGGTTTCGTCCGGAGCGTCACCGAGGGCGCCGACCACATCGTGGTGGCGCTGCGCTTCGGCCCGCAGGCCGACGAGCCGCAGCTCATCGAGGCCCTGCCCAGCCTCACCGCGGCCGCGGTGGCCCAGGGCGCCCGCCTCGGCTTCGTCGGCGGCGCCGGCTCCCTGCTGGTCGCCGAGGGCGGCCCGGCCCTGGTCGACACGCCCGAGTTCCCGGACGCGTACAAGGGCGAGGCGCTGGCCGCCCGCGACGCCCTGGACGCTCTGCGCGCCACCGACGAGGCCCTCGACTGGTTCTACGTCAGCCCGGCGGCCGGTTTCGGCGGCTTCGCCCCCGGCGAGAAGACCGGAAAGTTCCGTGTCGGCGGTGACATCCTCCTGACCGACGACCAGGGCAACTCGTACGTCTCCGGCGCCGACTACGCCATTGCCTTCGCCGACGAGATCGAGTCCGGCGCGCACCGCCGCTCCCGCTTCACCGTCGCTTACTGAACCATTCAGCCGCCGACTGCCACGGGCCGGGTCAGGCCTCGGGGCCGCTCATCGTCCACCCGGGTGACAGCATGCTGCGCGTGAGGTCGCCCGGGGCGGGGCGCTCGCCGCAGGTCGCGCAGACGGTGGCCGGGCGGAACTCGTGGTCGTGGCGGTGCTCGACGCGGACCGGGGGTTCGGTCACCGCCCAGCGGTCGCCCCAGGCCAGCAGCGACCAGATCACCGGGAACAGGTCGCGGCCGGCCTCGGTCAGGCGGTAACCGCCGTCCTTCTCGACGACGCCGGCCTCGGTCAGGTCCTTGAGCCGGGCGGCCAGGCGGTCGCGGGGCGCGCCGGTGTTGCGGGCGATCTGGTTGAAGCGGCCGTTGCCGAACGAGATCTCGCGCACCGCCAGCAGCGCCCAGCGGTCGCCGACCAGCTCCAGGGCGGCGGCCACGGAGCAGGGACGTCCGGGCAGGGACGCCGGGTCACGGCGGATGTCGGTCACACGCCGAGCATGGCACGGTTTGATTTTCGAACCAAACCGGCTACCGTGCTCGCCGTGGTTGGAAAATCAAACCGTCGACTGGCCGTCCTCGTGGTGTCGCTCGCGGTCTTCATGACGAACCTGGACCTGTGGATCGTCAACGTGGCCCTGCCCGCCATGGGCGCCGACTTCCACGCTTCCCTGGGCGACCTGAGCTGGGTGCTCAACGCGTACGCCATCACGCTCGCCGCCCTTCTGGTCGTCGCCGGGCGTCTCGGCGACCGGATCGGGCAGCGGCCGGTCTTCCTGGCCGGGGTCGTGATCTTCACGGTCGCCTCGATCGCCTGCGCCGCCGCACCGACCCTCGGATGGCTGGTCGCGGCCCGGGTCCTCCAGGCGGTCGGCGCCGCCGCCCAGTTGCCCACGTCGCTCGGGTTGCTGCTCGCAGCCGTACCGGAAAATCGCCGGACCGCCGCGACAAGGTCCTGGGCCGCCGTCGGCGGACTCGCGGCCGCTTCCGGACCGGTGGCCGGCGGCCTGCTGGTCGAGCTCGACTGGCGCTGGGTCTTCCTGGTGAACCTGCCGATCGGCGCCCTGGCCCTGGCCGCCGGGCTGAAGGCGCTGCCCCGCCCGGCCGCCCGCGAGACGGGCCCGCTGCCCGACCTGCTGGGCGCCGTCCTGGTCACCGCGGCCGTGGCGTCGCTGACGGGCGCCCTGGTCGAGGCGCCCGACCGGGGCTGGCTGTCGCCGGGAACGCTGGGCCTGGCCGCGCTCGCCCTGGTCACCGGGGCGTGGTTCGGGATCCGTTCGGTACGTCACCACACGCCGCTGCTGGAGCTGCACCTGCTCCGCCTGCCGCGCTTCGGCTCGTCCGGCCTGGGCACGATGACGTTCGGGGTGGCGTTCGCGGTCATGCTGCTGTCGAACGTGCTGTGGTGCCAGGAGGTGTGGCAGTGGAGCGCGCTGCGCACGGGCCTGGCCCTGGTCCCGGGTCCGGCCCTGGTCCCGATCGTGACCATCCTGACGGCCCGGGCGGTGCACCGCTTCGGCCACGGCCGCCTGGTGGTCCTGGGCGCGCTGTTGTTCGCGGCCGGCATGCTGTGGCGGGCGGCGCTGATCTCGGTCGAGCCCGACTACGTACAAGACCTGCTGCCCAGCCTCCTGCTGACCGGCACGGGAGTGGGGCTGGCCTTGGGAACGCTGATCGCGGCCGGCGTCCAGTCGTTGCCAGCAGAGCGAGCGGCAACAGGATCAGCGCTGGTCAACGCCTTGCGCCAGATCTCCGCCTCGATCGGCGTGGCGTTGCTGGTGACGATAGTCGGCTCCCAGGTCACACCGGCGTCGGTCACGGACTTCCGGTGGGCGTGGGCTTTGGCCGCCGTGCTGGCCGTCGTGACCGCCGCGATCGGCCTCAACCTGGGCCGCCCGGCACCCGTTGGGGCTCCCGCCTTTTCGGCCGCGCAACCACCCGCCGCCCGCTGAGACTCCCCTCCCCCTTCGACCGCGCGCCGCGCTGCCCGCTTCCCGTCCCCTTCGACCGCGCGCCGCGCTGCCCGCTGAGACTCCCGTCCCTCTCGACCGCGCATCGCTCGCCGCGCCTTCAAAACTCCCGCCTTCCCGGCCGCGCATCCCCCCGCACGGCCGGGAAGGCGGGTCAGCCTTTCGTCTCGATCTCCGCGCGCATGTCGGGAAAGTCACCCTTGACGTCCACAGCGGTCTCGTAGAACCAGAGGATCATCCCGACGCTGCCTTCGTCGGACCAGCCGCAGATGGCAACGTCCTCCCCGCCGACGACGGCGCTGCCGCATTGAGCCACCCCGCCGAGCGCCCCGGTGCTGGCCGGCGAGACCCCGGTGAGCTGGTTCTCCCCGCTGAACGACTGAAAAGCGGTGTCGAGCATCCGCTGCGGATCGTCGACATCGACCTCGGCTGCGAGAGCGGCGAAGAACTTGCGGTCGGCGAGGGAGCCGTACACAGCACCGAAGGCGTTGGCCGCGCCCGGATAGCCTTCCAGCTCCTTCTCGAGGTCGGTCGTCAGCGAATCCAGCTCCTGAGCCTCGATCTTGGCTTGCCCGTTGAGCGTGGCCGGCTCCTTGATGCTGATCGCCTCCTTGGCCGAGATGCTCGGGCTGGAGCTCGCGCCCCCACTGCCCTTACCCCAGGAGTACCGCTCACCGACCAGGTAGAAGGTCAGCCCGCCCCCGATGACCACGACCACAGCGATGGCCGCCGTCAGCAGAGTGATCATGGCCGTCCGCGACCGATCCGGCGCCGGTGCGGGCGCGGGCGCGGGCTGAAATGCCGGCTGACTGTAAGGAGGACGGTCGTAGACGGGCGGGTGGTTGCCCGGCCGCCCGAAGTCGGGCTGGTCGTAGAGCGGCTCGGTATGCGGAGGCGAGTCAAACGGGTCGACGGGCGGAGGGTAGGTCATCGACGCTCCAGTATCGGGACTGTCGGCTGCATGATATCGACAGCCCACCTGGCCAGCACAAACCAAGATCGCCAGACGGGAGCCCTCCGCTCCACCGGTACAGGCAGCGGCGCACGACGTCGCCCGCCCCCTCGGCCGCCGAATCCGCGCCCACTCCTCCCAACGGGACGCCGCCCCTCCCGAGGCCGCCGGCCCGGACGCCATGCCCCGCGCCATCGCGTCCTGACGTGATAACACCGACCTCTGAATATGAAAATGCAGTTTCCCATTCGGTCATCCGGCTTCGAGTTTGGCATGATCGAATCTTTGCTCTCGATCTTCGGGCCGCGAGATAATGGTTTATGACGCAGCTGGAGTTCTTTTCTGGGCCTCACATCGCCACCATGCGGGATTGGTCCGGAGTGCCGAGCCATTCGCCGGAGATGGTGGAGTTCCGGCGCGTACAGGAGGAGCGGCGGCGGTGGGGCCTCAAACGGCGTCATGCTTTGAAGTTGTGCCGATTGCACGGCTGTTCACGAAGGTGCGGAGAGCTGGGACTGCACGATCCGTACGAGCGGATACCCCCGTTGGTCTGGGACGACGATGTCACGTGCACGCGGCCGCTCACCGCCCGTCCTCCGGAAGCGGCGCCCGTCGATCGTGCGGTCAGGCCGGCCGAGACGCCGGAACGAGTCGAAGCCGATGCGGCAAAGCGAGCCGAAGCCGAGCCGCCAGCACGACTCGAAGCCAGGGCGGCACCGCGGGCGGGGGACGTGGTTGAGACCGAAGCGCGAGTCGTACCCGAGGCGACACCGCGGGCGGGGAACGCGATTGAGGCGGCACTGCCGGCGGAAAAGGCCGTTGAGGCTGAACCGCGAGTCGAGGCCGAGGCGGCACCGCCGGCGGAGAAGGCCGTTGAGACCGAGGCCCGAATCGAAGCCGAGGCGGCACTCCGGGCGAAGAAGGCCGTTGAGGCTGAGATCTCAGTAGAGCCCGAGCCGGCTGTCCAGGCCGAGGCGCTCGATCGACCCGAGCCGACAGCCCAGGCCGAACCGCCCAGCCGACCCGAACCCACAGCCCACGCCGGCGCGCCGAAGAAGGCGAACCGGCGGTCCAGGGCGAGGCCGCCGCGCCAGCCGAGACGACGGGCCAGGCGGGCCTTGGCCGGACCGCGAAAGTCATCACGCGGGCATCGTTCGCCCGGCGGAATCGGTTCCCGCGCCGGCGGCGCGCCCGGGGTGGTTAGGCACAAGGGCGCGTTTCCCGGTCGTGAGCAATGGTCACGCCATTAAGTGTCGAATATCGCCGCATCACTTACGCGGAATGCATTATCACAGCGATTCTGTCGCCCGAAGCAAGGGGCTGCATTTGTTGATGGCGCCGTTTGAGGGAGACTCTCGGCGATCATTATCGGACCAGGAGCCGGTGTGATGGTCGCGGGGTTTGTCCAGAAAACGCGGGGCGGGTTGTGGTGTTGCGGGTTCGCTGGGCGTGCTACAGAGGAGGCATGGATATCCATGTCGATCGGAAGAACCACAGTGATGTGGTTGTCCGGGACATGATGGCGGCCACCTTTGGGCTGGCCGCTGACCTTCCCGCCACTGTTGCCACCGGGTGTGGGCTTGAAGTTCCGCTCCTTTTCACCTCGACTGAGCCTGGGGTTGTCACCTGCCGGGTGTGCCGGGAGTTCGCGCACCGGCAGCATCTTGATCTCGCGGCGCAGATCGAGCGGCTCGGGGGTATGCCGGGCAGTGTGGTCGCGCCGGACAAAGTGGCTGCGGCGGCTGCTCTGCACCGGGAGCTGGCGGCTCGCTACATCGATTGATTGCGATGGATGGGCGAACCGGTTAAGTTGTTGGCACAGGCGCGGTGCCGACGGCACTGAGTGGGCGCGCTCTCCCTTCAGAGGTCATGTCATGAAGAGACTCGCCGCCGCTCTGGTGGCAGCCGCCGTGTCCGTGCTGTTCTTCGTCGCTCCGGCGTACGCCGCGGCCGGCCTGCACATCGTGGGCCGCAACATCGTCGAGGCCAACGGGCAGACGTTCGTCATGCGGGGCGTCAACCATCCGCACGCCTGGTATGCGAACCGGACCAACTCGATCGCCGACATCAAAGCCGCCGGGGCCAACACCGTGCGGGTGGTGCTCAGCGGCGGCCGGTGGACCGCCAACACGGCCTCCGACGTCGCCAACGTCATCTCGCTGTGCAAGGCGAACAAGCTGATCTGCGTGCTCGAGGACCACGACACAACCGGTTACGGGGAGGACGCGGCGGCGTACACCCTGGACCAGGCCGTCAACTACTGGATCGGGCTGAAGAGCGTCCTTCAGGGGCAGGAGGACTACGTCGTCATCAACATCGGCAACGAGCCGATCGGCAACACCAACCCGGGCCAGTGGACCGCCGCCACCGTCGCCGCCATCCAGAAGATGCGCAGCAACGGCTTCCAGCATCTGCTCATGGTCGACGCGCCCAACTGGGGCCAGGACTGGCAGTACGTCATGCGTGACAACGCGCAGACCGTGCTCAACGCCGACACCCAGAAGAACACCGTCCTTTCGATTCACATGTACGCCGTCTTCAACCAGCCCTCCTCGATCACCAGCTACCTCGACCTGTTCGAGAGCAAGGGCTGGCCGCTCGTCATCGGCGAGTTCGGCTGGCAGTTCGCCAGCGGCGAGGTCAGCGACGAGACCATCCTGGCCGAGGCGGTCAAGCGCAACCTGGGCTATCTGGGCTGGTCGTGGTCGGGCAACACCGATCCGATCCTCGACATGACCACCAACTTCGACGCCAGCCAGCTCACCACCTGGGGCCAGCGCATCGTGAACGGCCCGAACGGGCTCAAGGCCACCGCCAAGCAGGCCACCATCTACGGCGGCACCACCCCGACGACGCCGCCGACCACTCCCCCGGTGACCACACCGCCGCCGACCACGCCGCCGCCCTCCGTGGGCTGCTCCGCCACGTACACGGTCACCGGCCAGTGGCAGAACGGCTTCCAGGGCGAGGTCAAGGTCACCGCCGGCACCGCCGCCGTGAAGAGCTGGACCGTCACCTGGACGTACGCCAACGGCCAGTCCGTCACCCAGGCCTGGAACGCTACCGTCTCCAGCAGCGGCTCGGCCGTGACCGCGCGCAACGTCGGCTACAACGGCGCCATCGCCGCCGGCGGCAGCACGACCTTCGGCTTCCTCGGCTCCTGGTCGGGCTCCAACAGCGTGCCGACACTTGCCTGCTCGGCCACTTAGTGACAAGGGGTGGGGGGGGGGGGGGGGGGGGGCCCCGGGGGGGGGGGGGGGGGGGGGGGGGGGGGGGGGGGGGGGGGGGGGGGGGGGGGGACG
>NZ_JBIAZI010000003.1:718302-966099 GCF_042899005.1 Actinoplanes sp. NPDC000266
GGCAGCCCCCCGGGCGGGGGCCGCGGCTGGGGGGGGCCCCCCACCCGCGCCCACACCGGGCCGTGCGCGCCAATTGCGTCACGGGGGGGGCGCGCCCCCCCCCCCCCCACCCCTTGGTGGTCAGGCTGCCGGGTTCGGTTCCGGCTTCCCCGGTTGTACGGGGTCATCAGGCAATTCAGGCTCAGGTTCGGGCTCCGTGGACGGCGTGGGTGGATGGTCGCTCAACTGCTCGCGGATGTACGCCCACACGACCGCGATCACCGCCGCCACCGGCACGGCCAGCAGGCTGCCGACGATGCCGGCCAGGCTGCTGCCGAGTGTCACCACCAGCAGGATCACCGCCGCGTGCAGGCCCAGGCCCCGGCTCTGCACGATCGGCTGGAAGACGTTGCCCTCGAGCTGCTGCACGGCCAGGATGATGGCCAGCACGATCAGCGCGTCGGTCAGCCCGTTCGACACCAGCGCGATCAGCACGGCCACAAATCCGGCGAAGACCGCGCCCACGATCGGCACGAAGGCCGACACGAACGTCAGCACGGCCAGCGGCAGCACCAGCGGCACGCCGACCGCCCACAGGCCCAGGCCGATGAAGACCGCGTCGAGCAGGCCCACGAACGCCTGCGACCGGACGAAGGCGCCGAGCGTGTCCCACCCGCGCTGGGCGACCACCGGGATGTCCACCGACAGGCGGCCGGGCAGCTGACGGGACAGCCACGGCAGGAACTTCGGGCCGTCCTTGAGGAAGAAGAACATCAGGAAGAGCGCCAGCACTGTCGTGACCACGCCGTTGACGACCGTGGTGACCGTGCCCAGGGTGACGTTCACGATGCTGCCGGCCCGGCTCTGGATCTGGGCGATGGCCGCGTCGAAGGCCTGGGTGATGTCGTCGTCGCCGATGTTCAGCGGCGGGCCGGACGCCCAGTCACGCAGCCGCTGGATGCCGTCGACCACCCCGTCCGCGAGATCACCGGACTGGCTGGCCACCGGCACCGCGATGAGCACGATGATGCCGGCCGCGACGGCCAGGAACAGGATGGTCACCACGGCCGCGGCCAGGGCCGGCGGGAAGTGGAGGCGGTTGCGCAGCAGCCGGGTGACGGGCCAGGTCAGCGTGGTCAGCAGCAGCGCCACCACGATCGGCCAGATCACCGACCAGGCCCTGCCGAGCAGCCACAGGGCGACGTACGACGCCGCCAGCACGAGCAACGTCTGCGCCGACAGCAGCGCGCTCGTCCGCAGCGCGGACCGGGCTCTGTCGGCATTCAGCTTGGCAGGCATGCCGATCACCTTAGAGTTACGGGCTCACCGCCGCCCGGTGGCCCGGAGAATCGTCGCCGACCGGCGACAATAGACGCCATGCGATACGGGATTCTCGGCCCGACCATGGCCGAGCGCGACGACGGCACGCCGGTGCGCACCGGCGGGGCCCGCCTGCGTGCCCTGCTCGCGCTGCTCCTGCTCGAGGCCGGCCGTCCCGTGCCGGTCGAGCGCCTGATCGACGGCCTGTGGGGCGACGATCCCCCGGCGGGAGCGCTCAACGCCGTACAGTCCAATATCTCCCGGCTTCGCCAGGACCTGCCGATCGAGTACGACGGCGCCGGTTACCGCCTGAACGTCGATCCGGACGAGGTGGACGCCCACCGCTTCGAGCGCCTGGCCGCCGAGGGCCGCCGGGCGCTGGCCGGCGGCGAGCCCGCCCGCGCGGCCGGCCTGCTGCGTGAGGCTCTGGGCCTGTGGCGGGGCGACACCCCGGCCGACGTGCGGGGACCGGCCGCCGACCGCCTCACGGAGTCGCGCCGCCGGGCGGTCGAGGACCGCGTCGAGGCCGACCCGTCCCCCGCCGACGAGCACGAGCTGCGCGCCCTGATCGACGCCGATCCCCTGCGCGAGCGGTCCTGGGCGCTGCTGATGCGGGTGCTGACGCTCACCGGCCGCGGCGCCGAGGCGCTGGCCACGTACGAGAAGGCCCGCCACATGCTGGCCGACGAGCTGGGCACCGACCCGTCTGAGGAGCTGAGGGCGGCTCACCTCCGGGTCCTGCGGGGCAGTCCGCGCCGCGCCCTGCCGGCCCAGCTCACCGCCTTCGTCGGGCGCCAGGAGGAGCTGGCCGACGTCGGCCGGGCGCTGCGCCGCGCCCGCCTGGTCACCCTGCTGGGCCCGGGCGGCGCAGGCAAGACCCGGCTGGCCGTCGAGGCCGCCGGCCGCACGGCGGGCGAGGCCTGCTTCGTCGAGCTGGCCGCCACCACCGGGGCCGACGTGGCCCACACCCTGCTCGACGCCCTGGGCCTGCGCGACACGGGCCTGCGCGCGCGGGACGGGTCGGGGCAGCCTCCGGTCGACCGGCTGGTGGCCGCGCTGGCCACCCGCGAGATCCTGCTCGTACTGGACAACTGCGAGCACGTCATCGAGGCAACGGCCACACTCGCCGCCCGTCTCCTCGCCGACTGCCCCGGGGTGCGCGTGCTGGCCACCAGCCGTGAACCGCTGGGCCTGAGCGGCGAGGCACTCTGCCCCGTCTCAGGTCTGGCACCGGACGCGGCCGTACGTCTGTTCATGGACCGGGCCGGTGATGTGGTCCCCGGCTTCCGCGCCGACCCGCCCGATGTGGAGCGGATCTGCCGTACGCTCGACGGCCTCCCCCTCGCCATCGAGCTGGCCGCGGCCCGGCTCGCGGTGCTGCCTTTGGACGAGCTGGCCCGGCGGGTCGGCGACCGTTTCGCCGTGCTGTCGCGGGGCAGCCGCACGGCCGCCGAGCGGCACCGCACGCTGCGGGCGGTCGTGGCCTGGAGCTGGGACCTGCTCACCGAGCCGGAGCGCCTGCTGGCCCGCCGGCTCACCGTCTTCCGGGGCGGTTGGACCCTGGAGGCCGCCGAAAGTGTCTGCGGTCTCGGCGGCGCCACCCTCGACCTGCTGCACGATTTGGTCGCCAAGTCTCTCGTGGAGCGCGAGGGCGCCCGCTACCGCATGCTGGAGACCATTCGCGCCTTCTGCGCCGAGCAGGTGACCGAGACCGGCCTGCCCCAGGCCCACGCCGCGTACTTCCTGGACCTGGCCCGGACCGCCGACGCCCACCTGCGCGGCGCCGACCAGCTGATCTGGCTGGCCCGGCTCGACGCCGACCGCGACAACCTGCACGCCGCCCTGCGCCACGGCTCCCCCGAGACCGCGTTGCGCCTGGTCGCGGCCCTCACGTTCTACTGGTGGCTGCGCGGCTCCCGCGGCGAGGCGGCCGCGATGTCGGCCGAGCTCCTGGAGAAGATCGGCCCCGAGCCACCCGAGGGCCTCACCGAGGAGTACGTCCTCGGCACCCTCAACGCGGAGCTGACCGGCGCCCGCCCACCGAGCGGCCGTTCGCAGCGCTACCTGGCCGAGCTGACCGCGCCCCCGCGCCAGCCGTTCCTGCTCTACCTCTCGGCCATCACGGCCGGCCCGCCGCCCGAGGCCACCGGCCGGGTCACCGAGCTGCACCGCGAGCTGAGCCGCCGCCTGATCGGCGATCCGTGGAGCCGGGCCCTGGCCGCGATCGGCGGCGGCTGGATGCACATGCTGTTCGAACCGGCCCTCCCGGCCGCACCCGACATCACCGGCGAGCCGCACATCCCGGCCGCCCCCGACATCACCGGCGAGCCGCACATCCCGGGCGAGCCGCACATCCCGGGCGAGCCGCACATCGCGGTCGAGCCCAGCGCCGCGGGCAAGCTCAAGCGCCGCCTGACCGGTGAGGAGGACTTCGCGGCGGCCGAGGGCGAGTTCCTGGGCGCGCTGGAGGGCTTCCGCGAGCTGGGCGACCGCTGGGGCATGATGCTGGCCCACTCGGGCCTGGCCGAGCTCGCCGCCTGGCGCGGGGACCACGCGGCCGCGCTGGCGCCGATGGACGCCGCGATGCGGCTCGCGGCCGAGCTCGGCTCGGTGCTCGACGAGGCGGAGGTGCTCCGCAGCCGGGCCGAGTCGCTGATCCTGGCCGGCGACTTCGACGGCGCGGCGGCCGACTTCGAACGCTCGGCCGACCGGGCCCGCGCCTGCGGCGCCCCCGAGCTGGTCGCCGCCGCCCGGCTCGGCCTGGGCCGCATCGCGCTGAACCGGGGCGACCACGCGGCCGCCCGGCGGCTCTGCGAGACGGCCCTGCGCGAGTGCCCGGCCGGCTGGTACACGGCCGACGGCGTCCGCGTGTCCATCCTGGTCACGCTGGGCCGGGTCGCGGCCGCCGCCGGTGACGACACCGAGGCCGAGCACTGGTTCCGCCAGGTCGCCACGGTCGCCGCCGGCCCCGACGGCCTCCGGGCCATGGCCGACGCCCAGGCCGGCCTGAACGCCCTGGGCCGCTGAACGAGGCCGCTGTCCCGAACAAGGCCGCCGCCGCTCACGCCGCAACCGAGGCCGCCGGCCGGAACTGGCGACGCCGCCGGGCCAGGCCGATGACCGGAGTCGCCGCGCCAGGCCGTGGTGGATGAAGCGTCAGTCGAGGTCGCGGCCGGCGCCGTTGGAGACGCTGTCGAGCTCCTGGAGCTGCTGCTGGACGTGCTGGCCGAGGGCCTGCTGGTAGGTGCGGGCCAGCTGTCCCAGCCGGTCGATCTCGTCGAGCAGGGCGTCGCGCTTCTCGTCGATGCTGGCCAGGGCGTCGCTGTGGTTACGGCGGGCGTCGGCCTCGATGTTGTCGGCGGCCAGCAGCGCGTCGCCGGTGATCTGCTCGGACTGCGTGCGGGCGCCGCCCAGCAGCGAGTCGGCCTCCTGCTGCGCGTCGCGCATGTGGTCGTCCGCCGTGCGCTGGGCCATCATCAGCACCGCCGAGAGACGGTCGTCCTTCTCGGCCGGCGGCGGCGTGGCCGGGCGCTCGGTGCGGGCGCGCTCGAGCTGCGACTGCACGCTGCGCGCGTTCTGCTCGGCGCGGGCCCGGGCCTCCTGCATGCGGCCGAGCTGGGTGGTCAGGGCCTGCAGCTCGGCCTCCATGGCGCGGTTGCCGGCCGACGGGCCGGACGGGCCGGGGCCCATGCCTCCGCCGTTGCGCTGCGCCTGGTCGGCCAGGGCGCGGTTCTCCTCGATGAGGCGGATGAGCTCCTGCTCGACCTCGTCGAGGAACGCGTCGACGTCCTCCTCGTCGTACCCCCGCTTGCCGATCGCAGGCTTCTTGAACGCCATGTTGTGGATGTCGGCTGGAGTGAGTGGCATCGTTTCCCTCGGATCCCTGCGGCAAGACCGTGCGGGGACGAATCCTACGCATGAACTTTGGGAGACTGTCGGCGGTGGCACGTTGTTGTGTCATCTCGGACAGAAAGGAATCCCTGTCGTGGCGACCGCCGACGATGTACGCCGCTTGGCGCTCTCCCTGCCGCACGTCGTCGAGATCGACAGTGACGGCTTCGACTTCCGGGTGGCGAACAAGGGCTTCGTCTGGTCGTACCCGGAGCGGGAACCGGGAAAGTCACGCGTGATCCGCACGGATGTGGCGGTCCTCTACGTGGGTGACGAGGCCGAGAAACAAGCCCTTCTTCTGGGTGAACCCGACCTGTTCTTCACGACCCCGGGCTACGACGGCTTTCCATTGGTGATGCTCCGGCTACCGATTGTTGATGTGGCGCGGCTCACTGAACTCGTGACCGACGCTTGGCGCATGCGCGCGCCGTCCGAGATCGAGTCGGAGCTGGGTTAGGCGCGGGCGTGCAGGGCGGTGACGGCCGCCCGCGCCGAGACGAAGGCGCCGTGCTGCCACGCGACCGTCTGGCTGAGCCAGTCCCCGGCGAAATGGACCCGGCCGGCGGGCTCACGCAGCAGCGAGAAGGCCGGGCTGCCGTACGGCGGCGCGGCCCAGGCGCCTTCCAGGTGGGGGACGCGGCTCCAGCTCACCGAGAAGGACGAGACCAACTCCGTACGGTAATTCGCGCCGTGGATCTTCTCGCCGAGGGAGACGGCTCGCGCCGCGCGGTCGGGAGGGGCCATTCCGGCGTACGTCTCCGCGTCCGGCCCGAAGTTGTAGTAGCCGACCAGCACGCCGCGCGGCGCGTGGAAGCCGGACGACGGATACCAGACCTGCCGCAGGTCGAGGTCGGTGTCGGTGGCTCCGCCGTAGATGCCCAGATCGGTCTCCCACCAGCGGCGCCGGTACTCCAGCCCGATCTTGCCGGCGGCGAACGGGGTGAACGCGCCCAGCGCCGTCGCCACGTCGTCACCCAGGTTGTGCGGCAGTCGGGCCATGAGGTGCGGCGGCAGCGTGGCCACGCAGTAGTCGGCCGTGATCGTCCGGTCGCGGCCGTCCTGCCGGTAGCGGACCTCGACCGCGTCGGGCCGGTCGACGACCGAGGTGACCTCGGCGCCGAGCCGGATCCGGTCCGGGCCGATCGCGCGGGCCAAGGCCATCGGAATGCGGTCCATCCCGCCGACCGGCTGGAACATCGGCATGGCCTGGTCGAAGGCGAGATCGAAGCCGAGGTACGGCCCGGCGCCGCCCCGCAGCACCTCGGCCAGCGAGGCCGGGCCGTCGAGCGGGACCCCGCCGTCCACGCCGGGATAGGTGGCGAAGCCGCGGTCGGGGCCGCCCTGATATTCGCCGTCGTCGGTGAGCCGCCCGAAGTCGCGGAGGAACTCCAGCAGCTGGTCGCGACCGCCGCCGGCCAGTTCGGCGTCGAGTCCGCCTCGGCGGGTGACCCGGGTGAGCAGCTGGGAGACGTACCCGTAAAGGTCGGCCCGGGCCGTGCGGAAGCGGACCGGAGCGCCGCCGGCGCTGCTGTGGATGAAGGCGTCCGCGTTGGAGTTGACGAAGACCTCGACGGGCACGCCCAGCTCACGGCAATAGTCGAGAGTGACCATCCACGGTGCGATGCGCGCCGCGCCGGCGTTGAAATACGAGCCGTACGCGAAGGAAGCTCGTTGGGTGTGCCCGTCGAGGTCGGTCTCGATGTCGCCGTCGCGGATGGTCAGCACCCGGCCGCCGGGTTTGGACCGGGCCTCCAGGACGGTGCAGCGGTGACCGGCTTTGCCCAGCTCGTAGGCGCTGGTGAGCCCGGCGATACCGCCGCCGAGGACCACCACCGACCGGGCGCCGCGACCGGTCCGCGCCGGCGGCGTGTAGGCCGAACCCTCGGCGGCGGCCAGCGCCGCCAGCAGGGCGCCCGCCCCGCCGGCCTGGAGCAGGCGCCGCCTGGTCAGTCCGTCCACCCGGCCAGTGTGTCGGGCCGCCGCTACCGGCTCAAGCGCCGGTAACTCCGTACGGCCAGAGGCCCGAAGATCGCGATCAGCGCGAGCGGCCACAGGATCGCGAGCAGGATCGCGTGGTTCGCGGCCCAGGAGTCACCGCCGACGCCCGGGTTGCCGAAGAGCTCGCGGCAGGCGGCCACGGTCGCTGACAGGGGATTCCACGCGCTGATCGCGCCGAGCCAGCCCGGCATGAGCTCCGGGGCGACGTAGATGTTGGAGAGCGCGGTCAGCGGGAACGCGAACGGGAAGACGATCAGCGAGACGGTGTCCGGGTTGGGTACCACGGTTCCTAGATAGACGCCGACGCAGCTGAGCGCGAGCCGCAGCAGCAGGAGCAGCCCGACGGCGGCCAGCGCGAGTCCGGCGCCGCGATGCCACTGCCAGCCCACGAGCAGGCCGCAGACGACCAGCACGGCCATCTCCATCAGGGCACGGGTCAGGTCGGCGGCGCCGCGCCCGATCATCAGCGCGGACCGGGCGGCCGGCATCGACCGGAAACGGTCGACCACACCCTTGCCGATGTCGGTGGAGATCGCGATGGCGGTGGCGCCGAGGCCGTACAGCTGCGTCATGGCGAAGACGCCGGGAAGAAGGAACTCGCGGTAGGTGTCGCCGCCGACCGCCATGCCGGACCCGAACACGTAGCCGAAGACCAGCACGAACATGATCGGTAACGTGAAGAAGATGACGATCTGCTCGGGCGCCCGGGCCACGTGCCGCATGTAGCGGCCGGTCATCACCCATCCGTCGGCGATCATCGGGTCCCTCCGGTCAGCTGGATGAACGCCTCGTCCAGCGTGGGCCGCCGAATGCCGATGTCGTCGACCGCGATGCCCGCTTCGCCGAGCTTTCGCAGGGCACCTGTCAGGGCGGCCACGCGGTCGTCGACCGCGATGCGAACGCGCCGGGTGTCGGCATCTGTTTCCGACGCCCCCAGAAGCTGGGCGGCATTGCCGACTTGTCCGGCGTCGTGCACCACCACTTCGAGCCGGTCGGCCCCCTTCACCTCGTCCGGAGTCCCCTCGGCGATGACCCGCCCGGCGTCCACCACCGAGATCCGGTCGGCCAGCTGATCCGCCTCGTCCAGGTATTGCGTGGTCAGCAGCACCGTCGTGCCCTCGGCGACCAGTTTGCGCACGGCGCCCCAGACCCGCGTGCGGCTGACCGGGTCGAGCCCGGTCGTCGGCTCGTCCAGGAAGAGCACCTCCGGCCGCCGGATCAGGCTGGCGGCCAGGTCGAGCCGCCGCCGCATCCCGCCCGAATATTCGGCCGCCGACCGCCCGGCCGCGTCGGCCAGCCCGAACTCACCCAGCAGCTCATCGGCCCGCCGCCGGGCTTCGCGCCGCCCGAGATGACTCAGCCGCCCGAACATCACCAGGTTCTGCCACCCGCTGAGCACCTCGTCGACCGCCGCGTACTGCCCGGTCAGCGAGATCCGCTCCCGCACCAGCCCCGGTTCCCGCACGACATCCGCCCCCGCCACGAGGGCCCGCCCCGCGTCGAAACGCACCAGCGTCGACAGCACCCGCACGGCCGTCGTCTTCCCGGCGCCGTTGGGCCCGAGCAGCCCGCAAACGGTCCCCGCCGCGACTTCAAGCCCGAAACCATCCAAGGCCCGGTTCTTCCGGTACGTCTTCAGCAGCCCTTCGGCCACAATCGCCAAACCCGTCATGCGACGAGCGTCGCCACCCCCGCTGACGGATCGCGCACGAGCCGCTGACGGCCGGTCAGGCGCCGGTCAGCAGCCCCCGGAGGCGGAGCCACTCCGCTTCGGTGCCGATGTCCGCGCGGTGAACGGCGTGCCCGCTGTAGTACTGGATGGCCTGCCCGAGAAAAGCGGCGTCGGCCCCGGCCACCGGAACGCCGTGGCGGCCGAGGGGCCAGAGCCCGCGCCGCCGGACGAGCTCCGGCCGCGCGTAGGCGAGGGCGAGACGGGAGGGCCGCACATCGGCGACGGCGGGCAGCGCGTCCCACGGCACGAAGAGGCTCCCGAAGAGCTGACGCCCGGCGATCCCGTCGGGCCGCAGCCGAACGCCGGGCGACCGCCACACCACCCCGGCACAAAAGGTCAGCACGGACACTGCCAGGAGGATCGTGAGCACCTGGAACGACCGGTCCGGGGCATGAGCGTGCAGCGAGTGGATCCCGCTGCCGACCCAGGCGCTGCCCACGGCGACCATTCCCGGCGTCAGAGCGAGGAGGGAAAGGTCACCACCCGTCTCGAAAGCCGGCACACCGGGCCGGGCGAACAACACTTTCGGCCGGGGAAGGGCATACGCGGCAACGCTGAGAACTATCGAGACAAGCACGACCCCGCCGACCAGGGGAACGGGCGAAAACCCCAGATCGTCACCGACATTGACCAGCGCACCGGCCGCGCCGACAGCGACAGTCACCGCCACCACGAGAAAACGCCGGCGCTCGACCAACGACGCGATCTTGAGCAGCATCCGAGCAGGTTACACCGCCGTTTCAGCGCATCTGGACGGCGTAGGCCGCCTCCCGGACCTCCGGGGACGGGTGGTTTCGAAGAGTGAAGAGCAGTTGCTGCCACGGGCCGGTCCAGCGGAGGACCCGGTCGCGGAGCATGGCGACCGCGAACAAACCGGCCGGCAGGTCGCCCCGGGAGGCCAGGTGGGAGGCGATGTCGCGGAGAGGCTCGGGGTCGCGGGCGGCCAGGGCCCGGGTGTGCAGCACCTCGGCGGCCGCGACCGCGGCTACCGGGCGGGTGGCGCACAGGCCGGCCAGCTCGTCCAGGGCGGTCAAGGGCAGCAGGGCGGCCAGCATGGTGAGGCCCGTGGTGGCGTAGCCGGGCTGGGCCGTGAGCCGGCGGGCCGCGTTCGCCAGGGGTGTGCGGTCGGCTCCGCCGGGGGCGTCGCGGGACCAGGTGGCGGCCGCCTCGGCCAGCACTTCGACGCGGCGGCGGGCGGGACGATCCGTGCCCACCCGGCCCGGGTCGTGGTCGGCTTCGTCCTGGGCGACCAGATTCGCCATGACCGCGTGGGTCGCCTCCTCGCCGAGCAGCGGCAGCAGGCCCGCCGCGTCCGGGAGGGCGACCCGCTGGCCGAGGTCGGTGAGGCGGGCCGCGACCAGATCCCGTACGCCCTCGGCCCAGCGCGCCCACGACGGCAGCACGCCGAACGCCTCCCGGACGCCGGCCCGGCACATCTCGACGATCAGGCCCGCATAGCGCCGGCGATGCCGCTCAGCCACCGCCGCCGGGTCCACGGCCAGCACCGCACGGCGTTCCGCCCGGTTGGCGGCGGCCGCGCCGGCCGGCTGCCCCGCGGACGGCGACCTGGAGGCGGCCGTATCGAGGATCTCCCAGCTCGCGGAGACCTCGAGGCGCCGGCCGGCGGCGGCCACGATCGCGGCGCGGACATCGCGGTGGGTGCCGGGGCGGAGGTACGCCGCCAGGAGCGCCGCCATCACGCTCGGCGGGCCGTACCGGCCGAGAACGCGGGCCGTCTCCTTGCGGCTGGTGACCTTGACCTCGGCCGTGAGCAGGCCGCCGAGCAGAGCCGGCAGGCGGGACGGCTCGACGTACGCGGCCGCCCGCGCGGCCGCGTACATGGCGACCCGGGCCCGGTCGCCGGCCGCGTACTCCAGCAGCTCGGACAGCGCCTCGCCCGGGCGGTCGGTCCAGATCAGCGCACCCAGCGCCGCCTCGGCGACGACCACCCCGGACGCGCCGATGTGGCGGCGCACCAGGTCGCGGCCGGGACCGGGCACGCGGGCGGCGACCTTCACCGCGGAGGCCCGGATCGGCACGCTCTCGTCCCGGTCGTCGATCACGGCTTCGAGGGTCTCGGTGAAGCGTTCGCGCTGGCGGGGCAGCCACCGGTCGGCGTGCCGGGGCGGGCCGGGCACCCAGCGCCGGCCGTCCTCGATCATCCGGCCGCGGACGGGCCCGCGCAGCACCCGGTCGATCAGGTCGGTCCGGGACGTGGCGATGACGTTCCACACCTCGGGGACGGCCACCATCGACGGGTCGGCGTCGAGCACCGCCGCGACACGCTCCGCGCGACGGCGGGGATCGTCCAGCCACGACGTGGCCGCCCGGCGCGCCACCGGTTCGGAGGTGCCGGGGCCGATCGCGCGGTGGAGCAGCTCCTGAAGCCCGGGAACGTTCCAGGCGCGCCGGCCGAGGGCGGCCGTGAGCCCGAACAGCGGCCCGTAGTCACCGCGGTCCATGGCCGCGACGACCCAGCCGCCGAGGCGTTCGAAGACCATGGCCTCCTGATCGAAGCGCGGCAGCACCGGCACCGGCGACGCACCGGCGACCCGGTCGATCGTGTGCAGGGCCCATTCGCGCAGTTCCGGCACGTCGACGTGGTGCTCAAGGACGCCGGCGGCGAGGGACGCCAGCGCGCTCAGGGTCTCCCGGGAGGCGTCCCGGGCCTCGACGGCGCCGGTGGTCAGCCGGGTCAGCCCGGGCGCGGTGGCCGGGGTGAGCAGCCGGGCCACGCCGGTCAGGGCGCTCAGCGCCGCCGCCCGCACCGGGTCCTGCTCGTTGCGCAGCCGCCCGAGCCGGTCCACCAGCTCGGCCACCACCCGCGGGTCCCGCGAGCGCCGCGCCGCCGCCCCGAGCAGCCGGTACGCCCGTGCCCGTTCCTCGGCCACGCCCGAACGCAGACCAGCCTCCAGTGCGGCCGACGCCTCTGGCCACGCGAGGTAGGCGCTCCAGGTCAGCACATGCGACTCACGAGATCGAATCGTGGGAAGCCCGAGGACACGGGTCGCCTCGCGGACCCGCGGGCCGGCCGGTAACAACTCCATCACCGAGTGGGCGAGCAGCGTCCCCGAGCCGGCCGAGGCGCGCTCGAAGAGGCCACCACGGCGGGCCGGCGGAAGACAGCGAAGCAGCGCGGCGAAGGCTCGCGGGGTGTCGCGCAGGGCGACGGCCACAGGCAGAAGCTCGTCGTCGGACAGGACGGCCAGCGCGCGGAACAATGCGCGGGGCAGCCACCGGCCGGCCCGGTCCGAGAGCCGGCCGGGCACGGTGAGCAGCCGGGCGACGCGCGCCGGGTCGTGCGCCGCGAGCACACCCGAGCCCGGGGTCCAGCGGATCGGCGCATACCTCTCGGCCAGGTCGAGGAAGCCGGCCGGATCGCAGAGATCCTCGAGCACCGCCACATGACGGTTCCACAGTTCGTCCCGATGCTCGGGCGCCGCCGCCGCGAGCCTCTCCCCCGCCCGGTCCAGCACCGGTCCGGGGTGCCGCCTCGCGAGGGTGGCCGGGCTGATCGCGTCCTCGAGGTCCGGGAGCAGACGCCGTACGACCGCGGCACTGCACGCGGGCAGGACGGCCGCCGCCTCCCGGTCGCCCCAATAGGGCCGAACCTCGGCGATCAGCGCATCCGCGGTCGCGGTCAGGCGCCGCTGCCGCACCGTCCTGTAGACCCGCCGCCGCTCGGCCGCCGGCAGATCCACCACGCTGTCGAGCCGGCCCGCGCGCAGGGCCGCGACGATCGCCTCGGCCCGGATCGACGGCTGCGGGTCACCCATCGCCGCCACGATGGCGTCCTCATCCCGTACGACCAAAGCCGCCACCAGCGCGAGATGCCGCTCATAGCTCTCGCCCCCACCCAGCTCGGCACAGACCTCGGCCCGATCGGGAGCGCTGCGGGCCCACGCGGCCAGGCGCTTCATCCGCACGCCGTGCGGCAGCGGTTCGAGCGAGGTCAGCAGATCCTGCGTCGCGGTCAGCACGTGATCATTGTCCCGCGCGGGTCATCACACGAAGTTATGTGGCAAGTGAGTGGTAACGGCGGGGGCCCGGCGCACGTACGGTACTTCGACAGCCGTCTATCGATGGAAGGAGTCCGGCGTGCGCATCCGCATCGTCGTCGCTTCGCTTGCCACCGCCCTCACCGGTGCCCTGGCCGTTCCGTCCGCCGCCGCCGCGGCGGTCGAGGATCCCTCAACGAACATCATCGGCGGCGGGACGGTCTCGTCCGCGCCGTGGGCCGCCGCCGTGCTCAGCAACGGCAGCTTCACCTGCTCGGGCACGATCATCTCGGCGAACTACGTGCTCACCGCGCGGCACTGCATCAGCGGCACGATGTCGGTACGGGTCGGCAGCGTCAACCGGACCTCCGGCGGCACCACCCGCGCCGTGAGCAGCACGGCCACCCGTTACGACCTGGCCCTCATGCGCCTGGCCAGCCCGATCACGACGTCGTACATGCCGCTGTCCAGCGCGTACCCGCCGGTCGGCTCGACCAACAGCATCTACGGCTGGGGCATGACCTGCTACAGCGGATGCAGCGCGTCGACCACGCTGAAGACCGCGACGGTCCAGGTCACCTCGACCAACCAGACCGACGCGTACGGCGGACGGGCGATCGGAAGCACGCGCATCAACGGCAACGCCTGGCGCGGTGACTCGGGCGGCCCGCAGGTCTACAACGGCGCCCAGGTGGGCGTGGCCTCGACCGCCGACGGCACGAGCCGCCAGTACTACGGCAGCGTCGCCTACAACCGCGCCTGGATCACCTCGACGGCCGGCGTCTGACACCGAGCGGAGGCGAGCCCCCGGGCTCGCCTCCGCTCCGGGCGGCTACGTGGCCTTGACGCTGGTCGGGAAGAGGGTGGTGCACCAGGCCGCCGAGCAGGTCCTGCTGCTGTTTCTGGTGATCAGGATCTGCTCACCGCCGCAGTTCACCCAGTTGTTCAGGAAGGCGGCCCGGTCCCCGCTGGTGTTCTGCCACGAGACGGTCTTGTTGTTGTAGGCCGAGGACAGGTTCCAGCAGTGCGCGACCCCGTTGGCCGAGCCGACATAGATGTCGTTCAGGTTGAGGGCCCACATGGTGCCGGCCAGGTACTCATCCTCGAAAAGGCAGAGGTACACATTAGGGGGACAGACACCGGCCGCCCTCCGCACACCGGCGACGCTCTTGCTGACTCCGGACTCGACCTTCTGCATGGTGACGAGGTCGCCTGAGGGCAGGAGCTGGAGCCATTGACCGCCGACCGGGGTCATCGCTTCGTTCAGTTGCATCGGGCGCGCCGCGCTGAGCGGGGCGGCCTGGGCCAGAGGGGTTCCGACGGCGAAGGCGAGCACGAACGCCACAACTGCGGCGAGCACTCGGAGAAAACGGGTCATGGAGACCTTTCCGTGAAGATCGGTCGCCCCAGGGCATCGATGCTAGGTCATCTCCTTTGTGGAGGGAAGAGCCTCGCCCGCAGGGCGGCCGCGTCCGGATGGCCGAGGTCGGTGAGGATCTTCCAGGCGTGCTCCCACGCGGCGCGGGCGGCCTCGGGGGCGCCGGCGGACTCGTGGGCGTCGCCGAGTTTGGCCGTCGTGTCGGCCTCCTGGTAGCGGTCGCCCAGGTCGTGGAAGATGGCGACGGCGTGCTGGTAGCAGTCGAGGGCGTCACGGTGGCGGCCCAGGTGGTGGGCGGCGTAGCCGAGGCTGTCCCAGGTGTGCGCCTGGCCGTATCGGTCGCCCAGCTCCTCCAGCAGAGCCAGCGCGCGGCGGCATGACACCACCGAGTCCTCGTAGTCGCCGAGCAGGGCTTGATACCAGCCGACCGAGTTCAGGGCGTTGGCCTGGCCGACACGGTGACCCGCCGCCTCGAACAGCTCCAGGGACCGGCGGGCGTGCGGGAGCGCGAGGCCGGGCCGGTCCCGGCGATCGTGCAGGGCGGCCAGGCTGTTGTGGGCGAACGCCTGACCGACGACGTCGCCGCAGGCGATGCTCGTCTCCAGCGCCGTGCGAAGCCCCGCCTCGCCCTCGTCGAAACGGTTCAGGCCGAGGTGGGCGACGGCGAGATTCCGGTACGCCCGGGCCAGCGCCACCGCGTCGGAGCCACGTCCGGCGGCGGCGACCGCGAGGCGCCCCACGGCCTCCAGGTCGTGCCAGTGTCCCCGCCAGTCGAGAAACGTCACCATGCTGAGCGCCAGCTGCCAGATCCCGGCGTCGGAGCCGGGCATCGCGATCGCCGCCAGCAGCGAGGTCCGCTCGGCGGCGAACCAGTCCATGGCCTGCTGATAGGTGGCCGGCGGTTCCAGCGTGACCCCGGCCGCCGGCTCGCCCAGGTCGAGCGGGTCCTGCGCCGGGTCGAGCAGCATGGTCGCGGCCCATGCGGTGTGCCGGTAGTGATCCATCAGCCGCGCCGCCGCGCCGCCGGAGTGGCCGAGCCCGGTGGCGTAGGCGCGCAGCAGGTCGTGAAAGGAGTAGCGGCCCGGTGACGGCTCGGTGAGCATGCTGGCCTGGACCAGCTCGGCCAGATCGCGCCGGGTCCCGGGCAGCGGCCGGCCGCCGGCGCTCGCCGCCGCGACGGCCGAGAGGTCCGGGCCCGGAAGCGGGCCGAGCAGGCGGAACAGCCGGGCCGCGGAAGGGCTCAGCGCCGCGTAGGACCAGGAGAACACCGTTTCGACCCGGGTGGCGGTGTCGCCCGCGTCGAGCGCGCCGAGCCGGGCCCCGGCCAGCTCATCGGCCGATGTCGCCAGGGAGAGCCCGTGGTGACGGGCGCGGGCGGCGACGATGGCCAGGGCGAGGGGCAGACCGGCGCAGGCGGCGACGATCGCGGCCGCGGCGGCCGGTTCGGCGGCGATCCGGCCGGGGCCGAGGCGGTGGGCGAGCAGCTCGCGGGCCTCGGCGACGGGGAGGGCGGACAGCCCGATCGGCTGCGCGCCGTGTGTGACCAGCAGCGGCGTCAGGTGGTTGCGGCTGGTCACCAGGGTCAGGACGGTCGGGGACGCGGGCAGCAGGGGCCGGACGTGGCCGGCGTCGCGGGCGTTGTCGAGCAGGATCAGGACCCGTTTGCCCGCGAGCAGGCTGCGATAGAGGCCGGCTTGCGCCTCCGATGTGGAGGGGGTCCGCTCGGGCGGCACGCCGAGCGCGAAGAGGAATTCGCGGAGGGCCTCGCCGGGATCGAGCACCTGGCCGCCGGCGTCGAACCCGCGCAGGTTCACGTAGAGGCAGCCGTCCGGGAACCGGTGCGCGGCCCGGTGCGCCCAGTGCACCGCGAGAGAGGTCTTGCCGACCCCGGCCGGCCCGGAGATCGCGGCGATCACCGCCGGGCCGCCATCGCCGAGCACGCGGTCGAGTTCGGCCAGGGCCGCCGCCCGCCCGGCAAAGCCGGCGACCGACGCCGGCAGTTGCGCGGGCACGACCCCGGCGCGAGCGGGCGGGGCGGCCGAGGGAGTGGGCGACGAGCCGCGCAACAGGTCCATGTGCAGCGCCTGTAATTCGGGGCCAGGATCGACACCGAGCTCCTCCCCCAGGCGGTGGCGGAACCCGGCGTAGCGTTCGAGGGCCTCGGCGGATCGCCCGGCGCCGTGCAGGGCCCGGATCAGCTCCGTGATCAGCGGCTCGGCCAGGGGATGGTCGCCGGCCAGTTCGGACAGACGGCGGATCACCTCGCCCGTGTCGCCGACCGCGAGCTCGGCCCGGGCCCAGGCCAGCATCAGATCGAGGCGCTCCTGCCGCCAGCTCTGGCGCATCCGGTCGGCCCAGGGACCGGCGATCCCGGTCAGCGGCTCCCCGCGCCACAGCCCGGCCGCCTCGCGCAGCAGTTCCGCCCGCTCGCCGGCGCCGAGGCCGTCGCGGCGGCCCCGGTCGCGCAGCCCGCGCATCCGGTGCAGGTCGACGAGCCCCGGCGGCGCGTCGAGAAGGTAGCCGCCGGCCCGGCGGCGCAGCGCGATCCGCGCCTCGTCGAGGACCCGGCGGACCCGGGTCACGTGGGCGTGCAGCGAGCGGCGGGCCGTCGCCGGCGGCGTGTCGCCCCAGAGGCGGTCGATCAGGGTCTCGGTGGTGACCACGCGGCCGGTGTCGGCGGCCAGGACGGCGAGGACGGCGCGCTGACGGGGCTGCCCTGCCTCCAGGCGCCGGCCGTCCACCCACAGCTCGACCGGGCCCAACAGCCGGAACTCGATCACGCGGCTCCCCCGGAGACATCGAGCCACAACAATCCCACAACAGCGGGCGGCGAGGCTACCCGCAGGTATTCACGGGACGGGGGCTGGGGATGCGCTGGTGGCACACGACGATGGCGGTGCTGCTCGCGCTGAGCGGTGCGGTGGTGGTGGAGACGGCCACCACCGCACCGACGGCGGCGGCAAAGGCGGCGAAGGCCGGGCACGGCACCATGGAGATCGGGCTCGCGCTGACGCCCGGCCGCCGGCAGGCCGAGGTGACGCTGCGCCCGCTCGTGGCCCGGCCCGCCGGTGAGATCCGCCTGACCGCCTACCGCGGTGACAAGGAACTGGCCCGTGTCGCCCGGCCGCTCGAGGCACTGAGGGCCGGGCGGGCCGTACGGGTCCTGTTCACCATCCCGGCCACCGGCGCCGGGGACTTCGGCCTGGTCGCCCAGCCACTGCCCGGCGCCGACACCGGGTTCCTGGCCGTCCGGCCGTACAAGAACGCTCTGATCTCCGCCGGCTCCTACGGCCTTCTCGACGACGCCGCCCTGACCGCCGATCGCGACGACGGGCGCCTGACCGCAACCGAGTTCGAGGCGCGGCGCGCCCGCCTGCACCAGGCCCCCGGCAGCACCGGCACACAGCGGGCCTCGCTCGCCGCCGCCACCACGGTCACGGGCTCGATCAGTTACCGCGACCTGGCCAACCTCCAGCGACCGATCCGCGGCGCCCGGGTTCAGCTGGTCGCCGCCACCGGCCAGGAGCACGGCACCACCTACGCGTCCGACGGCGGCGCCTTCTCGTTCAGCTCAGCCACCCTGACCACCGGCGACTACCGCATCCGGGTCACCGCGGTCGGCACCTTCGGCGAGGTCGACACGACCGGCGGCGCCGACAACTACGTGGCCTACAGCGCCGTCTTCCCGGTCACCGCCGGCGCCACGGTCAGCGGCATCACCGTCAACGTGGACTACTTCTCGGTGACCGGCCGCGCCTTCGCGCTCTTCGACGCGCTGCGGACGGTCGGCGGCTTCTACCAGAGCGTCCGCAAGTCGTCGTGGCAGCCGGCGCTCGTCGTCTTCTATCCGTCCGGCCAGGCCAACTCGTTCGCGCAGGCCGGGAACATCTGGATGAGCGGCGGCGACACCATGTGCGACGGCGACTACTGCGGCGAGGACGCCTTCGACTGGGACGTGCTGGCCCACGAGTCCGGTCACATCGTCGCCACCCAGGCCGGGCTGAACGGGCCCGACGACGGCGGCGATCACGACATCTGCGCCAATGCCTGGGGCCAGGAGGGCCGCGGCAAGGCCGCCGGCCTCGACCTGGCCTGGTCGGAGGGGTGGGCCACCTTCTACGGGCTGGCCGCGCTGGCCAGCGTGCCGCTGCCGCCCGTGCCGAACGCCGGCGGCCTCGTCTACGACGACCGGCCGGGACCGCCGCACAACACCCCCGGCACGGTCGACTACAACATCGAGACCAACGACCCGTCCGGCGAGTGCGCGCCCAAGGGCGACGACAGCGAACTGGCCGTGCAGCGCGCCCTCTGGGATCTCTTCGACACCATCGAGGACGACGTGAGCGGCGGCAAGGACACGGTGCAGTGGGGCCTGGCCGACATCCTGAACCGGCTCGACGCGGCCAACGCCACCAGGTTCGGCGCGGCCTGGACGGCGATCACCGCGAGCCGCGGCCCGAGCGAGGTGCAGGCGGCCCGCCGGATCCTGGAGACACACGGCATGGCGCCGCGGGGTCTCCAGCCGCGCGACAGCATCAGCAACGCCCTGGTGCCGTTCCGGTGGACCGCGAGCGGCATCCCCGGCCACCTCAACAACAGCTTCACGCTGCGGGTGCGCAGCGGATATACGGGCTCGGTCCTGTTCACCGTCACGACCTCCGCCACCAGCTACACGCCGACCGCGGCCCAGTGGAACCAGGTTCTGGCCGCCAAGTCGGTCGTCTACGACGTCTCCGGGAGCCAGACCACGGCGCCGGTCAGCGGGCCGTACCCGTCGGCCGAGGAATCCTTCATGATCGGCTCCGGCTCGCGGAAGATCATGGTGGTCGGCGACTCGATCAGCCAGGGCTTGGAGGGCGACTACACCTGGCGCTACCGGCTCTGGCAGCACCTGGCCACCGGCGGCGCGGCGGCCGACTTCGTGGGGCCGTACACCGGAACCACCCGCGTCCCCTCGGACCTGCCGGACGGCTTCCCGAACGTGCCGGCCCCGCCGGTCTTCAACGGCGCCTACCGCAACCACCTGACCTTCGACAGCGCCCACTTCGCCCAGTGGGGACGGCAGGCGCACCAGGCCATGGGCGACATCAAGGATCGGGTGGGCACCTATCAGCCCGACTATCTGCTGGTCGAGCTCGGCTTCAACGACCTCGGCTGGGGCGTGTCGAACCCGGACGGGCTCATCGGCGACATGAAGAACCTGATCGCCCAGGCCCGCGCGGCCAGGCCGGGCATCAGGGTGATCGTGGCCAACGTCGTGCGCCGGGAGCCGCTGGCCCAGCTGCCCCAGCTGGACTCGATCATCAACGAGTACAACGGCAAACTGCCGGCCGCGCTGGCCTCGGTGAGCACGGCCGCGTCGCCGGTCGCCCTGGCCGACATCGCGTCGAGCTACCAGTGGCAGTTCGACGCCTACGACGGGCTGCACCCGAACGGCTCGGGCGAACACAAGATCGCCAAGGCGTTCGCCAATGTGCTCTCCGGCACGTTCGGGGTCGGCGGCACGTTCACCGCCACCTCCGGCCCCGACCTGCTCAGCCCGGCCGCGCCGGCCTCCATCACGGCCACCGCGACCGGGACCGGCGTGCACGTGAGCTGGGCCCACAGCTTCGGCGCGGGCGGATACTGGTTCGAGCAGCGGATCAAGGACAGCGGCCAGGAGTGGCAGCGGCTGCCGCTGCCCATCCCGGGCGACGAGTGGGACACCGGCTGGCTGGTGCGCGGCTTCACGTACGAGTTCCGGGTGCTGCCCAACCGCGGCATCTCCACCGGCCCGGCGTCGCCGGTCGCCTCCGTCACGGCCAACCCGCTGACCGCGGACGGGCCGCCGAACATCACCACCTCGCCCGGCCCGGGCTCGCTGACGGTGTCGTGGAGCCCGGCGACCGGCCTCTACAGCGACACCGTCAGCGGCTATGTCGTCTATTACATGGACCGGACGGACCCGAACGCCTTCGTGGCCAGCGTCCGCACCGGCGGCCTGAGCGCGACCATCGGCGGGCTGACCGCCGGCCACAACTACGCCATCGCGGTGGCCTCGGTCAACGCGGCCGGGGCGGGCTCGCCGGCGGGCGGCCCGGAGATCAACGTGCCCCGGTGAGGACCGCTCGCTCTGCGCCCTCGCCAGGCTACGAATCGTCGATATTATGAATCCGAAAGTCGCCGCGGAATCACGCCGCGTCGAGAAGTGATCAAGCGGGTTGACTAACCGTTCGGGACCATATATCTGTTCTGTCTGGCGACGAGCGCGGCCTCACGGAGGCTATGGCCAAAAAGTGAGGAGTTCGACACCTATGCCGGGACAGGCCACGTTGGGGGAACGAGGGCAGCGGCAGCCGCAGGGCGGCTCCGGCGGCGGTAATAAAAAGAAACCGAGACGTCGCAAACTACCGTTATGGACCAAGTTGGTGACGGCGTTCGGCGCCGTTCTGCTCGTGGTCGGCGGCGGCGGCCTGGTCTCGGTGAAGTACTTTCTCAACCAGCTCACCAGCAACATCCAGACAACGTCCAGCGTTCTCGACTCGGCCGGCCTGAGCAACAAGGCGGTGGCCGCGGGCAAGATGCCCGAGGGCGCGATGAACATCCTCATGCTGGGCCTGGACACGCGGACCGGCTGGGAGGAGAAGGGCGAGCTGTCCCGCTCCGACACGATGATCATCCTGCACGTCACGGCCAAGCACGACCAGGCGTACATGATCTCGATCCCGCGCGACACGATCGTCGACATCCCGGCCGACGAGGAGCTCGGCTTCCGGGGCTCGACCGAGAAGATCAACGGCGCCTACGCGAACGGGTCGAAGGACGGCAAGGGCTGGCAGGGCGGCGCCAAGCTCGCCACCGAGACGGTGAACAAGCTGACCGGCATCGAGTTCGACGGCGTCGTGGTCATCGACTTCAGCGGCTTCAAGGGCATCCTCGAGGCCATGGGCGGCGTCTACATGTGCGTCGACAAGCGGATGTGGTCGAGCCACTACATCGTCGTCGACGGCAAGGTGAAATACGCCGAGGGCGCCGACCCGAAGTCCCCGCCGAAGAACGCGCTGTGGTTCGAGAAGGGCTGCCGCAACATGAAGCCGTGGGAGGCTCTCGAGTTCTCCCGCCTGCGGCACTCGGCCAACGGTGACTACGACCGCCAGCGTCACCAGCAGCAGCTCCTGCGGGCCATGATGAAGAAGGCGACCAGCAGCGGCGTCATCAGCAACCCGACCAAGGTCTCGAAGATCCTGGCCGCGGCCGGCACGTCGCTGAAGATGGACACCCACGGCGTCGCGGTCACCGACTTCATCTTCGGCATGAAGGGCCTCGCGGCCGGCGACCTGATCCCGATCAAGACCAACGGCGGCACGTTCGCCGCGGTCAGCGGCGGCGAGGGCGTCAACGAGGCCACCCGCGACCTGTTCAAGGCCACCGCCGAGGACAAGCTGCCGGCCTTCCTGGGCCGCCACCCGGAGATGCTGATCAGCGACCCGGCAACCTCGTAGAAAGCTATGTCCAGACGGGCCTCCGGGGAGCCGGCAGGCCCGTCTGCTCTTCGCAGCGGGCCAGAATCTCGTCGAGCGGCGGGCCCATGTCGAAGACCGGCAGCTCGCCCCGGTCGGCCACGCGCAGCTCCGCCGTCTCCGCCGCCACCACCTGCCCGGCCTCGTCGACCACCACGCCGTAGCGGCGGGCGCCCTCACGGGTCACCAGGCCGCGCCGCACCTCCTTGGCCACCAGCTCCGGGTCGCGGGCCAGCGGATCGCCCCAGCCGCCGCCACCCCAGGTGACGAAATGCAGCACGTCGCCCGGGCGCACCGGCACGTCGTGGCATTTGCTGGGCAGCACCTCGCGCTCCCCGCCGGCCCGGTCGATCCACTTGCGGCCGCGGGCGCCCGGCTCGCCGCCGTTGACGCCCCACGGATAGGTGAGCCAGCGGTCGTCGTGGATGGCGATCGTGCCCGGCTCCAGGAAGCGATAGGCGACGTCGACGCCGTTGCCGCCGCGGTGCAGGCCGGCCCCGCCGGTGTCGGCGACCGTCTCCCACTTCTCGATACGCAGCGGATAGTACGACTCGAGGAACTCGCAAGGGATGTTGACGAAGCTCGGCCACAGCGAATGCCCGTCCGGCCCGTCGCCCAGCGGCCGTCCCGGAATGCCGCCGAAACCGATCGAGTAGAGCTGGAACCATTCGCCTTTGCGGTCGCCCGAGGAATAGTTCCCGGAATACATGAAATGCGGCGACGACGAGAATCCGGCCGCGTTCAGCAAGGCCGGATTCGTCTGTCCCAACAGGCCACCGAACAGGTCGAACACCCGGCCGATGCCGTGGTTGCGGGCGTTCAGGGCGGCCGGGTGCTTCGGTTTCCAGTACGACCCGTCGGGAATCGTCACGTCGACCAGCGGGTAGAACCCGTCGTTCCACAGGATCTGCGGATCGGCCACCGTGATCATGTAGATGCCGAAGAACATCCGGGCCAGGTTCTCGTTCAGGTAATAGTTCACCGGGCCGATCGCCTGGGGCGACGAGCCGCTGAAATCGAGATGCACGCGGTCGCCGGTCCGGGTCAGGGACAGTTTCAGCTCGTACGGCCCGAAGCCCACCCCGTCGTCGCAGATGTAATCGGTGAACGAGAGGGTGCGCCCCTCGGAGAAGACGACGTGCAGCAGCGTCTTCATGGCGTCGTAATTGCGCTGGAGCAGAGCGTCCAGGGCCGAGAGATAGGTGGCCACACCGAACCGGGCACACATCTCCTGCACCCGCCGCGCGGCCGTCCGGCAGGCCGCGACCAGGCCGTTGAGGTCGGCCCGGTTCCAGTCGGGCACCCGCACCTGGTTGAGGATGATGCGCAGCGCGTCCTCGTTGAGCCGCCCGCCGTCGTACAGCTTGAAGGGCGGAATGACCACGCCCTCCTCATAGATCGTCCTGGCGTCGGTGGGCATCGAGGAGGGGGTCTTGCCGCCGACGTCGGACATGTGCCCGAACATCGAGGCCCACCCGACGACCCGCCCCTCCGCGTAGATCGGCAGGACGACCAGCCAGTCGTTGGCGTGGCTGATAGCCGCCCCACAGGCGTACGGGTCGGAGGTCAGCAGGACGTCGCCCTCGCCGATGTCCCCGGCGAAACCGGCCAGGAAGTCGGGGATGGACAGGCCGAACTGGCCGACCACCATGCGCCCGGCCGGGTCGGCGATCAGCGGGAACTCGTCGTGCTGCTCCCGGATGCCGGGCGACAGGGCCGTGCGGAACAGAACCTCGTCCATCTCGTAGCGGGCGTTGCGCAGCCCGTTCTCGACCAGGTCGAGGGTGACCGGGTCGACGCCGGCCTTCTCCACCGGTGAGGTGGACGTCTCGACGATACGTGCCACGGCTCAGCCCTCCAGGCTCTCGGCGGGACGGATCAGCAGGCTGCCGCTCGGGTCGGTGACCGCGGCGTGGCCGGGAAGGATCAGCGTGGTCGAGTCCATCTCGGTGACGATGGCCGGTCCGGCTATGACGTCGCCCGCCCGGAGCCTCAGCCGGTCGTAGAGGGCGGCGTCGACGAAGTCGCCGTCGACGTAGACGCGGGCCTGCCCGGTCCGGGCCGGGGACGGGTCGCCGTCGCCCTTCTCCAGATGGACCGGCGTGACGTGCGGCCGGGCGCCGGTGACCGTGGCCCGCGCGTTGACCAGCTCGTGGTCGACGTCGAGGGTGAAGGAGAACAGCCGGTCGTGCTCGGCGTCGAAGCGCGCGGCCAGCCCGTCCGGGCCGTCCCCGAGCTCCACGGTCACCGGCAGCTCGTTGCCCTGCCCGACGAAACGGACGTCCGCGGTGTAGGTCACGCCGGTGGCGGCGATCCGCTCGGAGGCGGCCGCGGCCAGCTCCTCGAAGATCGCGGTGAACTCGGCCGGTGTCATGTCACCCAGGCGGCGCAGCACGGTCCGGGCGGCCTCGTCACGGGCCGAGGTGGTGGCGTCGCCCAGGGCGCAGAGCACGCCCGGCGACGGCGGCACGATCACCGGCCAGGCGCCGGTCAGCCGGCCGAGCGCGTTCGCGTGCAGCGGACCGGCGCCGCCGAAGGCGACCAGGGCGAAGTCCCGTGGGTCGTAGCCCTGCTGCACGCTGACCAGGCGCAGGCCGCCGAGCATGTTCTCGTTGACGATGTCGACGATCCCGGCCGCCGCGGCCTCCGCGCTGGGCAGGCCCATGGCGTCGGCCACGGTCTGCACGGCGGCGCGGGCGGCCTCGCGGTCGAGCGTGATCTCGCCGCCGGCCAGGGCCGCCGGCAGATAGCCCAGCACCACGTTGGCGTCGGTCACGGTGGGCGCGTTTCCCCCTTTGCCGTACGCGGCCGGGCCCGGCTCCGCCCCGGCCGACTGGGGACCGACCCGCAGGGCCCTGGTCAGCTCGGGGACATGGGCGATCGACCCGCCCCCGGCGCCGACCGTGCGGACGTCGACGGCCGAGGCCCGTACGGTCAGATCTCCGACCTTGGTCTCCCGCCCGATCCGCGCCTGGCCCTCGCGGACCAGAGCCACATCGGTCGAGGTGCCACCCATGTCGAAGGTGAGAAGCTCCTTATGGCCGGACTGCTCGGCCACCCAGAGCGCGCCGGTGACGCCGCCGGCCGGTCCGGAGAGCAGCATCGTGACCGGCGCGGCCGTGGCCGCTCCGGCCGCCGTGAGGCCCCCGTCGCTGCGCAGAATGGACAGATCGGCGTTGATCTTGGCGGATAGATTCGCGACATACCGGGCCACTTGCGGCTGGACGTACGCGTTGGCCACCGCGGTCAGCGCGCGTTCGTACTCCCGCATTTCGGGCAAGACGACGCTGGACAGCGAGACCTCGACGCCGGGAATCTCCTCGGCGGCCAACTCAGCGAGCCGGCGCTCATGTGTGTCGTTGGCGAAGGAGTTGATCAGCGAGATGGCCAGCGCCTCGATGCCCTGATGTTTCAGCTTTCGGAGGGCGATGCGGGCTTCCTGCTCGTCCAGTTCGGTGATGACGGTGCCGTCGCTGGCGATGCGGCCCGGGATTTCGACCGTGTTCTCCAGCTCGGCCAGCGGCTCCGGCTTGGGCCAGATGATCCAGCCGGCCAGGCCGCCCGGCACGAACGAGCGGGCGATCTGGAGCACCTGGCGGAATCCCTCGGTGGTGACCAGCCCGACCGTGGCGCCCTTGCGCTCGAGGATCGCGTTGGTGGCCACCGTCGTGCCGTGCAGGACGTGCCGGATGACCGCCCGGTCCACGCCGGCCTCGGCGCAGACCTTGTCGAGGCCGTTCAGCACACCCACTGATTGATCGCTCGGCGTCGAGGCGGTCTTCGCCCGCCACGTCGAACCTGATTCCTCGTCGACCAGCAGCACATCGGTGAACGTGCCGCCCACATCTACGCCGAGCCGATAGGACATGGTCCTCCTTAGATGATCTTTTCTTTGCGCAGGTTCGCGCGCTCCGTTTCGCCGAGGCCGAGAAGGCCGCCGTAGATCTCGTCGTTGTGCTCGCCCAGCGCCGGGCCGGCCGAGCGCACCTTGCCCGGCGTCTCGGACAGGCGGGGCGTGGCGTTCTGCATCGGCAGCTCGCCGAAGTCGGGGTGGGGCACGGTCACGATGGCCTCCCGCGCCGCGAAGTGCGGATCGGCGAACATGTCCTTGGCCCGGAAGATCCGCCCGGCCGGCACGCCCGCCGCGTGCAGGGCGGTGAGCAGCTCCTCGGCCTTGCGGGTGGACGTCCACTCGGCGATGAGCGTGTCGAGCTCGGCCATCGCGGCGCCCCGAGCGCCGTGCGTGGCGTACCGCGGGTCGGTGGCCAGGCCCGGCTGCTCCATGACGGTGACGAGCCGGCCGAAGACGCTGTCCTGGTTGGCCGCGATGAGGATGAGGTCGCCGTCGCCGGTCGGATAGACGTTGCTGGGCGAGACGTTGGGCAGCGTCGCGCCGGTGCGCTCCCGCTGATAGCCGGCGATCGCCCACTCGGGCACCAGCGACTCCATCATGGCCAGCACGGCCTCGTAGATGGCGGAGTCGACGATCTGGCCCCGCCCCGTTCTCGACCGGTGATGAATCGCGGTCAAGGTCCCGAGACAGGCGTACGTCGCGGCGAGCGAATCGCCGAGCGAGATGCCGGCCCGGACGGGCGGCTGACCGGGATCGCCCATCACGTAACGGATGCCGCCCATGGCCTCGCCGATCGAGCCGAAGCCGGCCCGGCTCGCGTAGGGCCCGCTCTGGCCGTAGCCGGTGACGCGGGTGACGACCAGGCCGGGGTTGGTCTTCCAGAGCGTCTCGGGGGCGAGACCCCACCGCTCCAGGGTCCCGGGCCGGAAGTTCTCGACCACGATGTCGGCGGTGTCGATCAGCCGCCTGATCAGCGCCTGCCCCTCCGCCTTACGAAGATCACACGTCACCGACTTCTTGTTGCGGGCCACGACCGGCCACCACAGGGACTTGCCGTGCGGCTTCTCCCGGCCCCACTCGCGCATCGGATCACCCTTGGCCGGATCCTCCACCTTGATGACCTCGGCCCCGAAGTCGCCGAGCAGCTGACCGCAGAACGGCCCGGCCAGCAGCTGACCGAACTCGACCACCCGCAGATCGTCCAGAGGCAGCGTCATCGAGGGCCTCCCACCGCGCCCGCGGCCCCGTCCGCGCCGGCCCTGATCATCGTGGCGCGCGCGTTGTACAGATGGGCGCGCATCACCGCCTCGGCCCACTCCCCATCGCCCGCGCGGGCCGCGGCCACCATCTCCACGTGGTGATTGAGGCTGCGCTGCAGCGCCTCCGGCGTGTAGTTGTGGAAGTTCTGGTGCACGACCGGCGCGTGGGTCACGCCGCGGAGCGCGTCGGCCAGCGGGCGCGACCCGGCGGCCTCGATGAAGATGCTGTGGAAGCGGCGGTTCAGCTCGACCAGAGCGTCCCGGTCCCCGGCCTCGATCATCTCGGTGGCGAGCGCGCCGAGGTCGTCGAGCTGCTCGGGGCTGAGCGCTGGAACGGCCTGCTGAACGGCGTACGGCTCAAGCCGCAGTCGCAGTTCGAAGATCTCGCGGAGCTCCTCGTCGGAACGGCTCACGACGCGGGCGCCCCGGTTGGGCTGGATCTCGACGAGGCCCTCGGCCGCCAGCCGGGTCAGCGCCTCGCGGATCGGCGTGCGGCTCACCGACAGCCGCCCGGCGAGCTCCACCTCCCCCAACCGCGCTCCGGACGGGATGGCCCCGGCCAGGATCTCCTCCCGCAACGTCTGCGCCGCCTGTTCCGCCGCTGCCCGCACCGAACCTCCCTCGCCGTGGATGTATGCAATCTTGGCGAGAGAGGCCCTCACAGCGCAATACCGAGGCCAGGTTGTATACAACTCCGCCGCCCGGCCAGAAGCGGCGCCGGACGGCGGAGGACCGATATCGATCAGCGGAGGGCGGGCAGCACCTTGCTCCCGAAGGCATCGATGAACGGCGTCAGGTTCTGACCGACGTGGTGCAGGTAGATCCGGTCGAAGCCGAGCGCGGCGTACCGGCGCAGCAGATCGGTGTGCTCCTCCAGGTCGGCCGAGATGTTCACAACCTTCGCCACCTGCTCGACGGTCACGTTCTCGGAGATGACGTCGAAGTGCTCGACGGTCTCGGCGTCCCAGCAGACCGGCGGCGCGAAGATGTTGCTGCGCCACTGGTCGTGCGCGATCCGCTCGGCCTCGTCCTGGGTCGGCGCCCAGCTCAGGTGCACCTGAAGGCAGACCGGCCCGGTGCCGCCGGCGTCGCGGTAGGCGGCGATCATCGCGCGCAGTTGCTCCTCGGGCGCGTTGACGGTGACCAGACCGTCGGCCCACTTGGCGCACCAGGCGGCCGTCTTGGTGCTGACCGCGGCCCCGATCAGCGGCGGCGCCTCGTCGGGCCGCGTCCAGAGCCGGGCCCGGTCGACGGTGATGATCCCGTCCCGGGTGACCTCCTTGCCGGCCAGCAGGTCGCGGATCACGTCGACGCAGGCCAACAGCCGCGCCTCGCGCAGGTCCTTGCGGGGCCACTCGCCGCCGACGACATGCTCGTTGCTGTACTCACCGCTGCCGAGCGCCGCCCAGAACCGCCCCGGATACATCGAAGCGAGCGTCCCGATGGCCTGCGCGATGATCGCCGGGTGGTACCGCTGCCCGGGAGCGTTGACCACACCGAACGAAAGGTTGGTCGCCTGCAGCGCCGCGCCGAGCCACGACCAGGCGAACCCGGACTGCCCTTGCCGCGCGCTCCACGGCGAGAAGTGATCAGAACACATGGCTGCCTCGAACCCCGCTTGCTCCGCAGCGACCACGGCGGCCAGCAGCTCGGCGGGCGGGATCTGCTCATGAGAGGCATGGATTCCGTAGACCGTCATGCCAGCGTTGTGTACCCAGTGTCACCGGATAAGAATCGGTTGACGGGCGAGGTTATGGCCGAACTACGGAAACTGCCTGTGACCTGCGCGTATGCCAGCGGCCCAGATGACAGTGGGGACTAGCGAAGCCGCCGGATCTCCTCCTGCATGCGCTCAAGTTGGTCCGCGATGACCCTGACGTGGAAACCGGCGGGCAGCCCGCTGCCGTCCTGCAACGCGGTCTGGATGCCGCTGGTGGACGATCGCAACTGGCGCAGTTCCTCAGCCACCGCCAGGGTGGCCAGGATGGACGGGCATGTCTCGATCATTGCGGACGTCCCGCACCAGCGCATCGGGCGGTCGTCAACGGCTTGCTGCCGAAACGGTCGGCGCGCCGCACGTGACTTTGCTTCGAATCGGTAAAGACGCGGCCGTTCCGGTGGCGATCGTGAGATGGCGGCCGAAATCATCGGACCATGACGGACTTTCTGCTCACGCGCCGCCGGTTGCTTGTCAGTGCGGGCGCGGGGGTCCTCGGCGTGACGATCCTCAACACGGTGACCGGGTGCTCCGGTTCCGACGCGCCCGCCGCCACGACACCGTCCTCCTCCGGCGTCGCCGGCGGCTGGGAGCGGGTCAGCCTCTCGTTCGTGTCGGCCTATCTGCTCATCCGGGGTGGTGAGGCGGCCGTGGTCGACCTCGGCACGGCGGGTTCGGGCGGCGCCATCGGCTCGGCGCTGACCGCCGCCGGCAGCGGGTGGGGGCAGGTCAAGCACGTCATCCTGACCCACCAGCACCAGGACCACGTGGGCGGGCTGCCCGACGTGGAGCCTCAGGTGAAGGCGGCCTTCTACGCCGGGCGGGACGATGTCGGCTCGATCGTGAACGCGCAGCAGGAGCTGAAGCCCTTGGCCGACGGGGACGAGGTCTTCGGACTCCAGATCGTGGGTACGCCCGGGCACACTCTGGGGCACATCTCGGTCTTCGACCCGTCGACCGGAACGCTCGTCGCGGGCGACGCCCTCCGCACCACCGAAGGGCTCACCGGGTCCGATCCCCAGTACACGGCCGACCTCGACCAGGCCGCCGCGTCGGTCAAGAAGCTGGCCGCGCTGGACGTCAAGACGATCCTGCCCGGTCACGGTGAGCCGCTCACCGACGGGGCGGCCGGCGCGCTGCGCAAACTCGCCGGGTCCTGACGTCCGCAATGTTCGTCCCTTCTGGCCGGTCCCCAAGCGGTCGGAGATCAGGTACCGTTCGCCCGGCGCAAATGCGCCCCTGATCTCCCCTGGAGCGGACCCATGCGCCGGATCCTCGCCGCCGCCGTTGTCTTGATGCTGCTGGCCACCACGGCCTGCTCGCCGGACGACAAGGGCGACACCGGCGGTGGCACCAAGGTCACCGTCGGCGTCGTGCCCATCATCGACGTGGCGCCGATCTATCTCGGCAAGGCCAAGGGCTTCTTCGCGAGCCGCGGCATCGACCTCACGCTCGTGCCCGAGCAGGGCGGTTCGGCGATCGTGAAGAACGTGATCAGCGGCAAATACCCGTTCGGCTTCAGCAATGTCACCTCGCTGATGGCCGCGCAGACCGGCGGCGCCCAGCTCAAGGGCGTGGCGGCCGGGGTGTCGTCGACCGGCCGGGCCGGGCGTGACTTCTCGGCGATCGTCGTGCACGACGGCAGCAAGATCCGCTCGGCCAAGGACCTGACCGGCAAGACGATCGCGGTCAACACCTTGAAGAACCTGGGCGACACGACCGTACGGCAGTCGGTGCGCAGCGCCGGCGGCGATCCCACGAACCTGAAGTTCGAGGCCATGCCCTTCGGCGACATGCCGGCGGCGTTGCAGGGCGGCCGGGTCGACGCCGCCTGGGTCGTCGAGCCGCAGCTGTCGCAGGTGCTGACCCAGGGCGGCCAGGTCATCGCGTCGAACTTCGTGGACACCGCGGCCAACCTGACGGTGGCGCTTTATTTCACCAGCGAGGCCGAGATCGCCAAGAGCCCCGACCTGGTCACCCAGTTCACCGGGGCGATAAAGGACTCGATGGCGTACGCCGCGACCCACCCGGACGAGGTCCGCGACATCGTCGGCACCTACACCACGATCAACGACACCGTCCGCATCGCGATGATCCTCCCCAGCTGGCCGGACGAGATCAACCGCCCGTCGATCGACCGCTTGGCCCAGCTGGGCCGCCGCGACGGAATACTGACCAAGGCGCCGGCCCTCGATCAGCTCCTGCCCTGACGCCTCTCTCCGAGGGCGACCATCGCCGACAGCATCTCGTCGTGGGTCATCGGTGGCGCCGGCAGCGGATGGGCGGCTGACGCGCGCAGCCCGTCGAGGGTGAACGCGAGCGCCCTCCGCCACGCCTCGGGCGCGGTGTCAGCCGTGGCGCGGGCGACGGCCGCGCTCGACCAGAACAGATAGGGCATGTCCTCGGTCGTGAAGTCGGTGCGCAGCGCCCCGGCCTCGTGCGCCCGATCGATGATCACCTGGGCCCGGCCGATCTGCGCGTTGCAGATCTCGGTGAGCCGCTCGGCCGACGGATAGCGCCGCCCGAGCGCGTCGCCCACGGACAGGTCGGTCGCCTGGAGCTCGCACAGCATCGTCACGTAGACCACGAACCCCTGCCACGGGTCGGTCTCGGCCAGACCGCGGTCGATCGCCTCGCGGGCCCGGGCCTCGACCAACGCCGGCATCACGGCGTCGATCAGCGCGTCGCGGCCGCCGAATCGGTTGTAGACGGTGCCGGGGCTGACCCCGGCCCGCTGGGCGATGTGTTCCAGCGGCACTTCCAGGCCATGTTCGCGGAACGCCTCCGTCGCCGCCTCGATGACGCGCTCGATGTTGCGGCGGGCGTCACGGCGGAGCGGCGAGGTCACCGTACGAGCATAGATCCTCCGAACTTGATACTGCCCTCAAGTTTCCTCTAAGTTGATGGCGGCCTCAACTTCAGGGAGCAGACATGACCAGAACCATCGCCGTGTTCGGAGCCGGAACCGGACTGGGCACCTCCGTGGCGCGTCTCTTCGGCCGCGACGGCTATCGGGTCGCGCTCGTCGCCCGCGACCGCGCGCGCCTCGACTCGCTGGCCGCCGAGCTGCGGGCCGAGGGCATCGAGGCAACCGCGTTCGCCGCCGATCTCAGCCGGCCCGATCAGATCCCGGCGCTCATCGAGCGGATCGGTGACATCGACGTCGTCGAGTACGCGCCGATCGCTACCGAGGGCTTCACCGCGGCCGCCGACCTGCGCGCGGACACCGTGCGCGGGCTTCTCGACCTGCACCTGCTCAGCTTCATCGAGGTCGTGCACGCCGTGCTGCCGGGCATGATCGAGCGGGGCGACGGCGCCATCCTGCTCGGCCAGGGCGTCTCCGCCACCGACCCCCGGCCGGGCATGAGCGGTCCCGGGCCGGGCATGGCGGCCGCCCGCAACTACGTGCTGTCACTGCATTCCGAGGTCAGGGACAAGGGCGTGTACGCCGGCGTGCTGCACATCGGCGCGATGGTCACCGGCAGCGCCGGCCATCGGGCGATGACCGGCGGTGGTTTCGACCTGGGCATCGACGTCAGCGCCATCCCGGCCGTCGACCCGGACGACCTGGCCGCCAGTTTCCAGGGCATGATGACCCGCCGCGACCGCGCTGAGCTGCAAGTACCCGAGGCCCTGGCCTTCTGAGGCGGCGCCGGCCGCGACTTGGTCATTTGCCCGTCACTGTCCGGTCAGGATCGGTGGCTGGAGAGCTATTCAAGATCATTTGCTGGATAGTGTCGGGCGCATGATCTCGAACCTGAACGACCTCGCGACCGACGCGGCCACCGTCAAGGCGATCGCCGCCGACCTTCAGGGGGTCGTACAGTCGGAGCTGGCCACGAAGTCCGGTGTCTCGGCGGCCGCGGTCAAGCTCGCCTACAAAGCCGTCTCGTCGTTCGCGCCCGGCTACTACGCGCAGACCGTCGAGCTGATCGTGCCGCCGGCCCTCGAGCAGCTCCAGCCGTTCTGGGCCGACTTCCACCTGGCCGGCGGCGGCACCTTCGGCGACTACCTGGCCAAGCGCAGCCCCGAAGTCACCGAGGCCATGCTCAAGGTCACCGACGACATGGCCCGCGACTCGGAGAAGGCCGTGGTCGTCAAGGCGTACAACACCGTGCGCGGCGGCGCGGGAAAGCACATCGAGGCCGCTCTCCCGGCCGTCGGCACCCTGGTCGAGAAGTACGCCGCCTGACCGGTCAGGGCAGGATCAGGTGGACGTCACCGAATTCGTGCCATCGGTAGCGCTCCCGCAGCGCTTCGTCGTACGCCGACCGCAACGCCGCATTCCCGGTCACCGCCGACAGCATCCGCAGGTGTGAGGCGCGCGGCTCGTGCAGCCCGGTCAGCAACCCGTCGACCGAGCGCACCGGTCTCTCCGGCCCGATGACCAGACCGGTCCAGCCGGACGCCGGCCCGTCCCACGCCGTTTCCAGGGCCCGCACCACCGTCGTGCCGACCGCGATCACCCGGCCACCGCCGGCCCGGGCGTGCTCGATCAACCGTGCGGTCGGCGACGGCACCGAATACCACTCGGGGTACGGCGGCTCGTCCACCTCGGCCGACGCCACGCCCGTGTGCAGCGTTATCGGCGCGACCAGGATCCCCCGCCCGGCCAGCGTGGCCAGCACCTCGCCGGTCAGCGGACGGCCCGCGCTCGGCATCTCGGCGCTGCCGGGCTCGGTCGCGTAGGCGTTCTGATACGTCGCCAGCGGCCAGTCCCGATCCGTGTAGTCGTACCGGATCGGCCGGCCGTGCCGCGCCAGATAGTCGACCCTCGTGCCCGGCACGTCGGCTTTCGCGATCCAGAGCCTTGAGGTGTACGGGCGGAGCAGAGTGACCGACCCCTCGGGCACCGGAAGCCGCAGCCCCGCCCGCGCCGGCCCCGTGCCCGGCGCGAACGGGGCCGTGCTGCCCCCGGCTTTCCGGCGCGGCTCCACCAGCCACGACCCGTCGGCGTGCTCGGTCGAGACGTGCACGACCAGCCCATCGTCCGTGTCGAGCGCGGCCGGCACCGTCGCCGAGTTGTTCACCACCAGCAGGTCTCCGGCCCGCAGGATCCACGGCAGTTCCGGGAACCGGTGATGGCTCACCTCCTCGCCGCGGCTCACCAACAGGCGTACGTCCTCACGCCGTCGCCCTTGAGCCTCGGCCGGCTCCCGCGCCTCCAGGTCGGCCGGCAGCTCGAAATCGAGGGTCGCGGTGGTCATCGCGCCCCTTCGACAGCCGGCAGGCTGGACGCCGTGTAGCGCCCCGAGGCCGGGCGCGACCGCAGCAGACCCAGCAGATGCGGCACCACGGTCCCGGGTGGCGGCAGGTGCGAGATGTCCTCGCCGGGAGCGGCCTGCTGGTAGAGGCGCGTGCGCATTTCGCCCGGGTCGACGCTCCACACCCGTACGGAAGGCTCCTCGAGCGCAAGCACCCGCCCAGCGTGGTCCAACGCCGCCTTGGCGGCCCCATAGCCGCCCCAGCCCTCGTACGCCTCGACGGCCGCGTCCGAGCTGATGTTCAGGACGGCGCCGCCGGACGGTGACCGCCGCAGCTGCGGCAGCAGGAGCTGGGTCAGGGCGATCGGCGCCAGGGCGTTCACCTCGAACGTCTCCAGCAGCGCCGGCAGCGGGAAGGTGGCCAGCGCGGGCAGCGGCGAGCCGCCCAGCACGGACGCGTTGTTGACGAGCAGGCCGGCCCCGCCGAGCTGACCGGCCGCGGCGGCCAGGACGGCCCGGTGGTCGTCGTCGACGACGTCGCCGGGAATGGCGATGACGGTGGTCCGCTCCCCCAGCTCGGCCGCGATCTTGTCGAGGTCCCCGGCGGTGCGGGCGTCGAGCACGAGCCGCCAGCCGGCCGCGGCCAGTCCCCGGGCCAGCGCCGCGCCGAGACCGCGGGAGGCGCCGGTGATGACGGCGACCGGTGTCGTGTTGTCGTTGGTCATGCCTCGACCCTGCCGCTCATCGACGGCCGCCGAATCGGGCCCGGGACGGCTTCGGCCCGGGACCTTGGTCCTAGGACCATCGGCGCAGGTTGTCTGCCGGTGCCCGCCGCTATGGTGGCGGCATGAGCGACGAGCTGCACGTCGCGCGGCGCCTGTCGGCCGCGGTGCTGGCGGTCAGCGACCAGCTGACCGTCCCCGAGGTGCTGCAGACCATCGTCGACACCGCCCGCGAGCTGGCCGGCGCGCGCTATGCGGCGCTGGGCGTCCCCGACGAGGCGGGCTCGTTCGCGCAGTTCGTGGTCTCCGGCGTCAGCGACGAGGTGCAGGCCGCGATCGGCCCGCTCCCCCGCCAGCACGGCTTCCTCGCCGTCATGCTGCGCGACCCGGCCACCCAGCGGGTGGCCGACATCCGCGCCGATCCGCGCTTCCACTGGTGGCCGGCCGCCCATCCGGTGCTCGAGGCCTTCCTGGGCGTGCCCATCATCAGCGGCGACGAGATCCTCGGCGCGCTCTACCTGGCCAACAAGCCCGGCGGTTTCACCGACGCCGACGAGGAACTGGTCGGCGTGCTGGCCGCCCACGCCGCCATCGCCCTGACCCACGCGCGGCTCTACGCCCGCAACCGCGAGCTCACCATCGCCGAGGAGCGCGCCCGCATCGCCCACGACCTGCACGACGCGGTCGCCCAGCGCCTGTTCGGCCTGCGCCTGACCGCCCAGGCGGCCGACGTCCTGCTCGACCGCGACCCGGCCGCCGCCCGCCGCCACCTGGCCGAGGTGGCCACCCTGGCCCGGGAGGCGACCGAGGAGCTCCAGGCCGCCGTGCAGGAGCTGCGCCCGGCCGGCCTGGCCACCGACGGCCTGTCCGCCGCGCTGCGCAAACAGGTCAGCATCCTCGACCGGGCCTACAACGGCGCCCCACACCTCACCTACAGCGACGACGCCCCGCCCGAGCTGCCGATGCCCGCCCGCACGGTCGTCTTCCGCGTGGCCCAGGAGGCCCTGCACAACGCGGTCCGCCACGCCAAGGCGGCCACGGTCCGGGTTCGCCTTCACACCCAAGACCCCGATGTCGTACGTCTGGAGGTCGCCGACGACGGCCGGGGCTTCGACGTGGCCGCCACCCTGAAGGCCGGCCGCAGCCTGGGCCTGCGCTCCATGCGCGAGCGCGCCTGCGCCGTCCGGGCCACCCTGACCGTCGACTCCACCCCCGGCGAGGGCACCACCGTCCGCCTGGAGGTCCGCCATGCCTGACATCCGCGTGCTGATCGTGGACGACCATCCGGCCGTACGGCGGGGATTGCGCACTTTCCTGGAGCTGGCCGGAGACCTGGAAGTGATCGGTGAGGCGGCCGACGGCCCCACCGCGCTCGACCTGATCACCGAGACCGGGCCCGAGGTCGTGCTGCTCGACATGGTGCTGCCCGGCATGGACGGCGTCGAGGTGCTGCGCGAGCTGCGCCGCCGTGAGCTGCCGGCCCGGGTGCTCGTGGTCACCAGCTTCACCGACCGGGCCCGCCTGATCCCGGCCGTGCGGGCCGGCGCCCGCGGCTACCTCTCCAAGGACGTCGACCCGAACGCCCTGGTCGCGGCCGTCCGCTCGGTCGCCGCCGGCCATCTGCTGCTCGAACCGGACGTGGCCGCCGGCCTGCTCGGCGCCCCGGCCGAGGAACCGGCCCTGACCGCCCGCGAGCGCGACGTGCTGGCCCTGCTGGCCGAGGGCCGCTCCAACCGCGAGATCGCCCGGGCCCTGGTCGTCGCCGAGAAGACGGTGAAGACCCACGTCTCGAGCATCCTGCTCAAGCTCGGCCTGGCCGACCGCACCCAGGCCGCCCTGCACGCGGTCCGCACGGGCCTGGCCCCCGGAAACGACAGACGCGCGTAGTTATAGTGACCGGCGATGCCGAGTTCCTCTGTAGACATGCCCGCGCCGGTGCGGACGGCCGACGAGTTCGTCGCCGAGCTCCGCCAGCTCCGCGTGCGCGCCGGCAACCCTTCGCTGCGGCAGCTGAGCCGGCTCGCCGACCAGCGGATCGCGTCCGCCCGCGGCGACATCCGGCCCGACCCGCTGCCGCCGAGCACCACGTCGGAGGTGCTCTCGGGCAAGCGTCTGCCGCGCCTGCCCCGATACGAGTTCGTCGACTCGTTCGTCACAGCCTGCCTGCGGGCAAGCGGCCAGGACGAGCCGGCCATCGCGGCCGAGCTGGCCCGCTGGCGCGCCGCCTGGTGCTCATCGTCGGAGCCGGAGACCCCGGCCGAACCGGCCCCCACGTCCCGGCGCCGAGGCGTGGCCCCGCCCCTGGTCGCCGTGATCTTCGTGGCCGGCGTCGGCGCCGGCGTGATCGGCACCCGGGCCTGGTCCGACTGGCGGAGCACGCCCGTCGTCCCCGTCGCCGAGTCGTCGGACGCCTGCCTTCCGTCCGGCCATCCCGCCCCGGCCGGCCCCGACGTGCTGTCCCGGGCCGCCGCCTCCTGGTGGGTCAGCAACAACACCGCGGCATCACTGACCGAACAGGGCCACCGCTTCCGCGCCGACGTACTCACCGGAACCAAGAGCCCCGGCGACGTCGTCATCGTGCGCGGCGACGTCAACTTGGTGCAGGGCCGCCCGTACACCTTGGCTTTCACCGCAACCACCGACCACGCCACAACGATCCGGGTCCGGGTGCAGGACAGCCCACCCACCTATCAGGAGTCGTACACCCGCGACCTGCCGGTCGACACCACAGCGTGCCGCCACGAGTACCGTTTCGTGGCCGCCCGCACCAGCCCTCATTCCGAGCTGACGTTCCAGGTCGGCGGCCACGCCGAGGACTTCCGCCTGGACATCGCCGACGTAGCCCTGATCGAGTCCAGCTAGGCCGGCCCGTACGCAGCCGTCATTCACATAGGCTGCGATCCATGGACATCGTCATCGTGCTCTTCGAAGGCTTCGAACCGCTCGACGCCATCGGCCCGTACGAAATCCTGGCCTATGTTCCGGGCGCCAAGGTGCGCTTCGTCGCGCCGGAGCCGGGCCTTCTCATCGACGCGCTGGGTGCGCTGACGGTCGAGGTGAAGACGCGCTACTCCGAGGTCGAATCGTGTGACGTGCTGCTCGTCCCCGGCGGAGGCGGTGCCCACAAGGTGATCTCCGACCCTCCGTTCCTCGACTGGGTGCGCCGGATGCACGAAACCACCCGGTTCACCACCTCGGTCTGCACCGGATCGCAGGTGCTGGGCGCCGCCGGGCTGCTTGAGGGGCTCACCGCGACCACGCACTGGGAGTCGGTCGCCGATCTCCAGGGCTACGGCGCGGTGTACACCAGCGAGAGGGTGGTCCGGCAGGGCCGGATCATCACCTCGGCCGGGGTCTCCTCCGGCATCGACATGGCCCTGCGTCTGGCCGCTCTGCTCACCGACGACACCACAGCGCAGGCGATCCAGCTCTACACCGAGTACGACCCGCGGCCGCCGTTCGACAGCGGCTCGGTGGCCAAGGCGCCGGCCGTCGTGCTCGAGCGCGCCGGCACCCTCAACAGCGACCGGCTCGGTGGATGATCACGATGGAAAGAGAGGTCGGCGCGGGGGCAGTGTCCAATCGGGCGGCTCAGCGGGATGCAGCGCCGGGTCGTCAGCCGCGAAAGTGCGTACGGGACCTGGTGGTGTGGTGGGGCCTTCGAAGCGCACGGTGACGCGGCCACGTCCGCTACCCCAGACCCATCCTGGTCCGTGATCGTCGTGGTGGACGTCCTGGCCCGGCCGCCCAACCCCCGGCACCTCAGGGGCCAACTGTGGCCCGGCGGCCTCGTTGGCGTTGGCGGTGTCCGCATGACCGCCGATGGCATCAGCGGCGTGGTTCACACCGAACAGATCGTCCTGGACGAAGTCGGCGAGCGCGGTCGCGCCCACACCGAGCAGCCGGATGCCGGCCGAGGTATCGACCTCAGCCAGCAACCGCCGAGCCAACTGAGCAACGAGGCGTGGGTCGTCGGTCGGCTGCGTACGGGTCGTCGATCGGGTGATGGTCGTGAAGTCGTACGACCGGACCTTGATCGTGACGGTGCGGGCGGACAGGCCACCCGTGCGTAACCGTCCGCCGACCCGGGCCGCCAGCAGGTCGAGCTCGCTGTTCAACCTGTTCCGGTCGGTCAGGTCGGTGTCGAAGGTTTCCTCAGCGGACACCGACTTCGCTTCCCGCTCCCCCACGATCGGCCGGTCGTCGTCGGAACGGGCGAGCCGGAACAGGCCGGTCCCGTGGGCCTGGCCGAACCATTCGAGCAGGTCCGCCAGTTTCACCTGGGCCAGGGCGCCGATGGTGTGGATGCCGTTGCGGCGCAGCCGTTCGGCCGTGGCCGGCCCTACGCCGGGGAGGCTGGTCACCGGCAGCGGGCGCAGCAGCGCCTGTTCCTCACCTGGGGCGGCGATCGTGAGGCCGTTCGGTTTGTGCAGGTCGGAGCCGATCTTGGCAATCAGCTTGGAGGTGCCGATCCCCACCGAGGCGGTCACCCCGCCGGTGGCGGCGGCGATGCCGGTCTTGATGTGCTCTCCGAGGGCGGCGAGGCCGGCCGGGGACAGGTCGTGGTGACCGGCGGCAGCCAGATCGATGTAGGCCTCGTCGATGGACACCTGCTCCACCAACGGCGACAGCTGCCCGAGCAGGGCCATGACAACCTCGCTGGTCTTGCGGTACGCGGTAAAGCGGGGAGCGAGGAAGGCGGTGCCGGGCGGGCAGCGGCGCCGCGCTTCGGCGGTCGGCATAGCCGACCGGGCCCCGTACCGGCGTGCCTCGTAGGAGGCGGTCGAGACCACCCCGCGCCCGGCGACTCCACCGACGATGACCGGCCGGCCTCGCAGCGAGACCTTGTCGCGCTGTTCCACGGCGGCGAACATGGCGTCCAGATCGACGTGCGCGATACTCGCCTCCCGTCTCATCGCTACCCCTCATTCCGTACGCCTGTGCCAGCTCCTCAAGTGTCGGCCATGGGTATGACAAAATCGGTAAAGGGCAAAAGGGGCATCTGGGTGTATGCCGACCCGGCCCTCAACAAGTCCATCACGTCGGATCGTGCCCGCCGACCGCATCCCGAGCCGTTCCATGACAGCGCGCGAGGCCCGGTTGTGGACCTCGGTGCACGCCACGATCGGCAGATCCGGGTGGTGCTCTCCCGCCCAGACGAGCGCTGCCCGGCCAAGCTCCGTCGCATATCCGCGGCCCGCCAGATCATCGACATCGCCGTGACCAACCGGCGTCAGAACGAGCCGCCGCGTCATAGCCGGATCGACCGGACGCTTCACATGCATCGACTCAGTAGATGACCGTCCCCACCTCGGGGCAACAGCAAACGCAGCCGACGGCCGGTGGGTCCCGTGCTGTCAAGGGCGGCCGCCTCCTGGTGGGTCAGCAACGGCGCCGCGGCGCCGCCGACCGGGCAGGGCCACCGTTTCGTCGCCGCCCGCACCAGCCCTCACTCCGAGGACTTCTGCCCGGACATCGCCGACGTAGCGCTGATCGAGTCCAGTTGGTTTCCGGTCAACGCGACAACGAGAACAACGCCTCCGCCATCGCCCCGGGCGCCCGCAGCGGCACAAAATGGTCGGTGCGCGGCAGGCGTACCAGACGGCAGCCGGGAATGCGCCGCGCCGCCTCGACGCAGCCCGGCACGAACGACGGTCGTTCGAGATCGCCCAACAGCAGCACGCTGGCCGTGGCGACCTCCTCCAGCCGGGACCACGCGTCGCCGTCATCGGCGAAGAACGCGTCGCCCCAGCCGATCCAGAAACGAACCGCCGACCGCAGGAGGTCGACGACCAGCGGGTCACGCCCGGCCGCGGCCCACCGGGCGACGCCCTGCTCGACGAAGACCTCCGGATCGGCGCTGTCCGGCTCGTCGTCCGGGTCGTGAGCGGACGGGGCCCCCGAGATGCCGGGGCACGCCAGCACCAATCCGCGGACCCGGTCCGGCTCGGCGAGGGCGAGGTCGAGCGCGGTGCCGCCACCCATGCTGCAACCGGCGAACAACGCCGGCCCGACGTCGAGCTTGTCGAGCAATCGGCGCAGATCATCCAGCCGGGAGAACCGGCCGGCCGGCGGCGCGGAGCGGCCGAAGCCCCGGACGTCGTAGCGGATCAACCGATGTCGCCCGCCCAGCCGGTCCCAGACCGGATTCCAGACGCGCGAATCGCCGACTCCGGGGTGCAACAGCACAACCGGCGGCAGGTCGTCCCCCGTGTCCTCGGCCCACAGGGACCCGTCGCCCACATCGATCAATTGCTCCACGGCGACGACCCTGTCACACCGCCGCTGAAGCTAGCTCTCGGCGTCGTGTTTGGCCATGGTGTCCTGGCGGTCGGGCTCCTCGCGCAGGATCGCCGCGTCCAGCCAGGTATCGGGCAGGGCGAAACCATCCACCAGGGTGCGCATGTGGGGGCGCAGGTCGCGCAGCAGGTCGTTCACCGCTGCGGTCACTGCCTTGGACCGGGCCGGGGTCAGGCGCTGGTGTTCGAGGAACCAGCCCCGGTCGGCCTCGATGGTGGTCAGGGCGTACAGGTCGCAGACCTTTGACAGAAGGGCCTTGACCTCGGGGTCTTTCGTGCGCTCGATGCCGGCCACGAACGCCTCCAGCACCACCCGGTCGATGTGGGCGGTGGCCGTCTTCAGGACGTGGTCCTGCACGTCGTTGAAGATGTCGAACGGCCTGTCCTTCTTCGTGGCCGCGCCCTTGCGCAGGCGGCGGATCACGCCCTCGAGGACGTGCTTCTCGCGGTCCTCCAGCATTTTCAGCTGCCAGCCGCGGTCGGTCAGCGCCACCTCGTCGCCCCGGCCGGGCACCGCGTCGACCAGGCGCTGGATGAGCGAGCGGGCCGCCGTGCGCTCCAGCATCATCTCGCGGACCTGGTCGGCCACGAACGCCGTGCGGCCCCAGCCGTCGAGCGAGCCGAACGCGTCGCGATAGCCGGTGAGCAGGCCCTTCGCGACCAGCTGGAGCAGGACCGTGTTGTCGCCCTCGAAGGTGGTGAACACGTCGGTGTCGGCCTTGAGGCCGGGCAGCCTGTTCTCCGAGAGGTAGCCGGCGCCGCCGCACGCCTCGCGGCACATCTGGATCGTGTGGGTGGCGTGCCACGTCTGCGCCGCCTTGAGGCCGGCCGCCCGTGACTCGAGCTCGCGCTGGTCGTGCTCGGCCGCGCCGGCGCCGGCCACCTGCACCGCGTGCATCTTGGTGACCAGCTCCTCCTGGCCGAAGTGCAGGGCGTACGACCTGGCCAGAGCCACCAGCAGCTTGCGCTGGTGGGCCAGGTAGTCGTTCAGGACCACCTCGCGGTCGTGGCCGGGCGCGCTGAACTGGCGGCGGACGTCGCCGTAGCGGACCGCGATCGTCAGCGCTACCCGGGTGGCGGCCGAGGAGGCGGCGCCGACGCTGACCCGGCCCCGCACAAGCGTGCCCAGCATGGTGAAGAAGCGGCGGGTGTCGTTCTCGATCGGGCTGGAGTACGTGCCGTCCTCGGCGACCTGGCCGTAGCGGTCGAGCAGCATGTCGCGGGGCACGCTGACGTGGTCGAAGCTGAGACGGCCGTTGTCGACGCCGAGCAGGCCGGCCTTGTGCCGGTCGTCGCCGATGGTGACGCCGGGCATCGGGTTGCCCCGCTCGTCGCGGATCGGGACCAGGAAGGCGTGCACGCCCTTGGGACCACCATCGGTGATCAACTGCGCGAAGACTACGGCCATCCGGCCGTCGCGGGCCGCGTTGCCGATGTAGTCCTTACGGGCGGCCTCGTGCGGCGTATGCAGATCGAACGCTTGTGAAACCGGGTCATAAGTGCATGTGGTCCGCAGCCGGTGGACGTCGGAGCCGTGCCCGGTCTCGGTCATCGCGAAGCAGCCCATGAGGTCGGCCGACATGATGTCGCGTACGTACGCCTCGTGGTGGCGATGGGTGCCCAGGGCGGACACGGCCCCGCCGAACAGGCCCCACTGCACGCCCGCCTTGACCATCAGCGATAGGTCGACGTGACCGAGCATCTCGGCCGCGACCACCGCTGCGCCCGGGTCGAAGGATCCCCCGTACTCGGAAGGGAATGCCGCCGTGACCCCGAGCTCGCGGGGCAGCTCGGAGAGCAGGCCGGTGATGCGCGACCGGGCCTCCTCGATGCTCTCGCCCGGCACCGGCGTGAACCGGCTGTCGTCGAGCCTCTCGCGGGCGGCCCGGCGGATGTGCGCCCAGCGCCCGTCCAGCACGTCACGCAGCGCGGTCACATCAACCATGTCGAAACCCCCTGGTACAGCGTGTACCCCAACGTGGGTACAGACTGTACCAGTTAGGGTGTGGCCATGAGCTCTGCCGCCGTCAGAAGGGACACCGTCGCCGCGCGGCGAGCCGGCGGCGTCAACCACCGGGAGCGGATCGTGGCGGCCGCCGTCCAGGCGATCGAGGAGCACGGCAGCGACCCCGGCCTGGCCGTCATCGCCGACCTCGCGGGCCTGCCCCGCCCGCACGTCTACCGGCACTTCACCGGCAAGGACGAGCTCGACCAGGCGGTGGCCCGGCAGGCGGCCAAGACGCTCGGCGCCTGGATCCGCCCGTCGCTCACCGTCCGCGGCACCCCGCCGCAGGTCATCGACGGTCTGATCGACCGCGTGCTCCAGTGGGCGGCGGCGCACCCCAACCTCTACCGCTTCCGGGTGCGCCTGAGCCCCGGCGAGGCCGTCCCCCAGCTCACCCGCGCCCTGGCCGCGTACGTCCGCACCGGCCCGCCGGAACACGTCGTGGCCGGCGTGATCGGCCTGGTCGACTCCAGCGTCCTGTGGTGGTTCGACCATCGCGACGAGATCGACCAGCGGACGCTGAGCGCGTCGCTCTCGTCCCAGGTGTGGCTGCTGCTGGCCGCCGCCCTGACGACCCTCGACCCGGACGCGCCGCTGAGCCCGTCCTATCCGGAGGCGTGAGGTGCGCGCACGCCCCTCGCTCAGCCCCGAGCTGATCATCGAGGTGGCCAGCCGTCTCGCCGCCACGTCCGGGGCCGAGGCGCTGACCGTGCGCCGGCTCGGCAAGGAGCTGGGCGCCGACCCGACCGCCGTCTACCGCCATTTCCGCGACCGCGACGAGATCGTCCTCGAGGTGGCCGACCGCCTGATCGGCCAGGTCATCGAGGAGCTGCCGCCCGGCCGGCCGTGGCGCGCCCGCCTGGAATGGCTGGGCCGCGAGCTGGTGCGCACCTTCGTCGAGCATCCGGCGATCGCGCCCACGGTCGCGATGCGCACGACCCGGCGTCCCGGCGAGTTCCGCACCGTCGAGGTCATTCTGGGCGCGCTGCGCGAAGCCGGGCTCTCCGGGCAACAAGCGGCGGTGCAACACCGGGTCTTCGCCGACACCTTGCTGTCGTACGCCGGCATGTGCGGCGGCTACGCCGCACTGGAGGAGTCGAGCCGCCACGGCGACGAGTCGGCGTGGACCCGCGAATATCAGTCCCTGCCGGCGGACGGCTTCCCGAACATCGCCGCCGTCGCCCCGCACTTCGCCTCCGTCGACGACGACGTCGTCCTCACCGGCCTTCTGACGGCCCTGCTGGACAACATCGAGCGGCTCGCCTAGCCGAGAGCGCGAACGGGCCGGCCGTCGGCAATGGCTCGCGCAGGACGAGGATGGAGGGATGACCACCGCACTCGCGTCGATGATCGCCGCCCAGCCGGACGTCATCTCCGCCCTCGCCGACGAGCCCGTGACCGCCGCCGACCGGCTCGCCGACGGCCGCCGGATCTGGCTCATCGGCACCGGCACCAGCCTGCACGCGGCCGAGCTGGGCGCCTCCGCCCTGCAGACCGCCGGCCTGGACGCCCACGCGATCGCCGCCAACCGGTTCACCGCGGCCCGCCCCGGCGACGCCGCCGTCGTCATCACCCACACCGGGCAGACGGCCCACGCGCGGCGCTGCCGGCAGCTCGTCCTGGACGCCGGCCTCCCCCTCGTGTCGATCACCGGCCCGGACGCCGACTGGCCGGACGCCGTGCGCACGCCGGTCGCCGAGAAGTCCGAGACGTACACGGTCAGCTACACCGCGGCGCTCACCGTCCTGGCCGGCATCGCCCACCGCCTCGGCGCTCCCGGCCTGGACCCTTCGAAGATCAAGGACACCGCCGAGGCCGTACGCCGGGTGATCGCCGAGCCGGGCATCGACGCCGTTCCGATCCCCGCGCGCGCCATGGCCATCGTCGGCCCCGGCGACTGGTCGGTGACCGCGCGCGAGGGCGCCCTGAAGATCCGCGAGGGCGCCCGCCTGCTCTGCGAGGGCTTCGACCCCGACCGCCTGCTGCACGGCGCCGCCGTCCCCTACGGCTCCTCCGACACCCTGGTGGCCCTGGCCCCGTCCGACGACCTGACGGCCGGCCTGGCCCACGCCGCCCGCGTCTCCGGCCTGGGCGTCTTCCTCCTGCCCGCCGCGGGCGACGGTTTGCTGGCCCAGATTCCCATGACCGTGCGGCTCCAGCTGCTCGCCCTGCGCTTCGCCCGCCAGCGCGGCCAGAACGCCGACGTCGCCATCACCGGCGCCTGGGCCGACCACGCCCTGTGGGAGGCCCTCTGACCGCCGGGGCGCCTATCCGTCCCGTGGCTTCCCGGCCTGGTCCCGCAGCTCTCCGGCCTCCTCTCGCAGCTCCCCGGTCTCGTCCCGGAGTTCTTCGGTCAACCGGCCGTCCTCGGCCAGGTCGGCCTCGGTGGCCCGGCCGGCCCGGCGGCGCTGCACGCGGTGTTCGGCGGCCGCGACCTCCCGGCCGCGCTCCTGCACCCGCCGGCGGCCGGCCTCGGCCCGTTCCCTGGCCTCCCGCATCTCCTGGCTGTCGCGTTCCACGTCGGCCAGGGTCTGCGGGGACGCGATCTCGGCCATCGTCCGCTCCTGCCATTCGAGGTCCTCGGGCCGTTCCCCGGCCGGCCGCGTCTCGTCGCGTTCCCGGTTGCGGTCGATCATCCGGTCCAGTTCCCGCTGCCGCCGCGCCGCCGACTCGTACAGCCGGTCGAGTTCCTCCCGGGCCCGCCGGGTCTGCTCCTCGACCTCGGCCCGCACCTGCCGGACCAGCTCCCGCGCCGGCTCATAGGTGGTGCTCCCCAGGATCTCCCGGCCCGCGAGCTGGGTCGGCAGCTCCCCGAAGTCGCGCAGCAACCGGTGCAGCCATCCACCGAGCGCCCGTACCGCGACGTCCCCCCGATCGGGATGTTCCGCGGCCGCCCGGGCCAGCATCCGCGCGGTGATCAGCGCCGGCCCGGTTCCCACCGGCAGGCGGTCCAGCGCCGCGGCGAGCGGTTCGGGCCGCCTCGGCCGATGCAACCAGCCGTGCACCCCGCCGCGATCACCGGTCACCCGGTCGGCGGCACCCTCCTCGCCGCGCCGATCGCCGCGCCGCTCATCACGCGGCCGCTCGTCGCGTGGCCGCTCGTCGCGTGGCCGCTCGTCGCCGGGATCCTCGTCGCGGGCCCGGAAATACAGCTCGACACACTGGCACCACGCCTTGGCCGCGAGCTCGAACTCGGCCGCCGCCCGCGCCTGGTCGCCCTCGGCCAGGTGATCCGCACCGAACTCCTCGTGGACATGGGCCCTGGCCGCGAGGATCGGCGCCGACGGCGGCCCGGCCTCGATCGCCCGGTCGAGCCACCGGCCCGCCCGCAGCAGGTGATCGGGCGCGGTCGGGTCGGCCAGGCTGAGCAGCTCGACCCGGGCTCGCCAGGCGTGCGCCGGCCCGTAGAGGCCCCGGGAGGTGCGCACGGCCCGAGCCGCGGCGGCCCGCGCCTTCGCCAGCCGCCGGCGGTCGAAGCGCCGGCCGGCCACCAACCGGCGTACCGCCCGATCCGCCTCGGCCAACTGACCCGTCGTCGTCTCCGACAGGCGCCGGACGAGGGCGCGTCGCACCCGGAGGACGTCCACGGCGCCGACCACCAGCACCAGCAGCGCGACGCCGCCGAAGGCGATCAGCGCCCAGCCCTGCGGCGTGTCCCATTCGGTCACCGCGTCCAGGCCGAACGCCACGGCGAGGCCGGCCGCGGCCAGGGCCAGCACCGCGTTCATGGCGAGGACGAGGGTGGCCAGGCGGTCGTACCGCGAACCCTCGAGAACCGCCCGCTGCTCGTCGAACCAGTCGGCGTCGAGGGGCTTGCCGTCGCGGCGGGCGGTGGCCAGCAGCTCGTCCAGCTTGAGCGCGCGGTCCACCGCCCGGCCGCTCTCCCGGTGGACCCGGGTGGTCAGGAACGTCGTGGAGAACACCGTCGCCGCGACCAGCGTCGACAGGGTGGGCATGGCGACCGGGGACAGCGGCTCCACGGGCTCACCGTAACCGTGGACCCGACTGCGGCAACTCCCCGGATCGACCAGTGTTGGGCGTCAGGCGGCTACATAGACCCAGGCGTTTCCGCCCGAGGCCAGCGGCGCCGCCACCCGCCGGTAATCGTCCACCTCGTACTCGTCGGCTCTGTCCAACTCGGTCTCGGTCACCTCGAACACCGCGCCGTCCACGCCGTCGGCCGGATCGCCCGTGGCGACCAGGATCGGATGATGGGTCTCGCCGCTGACCGCCAGGACGTGCGGGTCGGTGATCTCCACCGACTCCAGGCGGAAGCCCGTGACGCGGCCGGGGCGGCCGCGCAGCTCGCGCCCGAAGGTGGAGCGCTGCACGGCCGGGTCGCGCAAGGTGCCGTACGAGAAGAGAAGTGGCATCTAACCCCGATCCTCGGTGAGGTGGCCGCCGGCCAGGCGCAGCCGGCGGTTGACGCCGATCTCGGCCAGGAAGCGCTCGTCGTGGCTGACCACGACGAAGGCGCCCTGATAGGCGGTGAGGGCGCTCTCGAGCTGGCCGACGCTGACCAGGTCGAGGTTGTTCGTCGGCTCGTCGAGCAGCAGCAACCGCGGCGCCGGCTCGGCGAACAGGATGCAGGCCAGGGTGGCGCGCAGCCGCTCGCCGCCGGAGAGCACGCCGACCGGCAGGTGGGCCCGGGCGCCGCGGAACAGGAACCGGGCCAGCAGGTTCATCCGCTCGGCGTCGGTCAGCGCGGGCGCGAACCGGCTCAGGTTCTCGGCGACCGTACGGCCCTCGTCGAGCAGGTCGAGCCGCTGGGAGAGATATGCCGTGGTGACCGCCGCGCTCTGCCGGATCTCGCGCATCAGCGTCGACTTGCCGGCGCCGTTGTCGCCGATCAGCGCGATGCGCTCCGGGCCCCGGATCGTGAGATCAACACCTTCGAAGATCACATTATTGCCGTACGCCACCCGCATGCCGTCCGCTTCGAAGACGGTCTTCCCGGCCGGGACGTTGGTGCCGGGCAGCTCCAGGGCGATCCGGTCCTCCTGACGGGCGGCCCGGCTGACCTGGTCGAGCCGGGCCTGCGCGTCACCGACCCGGCTGGCGTGCGTCTCGGCCTGTTTGGCCGCCGAGACCTGCGCGTCGCGCTTGAGGTTGCCGGCGACGATGCGGGCCAGGCCGGCGTCGGCCAGGTTGCGGCTGGCGTTCGAGGCCCGGCGCTGGGCCCGCTCCCGCGCCTGCTGCATCTCCCGCTTCTGCCGCTTCAGGTCGGCCTCGGCGTTGCGGACCTGCCGCTCGGCGACCTCCCGCTCGTTGCGGACGGCCTCCTCGTACTCGGTGAAGGTGCCGCCGTACCAGCGCACCTCGCCCTGCGGCTCGAGAGCGGCGATGCGGTCCATCTCGTCGAGCAGCTCCCGGTCGTGGCTGACCACGAGGAGGCACCCCGACCAGGTGCGCAGCACGTCGATCAGGCGGTCACGGCCCGTACGGTCGAGATTGTTGGTCGGCTCGTCGAGAAGCAGCACGTCGGGCCGTTTGATCAGCTGGGCGGCGAGCCCGAGGGAGATGACCTGCCCGCCGCTGAGCGTGGCCAGGCGCCGGTCGAGGGCCACGTCGCCCAGCCCGAGCCGGTCGAGCTCGGCGCGGGTGCGCTCCTCGACGTCCCAGTCGTTGCCGACGACGGCGAAGTTCTCCTCGTCGGCGTCGCCGCTCTCGATGGCCAGCAGGGCGGCGATGATCCGGTCGACGCCGAGCGCCTGCGAGACGGTCTGCTCCCTCACAAATGGGAGGTCCTGCGGCAGATAGCCCAGCACGCCGTCGACGTGGACACTGCCGCCGGTCGGCTTGAGGTCGCCGGCGATCAGCTTGAGCAGCGTCGACTTGCCGGCGCCGTTCGAGGCGACGAGCCCCGTGCGCCCACCGGGCACAGAGAAGGACAGGTCATCGAAGACCGGGGTGTCATCCGGCCAGGAAAAGGACAGCGACGAACAAACGATGTAACCATCGGACATTTTGCGAATCCCAAAGATCGCGGGCACTCATACGAGTCCCGGCAGTGAACAAAGGCACGACAACAGAGGCCGCGGCAACGGCGCGTGGTGTCACGCGCGCCTGCGGCCCGCCGGGAAACTCACCCGGAGATGTCGTCCTCGCCTGCCATGCGCAGAAGCTTAGCGCGCCCCGCCCGCCGTGTGGCGTTACTAAACCCACATGAACCCCTGGAACTATCGAGCACCGTGGAGCTCTTCGAGGCGAGTCGCTACCGCTATGTCTTTCCGCCGGACGGGGACGGCGTCTTCTGCGTCGGGAACGTCGGTGAATGCGACGGGGAGGCGCGCATTCCCTGGAACGGGTCGCCTTCCGAGCCGGCCCTCGTGCGGGCGCTCGACGTCGCGCCGAGCGCGGCGCAACTACGCCGGCCCCAACTGCCCGAATGGCTCGGGGATCTGCCGCGTCTGGAGTCGCTGACGGTGCCCGCGGCGCTGGTCGGGCTGCTGGGTGACGGGGTGCCGCGGACGCTTGTCATTCACGGCGAGGCAGAAGTGCCGGTCGCTGTTCCCGGCCACGTGCGGGGCATTCTGTACGTGGGGTCCGACCTGTCCCGCGTCGTCGATCCCCTGCCGTCCCTCGAATTCCTCCGCACCGAGATCGACGGCCTCGAAGGGCCACGCGAACAGCTTCGGAAACTGAGCACGCTGCGGCATCTGGAACTGGTCGGCGTCCGCAACGACGACATCCTCGCCGACATCCGGTCGCCCCTGGAGGCGCTCGAGATCGCCGGGAGCGGGCGCCGGTTCTCGATGGCCGGGCTGCCGCCCAGCCTGAAGGTGCTCCGGCTCAACGGCATCCGGGCCGAGATCGACGGCGCGCTGCTGGCCGGGCTCGACGAGCTCGACGTTCTGAACAGCCGTAAGTTCGCCAACCTGGACGCGATCCTGGACATCCCCCGGGTGCGCTTCGTCAACTGCGGCAATCCGTTTCGGGGGCGGCCCGAGTTCCGCGATCGGGGATTCGACGTCGACTATGCCTGAGCGCGCCCGTACTGGTGGAAATTGACCGGTCGCCGGACGCTGAAGCCGAGCTTCTCGTACAGCCGGATCGCATTGGTGTTGCCGATCGCGGCGTGCAGGAAGGGCGTCTCGCCGCGCTCGACGATGCCGGCGGCGATGGCGCTGACCAGGCGGCCGGCGAAGCCGTGACCGCGGTAGGCGGGATCGGTGCAGACCGCGCTGACCTCGGTGAAGCCGGTCAGGCGCATGCGTTCGCCGGCCATCGCGACGAGTTTGCCGTCCCGGCGGATGCCGAGGTAGCGGCCGAGTTCGACGGTGCGCGGGCCGAACGGACCCGGGCGGGTCAGGGCGACCAGGCCGAGCATTTCCGGCACGTCGTCGGTGGTGAGCAATTGCGCTTCGGGGTCCTCTTCCAGGCGTACGGCGGAACCGACCAGCTGGACGCCCCGGTTGAGTGACGTGACCGCCCAGCCGGACGGCGGATCGTCCGGGCCCGCCGGCAGAAGAACCGGCCCGGCGTCGCCCGTCAGCGCGGCCAGATCGTCCCAGGCGGCCGGATCGGCGGCGTCGGCCAGGCCGTGAAAAGGCGAGACGCCGGCGGCGAAACGGGCCGCCCGGCCTTTCGTCTCCGCGAATCCGGCCTGCGCGCCCGAGAGCGCGCCCCACACCGGGTTATCCAAGATCGTCATGCGTTCTGGATTAGCACGGATCCCGCCGCAAACGGAAAGTGAGGTCGGACACGAAGGGCCCGGAACAGTCACTCGACCGATGCCCGCGGACCCCTTCCGGACGCACGCTCAGATCGGCAACCGGCCGTGCGCACAGGTGGGGGCACCGATGTCGTACATCCCTGAGTTCGACGACGACGCCGACAAGTCCGAACTGGACATCTTGGCGGAGGCGATTCTCGACGCCCTGCGCTCGGGAGTGCTCAGCGACCAGTCACCGGGCATCCACCGGCCCGAATCCACCGTCGCGTTCGAACCCGGCCTGCCGCCCTCGAAGTCACTCCTCAACTAGGTCGGTGCATGAAGCTCTCCAAGAACCTGGCCGCCGGATTCGCGTTCGCCTCGCTGCTGGCATCCGGCATCGCCGTCTCCGCGTCGTCCCCCGCTCAGGCCGCTCCGGTCGAGATCGTCGTCGCCGCCGCCAAGAAAACCGTGGCGCTGACGTTCGACGACGGCCCGTCCAAGTACACGCCGCAGATCCTCGACATTTTGAAGCGCAACAATGTCAAAGCGACGTTCTGCATGCTCGGGAACAACGTCGGCCCGTACGCGGCAACCGCCCGCCGCGTCGTCCGCGAAGGCCACCGCCTCTGCAACCACAGCCGAAGCCACCCCAATTTCACAAAGCTGTCGAACACGGCCGCCCGCAACCAGATCACCTGGACCCAGAACAAGATCTACAGCGTGACAAAGGTCAAGCCCAAGGTCTTCCGTTTCCCGTACGGCGCGAGCAACTCCCGCACGCGCACGGTGGTCCGCAACCAGAATCTGCGCATCCTGGGCTGGACGGTCGACACGCGCGACTGGTCCCGCCCCGGCACGTCGACCATCACGAGCCGAGCGGTGAAGGGAGCCCGCAACGGCGCCGTGATCCTGATGCACGACGGAGGCGGCAACCGCAGCCAGACAGTGGCGTCGCTCAACGCCACCATCAAGCAGCTCAAGGCCAAGGGCTACACGTTCGTCCTGGCCTGAGCCCCTAAAGAGGTGGCCGCCGTCCCCAGCCCGGACGGCGGCCGCCCGGCCGCCGCGCGCTGGGCATGGGCGGCGGCGAGGATCAGGTAGCTGCTCGCCGTCCAGGTGTATGCCCGGTCGCGCAATCCGGCGCCGGTCACAGCGTCGAAGTTCTCGGCGAAGCCGGACTTCTCGCACAGCGCCCGGAAACGCTCGCTGATCTCGTCGGCCAGCTCGCGATGACCGGACCGGCGCAGCCCGTCCTCGATCAGGACCGTCGACGGCGCCCAGATCGGGCCCCGCCAATATCCATCCGCCTCGTAGTGCGGCGAGTCGACCGGCTCGGTGGCCAGGCCGTGCGCCGTCAGGTGGGCCCGCACACCACGGGCCAGGGCCGCGGCGACCGGTCCGGGGAGATGTTCACCGAGGACGATCGGCATCAGGTCGAGCAGGCTGCTGCTCGGCCGTCGCGCGCCGGTCCGCGGCTCCCGCGCCTCGAACCGGTCACCGGTCCACAGCTCCCGCACCATCGCGTCACGGATCCGGTCGGCGGCCGCGGTCCACTCCGCGGACGGCTTCTCCAGCTCGGCGGCGAGGCCGGCCAGGCAGTGCAACTGCAGGACCAGGAAGGCGGCCAGGTCGGCGCTCTGGATCACCCGCCCGCCGTCGAAGGTGGTGGCGTTGTCCCAGCCGCTGTCGTTGCCGTGCGTGTAGTACGGCAGATCCTGGCCCGGCACCCGGCGCGCGTCCAGCCAGAACCGCGTCCAGCGGGCCAGGCGCTCATAGGTGGCCTCGAGGTCGGCCGGACGGCCCAGGCGGGCCCGGATCAGCTCCAGCGCCCAGCCGTGGATCGGCGGTTTGACGAAGTTGTACAGCACCTCCGAGTGGGTGACCGAGTCCGGCAGCGCGCCGGCCGCGTCCTGATGGTCGAACGGCAGCTGGAACTGGTGCCAGGCCAGCTCGGGGTCGCCGGCGGCGAGGGCGGCCGCGTTGAAGCAGTGGTCCCAGCTCCACACCTTGTCCATCCAGTGCTTGCTCATCAGCACCGCCGGCCGGGTCACGAGGCCGGCCGGCCCGACCGTGGCCGACCACACCACGTAGGCGGCCAGCTCCGCGGCCGGCGTCCCGGCCCCGCGCCACGGCGCTACCGCGTCGGCGAACGCCGTGAACGCCGCCGAGGCCGCCCGGCGCACGTGATCGAAGTCGGCTTCGCGGGTGTACGGCGGGCGGGCGGCCTCGTACTCCTCGACGGCGACCTCCCACGGCTGTCCGGCCGGCAGGGTCAGTGAGCGGTCCGCCGTGCCGAGCGCCTCGGCGCCGGCGGAGAGGAGGGACCCGGTGAGCACGGTGACCCGGTAGCGGCGCCCGGTTTCGTACGAGGTGAACACGAAGGCGCCGGTGGCCGGGTCCTGGTAGAGGTACGTGCCGCTGAACGGGGTGAGGGTCTCGGCGGCCGCGGCGATCCGCAGTTCGGGGCCGTCGCCGCGGATCCGGAGCGTGTCCGCGCTCTGGTAGGTGAACTCGATCCGCCCGCTGCTGTTCTCGCAGGTCAGGAGGGCCGGGGTCGCCGTCACGACGGGTGTCTCGGCCGGGGTGAACCGTAGGATCGGGTGCATGCCGGTCTGGTGGGAGACCAGATGCAGGTCGTCGGCGACCGTGTTCTCGGCGATCACCGGCGAGATGTCGAACCAGGAGCCCCGGTAGGAGAACGGGATGTCCTGGAGGGAGAACTTCATCGCGGTGGTGCCTTTCGTTGCCGCCGACGTCCAAAAGAAACCGGGCCCCGCGCGGAGCGGGGCCCGGTTGGAGAACATCTTCTACCAGCGCAGGAAGTTGTTCTGGGTCTGTGCGTTGAATTCGTTCGTGCGGAAGAACTTGGCGATGTTGGTTCTCGGGTCCCGCAGGTCGAGGACGTCGATGCCCTTGGCGATGTCGTTCGAGAAGATGTAGCCGTTGTACCAGTACGCGGACCACGAACCGCCGCCGACCGCTGTGGTCAGGGAGATGGGGCCGCGCTCCCAGTAGGCGATCTCCTTGGGCCTACGGGAGTCCGTGAAGTCCCAGACCGAGATGCCGCCCTGGTACCACGCCTGGACCATGATGTCGCGGCCGGGGACCGGGATCAGGGAGCCGTTGTGGGCCACGCAGTTCTCGGTGTCGGCGTTCGTACGGGGAATCTTGAAGTAGCTGCGGAAGACCAGCTTGCGCTGGCCGACGATGTCGTAGATGGCGTCCGCGCCGAGCTTCGGCCCGAAGCGCTCGTTGCAGGTGGCCAGGCCGCCGCCGCCCAGCTCGTCGGTGAAGACGACCTTGGTGCCGCTGTTGTTGAACGTGGCCGAGTGCCAGAAGGAGAAGTTCACGGTGTCGCGGACCGTCGTGATGACCTTCGGCGCGGTGCGCTTCGAGATGTCGAACAGGACGCCGTCGCCCATGCAGGCGCCGGCCGCGATGTCCTTGTCGGCGTAGACCGTGATGTCGTGGCAGCCGGTCGTGGCGCTCTTGTCCTCGCCGTCACCCTCGTAGCCGCCGTCCGGGAAGATCACCGGCGTGGCGACGACCTTGGCCGCGGCCGGGTGGCGCTTGGGCACCTTGATGATGGAGATCTTGTCGTGCGGCAGGGCGCAGTTCGGCAGGTCCGTCGTCGACAGGTTGTACGAGGAGATGTACAGGTAGACGTTCGGGTCGCCCTTCTTGCCCGGCACCAGCGTCTGCGTGTGTGAGCCGCAGTCCGTCTTGACCGACTTGAGGTGGACCGGCGTCAGCGGATCGCTGATGTCGAAGATCTTGATGCCTTCCCAGCGGGCGCCCGGCTTGTCCGTTGTGGAGCCCGCGCTCTCGCAGCCGTCGTCCGTACGCTGCGAGTCCGTGCCCAGGAAGAGCAGGTTGCCGCTGACCGACACGTCGTTCTGCGAGCCGGGGCAGACCACCTGGGTCGCCTCGAACGGCGCCTTCGGGTTGCTGACGTCGTAGACGGTGAAGCCGTTGTAGTTGCCGCTGTAGGCGTATTTGCCCTGGAAGGCCCAGTCGGAGTTTGTCGAGTTCGCGAACGGGCCGATCTTGTCCCGGTGCGCGACCTGCTTGAGGTTCGGGCTGCTGACGATCTCGTCGACGCCCGGAATGGTGTTCGGTTCGGCGGCCTGAGCCGCTCCGCTCACGGGTGCCGTGAGCAGGGCAGCCGCGAGCGCCACCGCGCCGATCGCGGCCAGGCGCCTGAGCCTGCGCCCTTGTGGGTGCGTCATGGAGCTCCTTCCGGATGACGGCACGGCGAGGCAGGATGGAGCCCCACCGACCGTATTCAACTCTGTCGCTACAGTAATTGCCGGGGCCCGCCTCGGGAACATCTTTAGGGATCGATGAAGGGTTGTGATGAGCCGTTCACGGACGTCAATGCTGATCGCGCTGGTCATCGTGCTCGCGGCGGTCGGGATCGCCCTGGCGGCCCGCTCCGGTTCCGGCCAGAAGGCCGCCGCGCCACGCCCCAGCGAGAGCGCCGCCCCGCCGGTCCGGGTCGTGGTTCCCGGCAAACCCGGCGAGTCGTCCACAGTGACCGACTCCGACAAGGTGCGCGTCCCCGACGGCGTCACCTACAACGCGGCCGACGTCGCCTTCGTCCAGATGATGATCGCCCACCACGGTCAGGCCCTCGAGATGGCGAAACTCGTGCCCGGGCGCGGTCAGAACGGTCAGCTGCTGGCCCTCGCCCAGCGCATGTCGGCCGTACAGGAACCAGAGATCGGCTGGCTGCGCAACTGGCTCACTCAGCGCAAGTTGCCGGAGAACGACCCTTCGCACGATCACGCCACCATGCCCGGGATGCAGTCCGCCGCCGACATGACCGCGCTGGCCGGGCTGAAGGGCGCCGCCTTCGACGAGCGCTTCATCGCCATGATGAGCTCCCACCACCGCGGCGCCATGCAGATGGCCGGCGACGTCATGAAGAGCGGCGAGGACGAGCGCCTGCGCGAGACCGCGGGCGAGATGGCCGTCGAGCAGGGCAGTGAGATCCGGAGGATGAAGGACCTTTAAGGCAAGATCGATTGGTGAGTACGCATCCGCATGAGCCCCACGACACCGCCCGGCCCGGCCGCCTGAACTGGCTGCGCGCCGGCGTTCTCGGCGCCAACGACGGCATCGTCTCCACGGCCGGCCTGGTCGTCGGAGTGGCCGGCGCCACCACGTCGACCGGCCCGCTGCTGACGGCCGGGATTGCGGGCCTGGCCGCGGGCGCCGTCTCGATGGCCCTGGGCGAGTACGTCTCGGTGAGCAGCCAGCGCGACAGCGAGAAGGCGCTGCTCGCGAAGGAGAAGGCCGAGCTGGCCGACTTCCCCGACCAGGAGCTCGAGGAGCTGGCCGCCCTCTACGAGGCCAAGGGCCTCAGCCCCGCCACCGCAAGGCAGGTGGCGCTCGAGCTGACCGAAAGGGACGCCTTCGCCGCCCACGCCGACGTCGAGCTGCATCTCGACCCGGACGAGCTGACCAGCCCGTGGCAGGCCGCCGGAGCCTCCGCGATCGCCTTCACCACCGGTTCCCTGCTGCCATTGGCCGCGATCCTGCTGCCACCGCCGGCCGCCCGCGTGCCCGTCACGTTCGCCGTGGTGATGGTCGCGCTGGCCCTGACCGGCTGGCTGAGCGCCCGGCTCGGCGGCGCCCGCCGGTCCCGCGCCGTCCTGCGGCTGGTCGTGGGCGGCGCGCTGGCGATGGCCGTCACGTACGGCATCGGTAGCCTGGTCGGCTGAGATGACTCTGACCCTCTGCACCGACCTGACCCCGGCCGCTTGGATAGCCACCAGCGACGCCGAATGGCACCAGCTGCTCACCTTCGGCCCTTCGGGCTTCCCGTCGTATGCGAGGTTGCGCTTCATCCCCGATCCCGTGCGCCCCGGCCAGCAGGAGGCCGACTTCGAGGGCGCCCCCGACGACGTGACCGACACCCAGAAGGTCGGCTTCGCCGTGGAGACCCTGGCCCAACACACGACCACGCCCGGCGACTGCTACTTCGCGCTGTGGGACGGCTGGGGCGACGAGTTCCCGGCCCCCAAGGTCTTCCTCCCCGAACGCGAATACTTCCTGTTCCGAGGCCCTTTGACGGACTACGGCAACTATGGCGTACGGGCCGACTTCCAGCCCCCGGCGTTCGTGTGGCCCGCCGACCACGCATGGTGCCTCACAGCCGACGTCGACCCGCACTGGGCCGGCGTAGGAGCCACCGCCTCCGCCATAGCCGACCTGATAGCCGACCCGCGCCTCGACATCGTCCCGGCCGACCCATCGGCCGCCCAGCCGTTCTACTACTGAGGCCCGGTTAGAGTGAGCCGGTGAGCGACGACTTCTCCCCTTCGGCGGCCGCCCTGAACACCCTGAGGTGGGCGCAGGAGATGGGCGCGTCCACCCTCGGCGAGGCATACGACATGCTGGAACAGCTCGAACTCAGCAACGACATCCCCGAGGTCCTCGGCGAGGACGACACGATCGAAGACGTACGGGAGGACCTCGAGTACGGCCTCGAGACCACCGGCCCGGACACACCCCTCACGGCGTTGGTGTAACTCCCCGCCCCGAGGAAGCCGCGAAGCGAACCCTCGAACGGATCGACGTCGCCCGGCCCAGACGCCTTTCGAGGACCAAGCCGAAGAACGCGCGCAGGCCTCCTCGCCCAACGTCAGCGGGCACGGGTCTTCGTCGTCGGGAACTCCGACTCGACGGGATACCCGCCCGCCCAGGAGGTCAGATCGCACTCGTACGACTCACCGATGTTCTCCTCGACGCCGCCGTCCGGAGAGACGCCGAGCGAGAACCTGGTTCAGGCTTATCGCACCTGGCCCGGCCGGCATTGAATTCCGCACGTCGGCGGACCCTCGGCTGGCCGCCGCGCTTGAGAGTTCTCCGATGGCTACGGCATTCTCGGTTGCCCTGTGCGGCTCCTGGCCACGACTGGTGCGCCCGAAGCAGCACAAAGATCGGCTACCGCCGATAGCCCTCCCACACCCCCTGGCGCCATCCGGATCTGGCCGGGCAGCGGTCGTGCCACCAGTAAATAAGTAGCCGATGTGAGTGCGGGTGGGAGGCCGCGATACAAGCTCAGACATATGCTTGATGCGTAGGCCAGGTATCTAGATTCCGACTTAAAGGGATTGCGAGATCGACGCCCGCCTCTGGCGGTCATACAATGCAGTGATGGGGAATTCGAATCGCCGGCCGTCCAGGAAGACTGATATCTCGGTCCAAATTAAATGGCGCAGTGTGGGTGAGTTCTCGAACCCCTACGCCAGTCCTGAGCTTTCTCATATCGTGCGGTCGCCCGTTAGGGCACCGAGAAAGCCCGGCCTCTACAGGATTATCATACCGATCAGCCCGAAGGGCGGTCGGGCGATCTATATAGGCGAAAGTTCCAACGTTGTAGGCCGCCTTTTCGGATACAGCGAAGATTACAGCAGAAGGCGAAAGAAGAGTACGGAGTCTCGCGTATCTGCCCAGATACGAAAATCTCTGGCGAAAGGATTATCGGTTGCAGTAGACGCAGCCACGACAGGATTTATATCGATCCAGGGAAGCAGTTTTCCGATCAATATGTCCAACCTTGCCCAGAGGCGTTTCGCTGAATCTGCGGCAGTAGTGGCAGAGGCGCTGAACGATAAGGCTGAGGAAGTTGTGATGATCAACCATGTCTCTGGTGAGTACTTCTACCTCGATCCCTCCTGAGGCTGCACATCTTCCACCGCATCGGATTTACGGTCCCGCCGAGATGAGGGCGTCCACGAATGAACCGGCCGTGGCGCCGACTGCTGGCCGGTCGTGCCAAAGTGAGTGCGTCCGCGTACAGCAAGGTGCCCCTAGGGAACGTAAACCTCAGGGGTCGCGTCGGGGTGCAGCGCCAAATTCCGTTCCCATGATAAACGCGTTGTTTCATCATTCCAGTCGGGAGCAGGCTCCTGGACGGACGACCACCAGGAAATCTCCTCTCGACCCCAAAACCCGGTTCCTGGCATCTTCTCAGGGTAGAGCCGCACCCTGCCCGCTCGATTAAGCTGACTGAGGAGAGGGTTCGCAAGGTACTGGGAAACGGTCTTTTTGGCCCCTTTGGGAAGGCCCCGCGCGGGGTGAACGATGTGCCAGCGAGGCGGCTCCAGCAGTGCCAGAAAGTCTTGGACTCCTGGACCCGTTGCATACGCCCACTCCACCACGCCGTACTCGATCCAAAATCCCCTAAACTGAGGAAGGTCGATCACATCGACAAGGTCCTGTTTTACGTCGACCGCACGAGGATTCGACACAACTTCGATCCTGACTAAGTCCTCATCCTCCGCGATGGGATATGGCGGTTCTTCAGAGCCGCGATAGATGCGTGGGTTAAGGTTGACGGTTCCCAAGCTGGCGTGCTGCGAAGCCTTGATCACGTTCGAAGCGCAGACAACTCTCATGCCGCTGAGTGGGCGTTGCCAGTGGTAGAGCCAACAGGCTGGGCCCATGCCCGGTCTGTGCCGGTGTGCGCGGGTGACGCGCTATTACCTCCCGCGAGGCACGCCCAGCTTTGGCCTTTCTCTACTTGGTGATGTTACGACGACGCTTGGCCGTGGCAAGCTCAGCTGGCCGGAGAGGCTCGATCCCCGCGGTCGGAGCGATCGTGACGGATCCGCGGCACGCAAGGTCTGCCAGAGTTGTCCTGGAAACAACGTGCTCAAGCCCTGGCGCCGTGATGACGTAGCCAAGACTGCCCCGGGTAGTTCCTCTGCCGGACAACGTCATGGCTACAGTGCCAGGACCCGTCTTAGTGCTTACGGCAGTCCAAACGTGCTGAGCGACTTCGTCGAGCAGCTCGTTGTACGCGATGCGGGAGGCGGTTTTACGGTTGCGAGAGTCGAACGAATCCACATGTTCTCCTTGGATCTGAGAGCGCCCGCGGACGATTCCGCAGATGGATGGCGACGGGTCTAATCGGCTGACCGAACCGCGACTTGAGTCTTTCGCACCCGGATTCGATGGATCTTCTGAGTGCACTCAACTACCGCAGATAACGCTCGATGCCGTCGCCGTGCGGGGCAATCTACCTAGACCGGTACCGAGCGTCCGATACCCGCTCCAGGTCGTCGTAGGTGCGGGCGTGGTTATCAGGTGCGGTGGCGCACATCCGGCTCACGATATGGGTTTTTATCGTGGACTCCGCGTAGGTGCTGCCGCGCCGGCGCAGCTCATCTACGACGTCTTGAGGGCTGAACAAGCCGTTCGCACTTCGGGCTTCGACGGCGGGCAGCGCGGCAAGAATCTCGTCTCTTGCGGTCATGGTTCCCATCCTGACCTCGACATCGCCAGGCGTCGTTCCTTCGAACGTCCTCTTCTGCCGCGATCCGCGGGCGGACCAGTGTGCAGTGTCGGGTCGCCCTGCCTTTGGAAGCGACCGGCGGTCCGCCGTCGAAGCGTTGCATTGGCTTCTCGATGTTCGGTCGCCGGTTCCCGACCGCTAAGGGTTGATCCCCTGTACCCGGCGGCCGTCCTCCAGATAGCGCACCCGCTTTGTCTTCCAGCCGGCGCGTACCCGGCGCCGGACGGGTCCGCTGAGCAAAGGCAGCGCCGCGTCGATCGGCAGGATCCGGCTTTCGGCGATCTCGAACGGCTCGATGATCACGGTAGCCAAGAAGTCGTCGTCGAAGACGCCGCAGTCGAAAAGGAAGCGCATACCACCCGGACGATCAGGCCGTGGCCGGAGGAAGTCAACGCATGCCAGCCGCCCGGTGGTGACGTCGAGGCCGCATTCCTCCCTGGTTTCGCGTCGGCATGCCTCCCAGGGTGACTCGCCGATCTCGACAACTCCACCCGGGATCGTCCAGCCGCCCTTGTACGTCGGCTTCAGGATGAGCAATCGCCCCTTGCGGCCACGTACCAGCGCGCCGGCCGAGGCCGGGATGCCCGGGAGTGTGAACGACAGCTCGGGTAGCTCACCGGCGTCGACGTCGCTCATGGAGACCATGCTAGATCCGGCGTCTTGATCTGCTTGGTGCTACCCGAGTTGGTGGAGGAACTCTTCCATTGCTGTTGCGACGTCGCCGAGGGCGTCGGTGTATGCGCGTAGCGGTCCGGGTGGACGCAGGCCGTGATCGCCGTCGGTGATGGTGATGACGGTCTTGTTCGTTGCTGTGGCTATGTCGGGAAGCCAACTGGGATCGCGGGTGCCTCCGACGAGGAGTGCGGGCGCCAGGTTTCGGCTGATCGCCTCGGCGATGGCGTCGACGTGGAGAAGCGGCGTGAGCCAGATCGCGGGGAGTTCCTGCTCGGCCGCGAGTACGGCGGCGTGGGTGCCGAGAGACTTGGCGATGATCAGAGGTTGCGCGGCGGGCAATCTGTGCAGTGCTGCCAGGACGTGTGCTCTGACGAATGGTTCCGGTCCGATGTCCAGGAGGCCGTCGGGAACGGGTCCAATTTATCGTCTCGATGGGTAGGTCGCGGTCGCGGAGCGCCTCATCGGCGAGGTCGAGCAGGGGCGCCTGCGGGCCGTAGCCGCGTCCCGGGACGACGATTCCACCGATCACTCGGCGAACTATAGCGATCGCCGAAGGCTTTGCCTGCGCCGATAAAAATCGGAAGCGGTGCCGATCTTGGATGGCCATACTGCTTCCATGAAACTTGCCGAGGCTCTCGCGCTGCGCGCAGATGCGTCGCGCCGTGCTGAACAGCTCCGCTCCCGCATCACCGGCAGCGCGCGTTTCCAGGAAGGTGAGACTCCGGCTGAGGACGCGGCGTCCCTGCTCACCGAGGTGGGCGACGTGCTCACCGAGCTTGAGTCGCTGATCAGGCGAATCAACCGGACCAATGCCGCGACCCTGGTCGACGGTGGCACCCTGACCGACTCGCTCGCCCGGCGCGACGTCCTGCGCCTGCGCCACAGCATGGTCACGTCCGCGGCTGACGCCGCGGCCGGTGAGGGCCAGCGCGGATACCGGCAGCTGCGGTCAGAGCTGAAGATGATCCCGGCGCTGCCGGTCGCTGAGCTGCGCCGCCAGGCCGATGAGCTCGCCCGTGAGGTTCGAGAGGTGGACACGCTCATCCAGCGGGTCAACTGGGAGGTCGATCTGCTCGACTGAGCGGCGCGGAGCAGGTAACCGACGTGGAGGCGTGCGCAAACCCGAGAGCCGGCGGGTAATCCGGTTCACTCCTGGCGCGCCGGGGGCAGGCGCGGGGGTTCGATTCCCCGACACACATCGCATGCCCAGCACGCGGCACAGGTGACGGCGCACAGGGCACAGCACACCACCGAGCGCAGATCCACGACGGCGAGGGCGGGATTGGGGAACTCCGCGGCGCTTGTCAACGGAACGATCTACACAATCATCTTGAACTACCTCTCATACAGGCGACACTCAAGCTCAGGCCGGAAATGCGGCGGTCTTCACAGGAGGCGCCTTCGGCGGTTACGGTGTGGGAGCGCTCCCATTGGTGGGTGTCGATAGAGCGTCGATGACAAGGCGGGCTTCATGCGGTGGAATTCCTGGTGCCGTCGCGCCGCGGTGGCAATCCTGGCCGTCATGCTCACGGCGGGGGCGGCCGTCGTGGGACACGGTGGGCATCCGGCTGTGGCGGCTCCCGCGTTCAACTACGGCGAGGCGCTGCAGAAGTCGATGTTCTTCTACCAGGCGCAGATCTCGGGCAAGAAGCCCGCGTGGAGTCAGGTGTCCTGGCGTGGCGACGCCGCCATGGCGGACGGCTCGGATGTGGGGCTCGACCTCACCGGTGGCTGGTTCGACGCCGGCGACCACGTCAAGTTCGGTTTCCCCATGGCCTTCACCACCACGATGCTGGCCTGGGGCGCGGTCGAGAACCGTGACGCGTACGCCTCGTCCGGCCAGCTCAGCACCTTCCTCAACAACCTGCGGGTGCCCAACGACTACTTCATCAAGGCGCACCCCTCGGCCAACGTGCTCTACGGGCAGGTGGGCAAGGGCGACGACGACCACAAATGGTGGGGCCCGGCCGAGGTGATGCCGATGGCGCGTCCCGCGTACAAGATCGATGCCAGCTGTGGTGGCTCGGACCTCGCCGGTGAGACGGCGGCCGCGATGGCCGCGAGCTCCATGGTGTTCCGGCCCACCGACGCGGCGTACGCCGACAAGCTGCTCACCCACGCCCGGCAGCTCTACGCCTTCGCCGACACGGTCCGTAAGGCGTACAGCGATTGCATCACCGATGCCGCCGCCTTCTACAAATCCTGGAGCGGCTACCAGGACGAGCTGGTGTGGGGTGCCATCTGGCTGTACCGGGCGACCGGTGACGCCGCGTACCTGGCCAAGGCGGAAAGCGAGTACGACGCGCTCGGCACCGAGCCGCAGACCACCACCCGCTCGTACAAGTGGACTTTGGCCTGGGACAACAAGCAGTTCGGGGCGTACGTGCTGCTGGCCGGCCTGACCGGCAAGCAGAAGTACGCCGACGACGCGAACCGCTGGCTCGACTGGTGGACCGTCGGGGTCAACGGCGAGAAGGTGCGGTACTCGCCGGGCGGTGAGGCGGTGCTCGACAGTTGGGGATCGCTGCGGTACGCGGCCAACACCGCGTTCGCCGCGCTGGTCTACAGCGACCGGCTCACCGACCCCGTCCGCAAGGCCCGCTACCACGACTTCGCGGTCCGGCAGATCAACTACGCGCTGGGCGACAATCCGCGAGCGTCCAGCTATCTGGTCGGCTTCGGCGCCAACTCTCCGCAGAACCCGCACCATCGGACGGCCCACGGTTCCTGGTGGGACAACAGCAGCACGCCGGCGAACACCCGGCACGTGCTGTACGGGGCCCTGGTCGGCGGGCCTTCCTCGCCCAACGACGCCTATCAGGACGTCCGTACCGACTACGTGATGAACGAGGTGGCCGTCGACTACAACGCCGGCTTCACCTCGGCCCTGGCCCGGCTCTATGGCGAGTACGGCGGCGCGCCCGCGGCCGCCTTCCCGGCCCCCGAGAGGCCGGACCTGGACGAGATCACGGTGGAGACCACGGTCATGCAGAACGAGGCCCGCGCCACCGCCCTCAAGGTCATGGTCTACAACAAGTCGGCGTTCCCGGCGCGTGCGCTCACCAAATCCTCGTACCGGTACTACTTCCGCCGGGAAGGCGCCGGGGCACCGCAGGTCACACCGGGTTACACGCAGGGCTGCCCGGCGCCGGCCACCGCGCAGCAGTACTCCGGCGACGTCTGGTTCGTCGAGGTGAACTGCGGCGGCTACACGATCGCGCCGGCGGGCCAGTCGGCGTACCGCATGGAGGTGCAGTTCAAGATCGGCGTGGCCGAGGGGGGAACCTGGGACCCCACCAACGATCCGTCCTATCTGCCGGGGACCGCGGTGAATCCGAAGGTCCCGCTGTACGAGGCGGGTGCCCGGATCTGGGGCCAGGAACCGGACGCGACGACGCCCACGCCGTCACCCACTACGCCCTCACCCACTACGCCCTCACCGTCGCCCACGACCCCGGCTCCCACTGGCACGCCAGGCCCGGGGTGCCGGGTCGCGTACAGCACCGACGACTGGGGCGCCGGCTTCAGCGGCACGGTGGCCATCACCAACACCGGCGCGTCGGCGTGGCCGGCCTGGACCCTTGCCTTCGATTTCCCCGGCAACCAGAAGGTCACTCAGGGCTGGTCCGGCCAATGGAGTCAGACCGGCGCCCACGTCACCGTGACCAACCAGTCCTGGAACGGCTCGGTGGCCCCCGGCGCGACAGTCGGCCTGGGCTTCAACGCCTCGTACAGCGGCAGCAACCCGAGACCGGCCGCCTTCCTCGTCAACGGGGTCACCTGCACGGCGAGCTGATGACAGACCTGTTACCGGCTTGGCGTCCAGGGCTTTCCGGGGCCCTCGCGTTCGACGCTCTCCCCCGGGGCCAGGTCGAGGACGTCGAGGAGGGTGGGGTCCTCGTCGACGGCGTGGTGCAGGTGGCCCAGTTTTCCGGTTTTCGGGTTGGCGGCGGAGGCGCCGATCAGTTGCCATATGCCGTCGTCGGCGTCGTGGCTGACGTACAGGATGGGCTCGGTCTTTTCGAAGACCTCGCCGGTCTGGATGCTGGTGGTGCCCATCAGCCAATGGTCCAGCCACCAGGCTCGGCGGTCGCGCTCCATCACCGCGTCGGCCACCGCCCAGATGAACGGCAGGTCCTCGTGGGCCCGTGCCTCGTCGGCGGTCAGGTCGGGGCCGCCCTCCGGCACCTTCTCGAACGGCTCGTCGATCAGCGAGAACGCGTGGCCGTCGCCGTGGTCGAAGATCACGGCGTGGAAGGTGCCGCCGCCGGGGTTGCCGGCGCCGATACCGATCGACAGGCGGCCCACGTGCGGGTCGGCGCCTGTGGTCCAGCCGAGGGCGTACGAGGCCATCTCGCCTCGTGGGCCGATGAACTCGCCGAACGCCCGCCGGTCCATGCCCGTCGCGCCGGGGGTGGGCACCTCGACGAGCGCCCCTTCGATCACCTGAATCCGCACCCGCGCAACATAGCGGATCAGGACGCGAGCACTTGATCCAACCGGTCGGCGGGTGCCTCGCCCACCCGGGCGCGGAGAGTGGCGGCCACACTGCGCAGGTCCGTGTCGGTCACGCCGACATTGCGGGCGATGGCCACGTGCGATCGCAGCTGTGACTCCAGGCCGTCGAGGGCCGACAGGGCAGCCACGGTGGCGATCTCGCGGGTCGGCCAGTCGAGGTTGTCGCGGGCGAAGATGTCGCCGAACAGGTGGGCCTTGAGGAACTGGTCGATCGCCGGGGCGAACTCGAACAGCGGTCCGGTCACCGGAGCGCCGACGAGCTTTGTCTGGTTGGCGGCGCCCAGGCTCAGCAGGTCGGTGCCGGAGGGCAGCGGGGCCGGCTCGGCGCCGGGTGGGTCTTCGATTCCTTCTGTACGCCGTTCGGCCACCACCTCCATCAAAGCGCCGAGGCCGTTGAGGCTCCGCGGGAAGCCCGCGTAGGCGTACAGCTGAATCAGAACCTCTTTGATCTCGCTGATGGTGAGGCCCTCGTCGAGGCCGGTGGCCAGGGCCTCGCGCAGCTGCGGGATCCGGCCGGTGGCGGTGAAGGCGGCGATGGCCGTCGTAGCTCGAACGCGGCCGGTCACTGCTGGCCGGCCTTCCGGTAGAGGTCGTCGGGGACCGGTTCGAGCCAGGTCGTGGGGTCGCCGCCGTCGGGCTTGGCCTCGAGCATGGCCAGGTGGCTCATGAAGGTGTCGGCGGTAGCGCCGTGCCAGTGCTCCTCGCCGGGCGGGCAGACAACCGTCTCACCGGCGTGGATGCGCAGGACCGAGCCGTCGCGGATGCCGACCAGGCCGACCCCCTCGGTCACGTGCAGGGTCTGGCCGACGGCGTGCGAGTGCCAGTTGGTGCGGGCCCCGGGCGTGAACCGGACCAGGGCGACGGTCATCCGCGACGGGCCGGTGCCGTTGTAGATCGGGGTCATGTAGACGTCCCCGGTGAACGCCTGCGCGGGCGTCTTCACCGTGGGACGGACGGCTTGAAGTTCCATGCCCTCCATGTAACCGCCGACCGGCCTTCCGAGGGAGTCCCTGACAGAACACCCCAGATCACTGCGGCGGCTCAGCTGCTTTTACGAGGCGCTTCGCCCTCCGGCCGGTCCCGTTCCGGCGCCACTCGGAAAGCACGAAGATCTTCCGCGTCAGCCACAGGTTTCGGAACGAGAGGCAAGTAAGGACGAAACCCAGAAGCCAGAGCACCGCCAGCAGCATCCCCTGCGGCGATGCCGGCATCAACGATCGGACCATGGGCGGCGAACAGAAGACGAGCGCCGCGGCGGCGATTCCCGGAAATCCGACGAATAGCGGATCAATACCGAAGAACAACCTGCGGCCCGGCACGACATGGGTACGGCTGAAATGTTCCTCCCAGCCAAGCCCGCCGATGACCCGGTCGCTCAACTGTTGGCGGATGTATGTCCCGATCGCCTGCGCCGCGTAGTCATGAGCAATGTATTTGCCGCAGGTCATGAAGGCCACATAAGGCACCACGAGCAACACCAGGAGCCGACTCGGCTGAGCAAGAGCGAAGCCGAAAACCGTGCCGGAGATAGTTAGGTTCAGAGCGAGGAAGGTGTGCTGGTGACCCTGGCGCGCGAGAATCTCCGCGCGCAGCGCGGTGAACTCGGCAAGGGCCGCGGCCGGATTCAACAACAGCAGGCGCGCTGACGGTAATGTTTTGCGCTATGCCGGAAAGCCGCCAAGAGACTGTGACCGGCGCGGGGTGGCTGCCGCGCGGGTTTCACCTGGAGGCGCACTCGCATGACGAGGGGCAGCTGGTCTATGCGGCGGCCGGGGCCGTGGCCATCACGACCGAGGCCGGGACCTGGGTGGCGCCGGCCAATCGGGTGACGTGGACGCCTCCGGGGTTCGAGCACTCGCATCATTTCTACGGGCGGACCGATGTGCGGCTCGTCGGTATTCCGGCTGAACTGTGCGGCGGGCTGGCCCGGCGGCCGAGCGTGTTCGCGGTCAGTGCGCTGCTGCGGGAGGCGCTGCTGGCGCTGACCGATCCGGCCGGGCGGCGGCCGGGCGCGGCTGAGCGGCTGCGGGCCGTCGTCATCGATGAGCTGGCGGAGACGCCCGAGCAGTCGCTTCATCTGCCCGAGCCGCGCGACGACCGGCTCCGGGCGGTCACCGGGCTGCTGCACGCCGATCCGGGGCGGGCGGCGACCCTGGCCGAGCTGGGCCGGGCCGTGGGGGCGAGCGAACGCACGCTGAGCCGGCTGTTCCACGACGAGCTGGGGATGAGCTTTCACCGGTGGCGCACGATCCTGCGCGTTCACCACGCCCTGGCCCACCTGGGCAGCGGCATGTCGGTCACCGAGACCGCGGCCGAGTGCGGGTGGGCGAATCCGTCCAGCTTCATCGACGCTTTCACCGAGATCGTCGGCCAGACGCCGGGGCGCTACCTCCGGTCGTAGTTGGCGGGTTTCCGGTACGCCGTGTCGCTCTGCCGGTGGGCCGCAAGCTCACACGTCCCGATAGTGGGGCCATGACTGAGAAAACAACGGTCGTCATCATCGGCGCGGGCGTGGCCGGTCTGACGCTCGGCAATTTCCTGCAGCGCAACGGCGTCGGCTGCGTCATTGTCGAGAAGCGGAGCCGGGAGTACGTCGAGAAGCGGCAACGGGCGGGCACCATCGACAGCCGCGGCGTGCGGATGTATCGCGAGTGGGGTCTCGAAGAAGTCGTGGAGAAAGGGCTCTCGACCGAGGACGCCAGCGGTTTCTGGATCGACGGGGAGGAACTGCCGGTCGATTTCGAGGGCGACGACAACAGCGACAGCGTCTTCTGCCCGCAGCAGGTGCTCGTCCGCAACCTCACCGACCTTTTCCTCCGCGAGGGCGGCGATCTGCGCTTCGGGGCGGAGGACGTGTCCGTGGGTGATGTCGTGCGCTTCGGCGACACCGCCGTCGAAGCCGAATTCATCGCCGGATGCGACGGTGATCGGGGGGTCAGCCGGGCGTCGATCCCGGCCGGCGTGCTGACCCGGTACAGCCATGAGTACGGCTACGCCTGGCTCAGCGTCCTGGCCGAGGTTCCGGCCGACCCATCGGGAATGGCCATTCACGAAAAGGGTCTGGCCGGGCTCATCCCCCGCGGCGCCAACGCCAGTCGCATCTATCTGCAGTGCGGGCCCGGCGACACTGTTGACGCGTGGCCGGACGAGCGGATCTGGACTGAGCTGGACGCGCGTTTCGGGCGGCCGGTGGCTCGGGGGCCGATCGCCGAGAAGACGATCGTTCCGCTGCGGAACGTCGTTTACGAGCCCATGCGGTACGGCAATTTGTATCTTCTCGGGGACGCGGCGCACATCGTTCCGCCGATGAGCGCCAAAGGGATCCACCTCGCGCTGCACGACGCCGAGGTCTTCGCGAAGGCGGTCGTTCACCGGGTCCGTACGGGCGACGCGAGCCTGCTCGACGCCTATTCGGAGACCTGCCTGCGTCACATCTGGAACTATCAGGCCTTCGCCACCTGGATCACCGAGCTGATGCACAACGCCGGCGACGCGTCGTACGAGGGCGAGTTCCGCAAGCAGCTCGCCCGCGCCGAATTGCAGCGGCAGTTCACGTCGCCGGCCGCCAGCCGGCTCTTCGGCGAGCTGACGGCCGGCGTCAACTGAGGTCCGCTCTGCGGACCCACTGGACCGCAGAGCAGCTCGAAGTTATGGTCACGCCATGACGCGGGCGATAATGAACTATCCAGTACGTCCGTCAGGGACGAGGCTGGCCATCGCCACCCACTGTCTGTCGGGGACGCTGGAGGACAAGCTGGCGGCGGCCGCGGCCGCCCGGTTCCACGGGGTCGAGCTGGCCGAGAGTGACCTGGTCAGCTCGTCGTGGAGTCCGGCGCGGATCCGGGACGAGTGTGCTCGTCGCGGGCTCGCGGTCGACGCCTATCAGCCGTTCGCGGACTTCGAGGCGGTGCCGCCGGGCGTCCTGCGGAGCAATCTTCGGCGGGCCGAGCGGACCTTCGCCGTGCTGGCCGAGATCGGCGTGCGGACCGTGGTGGTCAGCTCGTCGATGTCGGGCGACGCGGTGGACGACGACGACCTGGCCGCCGAGCAGCTGCGGGCGCTGGCCGATGTCGCCGAGCGGAACGGGCTGCGGCTGGCCTACGAGGCGCTGGCCTGGGGGCGCTTCGTGAACACGGCCGCGCACGCGTGGCGGATCGTCCGGCGGGCCGATCACGCGGCGCTCGGGCTCTGCCTGGACAGCTTCCATGTGCTGATCAAGGAGCCCGACGCCAAGAGCATCCGGGTCGTACCGGGCGAGAAGATCTTCCACGTCCAGCTGGCGGACGCGCCCGGCGCGAGCATGGACGTGGCCGAGCGGAGCCGGCACCACCGTCTGTTCCCGGGCCTGGGCGAGCTCGATGTCGCCGGCTTCGCCCGGTACGTCGAGGACACCGGCTATGACGGGCCGCTGTCGCTGGAAGTCTCGAATGACGTGTACCGGCAGGCCGATCCGCGGCACGCCGCCATCAACGGAATGCGCTCGGTGCTCGATCTGAAGGCCGCCGAGAAGCCGCCCGAGCTGACCGGGATCGTCTTCACCGAGCTGGCCGTCGACGACATCTCCGGGCCCGAGGTCTCGGGCGCCCTCGCGGCGCTCGGGTTCGTCCACTCCGGCAAGCATCGGTCCAAGCCGGTGCAGCTGTGGCAGCAGGGCACGGCGCGGATCCTTCTCAACTTCGCGGCGCAACGGACGGTGGCACCGGGCACGGCCACGGTGTGCGCGCTGGCTGTCGAGACCGCCGATCCGGCCCGGTCGACCGCGCGGGCCGAACGGCTGCTGGCCCCGGTCCTCCCCCGGCTGCGCCGGCCCGAGGAGGCCGACCTCGCGTCCATCGCGGCCCCGGACGGCACTTCGATCTTTCTCGTACGGGACGAGAGCTGGCTCCGGGATTTCGCGCCCCTGGAGGAAGAACCGGCCGGAGACCCGAATATCGACGGCATCGACCACATATCACTCACCGACTCGGTGGACGACTTCGACGAGTCGACGCTCTTCTACCGGGCCGTGCTCGGCCTGCACGCCGAGAAGACCACCGAGATCGCGGCGCCGTTCGGGCCGATCCTGAGCCGGGCCGCCGCCGATCCCGCCCGCCGGGTGCGGATCGCGCTGAACACCGCGCCGATGCGCCGCGGCGACTGGGCCCCGGTGATCCCGAACCCGCAGCACGTCGCCTTCCGCACCGGCGACGCGATCGCCGCCGCCCGGGCCCTGGGCGAGCACGTGCTGAAGATCCCGGACAACTACTACGCCGACCTGGACGCCCGTTTCGAGCTGGAGCCGGGCTTCCTGGCCGCGCTGCGCGAGCACTCGATCCTCTACGACCGCGACGAGCGCGGCGCCTACCTGCACTTCGCCACCGAGATGCTGGGGCATCGCGTCTTCTTCTCGGTGGTTCAGCGCCTCGGCGGCTACGACGGCTACGGCCCGGCCGGCGCGCCCGTCCGGATGGCCGCCCACCGTGAGCGCCGCCTCCTCAACCTCCGCCGGCGCAAGGAACCGGACCAGCGCCACGACTTCTCGCTGGCCCATCTGACCGCGCTGAGCCTGTCGCCGCCGGAGCTGGTCGACGCGGCCGCCGAGGCCGGATATCGCTACGTGGGCCTGCGCCTGACCCGGGTCACGCCGCAGGAGCCGCACTATCCGCTCGCCACCGACCCGGCCCTGATGCGCACGACCAAGGTGCGCCTGGCCGCCACCGGCATCGAGGTGCTCGACATCGAGCTGGCCCGGATCAGCCCGGACGAGGACCCGCGTGACTTCCAGCGCTTCCTGGAGGCGGGGGCCGAGCTCGGCGCCCGGCACGTCATCTGCCAGCTGCCCGACCCCGACCGGGCCCGCAAGACCGACCGGTTCGCGCTGCTGTGCGAGATGGCCCGGCCGCTCGGGCTCACGGTCGACCTCGAGTTTCCCTCATGGACGGAAACCCCCGATCTCCAAGCCGCCGTACGGGTTCTGCGCGGCGCCGCCCAGCCCAACGCCGGCATTCTCGTCGACCTCCTGCATTTCGCGCGGTCCGGTTCCAGCGTGGCCGACCTGAGGCAGCTGCCGGCCGAGTGGTTCCACTTCGTGCACGTCTGCGACGCGCCCCCGGCCGTGCCGGCCACCAACGAGGGCCTCATCCACACCGCCCGCTTCGAGCGCCTCTTCCCCGGCGAGGGCGGCATCGACATCCCCGGCATCCTGGGCGCGCTGCCGCCCGGCCTGCCGTACGCCCTGGAGATCCCCCGCGCCACGCTCGTCGCCCAGGTCGGCGGCAAGGAGCACGCGCGGCTCGCCCTGAGCCGGGCCCGCGACCACCTCGAACCCCGAAAGGACGCCCCATGGACCGACGCACCCTCCTAGGCGGCAGCGCCGCCCTCGCGGTGGCCGCGACCCTGGCCCCCTCCCCGGCCTCCGCCGCCGGCGAGGCCCGTTCCCTCGACGGACGCCCGTTCCCCGGCTACGACTATTCGCGGGCGAACAAGCTCCCCCGCGAGATGGCCGGCCTGTGGACGAAATCGTTCGACGGAGGGCGTACGGCCAAGGTCTATATCTCTCCCGAGACGCCCATCCGGTCGTACTTCACCGTGATCGCCGGACCGGACGAGGTGATCCGCGAGTGGAAGCGGATCGCCGACGAGCGGGAGGAGGGCCTGTTCATCCTCGAACCCGGGCCCGGCGGCTGGGGAACACCCGAGGAGGAGGCCGCCTACGTCGACGCGGCCATGGCCTTCTTCCAGAGCAACCGCTACTTCTCCATCTTCGGCCTGCACTATTTCGTCGGCTACGGCGCCGGCGGCCCCGCGCTCGAAGCCTGGGCCGTCGCTCACCCTCTCCGGGTCATCGCCCAGGCGTACGTCGGTTCGACCGGCCTGAGCCAGGAATACCTCGACGGCTACGCGTCCCGGACGTTCGGCGGCGAGACCGACGGCTACACGCCCGTCGTGTTCCCGCCCGGCTTCGACCTGATCCGGTACGACGAAACGGTTCTGCCCACGCTGTACGCCGATCCGCGCCGCTCCATCGGCCCCAGCCTCGCGTACTGGAGAAAGGCCAACCGCGGCGACCGATGGATGACGTCGCACGCCGGCCCGATCGCCAGGACCGTCGTCCGGCCGGGACATGTGTCCACGCGGCAGATCCTGGAGTTCCTGACCTTCTACACGCGCTACGAGAACTTCTTCGCGTACGGCAATCAGCTCTTCGAGCGCGCCGACTACAAGCGCCTCGGCATCGAGGTGCACACGATGACCGTGAACGGCTTCGTCCGCGAATATCTGGTCCACCGCCCCCGGTCGGCCCGCCGGAACGCGCCGGTCCTGTTCGTCTGGCCCGGCAACAGCCAGACCGACAAGGTGTTCCTCGACGCCACCCAGTGGTGGAAGGTCGCCCAGCGCGAGGGCTTCGTCCTGGTCGTCGTCTGCGAGCAGTACAGCGTCAATTCCGTGTCGGTCAGCCACCGCGATTCGCTGGCGTTCTTCCGCCAGCTGCGGGAGACCATCATTTCCCGGTACGACGTCGATCCCACCCGGTTCTATTCGACCGGCCAGTCGGCGGGCAGTTCGGTCACCCAGAACCTGGCCATCGCCTTCCCCGAATACTTCGCCGCGGTCGCGTCCACCTCGTTCACCGCCGCGCCCGACGCGGCCGGCAACGTCACCCTCGACGGTGTCGCCTATCCCGCCGGCAACCGCCCCATCCCGACCTATCAGATCTACGGCTACGGCGACCTGGCCTTCCTCGAGGGCACGCTGTGGGACGACATCGACAACCAGCTCGACAGCTGGGCGGGCTATCACCTGCGGGTCAACGGCCTGACCCTGGCCGACGTCGTCCAGGAGGGGCGAAGCGGTTATCGCCGCCGCTTCCAGACCTGGACCTTCAAGCGCCGCGGCATCCCGGTCGTCAAGCTGACGAAGAACCTCTACCGCTCGCACAACACCATGGCCGAGGAGTGCCCGCTGCTCTGGGACTTCCTCAAGCACTACCGGTGTGTGACGGCACCGGACGGCTCGGTGACGCGCTACCACGACCACCGGCGCCTCTGAGGATCCCCCAGCCGACCAGGGCCGCCGCCACGACGGTGAGCGTGAGGCCCGCGGTGGTCACGACGTCGTGGAACTCCGCGGTCTGCCCGGCGTTCCACGGTGTCGCGGTGAGCGGGCCGGTGAACATCGCGGCCAGGATCGTGCCGGCCACGGCCAGGCCGGCGCCGCCGCTCACCTGGGAGGCGGTGTCGGTCAGGGCCACGCCGATGGACGTACGGCTCTCCGGCAGGCCGCGCAGGACGTTCGTGCCGGCGACGACGCCGACGACGCGCAGGCCGCCCGCCATGAGCACGAGGGCGACGGCGACCCAGAGGTAGCCGTGGCCGCCGAGCAGCGCGTAGACGGCCAGGCCGGCCACGACCGCGGCCGCGCTGAGCCATCCGGCCCGTTCGAGACCGACCCGCTTGACCAGGGGGTTGAGCAGCGCGCCGCCGGCGATCAGGACGATGACCTGCGGCAGCATGCCGAGGGAGGCGAGGCCGGGCGACCAGCCCCAGTCGAGCTGCATCTGCAGCGAGATGAGGTAGCCGACGCCGGCGACGGCCAGCCCGGTCGCGGCCTTGAAGGCCAGGCCACTGGCGACCAGCGGGTGGGCGACGAGCTTCAGGTCGACGAGCGGGTGCCGGGCCGTGCGCTCGCGGAGCACGAAGAGCACCGCGGCCAGCACGGCCACCGTCGTGACGGCCCAGGGCGCCCACGCGCCGGCGCCGTCGTCGACGAACAACGTCGGCGCGACCAGCGCGGCCACGATAGCGGTGGTGCCGAGGACGGCCCCGGCCACGTCCACCGGATCGGTGTTCAGGCCGCTCGCGTCGTCCGGGGCGACCCCGGACCACACGCCGGCCATGGCGAGGACGGCAATCGGCACGTTGACCAGCAGCAGCGCCTGCCAGGGGGCGATGGCGAGGGCGAAGCCGCCGACGGTCGGGCCGACGGCCAGGCCGGCGATGCCCACGGTCGAGATGATGTTGAAGGCCCGGACGCGGAGGCCGTCCTCGTCGAACAGGCGGAAGGCGAGCGCGGCCGAGCCCGGCGTCGTCATGGCGGCTGCGACGCCCATGGCCACCCGGACCGCGATGAGCTCCCCCGTGGTGGTGACGAAGGCGGTGGCCAGGCTGGCCACCGCGAGCAGGGCGAGCCCGACGAGCATGACCCGGCGGCGGCCGAACCGGTCGGCGACCGCGCCGAAGGCCAGCATGAGGCCGCCGAACACGACGGCGTAGGCGCCGGTGGCCCATTGCAGGGCGGTCGCCGAGGCGTGCAGCTCCCGCCCGATCGTGGGCAGGGCGACGGTGAGGATCGAGTTGTCGAGCATCTCGAACAGGAAGACGGCGGACAGCCCGGCCAGGGCCACCCACGCCTCCCGCAGGGATCGCGGTGAGGTACGCATACGAGAACAGTGAATCAGAACAGTGTTCGGGTCAATAGGAACGGTGTTCGGAGTGAAACAGAACACCGTTCGTGAAATCGGCTAAGCTGCTGCTATGTCACCGACTCCGGAGCAGCGCCGCACCGCGCGGCACCAGTTCGGCGCGGCCCCGGCCGCGCCCGGGCTGCGCCGAGGCCCGTCCCGCGGCACGAAGAAGCCCATCACGGTCGACGCCATCCTCGACACGGCGTTCGGCATCGTGGCCAGGGAGGGCTACGAGGCCCTGACCATGCGGCGGGTGGCCACCGAGCTGGAGACGGGGCCGTCGTCGCTCTACGCCCACGTGGTCAACAAGGAGGACCTGGACGAGCTGCTCATCGGCCGGCTGTGCGCCGAGATCGAGCTGCCCGAGCCCGACTCGGGCGCCTGGCGGGAGCAGATCATCGGCGTCTGCACCCGGCTGCGGGACCAGTACCACCGCTTCCCCGGCATCTCCCGGGCCGCCCTGGCCGCCGCGCCGGCGAACACCGACACACTGCGGGTCGGCGAGGGCATGTTCGCCATCCTGCTCGCGGGCGGCATCGCCCCGCAGACGGCGGCCTGGGCCGTCGACGCCCTGAACCTGTACGTCAACGCGCACAGCCTGGAGGTCTCCCTGATCCGCGGCGACGAGGCCTGGGTGGCCGGCCGCGAGGAGCTCATGGGCCGCCTGACCGCCCTGCCCGCCTCCTTCCCGAACACCAGGCGCTACGCGGCCGAGCTGACCTCCGGCTCGACCGCGGACCGCTTCGAGTTCACCCTCAACCTGATGCTGGACGGCCTGCAACGACCGCGGTGACACCGGGCGGCCGGAGAGCCGTGTGGTGGCGGCGCAGTGGCTGGCGGCGGCTCCGGCGACCCACGACTGGCCGCCGCACTACGCGGCCACCGGCTCGGCTACGTCCTTGCGGTCGCCTGTTCGCATCACGTCGCGACCGGGCTCGGCGTGTTGCGGGCCGACCGGCTCGCCGCCGGCTTGCCGAAACAGGCGTGGCAGCGGCTCTCCGCCACGCCCTCATCGTCGACCCCGGCCGCCGCATGGCCGACGTCATCGCCTGGTCCATATTCAGACGCCGACACCAAGCCATCGCCAAGACCAGCCACTACGCCCGACAGGTACGCACGGAACACTAAAACGGATCTCCTGCTGGAGTACTAGCCTGGGTTGCAGATGAACGAGACATTCACGTAGTCCAGCTGCCCGGCCGTGAGATCTTGCATCTCCTGCGAACTCAGGCCCCTGGCGAGCTGCTCGTTCCCGCGTCGCAGCTTCTCGACCACCACGGCGCAGTCGCGATCCCCGGACCGAGCGGAGCCATTGAGGACCCACTGGAAGGGAATCTTGTCCGAGAACCCTCCGGGCGCCGGTCCGGCCGACCATCCGCTGACGGACACGGCGGTCTCGAGGTTCACGCCGGCCGGCCCCACGAAGGAGACCCGCGCCGTGTTCCCCTTCGTGTAGTCCGACGCCCGGCGGTAGCCGTCGACCTTCACCTCGTCCGCCAGGTCGCGGCTGGCCCTGACGTCCGGCGAACCACAGCCGGCCGCCAGGAGAAGCCCGGCCAGGACAACGGACCCGGCGGCCGTCCGACGTCGCAACGTCACGCGCATCCACAATCCCGCTCCGGTTCGTAGTACTCCTTGTAGAAGTCGATGTAGACCCGGGCCCGCGTCAGCTGAGTTTTGAAGATCTCGTTGTTCTTGCGGCTTTCGTCGCCCATGGGGTACTGCCCGGTCGCCACCTTGTTCATGTTGTCCACCCCGGCCCGGTAACCCATTCTGGCCAGCTCGGTCCGCGTGTAGTCCGAACGGTAGTTCTGCTCGTCGGGCAGTGCGTCGCCGAGGTCCTTGAGCCGGTAGGCCATGGCATCGATGTTCAGGATCTTGTCGGACACCAATTCTGTCCACTCGCGGCCGGCTAGCTCGGGGCGCGGTTCCCCCGAGTCGGGTGACACTGTTTTATTGAAGGTGTCCCGGTCGAAGTTCGCGGTGCCGATCGACGCGTCGTTCCCCTGGCCGGGGATTACGGGGTTGCCCGCCTGCATGGCCTGCATCACCCGGCAAGCCGTCCAGCCGGCGATCTCCGTGCAACGATGCGCCTCCATCATGTAGTTCGCCAGGAGGAAGTCCGGGTCCACGCCGGTCTTCTTGGCCATGTCCATGATGTGCGGCACGTACTGCTGGAAGTCGCCGCCGCCCGAGGCCGGCGGATCCCACGTCGGGCCGCCCCCGCCCCCCCGCGGGGATGGGATAGAAACCGGGGATCTTCTCCTTGGGCTTGACCGGGTTCGAACCGCCGCCGCCGTCTGTCTGGCAGCCGCCACAGCCGCCTGCGGGTTCTTTGGCGATCAGGCCGGACGGGTCGGAGCTGGTGATGGGGTTGTCGCCGGCGTAGGTGTAGCCGCCCAGCTGGGCCGGGTCGGTGGTCACCAGGAGCGGGTCGGGGCTGATGAATCGTCCCAGCGCCGGGTCGTACTTGCGGGCACCGGTGTCGGTGTAGCCGGTGTCGAGGTTTTTCGGGGCTCCCAGATAGCCGCGGGTCAGGTCGGGCCAGCCGGTGGTGTTGGCGGTTGCCCGGTCCTCGCCGTACGGCTTGAACTGCTGGCGGGAGATGGCCTGGGTGGTGGTGTCCATGGACAGCGTGGCGCTGTCGTGGGTGTCGCTGATCATGTAGTGGGTGCCGCCGCCCGGCAGGGTGGAACGGATGGCCACCGCGCCGCCGGCACCGCCGTGGCTGTACGTGCGGACCGCGCCCAATGTGACCGCTGGGCTCACGGCTGTGTTGATGACGACCTCGGTGTCGCCGGCGAACAGGCTGGTGCGGCCGGGATCCCGGCGGATCAGCTGCTTGCCGTCGGCGTCGTAGAGGTACTTCGTCGTGCCCGTGCTCGTCGTGACCTCGGCCAGACGGCCCTCGTCGTCCCACTTCAGCGTCTGGTTCTTGCCGCTCGTCGCCGTGCGGCTGAGCATGTTGCCGGCCACGTCGTAGACGAAGGTCGTCGGGTCGGCGTTCAGGCTCGTGGCGGTCAGCGTGTGCGGCTGGGTGCCGGTGCGGTTGCAGTTCGCGGAACAGCCGAGCGTGTACTTGGTGGTGACGTCGCTCGTGCCGCTGCCGGTGGCGTGATCCACCAGCTGGTTGCGGCTGCCGATCGCGTCGTAGGTGAACGACTGCCAGTACGAGCCGGCGCCGGTCGCCACCGCGCCCGCCGCGGGCTTCAGCACCGACTCGGCCGGGCACGCACCGAACGCGGTCCACGCGTCGGCGAGGCGGGCCAGGCTGTCGTACCGGTAGCACTGCGTGTCGGTGACGGTGTTGCCGTTCTCGGACTGCTTGTTCACCACCGACAACGGGTTGCCGGCGTCGTCGTAGCTGTAGTTGGTCTCGTCCACCAGCGGGCCGATCCCCTGCACCCGGGAGACCTGCCGGCCGGCGCGGCGCAGCGTGTATTCGTCGTAGCTGTAGAGGATCTCGGCCTGGTTGCTGGACGAGCCCAGCGTGACCTTGCTGGGCTGGCCGAAGTCGGTGTAAATGGTGCCCGCGATGTAGGACCCGATGCCGGTGGTCTTGGTCGGCGCGCCGAGCAGGTTGTGGCTGTAGTTGATCGTCTCTTCGGGAAGTCCGCCGACGGCCGGGTCGGTCTGCTGTGCGAGGAGCTCGTTGTTCGAGGTGTAGGCGAACGATGTCGTGTGCGACACCGGAAGCGGCTTCTCCGCCGTCGGCAAGGTGATGGTCTGACCCAGCGGGTTGCCCAGCGTCGAATAACCGGTGACCGCCACGGTGTAGCCGCCGACAACGTCGGGCACGTTGCGGGTCGACGAGGTGAGCTTGCCAATCCGAAGGGTGTCGTAGGTCCAGGATGCGAACTTGAAGCCGGTGCTCTTCTTCGTGGCGGTGAGTTTGCGGCCGAGCAGGTCGTAGGTGAATGTCGTCTGGAGGCCGCGGGCATCCTGAGAAAGGGTCACGTTGCCGGCGTCGTCGTAGGTCATGCCGCTCGCGCCGGTGTCCGGGTCGACCGTCTTTGTTCGACGGCCGAGCAGGTCGTACGTGTAGGTCCACACGGAGTTGTCAGGACCGGTAATGGTGGCCTGCTGACCGGAGGGGGTGTAGCCGTAGGTGATGCTGTTGGCCGTGCCGCCGCTGGCGGTGAAGCCGCCGGTCAGGCTGCCGGACATCGCCGGCGCGGTGGTGTGCTGCTGGAGTTCGGTGAGCTGGCCGCGGGCATTGGCGATATTGGTCGTGGCGATGCCGCCGGTGGGCGGGATCGTGGTGACCTTGTCGCCGGTGTAGGCGTTGCGGGTGTGCCAGGTCTCGACGCCGTTGTGCTCGGCCGTGACCTGCGTGGCACGGCCCAGGCCGTCGTGGTCGGTGACCGTGGTCGACGGGATCGACACCTGCGACAGGCGGTCGGAGATCAGGGTGTCGGACGGGCTGCCCGAGACGGCGTAGGCGTTGTTGGTCAGCACCGTCCAGCCGTGCGAGTCGTACTGGGTGTCGGAGACGACCGTGCTGCCGTTCTCACCGGTCGTCTGCGATTCCAGCGGGCGCAGCAGCGCGTCGTACAGGACCTTGTTGACCGTGTACGTCGGCGCGGCACCCGCCTGGTCGCTGTCGTTCAGCGTCCGGGTCGTCACGACGCTCGGCGCCGTCGAACGCACCGCGTACTGATAGGTCATGTTGGCCGGGGCTCCGGCCGCCTCGTTCTTGTTCGGCAGCCAGACGCTGGTGATGCGGCCGAGCGCGTCGAAGTCGGCAGTGGTCAGGGCGCCGGCCACGTCGGTCTCGCCGATCGCGAGTTGCCGGGCCGCGGCCAGGCTTTTCGAGGAGACCTGGCAGTCCTTGCTCGACACGGTGACCGCCGAGCAGTCGACCCCGGAGGTGACCTGGACGACGGTCGTCACCGCGGTCGGCAGCACGCCGGTGTCCGGCGAGTAGCGGGTGTACGTCTTCTGGGCCAGCCCGGTCGAGTTGGGCGTCCGGGTCACGGTCCGGGCCCGGCCGTGGACGTCGTAGGTGGTGGCGGTGCCGTCCAGCCACTTGCTGACCGTCGCCCCGGAGGCGGTGGCCGCCGTCTGCATCAAGGTGGGGTTGCCGGCCGTGGGCTTCTGCGGGCTGGCCTGCCCATCGCCGATATAGGAGAAGGTCTTGCTGTCGTACGACGTACGGGCGCCCGAGATCAGCGTCCCCGACGGCGTCGCACCGGCGGCCGAGCAGTCCTGCGTGGTGGTGATGACCTCAGCCGGCAGGACGAACGGGGCCGTGCCGCCACCGACCAGCGAGACCGCGCCCTCGACGTAGCGGGTGAACGCGCAGCGGGTGACGTTGCCGGCCGCGCCGACCTCGCCCCGGTCGTCGTTCTGCACCGGCATGCCCGTCGTGCTCTGACCCAGCGTCGTGTTGTAGAACGTACGGGTCTCGTTCGTACGCCAGCCGTACGACACTTTCTGCCGGGCGAACGACTGAGCGGTCACCACCATGTTCGCCTCGAGCGCGGGCAGACCGGTGCGGGCCCGGGACGCGGTCGGGCCGATGACCTTCGGAACGGTGATCGTCGTCGCGTTCGGCGCGCCGTTGAGGTAGTTCACCGTCTCGAAGACCTGACCGGCGAACTCCGGCGAGTCCGCGACCGTCACCGAGCCGTCGGTGCTGGTCCACGACCTGGCCGGACGGGTCTTGTTGCCCGGCAGGATGTCCTCGTTCATCCCCAGGAAGTAGAAGGACTTGGACAGCGTCTTCTGGTCGTAGACCTGGTTCTTGTTGGTGTAGTGGAAGACGGAGGTGTCACCGGTGGTGACGTCGACTTCGGGGTAGCCGCGGAACTGGCCCCAGGTCCGGTTCTCCTTCTTCACCACCTCGTTGTCGTCGTAGCGCCAGCCCGGGTCGCCCTTGTAGGCGTACTCGGTGACGGTCTTCGGCTGACTGCCGTCCTGATAGTGGTTGTAGTTGTCGATCGTGGTGATCCGGGTGACCGGATGCGTGTAGAACCAGTCGATCAACGCGCGCGGCTGAGCCTCGGGCATCCAGTAGACGGGGAAACAGCCGGTCTTGTTCGTCGACGCGTACGCCTGCGCCGCCGTGTCGTCGTCGTTGAGATCGCTGGCGGGCACGCCGGCGCAGTTCGGCGTCGAGTAGTCGACGATCGTTTCCGCGCCGGACTCGGACACGACGGTGCCGATCCGGTTGAACCACATCGCCTCCAGGCCCGGCAGGGTGCCGACCCGGTTGCGCAGCTGCCTCGGGTAGAAGGTGACGGTGCCGCCGTCGGCGTCGGCCGTGGCTCCGCCGAGCCGGTCCAGACCGGTGTGCTTGACCGACTCCAGCCACAGGGTCGGCGCCTCATCGCCGTTGGCCGGGAACGTCTGGTTCAGGTCGTACTGGTCGACCGGCTTCAGCGCGCCGCCGACCAGCGCGTAGGTGACGATCCGCTTAGTACGCTGACGCGACCAGAAGGTGGGCGCGTGATTGGTGCAGTCCTTGCCGCTGGAGCAGTTCAGGTCGACCGGAGTGTCCGGCCAGTACTCGGGATGGGCGACCGTGAACTGGCTGTTGTCGCAGGTGTTGCCGGCCGGCACCCCGTCGAGGCAGCGCTCGTCGTTGGTGAAGCTGATCCGCGCTGGCGGGTTCGCCACGTACGGCGTGCCGCGGAAGCCATAGTCGATGCGCTTGAGAGAGCCGCCACGGACATACTCCACGGCGGTGTCTTTCATGTTGGCGCCGTAGTAGCCCAGCTCCTGGTTGTAGTAGTACGCCACCGCGTTCCCGTTGCGGTCGACGACGTAGTCAAGGCCGAACCGGTAGCCCAGCTTGCACGCCGTCGCCGCGAAATCACCGTCCGGGCAAGCCGACACCGCGGAGTGTGCCTTGTAGACCGGCACCGTACGGACCGACTTGGTCTCCTCGGCCCCGTCGGTCCAGCCCGGCAGGCGGTTGAGGCCGAAGTAGTACTGCACGCCGTTCTCGACGACCCGGAAGTACTCGCTGTTCTTGGAGCCGTTGGTCGCGCCGGTCAGGTTCTCGATCTTCGTGGTCGAGGCATCGTCGGCGGGCCGGAAGGTCTTCGTCGCGTCGTCGTAGACGATCGCGGTCGACTTGCCGTTGAGCGACAGCGTCAGAATCTGCCCGCCCCAGCACAGGTCACCCGAGTTGTCCGGCGCGCCCGAGCCGTCGACGTCATCGCACGCCTTGTAGGTGCGCTCGACGAAGCTGTCCGGCAACGACCACCCGTCGCCGACCGCCGAGGACTGGTTATTGGTGCCCGACGTCCGAGCGTCGAGACCGCTGGAGCTGTAGGAAAGACCCAGAGACGGCGCCCCGCCGCCGGGAGCGGCCGGAACGACGATCGGGTAGCTGTAGGTGAAAGCGCCGGTGTTGCCGCTGGTCGCCCAGGAGCCACCGGGCGAGAGGTCGGTCGCCTTGTAGTCACCGGTCGCGCCGGAATCAGCCGCCGCGGCGGCCAGGACCATCGATCCGGAAGCCACTGTCGCCGACAGCTCGCCGGCCTTCGTCGCCGGCAGCGGCGTCTGTGTGCGGCACTGCTCAAGCTGAGGCGTCGTCAGCGCGCAGGAAGGCAGCTGGACCAACCGCAGGCGGGACGCGTAGTTGCCGCCGTATGCATTGCGGAACGTTGACGGGTCGACGGTCACCTCGACCGGGCCCGCCGCGTCGCGCAAGGTGAACAGCACTCCGTTGACGCCGGCCGCCTGCGCCGCCTTCTGGTCGGCGGTGGTGACCCGCACCTGGGTGGCCGCGGCGCTGCTCACCGATACCGGGGACGAACCCGCGCGGACCTTCGAACGGCCGGTCAGCTTGACCGTGGTGTCCTGGACGGCGGGCAGGGCCGCGTTCTTCGAAGCGTCGAACTTCGCGTAGGTCTTCTTCGGGATGTCGCGCCGCTGGACCTTGCTCTTGCCCAGCTCGACCCGCTCGATCTTCTGCGGCTCGGGGAAGTCCGGCTTCTTCGGGTCCGCGGCCGCCGCAACCGGCGTCAAACCGATCAGGGCCGGGCCCGTCACCGCGACCAGGCCCAGCACGGCCAGGCGGCGCCATCGCGTCACCAGTCCTGGGGCCCATTTGTTTCTGGGCAGCATCCAGCGTCCTCCCCGTGTTTCCACGCCAAGGCATGGGCGAACACCGCGGCGCGGAGCGGCGCAGCGGTTGATGATCGAGCCCCAGGGCGATCAGAGTACGAAACGGGGAGACGCCGGTCTATATCGATGATCTTTTTCACAAACATCGACGACGGCCACACATGACATTGACTAAAGCCCGTAGTAACAGACCGTTGGAGACGAGCACGGACCCCACGTTCTGGACCAGGAACACAAAGATGGCGAGCAGCGACATGCAGTCACACGGAGTGCCGAACCGCCAGGGCGGGTTCCGAGGGGTACCGGGCCACACACCAGCGAGGCTCGCTTGTGGAGCAGCCCCGAGACCCATCGCGTTCACGCGCCCCGTGAGATTACCGATCCTGAGTTCCCCCCGTTTCGTCGGAGCGGTGGTTACCTGCTTCCGGTCGGGGCCGGGGTGAGGTTATCTGGCTCGGTCTGGGCGTGCCAGGCTGCCCCTGGGACAAGCAGCGGGTGCTGCATTTCTTACGTCGACTCGCAGAGCAACTCGCGGGCCGAGATCGAGTCGCGCCTGCCGCAGTGGCGGGAAGGCCGCGCGTCGGTTGACGCGCGGCCCGATCCGGTCTGTGAACGGGTCGGTCACCTCACCCGGCGACCACCCTGATGGTCACCCGGTCGTAGCGGGACAGTGGGTGCTCGCCGTTGTCGGTGGCCTCGGCGATGACCGAGATGGTCTGGCCGGGCCTGGCGTCGGGCGGCACCTTGACCGTCGCCCGGTTGCCGTGGGGGGTCACCGTGACCGGGCCCGGATAGGTGCCCTCCTCGCGGTACTGCCACCAGCGCACGGACACGCGGTCGCGGTCCGGGTCGGAGGTGCGGGCGGACAGCGTGACCGAAGCGCCCGGCCGGGCGCGGAGCGCATCGTCGGCGGCGCGCACGGAAGGAGCGTGGTTGCCATTGCGGTACGACGGCGTCAGCGTCCACTTCATGCGGGCGGCGAAGTCGTTCTGGGCGGCCGCGGCCCAGCGGAGCGTGGTCAGGTTCGCGACGTCGGCGCCGGAGGCGTCCTTCTCCGTCGGCGCCAGCTTCCACAGGTTGGGTGAGGTGGAGATCTGGGTGACCCGGCCGCCCCAGCCCAGCAACGGGTTGAAGGCGACGTTGTCCCCTTCGGACAGGAAGTCGTACGGCTCCAAGGGTTTGCACCAGCCGTTCGGCGCCTCCGCGGGGAGGCCGAAGATGTCCAGCGGGTCGCCCGGCATCGCCTGCCCGTCGAGCCAGGAGCGGTACAACGACCCGTACGGCCCGATCTGGATGTTGGCCTTCGTCCACGCCCCGGTGAAGTAGACGCGGTCGGCCGGCAGCCCGCGCACGTTGCCGGCGCCGCCCCAGTTGCAGTTGTAACCCCACGTGGCGTACCCGGCGGAAAGCTCTTCGACGCGCAGCGCGGGCCACTTCAGCGCGATGTAGTTCGCGTAGGTCTCATCCTGGAAGCCGCTGGCAAGGATGACGGCCTTGGCCGAGACGGCGGCCTGCACCCGCTTCCACTGCGGCGTCTGCGAATAGCGGTCCTCAATGGACTTCAGGGCGCGGGCGATGGTCGAGGTGCCGCCCCACGCTTGCAGATGGAGGGGCCGCGGGTCCTTGTCGAGCAGCAGATCGCGGATCAGGTTCGAGCCGGGCGTGTCCGCGGACATCTCGCCCTCGAAGTCGATGTTGCCGACTCGGACGAGGGAGCGCAGCTTGGCAGGCGACGGATAGTCCGGGTCGTGGCGTTTCAAATTCCCATAGACCTTGGCGTACGCCGGCAGGACCTGATCCTGGATGGTCCGGGTTCCCGTCCAGCGCCACGACGTCTGCGGGGTGGTGTATTCGCGGTCGGGCAGGAAGAACTCGGTGCCCTGGCCGTCGCCGGCCCAGTGGAATTTGCTGCTGGAGTAGATGATGCCTTGCGTGTCGAGGTCGTTGGTGTAGAGCAGATAGCGGATCAGCGAGGCGAGGTCGTCCTGCTCCATGTCGGTGGTGACGACCGTGCGCGGTTTCGCCGGGGAGGAGGCGGGGTGCGCGGACGCGGGCGCCGCGATGATCAGCGACGCGGCGACGGCGCAGGCGGCCAGCAGGCGCAGGCGCATGGCTACTCCTTGACCTCGCCGAAGAGGGCGTTCTGGACCAGGCGCTGGGCGGCCATGGCGTCCTGGCGTTCCTGCGCCTCGGCCAGGGCGGCCGTGTCGAGGCGGTCGAGTGCGCGGTAGATGCGCTTGAGGATGCCGATGGAGGTGCGGGCGGCGTCGACCGAGTCCTCGCGGAACGGGAACTGGTCGAGCTGCCAGACGCCGTCCCAGTTGTTCTTGCGCAGGGTGTGGAAGAACTCGAAGATCTCGGTCAGGTGCACCGTGCCGACGACCAGGTCGTCGTCCCAGCCGCGCAGGTTGTCGTTGACGTCCATGCCGTAGAGGCGGCCGTGGTCGATGATGAGCTGGGCCGCGTCGGCCGGCGACTCACCGCCGTAGAGGCTGTGGCCGAAGTCGAGCAGGATGCCCACGTTGTCCAGGCCGATCTCCTGGATGCCCAGCAGCGAACGGGCGGCCGAGTCCCAGGTCATCTTCACGCGGGGCTCGCGTGGTTTGTACTCGATGGCGAACTTGAGGTCGGGGTGGGCGCCGGCCAGCTCGCGCATGCCGTCGACGGCGAGCTTCCACAGGGTGCGGTGGTCGACCTGGAACGGGTAGTCCCAGCCGTCCTGGCCCGGCCAGATCTTCACGTAGTCGGCGCCCAGCTCGCGCACGATCCCGGCCGCCTCGTGCATGAGGTCGAGCGCGGCCTTGCGGACGGCCGGGTCGGGGTTGGTGAAAGAACCGCGGCTGAACCGGCGCACGTAGATCTCCGGGGTGATGCCGATGGCGGTCAGGTTCTGCGCGGCGAGGGCGTCCTTGACCTCGGACAGGCCGACACCGGGGGTGAAGGGGTAGTTGAGGTCGACGACCGACAGGTCTTCGACCTGTCCGGCCAGCTCGATCGCCTCGAGGGTGGTGCGCGACGGGCCGTAGCCGTCGGTGGCGTAACGGTCGACGTAGGTGGCGAAGTGCCACAGTCCGGCGCCGAAGCGGGGGTACTCGGTCATCGGGACTCCTTGCGGGACAGGGCGCGGCGCACGGCGTCACGCCAGGCGGAACGGGCGTCCGCGGCATCAACAGAGGGGGTGAACTCGTCGTAGGTGACGGCCGGGGTCAGGCCGCCGGCCAGGAAGGCAACACCAAGAGCGGAGAGAGTTGCGGTACGGGCACGGCGTACCACCAGGCCGGTCAGGTCGGCCTGGATCTGCATGAGGGTGTCGTTGCCCGAGGCGCCACCGTCGGCCAGGACGCGGGCGGCGCCGCCCATGGCGTCGACGACGTCGGCCACCTGGTGGGCGATGGACTCGACGGCGGCCCGAGCGAGCTGCGGCGGGCGGGTGCCGAGGGTGAGGCCGCTGATCAGGCCGACCGCGGCGTCGTCCCACCAGGGCGCGGCCAACCCGCCGAAGCCGGGCACGAGGAGGACGCCGTCGCTCGACGCCGTCGCGGCCATCTGGCCGATCTGCTCCGGGGAGAGACCGAGGAATGACGCGAGCCACGCGACCGTGGCCCCGGATGAGCGGATGTTGCCCTCGGCGGCGAGCCGATCGTTCCAGGCCACCGTCAGGCCGACCCCGGCGGCTTCGCCCAGGCGCATCACCGACGAGCCGGTCCCGTAGGTGACCTTCACACCGCCCTCGGCCGCGGCGCCGTGCGCGTAGAGGGCGGCGTGCGAGTCGCCGAGGACCGCCCTGATGGGGAGCCCTTCGAGGACTCCCCCGCGCTCGCCGATGCGGCCCAGGTCCCCGTTCGACGGCGTGACGGTGGGCAGCGCGGACGCCGGGATCTCGAACAGATCCAGCAGTTCGGAACTCCATTGCCGGGAGCGCACGTCCAGCAGCTGGGTGCGCGACGCGTTGCCCACCTCGATCTGGTGGGCGCCCGTCAAGGCGTACAGAAGCCAGGAATCCACCGTGCCCACCAGAGCGCCCGGATGACCGTCGAGCAGCCACCGGAACTTCGCGGCACTGAACATCGGGTCGAGCGGCAGGCCGCTGATCGCCCGGATGCGGGCCTCGTCACCGCGCAGCTTGTCGCAGACGCTCACCGCCCGCTGGTCCTGCCAGCCCAGCACCGGGCCGAGCGGCTCACCCGAACGCCGGTCCCAGATCACCGCCGACTCACGCTGGCTGCTGAGGCCGACCGCGGTGACGCGCTCGCCCCGCAGACAGCCGGCCGCCGCGGTCAGGACGCTGTCGAGGATCTCCCCGGCGTCCTGCTCGACCCAGCCGGGCCGGGGATAGCGGATCGGCACCTCCGCGCTCGCCTCACGGATGACCACGCCGCGGCCGTCGACCAGGAGGCACTTCGTCGACGAGGTGCCCTGGTCGACGGCGAGGACGAGCTCTTCAGGCATGGGCCAGCTCGACGGCCGCCCGGCGGATGTCGCCCGCCGTCAGCCCGAAGTGTTCGAGCAGGAACGCCGTGGTGCCGGTGGGCGCGAACTCGCGGTGCACGCCGAGCATCCGCATCGGCACCGGGGCCGGCTCGGTGACCACCACGGCGGCCACCGCGGCGCCCAGCCCACCGGTCGTGGTGGCCTCCTCGGCGGTGACGATCGCCCGGGTCTCGCGCATGGCCCGCCGGATCGCCTCCTCGTCGAGCGGCGCGATCGTCGACATGTTCAGCACCCGCACCGACACCCCTTCCGCCTCGGCCTCCTCGGCCGCGGCCAGGGCGCGGGAGACCATCGTGCCGGTCGCCACCACCGTCACGTCGCCGCCGTCGCGCAGGAGCCCGGCGGTCCCGAACTCGAACGAGTCGGTCACCGCGGGCACCTTGAACCGCCCGATCCGCAGGAAGACCGGTGTGGCGGCGGCCGCGGCCCAGCGTACGGCCGATCTTGTCTCGGACGGATCGGCCGGAACGACGATGCCCAGCCCGGCGATCGCCCGCAGCCAGGACAGGTCCTCGATCGAGTGGTGGGTCGGGCCGAGTTCGCCGTACGCCATGCCGGGGCTCATGCCGCACAGGACCACAGGCGATTGGCTGTACGCCACGTCAGCCTTGATCTGCTCCAGAGCCCGCCCGGTCAGGAACGGCGACGCGCCGCACACGAACGGCACATAGCCGCTGAGCGCGAGCCCGGCGCCGACACCGACCATGTCCTGCTCGGCGATGCCGACGTTGATGAGCCGGTCGGGGAACTCCTTCTGGAACCCGACGAGGTTGCTGGAACCCACCGAGTCGTTGCAGACCGCCACGATCCGCTCGTCCTCGCGGGCGAGCTCGATCAGCGTCTCGGCGAAGGCGACCCGGCAGTCGAACACTTCCTGGGCCGGCGCGGTCATCGGGCCAGCTCCACGGTCGCGGCCTCGATCTGCGCGGCGCTGGGCACCTTGTGATGCCACTCGACGCGGTCCTCCATGAAGGAAACGCCTCTTCCCTTGGTCGTGGTGGCGATGACGCACAGCGGGCGCTCGCCGCGCGGGGCGGTGAAGGCCTCCAGCAGGGCCAGGTGGTCGTGCCCGTCGACCTCCACCACGTCCCACCCGAACGCTCTGAACTTGTCGTCCAGCGGGTCCAGGGTGTTGGTGTCCTCGGTGCGGGCGCCCTGCTGGAGGCGGTTGCGGTCGACGACCGCGGTGAGGTTGGCCAGGCGGCGGTGCCCGGCCGTCATCGCGGCCTCCCAGTTGCTGCCCTCCTGCAGCTCGCCGTCGCCCAGCACCACGTAGACGTGCCGGGACGAGGCGGCGAGCCGGGCCGCCACGGCCATGCCGACCGAGACCGGCAGGCCGTGGCCGAGCGGGCCGGTGTTGGTCTCCACCCCGGGCACCTTGACCCGGTTGGGGTGGCCGTTGAGGGCCGAGAGCGGGCCGGCGAACGTGTCCAGCTCGGCGGCCGGGAAGAACCCGGCCGCCGCCAGCGTGGCGTACAAGGCGCCGGCCGTGTGGCCCTTGCTCAGCACGAACCGGTCGCGGTCGGCCCACTCCGGCTTCTCCGGATCGACCCGCAGGACGGCGAAGAACAGCGTGGTCAGGATGTCGAGGACGGACATGTCGCCGCCCACGTGCCCCAGGCCGGCCCGGCCGATCATCTGGAGGTCGGTGGTGCGGGACTGGTTGGCCCGCTGCCGCAGCATCTCACGGCGACGCTGCGGTGCGGCGCCGGCGAAATCCTGCCGGAATCGATGCCAGGCGGCGGCGGCCGTAGGGTCGGCGACCAGCATGGGTGTCCTCTCGTTTCTGTGTTTCAGGCGACTGCGAAGTTGGTGACCGACTTCGCGTTGTCGGCGTTCACCAGGACGCAGTCGATCGACTGCTTCTCGGGCTGGCTGGCCTTGCCGGTCTTGATGTATTCGTCGGCCTGGGTCACGGCCATCTCGGCGATCTTGCTGGCCGGCTGGAGCACGGTGGCCTTGATGCCGTCCTTGAGGATCGAGTTGACGACGTCGGGGCTGCCGTCGAAGCCGACGACGACGATGTCCTTCTTGGCGGCCTGCACGGCGGCCCAGGCGCCGAGGGCCATGGTGTCGTTGCCGGCGATGATGCCCTTGATGTTCGGGTGGGCCTGAAGGATCGTCTGGGTCTTCTGGAGCGCCTCGGCCTGGTCCCAGTTGGCGGTCTGCTGGGCGACCATCTTCAGGTCCGGGTACTGGTCGAGGATGCCGTGGTAGCCCTGCGAGCGGACGCCGGCGTTGGTGTCGGTGGGCTTGCCGGTGAGCTCGGCGTACTCGCCCTTGTTGCCCATCAGCTTGGCGAACTCCTGGCCGCCGAGGCCGGCGCCCTGAGCGTTGTTGGAGACGATCTGGGCGACCGCGACACCGGTCTTGTTGATCTCACGGTCGATCAGGAAGGTCGGGATGTTGGCGTCCTTGGCCCGCTGGATGGCGGTGACCGAGGCGTCGGCGCCGGCGTTGTCGAGGATGATCGCGGCGGCCTTGCGGGAGATCGCGGTGTCGATCTCCTGGCTCTGCTTGGTCGGGTCGTCGTCGTGGCTGAGCACGAGGGTCTCGTAGCCGAGCTTCTTGGCCTGGGCGTCGGCGGCGTCCTGCTCGGCCTTGAAGAAGACGTTGTCCGGCGACGGCGTGATGATGACGATCAGCTTGGACGCGGCGGGCGTGCTGCCGGACGACGAGCTGTCGTCACTGTCGCCGTCCCCGCCGCCACAGGCGGCCAGGGCAAGAACGGCGGCGACGCCGATCGGCAGTATCAGTTTCCGGAATTTCATCTTTTTTCCTCTCGAAAGGGAGGCGCGGGCGGGAGGTGCTGGGCGGCGCGGGCGGGACGCGGGGTAAGGCGCGGGTGGGCGGTGCTAGGCGGCGCGGGCGGGACGCGGGGTGAGGCGCGGGTGGGACGCGGGTGGGACGCGGGGTGAGGCGTGGGCGGGACGAGGGGCAGCGCGGGAAGGGCGTCAGGCGGTTCGTTTGCTCAAGGAGGACTGGAGGCGTTGCTGGGCCTGCTCGGTGACCACGGCGAAGACGATGACGGCGCCCTTCACCACTGACTGCCAGAAAGTGGAGACGCCGATCAGGACCAGGCCGTCGCTGAGGAAGCCGATGACGAAGGCGCCCATGACGGTGCCGACGATGGTTCCGCGGCCGCCGGCCAAGGCGGTGCCGCCCAGCACGGCGGCGGCGATCGCGTTCAGCTCGTACGTGGTGGCGGTGTCGGGGTAGGCCGCGCCGAGCTCCGAGGTCAGGAGCAGGCCGGCCAGGGCGGCGCAGGCGCCGGAGATGACGTACACGGCGATCTTGATGCGGTTGACCCTGATGCCGGAGAGGACGGCCGCTCGCTCGTTGCCGCCGACGGCGTAGACGCGGCGGCCGAACGGGGTCTTCGTGGTGACGATGATGGCCGCGGCGGCGACCACGATCATGATCCAGACGGCGACCGGGATGCCGAGCCAGCTGTCCACGCCGATGATGTGGAAGCCCTGGTTGCCCCGAGCCGGTGAGCCGGCCAGGTCGGGGAAGGTGCCGCCGTCGCTGATCAGCTGGGCCACGCCGCGGGCGACGTAGAGCATGCCCAGGGTGGCGATGAACGGCGCCACCCGGAACCGGGTGACCAGCACGCCGTTCACCGCGCCGACCAGCGCGCCGACCACGATGCCGATCAGGATGACCACCGCGACCGAGAAGAACAGGTGGCCGCCGGGCACGGCGAGGCCGGTGAACAGCAGCCCGCCGCAGACCATGCTGGCCAGGCCGGCGATCGAGCCCACCGACAGGTCGATGCCGCCGGTCAGGATGACGAAGGTGACGCCGATGGCCAGGATCGCGTTGATGGCCACGTGCTTGGTCATCAGGATCAGGTTGCTCTGCGTCAGGTACTCCGACGAGATGGTGCTGAAGATGATGACCAGGACGACCAGGACCACGAGGGTACGGCCGCGCAGCAGCCACAGTGCGGCCTTGGCCAAGGCACGGTTGCCCTCGGGGGTCGGCTCGGGCGGCGCCGCCGGGCTCTTCGGCGGGGCCACGTGGGTGTCGGTCATGAACGAGCCTCCAGGACGCTGTCGGATGCGGAAGCCGCCACCAGGGCTTCTTCGGTGACCTCGGCCGCGCTGAACTGGGCGGTGACGCGGCCCTGGGCCATCACCAGCGCCCGGTCGGCCATGGCGATGACCTCGGCCAGCTCCGAGGAGATGAACAGGACGCCGAAGCCCCGCACGGCCAGGTCGGCCATGAGCGCGGCGATCTGGGCCTTGGCGCCGACGTCGACGCCGCGGGTGGGCTCGTCGAGCAGCAGCACGACCGGTTCGGTCAGCAGCGCCCGGGCCAGCACGACCTTCTGCTGGTTGCCGCCGCTGAGCGAGGTGACCAGCGCGGCCAGGCCGGGGATCTTGATGGCGAGCTCGCCGACCTTGCTCTTGGCCGTGCGCTGCTCGGCGCCTCCGTCGAGCAGTCCGCCCCGGGTCATCCGGCCGACCGTGGCCAGCAGGATGTTGTCGCGCACGGACATGGTCTGCACCAGGCCGTCGCGCTGACGGTCCTCGGGCACGAGCGCGAGCCCGGCCGCGATCCGGGCCTGGACGGTGCCCTTGGTCTCGGCCTTGCCCTTGACCAGGATCTCGCCCGAGGCCGCCTTGCGCATGCCCATCAGGGTCTCGACGAGCTCGGTGCGGCCCGCGCCCATCAGGCCGTAGAGGCCGACGACCTCACCGGCGCGCACGGTCAGCGACACGTCGTCGACGAGTGGGCGGGCCGGGCCGGGCACGGTCAGGTGACGTACCTCCAGGAGAATGTCGCCGACCGGCGAGCTGTTGCGGACGTAGAGCGAGTCGGGGTCGCGGCCGACCATCTCGCGCACGATCCAGCCGGTGTCGGTGCGCGCCATCGACTCGTGCGCGACGAGGCGGCCGTCGCGGAATACGGTGACCCAGTCGCCGATGCGGCGGAACTCGTCGAGCTTGTGCGAGATGTAGATGACCGTGACGTCGTCCTCGCGCAGGTCGGCCATCACCTCGAACAGGACGTCGACCTCGTGGTTGGACAGCGCGCTCGTCGGCTCGTCCATGATGAGCACCCGGACGTCCTCGAGCAGCGCCCGGCCGATCTCGACGAGCTGCTGCTGTCCGATAGGCAAGTCACCCACCGTCGTGGCCGGGCTGAGATGGCCCTGGCCGAGGCGAGCGAGCACCTCCGCGGCACGTCTGTTCTGTGCGGCGGCGTCGACGAAGCGCTTACCCCTTCGCAGTTCCCGGCCGGCGAACATGTTCTCGGCGATCGACAGGTTCGGAAACAGGCTGAGTTCCTGGTGGATGATGCCGATCCCGCGCGCCTGGGCGTCGCGCGGGCTGCCCAGGCGCACCGGCTCACCGTCGAGCAGGATCTCGCCCGAGGTCGGCTGCTCCGAGCCGGAGAGGATCTTCATGAGCGTCGACTTGCCGGCGCCGTTCTCCCCCACCAGGACGTTGACCTTGCCCCGGTACGCGGTGAAGGTGACGTCCTTCAGCGCGCGCACCCCGCCGTAGTTCTTGCTGATGTGGTGGGCCTCGAGGATCTCCATCAGCCCACCTGGAGCTCGGTCGGCACCAGGAAGACGCCGGCGCCGGGCAGCGCCGAGAAGGCGCCGTGGAAGGTGACCTTCTTGCCTTCGGCGAGATCGGCCTTGGCGGTCACGTCGGTCTTGACCCGGTCGTTGATCTGGTTGGCGACGTTGGCGTACTCGATCTGGTTGGTGAAGTCGCCGAACGAGATGAAGCCGACGGCGTCGCGGATGGCGGTGCCGGCGATGACCGGGCCGGTGGCGATGGTGACGGTCAGCGGCTTGGCGCCGGCGCGCGGCACCTCGACGGTGACCGGGCCGGTGGGCACCGATTTATCGACCTTCGTGATCGTGCCGGACCCCTTGACCATGTACGCGAACGGGCTGCCGGTGCCGGCCTGATGGCCGTACTGCTTGCCGGCCGCCTCGGGATCCTTCTCGATCGCGGCCGCCACCGTGGTGACGTCGACGGCCTTCTCCTGCACGGCCGGCACGATCTTCTGCGACCAGTTGCCGTCCACGAAGGACTTGGCGTCGGCCGCCTTCTCGCCGGTCGCGGCCTGACCGTCCTTCTCGTAGACGAAGACTCCGGGCACCTTGGAGCAGGCGGCGAGCGCGGCCACGAGCAGCAGGGCGGCCGCCCAGCGGGGGAACACCTTCATGCTGAATATCCATTCATGGGCGATTGGCCATGCGTTCACTGTGAACGCTGGATGTCGCGGATGTCAATGGGCCGGTGCTCTTGACTCCTCGGTCACCGCCTCATTACGGTGCGATCGCGGTACCGATGCACTTATGAATTTCTATTCATCAGGAGTGCGCATGAGAGTCCGTCTGCTGATCGCCGCGGCGCTGGCCGTGGCCCTGCCCTTCGCCGGCGCGACACCGGCGCAGGCCCACGATCACGGCTCCGCCAAGCCGCGGATCATCGTTTCGCAGGACGGCGAGGTGGACGACATGGACTCGTTCATCCGGTTCCTGTACTACGCCAACGAGTTCGACATCGAGGGCATCGTCTATTCGAGCTCGCGCTACCACTGGGCCGGCGACGGGGCGACCGTCGCGCCGTACCGATGGACCGGCACGGCCTGGGTCAACGAATACATCGACCTGTACGCCAAGCTCTATCCGAACCTGCGGCGGCACGCGCCCGGATATCCGACGCCGGCCGCCCTGCGGTCGCTGTACAAAATCGGAAACGTCTCCAACGTCAGCGAGATGGAGCGGGTCACCGACGGATCCCGGCTCATCGAGAAGGTGATCCTGGACGACGAGCCCGGGCCGCTCTACATCCAGTCGTGGGGCGGACTGAACACGACGGCGCGGGCGCTGAAGTCCATCCAGGAGCGGTATCAGGGCTCGCCGCGCTGGCCTTCACTGCAACGGAAGATCAGCCAGAAGGTGGTCATCTACAACATCCTCAACCAGGACGCGACGCTCGACGGCTACATCAAGCCGAACTGGCCCGGCCTGAAGATCGTCGACAACCAGAGCCAGTTCTGGAGCTTCGCCTATCTGTGGACGCGGCAGGTGCCGGCCTCGCTGCAGTACGCGCTGAAGGCCCCGTACATGGAGGAGAACTTCCTGACCGGGCACGGCAAGCTGCTCGAGCGGTACCGGACCTACCGCGATGGCAAGCCGACGCCGGGCGACGACGAGAACAACCGCTGGCGGCCTGATCAGAATCTGACGTACGCCGTGCACGACTTCATCTCCGAGGGCGACTCCCCCTCGTTCCTCTATCTGCTCGACTTCAACGGTCTGCGCTCGTCGGAGGATCCGGCCTACGGCGGCTGGGGCGGCCGGTTCGCCCCGAACGCCACGGGCTGGATCGACACCGCCGACGTCAACCCGGCGACCGGGGCGGCCGATCGGGCCTATCCGCAGACCCGCTGGGTGGCCGATCTGCAGAACGACTTCGCGGCCCGGGCCGACTGGGGCGTGACGCCGCGCTACCGCGAGGCCAACCACAACCCGAGAGCTTCGGTCCGCGAGGGCCTCTCCGTCGCCGCGAAGCCCGGCCGCAAGGTCACTTTGCACGGACGGGGATCGGATCCGGACGGCGACCGGCTCGCGTACCGGTGGTGGCAGTACACCGACGCCGACACCTACCCGGGAACGGTGACACTCGACAACTCGAACAAGTCGGTCACGTCGTTCACGGTGCCGGCCGACGCCGCTCCCGGACAGACCATTCACCTGATCCTCGAGGTGACCGACGATGGGTCGCCTGCCCTGAAGCACTACCAGAGGGTCATCCTGACGGTGCGTTAACCGCCCCCGAGTGAATGGATATTCTGCTCCGCATGGAAGCGAACGCGCTGGACGAGATCGCCACCGACCAGATCCGGCTGCTCACCAAGGTGGCCCGCATGTACCACGAACGTGGCATGCGGCAGCCGCAGATCGCCCAGCAGCTGCACATCTCCCAGCCGCGGGTCAGCCGGCTCCTCAAACGGGCCGTCGAGCTCGGCATCGTCCGCACCACGGTGATCGCGCCGCGGGGGGTCTACGCCGAGCTCGAGGAGCAGATCGAGCAGGCGTACGGCCTCACCGAGGTCATCGTGGCCGACACCGACGACCAGGACGGCGAACCCGAGATCATGCGGGCGCTGGGCGCGGCCGCCGCCGTCTATCTGGAGACGACCCTGATGGGCGGCGAGCGCATCGGGGTCTCCTCCTGGAGCTCGACGATCCTGGCCACGGTCGAGGCCATGCACCCGCGCCCGACCAAGGTGGCCGACCAGGTGGTGCAGATGCTCGGCGGGGTCGGGAACGTGACGGCGCAGACCCAGGCGACCCGGATCACGGGCCGCCTGGCCGCGCTGACCGGCGCCCAGGCCGTCTATCTGCAGGCGCCGGGCCTGCTGGCCTCGGCCGACATGCGGCAGATGTTCGTCACCGACCCCAACATCGAGCCGGTGCTGAAGGCGTGCGACGACCTGACCATGGCCCTGGTCGGCATCGGCAGCATCGAGCCGTCGCCGCTGCTGCGCGAGAGCGGCAACGCGGTGGCCGAGGGCGAGCTGCCGGCGCTGCGCACCGCGGGCGCGGTCGGCGACGTCTGCATCCGTTTCTTCGACTCCAACGGCGAGCACATCGACTCCGACCTGGACGACCGGGTGCTGGGCATCGGCGCCGGCACGCTGCGCGCGGTCCCCCGCCGCGTCGCCGTGGCCGGCGGCGCCCGCAAGAGCACGGCGATCAGGGCCGCCCTGCGCGGCCGCTGGGTCAACGTCCTGATCACCGACCTCCAGGTGGCCCGCAGCCTGGTCTCGCCGCTGGGCTAGAACCGGCGCCGCGCGTCCTCGATGATCGCGGAGACCGACAGGCCGGCGGCCTCGAGGTCGGCCCGGGTGAACTGCTCGGGCTCGCCGGCACGCCAGCGGACGGCCTTGGCGGCCACGTCGCCGAACGAGGGGAAGAGCTTGGCGAGATAGTCACCGGCGGCGGACTTGGAGATGATGTCGCCGTACGCCAGCGTGTAGTGCAGGCGGGCGGGACCGAGCACGTGGAAGGTCACGATCTCCGGGTCGAGGACCTCGTCGGTGATCGCGGGCAGGGCCTCCGCGATCTGCGCGGCCTGGTGGTGCCAGAAACCGCCCAGGTTGCCGAGCAGATAGCGGCGCAGGTTGTCGTGGTCGACGCGGACGTCCGGGGCCGGGCCGCGAACCGCGATGCCGTACTTCTTCAGGATCAGCCAGACGACGGGTGTGAGCTCGCCGCACGGCCGGTCGGCGGCCAGGGTGCCGCTGACGGCGAACGGGACCGGCCGCTGGTCGTCCGGCCACGCCGGGGCCAGCTCGGGTGACAGGTAGACGCCGTCGAAGAAGGGCCGGCCCATCTCGGTGTGGATCTCGGCCAGCGTGGCCAGGTCGTCCAGGGAGGCCGGGCGGGACGTCAGGATGACCGTGTCGACGTCGCTGACGCCCGGCTGCCAGGCGCCGATCGCGGCCGAGCCGACAAGATGCAGCCCGGTGACGAAGCCGGGCAGCCGGTCGTCGGCGAGCGCGAGATATCGATGGGCGACGTCTTCGGCGATCATGCGCGGGACCGTACCAACGGCCCGCCAGGCTAGGCTTCGCCGGCGCGCTCCCGGCGCAGGTGTTCGGCCGCCCGGCGGGCCAGATCGGTGTCCTCGGCCTCAAGACCGGCGTACATCTGGTCGATCTTCTCTTGCGGTTGTAGCGGCGGGAGCAGGGGAATCGCGGGGTCGACGACGGCGTGGATCAGGGTGGGGCGATCGGCGGACAGGGCCGTCTCCCACGCCTCGGCCATGGCGCCGGGTGCGCTGACCTCGATGCCGCGCAGGCCCAGCAGCTCGGCGTAACGGGCGTAGGGCACGCGCGGCAGGTCCTGGGAGGCGGCGAAACGGGGCTCGCCCTCCATCTCGCGCTGTTCCCAGCTCACCTCGGCCAGGTCGCCGTTGTCGAGCACGCAGACGACGAAACGCGGATCGGCCCAGTCGCGCCAGCGGGCGGCCACGGTCGCCAGCTCGGCCAGGCCGAGCATCTGGAAGCCACCGTCGCCGGAGAGGACCAGCACCGGCTGGTCCGGGCTTTCCAGCTTGGCCGCGAGGCCGTACGGGATGCCGCAGCCCATGGACGCGAGGGTGCTGGACAGATGCGCCGGCACCCCGACGGGCAAGCGCAGGTGGCGGGCGTACCAGTAGACGACCGAGCCGACGTCGACCGCGACCTGAGCGCCGGCGGGCAGGTGACCGTTGAGCGACCGGATGACGTGCTGCGGGTTGAGCGGCTCGGCGGGTGCCGCGGCCCGCGACCCGGCGATCTCGTGCCAGCGCCGGGCCCAGCCTTCGACCTTTTTGCGCCATTCTTTCCGTGGTGCCGACTTGAGGAGGCCCAGCAGCTCCCGCAACGTCGCGGTGGCGTCGCCCAGCAGCGGCACCTCGACCGGATAACGGATGCCGAGCCGGCGGCCGTCGATGTCGATCTGCACGGCGCGGGCCTGGCCCGGCGCCGGGTAGAACTCGGTCCACGGGTCGTTCGTGCCGATCAGCAGCAGGGTGTCGCAGGCCCGCATCAGCTCGGTGCTGGCGGTGGTGCCCAGGTGGCCCATCACGCCGGTGTGGAACGGCAGGTTCTCGTCCAGCACGGGCTTGCCGAGCAGCGACGCGGCCACACCCGCGCCCAGGCGCTCCGCCAGTTCCGCGATCTCGTCCGCCGCCCCGTACGCTCCCTGGCCGACCAGGATCGCGACGCGCTCCCCCGAGCTCAGCAGCGCGGCCGCCTCGCGCAGGTCCTCGTCCCGCGGCAGCAGGCGGGCCGGGCGCAGGCCGGGACTGGTCACCAGGACGCCGTGCTCGTGCTGGGTGGGGTCGGGCGCCGGCTCGGACTGCACGTCGTGCGGCAGGATGACGCAGGTCGGCCCGCGGGTGGCCAGGGCCGCCCGGAACGCCCGGTCGATCAGCATGGGCACCTGCTCGGCGGTGAAGGCGGTCTGCACGAACTGGGCGCAGACGTCGCCGAAGAGCCGCTGAAGGTCGATCTCCTGCTGGTACGCGCTGCCCAGCACCGTCGAGGACTGCTGCCCGACGATGGCCACCACCGGCTGACTGTCCAGCTTCGCGTCGTAGAGGCCGTTGAGCAGGTGCACCGCGCCCGGCCCCTGCGTGGACAGGCAGACCCCGGCGCCACCGGCGTACTTGGCGTGGGCGACCGCCATGAAGGCCGCCGCCTCCTCGTGGCGGGCCTGCACGAACTCCGGCTTGCCGGCCCGGCGCAGGGCGCCCAGCACGCCGTCGATGCCGTCACCGGAGTAGCCGAAGACCCGCTCGACACCCCACGCCGTCAGGCGCTCCACCAGAAGATCGGAAACCGTCGCCTCAGCCATGGGCCTCGACTACCCCTTGCGGCGGCGCTCAATCGGGCCCTTGCGGCGGCGCTCAGTCGGGCAGGCGGCCGGTGTCGAGCAGATGCTGGGCCACGTCGGCGACCTTGCGCCGCTGATTGCGGGCGGTGGCGCGGAGCAGGCCGAAGGCCTCCTCGGCACCGGTCTCGCGGCGGGCCATGAGATAGCCGACCGCGCGCTCGATGACGATGCGGTAGTCGAGCGCGTACTGCAGCTGGCCCGCCAGTTCGCCCGCCCGCTGCGCGGCCAGCGCCGTGCTCAGGGTCGACTCGAGCAGGCCGGTGTAGCGTTCCAGCGCCGCCGCCTCGGTGTCGTCCCAGTCGTGCGGCCGGTCGAGGAAGACGTCGAGGGTGCCGACCGGCACCCCGCCCAGCCGCACCGGGGCGCCCAGCACCGCCACCACCCCGTGCTCGAGGAACGGGCCGCGGATGCGCGGCCAGCGCGGATCCTCGTGCAGGTTGTCGGTGTGCACCACCCGGTTGTGGACGAAGGCCGAGACGCAAGGTCCCTCACCGGCGTGGCTCTGCGCCTGCTCCATGACCTTGCTGGGCGCGTTGCTGGCCGCCACGTAGTGCAGACTGTTCTCCTCGTCGGCGATCATGAGACCGCTGCCGCTGACCTGGAAGAGGTCGACGGCCGCGTGCACGACGTCGGCCACCGCGCCGGGTACGTCGGGGCCGCCCAGCTTCTCGAGCCGGCGCAGGCTGCTGGCCAGCACCTCCGGATCGATGTTCGGCACGGCGCCTCCTCATTCCTGAGCGTTGACGCCGAGGCGGAGCAGGACCGAGATCACCCCGGCGTACGCCTCGGCGGCGCGGACGCTGTCGACTTCCCAGGCCTGCGGCTGCGAGCGGAGAGCGTTCAGGGTGCCGACGACGCTGCCGGCGACGAGCACCGGAACGGACAGTACCGCCCGGGCCGGCTTCTCGCCCGTCCGAAGCTCCGCCCAGACCGGGGCATAGTCGTCGTCGGCCGCCAGATCGGGAACGGCGACGGCCCGGTCCTCGCGGACACAGTCGATGGCCGGCCCGCATCCGACCCGCAGCTGGGCCCGTTCCAGCGCGAGCCCGGCCGGGATCGACGCGCCGGCCACCCGCAGCTCGTTCTCCTCGTTCAGCAGCATCAGGCCGACCCCGTCGACGTGGATCATGTCGCGCGCGGCGGCCAGCACCTGGTCGAGGCGGTCCTCGAGGCTGCGGTGGTCGGCCGACAGGCCCGCCGTGCTCAAGGTTTCCAGACTGGTGGCGAGCGCCTTCTGATCAACTGGCATGGCCACCTGGCTTCCCGGCTGCGTGACGAAAAAACCTGCGATGTTTAGAACCCCTCCCCGGGGAAACCAAGGTCGCGCTGGTAAAGCCCTCCGCCCTGTGTCCGCGGACAGACACCGGAGGAACAGCTATGTCCGCGTATTCCACGCTGGAAGACCTCGACGCCATCGCCGAGAGCTACGCCACCGACCGCGACGCCTCCCCCGACGCCGCCCGGGCCCGGCGCCTGCGCGACGCCACGATCCAGCGGATGCTCCCGATGGCCGACCGGCTCGCCCGCCGCTACCGTTTCGGCTCGGAGCCGTCCGACGACGTCACCCAGGTGGCCCGCCTCGGCCTGGTCAAGGCGGTGGAGCGTTACGACCCGGAGCGGGGCTCGTTCACCGCGTACGCCGTCTCGGTCATCACCGGCGAGATCAAGCGCCACTTCCGCGACACCGGGTGGAACGTGCACGTGCCGCGCCGCATGCAGGAACTGTCCCTGGCCGTGGGCCGGGCCCGGCAGGACCTCACCACCGAGCTGGGCCGGTGGCCGACCGAGCCCGAGCTGGCCGGCCGGTGCGGCGTCAGCACCGAGGACGTACGGGCCGCGCTGGTCAGCGGGGCCGGATATCGCGCGGTCTCGCTCAGCCAGCCCACCGGTGACGGCACGGGCGAGCTGGGCGACCTGTTCGGGTCGCCGGACCGCGACATGGACCTGGTGCCCGACCGGGTCAGCCTGGCCGACCTGCTCGACCGGATGCCGCAGCGGGAGCGGCACCTGCTGTCGATGCGCTTCCACGGCAATCACACGCAGCAGGAGATCGGCGACGAGCTGGGCATCTCCCAGATGCACGTGTCGCGGCTGCTGAGCCGGGCCCTGGGCTGGCTGCGGGAGGCGCTGCTGACCGACGTGGTGCCGCCGTGGCCGGGCGAGGCCGACGAGCCCGGGAGGCTCCAGGTGATCCCGGAGCTGGGCGGCCGGGTGCGGGTGATCGGCGAGCTCGACCGGGACAACACGGCCCGGCTCCGCGCGGGTGTCCAGCCGTTGCTGGCCCGCACGCCGGCCGGAAACACGCTGACCCTGGACCTGTCGAGGGTGCCGCTGCTCGACGCGGCCGGGGCCGGCACCCTGCTCGCGCTGCGGCGGGCGGCGGCCGGCCGCGGGGTCCGGCTGGAGCTCACCGGCATGCAGCCGTACGTGCGTAAGGTGGCCTCTGCGCTTCTCTTGAGGTAGGGCGGGCACACTCGGGCGGTGCGCCTGTTCCGGTTCACCGCCGTCCTGGTCCTGCTGGCCGCGCTTCTCGCGCCCGCGCGGGCGTCCGGCGTGCCCACGCTCGCGCCGGCGCCGCCGATGGGCTGGAACAACTACAACGCGTACGGCCTGGAAGTGACCGAGTCTCTGATCCGCGAGACGGCGGATCGCCTGGTCAGCACGGGGTTGCGGGACGCCGGATATGTTTACGTCAACATCGATGACGGCTGGATGGCCGCGTCCCGCTCCCCGCGCGGTGAGCTGCGAGCCGACCCGGAGCGCTTCCCGCACGGAATCAAGGCGCTCGCCGACTATGTGCACGCCAAAGGCCTCAAGCTTGGGGTGTACGAGGACGCGGGGCTCAAGACGTGCGGCGGGCTCCCGGGCAGTCTGGGTCACGAGCGGGCCGACGCCGCCCTCTTCGCGGCCTGGGGTGTCGATTATCTGAAGTACGACAACTGTTACGCCGGGATCGGCTGCCCGCAGGCCGGGTGCGCCACGGCCGCGCCGGCGAAGGACCGCTACGCCGCGATGAGCGACGCGCTGGCCACCGCCGGCCGCCCGATCGTGCTCAGCCTGTGCAGCTGGGGCACCGAGGAGGTGTGGCGCTGGGGACGCGGGTACGGGAACCTGTGGCGCACCACGGGTGACATCGGGCCGACGTACGAGAGCATGCTGTCGATCTTTGATCAGACGGTCGGGCTGGGCCCTTACGCGGGCCCGAACGCCTGGAACGATCCCGACATGCTCGAGGTCGGCAACGGCATGACGGCCGTCGAGGACCGGACCCAGATGATCCTGTGGGCGATGATGGCGGCCCCACTGATCATCGGCACGGATCTCAGTCGCGTCTCGCGGGCGACGCTGGCGGTGCTGAAAGACCCGGACGTGATCGCGGTGGATCAGGATCCGCTCGGCCGGGCGGCCCGCGTCGTCTCGTCGGCGGATGGGCATTTCGTGCTCACCCGGCCCCTGGCCGACGGCCGGACGGCGGTGGCGCTCTTCAACTCCACGTCCGCGGCGGCCGATGTTTCACATGGAACAATCCGGGCAAATCTGCCGCCGCACGGGGCGGCGCTCTATCTGGTCTGATCGGGCAGGCGCATGTTCGGGCCGCCGACCTGCATGCCCGGGAGCACGGCCCTTCGGCTCCTCCCAGTCCTCCTGGCGGCCGAGCGCGGTCAGATCGAGATAGCGGTAGCCGTTGTGGAACTGCTCGATGCCCCGGCGGTACGTCGAACAGGTGTGGAAGACGTCGTCGCCGGCCCGCAGGAAGGCGGAGATCGCGGGCACCCGGTACGGCGCCCGGGAGACGGCGGCCAGGGTGGTGCCGCGGGCGTGAGCTGCCGCAGGTTGCTGATGCCGTCGGCGGCTGACATGCAGCTGGGGCACGGCGTTGACGCGGTCGCGGGCCTTCGTGAGTTCCTTCTCCTTGACGAGCAGTCGCTGTCGCGCGGTGAGCCATTCGCCGCGCGACACGACCTCGGGATTCATTTCAGCGTCTCCTTCAGGGCGGCGAGGGGGCCGTCCCAGTCGCGGGCGAGGGCGGCCAGGAACTGCTGGGCCACCTTCATCGGCGCGGAGTGGACGCGGTAGCGGACGCGGCGCCGCTCCCCCGGCTCGGCGATCACGAGCTCGGCCTCGGCCAGCAGGTTCAGGTGTTTCGCGATGGCCTGCCGGCTGATCGGCAGCCGGGCGGCCAGGTCGGTCGCGGTGGCCGGCCCGCCCGCGGCCAGCGCCGCGACGATCTCGCGGCGGGTGGGGTCGGCCAGGGCGGCGAAGACCTCCTGCGCGACCAGCTCGCGATCAGAGCCGGCCATCGAGGTACGCGACCAGTTCGCCCAGTTCGCTGGTCCAGCCGCCGGTGTTGCCCTCGAAGGCGGCCTTGTGCGCGTCGTCCGGCACCTGGGCGAAGCCGCTCTCGACCATGGTCAGGGTGGTGCCGTCGCCGGCGGGTTCGAGAGTGAACTCCACGTACGTACGCCGGGGGTCGCCCTCCGGAAGCCCGGAGATGGCCCACGTGTAGCCCAGCACGCGAGGCGGTTCGAGCCGCTCGATGGCCAGCGTGGCCGTGTCGCCGCTGGTCCAGGCCAGCTTGATCAGCCCGCCCACGCGCAGGTCGACCTCGGCGCTGTGGCCGAACCAGGTGCCGAGCCCCTCGGCCGTGGTCAGCGCGGCCCACACCCGCTCCGGCGGCTGGGACAGGTCGAGGGTGCGCTCGATGCGATCGGGGAATGCCATGACTGCCTCCTAGTAGCAACCGTTTGGTTGCTACTCAAGCTATCGCAACCGGAGGGTTGCGTCTAGGGCGACGAGCAACTCGGACAGGGCGGCCGCGTCGCACGCGCCCATCGGGGTGGTCCGGGCGACCTGCCAGTGGTCGGAGCGGGCATCGTCGACCCAGACCTCGGTCACCCGCTGCTCGTCGACGGTGTTGACGGCCGAGGTGGTGACGCCCGGATCGACCTCGATCACCAGCACCATCCGGCCCGGCAGGGCGTGGGTGAACTGGGTGTGCGTGTTCAGCCGGTTGCCCGCGTGGTAGCCGTTGCCGAGCCAGCCCCGGTTCAGCAGCCCCACGACCGCGCCGGTCGCGACCGGGCCGAAACCGGGGAGGCTCGTCGCCGCCCGCTGCGCCCCGGTCAGGGCCACGAACGGGCGGTGGACCTGCGGGAACGGTTGCAGGATCTCGTAGTCGGCGAAGATCTGCCGCCAGTCGGCCAGCTCGGCCGGTTCCAGCTCCGCGGGGTGCACGAGGCGGAGCATGGCATCGCCGTCGACCGCGGCGGTCGTGTCGTGCACGTCGGCGAAGCTGCCGTCCTCCGCGATCCGCAGCCGGCGGCCGGGCTCGCCCCAGAGGAGCCGCCGGGCGAGGGGCCCGAGGATCGGGTGCGGCGCCGTCACGTCGGTGGCCGGGCGGGCCCGGTGCGCGAGCATGTCGCGTTCCAGGCGCGCGGTCTGCGCCGAGACGGTGAGGCGGAGCTCCTTCTTCAGGCGTACGAAATCCTGGAAGCTCTCGGGCTTGGTGTCCTTGACGCCGGGCTTGGGAGGCCGCGCGAGGCGGCGGCCGTCGGAGCTCAGGACGTGCGGGGTGAGATGGTCGTCGACGACGACGGTGAACGAGCGCGGGCCGTAGTCCAGGGTGATCCCGCGATCGAGCCCGTGGGTGACGGCGAGGCGATCGGCCAGCTGGGTGACGGACAGCCCGCGGCGGGCGGCGGCCTGGGTGAGATAGATGAGGGCGCGGTCGTTGGTCGGCCCACCGGACATGCCCTCCTCGATGGCGAGAAGATGGCGCAGGGCCACATCGGTGCCGGCTGTGGCCAGCACGGCCAGCCCGTCGATGGCCCGCGCCCACCGGCTGCGGGCCGGCCACGAGCGCACCAGAGGAGCGAGCCGGTCCATGGTGGCGTCGTCGCCGAGGTGGGCCTGCGCGAGAACCACCCACGCCTCCGACGCCGGCATGTCGGCGGTGAGCCACTGATCGAGCAGGGCCCGCCCGAACTCGGCCAGGCTCCCCCGGTCACAGGCAGCCAGGAGCGCCGCCGCCTCGGGGCTGGGCGCCCGCACCCCGGGTTGCGCGGCCGCCGACGACTCGACCACGAGGGGCAGGCCGTCGCCCACGGGATCGCCGGGGGCAGGCTCCGGAGGGTCTTCCAGCCGCAGCTCCGTCAGCGCCTCGACCAGTCGCGCCACCTGGTCCTCGGCGAGGACGCCGCCGCCGGCCCGGCGCAGCTCGGGCAGCGTCCACTCCGGCGTCTTCCTTCCGCGGCCGGCCTTACCACCTCCGGCGATGGTGACCTCGTGCCCGGTGTCCACGAGGTAGCGGAGCGCGTCCTCGGCGTTCTGGCGTGCCTTGCCGGGCTTGCCGAGCGCGACCGGGCCGAGCGCCCGGGCCGCCGCTTCGGCATGACGGTGCAGCCAGAGCCGCGCCCACAGCCGGGCCGAGCCGAGATGCCGCAGCCATCCGGCCACCAGAGCGGCCGGTTCGGGCCCCCGGAAGGGCAACAGAAGCAGGCCGAGGTGGTCGGGGCTCTCCCCCGCTTCACGAAGCGCGAGCTCCAGGGCGCCCAGCTCGAACCGAGCGATCGCCACCCGCCCGATGTCCAGCCGCTGCCGTTGCCGCAGCATCATCGGCCCGGCCAGCATCGCCCGGGCCGCCGGTTCGGGCCCCTTCGCGAACAGCCAGGGAACTTGAACGGGGAGCAGATCGGAGAGCCGGTCGGCGCTGTTGGCCTCCCGCGCCCAGTCGTCCTCCGCACGGCCGTGATCGAGCGCGGCGGCCCGGGCCAGCCAGCGTTCCCGCTCCCCGTCCTCCCAGGCCATGACGGTCGGATCCACACTGACCAGTTCCTTGCCGGACGCCATTTCCGAGCCCCCACGATCGCCCATCCCAGACCGGTGATTATGGCCGCGCCCATCACCGGCTCGTAGACTCGGGTCCCGCCGAACCGAGGACGAAATGAGCGAGCTCTCCATCCGGGTGATCCCCACCGATCCCGAGTGGCAGCCCACGACAGAGGCGGCCACCGCCGCGGCGGCATACGTCACCAGCCTCTTCAAAGGCCCGGGAGACCACGTCGAGTCCGTCGACCCGGTGTTCCACGACCACATCACCGTCATCGACGGTGGCGAGTACATGGAAGACGTCTTCTGCCCCCGCTGCGACGAGGCGATCGGCCTGAACTGGTTCTGGAGCCTGCTGCCCGGCGTGCCGACCGTCCACGACCTGGGTGTGACGACGCCGTGCTGTTCGGCCGCGCTCGCCCTCACCGACCTTCGCTTCGAGGCCCCGATCGGGTTCGCACGCTTCGAGGTCAGCGCCCGGAACTGGTCACGCCGCGAGTGGGAGCTCAGCGCCGCGGAGCTCACCGCGATCGGTTCCGTGCTGGGACATCCGGTGACCCAGGTTCTCGCCCACTACTGACCCGGGTCAGCGGATCTGGAACCGGCCGATCTTCGTCTCCGTACGACTGCTGACCGTCGTACCCCAGCCGATCGCGACGCCCATGCCGTGCATGACCCGGATCCCGGCTTCCCGGCTTCGCACATCGGGTCGCGCGGCGGCCTCGGAGGCGTCCCGAGTGAGCGTCTCGTCCGGGATCAGCGCGCTGGCGTCGGTGAGATTCACGACCCGCGTGACGATCCGCCGCAGTTGCTCCCGGGCCTGTGCACGCTCACGATCGCTCAGGGTCTCGTTCCGGTACGCCTCGAGCGCCTCACGGATGTCGTGGTCGGCCAGCAGCACGCCCACGTTGACTTCACAGTCAGAGATCCGATGCTCGAAAACGTTCCGCTGAGTGTTGTTGTCGCCGATCGACACGGCCTGACAATCGACGATCCGAGGCCGGACGCCGGCGGCGGCGCGCCCTTCGGCGGATCCAGGCGGAGGCTCGCAGCACAAAGCCTCCCAGGACGCGCCGTTGTCGGCCGAGTCGATGAGCGCGGCGATCTCGATGACCGGGCTCTGCACTTCGCATCGATGCACGATGTCCAATGTCGCGTCGGCTCCGAACATCACCCCGCGCGATTTCACCACCTCGACGTCGGTCACCTCACGCTGAGGCATCCGGCCCTCGACCCGGCCGTCCGGCGCCGGCATCACCACGATCGTCGGTGACCCGAGCTTCTCGACCTCGCGAACCGACCGCTCGAGAAGCTCGATTTGCTCCGCCGGGTCGCGTGCCGCCACGACCTTCGCCCGCGGCGGCGCCAGCGCTTCCAACGTGTCGCCGATCTTCTCCAGGCATCGCCGTAGGTCAGTGCCGCTCAACGTCTTGAGCTCTTGGGCCAGTTCCTTGCGGTCCTGTACGAAAGGAAGCGCGATCACCTTGTCGATCAGCACCCCGACCCGTTCGATCTGCCCTTCGATCTCGCGCTGCCGTTCGGCCTCCCGCTCCCAGTTCTCGGCCGTGAAGCTGGCGTCCGCCTCCTGCCGAAGCTCCCTGAAGAAATCCGGCCGAACTCGCTCAAGCGCTTCGTCCTCGATCGGCTCTGGCCCCTGAGTAGGAACCTCCCGCTCTTCGAGGGGAGGTTCCCGCCCTTCAACCGGAACTTCCCGCCCCTCGGCAGCGACCTCCTGCCCCTCATCCGGAACCTCCGGCTCCTCGCCAGAAGCCTCGTGCACCTCAGCACGAACCTCCGCTTGGGCGCGGTCGTCGAGCAGACCTGCCGGCGATTCTTCCGGCTCTTCGAGTTCGCCGATTCGCGCATACTCTGCGCCCCGAACCGGCGGTTCGTCGCTCACCTCCAGGGGAGGCTCTCCATCGATGAAGCCGAGCTCATCGACGCCTGGTGCCGGTTCCTCCGAGTGCTCTACCGGCCGCATGGTGGCCGGCCAGCCAACGAGAGGCGAGGGCGGGATCGCGTTCGCGACCAGGTCTGACGAGTTGAACTCCTCGTGAGGATCCCCACCCTCGTGATCGTCCCAGTATTCGGGGCTGCTGGAGAACTCCCTCATCGGACCTCCCGCCATGACCTCCGGACGGTTGATTCGGCTTCGTCGGGGAAGCCGGTCACATCCCGGAGTTTAGTGGCTCCAGCAGCCAGAACGAGGTGCCCACAAGGGTTGTGGTCAGTCGGCGACCGGCAGGGTGATCACGAACATGGAACCGCCGCCGGGGGCCGGCTCGTAGCGCAAGTCGCCGCCGTTTGCCCGGGCCAGCTCTCGGACGATGTAGAGGCCCAAGCCTGTGCCCTTCACCGTTCGGGCTGTGCACTCGGCCCGGGCGAAGCGGCTGAACAAGTTCGGCTGGAGTTCGGCCGGGACGCCGGGGCCGCCGTCGCGGACGACGATGCGGATCTGGCCCTCGGTGGTCTCGGCGGTCACCGCCGTTGCTCCTCCGCCGTACTTGGCCGCGTTGGAGATCAGATTGGTCAGCATCTGGTCCAGGTGGCCGGGCTGCACCGACACCCTCAGGGTCTCCGTGCAGTCGATGCGGGCCTGGATGCGGCTCGACGAACCGAAACGGTCCAGAGCCCGTACACCCGGATCTGTTGTCGTCACCGCGGCCTCGAGGTGGGAACGCACCTTGACCGGCTCCGGGGTCGCCGTCAGTTTGCCGGCGTCCAGGGTGACCATGGCCAGGACCTCGCGGACGATGCCGTTCAGCAGCTGGGCGTTGCGGTCGACGGCGGCCAGCATCGCGCGCTGGCGGTCGGCCGGCAGGACGTCCCAGGTGTCCGCGATGGTCTCGGTGTAGCCGAGGATCGACGACAGCGGGTTGCCGATCTCGTGGCCCAGCATGCCGATCAGGTCCTGCTTGAGCTGGTTGGCGTCCTCCAGTTGCTGGTTGCGTTCGTTCAGGTCGGCGATCGCGGCGTCGCGGGCCTTCTCGGCCTCGCGGCTGGCCGTCACGTCCGTGTTGATGGACAGGATGGCGAACGGGTTGCCCTCGGAGTCGCACTGGACGGCCTTGCGGGACAGCACCCGCACGCGGCGGCCGTCGGCGCGCTTGTGGTCGATCTCGCCGGCCCACAGGCCGTCGCTCAGCAGGGCGTCGGTGACCGAGCGGCGGTCGGCGCCGTCGGTGAACTCGGTGCCGAGCAGGTTGTCCAGGTCGTGGCCGACGATCAGGTCGGCCGGCCAGCCGTAGACGCGCTCGGCGGCCGGGTTCCAGTAGAGGACGCGGCCGCTCAGGTCGCGCACGATCACCGCGTCCTGGGTGAGGTCGAGCAGCTGGGCGCGCTGGCGGAGCTGTTCGTCGATCGCGCGGCTGGCCGTCACGTCCTGCACCTGGGTGATCAGATAGTGCGGGACGCCGGCCTCGTCCCGTACGACCGCGCCATGGATCTGCACCCAGACGAGGTGGCCGTCGGCGTGCCGGTAACGCTTGGAGACGATCGCCGTGTCGACGTCGCCGGCGCACAGCGCGGCCAGGTGACGGTCGGTCTCGGCGTGGTCGTACGGGTGGTGGAACTGGTGCACGTGCCCGCCGACCAGGTCCTCGATGGAATACCCGGTGATCGCGGCCATGGCCGCGTTCGACTGGAGCACGACGCCCAGGTTGTCCGGGCGCAGGCTGGTCAGGGCCATGCCGAGCGGGCTGTTGTCGAACGCCGACCGGAAGCGGGCCTCGCTGTCCTGCAACGCCGCCACCGCCTCGTTGGCCTGCCGCAGCAGGCGGGCCCGGTGCTCGGCCTCCTCGGCGTGGCGCAGCGCGCCCGACAGGGCGTCGGCCAGCAGGGTGAGCTGCTGCTCGTCGGCCTCGTCGAAGGCGTTCGGGCGGCCGCTGGAGACGGTGAGGACGCCGACCGGATTTCCGTCGACCAGCAGCGGCGCGATGATGAGCGAGCGCATGCCGAGCGCCTCGCACATGGCCGGCTCGACCCGCGGGTCCTCGGTCGTGTCGTCGCAGCGCAGGGTGGTCCGCGTGCGCACGGCCACCCCGGACAGCGAATTCGCGATCGGCGCCTCGGGCATCTCCCGGTTGGCCAGCGAGCCGGCCTTGGCCGCGGCGCGCAGCACCGGGCCGTGGACGAGGCCGACCACGGCGCCGTCGGCCGGGATGGCGGTGAGGGTCCGCTCGGCGATCAGCCGCAGGGCCTCGCCGCGGTCGGAGGCGGCCGCGGCCACCTCCCGCTGGATGCTGATCGTGGTCCGCAGCCGGTAGGTCTCGCGGGCGGCCAGCGCCTCGGCCTGGTCCTGGCTGCGCCGTTCGACGTCGATGTCGACCATCTGCATGAGGAACTGGAGCGGGCGGTTCTCGTCGTCGCGCAGCAGCACCACCGAGACCATGCACCAGACCGGGGTGCCGTCCCTGCGCATGTACCGCTTGTGCACCCGCATGGTGTGCGCCTCGCCGGCGACCATCCGGGTCACCATGTCGAGGCTCGCCTCGAGGTCGGCCGGGTGGGTGAGCGACTGGAAGTTGCTGGCGAGCAGCTCGTCCAGGCTGTATCCGGTGATGGTGGCGATGGCCGCGTTGACGCGCAGGAACGAGCCGTCCAGCCCGACCAGCGCCACGCCGATCGGCGACGACTCGAACATCGAGCGGAAGCGGGCCTCGAGGCCGTCGGCGGTGACCGCCTTGGCCGTGTCGAGCTGGGCCTGGGCGCGGGCGGCCCGGGTGCGGATCTCGGTGTCGGCCAGGCGGGCGGCCAGCTCCGACTCGGCGGCCGCGGCCAGGTCGCCGAGGGTGGAGAGCTCCTCGGCGGTCCAGTCGCGGGGCTCGACGTCGATGACGCAGAACGAGCCGAGGGTCTCGCCGCGCGGGGAGCGCAGCGGATAGCCGGCGTAGGCGGCGACGCCGAGCGCGGTGAGCTCGGCCCGGTCGCGGACCCGCCCGTCGGCGCGGATGTCACCGATGATCAGCGGCGCGTCGGCCTCGACCACGTGCCGGCAGGGCGAATAGGCGAGCCCGGGCGGTTCGCCGACCGCGCTGAGGAACACCTGGCGGTCGTCGCCGACCAGTGACACCGCTGCCACGGGAGCGCCCAGCAGGCGCGACGCGAGCCGGGTGAGCCTGTCCAGCACGCCACCGCCCTGTGCCTGACCGTCGAGCAGACGGGAGGACAGGGCGGCCGACGGCTGACCTGAGTGCCGGAGAACCATGCCGCCTGTATCGGTCGGCCCCCGGCGACCTTGAGAGAAGCGTCAGGGAAGCTTCACGTCGCGGTTGCCCTCGTAGTCCTGCGGGTCACCCTCGCCGCCCGCCTCGGGGTCACGGTGGCCGAGCGCGGTCTCGCCCGGCAGATCCTCGACGCGCTCCTTGGCGAGTTCCTCGAGTTCTTCACGCTTCTCGGCGGCGTCGCTCATGACGTACCTCCAGAACCTTAGATCTTGATCTTGACCTGTACGGCATTGCTTGTACCCGGGCGCACCGGCGCTGATGCGTGCGCGAGACGGCGGTCACGCCACCAACGGGACAACGATCAAGGTCGATGTCATGAAACGATGGCCCGCGGGAGGAACGATGAAACTGTCGAAGGTCGCCACCGCACTCGCCGTCCTGTCCGCCCTCGTCGCCGCGCCCCAGGCCGTGCAGGCCGCTCCGAAGCTCGCCTGGACCGCCTGCGCCGAAGAGGAACTCGCCGGCTACCAATGCGCAACCGAGCAGGTGCCGCTCGACCACGACCGGCCCCGGGGGGCCACCACCACGATCGCGCTGGCCCGCCGCCCGGCCGGAGATCCCGCCCGCCGCATCGGCACCATCTTCGTCAACCCCGGCGGACCGGGCGGCGCCGGCCGCGGCATGGTCACCGTCGCCGATCAGCTGGTCTCGGCCGACGTGCTGGCCCGCTTCGACATCGTCGGCTTCGACCCGCGCGGCATCGGGGCCAGCGACCCGCTGCAGTGTTTCGCCACCGACGCCGAGGCCGAGGCGCTGCTCGCGCGGATGAAGCTCGTCCCGCTGAGCAAGCCGGAGATCGCGAGCACGCTGCGCGCGAACTACGAATACACCGAGGCCTGCAAGCGCGACGCGGGCCCGCTGCTCGCGCACATGAGCACCCTGAACGTCGCCAAGGACCTCGACCTGCTGCGGCAGGCGGTCGGTGACGCCAGGCTGAGCTACATCGGCTACTCGTACGGGACCCACCTCGGCGCCACGTACGTCAACCTGTTCCCGCGCAAGGTCCGCGCGGTCGTGCTGGACGGCAACGTCGACCCCGACCAGCGCGCGAACCGGCGCCTGGCCAACAAGTTCGACCGCGCCGGCGGCTTCGAGATCGCCCTGGCCGGCTTCCTGCGCGCGTGCGACGCCGCCGGCCCCGCCTGCGCGCTGTCCGGTGACGCCCGGGCGAAGTACGAGAAGGTCAGGCTCCGCTTCCGGCAGGGCCCGGTGACGCTTCCCGGATACGGCGAGGTCACGCTCGACGACTTCACCGGCTACATCTCCTCCAGCATGTACGACATCGCGTCCTTCCCGGAGACGGCCGAGATCCTGCGGCTCGCGTACGACACGATCACCGGGGCGCCCACGCCGCTTCGCGTGTCCCCCGGGAAAATCACGGCGCCGCCCGCCCGCGGTGGTCTGCCGGACGCGTACTCGTACACCGGTAACGACGCCTTCTACGCCGTGAACTGCGCCGACGCGCCGCTGCCGCGCGATCCGGCCGTCTATCCCGGCATTGCGAAGGTGTTCGAGGCGGCGCACCCGACGTTCGGGCGGGCCGAGGCGTTCGGCGAGGTCGGCTGCGCGAACTGGCCGCGGACCACCGAGCGCTACAACGGCCCGTGGGACAGGAAGACGTCGGCGACGGTCCTGCTGGTCAACCCGACGTACGACCCGGCGACGCGCTACGCCTTCGCCCAGCGGATGGAGCGCGAGCTGGGCAACGCCCGCCTGCTGACGATGACCGGTTTCGGCCACACGAGCAGCTTCAGCGCGTGCGTCACCGGCTGGTACACGAAGTATCTGATCGGCGGCGCCCTGCCCCCGAAGGGCACCGTGTGCCAGCAGGACCGGGCGCCGTTCCCGAACTCTTAGCGTGCAACCCGGACATCGCCGGCGGGCCTACGCTTCGGCGCATGCGCAGCGACCTCGCCACCGCGACCCGCATCCTGGCCGAGCACCGGCTCGTCGGCATGTTCGGGCACGTCAGCCTGCTCACCGACGACCCTTCGCGCTATCTGATCTGCCCGGGCGCGGGCGTCCGCAAGGACCGCGTGCGCCCGGCCGACGTCCTCGAGCTGGGCCTCGACGACGACTTCGAGCCGGGGCGGCCGCTCGAGCTGCACATGCACTCGGAGGCCCACCGCCTCAACCCGGCGATCAGGTCACTGATCCACGTGCACTCGCCGTCGCTGGTCGCGCTGAGCGCCCTGGCCGAGGTGCCGGGCGACCTGCTGATGATGCACGCCGCCTTCTGGCCGCGGCGGATGCCCCTCTGGGAGGAGCCCGACCTGGTCCGTGACCGGCCGGCGGCCCGCCGCCTCGTCGAGATCCTCGGCGACGAGGCGATCGCGCTGCTGCGCTGGCACGGCGCCGTCATCGTGGGCGCGACGCTGGAGGAGGCGGTGTTCCGCGCCATCCTGGCCGAGGAGCACGCGTCGCAGGTGCTCACCGCGCTGGCACACGGCCGTCCGCTGGCTCCGGTTCCCGCTTCCCAGGATCGATCGGAGCTGTACGGAAGGGTGCTCTCCGCCCCGACCCACGCGATGCACTGGCGCTACCAGAGTTCCTTCGTGCCTTTGACCTGAGTGGATGTCCAGCGCATTCTGGCCGCGGCCGAGAATCCGGGGCCGCTAAACGCTGGTGCAGACCGTTCCGTTGAGTGTGAAGGCCGTTGGCAGCACGTTCGGGCCGCTGTAGGCGCCGACGAAACCGACCGTTGCCGTCGCGCCGGCGGCCAGGCTGCCGTCGCTTGTGACGCGGACCGTGCGGGCGGTCTGCTCCCACGACGCGCTCCAGCCGCTGCTCACCGACTGCCATGCGGTGGGCCAGGTGAACGTCAACGTCCAGCCGTTCACCGGGGCCGCCGCGTTGTTCGTGATGTCGATCGAGCCCACGTAGCCGTTGCCCCAGTCGTTGGTGTCGCGGAACTTGACCGTGCAGGCCGAGGACGCCGGGGTGCCCGTCGTGAACGTCACCGGGGGTGAGCTCGCCGACTGCCGTCCCGCTCCGTCACGGGCCAGCACGTTCACCGTGTAACGGCGGCCCGGCTCGAGATTACGCACCGTCAACGACGTCGCGGTGGTCTCGCCGAGTTGCTCGCTCACGCCGCCGTTCTGGCGGAACAACTCGTACTTCAGTCCGGCGCCGGCCGACGGCCACGAGATCGTCGCGGTGCGGTCGGTCACGGTCGCCGTCGGCTGGGCCGGCGCCTTCGGCCCGGCCACGGTGGGTCCGGCCGGGTGCAGGGTCACGAGCTTGATCTCGTACGGCGCCAGGGTCTGCCCGCTTCCGCCGGTGGTGATCGCGTCGTCGCCGTTGCCGAACGAGGAGACCTCCGGCGCGCCCGGGGCCGGGGTGAATCCGTGGTAGTTCAGCGCCACCGTGCGGCCGGCCGACGGGTCCTTGTTGATCAGCAGCACGGCCAGGTCGCCGTTGGCGCGGCGCACGGCGTGAGCGCTGACCAGCTCGTCGTTGGTTCCGGCGCCGATGAACTGGTCCCCGGTGCGAGCGAAGTCGCCCATCAGCGACAGTGCGTGGTACGGCGCGAAGGGCGTGTTCATCGGCGGCTGGCAGACTGAGTTGTCGGCCGTGCAGTTACCGCTGGAAAGCAGGCCATAGTCGCCGTAGTCGGTGTGGCCTGCGACTTCGGAGACGGTGCCGAGGCCGTTGTGGACGTTCCACCAGTGCACCGTGAAGACGCCCTGTTCGAGCAGGCCGCTGTAGACGTCGGCCAGGAACAGCGCGCCCGGCTGCGTATTGCGCCCGACGTCGACGTTCGTCTCGGTCATGCTGATTTTGATTCTTTCGGAGCCTTCACCGGCGTACGACCGAATCTGTTGCCGCAAGAGAAAAACGGCGTCCTGAATATGCGTGGTCTTGGTCAGCGCCTCGGCCGGCGTGCTGCCGCCCGGGTACCAGTGGACGTCCACAAAATCGATGGCCGCGCCGGCCCGGGTCAGCACCTCCTGGTTCCAGCTGCCCTCGTCACCGGCCGCGACGATGCCGTCGGGCCAGTTGCCCGGCATGGTCAGCACGGCGCCGATCTTGATCGTTGGATCAACGGCCTTCATCGCTTGGGCGTACGACACCACGTGCGCCGCATACTCCTTGGGGCTCTTGTCGGCGTGGTCGTCAGCCTCCCAGGCCGATCCGTAGTGCCCGTTGCCGTAGTTCTCGTTGCCGATCGTCCAGTACTTGGCGCCGTACCCCTTGGTGACGTTGGCGTACCGCACCCAGTCGGCCGCCTCCTGCGCCGTGCCCGTCCCGTAGTTCGCGATGATCATCGGCTCGGCGCCGGTCCGGCGCGCCCCCGCCATGAAGGTGTCGAAGTCGGTGTCCGGCGCGACGTATCCGCCGGGCGCGGTGTGGTCCTTCCAGTGGTAGATGTCCGCGTACGAACCCCCGGGGTAGCGCACCATCTGAACCCCGGCGTCCCCCAGCAGGTCGGCCACGGCCGGCGTGCCGAGCTGCGAGTCCCAGATCGCGTGGTTGACCCCGAGCGCGACATCGCCGACTCGGGCCAGGCCGGCCCGGGCGTCGACGTCGACCCGGACCGCGCTCTCCGCCGCGGCGCTCGCCCCCGACGGCACACCACCGACGGTAGCCGCCGCCATCACCAGAACCGTGCCGGTCAGGACACGCCGATACCAACGCACAACCGCCTCCATCCGCTTGGGAGCGCTCCCAATACTCGGCATCAAAATGATGGATGTCAATTCCCCAAAAAGGCCGAGTGGACTGGACGACGGCCGGACCGGTAGCTTGCACCCTGACCGCGACACCGGCCGAGGAGGTGAGACCCATGAACGCTGTAATGCTGTGGGCGCTCCCCCTTGCCGTCACGGTCGGGCGATTGACATAGACGTCGCCGGGAGCGCGTTCTGCCCTCCCGAAAGGCACCATTGATGCAAGACGTGATCATCGCCGGCGGCGGCCCGGCGGGCGCGATGCTGGCCGCGGAACTGCGGCTGCACGACGTACGGGTTCTGGTTCTGGAGAAGGAGACCGAGCCCGTTTCGTCCGCCCGCATCGTCGGCCTGCACATCCGCAGCCTCGAGCTCATGGCGATGCGCGGGCTGCTCGACCGCATTCGCGACCATGGGCGGCGGCGCCCGGCCGGCGCCTATTTCGCCGCCATCGACAAACCCGCGCCCGGGGGCCTGGACTCGCCGTACGCCTATCTGCTCGGCATTGCCCAGCCGGTCGTCGTCGGCCTGCTCTCCGAGCACGCGATCGGGCTCGGCGCGCAGTTCAGGCGCGGTTGTACGGTCGTCGGCCTCGACCAGGACGACGACGGGGTGACCGCCGAACTGGCCGGCGGCGAACGGCTGCGCGCACGCTATCTCGTCGGCTGCGACGGCGCGCACAGCACGATTCGCAAACTGCTCGGCGTCGGCTTCCCCGGCGAGCCCTCCCGCAACGACACACTGATGGGCAAAATGGCGCTGGCAACGCCCCCGTCCGAGGTGGCGGACCGTCGCGTGAAGATCAGACCGGCGGGCGCCGGGCTGTACCGGGTCATCGTCCCCGCGGCCGGTGTCAGCGACCATTCCGAGCCGCCCGTTCTCAAGGATTTCCAGGAGCAGCTGTACGCCCTCACGGGCACCGATTTCGGCATACATTCCCCGCGCTGGATGTCCCGTTTCGGCGACGCGACCCGCTTGGCCGACCGCTACCGGGTGGGCCGGGTCCTGCTGGCCGGCGACGCCGCCCACATCCATCCGCCCATCGGCGGGCAGGGCCTCAACCTGGGCCTTCAGGACGCGTTCAACCTGGGCTGGAAGCTGGCCGCGCGAATCCGGGGCTGGGCGCCCTCGTCTCTCCTGGACACCTACGAGGCCGAACGCCGCCCGGTCGCGGCCGAGGTGCTCGACAACACCCGCGCCCAGACCGCACTGCTGTCCACCGAGCCGGGTGCGCAGGCCCTACGCCGGCTGTTCACCAAGCTGATGGACTTCGACGACGTGAACCGCTACCTGCTCGAACAGATCAGCGCCATCGGCGTACGGTACGACTTCGGCGAGGGCCCCGACCTGCTAGGCCGCCGCCTGCCCGACGTCGGCAACGTCTACGCCCGCATGCACAACGGCCGCGGTCTGCTGCTCGATCGCACCGGCCGCCTGACCGTGGGCGGGTGGTCGGACCGGGTCGACTATGTGGGCTCTCTGGCTACCCCGGACGCTCTTGCCGCGCCGGACGCTCTTGCTGCGCCGGACGTTCCGGGCGTCCTGGACTTTCTCGCCGGCCTGGACATTCCGGGCGCCCTGGTCCGCCCCGACGGCCACGTCGCCTGGATCGGCGACGACCAGCGGGACCTGGACGGCCATCTGGCCCGCTGGTTCGGGTCAGAGGCGCTCTAGAAACTCGATCACCGCCGCCGGGCCGTCCTCCGCGCCGATCAGGAGGGCGAGCTCGGCGGCCCGCGCGCGATAGCCCGGCCGGTCGAGGCATTCGCGGAGCGCGTCACTGAGCGCGCCGGCCGTCAGCTCTCTCATGGGCAGCGGACGAGGCGCCACCCCGAGTTCGTGCAGCCGCGCCGCCCAGAACGGCTGATCCACGAGCACGGGCACCGCCACCGCCGGCACCCCGGCGCGGAGCCCCGCTCCGGTCGTGCCCGCCCCGGCATGATGGACGACCGCCGCCACCTGGGGAAACAACCATTCGTGCGGCACATCGCCGACCGACAGGATGTTCTCTCCCCCAGCGCCCAGCCCGGCCCACCCGGCCTGAACGACGGCCCGCACGCCGGCGTTTTCGACCGCCGCCGCGACCAGCGCGGAGAGCCGCTCCGGTTCCGGCGTCATGCTCCCGAACCCGATGAACACCGGCGGGGGCCCGGCCTGAAGAAAGTCGGCGAGCTCTCGCGGCGGACGCCATCCCGGCGGCGAAGCCGGCCACCAATAGCCGGTGACGCGCACCGAGGCCGGCCAGTCGGCGGGCCGGGGAACCACCGCCGGGCTGTAACCATGGAAGATCGGCCAGTCCTGATCCGAAACGCTCAGGCCAAGGCGCAGCAGCACATCGGCGTAGAGCGACCCGGTCCGCTCCAGCACCTCACGCCCGGCCGCGAGATTGTCGACCCCGCCGCCCGCCGGCCACCCGGGCGGCGGAAACTCCGCGGTCGGCACACCAGGCGCCAGATAGACCCCCGCGCTCGGAATCCCGGCCCGCTCGGCCACGGCCCGGCTGAGCGGCGCCGGCCCGAACGCGCTGAGCACAACATCGGCCCCAGCCCCGACCGCAGCCACGACCCCGTCCCCCAGCTCATCGAGAAAGCCCGAGAACACCGCCCGAGCCGCTTCGGGCGACGGCGCCGCCGTACGGGCCCGGGTGAGCTCGACCGGATCCCCCGGCAGCGCCCGATGCTCAAGCCCCGCTTCCCGCACAAGCCCACCGAACCGCTCATGCGCGGCCAGGGCCACGTCATGCCCGGCCCGCCGAAGCCGCTGCCCGAGCCCGGTGAAGGGAGCGACATCGCCCCGGGACCCAGCCGTCACGATCAATACACGCACCGCTCCCATTCTGCCCCGCGACGACAGCGCCGCCCCACCCGAAAGCCGACCATGATCATCTAGTCTGATGTCATGGACGGGGAGACCATCGGATCGTTGTTGCTCACGCTGCTCGGCATAGCCGTCCTGTACCGGGTGATCCGAACGGCCGTAGCCCACGGCATCGCCGACGCCGAGGAGAAGCGCCGCAAGGCCGACAAGAGGCCTTGACTCTCCGAGGGCTTCTCAGCGGCCGACCTTCAGTGCGTGTAATCCTCGAACTCATGGTGGGCCAGCCGTCCCAGCTTGGCCGCCGCTTCGTTCCAATCCCGTTCCTCGATGTTGCCGATCAGCTTGCGTAGGAAGCGATCGACATCGCGGGCCACTTGTGTTTCGCGCCGGTCCATGGGTCCTCCGCGTACTCGTCGGGCAGGAGGAGGATCTGGACGTAGACGTCCCCGGCGGCCCCGCTGAAGACGAAGACATGGGCCTGCGGTTCATCGGAAAGCCAGGCGGTTCGACTGCGGACTGAAGGGGACTTCGAAGTCCGTCTGTTAGCTTCCTCGGATGTCGGAGTACCGGGACACCCGAGTTGCGTACAGGTCGGAACGGGAAGCTCTTGAAGGCTTTCTTGACTCTCAGCGGAAAATGCTGATCGAGACGCTGGACGGGCTTGATGATGTCTCGGCGCGGAAAGCGGCCAGCGCCAGCTCGCTCTCGCTGCTCGGGCTTATCAAGCACGCGGCCACCTGGGAACGACGCTGGTTTCAGGTGGTCATGGCCGGGCGTCAACTGCCCGAGGACTGGCCCGCGGTCATGCCCGAGCCCTATGACGCCGACCTCGAGGTCGGCGAGAGTGACACAGTGGACGACTGGGTCGGCTATTACCGCGAGCAGATCGAGGAGTCCCGCGCCGTCGTCGCCTCCATGGATCTCGACAGCCCCTGCGCGCGTACGGACATCATCGAGTGCAATGTGCGGTACGTGCTCTTCCACATGATTGAGGAGACCGCGCGGCACGGTGGGCACGCCGACATCATCCGCGAGAGCCTCGACGGCACCCGCCAGAGCTGACTTCTACTCGCTGAACGTGGTCACCGAGTACGCCCGGTCCAGGCGGCCCGCGGCCAGGTCGTCGTGGCGGATCACGAAGCTCCCGTAGTAATACCCGCCGGGCAGGGGGAAACGGGCCAGGGTCAGCCACTCGCTCGCCAGGCGATGTTTCTCCTTTTCCACGTGGGAGTACCACCTCGCGGTCGGCACGTCGGTCGCGGTCTGCTCGGCGATGCTCGTCATCACCTCGTCGTCGACGTAGCCGCCGAGGTGGGCGATGGCCATTCTTCCGTCGGGCGGCCACAGGTCGTCGGCCAGGGCGATCAGCTCGTCCAGGTGGGGCAGGTCGCGATGAAGGTCTTCCGCTCGCTGCTGCTCGAACAGGGACAGGTCTTCCTCTTCGATATCAGGGTCGAACCAGTCGGGCAGTTCCGCGCGCAGCGTGGCGCCGGTGTGCTGCTCCGCGCCGGCGTCGAGGGTGTGCTCGACCCGCGCATACTCCTGTGAGCCGGTGGCGGCGGCCAGATGGTCGTTCTCGTGGTCCAGGAAGAACAGCAGCGAGCCCGAAGCCGGCAGGGCGAACCCGTCGACCCTCGGCAGGGACGCACAGTCGACGGACAGGACGAGTGGCAGGTCGGCGCCCGCCGGAGATGGCTCTGAACCGCCGGTCAGGCGGATCGTCAGGCGGAGATGACCGGTGAACCGGCGGATCTCGTCCTCCGGGATGTCCAGCGCCCGCGCCGCCTCATGGAACCGCCCCTGATGATCCATGGCCCAGCATGATGCCATGGCTTGTCCTCAGGCCGCGCGCACGTCCAGGCCGAGGGCCGACGCGATGGTCACCGCCTGGTCGGAGGTGATGATGGCGTCGCGGATCGCTGTAGTGGCCGGGTCGAGGGAGCTCAGGTCGCTGCCGCGCAGGTCGGCGCGGGTCAGGTCGGCCTGGTGGAACTGGGCGCCGGACAGGTCGAGGCCGGTCAGGGTGGCGCCCTGGGCGCGGACCCCGGTCAGGTCGGCCTCGCGCATGCGCAGGCCGGTCAGGGTGGCCGTGGACAGGTCGGCCGCGCGCAGCGAGGTGAACGACCAGTCGCCGCCGTCGGCGGTTGCCAGGTCGAAGGAGCAGCGGTCGAAGGTGCTGCCGACGAGCTTGCAGTTCGTCAACTCGGCGTCGAAGAAGTTGCAGGCCACGAACGTGCAGTTGAGGAAGGCCACGTCGGTCATCACCGCGCAGTTGAGGCGCGCGTTGCGGAACGTGCACTTGTCGAACTCGACGCCCTCCAGGGTGGTCTCGCACAGGTCGAGGTCGATGAACTCGTCGCCCTCGTGGCGGGTGCGGGCGCCCACTCCGGCGTCCCAGTCTTCGGTGCGCAGCGATGCCATGGGACGACAATAGGGTGAGGCGGCCGGGGCCGCCCCACCCTGTCGATCAGCGGATGCGGAACGAGGTGCGCGCCTTGGCGTCGGAGGAGCCGCCGACGCTGACGCCGTAGACGCCGCGGGCGGTGGTCCACGACGAGCGGGACGAGTCCCAGTACTGGAGCAGGTGCAGGTCGGACAGGTCGGAGCGGCTCAGGTTGATTTCCACCGTCTTCTGCTGTCCGGGAGCCAGGGTGACCCGCTCCCAGCCGATCAGGCGGGACGGCGGCTCGCCCGTCGCGGCGGGCAGCGAGACGTACGCCTGGGCCACCTCAGTGCCCGTACGGCGGCCGGTGTTCTTGATCGTGAATTTGATCCTCAAATCATGAGAGACGGTGACCTTGGGCGTGGAATAGGCGAACGACGTGTAGGACAGGCCGTGCCCGAACGGGAACAGCGGGCGGATGCCCTCGCTCTGGTACCAGCGGTAGCCGACCTTGAGGCCCTCGTTGTAGTCGACCTGCCGGATGCCGTTCGCGTCGAGGACGCCGGGGTACTGCGCCGCGCTGCCGGCCGTCGGGGTGTCCGCGAGCGACTTGGGGAAGGTCATCGGCAGCTTGCCGGACGGGCTGGTGTCGCCGAAGAGCAGCGACGCGATCGCCGGGCCCATCTGCTCGCCGCCGTACCAGTTCTCCAGCACCGACGGCACCCGGGCGATCCACGGCATCTCGACCGCGCTGCCCGTCTGCAGGACCACCACGGTGCGGGGGTTGGCCGCGGCCACGGCGGCGATCAGCGCGTCGCTGTTGCCCTGCAGCCGCAGGTCGGCCAGGTCGGTGAACTCGCCGGCCCGCTGATATCCGAAGACGACGGCCACGTCGGCCGAGGCGGCCGCCGCTGCGGCCGCCGCGATGTCGCTGCCGTTGTTGAAGGTGACCGACGCCTTGGCGCGGGCCGCCCGGTCGCGAATGGCGGTTTCCGGCGATACCAGGTCCTCGCATTGCAGCGTGGTCGGATTGCCGAATCGCCACGGCAGCGAGCAGACGGAACTCGCGCTGATGCCATTGGTCGGCGTGGATGACGCCGTCGGCCCGATCACCGCGATCTCGTCACCCTTGCGCGGTGACAGCGGCAGCAGCCCGTTGTTCTTCAGCAGGACCGATCCCTGTTGGGCGACATTCAAGGCAACAGCCTTGTGCGCCGCCGTCGAGGCGTCGGCCACCGGGGCCGCCGGCAGCGGATTATCGAAAAGACCGCCCTTGATGTACGACCGTACGACCCGGAAGGCGGCGGCGTCGATCCGCTTCTGCGTGATCTCCCCCGCGGCCAGCGCCGCGTCGAGCCTGGCCGGGGTGAACCAGATCGGCCGGTTGAGCTCCTGGTCCATTCCGTTCATGAGCGAGGCCGCGGTCGAGTGCACCGACCCGAAATCGCTCATGACATAACCATCAAACCCAATGTCCTGCTTGAGTACGCCGTTCAGGCGCGGATTCTCACAGGCATAGGTGCCGTTGATCTGGTTGTACGAGCACATCACGCTCGACGGCGCGCCCCGGTCGACGGCGATCTCGAAGGGCAGGTCGTAGATCTCGCGCAGCGTCCGTTCCGACGCGTTCGAGGAACTGGTCTGCCGGTCGGTCTCCTGCTCGTTGGCGACGTAGTGCTTGAGCGTGGCCAGCACCCGGTCGTCCTGCTCGATGCCGCGCGACCCGGCTGCCGCGATCAGCCCGGTGAGCAGCGGGTCCTCACCCAGATATTCGGGCGTCCGGCCCGACAGCGGTGTCCGGCCGCTGGCCAGCCCGGGCGCCAGCAGCACGTTCTTCTGCTTGTCGAACGCCTCGGCCGCCTGCGCTTTCCCCTTCGCGTAGGCCAGCGACTCGTTCCAGGTGGCCGCCTGCGCGATGGTCGCCGGGAAAGCGGTCACGCCCGGGGTGAAACGCACCCCGTCCGGGCCGTCCGAATAGACCACGGTCGGCGTGCACGGCACCTGCACCGGATAGACGACCCCGCCCTGCCATTCCGTCTGGGTGGGGCTGTTCGCCGGCTGTTCCACCAGCCACCGGTATTTCTGGTGCTGGGTGCTCGCCGCGAGCAGGGCCGAGGCCCGCTGCTCGGGCGATTTCCTCTTGTTCATCCACGGAACCGTCGAACAGTCCACGGCGGCCTGTGCCGCCACGGGCGTGAAGAACGGTGCGAACAGCGCCAGCACCGCCGCCCCGCCGATCAGACGTTTACGCATGCGTTTCCCTTCCTGGAAATGGTCAATGGATCCGGACAGGTCCGATGAGGCCGTAGGGCTGCCGTGAGCCGTAGGCCGCGTTGCCGAGCAATGTCGCCACGTGGACCCGGAGCGTGTTCTCGCCTCGGCGCAGCGACACCTGGATCGCCGACGGGTCCATGAGGTCGGCCGGCGGCAGCTTCCGGCCGTTCAGTTCGACCGCATAGGTGCCGAGAACCGTGCCGAGGTCGAGCAGCGCCTTTCCGCCGCGCGGTGAGGTGATCGCCGTGCTGTAGACGGCCGTTCCCGACACCGTTTCCAGGCCCGCGATCCGCTGCCAGTCGGGCAGGGTGGGGCCGGTCAGCGCGACCGGCGGGAGCGCCCGCCTGGTCGTCGTCTCGGGCGTCGCACCCTTTTCGTACGAGGTGACGGCGAGCGTCCACGACGGCGAGACTGTGCCGGTGCCGGTGGAGATCCACGGCGACGTTGTGCGCACGGTGTCCTCGTTGCCCTTGGTGAGCGCGACCAGCACCCCGTTACCGCTGGTGGCCGAGATGTCGAGGCGTACCCCGCCCGGGACCCGGGTGTAGGAGGTGATCGGGGTGACCGTGCCGCTCCAGGGGTCGTACCGGAAGGGCCGGCCCTGGCCGGTGAGCGTGACCGTCGACGTGGCCCGCGTGGCGCTGTTGTTCCAGAAGAAGTAGTAGTCGGAGTCGCGGGTCGTGCGCCGCAGGTTCAGGAACGGCGACGGCTGCGCGAACGAGGCTGCCGGCCGCACGCCCAGCCCGGCCAGGGCGCCGGTCACGGCGGCCTCGCGGTCGACCACCCGTACGGTGCGCTGAGCCAGGAGCTGACCGATCACCGCGCGGAGCCGCGCGTCCTGGCCCGGGGCCAGACCCCGCACCCGCGAGGGGGTCTCCCCCACGATCACGACGGGCAGGCCGGCCCGGGCCCACGACAGGATTTTCGTGGCGGTGGCCAGGTCGAGCGTGGTCTCGTAGTTGACGTTGGGGGTGTTGTTCAGGACGAAGGCCTTGTAGCCCAGCGACAGCAGCTTCCCGTTCCGCACGGTCGCGGCGCGGTCGGCCACCTGCGTACGGCCCATGAAGCCGTAGGTGTAACCGGCCCGGGCCAGGGACTGGTCGGTGAAGTAGAGGTCGCCCGTGGCGCCGGACAGGCTGTGCCCGCCGCCCTGCCGGTAGATCGCCACGTCGTCGCGCAGATCTCCCCGGCGCAGCACGGTCTGGAGCCGGGCCACGTAGTCGTTGATCGTCCTGTCGCCGGACCAGGTGGGGCTGACCGGGCCGTACGCGTCCGCGACGCCGCCGTTGAACAACGAGAAGCCGGGCCAGGCGCGGGCCGCGCCCGGCGTCGTGTCGCCCCAGCCGTGCCAGACGATCATGTTGACCCCGGTGACGAGCTGCTGGTTGACGTGCGACAGCAGGGTGGCGCGCGGATAGCGGTGGGCCTGCCCCTCGGCGCAGCACTCGGTGGAGAGCAGGTTGTGCCCGGCCTGGGCGACCGAGGCGGCCAGGGCCCGCCAGACGTCGGACGAGCGGTTCTCCAGATGGTTGACGTCGCTGCCGCTGGTGAACGAGCGGTCCTCGCCCTCGGCCACGTCGAGCAGCCCCGCGAGTTCCTGCATGTCGACCGGGGACGGTCCCCACGAGCTGTACGGCTGGCCGCGCAGCGTCAGGCCGCGCTGATGGGCCCAGGCCGCGAGTGGCTTCAGGTGGTGGTCGCGGAACAGCTCGTTGAGCGTGGCGCGGTAGTCCTCGCGGACCCGGTCGCCGGTGTCGCCCGGGAAGTCGTAGGCCGGGTCGCTGACCGCGACGACCGGCAGATAGGGCACGAGTGAGTAGCCGCGGCGGCGCTCGAACTCCCGCAGGAAGCCGGGGGTCCAGTGCAGCACCTGGGCGCCGGAGCTGTTGAGCTCGAGCGAGTCGAAGAACAGCGATCCGCCGGCCGACCGGATCGACTTCTCCAGCTCGGGCGTGAGGACCTCGTCCCGCCAGAACCGCTTGACGGCGTTGATGCCGTCGAGCGAGAAGTGGTCGACGAGATAGGTGGTCCGGGCGGTGCCGGCCAGGCCGACGGTGTGCCCGGTGCCCATCATCCAGCTGCCGATCACGACCCAGGTGCCGCCGGTGGGCGCGGTCCAGCTCGGCTTGCCGGCGAGGTCGACCGCCGAACCGGGACGCAGGAGCGGCACGGCCTCGGCGCAGGTGGCCACGCAGCGATAGGCGACCGCGGCCTGCAACGTCCGCTTGGTCACCCCGGCCGGCAACGGCGGCGCCGGCACGGGCCCGGCGAAGGTGGACCCGCCGGGCACGACCTGCCGGGCGAAGGCGATCTTCTGGTCGGAGCCGGGCCCGTCCGGCGAGACGGTCGTGGTGCCGGCCGACCAGCCGGGCGTGTAGATGTGGTCGGCCTGGAGGCCTTCGCGGCGGCCGGCGTCGAAGGTGGCCTTCATGGCGGTCGCCCACGAGTCGTTGGTCCAGTCGTGCCGGGCCGGATCGTAGGCGGCCGCACCGAGCGAGACCTGGTTGTACTCGACTCCCCCGGCGCCGGCGGCGGCCATCTGAGCGACCTGGGCGGCGGCCGAGTCCGGTGTCATCAGCCCACCGGTGGTCCAGAAACGGTAGAAGGGCCGGTCCGCGGTCGGCGGGGCGGCGAACCCGCCGCCGGGACGAGCTTCGGCCGGGGTGGGCACGCCGACGGCGATCAGCACGACAGCCATGATGAGTTTGATACGTTTCACATTTGCCCCTGTCTATGGCTTTGCGGCGCATCGGTACGGGGGAAGATGTTTCGGCGGTGTTTCCGCTCCGGATCACATCCTGTGTCGTCGCTGAGAGCGGACGTTAGGACTTGATGCACGCGGTGTAGCACAGAACGCACCTGCCGCAGCCGCTCATCGAAACGCGGAGCGGGTCGATAGGACCTTGTGAGGGGGCGGTGCGCTGATGGCTGAGCTGCGTGCGGGCATGACGCTGCGCGCCTCGCTGCTGCGTACTGTCCTGTTCACCGTCCTGTACGTGGCCGCCACGTACGTCGGCCGCATGACGGTGCTGGACGAGACCAACCTGAGCATGGTCTGGCCCGCGGCCGGCGTCTCGGCCATCTGGTTCCTGGCCCAGTGGGGCTCCCGCTGGCGCTGGATCGACGGGCTCGCCCTGGCCGCCGTCACGATGGGCGTGAACACGGCCACCGGCGCGCCCGCGTCGCTGGCCGCGTGGTTCGTGGTGGCCAACCTGGCCCAGGCGTGCCTGTTCGTCACCCTCTTCCGGCGATGGCTGCCCAGCCTGTGGGGCGGCGGCGGGGACCGCCCGCTGGCCCGGCCCCAGGAGCTGTGGCGCCTGGTCGCCGCGTCGTTCGTGGCCACCGCCGTCGGCGCGCTGATCGGGCCGACGGGCGTGTGGGCGGTCAACGGCGTCTACTCCGGGCCGGCCACCGCGGTGTGGCTCACCCGCAACACGGTCAGCATCCTGCTCATCGGGGCCGCCGGGCTGCGCGTCGGCTATCTCGTCCACCAGCGGCGCACCCCGTCGCTGCGCCGGATCTGGACGGATCTGCCACCCCGCAAACAGCTCGAGTACATCGCCGTGATCGTGCTGTCGATCGCGGCGTACACGGCCGTCTTCGGCACCGACAACCGGCTGCCGCTGGCGTTCTCACTGATCGCCATGACGGTCTGGGCCGGCACCCGCCTGCACACCGGCTTCGTCATCCTGCACGACCTGGCCTTCGGTGCCGTCGCGGTGCTCTACACGCTCGGCGGCACCGGCCCGTTCGCGCTGATCGGCTCGCATCCGGCCCGGGCGCTGGTCGCTCAGGCGTACGTCGGAATGATCGCGGTCGTGGGTCTGGCTCTGGCCCTCGGCCGCGATGAGCGCAACACGATCCTGCGCGAACTGCGCGCGGCCGAGGAGGCCGCGGCCGCGCAGGCCAAGCTGATGACCACCATCGTCGACTCGATGAGCGAGGGCCTGACCGTCATGGACGAGCAGGGCCGCATCCTGCTGCGCAATCCGGCCGTGCGGCGGCTGGTCGGCGGCGTGGTCAGCCCGACCGACCTGATGCGGCACCCGGACTACTACGGCCTGTTCCATCCGGACGGCACCGCGCTGGAGCCGGAGGACCTGCCCCATCGGCGGGCCCTGGCCGGCGCCGAGGTGCGCAACATGGACCTGCTGATCCGCAACCCGGCCCTGCCGGACGGGCGGATCCTCAGCGTCAACTCCACGCCGATCGCGGCCGCCACCGGCGGCGGCCGCTACGCGGTGACTGTCTTCCACGACGTGACCTCCGAGCGCCGGCACCGCACCGAGCTCGCCAACTTCGCCGGGGTGGTCGCCCACGACCTGCTCAATCCCCTGGCCACGATCGACGGCTGGAGCGAGGCGCTGGCCGAGGCGTTCACCGACTTCCCGGATCATCCGGCCACGGCCGAGGCCGAGGACGGGATCCGCCGCATCCGCCGGGCGTCGACACGCATGCGCGACATGATCAACGACCTGCTGGCGTACACGACGGCCCGGGACGCCTCGATCGCGCCGTCGGTCGTCGACCTGGGCGCGGTGGTCAACGACATCGCGATCGCCCGGATCGACCAGGCCCAGAGCACCGGCGCCCCGCAGCCGTCCTTCCACATCGGCGAGCTCGGCGCGGCGTACGCCGACCCGGTCCTGACCCGGCAGTTGCTCGAGAACCTCATCAGCAACTCGATCAAGTACACGGCGCCGGGCGTCACCCCGGAGATCACGGTCGGGGCGTCGCGGGCCGACCACATGGTCACCGTGACGCTCGACGACAACGGCATCGGGATCCCGGCCGACCAGCAGGACAGCGTCTTCGAGAACTTCCACCGGGCCCATCGCGGCGCCGGATACAGCGGCACCGGCCTCGGCCTCGGCATCTGCCTCAAGATCGTGGAGCGGCACGGCGGCTCGATCAAGGCCTCGGACAACCCGGCCGGCGGCGGCTCCCGCTTCACGTTCACGCTGCCGATGGACGCCACGACCGCTCCCAAGCCGGACCAGGAGCCGCCACCCAAGGTCACCACAGAGCGCCGGGCGGTGCCGTCCTCGGCGCCCGCGCCGGCCCCGGCCGGCAATTTCGCCCGGGCCGCCCGCCTGGTGCTCGACTATCTGCACGAGCACATGCCGCTGGCCTTCTGGGCGGTCACCCGCGTCGAGAACGGCCGCCAGACCTACCTCTACCTCGACGCCGACAACGGCTACGGACTCCGGCAGGGCGAGAGCCACCCCTGGGAGCAGAGCTTCTGCGTCCACATGGCAGCCCGCGAGACGCCGGCGGTCGCCGTCGAGGCACAAACCATTCCCCTGTACGCCGCCGCGGGCGTCAACGAACTCATCGAGATCAACACCTATGCGGGCGCGGTCATCACCGAACCCGACGGTTCGGTCTTCGGGGCGATCTGCGGCCTCGACCCGCAGAGCCACACCGCTGATCCGCGGATGGCCGGCGCCGAGCCGCTGCTGGCCCTGCTCGGCCAGCTGCTCACCGCCGCCCTGTCGGCCGACCGGGCCCAGGACCGCTCGGCCGGGGCCCTGCTGCGCGAGCAGGTCAGCGCGGACACCGACGCGCTGACCGCGCTGCCCAACCGCCGGGCCTGGCAGCGGCTGCTCGACCGGGCCGAGACGCTGTACCAGCGGCTGGCCGACCCGACCGTCATCGCCATGGTCGACCTCGACCGGCTCAAGGCGATCAACGACGCCCAGGGGCACGCGGCCGGCGACGCGTACATCCGGGCCGCCGCCACCGCCCTGGCCGGCGCCGTCCGCGACACCGACGTCGTCGCCCGGCTCGGCGGCGACGAGTTCGGCGTGCTGCTGCCGCAGTGCACCGAGGCCGACGCCGAGACGGTCATGGCCCGGGTGGACCTGGAGTTGGAGGTGGCCGGGGTCGCGGCCTCGGTCGGCTGGGCCGCCGTGGTCCCGAAGGACGGCTTCGCCGACGCCCTGGAACGGGCCGACGCCGCCATGTACGCCGAGAAGCGCCGCCGCCGCAGCGAGTTCCACCGCGCGCGCGACGCCTCGTCCCGTTAGGTTGAAGCCGTGAGTCTCGAAAAGGTCATCTTCGGCTTCTTCGTGCTCCTGGCTGCCACGCTCAACTTCGGGTTCTTCATCGGTGACATCTCCGATCCGGCGTTGCACAACGAGTACGAGCTGTTCGCCGCGGTCGTGGTCAACCTGATCGCGACCGTGCTGAAGTTCGGCGACCGCACCCAGATCGGTGCCGTCCACCTGGCCACCAGCCTGGTCGCCGACCTTCAGCTCATCGCCGCCACGCTGGCCTGGGTCTACGCCACGCAGATCTCCGGCGCCGGCATGACCGGCGAGGCGACGGCGAGCGTGGTGTCGCTCTCGGGCGGCGCGCTGCTGGCCAACCTGGTCTCGGTCGCGCTCCTGGTGATCGAGACCGTGTCGTTCAACCGCCGCTGATGGGCAGCAAGCCGCATCCCCAGGGCCGCACGACCGTCACCCGGCCCACCGAGCCGTCGTCGACGATCTTCCTGATCCTGCGCCGGATGCGGGCGCCGCTCATCGTCCTGATCGTCATCTTCGCGATCAGCGTGCTCGGCCTGACCCTGATGCCCGGCCAGGACCCCCAGGGCCGCCCGACGCGGATGGGCTTCTTCGACGCGTTCTACTTCATGAGCTACACGGCCACGACCATCGGGTACGGCGAGATCCCGCACTCCTTCACCGGTGCGCAGCGCCTGTGGGTGATCGCGTCGATCTACCTGAGCGTCGTGGGCTGGGCCTATGCGATCGGATCGCTGCTCACCCTCGTCCGCGACCGGGCCTTCCGGGAGGCCCTGGCCCTGCGCCGCTTCACCCGGCAGGTCGTGCACATGCGCGAGCCGTTCCTGCTGATCGTCGGCTATGGGCAGACCGGCCAGCTGCTCGGGCAGGCCCTGGACTCCCTCGGGCGCCGGCTGGTCGTGCTCGACAACACGCCCGAGCACGTGGACTCGCTGGACATCGACGCCTACTACGCGGACGTGCCGGGCCTGGTCGCCGACGGCGCCAACCCGCACATGCTGGGCGCGGCCGGCCTCGAACACCCGCAGTGCGAGGGGGTGATCGCGCTGACCAACAACGACGAGGTCAACCTGACCGTGGCCATGACGGCCGCCCTGATCAGGCCGAACCTGCCGGTGATCGCCCGCACGGTCTCGCCGGTGATCGAGCACCGGATGCGCGCGTTCGGCTCGCCGACGGTGGTCAACCCGTTCGACCGGTTCGGCGACCACATCCGCCTGGCCCTGCACCAGCCCTCGTCGTTCCAGCTGCTGGCCTGGCTGATCCGCGGCGAGGGGGCGACCCTGCCCGACCGTGGCCGCCCGCCGACGTCGGGCCGGTGGGTGGTCTGCGGGTACGGCCGTTTCGGGCACAAGCTGGTCGAGGACCTCCGGGCGGACGGCCTGGAGGTCACCGTGATCGACCTCGCCGCCACCGAGCCGGGGGTGATCGAGGGCGACGCGTCGGAGCCGTCGGTCATGGCCCGGGCCGACCTGGCCGGCGCGGTCGGCTTCGTGGCCGGCACCCACAACGACGCGACGAACCTGTCGCTGGTGGCGGCGGCCCGCAAGGAGAACCCGTCGCTGTTCATCGGGGCCCGGCAGAACCGGCCGCGCAACGCGCCGCTGTTCGCCACGATGGACGTCGACTGGCTGCTGGTGCCGGCCGAGATGGCCGCCCGGGAGATCTACGCGCAGCTGAGCACCCCGCTGACCTGGCGTTTCCTCCAGGAGATGCCGGCTCTCGGCGACGAGTGGGCGGCCGGGACGATCGACCGGCTGGGCGCGCACTGCGGCTCCCATCTGGACGGGCTGTGGAAGGTGACGCTGACCGAGCGGGAGGCGCCGGCCCTGATGAGCTGGCTCGACTCGGGCACGGCCCCGCTCGGTGACCTGACGCGCTGCCCGCACGACCGCGACCAGCGGATCGCCGCGGTGCCGCTGCTCCTGCTGCGCGGCGACGAGTCGACATTGGGCCCGGACGACGGCACCCGCCTGCGGGCCGGGGATCAGATCTTGTTCGCGGGGCGCCGGATCGCCCGCCGCGACCTGCTGGACACCATGACCAATCATGTGGTCAGCGAGTACGTCCTCTATGGCCGCACGGTGCCCGCGGGCTGGCTGTGGCAGCAGGTCACGGGCCGGAAGCCGAGCACGCAGCGCTGAGATCTCTTCCGAGGTCAACCGATTCAGCAAGCCGGTGACCGCCGACCCGGCATGGGTCGCGCGTTCCGGGGGTGCGGGGCTGGCCAATCGGGCAAACTTCCGTCAGGCGATTGCATATGCACGTGCAGATGCCCTTGGCACGCACATATTCGAAGTCCATGATGGGTCTCAGATTCCTTCCCGGGGCACGCCGCCTCCGAGGTGATGAGGTGAGATGACCACCCACGACCCGTCCACCAGCCAGATCTGGACGTTCGCCGAGGCCGACTACCGTTTCGGCAGCGGCCCGCTGCGCATCCGGATCGACCGGGTGCTGGCCTCCGCGCCCATCCAGCAGGACGGCGAGACGTGGTACGAGGTCGAGGGCACCGAGATCAACGACCAGGGCCAGGTGATCGGCCCTCGCCGCGCCACGATCCGGGCCAGCCGCCTCCCCGCCCTGCGCCGCAACCCGGGCCGCTGACGCCCCTGCGCCCGCGCGATCGTGCGCCCGTGATCTACCGTGCTGGCCATGGCCCGCACGAAGCTGTACCTCGTCCGCCACGGCGAGCAAAGTCCCGGCGGCGGCCTGTCACCGCGCGGCCGTGAGCAGGCCGAGCGCCTGGCCCGCCGGCTCGACGAGGTCCTCTTCACCGCGATCCACCACAGCCCGCTGCCCCGGGCGGCTCAGACCGCGGACATCGTCGCCTCCTCTCTGCCACGGGTCCCCCGGCACAGCTGTGACCACGTGACCGACCGGACGCCGGTGCCCTCTCCCGGCCAACGGGACCTGTACCCCCCGCGCTGGCACGACTGGCTCGACAGCGTCCCGGCCGGCGAACGCGACGAGGACGCCCAGGCCCTGCAGGCCGCCGTCGCCCACTTCAACACCACCGGCGACCACCTCTTGATCACCCACAATTTCGTGATCGGCTGGTTCGTCCGTCACGCCCTGGACGCCCCACCGTGGCGCTGGATCGGCCTCAACCAGGACAACTGCGCCCTCACCATCGTCCAATGGGACTCCGGCCACCCGCCGACCCTGGCTTCCTTCAACGACACCGGTCACCTCTGACCCGCCCGCGACCTCGCCTCCCACCACGCGGCACCGAACGCGGCCAGGTCGCGCTGACGATCGGCGGGCGCCGGCCGGCACGCCCGCACGGCAACTTCCCAGAGCGCCGCCGGCCCGCGAAACGCCTCGCGGTCCGTCGTGCCGTCCCCGAGCAGGACGAGCACCGCGCGGCCCAGAGTGAACACAGACGTGCGCTGGTCGATCATCTCGCCCGCGGCGAACTCCTCCGGCGCCATGAACCGGGCCGACCCGAACATCCTCCCCATCTCGTTCCGGTAGGGCCCCGGCCGGTAGTTGTCGAGGTCGACCAGGGTGATCCGGTGCGCGGCGAAGTCGTAGATCAGGCACCCGTCGTAGAAGTCGCCGGCCACCTCCCCGCCCCGTCCGAGCAGGTCGTGAACCTCGACGACGCTGTCGAGCGCGGCCACGACACGCTCGGGCGGCAGCCGCCGGAACCGGGAGAAGGCCGACGCCGGATCGTCGCGCTTGTCCCGGCCGGCGCCGAGCAGCTCGCCGTCGACCCAGTCGTAGATCAGCATCGGCCCGTGCGGCGACTCGGCCACCCCGCGCAGGCGCGGCAGAGCGTCGTGCTCATACGTCTCGCCGATCCGAACCGCGTTGCGCAGCAGCGCCCAGCGCTGCGCGGCGCTGAGATGCGGCAGGTCGAGCTCCGGGCTCCCAGCCGTCTTGACGAAGAGCCGTTCACCGCCCCACTCGACCCCGTAGGACACGTTGCCCGAGTCCTGCCGGTCGAACACCGCGAAGATCGACGCGACCTTCCGCAGGTGGTCGGCCGGGGCGCGGTCGATCCGGAACGACGTCACGTGCCGCCCAACGGCGCATACCAATGGGCGCCGGTCACATGCACACGGGTGGAGAGGTTGCGGTTCCAGTCGGGTCGCATGCCGTGCCGGTGGAGGACCGGGAAGACGACGTCGTCCATGAGGCGCTCGACGGCCGCCTGATATCCGGCTTCCGGCGCGTCGTAGGCACCGTACCCCAGATAGAGCGCGCCGCCCGCGATCAGCGACTCGGTGTCCTGCTCGTGGAACCACAGATATCCCCGCCAGTGGCGGGAGCCGTCGCGCTCGCCGTGGATCTCGGCCGCGGCGCACGTGCCGCAGCAGGCGAAGTTCTGCCGCGCGAGCACGCCGAGGTCGTTCAGCTCGGCGAAGGCCAGGGTGAGGTTGCTGTGGACGGTCCCCCACTCGCGCTGCTGGGATCGGCGGACGGCCAGGGCGCGGTCGTACGCCGAAGCGAGCTCCTCGTCGGTGATGCCCTCACGGACGTCGTCGCCCTCGAGATAGCCGGCGAACTCGGCGGCGTCCTCCTCGCCGCGCACCACCCAGGACCAGATGTCGTCCTCGATCTCGGTGCGGGCCGGCTCGGCGATCCGCTCGGGAAGGAACCGGGCGCCGTCCGGCCGGCCGTTGTAGATCCACTCGTCGGTCATGGTCAGCCGGCCAGCATCTGGGCGAACTCGGCCGGGTCGATGATCGGGATGCCCAGCTTGGCGGCCTTGGTGGCCTTGGCCGTGGTGGTCTCGGAGGTGATCAGCGCCGTGGTGGTGGCCGAGACACTGCCGCTGGCCCGGCCGCCGAGCTCCTCGATGCGCTCGCTGACCGTGGTGCGCGTATAGCCCGGGACGCTGCCGCTGACCACGTACGTCCTGCCCTCGAAGGGTTTCTCGCCCTCGGTCTCGGGGACGCTCATGGTGACGCCGGCCGCGGCCAGGCGGTCGATGACGCCGGACATGGCGGCGAGGCCGTCGACGACGTGCTGCGCCTTGATCAGGCCCATCTTGTCGATCTCGGCGATCTCCTCGACCGTGGCGGCCCGCAGCGCCTCCATGGTCTTGAAGCGGGCGGCCAGCCAGCGGCCGACGCTGCGGCCGGTCATCCGGATGCCCAGGCCGGTGATGACCCGGTTGAACGGCTGGGACTTGCTGTGCTCGAGCGACGCGACGACCTTGGCCGCGTTCAGCTTGCCGAGCAGGACCACACCGCCGGCCTTGGTGTTGCCGACCGGCAGCTCGGCCAGCTGGTCCTCGGTGAGCGAGTAGAGATCGGCGACGTCGGTCGCGAGCCCGGCGTTGACCAGGGCGACGCACAGGGCCTCGCCCGCGCCCTCGACATCCATGGCCTCGCGGCTGCACCAGTATTCGAGCGCGTTGGTGGCGCTGCACGAGGCGGTGTGGCAGCGCCAGAGCAGGCTCGACTTGTCCCAGGGCTCGCCGCACTGCGGGCACGTCTCGGGCGGCGCCCACGGCGTGAGGCCGTGCGGCTGCTCGCCGATGGGCGCGGTGACCCGCGGGATGACGTCGCCGGCCCGCCACACGGCCACGGTCTGCCCGATGGCCAGGCCCTGCTCCTCGACGAATTTCGGGTTGTGCAGCGTGGCGTAGGTGATCGTGGTGCCGTCGACGAAGACCGGGTCGAGCACGGCCCGCAACGAGATGCGCCCCGTGCGCCCGACCCGCACCTCGATGTCACGCAGCACGGTGGAGCCCGTATCGGCCGGATATTTGAAGGCGGCCGACCAGTACGGCGTACGGCTGCCGGAACCGAGCCGCCGCCGGGTCGACTCGAGATCGGCCGTGAGCACCGCCCCGTCGATCGGGAACTCGAGACCCCGGCGCAGCTCACCGATGCGCGCGACGGCGGCCAGCGCGGCGTCGGCGTCCCCGGCGACCTGAACCTCGCCGGTGGCCAGCCGCCCCGCGACCTGGAAGCCGAGCTCGACGGCCCGGGCCATGCGCTCCTGGTGGGAGGCGAAGTCGCCGGAGATGTCGTACGCCGCGAAGGTCATCGGCGCCTCGTAGGTGCGATCGGCGGCGCGGATCGACCCGGCCACCGCCCCGCGCGAGTTGATGAAGGCCTTGCCGCCGGCCGCGACCCGGTTGGCGCTGGCCGCCTCGAAGTCGGCCACGGTCATGTAGACCTCGCCGCGGACCTCACCCGACCAGGCGCTGCCGAGCCGCCCGGGCAGCCCGGCGATGCCCCGCAGCACCTGCCCCGTGACGTTCTCCCCCGTGCTGCCGTCGCCGCGCAGCGCGGCCAGGACCAGCCGCCCCGACTCGTACGCGGCCCGGATGGCGAGCCCGTCGAGCTTGACCTCGACCAGGCAGGGGTCACCACCGAGGCTCGCCACGAAGGCCCGCACCTCGTCCTCACCGGTGACCTTGCCGAGCGACATCATCGGCTCCGGATGGCGGACGTCGCCGCCACCGGACACCCCCGCCGCGACCCGCGTGGTGACCCCGCGATCGTCCCACTCGGGATGCGCCCGCTTGGCCGCGGTGATCCGGTCGAGCAGCGCGTCGTAGTCGGCGTCGGTCATCAGCACGTCACCGGTGTCGTAGTACGACTTGGCGGCGGTCTGCGCCTGCTCGACAGCAGCGGCGAAGTCGGCTTCGCTGAGGGCGGTCTCGGTCATGCCGACAACCTACGTCCCGGGTACGACATTTTCGGCCGCCGCGGCGTTCTCCAGCAACGTTGGCAGATAGGCGGCGGAGAAGATCCGGTCGAGGCCGAACTGGACCGCGCCGACCAGGCCGGCGATCTCCTCGTCGACCACCGAGAGCTCGATGCGCAGGTTCTCGGTGGCGGCGGGCAGGGCGTGGCGGTAGGTCTGGCGCCGGATGGCGCTCAGCACGTGCTCGCCCGCGCGGGCCATGCCACCGCCGACCACCACCAGGTCGGGGTTGTACGCGTTGACCAGCGTGGCCAGGCTGTCACCGACCACCGTGGCCACGCGGTTCAGCAGGGCCTGGGCGGCCGGGTCGCCCTCGTCGGCGGACCGGGTGATGTCGACCGGCCGGATCGCGCCGGTGCTCGCGAGCACCGCCGCGAGGGCCGGGCTCCGCCCGTTCGCGGCGAGCTCTCGCCCGGCCTGGGAGAGGGCCGATCCGCCGGCGACGGTGTCGAGGCAACCCCGGTTGCCGCACTGGCACACCTTCTCCTCGGCGCCCGGCACAGCCACGTGACCGATCGCTCAGGCTCAGTCGGGCGCGGTCGTTGTCCCGATGTGAGAGCCATGACCATGCGACGCCGTTGAAGGTTGTGAGGACTAGCTCAGCGGGCAGCGCTTCCTCACGTCGATAGGTGAAATCTGCTTCGTGCGACACCCGATCCGGACCGTGCCTCGGCCGTGGCCGTGCTCGGCGGCACCGTCGTGCTCGCTCTGCTGATCATCGCGGTGCCGTTGATGAACGGTGTCTGGGGCGACGGGGCCGACTTCACCACCCTCGCGATCTGCTGTCTGCCGGCGTTCCGGGTGGTCCGTACCCTGCCGGACGCGCCGGGTCGTTCAGCGAGATCTCGGCGAAAGCCATGCGGGACTGCCCGCCGGGACAGTCTCGGTCGTGTTGTCGGCCGCCTCGGTCTCTCTCTGGCCCGGCGTGGCGGTCAGCGCGTTCGCCGCCCGCCGGATCGGCCGAATCAAAACCCTGGGGCCAAGCTTCTGGTGGCGGCCTCACCGTGGGGCGCCGTCGGCCTGTTCCTCGCTACGGCGACCCTGGTGGCCGCTGCGCCGATACTGCGCGCAGCCCTGACCGTCGAGTCCCTGACAGCACCGTCACACGACGGTTGAGGACGCGCCGACCCGCCGCCGGCCCACCACCACAGCACCGGGCCCGTGCAGAAGCACACTCACGATCACGGTGATCGTCATCGTGGCCAGTGCCGTTCGGGCCAGTTCGCCCTCGGGGAGCTCGTTGAAAGCGAGCAGGCCGAAGACGATCGATGTGGTGCCCCGCGGCCCGATCGCCCCTACGGCGATCCGTTCCCGCCAGGTCATCGAGGAACCGGCCAGTGACGGCAGCATGGGCCCGACGCGAATGACGGTGAGGACCGCCAGACAGTAGACGCCCAGCTGCCAGCAGTGTCCTCGAGCAGTTGCAGATCGGGTGTGCCGGCCCGCTGCTTGACGTGGTGGCGGGGGCGGACGTGGCGCAGGAAGCGGAAGGCGATGCCGCAGACGAAGGCGGCCACGAAGCCGTTGCCGCCGATCGCCACCGTCGCGGTGTAGGCCAGCAGCGGGGCGGCCACGACGGTGATGCGCCGGGACTGGCCGGTGGTCCAGCCGCGAGCGTCGGCCAGGTTCATCAGCCAGGCGATCAGCAGGCCGAGACCCAGCCCGCACAGGATTGCCTTGAGCGCGCTGGGAACCGCGGCGCCCAAGGCCTCGAGCGGCGTGTCGGCCGTCGAGGAGGTGCCGGCGAGGATCACCTCGGCCACGTGCTGAGCGACCGTGGAGTTCAGCGTGTCGGCGAAGGCGCTCGTGAAGATCCCGGTCAGGATGCCGGCCACCACCATCACCAGCGGGGCGCGAACGTGCCAGCGTTCGAGCCGCCCGGTCACGAGTGACCAGGCCCCGGTGACTACCGCGATCACCACCAGGCTCGCGATCATGCGACATGGCCTCCGGGAACGGGTACGGCATCAGAGTCCATGGACGGGGTCGGCGAGCAGCCGCGCGACGTCGCCGTGGATCACGGTCAACGGGCTGCGCAGCTCGTGACCGGATAGCTCTCGGGGAGCTGGCGGTGCTCACCGCCGTCTCCGTCGCGCTGGTTTCCCACGGCGCCCTGTTCGGCATCTTGGGATCCCTGCCGGCGGTCCCCGCCGCGGCGGTTCTCTCTGGTGTTCGGGTCTTCCTGCCGCGTGGATTCTTCGGCCGAACGCTTTGATGACCTCTCGCGGCGCAGATACCACCAGGCGGTGATCGCGGCGCCGATGGCGCCGAAGCCGAGGAGCCACCACTCGGCGTGGGCCTTGACGAGTTGCGCGCCGAAGAAGTAGGCGAGGGGCACCCACAAGCCGACCCAGAGGGCGGCGCCGATGGCGTTGTGCAGCAGGAATTTGCGCCATGGCATGGCCGTGATGCCGGCCAGGATGCCGTTGAACTGGCGCAGGCCGTCGAAGAAGCGGGCCACCACGACGACCCGGCTGCCGCGGCGGGCGAAGAAGTCCTCGATGCGGGCGAACCTCTCCGGCGTGACGAAGACGTATCTTCCCCAGCGGTGAACTGCCCGGCGGCCTCCTCGCGTACCGATCCAGTAGCCGACGTTGTCGCCCAGCACGGCGGCGGCGAAGGCCAGCAGGCCGACCAACCAGACGTTGAGATGCCCGGAGCTGGCCACGATGGCCGCCGTCACCATGACGGTCTGTCCGGGGGTGGGCAGTCCGAAGCTCTCGACGAAGATGACCGCGAAGACGGCGGCGTATCCCCAGTGCTGCACGAGTTCCATGGGCGCCACTGTCGCGGAAGTCTTCTAAGAATCCCGTGAACGCCGCCGCCTTCAGGGGATTCTCAGAGTCGGCTAGCTAGTTTGCCGGGCATGCTCGATCACGCGGAAACCGGTGCCGCGCACGGTCTCGATCGCCTCGCGGCCGATCTTCTTGCGCAGGTAGCCGATATAGACGTCCACGATGTTGGGATCGCCGTCGAAGGCCGCGTCCCACACGTTCTGCAGGATCGCCGTGCGGCTCATCACCTTGCCGGGGTGGCGCATCAGGAACTCCAGCATGGCGAACTCGCGCGGCGTCATCGAAAGCAAGCCGGCGCCGAGCCGGACCTCACGCGCCGACGGGTCGAGCGTGAGGTCGCCGCTGCGCAGGACGGCCGGGCGCTCGGGGGCCCCTCGGCGGATCAGGGCACGCAACCGGGCCACGAGGACCACGAACGAGAACGGCTTGATCAGGTAGTCGTCGGCTCCCAGGTCGAGCGCGTCGGCCTGGTCGTACTCGCCGTCCTTGGCCGTCAGCATGAGGATCGGGGTCCAGACGCGCCGCTCGCGCAGCTGCCGGCACACCTCGTAGCCACTGAGCCGGGGCAGCATGATGTCGAGCACGATCACGTCGTACGCGCCGTGCGGGGCCTCGGTGGCGGCCCACAGCCCTTCGACGCCGTCGTGGGTGAGGTCGACGGTGAAGCCCTCCGCCGCCAGCCCTTCCCGGATCGTCTCGGCCACGACGACCTCGTCCTCGACGACCAACACCCGCACTCGAACCTCCCGTAGCGTGACCGATATGCCCCTCTTGATGAGGCTACGACGCCAGTTGGGCGTGCGGATGCGCTCCGCCCTCACCGCCGGCGTGGTGGTGACGATCGCCTCGGTCCTCGCCGGCGGAATTCTACTGGTCACCGCACGGTCGCTGCTGCTCGACGACGTTCAGGGGGCCGCCGACGACCGCTCCGGCCAGGTCACCGCCGCGGTCGCCTCGGGCGACCCGATCGCGCTGCGGTTCGCCCTGCGCCAGGACTCGTGGGGCAGCCTGGTCCAGATCGTCGGGGCCGACGGCGCCGTCGTGGGCCGCTCCAACGCCGGGCGCACGCCGCTGTCCACGCTGCGCCCGGCCGCGGGACAGACCGCGTACGAGAAATCAAAGCAATACTGGATCCAGGCGACCGGGGTGCGGGCGCCGGCCGGCGAGCGCACCGTGCTGGTCGCGGTCTCCCTCGAGTTCGTGCGCTACGGCAGCGACGCGATCGTGACCGCGCTGCTGGTCGGCCTGCCGATCCTGGCCGTCGCGGTCGGCGTCGCCGTCTTCTTCTTCGTGGGCCGCACGCTGCGCCCCGTCGAGGCGATGCGCCGGAAAGCGGCCTCGATCACGGCGACCAACCTGCACGCGCGCCTGCCCGTACCCATCGCCGAGGACGAGATCGCCGCGCTGGCCCGCACCATGAACACGATGCTCGACCGGATCGAGGCGTCCGCGGCGGCCCAGCGACGGTTCGTCGCCGACGCCAGCCACGAGCTGCGCAGTCCGCTCACCACCATCCACGGCAACGCCGACCTGCTGGCCGCGGCGAATCTGAGCGAGGCGCCGGCCCGGGCCGTCCGGCGCATTCACGGTGAGAGCCGCCGCATGTCGCGCCTGGTCGAGGACATGCTGCTGCTGGCCCGTTCCGACGACCAAGAATTGGTGGTACGCCGTGAGGACGTCGACCTCGACGACCTGCTCTACGCCGAGCGCGAGCGGGTGTCCGTCGAACGTCCCGATCTGCGCCTCCAGGGCACGGTCGACCCCGTGCGGGTGACCGGCGATCCGGATCGGCTGGCGCGGCTGCTACGCAACCTCACCGACAACACCCTGCGGTACGCGCGAGGTGCCGTCACCCTCAATCTGGCCGCTGACGACGACTGGGCCGAGATTCTGGTCGGCAACGATGGCCCGCCCATCGCCGCCGAAGACCGGGAACGCATCTTCGACCGTTTCGTCCGGCTCGACGACAGCCGTTCCCGCGAGGACGGCGGCACCGGGCTCGGGCTGGCCATCGCCCGGGAGATCGCCCAGGCCCACGGCGGCACGATCGACGTGCTCGACCTGCGCCAAGGGGCCGCGACGCGGGTGCGCATCCCCACATTTAGCAAATCTTAAGGACCCGGCCCCTACCTTCTCGATCATGAGGAACTCGCTGACGCCGGTGGCACGGCTCGTCCAGTTCGTCGGCGCCGTCGACCTGGCGTCGTCGGTGTCGCCGGCCATGCACCACCGGGTCGCGCCGCTGGCCGACCTGGTGCCCACGGCGGGCATGGTGACCGCGCGGGCGGCCACGGCCGTGATCGGGGTGCTGCTGCTCTATCTGGGCACCGGGCTGCGCCGCGGCAAACGGCGGGCGTGGCAGATCGCGCTCGGGCTGGCCATCCTCAGCACGGCGCTGCACGTGCTCAAGGGCCTGATCGTCCCGACCGCGCTGGCCCTGGCGATCGTCGTCCTGCTGATCGCCCAGCGGCGCCGGTTCACCGCCGGTGGCGACCCGCGCGACCGCAAACGGGCGTGGCAGGCGGCCGCGGCCTTCCTCGGTGCGGGCTTCGCGGTGGGGCTCGCGCTGATCGCCGCACACGGGGGCGGAACGACCAGCGGGCTCCACCGCGTCGAACATGTAGCGCTCGGCCTGTTCGGGGTGCACGGCCCGCTGCTCGGCAGCGCCGACGTGACCTACGCGACCGGCGCATTCGGGCTGCTCGCGCTCGCCTCGCTGGTCCTGCTGCTGCTCCGGCCGGTCGCCGGCCCGAAGTCGGTCGCGGACGACGAGACCCGGCTGCGGGAGACGATCGGCCGGTACGGCGACGGCGATTCGCTCGCCTACTTCGCGTTGCGCCGCGACAAGCGGCTCGCGTGGGCCCCGTCGGGCAAGGCGGCCGTGGCCTACCGGGTGGTCAACGGGGTGAGCCTGGCCTCCGGCGACCCGATCGGCGTGGCGTCGGAGTGGCCCCTGGCGATCGCTGCCTGGCGGGACGAGTGCGCGCGCCACGGGTGGACCCCGGCCGTCCTCGCCTGCGGTCCAGCCGGCGGCAAGGCGTACAGCAGATCGGGGTTGGAAGTTCTCGCCGTTGGTGACGAGGCCATCGTCGACATGCCCGGCTTCTCGCTCGACGGCCGCAGCATGCGCACGGTCCGGCAGGCGGTCGGGCGGATGCGCCGCGCTGGATACGAAACCCGGGTGGTACGCCAGCGCGACCTTCCCCCCGCCGAGCTGGCCGAGGTCACGGCCTGCGCGGACGCGCTGCGCGACGGCAAAGTCGAGCGCGGCTTCTCGATGGCGCTGTCCCGCCTCGGCGACCCCGACGACGGCGACTGCCTGCTGGTGCTGTGCCGCGACGACACCGGCCGGCTGCGCGGCCTGCTCAACTTCGTGCCGTGGGGCCGCAGCGGCCTGTCACTCGACCTGATGCGCGGCGACCGCACGGCGCCGAACGGTCTCACCGAACTGATGATCGTCGCGGCCATCGAGTACGCCGGCACGGCCGGCCTCACCCGCCTCTCGCTCAACTTCGCCGTCCTGCGCGGCGTGTTCGCCCGCGGCGAAGAGCTCGGCGCCGGACCGTTCATCCGTATCGGTTACCGCACCCTCAAGCTGGCGTCCCGGGTCTGGCAGATCGAGTCGCTCTACCGCGCCAACGCCAAGTTCCAGCCCGACTGGCAGCCCCGCTTCCTCTGCTATCCCTCGGCCCGCGACCTGCCTCGCGTCACCGTCGCCGTAATGAGCGCCGAGGCGTTTCTGCCCCAACTCACCGGAGGCCGGTCATGACCCAACTACTGACCATCGTCTCGTCCGCCCCGGCCTGGCTCGCCTACCTCGTCATCGGCCTGCTCGCCTTCGTCGAATCGGCCGCTTTCATCGGGCTCGTCTTCCCTGGCGAGGCCGCGCTGCTGCTCGGCGGCGTGCTGGCCGGAACCGGGCACCTGAGCCTGCCGATCCTGCTTATCGTCGCCGTCGCGGCCGCCGTCCTCGGCGACTCCGCGGGCTACGAGATCGGCCGCCTCGGCGGCGACACCATCAAGGCGAGTCGGCTCGGCCGGCTGATCGGCGACGAGCGCTGGGCCAAGGCCGACGCCTTCACCCGCAAGCACGGCGTCTGGGCCGTCGTCGCCGGCCGCTGGATCGGGCTGATGCGCGCGTTGGTGCCCGCCATGGCCGGGATGACGCTCATGCCGTACCGCAAATTCCTGGTCTTCAACGCGATCGGCGGCGCGCTGTGGGCCACCGCGGTGGTCGTCGGCGGCTACTTCACCGGCACCTCGTGGCATCAGCTCGAGAGCGCCCTGGGCGACATTTCGATCGTGGCTGTCGGCGCGGCGGCGCTCAGCGTCGTGGCCTTCGTCGCGCTGCGCCGCCGCGCCTCGGCCCATGGCCAGGTTTAGGGCGATCGACCTGGTACTTGCGGCCCGCTCAGCTGGCTTGCGAGGGCAGGACATCGATTCCGTCGTCGTCGGCGACCACCTGAGCGCCGGGCGGCAAGTCGCATCCGCCGAAGGTGACGAGTACATCGCGTTCGCCCGCGCCGGTCTTCGTGCTCTTGCGCGGGTTGGAGCCCACGGCCTTGATGCCGATCGGCAGCTCGCGCAGTTCGGCGACATCGCGGACGGCGCCGTGGATGATGACGCCGGACCGGCCGTTGTCCACCGCGAGGCCGCCGATGACCTCGCCCATCAGAGCGCGATGCACGGAGCCGCCGCGACGGAGCTGTAAGAGCAGGCCCCGCGCGTTCCCGCGCGACCGCTATGAAACGCCGGGAGCGGAGCCGACGGCGGCCACGATCGGCTCGAAGTCCGCGTAGGTCGTGGTCAGCGGGGGCGATTCCCAGGTCTTCTGGGCCATGACCCGCAGTCTCGGGTAGATCGAGGCGGCCACCTCGTCCTGGGTCCAGACCGCTGGATTGCTCCAGAAATGCACGGCGGATCCGCGCAGTCGCGGTTCGCTCGCGGCGACGTCGTACCACGGCGAGCCGGTGCCGGAGCCGTCGAAGTAGATGAAGCCGTGGAAGCGGTTGACGGTCCACTCCTCGTACATGTTCGTGATGGCCGGCGGCAGCGGGAACCCGTTCTCGGCGTAGTCGTAGGTCGGCAGGAAGCTGGAGTTCTGGATGGTGTAGCCCTCGTCCAGCAGCTGCTGCGGGGTTTTCGGGTTCGTCGACGGAATGGGGGTGTTGGTGTCCGTCCACCACTCGACGATGACGTTCTTGTCGACCGCGACGGTGGTGCCGGGGATCAGGGTGTCGTTCCAGACCCGCAACGTCTTGCCGTGGGCCCGGACGAGCTTGTTCATGTCGTTGATCAGGCCGTGGATGCCGTCGATGGCGGTGGCGGACGGTCCGTAGGTCTGCTTGGCGTACTGCTCGAGCTGCGGGTAGTTCGCGAACTCGTCCTCGCCGAGGAACTCGTCGGCGCCCATGTGCCAGTACGGGCCGGGGAACAGCGGGAGGTATTCGGTGACCAGGTCACGCAGGAACTTGCGGGCGGCCGGGATCGAGTAGTCGAGCTTGGTGGGCCGGGCCACCCCGTTCGCGTCCTTGAGCTGGAACTCGGGGTGTTTGGCGAGCGCGGCGCCCATGTGACCCGGCATGTCGATCTCCGGGACCACGGTGACGTGATAGCGGGCGGCCAACTGCACCAGGTCGCGGACCTGCTTCTTGGTCAGGAAGGTCTCCGACTGCAGGCCCTGCTTGCTCTCGATGCGCCAGCCCTCGTCGTCGGAGAAGTGCAGATGCAGGTAGTTCAGCTTCAGATAGGCCATGTCCCGTACCCGGTCGGCCAGCCAGTCGTACGAGTACGGCTTGCGGCCGATGTCCATCATGAGGCCGCGTTCGGGGTACCGAGGCTGGTCGAGCGCATGACCGGCCGGGATCGTGGTGTTCTGCTTCAGCAACTGCAACACGGTGCGGGTTCCGTAGAAGGCTCCGGCAGAGGCCTTCGCCCTGATGGACACCGACGAGCCAATGGTGAGGGTGTAGCCCTCCTGACCGAGGCTGGTCGCGCCGAGTTGAAGGGCGATGTCGCCGCCACGAGCCCGGGCATTGGTCACGACGACGTGTGCGGTCCGGCCGGTCAACGACCTCAGATCCGCCGCGAAGACGGCAGCATCAGAGCGCAACCGCGGCGCGTCCTGAGGACGTAGGAGGATGCGGGGTGCGGCGCTGAGGCGGAAGGCTCCGCTTGCGGGTGTCCATTGCTGAAGGGCGGGGATGGTCGCGGGTCGTGTGGGGGCGGCTTGAGCGGCGGCGGGGACGGCGGTCAGGGAGGCCAGTAAGCCGGCGACGGCGGCTCCCCAGCGGTATCTCTTCAGCATTGCGGTTTCCCTTTCTCACTTCACGGCGCCGGCCGACAGGCCGGACTGCCAGAACCGTTGGAGGAACAGGAACGCGATGACGAGCGGGATGATCGAGATGAGGGCGCCGGTGATGACGACGGAGAACAGCGCCTGGGAGCCGCCGCCGGCGTTGGCGGTGGCGTTCATCTGGGCCAGGCCCACGGTGACCGGGAAGTACTTGGGGTTGTTGAGCATGACCAGGGGCAGGAAGTAGTTGTTCCAGGTGGAGACCAGGGAGAACAGGAAGACGGTGACGAAGCCCGGCACGGTCATGGGCAGGGCCAGCCGGAAGAAGATCTTCGCTTCGCCGGCGCCGTCGATGCGGCCGGCCTCCATGATCTCGTCGGGCACGGAGTCGGAGACGTAGGCCCGCATGAGGTAGATGCCGATCGGGTTGACCAGCGACGGCAGGATCACCGCCCAGGGGGTGTCGGTGAGCCCGATCTGGCTGAAGACCAGATAGGTCGGGATGGCGAGCGCCGTCGTGGGCACCGCGATCGCGCCGAGGATGAGGCCGAACATGGCGCCCCGGCCCGCGAAGTCGAACTTGGAGAAGCCGTATCCGGCCGCCGTGGCCAGCAGCGCCGCGCCCAGGGCGCCGACGATGGAGTACCAGGCCGAGTTGCCCAGCCAGTTCCAGAAGACGCCGTCGGAGTACGTGAAGACGCCCTTGATGTTCTCGAACAGGTTGAAGTCGTCGGAGAACCAGAAACCGAACGAGCTGAACAGGTCGCCGTTGGTCTTGGTGGCCGAGACGATCAGCCAGAAGAACGGCACGAGGAAGTAGCAGAGAAACGCGAGCAGGAACGCCGTGGCCAGAACCGACTTGCGCTTGCCTCGCCGCGGGCCCGCGGCGAGGGCCGCCTGACGAGCCGGTGCAGGGGCCAGTTCGGTCGTGGTCATCGTGACCTCCGGAGCTTGCCCAGGCCGAAGACCAGGTAGGTGGCGAGCAGGATGACCAGGCCGAGGAAGAAGGAGACAGCGGCGGCGTAGTTGAGCTGCTGGTCGCTGAAGGCCAGGTTGTAGACGTACAGGTTGGGGGTCCAGTCGGGGGTGATGGCGGCGCCGGCCGACGGGCTGAGCACCTGGGGTTCGTTGAACAGCTGGAACGCGCCGATGATCGAGAACAGCAGGATCACGCCGAGAGCGGGTTTCAGCAGTGGCAGCTTGATACGCAGCGCGGTGCGCACCGGCCCCGCCCCGTCCAGCGACGCGGCCTCGTACAGATCACCGGGGATGGCCTGGAGCGCCGCGTACAGGATGATCATGTTGTAGCCGGTGAACTCCCAGGTGACGACGTTGGCGATCGATCCCAGGAGATTGCCGGCCGACAAGAAGTCCGGGTTCGGCAGGCCCAGATGACCGGCCACCTGGGTGACGGCGCCGAAGTTGCGGCCGTACATGTAGCCCCACAGAAGGCTGGCGACGACGGCCGGCACCGCGTACGGAATGAAGTAGCCGAGCCGGAACACCTTCGGCGCCCAGACCCGGCCGGAGTCGATCAGCAATGCGAAGGCGGTGGCCAGCACGATCGACAGCGGCACCTGGAGGAAGAAGAACTTCACGATCCGGGCCAGGCCGGCGTGCAGGTGCGGATCCTTGAAGGCGTCGATGTAGTTGTCGAGGCCGACGAAGACGGTCCCGCCGACGATCTGACTACGGAAGGTGCTCAGGTAGCCCGCGTACGCCAGCGGGACCACGAACATCGCGATGAACACGATCATGAACGGCGCGACGAAGAACAGCCCGGCTCGTCCGCGTCGCGCTGGGGTGGCCACGGTCATGACTCACCCATTGACCTTGAAGCCCTGCTTGCCCGCGTACGACACCAGGGTGCTCTGCCACTCGTCGAGCGCGGACGACAGCGGGGCCTTCTTGCTCAGGGCGGTGCCGACGCTGGGGTCGAACGAGCTGATGACGTAGTCGTTGAACGGCGGGAACTGGAAGTCGTTGCTGACCGTGCCGGCGTACGTGGCGAACTCCTCGTTGACCTTCTGGCCGCCGAAGAAGTCGTTCTTGCCGCCGGTGAACTTCGGGTCGGCCAGGGTGGCCTTCAGCGGCGGGAACAGCGACTGCTTCTGGGTCAGCAGCAGCGACGACTGCGGGTCGTGGTTGAGGAAGATCGCCAGGGCGGCCGCCGCCTCGGGGTTCTTGGTCTGCTGGGGTACGGCCGAGGTCGAGCCGCCCCAGTTACCGGAGACCGCCGCGCCGGTGCCCCACTGGGGCATGGGCGCGACCCGCCACTTGCCGGCGGTCTTGGCCGCCGAGCCCTGAAGGAACTGCGGCGCCCAGGCCGCGGTGACCCAGGTGGCGTACGAGCCGTTGCTGAGCCCGGCGTACCAGTCGTTGTTGAAGTCGGGATCGGCCGAGAAGACGCCCTGCTGCACCAGCGGCGTCCAGTAGTCGGCGAGCTTCTTCATCTCGGGCGAGTTGACCGCGATGGTCACGTTCGAGCCGTCGACCTGGAACGGCCGGGCGCCGGCCTGCCAGGCGTACCCGAAGATGTTCGGCGCGTCGTTGTTGGGCAGGTTCATCATCGCGATCTTCGGGTTGGCCGCGTGCAGCTTCCTGCCCTGTTCGGCGAACTCTTCCCAGGTCGTCGGCACCTTGAGGCCGTACTGGTCGAAGATGTCCTTGCGGTAGAGCATGCCCATGGGGCCGGTGTCCTGCGGGATGGCGTAGACCTTGTCGCCGTCGGACACCTGCTTCCAGGTCCACTCGACGAAGTCGTTCTTCACCTCGGCCGCGCCGTAGGGGCCGAGGTCGAGCAGGTCACCGGTGATGGAGAAGCTGCCGACGGTGTCCAGGCCGATCTGCACCACGTCGGGTGCACCGTTGCCGGCCTTCAGCGCGCTGCGCAGTTTCGTGTACTGGTCGTTGCCCTGACCGGCGTTGACGACGTTGACCTTGATGTTGGGGTACTTGGCCTCGAAGAGCTTCACCTCCTCCTCGATCCCGGTCAGCCAGGTCCAGAAGGTCAGGGTGGTCGGCTTGCTCAATGCGGCGGCGATGTCGGCCGACGACTTCGGCGTCGCCGAGCCGGACGAGCCGTCGTTGCCACCGCAGGCCGCCAGCAGGGCTCCGGCCGAGGCGGCAGCACCGAGGGAAAGAAATCCGCGACGATTGATATTGATCATGACTGCACGCTCCTCCGAGTAGCAGATTTGACTACGCAGTCATCGGGGCCTGTCAGCAAGCGCGCCGCTCGCGGCATCGCGAAACGTCTGCGTTGACGACGTAGTCAGGACACACTGTCGTACGGTCTCTGTCACAAAGTCAAGGGTCATCGCGGACTTGAATGACGAGTTTTGACTACGTAGTCTCGACCACACTTGAGCCGGGACGGTGGCGTCTGGCACCGTTCATCGACGGATCAGGGCACAGAGAGAGGATCAGCCGTGACATCACCTCGAGCGGCGAGTACGGACGTGGCACGCCTGGCCGGCGTCTCGCAGAAAACCGTTTCGCGGGTCATGAACGGCGAGCCTCACGTGCGGCCCGAGTTGCGGGAGCGGGTCATGCGCGCCGCGCAACAGTTGAACTATCGGCCGAACGCCGCCGCCCGCAGCCTGCTCTCCGGCCGCAGCAACCGCCTCGGTGTCGTCTCGCTCGGCGCCAAGAAGCTCTACGGCCCGGCCGGCATGGTGGCCGCGGTCGAGCAGGCCGCGCGCAGTTTCGGCTATGCGACCAGCGTCGCCCACCACGAGCACGGCATCGCCGAGTCGATCGGCTGGCTGATGGAGCAGGGTGTCGACGGCATAGTCCTGACCGGCGACGTCGACGAGGGTCCCGTCACCATCACCGTCGACGTCCCGGTGCTGACCATCGGCCGCTACCCCACCCTGGTCGCGCCCCGGCGCATCCGCTCGGCCGAGGATGCCGACCGCAACGGCTACCTGGCCACCAAGCACCTCATCGACCTCGGCCACACCCAGATCCGGCACGTCTCGGGCCCGGAGCGCTGGTGGGCCTCCCGCGACCGTGTCCACGGCTGGCGCACCGCGCTGACCGACGCCGGCCTCGACGTGGCCGAGCCGATCGAGGGTGACTGGACCTCGGCCGGCGGTTACGCCGCCGGCCGGCGGCTCGCCGCCGACCCGGCCATGACCGCCGTCTTCGTGGCCAACGACGAGATGGCCATCGGCGTCATCCGGGCCCTGCACGACGCCGGCCGGCGCGTGCCCGGGGACGTGAGCGTGGTCGGCATGGACGACATCCCGTCCGCCCGCTTCCTCAACCCGGCGCTCACCACCATCGTCCAGGACTTCGACGCCGTCTCCGAGGAGGGCGTCGCCATGCTCATCCAGGAGATCACCTCGCCGGCGCACACCGAGCGCCGGCTCAGTCACGTCGAGCCGGTGCTGGCCGTCCGCGAGTCCACCGCACCGCCGCCTCTCTAGGAGCTCCACATGCACATCCCGGACCGTGTCCTGTTCGGGGCGGCCTACTACGCCGAATATCAGGACAGCCCGCACGACTTCCCGCTGATGGCCGCGGCCGGGTTCACCGTCATCCGCGTCGGCGAGTCCGTGTGGTCGACCTGGGAACCCGAGGACGGCCGGTTCGAGCTCGACTGGATGCAGCCGGTCCTCGACCGGGCGCACCGGCACGGCATCGCCGTCATTCTCGGCATGCCCACCTACGCGGTACCGCCGTGGCTCGCCCGCCGCTACCCCGAGATCGCCGGTGAGACCGCGACCGGGCAGCGGGTCGGCTGGGGCGCCCGGCAGGAGGTCGACTTCACCCACGCCGCGTTCCGCTTCCACGCCGAACGGGTCATCCGCGCCATCCTCGAACGCTACGCCGATCATCCGGCGGTCATCGGATTCCAGGTCGACAACGAGCCCGGCTTTCACCTGCTGCACAACCACGACGTCTTCCAGCGTTTCGTCGAGCACCTGCGCCGCCGCTACGGCAGCGTCGAGGCGCTCAACGACGCGTGGGGGCTGGTCTACTGGTCGCACCGGCTCTCCGACTGGTCCGACCTGTGGCGGCCCGACGGCAACGCGCAACCGCAGTACGACCTCGCCTGGCGCCTGTTCCAGGGCGAGCTGACCAGCGAGTTCATCGCCTGGCAGGCCGGCATCGTGCGCGGCTACGCCGGACCGGATCAGTTCGTCACCACGTGCATCGCCTACGAGCTGCCCGCCATGGACGACCAGCTGGTGTCCGGGGCCCTCGACGTCACCGCCGGCAACGTCTACTACGAGATGCAGGACGCCCTGCGGCTGCCGCAGCAGCGGCGGGCCGTACAGAAGTGGCGTTCCTCCGGTGCCTGGGCCCTGCGCATGACCGCCGACCGCATGTACGCCTCGAAGCAGGCCCCGTTCCTGGTGACCGAGACCAACGCCGCCATCATCGACGATCCGTGGATCAACAAGCCCGGCTACGACGGCCAGCTGCGCCAGGCCGCGTGGGCCATGGTGGCCCGGGGCGCCCAGATGATCGAGTACTGGCAGTGGAACACCCTGCATTTCGGCGCCGAGACCTATTGGGGCGGCGTCCTGCCCCACGACGGGCAACCCGGTCGGGCGTACCACGAGATCGCGCGGCTGGGCGCCGAGCTCGCCGCCGCCGGCGACCTTGTCACGGGCCTCGAACCCGACAATGACGTGGTCTTGTTGTACTCGACGCCGAGCAAGTGGTTGATGGACCGGCAACCACCGCTGTCGGACGCCGACGGCAACCCGCTCAGGCGCGCCTATCACCAGATCTTCGACGCCTTCTACAAGGGAGCCTTCGACGCGGGCCTCCAGGCCCGCATCGTGCACGTCCAGCAAGCGCTCGACAGCACCGCCCAGGAATTCGCGGCCGAGCACCCGCTCCTCGTGGTCGCCGGTTGCCAGGTCGCCGGCCAGGATCTGCTGGACTGGCTCACCGCCTACGCCGCCGCCGGCGGGCACCTCGTTCTCGGCCCGCGCACCGGTTACTGCGATCTGGAGGGCCGGGCCCGCCCGCAGACCGCCCCTCCAGGCCTGTCCGGCCCGGCCGGGGTGCGCTACAGCGAGGTCAGCAACCTCAGCGGCGACCTCCAGGTGCTCAGCCCGGCGGAGAGCCCGCTCCGGCTCGACGACGACTGCACGGCCACCGCCTGGGTCGAGAGCCTGGAGGCCGGCGACGCGCAGATCCTCGCCGGCTACGACCACCCGCACTTCGGCCGCTGGGCGGCCGTCACCACGCATCAGCACGGCGAAGGACGCATCACCTACGTCGGCACCGTGCCCGGCGCCGACCTCGCCCGCGCGCTGTTCGCCTGGGCCCGCCCGGAACCCGGCACCTGGACCGCGCTGCCGCCCTCGGTCACGGTCAGCAGCGCCATCAACCGCGACGGCCGCCGGCTGCACGTGATCCACAACTGGGACTGGCAGCCGCAGACCCTCCCAGCGCCGGTCGACCTCGAGAACGTGGTCACGAACGAGAAGACCCGCCGCGGAGAAACCATCGAGCTCGGAGCGTGGGATGTCATCGTCACCGTCGAGGACTGACAGCCTTGCGACCCGGCCCGTGCTACCCGGTTTCCACCCCGATCCCAGCGTCTGCCGGGCCGGCGACACGTACTGGCTGGCCTGTTCCAGCTTCGAGTACGCGCCCGGAGTGCCACTGTTCCGCTCGACCGACCTGCTGACGTGGGAGCAGACCGGCAACGCTCTGAGCCGCCCGTCGCAGCTCGACGTGTCGGCGGCCGGGCCCTCCGGTGGCATCTTCGCCCCGAGCCTGCGGTTTCACGACGGCCGGTTCTGGCTGATCACCACCAACTGGTCGGACGGCCGCGGCCAGCTGCTGTCCTGGGCCACCGACCCGGCCGGTGAGTGGTCCGACCCGATCCGGTTGCCGGCTGAGAGCATCGACCCCGAGCTGGCCTGGGACGACGACGGCGTCTGCTACCTGACCCTCTCCGAGGGGCCGGCGGGCATCGCCCAGTACGTCATCGATCCGCTGACCGGCGAGCTGCTCTCCGGCCGGCGTCACCTGTGGAGCGGCACCGGCGGCATGTTCCCGGAAGGACCGCACCTCTACCACGTCGGCGGCTACTGGTATCTGCTGATCGCCGAGGGCGGCACCGAACGCGGCCACGCGGTCACCATCGCCCGCGGCCCCTCGCCGTCCGGGCCGTTCGAGCCGTGCCCGCACAACCCGCTGCTGACCGCCCGCGGCACCGACCGGCCGGTGCAGAACACCGGCCACGCCGACCTGATCCAGCGGCCGGACGGCACCTGGGCCATGCTCTACCACGGCGTCCGGGCCCGCGGTGGCTCACCGCAGTGGCACGTGCTCGGCCGCGAGACCTTCGCGTCCGAGATCGAGTGGCACGACGGCTGGCCCCGGCTCACCACACCGATCGAGCCGCCCGCACCCGGCACCGTCGAGATCGACGAGCTCGCCGGTGAGACGCTGCCGCCCTCCTGGGTCGCACCCCACCGGTTCCCCGCCGAGGTGCTGCACCGGGTCGGGGACCGATGGCAGCTCGACGGTCCCGCCTTCGCCGGACGACGGCAGCAGCACCTCGCCGCCCGGGTGACCGCGACCATCGACGCCCGCCACGGCTGCGGCGGCCTGGGCGTACGCATCGACCCTCGTCACCGCCTCGACATCGAGATCGACGGTGACCACGCCCGCGCGGTCGCCCGGGTCGGCGACCTCACCATGACGCTCGGCGAAACCCGCGTCCTCGACCCGGGCCAGGTTCGTCTCGAACTTCAGATGGTCCCGGCCGGACCGGACGAGATCGTCGCTCGCGCCGACGGCGTGGAACTCGGCCGGCTCGACGGCCGGTACCTGTCCACCGAGGTCGCCGGCGGCTTCACCGGACGCATCCTCGGCGTCGCAGCGATCCGCGGCCGCCTCAGCATCCTCTCGTTCACCTACAGCGGAACGGACCGGACGTGACCCACCCCCGCCTGAGAACCACTGCCACCGGCAAACAGCTGATCGTCGGCGGCGAGCCGATGCTGCTGCTCGGCGGCCAGCTGCACAACTCCAGCCCCAGCAGTTCGGCCTACATGGCACTGGTCTGGGACCGCCTGGCCGCCATGAACGTCGCCACCGTCATCGGCAGCGCCAGCTGGGAGCTGACCGAGCCCGACGAGGGCCGCTTCGACTTCGCCCTGGTCGACGACCAGATCGAGCAGGCCCGCCGCCGGGGCATGCGGCTGGTGCTGATCTGGTTCGGCGCGTACAAGAACGCCGCCTCCACCTACGCGCCACGCTGGGTACGCGCCGATCCGGAACGCTTTCCCCGGGCCCAGCTCGGCAGCCGCAGCCGGGCGGTCTTCACCTACGAGGGCGACACGCCCAAGCCGGTGCTCTCCGTCTTCTCCGGCAACCTGCTCGAGGCGGACCGCCGCGCGTTCACCGCCTTGATGAACCACCTGGCCGCCGCCGACCCCCAGCACACCGTCGTCATGGTCCAGGTGGAGAACGAGGTCGGCGTGCTCGGCGACAGCCGGGACCGCTCCCCCGCCGCCGAGGCCGCGTGGCGGCAGCCGGTTCCGGCCGCTCTGATCGACCACTTGGTCGCACACACCGACACGCTGCGACCTGAACTGCTCGATCTCTGGTCCGCTCAGGGCCGTCCCACGGCCGGCTCCTGGGGCGCAGTCTTCGGGAACGACGCTCGCGCTGACGAGGTCTTCATGGCGTGGGCGTTCGCCTCCTACGTCGAGTCGCTCGCCATCGCCGGCAAGGCGGTCACGGCGCTGCCGATGTTCGCCAACGCCTGGCTCGGCCCGCAACCGGGCATGACCGAGCCCGGCCAGTACCCGAGCGGCGGTCCGGCCCGGCCGGTCCTCGACGTCTGGAAGGCGGCCGCGCCGTCGCTGGACCTGCTCGGCCCGGACATCTACGTCGAGGACGTCGCGCCCGTGCTGGCCGACTACCACCGGCCGGACAACCCGTTGTTCGTGCCGGAAGCCCAGTTCCGGGCCGGCACGGCCTTTCTGGCGCTGGGACGCCATCACGCGATCGGCTTCTCCGTCTTCGGCATCGACGACGGCCGGCCCGACAGCCAGCTCGCCGCCGCCTACGCGCTCCTGCAGCCGATGCGGCGAGTCATCACCGCCGCCCAGGCCGAGGGCCGGATCGCCGGTGTCCTGCTCGACGGCGGCGACACCGAGACCACGCTGCGGCTCGGCGGGTTCGACATCGTCGCGCGTGACGCCGGGGCGCTGCTCGGCCGGATGCGGCTCGACGCCGGCCTCGAGGCGCCGCCCGCACCGGCGCCGCTGCCCAGCGAGACCGAGCCCGGCGCGGTCACCGAGCGGCCGGGCGACTCGCGCCCGTTCGCTCTGATCATCCACGAGGCCGGCGACACCTTCGTCGTAGCCGGGCAGAGCCTTACGCTCGACTTCACCCGGCCCGGCGCGGCCGTAGAGGTCGACTACGTCGAGGAAGGCCGTTTCCGGGATGGTGTATGGGTCCCGGGCCGCGTTCTCAATGGCGACGAGCGGCTGTTCACCCTGCCGCTGGGAACTCTCGGTGCGGTTCGGATGCGGCTCCTGGTGCTGCCTCAGTAGGTGGCGCGACCGCCGCTGATGTCGTAGACGGCGCCGGTGGAGAACGTGACCTTGTCGGAGACGAGCCACGCGATCAGCTCGGCGACCTCCTCCGGGCGGCCCACCCGCTTCATCGGGATCAGGCTCGTGATGTGGGCCAGCGCGTCCGGACCGGTGCTCGCGTTCATCGGGGTCTCGATGACGGCCGGGGCGATCGCGTTGGCCAGCACGCCGGTGGTGGCCAACTCCTTGCCGAGCGACTTGGTCAGCGCGATGACCGCCGCCTTGGAGGCCGAGTAGGGCGACATGTTCGGGTTGCCGTCCTTGCCGGCCATGCTGGCGATGTTGACGATCCGGCCCCAGCCGCGCTCGCGCATGCCGGGCACGAAGGCGTGGCAGGTATTGAACGTGCCGTGCACGTTGACCGCGAAAGTGCGGTCCCAGGCCGCGCGGTCGATCTCCCACAGCGGGGCGTTGGGCCCGACGATGCCGGCCGAGTTGACCAGGATGTCGACCGGCCCGATCCGCTCGGCCGCCGCCCGCACGGCGGCGGTGTCGCTGACGTCGACGCGCACATCGGCACCGTCGGCGAGGTCGAGGGTCACGACGTCGAGCCCGTCGGCGGCGAGACGGGTGGCGGTGGCGGCGCCGAGGCCGCTGCAACCGCCGGTGACGACGGCAGTTCGGTTGCTCACCCGGCCGACACTAGCAACTTTCCTCCTGCCGGAACAGCGGTCTACTATCCGGAATATGACGTCGCCGCTGGCCGCACTCGAGAAAGCCGTGCCGGGAGCCGTCCGCGCCCGCGTCACCGACCGGCTCGGCATGGCCCACGACGCCTCCCACTACCTGCTCACCCCGCAGGCGGTCCTCGTTCCCCGCGACGCCGATCAGGTCGCCACGCTCGTCCGCGCGGCCGCCGGCCTCGGTCTGGGCGTGACGTTCCGCTCCGGCGGGACCAGCCTCAGCGGTCAGGCCGGCACGGATCAACTGCTGGCCGACGTACGCCGTCACTTCCGCGCCATCGAGGTCCTCGACAACGGCGAGCGCGTGCGGGTCCAGCCCGGCGCGGTGCTGCGGCAGGTCAACGCGCGCCTCGCCCCGTACGGCCGCAAGCTCGGCCCCGACCCGGCCAGCGAGTCGGCGTGCACGATCGGCGGGATCATCGCCAACAACTCCAGCGGCATGACCTGCGGCACCCACGCCAACACCTATCGCACCCTGGAGTCGATGACCGTCGTGCTGCCCAGCGGCACGATTGTCGACACCGCCGCGCCCGACGCCGGCGAACGCCTGCGTGCCCTCGAACCGCACCTCGCCGAGGGCCTGCCGCGGCTGCGCGACCGGGTGCGGGCCAACGCCGATTCCGTACGCCGGATCGGCGAGCAGTACGCCATGAAGAACACCATGGGGTACGGCCTCAACAGCTTCCTCGACCACGACCGCCCGGCCGAGCTGCTGGCCCATCTGATCATCGGCAGCGAGGGAACCCTCGGTTTCGTCGCCGAGGCCGTCTTCCGCACCGTGCCCGTGCATCCGGCCGCCACCACCGGGCTGGTCCTGTTCCCCAGCCTGCACGAGGCCATGGACGCCGTGCCCGGCCTGGTCGCCGCCGCCCCGGCCGCCGTCGAGCTGCTCGACGCGGAATCGCTGCGCGTCGCCCAGCTGGACCCCGGCGCCGACGAGGCGCTGCGCCACCTCACCGTCGAACGCCAGGCCGCCCTGCTGGTGGAATGGCAGGAGCCGGACCCGGCCGCCCTCGACGAGCGCGAGCACCAGGCCCGCCGGCTCTTCCCCGGCGCCCGGCTCAGCCGCGATCCGTCCGGCCGGGCCGCTCTCTGGCACATCCGCAAGGGTCTGTACGCCACGGTCGCCGGCAACCGGCCCAGCGGCAGCGTCGCCCTGCTCGAAGACGTCGCCGTTCCCGTGCCCGCCCTGGCCGGCCTCTGCGACGACCTCGACGTCCTGTTCACCCGGCACGCCTACGAGCGCAGCGTCATCTTCGGCCACGCCAAGGACGGCAACCTGCACTTCATGCTCAACGAACGGTTCGGCGCCGGCGACCAGGTCCAGCGCTACGCCGACTTCACCGAGGAGATGGTCGAGGCCGTCCTGGCCCGCGGCGGCACCCTCAAAGCCGAGCACGGCACCGGCCGGGTCATGGCGCCGTTCGTGCGGCGCCAGTTCGGCGACGAACTGTACGAAGTGATGCGCGAGGTCAAACGGCTCTGCGACCCGGCCGGCACCCTCAACCCCGGCGTGCTGCTCACCGACGACCCCGAGGCCCACCTGCGCCACCTCAAACCGGTCGTCACCGTCGAACCGGAGGTGGACCGCTGCGTCGAGTGCGGCTACTGCGAGCCGGTCTGCCCCAGCCGCGACCTGACCACCACACCCCGCCAGCGCATCGTCCTGCGCCGCGAGATCGCCGCCGCCCACGCCGACGGCCGCACCGCCCTCGCCCGCCAACTCGAGGCCGAGTACCGCTACGACGCCGTCGACACCTGCGCCGTCGACGGCATGTGCGCCACCGCCTGCCCAGTCCTGATCAACACCGGCGACCTCACCAAACGCCTCCGAGCCCAGAGCAACGGCCCCACGACCCAGAAGGCCTGGAGCACCGCCGCCCGCCACTGGGACGCCACAACCCGGGCCATGAACCTCGCGCTCGACACCGCCGCCGCCCTCCCGGCCGTCCTACCGGAAAAGGCCACCCGCGCCGTCGCAAGCATCCCCACGTGGAGCCGCGACCTGCCCCGCGGAGGCGCCCGCCGAAGGGCGAAACCCACCGCCGGCGCCGACGCCGTCTACCTGCCGTCCTGCCTGAACACCATGTTCGCGCCGGCCCCGGGCGGCCCCGGCGTCGTGGCCGCCGTGACCGCGCTGGCCGAGCGGGCCGGCGCCCGCCTGCACATCCCCGAGGGCATCGGCAACCTCTGCTGCGGCACACCGTGGTCCTCCAAGGGCCTGACCGACGGCTACGAGCTGATGCGCGACCGCGTCCGGGCGGCCCTCGATGGCACGAAGATCCCGATCGTCGTGGACGCGGCCTCCTGCACCGAGGGCCTGCACCGCCTCCTCGGCGAGGCACCGGTCATCGACGCGGTCGCCTTCGTCGCCGACAAGATCCTGCCACGGCTGACCATCGTGCGGACGCTGCCGTCGCTCGCCCTGCATCCGACCTGCTCATCCGTTCGGCTGGGCCTGGACGGCCCCATCACCCGGATCGCCACGGCCATCGCCGACCGCGTCGACGTGCCCGACGGCTGGCAGTGCTGCGCTTTCGCCGGCGACCGGGGGATGCTGCACCCGGAGCTGACCGCCTCCGCCACCGAGGCCGAGGCGAGGGCGGTGACGGCCGGCGACCATGCCGCACACGCGTCGGTCAACCGCACATGCGAGATCGGCCTCACCCGGGCCACCGGCCACCCGTACCGCCACTTGCTGGAGCTGCTGGACGCCGCCTCCACCCCGGCGACGTAGACCGGCCCCTCTCGCACGATGGGCCGCCCGGGACGATCGAAGGCGGCCGCCCACATCTTGTCGCACTGCCAGGCCATGTCGTAGCCGGTGAGGGCTCAGCCGGTCATTACGGAAGGTTACGACTAAGGCGGACGGGCAGGGGTATCCGGCGGGTCATGGATGATCGGATCTCGGATCCATGGGGTGTGCGGACGCCCTACGGGCGGGGGCACGCGTGGCCCGTTCGGATCGATGAGCACGTCACCGAGGGTGGTGTGGAGCGGTGGGTGCCGTCGGCCTCGATTCTGCACTCGAACGGGGATGCGATGGACATCGCGGTCGCCGGTGGGCGGATCGTGGGGGTTCGGGGGCGGGCCGGGGACCGGGTCAACCGGGGGCGGCTCGACCCGAAGGACCTGTACGGGTGGCAGGCCAACAACAGCGCCGACCGGCTCACCCGGCCTCTCGTGCGGGATGGGGGCCGGCTTGTCGAGACCGACTGGGAGACCGCCATGGGGCGGATCGTCGCCCGGTCGCGGGAGCTGGCCCGTGGGCCGGGCGGGTGGGGGAAGTTCGGGTTCTACACGAGCGGGCAGCTGTTTCTCGAGGAGTACTACGCGCTCGCGGTCATCGGCAAGGCCGGTCTGGGCACGCCCCACATGGATGGCAATACCCGGCTGTGCACGGCCACCGCGGCCGCCGCGCTCAAGGCCAGCTTCGGCACGGACGGGCAGCCGGGCTCCTACGGCGATGTGGACCACTGCGACGCCATCGCCCTGTGGGGGCACAACGTGGCCGAGACGCAGACCGTGTTGTGGATGCGGATGCTCGACCGGCGGCGCGGGCCGAATCCGCCGCGGATGCTGGCCGTCGACCCTCGCCGGACCCCGGTCGCCCAAGAGGCCGACATTCATCTGGCGGTGCGGCCCGGCACCAATGTCGCCCTGGTCAACGGGTTGATTCGGCACATCATTCACCAAGGGTGGTACGACACCACGTACACCCGGGATCGCACGATCGGTTTCGAGGAGCTTGCGAAGACCGTCGAGGCCTACACGCTGAGTCGCGTGTCCGAGATATCCGGCGTAACCACAAGAGATGTGGAAGCCGCAGCCGAACTGCTGGGCACCTCGGAAAGGCTGCTTTCCACGGTGTTGCAAGGCTTCTACCAGTCGAACCAGGCCACCGCGGCCGCCTGCGGGGTCAACAACCTGCACCTGATCCGGGGGATGATCGGGAAGCCGGGCGGCGGGGTGCTGCAGATGAACGGGCAGCCGACGGCCGAGAACACCCGCGAGGCCGGCGGCGACGGCGACCTGCCGGGCTTTCGCAACTGGGACAACCCGGCGCACATCCGCGAGCTGGCCGAGCTGTGGAACGTCGACGAGATGACCATTCCGCACTGGTCGCCGCCGACGCACGCCATGCAGATCTGGCGGTACGCCGAGCAGGGGTCGATCGAGCTGCTCTGGATCAGCGCCACCAACCCGGCCGTCTCGCTGCCCGATCTCGCGCGCGTCCGGCGCATCTTGTCGAAGCCGGAGCTGTTCGTCGTCGTACAGGACCTGTTCCTGACCGAGACGGCCGAGCTGGCCGATGTCGTCCTGCCCGCCGCGACGTGGGGTGAGAAGCTCGGCGTCTTCACCAACGCCGACCGGACCGTGCACCTGTCGGAGAAGGCCGTCGACCCGCCCGGCGAGGCCCGTTCCGACCTCGACATCTTTCTCGACTACGCCCGCCGCATGGACTTCCGCGACCGCGACGGCCGCCCGCTTGTCCCCTGGACGTCGCCGGAGGAGGTCTTCGAGGCGTGGAAGAAGTGCTCGGCGGGGCGGCCGTGCGACTACACCGGCATCACCTACGAGGCGTTGCGGGCGGGCGGCATCCAGTGGCCGGTGGGCACGGAACGGCTCTACACCGACGGTGTCTTCAACACTGATCCGGACTACTGCGAGACGTACGGCCATGACCTGAACACGGGGGCCGAGTTCACCGCCGGCGACTACAAGGCCAAGCAGCCCGGAAACCGGGCCTTCCTGCACGCCGTGGACCATCAGCCCTCCCCCGAGACGCCCGGCGACGACTATCCGCTGGCCCTGACTACCGGGCGGACCGTCTACCACTTCCACACGCGGACCAAGACCGCCCGCGCCCCCGAGCTCAACGCGGCCGCCCCCGACCCGTGGGTCGGGCTGCATCCCGACGACGCCGCGCGGCTGGGCGTGGCCGAGGGCGACCAGGTCGCCGTCACGTCACCCCGTGGTGCGATCGTGGTGCCGGTGCGGCTCACAGGCGTACGGCCGGGAACGGTCTTCGTTCCTTTCCACTACGGTCCCCAGGCGGCCAACGAGCTCACGATGACCGCGTGGGATCCCGTCTCCAAACAGCCGCTGTTCAAGATGGCGGCCGTCCGCGTCGAGCCGAGGGGCTGACCGCCATGCATCTCGCGCACTATCTGGGGCTGCTGCACCGCTCGCAGGTCAACCTGGCGAGCGCCTTCCGGGAGGTCGCCGCCGCGCACCGCGACGAGCCGGACATCGAGCACCTGTGCGCCCGGCAGGCCACGATCTGCGAGACCCAGGCGGACCGGTTGCGGCCATTTGCCGAGAGGTACGCCGAGGAGGCGCCCCGAGAGCCGGACCGCCTGCACTCGACGCTGTTCACCGGCACCCGCGAGGGCGGCATCGGGCTCCTACGCGACCTGCAGGACCTCTATCTGATGGCGTCCGAGTGCGACATCTGCTGGACGGTGATCGGCCAGGCCGCGTACGGGGCCCGGGACCGGGAACTGCTCGGCGTCGTGAGCGACAGCGAGGGTGAGACGGCGGTCCAGCTGGCCTGGCTGCGGACCCGCATGAAGCAGGCCGCCCCGCAGGCGCTGGTAGTAGCCGGCTGAGACGCGGCGCACCAGCCGCCCGGCGAACGGGACCACGCCGAGGCAGGTCGCGCCGACCGCGGTCAGCACCAGGCCCAGCCCGCCGGTCGCGTCGGCGCCGGCGGTGAGCGCGCCCACCCCCGCGAACGCGCCCACCCACATCGTGGTCCCGATGGCCGACCAGAGCAGGAAGCGCCGGAACGGCATGCCCACGACCCCGGCCACGATCGGCACGACGGCGTGGATGACGGCCACGAACCGCACCGCCACCAGTGCCGGGGCGCCCTTGTCGCGCAGGTAGGCCTCGGCCCGGTCGAACCGCTCGGCGCCGATCCGCCGCCCGAGGCGGGTGGCCCGCAGCCGTGGACCGAAGACGCGGCCCACCGCGTACCCCAGGGACTGCCCGGCCAGAGCACCGAGCGTGCCCACGACGAGCACGGCGGCGAAGCCGGCGGGCCCCTGCGGAAGCGAACCGGCCAGCATGACCACCGACTCGCCCGGCACGAGCAGCCCGGCCAGGAACGTCATCTCGACACCGGAGGACAGGAACGTGAAGAGCAGAACCGTCCACTGGTCGAGTGTGGACAGCCAGTCGACGAAGGCGGTGGCGGCGTTCGCGAGATCGGTGAGCACGAATTCAGCCTGCCGTCCGGGGCGTCCCGGAGCCTCCGGGCGTTACCCCGAGATAACCCTGAGGTCCTCAGGTTGCTCTCAGGTCAGGATCCGGCCGCAATCGGCCCTACCGTCGAGGGCATGGACGCCATCATCGCGCGCCGGCTTCGGCGGCATCATCTGATCGGACCGGCCTCGTCGCCCGCGGAGGCGGTCGCCGGCATGTGCGGCGCCCACTGTCAGATCCAGAGCGCGGCCGAGGTGTCGGTGGCCATGCGGGTCGAAGGCGGGACCCAGGAAGGCGTGCGGCGGTCCCTGGCCGAGGAGAAGAGCTTGGTCAAGACGTTCGGGCCACGCGGAACTGTCCACCTGCTGCCCTCGGCCGACCTGGCGATGTGGGTGGGCGCGCGGTCGGCGCTGCCCCCGGAACGGAGCCCGTTCACCGCGGAGGTCCGCATGTCCGCCGCGCAGACCGATCAGGTCGTCGAGGCCGTCGATGACGCGCTGCGCTCCGCTCCCGACGGCCTGACCGTGGAGGAGCTCACCGCCGAGATCGTCACGCGGACCGGACCATGGGCCGGTGACCTGGTCATGCCGGCATTCCAGACATTCTGGGCCAGGTGGCGTCAGGCCGTCGCTACCGCCGCGGACCGCGGTGTGTTGTGCTTCGGCTCGCCCCGGGGCCGCCATGTCACGTACACAAGCCCCTCGCTGTGGGTTCCCGGCTTCCGGCCCCGGCCGCCCGCCGAAGCCGTCCACGAGCTGGTGCGCCACTATCTGAGGTCGTACGGACCGGCTACGCCGGCTCATATGGCCCGCTGGCTGGGCGCTCCGGCGGGCTGGATGGCTGCCCGCTTCGCCGACACGACCGGCCTGGTGGAGCTGCCCGAGGGCTTCGTCGTCACGGGCGACGAGTCCTTCGGCCGGGAACACGACAGGACCCTGCACCTGCTGCCCTACTTCGACGCGTACGGGGTGGGCTCGCACCCGCGGGACCGCGTCTTCCCCGGGCGCGCCGCCACCCGGGCCCTCAACCGGGGCCAGGCCGGCAACTATCCGATCCTGCTGATCGACGGCATCGCCGCCGGCGTCTGGCACTCCCGCCGCAGCGGCCGCCGCCTGGCCGTCACCGTCGAGCCCCTCAATCCCCTGAGCCGCGCCCGCACGGCCGACCTGGACGACCAGGTGGCCCGGCTCGGTCACATCCTCGACGCCAAGGCGACCCTGACCGTTGGCGAGGTCACCGCGGGTCCGCACGCCTGAGGACCTGTGACGGGCACGGGCCGTCGGGGTCGACCGCGTGCGAGATGCGGTCGCTGACGGCGCGCAGGTGGCGCTGCTGGGCCTTGGTCAAGGGGTCGAAGACCAGCCGGCGGACCTCCTCGACGTGGCCGGGGGCGGTGGCCACCACCTTGTCCCAGCCGTCGCCGGTGAGGGTGGCGAGGGTGTAGCGGCCGTCGGCCGGGTCGGGGTGGCGGCGGATCCATCCTCGTTTCTCGAGGCGGCTCACGACCTGGGAGAGGCGGGGCAGGGAGCCCTCGGCGAACTCGGCCAGCACGCTCATGCGCAGGGTGCGCCCTTCGGACATGGAGAGGCCGGCCAGCACCTGATATTCGAAGTGGTTGAGGCCGGCGTCACGCTGCAACTGCGCGTCGAGGGCGGCGGGCAGCCGGGTCAGCAGGGTGCCGATCGCGAACCACGTGCGGCTCTCCTCGTCATCGAGCCAGCGCGGCTCCGGCGAATCTTCCATGACCGCCAGCATAGCCGCCGGATCACTTGCATGTTGAAGTCATGAGGCCTACGGTTCGGTTCACGCTTTAACTGAAAGGGATCTCGTGAACGTCTTCTTGTGGATCGTCGCGGCCGTGCTCGCGGTCGCGTTTCTGGGCGCCGGAGTGATGAAGCTGCTCCAGCCGAAGGAGAAGCTGGTCGCCTCGGGCATGGGCTGGGCGAGCGACTGGCCGGCCGGCTCGATCAAGCTGATCGGCGCCGTCGAGGTGCTGGCCGCGATCGGGCTGATCCTGCCCCGCGCCCTCGATATCGCGCCGGTCCTGACACCGCTGGCCGCCGTCGGCCTGGCCGTCGTCATGGCCGGCGCGATCGTGGTGCACCTGCGCCGCAAGGAGCCGCAGATGGCCGCGGCCAACGCGGTGCTGCTGATCCTGGCCGTCATTGTGGCCGCCGGAAGATTCTAATTCCTACTTCACAGGTCTAGCATGTGGGAAACAGGTGTAATGCGGGTCACGTAGATCTTCTGCCGGATGATCAACCGGCGTAGGTTTCCGGCGTCTGATCTGCATACGCCTGTATACCGACACCCGGTGGAGACCTGATAGCCATGCACAGCCCGATCACCCGCCGACGCGCCCTGTCCTTGTTCGGTGCCGCCTCCGTGGCGCTCGCCGCGGCCGCCTGCGGAGCGAAGGACGACGAGCCGGCCGCGTCGGCGAGCGGCACGTCGCTGCAGAAGGTCAAGGTCTCCCTCGACTGGACGCCCAACACCAACCACACCGGGCTCTACGTGGCCCAGTCCAAGGGCTACTTCGCCGCCAACGGCCTGGACGTCGAGATCGTGCAGCCCGGCGACACCGACCCGTCGGCGCTGGTCGCCGCGGGCAAGCTCGAGTTCGCGATCAGCGCCCAGGAGGCGCTGACCCAGGCCCGGGCCGAGGACGCCCCGATCGTCTCGATCGCCGCGATCATCCAGCACAACACCTCCGGCTTCGGCTCGCCGAAGGACCGCAACCTCACCCGCCCGTCGCAGTACGCCGGCAAGACGTACGGCGGATACGGCGGCCCGGTCGAGGAGCCGCTGCTCAAGACGATCGTCAAGGCCGACGGCGGTGACCCGTCCAAGGTCAAGGTCGTCAACGTGGGCGAGGCCGACTTCTTCGCCGCCACCAAGAAGGGGATCGACCTCGAGTGGATCTTCTACGGCTGGACGGGCATCGAGGCCGAGCTGCGCAACGAGCCGGTCAACATCCAGTACGTCAAGGATTACTCCCCCGTCCTCGACTTCTACACCCCGATCCTGATCACCAGCGAGAAGCAGATCTCCTCGAACCCGGACGTGGTGAAGTCGTTCCTGGCCGCCACCTCCCAGGGCTACGGCTACGCCGCCGACAACCCGGCCGACGCCGCCGCGATCCTGCTCAAGGCCGCCCCCGACCTCGACAAGGACCTGGTGACCAAGAGCCAGGAGTGGCTCAGCCCCAAGTACAAGGACGACGCCGCCCGCTGGGGTGAGCAGAAGCCGGCCGTCTGGACCGATTTCGCCCAGTGGCTGTACGACCAGAAGGTCCTCACCAAGCAGGTGGACGCGACCAAGGCCTTCACGAACGACTTCCTTCCCTCCGCATGAGGCGCTGGCTCCCTCCGGCGCTCACCGTCGTCGGGATCATCGTTGTCTGGCAGGTCTACACGACGGTCTCGGGCATCGAGTCCTGGCTGCTGCCGAGCCCGAAGGACATCTGGGACGCCTTCGTCGACCAGCGCGACGTCCTGGCCACCCACACGCTCGCCACGACGGAGCTCACCCTGCTGGGCTTCGCCGCCGGTGTGGCCACCGGCTTGCTCGTCGCGGTCCTGCTTCATCTGATTCCGGGTGTACGGGCGGCGGTGTACCCGCTTCTGGTGATCAGCCAGAACGTGCCGACCATCGCGATCGCCCCGCTGCTGGTGGTCTGGCTCGGCTTCGGCATCGCCCCCAAGCTCGTGGTGATCGTGCTCGTCTGCTTCTTCCCGGTCGCGGTGGCCACGCTCGACGGGCTCGGCCGCAGCGACGCCGCCATCAACGACTACATGCTGATGAGCGGGGCCAACCGCCGGCAGCTGTTCACCAAGCTCCAGTGGCCGGCCGCGCTGCCGGCCATGTTCTCCGGCCTGAAGATCGCCGCCACCTACAGCGTGCTCGGCGCGATCATCGCCGAGTGGCTGGGCAGCGAGGAGGGCATCGGCCGCTACATGATCGCCCAGAAGTCGGCGTTCCGGGCCGACCGGCTCTTCGTGGCCATCGCCATCATCGTGGTGCTCGCCCTGGCCATCTTCGGCCTGGTCCGCCTGGCCGAGAAGCTCACGATCAGGGGAGGGAGGGCCAGTGGCCGCTCTTGAGGTTTCCGACCTGTCGCACAGCTTCGGCGCCTTGTCCGTTTTATCGGATATTTCATTGAAGGTCGAGCAAGGAGAGTTCGTCTCGATCGTCGGCCCTTCCGGCAGCGGCAAGAGCACGCTCTTCCACCTGGTCGGCGGGCTCCTGACCCCCACCGCCGGGAAGATCACCATCGGCGGGGCGGACGCGGCCGGACGCCGCGGCCTGATCGGATATATGCCGCAGGCCCCGGCGCTCATGCCTTGGCGCACGATCGAGGACAACGTCATCCTCGCTCGCGAGCTTGGCGGCGTACGAAAGAAAGAAGCTCGTGGCCTTGCCCGGGAATGGCTGGGCAAGGTCGGCCTGGACGGCTTCGCCAAGTCCTACCCCCACCAGTTGTCGGGTGGCATGCAGCAGCGCGTCGCGTTCCTCCGCGCGTTGCTGGCCGACCGCGAGCTGATCTGCCTGGACGAGCCGTTCAGCGCTCTGGACGCCATGCTGCGGGCCGAGATGCACCGCTGGCTGCTCGACATCTGGGAGCAGAACCGGCGCTCGATCCTGTTCGTGACGCACAGCATCGAGGAGGCTTTGTTGCTCTCCGACAGTGTGTACGTCTTCACCCGCCGCCCGGCGACCGTCCTGGAACGTGTCGAGGTGCCCTTCGACCGCCCGCGTCGCGACGAGGTCGTCGACGACCCCACCTTCATCCGCCTGCGCCGCCGGCTGACCGACCTGTTGACTGCGAGTCCCCGATGACCCACCTGCGCGTGATGCTCGAGTACTTCCACCCCTGGACGAACGCCGCCGGCTTCTACGTGGCGAGCCGCGAGGGCTGGTACGCCGACGCCGGCCTGGACGTCGAGCTGACCGTCTTCGACGCCCTGCGCGGCGACACCCTGGAGCACCTGGCAAGAGGCGAGGTCCACTTCGGCGTCTTCCCCACGAACAGGCTTCTCGTACGCCGGGCGGCCGGCCAGCCGCTGCGCGGGGTGGCGTCGATCAACCACCGGGCCATGGAGACCATCCAGACGGTGAAGGGCCGGGGCATCACCCGCCCCCGCGACCTGGAGGGCAAGCGCCTGGCCCTGAACCCGACCCCACGAGGCGTGGCAATGGTGAACCACTTGGTGGCGGCCGACGGCGGCAACCCGGAACTGGTCCACCTGGTCGACAGCGGCCACCGGGAACTGAGCGTCGACGACATAGCGGCCGGCGAGGTCGACGCCACCTTCGGCGGCTACTGGGCATGGGACGCGCTGATGGCGAACCTGCCCGAGGACCAGCGCATCGTCTGGCCGGTGGACGAGATCGGCGCTCCCCCGTACCACAGCTACCTGCTGGGAACCGGCCCCGCGCTGGACGGCCGGGAGGACCTGGTGGCGACGTTCCTGGAGGTCACGGAGCGCGGTTACCGGGCCGCCACGGACAATCCGGCGGAGACGTTGCGCATCCTCGACCACGTCATCCCGTACTTCCCCCGGGCGTTGCTGGCCCGCTCCCTGGAGCTGATCGCCCCGACGTGGTGGCACGAGGGCCAATGGGGTGAGATCCGCCCCGAGCTCATGGACCCGTACACCGACTGGCTGGCCGCCGCGGGCATCCTCCCGCCCACGTTCGACTGGCACTCGGCGATCACGGAGATCCCGAGGGTGGTGCCGCGGTGACGGGCCCACTGACAACAGCCGAGGCGCTGGCCGCACGAGACGACACCCCGCTCATCCTCGACGCGACGGTAGACCTCCCCTCAGCCGAATTCGACGGCGACCACAGGGCCGGATCGGGCTTTCCCGGCTGGCAGGCGGCCCACATCCCCGGTTCCCGCCACGCCGACCTGCTGACCACGTTCAGCGACCCCGAGGCCCCGTACCACTTCGCCCGTCCCACCCCCGAAGCATTGGCCAAGGCCCTGTCCCACTTGGGCTTGACCGACGACACCCCCGTGGTCGTCTACGACCGCTCGGGCGGCATATGGGCCGCCCGCCTCTGGTACCTCCTCGACTGGATAGGCATCCCCACCCAGGTCCTGGACGGCGGCCTGCCCGCGTGGCAGGCCGCCGGCTTTCCCCTCACCTCAGCCCTCCCCCAGCCCAACGCCGGCACCGCGCAGCCAGCCCCGATTGCCGCCACCCCGGCGCGGCCGGGCGGGCTGACTCCGCGGCCGAAGGACGGGCGCTGGGTCACGCGCGCCGATCTGGAGGCCTGGCTCGCCGGCGACACCGAGGCGTCCGTGCAGTGCGCGCTCAACCCGGAGGCCTTCCAGGGCGACGTCCCCACCCGCTACTCCCGGCGTGGCCACCTGCCCGGCAGCGGCAACCTCCCGGCCCGCCTGCTGAACGCCCCCGACGGCCGCCTGCTCCCACCCGCTCAGCTTCACCCCGTGCTGAGCGAACTCCTGAACGACCCCCGCCCGCTCTGGCTGTACTGCGGCGGCGGCATCTCAGCCGCCGGCCTGGCCCTGGCCCTCGCCGTGGCCGGCCGCGACGACGTAGCCCTGTACGACGGCTCGCTGGAGGAGTGGTCCGCCGACCCCTCCCTCCCCCTGACCGTCGGCCCCGAGCCCACCCCACAGCCGAACGACACCGCGCGGTTGAGCGAAGCGGTTCGGGAGCTGGTTGACCGGCCCGAGTTTGCGGTGCTGGCCACGGCCGAGCCGGACGGGTCGTCGCAGCTCAGCGTCATGTGGGTCGGGCTCGACGGGGACAATCTGGTCATGGCTACCAAGGACGGCCGGCGCAAGGTTCGCAACATCCGGCGGGACTCGCGGGTCACCGTGCTGGTCTACGACCGGCTGCGCCCCACCCGCTACGTCGAGATCCGCGGGCGGGCCGCTGTCCTCGGCGAAGGCGGCGCGGCGCTGGTGAACGAGCTCGCTCACCGCTACACCGGCAAGGATCACGTCATAGGCGACCCCGCCGAGGAAGCGGACCGCGTCGTCCTACGGATCGTGCCCGAGCGCGTCGTCGAGCGGCTGTGACGGGCGCGGCCGCGGTGGTGGCGTGGGCACGAGGGCTGCCCGCGAGGGCGGGCGGCACCCGCGTCGTGGCGGTCGAGGGGCGGTCCGGCGCGGGCAAGACCGAGCTGGCGCGCGAGCTGGCGGCGGCGCTGGACGCGCCGCTGATCCGGATGGACGACATCTATCCGGGGTGGGACGGGCTGCTCGGTGGCGTCACGGCGCTGCACGACTGGGTGCTCGGACCGCTCGCCGGCGGGCGGCCGGCGCGGTGGCGGAGCTGGGACTGGGCCGCCGAGCGGTACGACGGCCCGTGGCATGAGGTGCCGCGCACGGACAGCCTCGTGGTGGAGGGCGTCGGCTGCGGCGCGCGCGTGCTCAGCCCGTACATCAGCGGTCTGGTCTGGATCGAGGTTCCGGACGCGCTGCGCCGGGAGCGGGCCCTGGCTCGCGACGGCGCCACCTACGAGCCGCACTGGGAGCGCTGGGCGCGCCAGGAGGACGACTTCTACGGCACCGACGACGTGCGCGGGCGGGCCGATCTGATCATCGATGGCACCGGAGGACAGTAGATGAGCGAGCAACGGATCCGGCTCAACGGGCTGCGGCAGTCGACGGTCGGGCACACCGCGATCGGGCTGTGGCGCCACCCGGACAGCCAGGCGCACCGATATCGGGACCTGTCCTACTGGGTCGACACCGCGCGGATCCTCGAGCGGGGCCGTTTCGACGCGCTCTTCATCGCCGACGCGCTCGGCCCGCTCGACGTCTATCAGGGCAGTGTCGACGCCGCCCTGCGCGACGGCATCCAGACCCCGACCGACGATCCGCTGCTGGCGATCAGCGCGATGGCCGCCGCCACCGAACGGCTCGGGTTCGCGGTCACGGTGTCGTCGACCTACGAGCAGCCGTACGCCTTCGCCCGCAAGATGACCACCCTGGACCACCTGACCAACGGCCGGATCGGCTGGAACATCGTCACCTCGGCCCTGGACAGCGCCGCCCGCAACCTCGGCCTGGACAAGCAGCTCCCGCACGACCAGCGCTACGCGGTGGCCGAGGAGTTCATGGACGTCGTCTACAAGCTGTGGGAGTCGAGCTGGGCCGACGACGCCGTCGTGCAGGACGTGGAGGCCGGCGTCTTCGTGGACCCGTCGCGGGTGTGGCCCGTGGCGCACGAGGGCGAGTATTACCGCGTGCCCGGCATCGCCCTGTCGGAGCCGAGCGTGCAGCGCACTCCCGTCCTCTATCAGGCGGGCACGTCGACGGTGGGCCGCGCGTTCGCCGCCCGGCACGCCGAGGGCGTCTTCCTCTCCACCTATCTGCCCTCGATGGCCCGCGGCCTGGTCGACGACGTGCGGCGGCGCGCCGCCGGGAACGGCCGTGACCCGCGCTCGGTCAAGTTCTTCGCGATCGTCACCGTGATCGTCGCCGAGACCGACGAGGCGGCCGCGGCGAAGCTGGCCGACTATCAGCGGTACGCCAGCGTCGAGGGCGCCCTGGCCCGCTGGAGCGCGCTGATGCACATCGACCTGTCGGCCCTCGACCTCGACAAACCGCTGGAGTACGTCGACACGGACGGCATCCGCGGCATGGTCGAGCTTTTCACCACTCTCGACCCGTCGCGCACCTGGACCCCGCGCGCGATCGCCGAGTTCGTCGGCGTGGGCGGCGGCGGCCCCGTCATCGTCGGCAGCCCGACCACTGTCGCCGACGAACTGGAACGCTGGATCGACGAGTCGGGCGTCGACGGTTTCAACATCGCCGACCCGGTGCCGCCGGTGACCTTCCGCGATTTCGTCGATCTGGTCGTCCCCGAGCTCCAGCGCCGCGGCCGCGTGTGGCGCGACTACGAGGGCGGCACCTTGCGCGAGCACTTCCACGGCCCGGGCGTGACCCGCGCGCAGGCGGACCACCCAGCGGCGCAATATCGCCGTCACTGACATCATGGCTATCGACCCCCTCACTTAAGAGGACGCCGCGAGGCCCCGGATCCGCTTACAAGCGGGTTCAGTCCGCCGCGGCGACCGGGGTCCGCGGAACAGCCGTGCCGGCCGGGGCGGGCGGCGCGTCGGGGGCGGCGGCCGGCTGCTCGGACGGGATCGAGGCGATGCCGGCCAGGATGAGGACTCCGCCCAGCAGCTGGAGCGGGCTCAGCGACTCGCCCAGGACCAGCCAGGCGAACACCGAGGCGAAGACCACCTCGAGCAGGCCCACGAACGAGGCCAGACGGGAGCCCAGCCGGGCCGATCCGGCGATTCCCGTGGCGTACGCGATCGCCGTCCCCACGATCGCCACCACCAGCAGCGGCAGCCACCACGGCGCGGTCGAGTTCACCACCGTGACGTCCGTCGTCACCGTCACGAACGGCACCAGGCCCACCGCCGAGGCCACGGCCAGGGTGAGGCTGCCCAGGATCAGGCCCGACGAGGCCAGCGCCACCGGCGGCAGCCCGTCGTTGGGCCGGGCCGCCACCACGAAGTACACCGCGCAGCCGATCGCCGCCGCGAAGGCCAGGGCCAGCCCCCACACGTCCACCGCCTGCAGCGCGCCCGGCCCGATCACCAGCACCAGGCCGCCGATCGCCAGGACCGACCCGAGCAACACCATCGGGCGGGGTGTACGCCGGGTGGTGGCCCACGTGAACAGCACCAGCAGCAGGGGCGCCAGATATTCGATCAGCAGCGCCGTCGAGACCGGGATCCGTGAGATCGCCGCGAAGTACGCGAGCTGGGTGAACGCCACCGCGATCACGCCCATACCGAGCACCCGCCACCGGCCCCGCCACAGCGCCGACCAGCGGCCGCGCAAGGAGATCAGCAGCAGCGGGAGCAGCACCACACCCCCGGTCAGGGCCCGGACCGTCACCGCCGCCGCCGGTGACCAGCCCGCCTCGAGCAGCGGTTTGATGAACGCGCCGGACGTTCCGAACGAGACCGCTGAGGTCACGGCGATGACCAGACCCACGGACTTGGCCGAGAACTTCATGGCACCCTCACTTCGATCGCTGCCAAGAGCTGTCATGAGCTAAATTGCTTATGCCCATGACGCTATGCCCGCACCAGTGAGGAGTCAAATTGCTTTTTGCCCCTGACACAGAGGAGGCCCTGGAGTTCATCGTCGACCTCACCGACACCGACCCGGGCGCCACCCGCTCCGGTGTGGACGAGCTGGCCACGATGGATCAGCTCGGCGCGCTGCTGGCCCGCTGGCACTACTCGGGGCGCGTCGACCACGACGAGACCGAGCTGCGTGAGGTTCGCGCGGTCCGCGACGAGCTGCGCCGGGTCTGGTTCCTCGACCGCGACGACATGGTCCCCGCCGTGAACGAGATGCTGCGTACGGCGAAGGCTCTGCCCTATCTGACCCGGCACGACGACTCGGACTGGCACATGCACGCCACCGCGCCCGACGCGCCGCTCGCCGAGCGCATGCGCGTCGAGGCCGCCCTCGCCCTCATCGACGTGATCCGGATGAACGAGGTCGGCCGCCTGCGGTTGTGCGGCGCCGACGACTGCACCGGCCTGCTGCTCGACCTCTCCCGCAACGGTTCCAAGCGTTTCTGCAGCGTGCGCTGCGGCAACCGGATGAACATGGCCGCGTTCCGCGAGCGGAAGTCGGCCGAGCCGAGCTAGCGGAAGATCTCGCGCCGGAGCTCGTTGACCCAGGCTGCGGCCTCGGCCGCCCACATGTGAGAACTCTTGGCCATGTTGTGGTGGGCCGCGGCGAACCTGGCGCGGCGCGCAGCACTCTCGCGCGCGTTGTGCGCGTGCTCGGCGTACGTCCTGACACGCTCTGCGGGTGACATAGCTTCCATCCGACACCTGTCCGCGGGAGAATCAAGCCGCCCAGCGCGCAGCGTACGTTTCGCGAACAGGTCGTGCGTCCAGTGGACGGGTCGAGCACCGTGATGCCGGTCGAACGGAGCGATCTCCGTACGGCCGATATCGCCCATGCCCACGATCGGCTCAGCCGCGCCTATGTCGACCACCGGCTCCGGATGGCGCGGCCCGGTCCCGGTTTCGTCTTCCATTCCCGGACGGCCACCGTCGGCCAGCTCGGCCTGGACCGGCTCACCTATCGGGGCGCCGTGGAGTCCACCGCCGACCCGTTCGACTCCGTCACCACGGTCGTGGTCCTCGACGGCTGGTACAGCGTCGACGACGGGCGCCGGCACTATTGTTTCACCGCCGGCGACGCCTATCTCGTGCCGCTCGGCGCGCCGCTGACCGTCTGCTGGAACGGGATCGACCTGCAGAACCTGCGGCTCCCGCTGGCGCTGATCCGGCGCGCCGCCGCGCGGCTGGGCCTGGCCGCGGCCGACTTCCGGTTCGAGTCGCCGGCGCCGGTCTCCCCCGCGATGCGGCGCCACTGGATCGCGACGGCCGGCCATCTGGTCCGGTCCTTCGCCGGGCCGCTCCCCGCCGTCGCCCATCCGCTGATCTACGCGGGCGCGATGAACATGCTGGCCGCCACGGCCCTGGCCGTCTTCCCCAACACCACCATGACCGTCGACTACGTTCCCGGCCCGGGGCGGGTGGCGCCGGCCACGGTCCGCCGGGCCAAGGCGTTCATCGACGCGCACGCGGCCGAGCCGCTCACGCTCGAGGACGTGGCGCGGGCGGCCGGGATCAGCGTGCGGGGCCTTCAGGCCACCTTCACCCGGCATGGTGATCTGACGCCGATGGGCTACCTTCGCCGCGTACGTCTGGAGAACGCGCACCGCGACCTGGAGGCCGGCGACCGCGCGCGCGGTGACACGGTGGCCGCCATCGCCCGGCGCTGGGGGTTCGCCTCCCCCAGCCGCTTCGCCGTGGACTACCGCAAGGTGTACGGGCGCTCGCCCCGCCGCACCCTCGACGTCTGACATCAGGAGGCGAGCTCCTCCAGCGTGGGGCGGCGCTTGATCGTACGGACCATGCCGTCCGCCACGCCCAGCACCGCCGCCCCGCCCACCGAGGGCGAGTCCGCGTAGTGATATCCGCCGGTACCGGCGATGGCCACGAGGTCGCCCGCGTCGATGTCCCCGGGCAGCTCGGCCGCCGTCCGCGTCTGCCCGAGGGTCTCCACGACCGTCGCCGGCCGCAGCGCCGCCCGCGACTCGCGGCCCACCAGCACCATCGAGTGCCGTCCCGAGCACGGCGCCGAACCGCAGCCGGGCACGCCCTCGTCGAGGGAGACGGTCAGGCCGCCGAGGTTCGACGACACCGCGGCCACCCGGGTGAGCGTCACGCCGGCCCGCGACATGATGGACCGTCCCGGCGACACGGTCAGCCGCGGTTCGGCGATCCCGAAGTACTCGGCCGAGAGGTGCACCATAGCCCGCGCCCGCGACGCGAACGCGCCCACCGCGAAGTCGTCGTCCCCGCACCGGTAGCAGGCCGCGTGGCCGCCGCCGAGGTTCACCGCCGGGACCGTGATGCCGTAGCGGGAACGGACGACGGTCGCGAAGCCCAGAACTTCGCGCACCGAGGCTTCGAACGGCTGGAACCGGCTGAGCTGGTGCCCGCAGTCGCAGTCGAGCCCGGCCAGCTCCAGGTTGCTCTGCGACCGGATGGCCGCCATCGCGGCCAGCGCCGGCCCCGTCCCGCACTTGAGCCCGTACCGGACGCGCCGCCGGCCCATCTGGGCCGGGACGATCCGCAGCCACACCCGTTGCGGCAGCACGGCCCGGGACGCGATCAGCGCGACCTCGGCCAGGGAACCGGCCACCACCGCCGCACCGCAGGCGTTCGCCGCGTCGAGGTCGGCCAGCGACTTGCCGGCCCCGCCGAGCACGATCTCCGAGGCCCGCACGCCCGCGGTCAGCGCGGTCCGCAGCTCCGCGGCCGAGGACACACGGCATCCGAGGCCCGAGGACGCCACCCACTTCGCCGTTTCCAGGGTCAAGCCCGCCCTTGCGCTGTACGACACCGCGCGCTCCCCGAACGCCCGCAGATATTCGGCGCTCCTCTCGCGTACATCCTGCTCGTCCAGAATGTGCAGCGGCGTCCCGTAGGAATGGGCGAGCTTGCCGGCCCGCACCCCGCCGATCTGCAGGTCGCCCTGGCCCACCCAGCGGGCGGAGAGCGGCCAGACCGTGGGATCGAGCGCCGGGCGAAGGGCAATGCGCAGGGACGGAAGGACATCGGCGAGCGTCATGACCTGACCTTGCGCCCGTCTCCGCCGGAAAGAGCCCCCCGGATATCCACCGTTGACGCCGAGGGCCGGAATGTTCACGCCGCGGATACGGCGGTTGCCCCGAGCTCGGTTCGGGCCCGGGTGATCAGGCGCCGGTGCTGCCGATTCCGCCGTTGGGGGCAATGTCGTCGATGCGGGCCAGGTCGTCGACGGTCAGCGTCACCTCGGCTGCGGCGACGTTCTCGGCGACCCGCTCGGAGTTGCGGGAGCCGGGGATCGGGACGATGTAGTCCTTCCTGGCCAGCAACCAGGCCAGGGCAAGCTGGGAGAGAGTGGCTCCCTTGCTCTCGGCGAGCTTGGTCAGTTCGCTGGTGATGGCGACGTTGGCGTCGAAGTTCTCCGGCGCCCACCAGGGGATGTACTGGCGAAAGTCATCGGCGGCGTGCTGGTCACGCGGTTTGACCGCGCCGCTGAGGAAGCCACGGGCCAGCGGGGAGTAGGCCACGAGCCCGATGCCGAGTTCCTCGAGTACTCCGAAGAACGCCTCCGACTGGCGGGCGAAGATCGAGTATTCGGTCTGGAGTACGGAGATGGGGTGCACGGCGTGGGCTCGCCGGACGTTGTCCGCGGCGGTGTTGGACAGGCCGAGGTAGCGCACCTTGCCGGCGTCGACGTATTCCTTCATGACACCGACGACGTCTTCGATGGGCACGTTCGGGTCGTCGACGTGCTGGTAGAGCACGTCGATGTAGTCGACGCCGAGGTGGCGCAGGCTGTCGTCGACGATCTGGCGGACCCGTTCCGGACGGGAGTCGGCGCGGAACATCGTGGTGGGGCCGGGCTCGAAGCCGAACTTGGTGGCGATGGTGACCTGGTCGCGAATCGGGGCGAGCGCGGTCCCGAGCAGCTTCTCGCCGTCACCCCACCCGTACATGCGGGCGGTGTCGAAGTGGGTGACGCCGAGCTCGTGGGCCTTGCGGATCGCCGCGATGGACTCGGTGTCGTCGCTGGGGCCGTAGCCGGTGGCGGTGCCCATCGAGCCGTAGCCGAGGGCGGAAACGGTCAGGCCCTGCTGACCGAGGGTGCGCTGCTGCATGAGTGCCTCCGAAGCTAAAACCAAACGGTTCGGTTCGACCGTACACGGCGACCCGCGCGCCGCCAAACCAAACGGTTCGGTCAGGTAGGGTAGGTCTCATGGCCGTGCCCACCAGCAAAGACTCCACCGGCGACCGGATCATTGCCGCGGCAACGGCGGAGTTCGCCCGCTACGGCATCGCCGGCGCCCGTGTCGAGCGCATCGCCAAGACCGCCCGCACGAGCAAAGAACGGGTCTACGCCTACTACCGCGGCAAGGAGCAGCTCTACCGGTTCGTCGCCGCCCGCGAGCTCGCGGCGATGGGCGACGCGGTGCACATGGACCCGGCTGATCTGCCCGACTACGCCGGCCGGGTGCACGACCACCTGACCCGGCATCCGCAACGGCAGCGACTGATGATGTGGGGGCAGCTGGAGCTGTCGCCCGAGGAGACCCCGGCCGACGATCCGTTCCAGGCCACCGTGCGCGCCAAGATTGAGCGGATCCGCCAAGCACAGCAGGCCGGCCACCTCGATACGGCGTGGGCGCCCGAGGACATCCTGACCTTCGTCAGCCAGATCGCCACCTCCTGGACCTCCCAGACGACTCTCGGCGCCGCCGGCACCGAACCCAGCGCGTTCATGCGGGCCCGGCGCGCCGCGATCGTCGCCGCTGTCCAGCGGCTGTTCCCGGCGGCGGCCGGGACCGGCCCGCAGGGCTGACCGATTCACCGGCCGGCGCCGCGCAAGCCGGCGCCACGCCGCCCCGCGAATCTGGACGGATCCGAGCTATGACCGCCTTCACCCTGGCGCCTTGCGGCTGAGGCTCTCCCAGGCCCGGTACTCCTCGGTGCGGGCCTGGTCCATCTGCTGGACCATGTCGTACGAGGCGGAGCCGACGATCAGGCGCAGCGGGGGCCGCTCCAGGCCGGCGAGCTCCATGACCACCGGCGCCGCCGTGCTCGGGTCGGGGCCGGCGTCGTCGCCCCACATCTCGGCCAGCTGGGCGCGCAAAGTTTCGTACTCGGGCCGGGCCTCGGTCGTCGTGGTGCCGCGGGTGAACAGCTCCGTGCCGTACCCGCCGGGTTGAACGATCGTCACCTTGATCCCGAACGGCGCCACCTCCATGGCCAGCGCCTGACTCAGCGAGTCGAGCGCCGACTTGCTGGCCGCGTAGAACCCGGTCGAGGCGAAGCCGCCGCCGGTGCCCATCGTGGTGACTTGCAGGATGTGGCCCGCCCCCTGCTCCCGCAGGTGCGGCACCACGGCCTGGGCCACCCAGACCGACCCGAAGAAGTTGACGTCGAACTGCGCCCGGATCTGCTCCTCGGTGGCCTCCTCCACCATGCCGAGCAGCATCACCCCGGCGTTGTTGACCACGACGTCGAGCCGCCCGAAGGCCGCCGCCGCCTCGTCCACGACCCGCCGCACGGCGGCCCGGTCCGACACGTCCAGCGTCAGCCGCACCAGCCGTTCCGGATATGCGGCGGCCAGCTCGTCCAGCGGCCCCACGTCGCGGGCCGCCGCGACCACGCGGTCCCCCGACGCCAGCGCCGCCTCGGCGAACGCCCGGCCCAGCCCTCGCGACGCCCCGGTGATGAACCACACTCGCGCAGTCATGCGCACTCCCTGTCGTCTTTCGAGACGAGACGGTCCGTCTCGTCGTTGCGATCGAAGTCTGCCCCCACTCGCCTCGGCTGTCAAGACGGACCGTCTCGTCTCGTCATCTGTTAGGCTCCGCGCCGTGACCGCTTCCCGGAAGCCGAATCCCGCCCTGCGCAGCGAACGATCCCGCCAGGCGATCCTCGACGCCGCCCGCGTGCTGGTGTCCGAGCTCGGCTACGCCAAGGTCTCGATCGAGGCCATCGCGGCCCGGGCCGGCGTCGGCAAGCAGACCATCTACCGCTGGTGGCCGTCCAAGGGTGCCGTCATCTTCGACGCGTTCCTGGCCCTGAGCGAACAGGGCGAGGTGGTGGCCCTGCCCGACACGGGCGACCTCGAGGCCGACCTCAAAGCCGTCATGCGAGCCACCGTCGCCGAGTTCGCCGACCCCGCTTTCGAGGCGCCCATCCGCGCTTTCAACCTGGAGATCATCGCCGACCCGGCCCTGACCGCCCAGTACCGCGAACGGCTGGCCGCCCCGGTCGACGAGGCCAAGAAGGACCGCCTGCGCAGCGCCCAGCGCGCCGGCCAACTGCCCGCCGACACCGACCTCGACCTGTTCCTCGAGATCCTGTACGCCCCGCTCTACCAGCGCTGGCTGCTGGGCACCGGCCCGCTGACCCCGTCGTACGCCGACGCCCTGGTCGACATCACCCTCCGAGCGTTCCGTCCCCAGGATTAACCGCGTCCGTACCGGGTAGAGCTGCCGCCGTGGCTGAGCTGGATGAAGAGACGATCGCGTACGCCCACCGGATGTTCGACCTGGCCCGGACCGGGCAGGGCGAGGAGCTGGCCGCCAACGTCGCGGCCGGCCTGCCGGTCAACCTGACCAACAGCAAGGGCGACACGCTGCTGATCCTGGCCGCCTATCACAACCACCCGGAGACGGCCGGCGCGCTGCTGAAGCTCGGAGCCGACCCCGACCGGGTGAACGACCGCGGCCAGACGGCCCTGGCCGCCGCGGTGTTCCGGCAGAACGCCGAGACCGTGAAGACACTGCTCGACGCCGGCGCCGACCCGGAGGGTGGGTCGCCCTCGGCCATGGCCACGGCGGAGTTCTTCAAGCTCCCCGAGATGGCCGCGCTGCTGCGCTGAGCTCCGCCTGTCCGCCCTGGCCGGCCAGCGGGGCGCGACCCGGGCCACCGTGACCGCGGCTCCGGCGCCGGGCAAGAGATAGCCGAGCACCGGCACCTCCGGTCAACGTCCCCGAGCCGCGATAGTAGAACGTCTTCCCGGTGCTGGAGTTCTCCACCTCCCAGGCGAGGCAGCAGATGAAGCGGAACGGTATCTGAAGGGTGTGAGCAACCGGGTGCCGGTCATCGTCACCGATGATCTCGGCTTCCGCGGTCTCGCGCCGTGTGTAGGTTCCCAGAGTCATGCCGGCCTCCTCCGTCACCACCTCTGGTCAGCAGGAAGGAGGCCAAGCACGACGACCGGTCAGCTCTGTTTCGGGGAAACGTTCGCGGCGAAGTCTCCGATCATATTTCCGGCCGGATAGAAGTTGGCGACGATGAACGTCTCAAACCATTTGCTGCCCTGGCCGGCGACCCTTCCGACGCCGAGTTTCGTGGTTCCTTTCCAGACCAGGGCCGTGAAATGCCCGGTGACGCCGCCGTGCGGGCCTTCCGGATTCTTGAAATTGAAGTCCTTCACCTCGCCGTACCACTGCGAGGTGGCCACGGACGCCGGTCCCGCCGCCGGTCCGGACGATGTGGCCTGCCAGGATGCGTTCTCGCCGTACTCCTCTTTGAGATCGTCGTGGCTGATCCCACCGGCGGCCGACATCTTCGCCGCTCTCGACTTCGAATACTCCATCAGCTCGAGATCGATGGTGAGCGGCGCGGCTCCGTGCTGCTGCCGATAATTGTTGATCTGACTCAGCATCTCGTCGATGAAGGCCGCGTCGGTCTTGTCGGGAAAAGCATCACGCATGATCGTTAACCTCTCCATTGAAGAAACGATTGCGGGCGCCCGACCGCATCCTGTCACGGCCTTGTCGCGGGCAGCAACGGCGATGACTGAAGCGCGGAGAAGACCGGGTATCCCGGCCGGCGCACATCACGTCGATATGGGGGCACAGAACGGCGAATCGCGCCACCTGAATCGGATGAGGCGCCGGCGGGACGACGTCAGGCCGGCCAGTGCTTGGCGAGCAGCTCGTAGGAGCGCACGCGGTCGCGGTGGTCGTGGGTCATGGTCGTGATCAGCAGTTCGTCGGCGCCGGTCACCCGGCGCAGGGTCTCCAGCTTCCCGGTCACCGTTTCGGGCGAGCCGGCGAACTGCGTGTCGACACGGTCCTTGACCAGCTGCCGGTCCTCCTCGGTCCACTGGTGGGCCCGGGCCTGCTCCAGCGTCGGCCACGGCACGGCGCCGCCCTGACGGACACTGCGGACCCAGAGGGCGTACGGCAGGGCCAGCTCGATCGCGGTTTCGTCGTCGTCGGCCACGAGGACGTCGGCCGAGACCATCACGTGCGGAGCCGACAGCGTCTCCGAGGGCTTGAAGGCGGCACGGTACGCCTCGACGGCCTCCAGGACCTTGGCCGGGGCCACGTGGTAGTTCGCCGCGAACGGCAGCCCCCGGGCGCCGGCCACCTGCGCGCTCTCGCCGCCGCTGCTGCCCAGGATCCAGAGCTGGAGGTCGGCCCCCTCGCCGGGAACGGCCCGCGCCGAGTTGCCCTCGGCGTCGGTGTACGGACCGGCCCGCAGGATCTCGATGTCCTCGACCACCGCGTCCAGGTCGAGCGGTTCCGCTCCTGGCTGCTTGAGCAGCTTGAACCACAGTTGAACGCGGCCCGATCCGAGCAGCACCTGATAGTTGTAGTGCTTCGGGATCAACAGCCCGTCGACGACGTGCTCGTCGACCTCGGGCGCCGGGGCCGCCGCGCCGGAGATGGCCGATTTGCGGCGCTGAGCCGACCGCCCGAGGCCCAGGTCGAAGCGACCCGGATAGAGCGCGTCGAGCAGGCCGAACTGCTCCAGGGCGGCCAGCGGCGTCAGGAAGCCGGTCTGCAACGCCCCCGAGCCGAGCCGGATGCGGTCGGTCACCGAGGCGATGGCCCCGAGCAGCACGGCCGGCTGCGAGCTGGCCACGCCGGGCGTGAGATGGTGCTCGGCGACCCAGAAGCGGTGATATCCGAATTCCTCGGCCGAGCGGGCCAGGTCGAGCGTTCGCCGCAGCGCGTCGCGGGTGTCGCCGCCGTCGACCAGCGGTGCGAGATCCAGGATGGACAGTGGCACGGTCATGCGAGGCTCCCCGCGAACGGACGGCTCGGAATTTCCTTACGAAGCGCCGGCGCGACCTCCGACTGGAAGAGCTCCAGCGTCGCCCGGTGCTGTTTGTCGGTGAGGCCGTCACCGTCGGCGTGCAGATGCATGACCTCGTGGCCGAACTCGGCGTGGTAGCGCAGCACCTTGTCGATGATCTGCTGTGGGCTGCCGACCAGGATCGAGCTGCGCTCGATCGCGTCCTCCAGCGTCGGGAAGACCGGCTCGACGCCGACCTTGCGGAACAGGGCGATACGGGCGTCATAGATCGGCCGGTACGTCTCCACGGCCTCCTGCGACGTGCGGGCCACATAGAAGCCGGCCGAGCCCGCGCCCACCAGCGCGTCCGCCGGGTCGTGACCGTAGTGCTCCCAGCGTTCCCGGTAGTAGCGGATCAGCTCCGCGTACGGCTCGATCGGGTTGGTGACATTGGCCGAGAACAGCGGGTCGCCGTACTGCGCGGCCAGATCGACGCTCTCCTTGCTGGTGGCGCTGCCGTGCCAGACCCGGATCGGCTGCTGCAGCGGGCGCGGCCAGGTCTCCGCCTCGGTCAGCGACGGGCGGAACTTCCCTTCCCAGGTCACCTTGGGTTCGCGCCAGAGGCGGCGGAACAGCTCGTACGACTCGCGGTTGCGGTCCCACTGGTCGTCGGTGGTGACGTGGAACAGCTTGGCCTGCGCGGCCCCGTTGCCCTTGCCGATGATCAGCTCGATGCGGCCGTCGGAGAGGTTGTCCAGGGTGGCGTAGTCCTCATAGGCCCGGACCGGGTCGAGCAGGCTGAGCGTGGTGACCGCCGTGAACAGCCGGATCGTCGACGTCCGGGCCGCGATGTGGCTGAGCACGACCGGCGGCGACGACGAGATGAACGGGCGCTCGTGACGCTCGCCCACCCCGTAGCCGTCGAAACCGAGTTCTTCGGCGAGTACGGCGTTGTCGACCACCTCGCGGAGCCGGGCATGGTCCGAGACCGACGGGTCGGGTTTGGCGATCAGTGTGATGAGCAGGAACTTCATGACTGCGACACCTCCAGGTTCGGTACCGCGTCGAGCAGGGCGCGGGTGTACTGGTGCTGCGGATGGTGGAAGACGTCGTCGATCGGCCCTGATTCGACGACGCTGCCGTCGCGCATGACGAGCACGCGATCGGCCAGGTGGTGCACGACGCCGAGGTCGTGCGAGATGAACAGCAGCGCCGTGCCGTCGGTGGCGCGGATGTCGGCCAGCAGGTCGAGCACCTGCGCCTGTACCGACACGTCGAGCGCGGAGACCGGCTCGTCACAGATGATCAGGCTGGGCCGGGGCGCCAGCGCCCGGGCGATGGCCACCCGCTGCCGCTGCCCACCGGAGAGCTGCCGCGGATAGCGGTCGAGCACGTCGGCGGCGAGCCCGACCCGCTCCAGCAGGGGCGCGGCGCTCTCCGCGGAGGGCAGCGCCTCGCCGACGATGCGCCGCACGGTCCATCGTGGATCGAAGGCGGACAGCGGGTCTTGGGCGATGAACTGGAGGCGGCGGCGCCGCGGACGGCGCCGCCGCTCCTTCAACCCGGTCCATGGCGCGCCCTCGAACGCCACGGTCCCGGACGTCGGTGCCACGAGCCCGAACACGAGCTGCGCGACGGTGGTCTTCCCCGATCCGCTCTCCCCAACCAGCCCGACGATCTCCCCGCGCCGAACGGTCAGATCCACACCGTCGACAACGGTGTGCTTCCCGTAGGTCTTCGTCAGCCCTTCCGCCCGGATGACAACGCTGTCAGCCGAGGAGGGGGTGGAAAGCGCGCCCCTCGCGCCCTGTGCGGAGGAGGAAGGAAGCGCGACCCTCGCGCCCTGTGCGGAGGAGGAAGGAAGCGCGACCCTCGCGCCCTCCACGGAGGAAGGGGAAGGAAGCGCCGCTCTCTCACCCTCCCCTTCCCGCGCGGTGGAAGCTGAACGCGCGAAAGGGGAAGGAGAAAGCACAGAAGCGGAACGTGCAAGAGGGGAAGGCGAAGTGGGCAGGGGCGCAGAGGGATCGGGATCGGAAAGCCCGGAAGGGAAAGGCGAAGCGGACAGGGGCGTGGACGGAGGCGCGGCCGGGGAAACCGGAACCGCGGTAGGTGTGAAGGAAAGTGCGGGAAGGGCAGGGCCGGCCGAGGAGAGGCGACGGCCTCGGGAGGCCGCTGACGGCACGGCCTGGACCAGTTCCTGGGTGTACGGGTGGGACGGTGCGGCCAGGAGCGATGATGTCGGGCCCGATTCGACGACCCGGCCGTCCTTCATCACGTAGACGCGGTCGGCCAGGCGGGAGACGACCGCCAGGTCATGGCTGATCAGGAGGAGGGTTTCGCCGGTGGCCTTGCGTTCGGCCAGCAGGTCGAGGATCTGGGCCTGCACCGTCACGTCGAGGGCGGTCGTCGGCTCGTCGGCGATCAGCAGAGGTGGGCCGGCGGCGATGGCCGAGGCGATCAGCGCGCGCTGGCGCAGGCCGCCCGAGAGCTGGTGCGGATATTGCTTCGCTCGGCGCTCCGGCTCGGGGACGTGGACGGAGGCCAGCAGCTCGACCGGGTCGCCCTTGACCTTGTGGACCTTCAGCACCTCGCCGATCTCGGCGCCGACCGTGCGCAGCGGGTCCAGGGAGACCAGCGCGTCCTGGAGCACGAGGCCGGCGAAGCTGCCCCGGAGCCGTTTCCAGTCGCGTTCGCCGTAGGCCCGTACATCCTGGCCGTTGATCTCGAAGTGGGAGGTGGTGACCGTGGCTCTGGGGCCGGTGAGACCGACCAGGGTCCTGGCCGTGACCGACTTGCCCGAGCCCGACTCCCCCACCAGCGCCACGCATTCGCCCGGGGCGACGTCGAGGTCGACCCCGCGGACGGCCTGGACCACGGTTCGTCCGACCGGAAAGCTGACCCGCAGGTCCCGTACGGAAATCATGCCGTCCTCCCCTCGAACCGGCGCTGTAGGCGCCGGCCCACGACGGTCAGCGAGATGACCAGCAGGGTGACCACCACACCGGGCAGGATCGAGGTCCACCAGGCGATGCTCAGATAGCCGCGGCCCTCGGAGAGCATCGCGCCCCACTCGGGCGAGGGCGGTTGCGGTCCCATGCCGAGGAAGCTGAGGCCGGCCGCGGCGAGGATCGCCTCGCCGAGGCCGATGACGGCCAGCACCGGGATCGGGCCGATCACGTTCGGCAGCACGTGCCGCAGCACCAGCCGCGTGCGGGAGTCGCCGAACGCGACCGCTTGTGTCACGTATCCGGCCTGACGCACCACGAAGGTCTGCGACCGCACCACCCGGGCGTAGTGCGGCAGCGTCGCGATGCCGATGGCCACGATCAGGCCCGTCGTTCCCGGGCCGGCGACCGCGACGAACAGGAGCGCGAGCAGCAGCAACGGGAACGCGGCGAGGGCGTCGAAGCCGCGGCTCAGCGCCTCGTCGGCGTACTTGTGGGAGAGCCCGGCCAGCAGGCCGAGCAGGATGCCGAGGCCCGCCGCGACCAGGGTGGCCGCGATGCCGATGGTCAGCGAGTGCCGGGCGCCGTGCACGACCCGGTCGAAGACATCCCGGCCGAGTTGGTCCGTGCCGAACCAGTGCTGAGCGCTGGGCGCCTCGAGGACGTGCATAGGATCGGCCGCCAGCGGGTCTCCCGCGAACAGACCCGGCAGAACGGCGGCCACAGCAGCGAGAACGAGGAATGCCGAAGCCGCCGCGACCCCGACACCACGAGGACGCCGGATCTTTACCGACAAAGGCCGATCGAGGGCGATGGTCATGTCAGCTCCTCCGCAGTCGAGGGTCGATGATCAGGTAGGCGAGGTCGGCCAGGGTGTTGAGCAGCACGTAGACGAAGGCCGAGAAGACCACCACGGCCAGCACGACCGGCATGTCCTCGCTGGTGACCGCGTTCAGCGTCACCTGGCCCAGCCCGGGCCGGCCGAAGACGGTCTCGATGATCACGGCGCCGCCGAGCAGGATGCCGAACAGCCAGCCGATCAGCGTCACCGTCGGCAGCAGCGCGTGCCGCAGGGCGTGCCGTACGAGCACGGCCCGCTCCCCCAGCCCGCGGGCCCGGGCCGTGACCACGAACGGCTCGTCCAGGGCCCGGTCGATGCCGTCGCGCAGCACCTGGGTGAGCACCCCGGCCACCGGCAGGGCCAGGGTGATGGCCGGCAGGACCAGGGCCGCGAAGCCCTGGTCGCCGGAGACCGGGAACAGGCCCAGCCGGAACGAGAAGACGCTCAGCAGGATGATCCCGATCAGGAAGGGCGGGGTGGACACCAGGACGAGCTCGATGGTGGAGCTGGCCCGGCGGGCCCAGGGCCGGCGGGTGGTGACCGCCAGCACCAGGGCCAGGACGACGCCGAGCAGGCCGGCGGTGAAGGCCAGGGTCAGCGTCGGCGCCAGCTGGCCCCCGATCACCTCGGAGACCGGCCGTTGCAGCAGGTAGGAGCGGCCCAGGTCGCCGTGCAGGGCCCGCCACAGGAAGTCGAGATATTGCACGACGGCCGGGCGGTCGAGGTGCCACTCCTGGATGATCTGCGACCGGATCAGGGGCGTGTCGGCGCCGTCGCCGATGATGGCGTCGACCGTGTCCCCGGGCGCGGCGAGCAGGGCCAGGTAGGCCGCCGTGGCGGCAGCCCACAGGACCACGAGGCCGGTGCCGATGCGGCGGAGCACGATCACTTGCTCAGCCAGACGTTGTACGCGTTGTCCGGCACGCCCGCGGTCGGCTCGAAACCGAGGCCGCCGACGGTCTTGGACGCGGCGATCTGGTCGGCCGGCGCGTAGAGCGGCTGGATCAGCGCCTGCTCGCCGACGACGTACTTCTGAAGCTTCCCGTAGGTCTCGACCCGCTCCACGCCCGCCTCGCCGTCGGACAGCAGCTTGTCGAGCTCGGGGGATTTGACGCCGGTCCGGTTGATCGCGCCGTCGGAGCGCAGCAGCAGGTTGAGCGCGGCGCCGGCGTCGGTGTCGGCCCGGGAGTTGTCGAAGATCTCGTACTCGTTGTCCTCGATCGCCTTGGTGGCGGTGCCCTGGTCGACCACGGAGACCTTCAGGTCGATGCCGGCGCTCTGCTTGACCGCGGCCTGCACGGCCTGGGCCAGGATGTCGCGGCGGTCGCGGACGAACGGGGCCGACTGCACGAGCCGGGCGGTCAGCCGCTTGCCGTCCTTGGTGCGGTAGCCCTCGGAGTCGCGGGTCGCCCACCCGGCGGCGTCAAGCTCGGAGTTCGCCTTGGCGGCGTCGTTGCCGTACGTCTTCTCGAGCTCTTTGGAATAGAGCGGGCTGGTCGGCGAGATGACGCTCCAGGCGCGGGTGGCCGTGCCCCGGTAGACGCCCTGCAGGACGGTGTCGACGTCGAGCGCGTCGCGGAACGCCTGCCGCACCCGGATGTCGTCGAACGGCGCGTGCGAGGTGTTGAAGTAGTACGAGTAGGCCGAGCCCGAGTTGAGCCCCTTGCTCAGGGTCAGCTGCGGGTTGGAGGTGATCTGCGCCTGGTCGGTGGCCGGGACACCCTCGATCACCTGGACCTGGCCCGAGGTCAGCGCGCCGACGCGCACCGACGACTCCTTGAGGAAGCGATAGGTCACTTCGTCGAGGTACGCCGGGCCGGTGTGGCCCGCGTTGGCCGGCGCCCAGTTGTAGTTCGGGTTCTTGACGTAGTGCAGCTCCTGGCCGGGCGTGTACTTGTCGAGAATGAACGGCCCGGTGCCCGCCAGCTCCGGGCCGCCCGCCTTGAGGTTCTTCGCCTCCTTCAGCGACCTGGGCGAGACGATCGCGCCCTGCGGCGAGGAGAGGAAGTCGAGGATCAGCACGTCGGGCTGCTTCAGGTTGTACTTGACGGTGGCCGGGTCGACGACCTCGACGTTCTTCAGGTTCTTCAGCTGTACGGCGGCGACGGTCGGCGCGTACCCGTCGGCGAGCAGCTGGTCCACGTTGGCCTTGACCGCGGCCGCGTCGAACTTGGTGCCGTCGCTGAAGGTGACGTCGGTGCGCAGTTTGACGGTGTAGGTCTTCCCGTCGGGCGAGACTTCGTACCCGGTGGCGAGCCAGGGCACGTAGCCGCCCTTGTCGTCGTGGGTGAGCAGGGCCTCGAAGTTGTTCCAGACGAGCAGGCGCGCCTTGGCCTGCGCGTACTGATGAGGGTTCAGGGTGATCGGCTCGGTCTCCACGGCCCAGTTCAGGGAGCCGCCGGAGACCGGAGCACCGGCGTCGGTGGCGGTGCCGCCGCTGGAGGAGCAGCCCGCGAGCAGCGCGAGAGACGCAGCCGCGGCGAGCCAAAGACGGTGACGCATCGATACCTCCATCGGGACGGACTCCCTTTTTCCTATAGGCTCTATGGGATATAAGCAAGGGGTGACAGCCCTTTCTCACAAAGTCGCCCCCGCGCCGGCCATGGCCCTCTGCCTCGCCGCCGCCTTCACCACGCTGCTCGACCAGTCCAGCCTCAACACCGCCGTGCCCGCCCTGCGCACCTCGCTCGGCGCCGGGCCGGGCGCGGTGCAGTGGATCATCGCGGGCTACTCGCTCACCTTCGGGCTGGCCCTCGTGCCGGCCGGCCGCCTCGGCGACGCGCACGGCCGCAAGTGGCTGTTCATCGGCGGGATCACGCTGTTCTGCCTGGCCGCGATCGTGGCCGGCACCGCACGGGAGGCCTGGGTGGTCGCGGCCGCGCGGCTGGTGCAGGGCGTCGGCGCCGGCACCGTCAACCCGCAGGTGCTCGGACTCTTCCAGGAGATGTTCACCGGCCGGGACCGCGTGCGGGCCCTCGGCGCGTACTCGCTGGTCGGCGGCATCGCCGGAGTGATCGGCCCGCTGGTCGGCGGACTGCTCATCGACACGGCCGGATGGCGCTACGTGCTGCTGCTCAACGTTCCGTTCGGGCTGATCACCATCCCGCTGGCCATCCGCTGGTTCCCCGCGTCGTCGCCGAGGAGGAACCGGACAAGTCTCGATCTGCCGGGCCTGGCGCTTCTGGGCGCGGTGACGTTGAGCGTGCTGCTGCCGTTCACCGTGCCCGGGACCATATGGCTACTGGCGGCAACTCCACTGCTCGGCGTCGCCCTCATCACCTGGGAGCGCCGTTATCGCGGAACGCCGATCCTGCTGCCCGCACTGCTGCGGGAGCGCGGATTCCGCAACGGCACGCTGATCGCGATGTTCCAGTTCGGATCGTCCCTCGCCGCCTCGCTGGCCATCCTGCTCTACCTGCAGGAGGGCCTCGGCTGGTCACCCCTGCACGCGGCGCTGACCGTACTGCCGAGCGCCCTGGGCTTCGCCGCCTTCTCGGCCGTGGGCTGGCGGATCCTGGGCCGCTACGGCCGGCGCAGCGTCCAATGGGCACTGATCGTGGCACTTGTGACGATCGTGGCCACCGCCCTGATCGTTCAGTTCGTCCCGGAGGGCCACCTCGCTCTCGCCCTCGCGGTCACCCAGCTCGTCAACGGCGCCGCCGGCGGCGTGATCATCTCGCCCAACCAGGCCCTCACCCTGGCCTACGCGCCCGTGGAGGCGGCCGGGCTCGCGGCCGCGTTGTTGCAGCAAGCGCAGCGTGTCGCGGCCACCATCGGCACGGCCGCGGTGACCGGCGTGGTGCTGGCGTCACTGGGCCGCGACTCCCTCACGTACGGCCTGGCCATCTGCGCGGCCATGCTCACGGCCGCGGCCCTCGTGGCCGGCCGCCCCGTCGACCCGGCCCCTCGTTGACAACTTCGTAAAACATATAGAGCCGATAGGACTTGAGGAGAATGCGGGTCCGCACCTAGCGTTCTGTTGCAACAAGCCCACTCGGAGGCACGCCGTGAGTCTTCTGTCCTCGGCTCGCGCGGCGGTCCGTCGCACGAGCGCCGATCCGCCCCCCACCCCGGCAGCGCCGCCGGCCCACGACGAGCTCACCATTGTTCCCGCCCGTCATCCGTGGCGCTGGGTCGCCGCGGCGGCCGTGCTCGTGGTCGTGGCCCAGTTCCTGCACGGCCTGGCCACCAATCCCGGCTGGGACTGGGACACCTTCTTCGGCTACTTCTTCGAAGAGTCGGTGATGCAGGCCCTGGTGATCACCCTGGAGCTCACCTTCGCCGGTGCGGTCCTCGGCTTCGCCGGCGGCATCGTCCTGGCCCCGATGCGGCTGTCGAAGAACCCGGTGCTCAAGTCGGTCAGCTGGACCTTCATCTGGGTCTTCCGCTCGGTGCCGCTGATCGTGCAGCTGCTGTTCTGGGCCAACCTCGGCTATCTGTACGACAAGCTCCAGCTCGGCGTCCCGTTCGGTCCCGGCTTCGTGCACTTCGAGACCTCCAGCCTGGTCAGCGCGTTCGGCGCCGCCCTGCTGGGCCTCGCCCTGCACGAGGCCGCGTACGCCGCCGAGATCGTCCGGGCCGGCATCCTCTCGGTCGACCAGCGCCAGATGGAGGCCGCGGCCGCCCTCGGCATCCCGCGGCTGCGCCAGTTCCGCCGGATCGTGCTGCCGCAAGCCATGCGGGCGATCCTGCCCAACGCGGCCAACGAGCTGGTCAACCTGCTCAAGAGCACCTCGGTGGTCTACGTGCTGGCCATCGGCGAGCTGTTCTACCAGGTGCAGGTCATCTACGGCCGCAACGGGCGGGTCGTGCCGCTGCTGCTGGTCGCGACGGTCTGGTACGTGATCCTCACCGCGGTCCTGTCGATCCTTCAGCACTACACCGAGCGCCACTTCGGCAAGGGGTACCGGCGATGATCGAGATTCGGGGCGTGCACAAGTCCTTCGGTTCCCTGGAAGTGTTGCGCGACGTCAGCCTCAGCGTCCCGGCCGGCAGCGTCACCGTGATCCTCGGCCCCTCCGGCTCCGGCAAGTCCACGCTGCTGCGCTGCGTCAACCATCTGGAGAAGGTCAACCGCGGCACCGTACGGGTCGACGGCGAGCTCATCGGCTATCGGCAGGACGGCGACAAGCTGCACGAGCTTCCCGAGCGCCTCGTCCTCAAGCAGCGGGCCAACATCGGCTTCGTCTTCCAGACCTTCAACCTGTTCCCGCACATGACCGCACTGGAGAACGTGAGCGAGGCCCGGCGCAACCCCGAGCGCGCGCTCGAACTGCTCGACCGGGTGGGCCTGGCCGACAAGGCGAAGGCGTACCCCCGGCAGTTGTCCGGCGGACAGCAGCAGCGTGTCGCGATCGCGCGTGCCCTCGCGCTCGACCCGAAGCTGGTGCTCTTCGACGAGCCGACCTCGGCGCTCGACCCCGAGCTCGTCGGCGAGGTCCTCGACGTCATGCGCGACCTGGCCAAGGCCGGAACCACGATGGTCGTGGTGACCCACGAGATCGGCTTCGCCCGCGAGGTCGCCGACACCATCGTCTTCCTCGACGGCGGCCGCGTCGTCGAGCAGGGGCCGCCCAGCGAGGTCCTCGACAACCCCCAGCACGAACGCACTCAAGCCTTCCTTTCCAAAGTTCTCGTTTAGGAGCTGTTCCCATGCGTCGCAGAACCCTGTTCGCCACCGTCGCGCTCGTCGCCGGGCTCACCGCGTGCTCGGCCCCCGAGGAGGCGCCCAAGGCGGCCGCCGCGGTCGAAGGGGCCACGACCGTCAAGCTCAACCTCACGCCCGACCAGCAGCGCATCGTCCCGGCCAAGGTGGACGCGGCGGCCGCGCTGCTACCCGAGAAGGTCCGGGCCGGCGGCAAGCTCGTCATCGGCGTCGGCGCGGCCGGCTCCGGCTTCCCGCCGCTCGCCTTCACCGCCAACGACAACAAGACGCTGATCGGCAGCGAGCCGGACATCGCGGTGGCCATCGCCGGCGTGCTCGGCCTCGAGCCCGACCTGCAGAACACCTCGTGGGAGAACCTGTTCATCGGCCTCGACAGCGGCAAGTACGACATCGGCGCCTCCAACATCACGGTCACCGAGGAGCGCAAGCAGAAGTACGACTTCGTCACCTACCGCAAGGACGAGCTGGCCTTCGAGGCCAAGAAGGGCTCCGGCCTCAAGGTGACCGGCCCGGCCGACGTGGCCGGCAAGAAGGTCGCGGTGGGCTCCGGCACCAACCAGGAGAAGATCCTGGTCGAGTGGAGCGAGGAGAACGTCAAGGCCGGCCGGCCCAAGGTCGACATCAAGTACTACCAGACCAACCAGGCGACCTATCTGGCCCTCGGCTCGGGCGCGATCGACCTGTACCTCGGGCCGAACCCGACCTCGGCCTACCACGTGGCCAGCACGGGCGAGACCGAGATCGTGGGTACCTACTCCGGCGCCGGTGCCTCTCTCCAGGGTCTCATCGCGTTGACCACCAAGAAGGACAACGGCCTGGTCAAGGCCTACAAGGCGGCGCTGGACGAACTGATCAAGTCGGGCGACTACAAGAAGATCCTCGACCGCTGGAACCTGGCCAATGAGTCCGTGGACGCCGGCGAGATCAACCCGCCCGGCCTCCCGATCGAAGGTAAGTGATCATGGCACAACCACTGCATCTGGCCGTCGCGCTCGACGGCGCCGGCTGGCACCCCGCGGCCTGGCGTACCCCCGAGGCCCGCCCGGCCGAGCTGTTCACCGCCCGCTACTGGACCGGCCTGGTCACCGAGGCCCAGTCGGGGACTCTGGATTTCGTCACTATCGAGGACTCCGTCGGCATCGCCGACAACGGCGTCCAGGGCCGCCTCGACGCCGTCCTGATCGCGGCGCGGGTCGCCCCGGTCACCTCGGGCATCGGCCTGGTGCCGACGGCGACCGTGACCCACACCGAGCCGTTCCACATCTCCAAGGCGATCGCGACGCTCGACTACGTAAGCACGGGACGCGCCGGCTGGCGGGTCCAACTTTCCGCCCACCCCGCTGAGGCCGCGCATTTCGGGCGAAGGGTGGTTCCCGAGCTCCAGGAGCACTTCGATGAGGCGGCCGACTACGTCGAGGTCGTCCGGCGGCTCTGGGACAGCTGGGAGGACGACGCGGAGATCCGCGACGCCGCCACCGGCCGGTTCATCGACCGGGAGAAGCTGCACTACATCAACTTCGACGGCAAGTACTTCAGCGTGAAGGGCCCGTCCATCACGCCCCGGCCGCCGCAGGGGCAGCCGCTGGTCACGGCCCTGGCCCACGCCGACATCCCGTACGCCTTCGCGACCGGCTCGGCCGACCTCGTCTACGTGACCCCGGCCGACGTGGACGACGCCCGGCGGATCGTGGCCAAGGTGTCGTCGCTCCCCCACGTCTTCGGCGATCTGGTCGTCTTCCTGGAGGACACCGAGCAGGCGGCCCGGGACGCCAAGGCCCGGCTGGACGAGCTCGACGGCGCCGCCTACACCTCGGACGCCTCGATCTTCACCGGCACCCCGGCTCAGCTGGCCGACCTGCTGCTCGACTGGCAGCGGGCGGGCCTGACCGGCTTCCGGCTGCGGCCCGGCCGGTTGCCGTCCGACCTCGAGGCCATCACCCGCGGCCTGGTGCCCGAGCTGCGGCAGCGCGGCGCCTTCCGCAAGGAGTACGAGGCGCCGACCCTGCGCGGCCTGCTCGGCCTGACCCGGCCCGCGAACCGTTACCGTCAGGAGGCACCCGTTGCCTAAGCAGATCCACCTCGCCGCGCACTTCCCCGGCGTCAACAACACCACCGTGTGGAGCGACCCCGAGGCCGGCAGCCACATCGAGTTCTCCTCGTTCGTCAAGCTGGCGCAGACCGCCGAGCGGGCCAAGTTCGACTTCTTCTTCCTGGCCGAGGGCCTGCGGCTGCGGGAGCAGGGCGGCCGGATCTACGACCTGGACGTGGTCGGGCGCCCCGACACGTTCACCGTGCTGGCGGCGCTGGCCGCGGTCACCACCCACCTCGGCCTGGCCGGCACGATCAACTCCACGTTCAACGAGCCGTACGAGGTGGCCCGGCAGTTCGCCAGCCTCGACCACCTCTCCGACGGCCGGGCCGCGTGGAACGTGGTGACCTCGTGGGACGCCTTCACCGGGGAGAACTTCCGCCGCGGCGGCTTCCTGGCCGAGCAGGACCGGTACAGCCGGGCCACCCAGTTCCTCGGTACGGCCAAGGAGCTGTTCGCCTCGGTGCCGGCTCCCGAAGACTTCCTTCGTGACCCATCGGCCGGCACGTTCGCCCACACGGACGACCACTTCGACATCGCCGGCCGGTTCAACGTGCCCCGCAGCCCCCAGGGCCGCCCGGTGATCCTCCAGGCCGGCGACTCGGACGCGGGACGCGAGTTCGCGGCGGCCACCGCCGACGCGATCTTCAGCCGGCACGGCACGCTCGCCGAGGGCCAGGCGTTCTACGCCGACGTCAAGGGCCGCCTGCCGAAGTACGGCCGGGAGCGCGACGGGCTGCTGGTGCTGCCCGCGGCCACGTTCGTGCTCGGCGACACCGAGAACGAGGCGCAGGAGAAGGCCCGGATCGTCCGGCGCCAGCAGGTCAGCGGGGCCACCGCGATCAAGTTCCTGGAGCAGCTGTGGAACCGGGACCTGAGCTCGTACGACCCGGACGGCCCCCTGCCGTCGATCGACCCCGACGTGTCGGACAGCCACATCGCGCGCGGGCGGGCCAGCGTGCGCATGCACCGCGACCCGATCGCCGTGGCCGGCGAGTGGCGGGCGAAGGCGGAGGCCGAGAAGCTCTCCATCCGTGAGCTGATCATCGAGGTGACCGGGCGGCAGAACTTCATCGGCACGCCCTCGTCGGTGGCCTCCACCCTCAATCAACTCGTTCAGGAGGACGCGAGCGATGGCTTCATCCTGGTGCCGCACGTGACGCCGGGCGGGCTCGACGAGTTCGCCGACACGGTGGTCCCGCTGCTTCAGGAGCGAGGCGTCTTCCGTACGGAATACGAGGGCCCCACGCTGCGGGACCACCTCGGACTGCGGGTGCCGGAATGACCACGGTCTCACCGGACACCTCGGTCCTGGACAACGCGGCCTGGGAGTCGCTCACCGGCCCGCACTCCCGGTTCGCCGAGCGGCACGGGCAGGCCGTGCGCTATCAGCCCGACGTGGCACCGTTCCACGCCCTGGAGGACCCGGCCGATCCCCAGGGCTGGCGTGACCTTCTCGAGCTGACCGGCCCGGGCGCCGAGGTGGCGGTGGCCGGCCCGGTCCCCGCCTTCCACCCGGGCTGGCAGCTGATCGACGAGGTGGCCGGCGTCCAGTTCGTCGACGACACCCTGGCCGACGCTCCGGCCCCGGAGGCGGTCCGGCTGACCGCGGCCGACGTGCCCGAGGTCCTCGACCTGATCGAGCGGACACGCCCGGGCCCGTTCCGGACGCGCACGATCGAGCTGGGTGGCTACATCGGCATCCGGGACGGCGGGAAGCTGATCGCCATGGCCGGCGACCGGCTCCACCCGCCGGGCTGGACGGAGATCAGCGCGGTCTGCACGGACGCCGCCTATCGCGGGCGGGGCCTGGCCACCCGGCTGGTGCGGGCGGTCGCCCACGGCATCCGGCAGCGGGGCGAGACGCCCTTTCTGCACACGTCGGCCGCGAACGCCACGGCGATCCGCCTCTACGAGTCGATCGGCTTCCGGCTGCGCCGGCGGACCACGTTCGGCCTATACGCCCCGCGGATCGAAGTCTGAGCTGCTGGCGAGCTTCTGCCAACGGCGGCGGTCGCTGGCGCTGAGCCGGGGCGGGACCACGATCCTGATCTCGGCGTAGAGGTCACCGGCGACACCGTCCGGGTTGGGCAGGCCCCGGCCCCGGAGGCGGGCCCGGCGGCCCGAGGACAACCCCGCCGGCACCTGCACCTGTGCGGGGCCGGACGGGGTGTCCACGGGCACGGTCGCGCCCAGGGCGGCCTCCCACGGCGCCAGCGGCAGATCGACATAGACGTCGCGGCCCTGAAGGCGGTAGCGCGGATGGGGCGCGACGCGGACGGTCACCGACATGTCCATGCCCGGCAGCGGCACGCGCCGCCCGTCGACGACCCCCGGCGGCAGCTCGACCTCGACGACGCGCACCGCGGTGCCGAACTCCAGCGTCAGAGGGTGCCGCCCACCGGCGTACGCCTCCTCGATCGAGATCTGGAGAACCTGGACCCCGGCGTCGAAGCGCGGCATGCGCGCGCCCCACCCGAACTGCGCGGAGCCGGTCGACACCCCGAGACCGCGGTCGAGGTCGTACATTGCCCGTTTCCGCTCGTCGGACAGGATGTTGTAGGCCTCGGTGATCTGCTTGAAGCGGGTCTCGGCGCCCGTCTCCCGGTTCAGATCGGGGTGAAAACGCCGGGCCAGGGTCCGGTAAGCGCGCTGAATCTCAGGCGGGGTCGCCGATTTGGGGACTCCGAGCACCTCGTAGTAGTCACGCGTCTTCGTGGGCACGCATAGAGGTTTATGGCTTGAGCCGGTCCGTGTCAACTCTCTGTTCTCGGGAAGTCACGTTCCGGTCCACCGGCAGATGGACCTCGGTCGGCGGTTCCAGGCGCACCCCGCCCCGCGGAACGAGGACGCGAACCGGCGCGCCGTCTGTCGTCGATCAATCAATGAGCAGGGTAACCGGCCGGTCGTTGGGCATGATGGACTGGCTCACGAGAGGAGGCCCGGCGTTGATGACATCGAATGGATCGGCCCGTCCGGTCACGCTGCGCGACGTGGCGCGCCTGGCCGGCGTCTCGGTCGCGACGGCCTCCAAGGCCCTCAACGGCCAGCCTCAGGTGAAGGCCGAGACCAGGAGCCGCGTCATGGAGGCGGCGGCCCAGCTGTCGTTCTCGCCCAACACGCTGGCCCAGGCCCTGATCGGCGGCCGCACCGGCACGGTCGGGTTGCTCACCTCCGACCTCGAGGGCCGCTTCTCGATACCCATCCTGATGGGCGCCGAGGACGCGTTCGGCTCCGACCAGGTCTCGGTGTTCCTCTGCGACGCCCGGGGCGACGTCATCCGCGAGAAACACCACCTGCGCGCCCTGCTCTCCCGCCGCGTGGACGGCCTGATAGTGGTGGGTGCCCGACCCGACAGCCGCCCGTCGCTGGGCCGCGATCTTCCCGTGCCGGTCGTCTACGCGTACTCGCCGAGCGAAGATCCTGAGGATCTGTCGCTGGTCACCGACAACGAGGCGGCCGGCCGTCTGGCGGTCGACCACCTGATCTCCTGCGGCCGCACGCGCATAGCCCACATCACCGGCGATCCCTCGTACGGCGCCGCCCAGGACAGGGCCCGCGGCGCCCAGTCCCGCCTGAAAGAGGCGGGTCTGCCGCTGGCCGGCGACCAGGTCTGGTTCGGCATGTGGTCCGAGGCCTGGGGACGCGGCGCCACCCGCATGCTGCTGCAGCGCGACCCGTCGGTGGACGCGATCTTCGCCGGATCCGACGAGATCGCCCGTGGGGTGCTCGACGTCCTCCATCAGGAAGGCCTGGACGTGCCCTCCCGGGTGGCCGTCATCGGCTTCGACAACTGGGAGGTGCTGGCGGCCAACGCCCGCCCGCCCCTGTCGACCATCGACATGCGATTGGAGGAGCTGGGCCGCCGAGCCGCCCAGCGCTTGTTCGCCGCGATAGACGGCGCCCCCGCCTCGGGCACCGAGACTCTCTCCTGCCGCCTGATCACGCGCGAGTCGACTGCTCCGCTGAACTGAGGGCCGCGGCCGCCTGGGCGGCGAACGCCTCGTGAGCTTTCGGGAAGGTGACGAACTGGCCGCGGTCGATCACGTGACCGCCCGCGAGCAGCATCCGGTTGCCGCCCCGCAGGGCGACGATGTAGCCCACCATCACGAGGATCAGGGACAGGATCCAGACCGGTGCGCCCGCGTCCCCCGACAGCGACGAGCCCGCGAAGAGCCCGGCCACCCCGGCCGCGACCAGGGCAATCCCGGCAATGAGCCCGGTCCTGCGGGTCTGCCCACATCGCGCGCAGAACGGCCAGGCCGGCGCCTCGACCGTCTTGCGGGTCACCAGGGCGAAGATGACGAACGGGATCGCACCGGCCAGCAACAGCACATAACCCCAGCTGGGGACCCGCGAGATGAAACGCGTCCGCTTGTGCTCGACCGCGGGCAGCCCGTGCCGGGAGCAGACGGCCGGCGTGCCCCAGCCGGACGACACGAACGGGCTGGGGACATTGACTGGTACGGACACCTGGAGCCTCCTGCTGCGCACAACGACCGCGCCATGATCCACTACGGCGATCGTGGATCACGCACCGGGCCGCCGGAGCAGGCGCAGGGCGGACACCGACGGCGTGAACAGATAGGCGCCGCCGCGCGGGCGGACGTAGTCGGTAAGGGTGGAGACGTCGCCGGCCAGCAGACGGGCGCGGCGTTCGGCGCCGGGGCGTACCCGGCCGATCAGCAGGTCGACGCCGTTGTCCATGCCCTGCCGGGGGCGTTCGGGATTGTTGGCCCAGCGCTGGGCGAGCAGCTCGAACTGCTGGGTGATGTCGGTCTGATAGCACATGAAGAGCAGGCCACGCCCGGTGTCGTCGTCGTACGGGATGCCCCGGCGCATGATGGCGAAAGTGAGCGTGGCCGACGGCGGCCCCTTGTCGGTCTCCTGGTCGCGAGGGTTGACCTTGCGGATATGGGCGGCCAGGGGGCAGCGCACGCCATCGGGGTCGGGGGCGGCGCCGCGCGGGCCGCCGGGGATGCCGGGGGCGGCGGTGTCGTAGCCGAAGTGGTTGAGCTCGGCCGCGGTGGCGTCCGGCGGGCGCACGAGGGGGCGGCCGTCGGGATGGCGGCCCACGAGCTGGGCCCGGATCTCGTCCGGGTCGGCGCCCAGTGCGGCGGCCATCCGGGCGGTGTCGGACCGGAACGCGGCGACGTCCTGCTCCAGCTTGCGATAGACGAGCAGGGATCCGTTGTGGGCCAGGGGCGGAGCGCGACGGGCGGGAGCCGAACGGGTGGGTGCGGTCTCGCTCTGCCGGGGCAGCCCGAACAGGAACTGCCCGGGCCAGATCAGCACGTCGCCGGGGGCCGAGTATTCGCGGTGGTCAGGCATCGGCGGCATGGGCAGGCGGTGCACGAGCGGGGTGCCTTCGTCGTCGACGACGCCGCGGAGCATGGGCTGGGAGATGCCGTCGCGAAAACCGAAGTGCTCGGTGTCGCCGGGCCGCCGCCGGCCTTCCTGATGATGGACGAGGTCGCAGTGGGCACCCGCTGCGCGGACCCCGTCGGAAACCTCCCGCAGCCGTGCGAGATCGTCGCCGGCCAGGACGGCCAGAACGTCGATCTCCCGCCCGGGACCGCCGACGCTCCAGCCGGCGGCGGGCGGGTCACGCAGATAGCTGCGGCGGGCCATGCCGACCGAGAACGCCTCGTCGAGCCTCGCCATGTCCGGGTGGCCGAGCGCTTCGAACGCACGCGGGGACAGCGACAGCGCAAAAGCGGAAAAATCCTTGAGGTGTACGGGATCCGCCCGGCCCCGGCGGACCTCGCGCCGCACCGCCCGGTACGCGAGGCCGCGGCTGGCCGGGGTGACCCGATCGGCCAGAGCACCCAGGAGGGAGCGGGCGGCCGGTGCGGGTTCGGCGTCCGGCAGCCGCCATCCGAGGAGGATCTGATGGTCGTGCCCGAAGCCGGGCAGCACATGCGCCTGGATGTCGTCCAGGCCGAGCCGGGGCTCCTCCCCGACGACGCCGGAGCTCACCTCGGCCGCCACTCCCCAGCGCGCGCGGGCCGCCCCGCCTCGGGCCGCCCGGCCTCGGGCCGCCCAGCCTTGCGCTCCCCAGCCTCGCGCTGCCCCGCCTCGGGCCACCCCGCCTCGAAGGCCGCGTGCCAGCCCGGCGGGCACGGCGCGTCGAGGGCGACCAGCCGCAGGACGTCCGGGTTGTCGTCCGCGGCGCAGCAGCGCTGATCGGCCGGAAGGGCGGGTGGCGCGCCCTGCGCCAGGTCGGCCGCCGCCCCGTACAGCGACATGGTCATGACCTCGGCCAATTGGCCGCCGTACCGTAACGGAACGCCGTTGACCAGGACGTCCTCGAGGCCGAAGGCGGCCTCCGGCGGCGGCGCGAACTCGGCCCGCACGGTGAGCCCGGCTCTGCCGCGGACCGGGCGCCACCAGGCGGAGACGTCCTCGCCGCCGGGACCGGAGACGGCGGCGTCGTCGAGCGCGGTGATGTAGAGGCCGACCGGGTCGCGCAGCGTCACCGACAGTCCCCGGCGCACGAGGTCGTTGACGTCGGTGCTGATGGTCGGGTCGCTGGAGCGGTTGGGGTCGCCCAGGCCGGCGGCGCAGACCAGCCGCCCGGCGTCGGTGATCGGCGTGCCGTCACCCGTGGAGCGGGGGACGCTCGCCGCCGCGGCCAGCGAGATCTCGCCGTACAGGCTGTTCTCCGGATGGGTCAGATGGGCCAGCCCGAGCGAGGTGTTCCAGACGTTGTGCGGGTTGTACGCGCCTCGGCGCTGGTAGAGCCGCAACGGGCCGCCGGGCTCCTCGCGGAACGCGATGTCGGTGTCGAAATAGAGGTCTTCCTCGCGCACCTGCGGACCGACGAGCTCGTGGTAGAGCCTCAACAGAAGAGCCCGGTCATCGGCCAGGAAACCCCAGTATTCGTGGCCTTCCGAGGTGAACACGATCCGGCGCATCCGGCCCGTCCCCGGATCGCGTTCGGCGTACCACTCGCAATACTCGTCCTGCGGGCGATAGGGCAGGACGATTTCTTGCGGTTCTTTCTCCCGTACGGCGTAGAAGGTCACGCCGTAGTAATCACCGAGGCTGCGGAACTCGTCGGCGGCGCGCCGGGCGCCGTCGGGATCGCCCGGGAAACGCACCTTCACCGGGCGGGGAAACGCGTCCCAGCTGATCCGGCGCTCCGCCAACGGGGCCTCGACGCGCAGCGGATTGAAGAAACGGGCGTGCTCCGCTCCGGCCTCCCCGACGGTGCGCTCCACCATCCGGTCGAACCAGGAGGAGACGAGCGCCGACCATTCGGCGAGCCGCCGGGCCTCCAGATCCCGTACGCCGCCCGGTGTCTCCAACTGCCCGTCCATGCCGCCCATCCTCGGCACCGGGAAGGGCGGCTGTCATCACTCCGTCAGCGCGCCCACGCGGTCCGTTCGGTCGATTGTGGTCAGTCCCGCGCCGAAAGTGGCGGCCAGAGCGGAGACCGCGACCGCGCCGGAGAAAGCGAGAATGGCGACGGGGGCGCCGAAGGCGGCCACGAGAACGCCCGCGACGACGGGTGCGAGGGCGGCCATCGAGGTGGCGGCCATCATGATGACACTGACGACGCGGCCCTGGAGATGGTCGGGGGTGATGGCGGCCTGATAGCCGAAGAGGGCGGCGTTGGCGGCGGGCCCGAGGAAGACGGTCACAGCGAGCGGCACAGCGGCGGCGAGACTGGACGTGAGCAGGGCAGCGCCGGCCAGCAGGGCGACGGCCAGCCAGCAGATGACGCGGACGAGAGCCCGCAATCCGAGGCGGCGCTGGATATAGGGTGCGGCCAATGCGCCGAGCAGACCGCCCACGCCGATCACGGTTTCGGCGAGCCCGATGACGGCCGGCGCGGTGCCGCCGCGTTGCAGGGCGACGATGACGGCGAAGATGACGCCGCTGATCGCGAAGTTCAGCGGGGCCGCGATGAGCATCAGCATTCTCAGGAACGGGTGCGTGAGAACGAATCGGATGCCGTCGGACAGCTTGACCGGGGCGTCCTTGTCGCGCGGCGCCTGAAGTGGCTTGCGAATGGCGCCGACCATCACCAGCGAGACGAAGTAGGAGACGGCGTTCCCCAGAAAGGGAACGGCGTGCCCGATCGAGAAGAGAAGGCCGCCGAGCGGAGGACCGGCCAGCATGGCGCCGTACGAGCGGGCCTCGTTGCGCGCGACCGCGTCCGGCAATTGCTCGATCGGCACGATGCTGCGCAGGGAGGCGTCCTCGGCCGTACTGAAAAGCGCTCCACAAGCGGCGTCGACCGTCGCCGCCACGATGATGAGCGGCAGGGAGGCCTGACCGGTGAAAACGGCGACGGTCAACACCGTGAAGGCCAGCAGCCGTACGCCGTCACAGGCCAGCATGAGCCGTCGCCGGTCGAAACGGTCGGCGATCACCCCGGCCGGCAGCCGGAAGACGAGCCGCGCCACCGAGGCGAGGGTGCCGACGAGCCCGGCGCTGACCGGATCGCCGGTCTGCACCAGAACGAGAAGGGCGAGAGCCAGAGTCGCGACGCCGTCACCGAGGTCGGAGAGGGTCTGCGAGGTCCAGAGCAGATTGAATTCCCGGTTGCGCCACAGCGAGGCGTTCATGACGCGCGGTGCGGGTAGGCCTGAAGGATGACGAGCACCTGCTCGGCGCCCGGCTCATTGGTGCGGGCCTCCTCGACGGCCTGCCAGATCTGCTCCTCGAGCCGTTGGAGCCGCTCCGGCGTGGTCCGGATGACCTGATCGGAGCCGACGGTGGCGGCCCGCCACTCGGGGCTCCACCGCCCCTGGGCGACCTGGGCGTGGAAGGTCTCGATCCAGGCGCCCCAGACCTCACGCGAGGCCCGCTCGACGGCGACCTCGTCCTCACGGCTGCCGTTGCCGAACTCCGTCGCCTTGTGGGCGGCCCTCCACCAGCGTTCCCGGCCGTGCGTCCCGCGCCCGAGCTCGGGAGCGTCCGCCACGAATCCGTGCCGCGCGAGAAGCCGCAGGTGGTGGCTGGTCTGCCCCGAGTCGGTGCCCAGCCGCCGGGCCAGAATCGCGGAGGTGGCCGGCCCGTCCACCCGCAACGACCCGACGATCCGCATCCGCAGCGGATGCGCCATGACCCGCATCAGCACCGCATCGGTGACGATCACTTCACTCATGGGCGGGACGTTAGCCAGACCGGCCGGTTCGTCACAAGGACCTTATGCATAGAAGCTCTGCATCCCAGGTCGCCGCCGCGTCACCGGAAAATGTCATACCCCGCGGCCATCATGTCCCCATGGCCCAGCCAGCTGCTTTCTCGCCGTCCGATCACGACTTCGAGGTGTCAGTGCACGAGGCGCGCACCCGCTTCGTGCAGCTGGTACGCGTGGCGTCCTTGACCGGCCGCCCCGTCACCATCACCGACCACGGCCGCGCCATGGCCACGATCGTCCCCACTCCCCCGCCCCACCAGCGCGGCCGCCCGCCGAACGAGACCGGCGCCGCTCCGCCCCGGCCGCCGGGCACCGTGGGCAGGATCGCGGAGGGCCGCGCGGTCAGGGCCGAGGACGGCCGCGCGGTCAGGGCAGACGACGGCCGCGCGGTCAGGGCAGACGACGGCCGCGCGGTCAGGGCCGAGGATGCCCGCGAGGCTGAAGCCGCGCGGCGGCGAGCCGAGGCCGAGCGTCAGGCCGGCGCCGAGGCCGAGCGGCGGCATGCCGAGACGTTCCGGCAGGCCGAGGCCGCGCGGCAGCAGTCCGATCCCGACCGGGCGCAGGCCGTGGCCGCCGGGTGGGCGCGCCGCCTGGAGGAAGTGCGGGCCACCCAGCAGCGACGGCACGCGGCCGAAATGGCGTCCGTCTCCCAGGCTCTCGCCGAGGCGTGGCGCGTGATCGACCACCTACGCCCGCGCGGAGCCGACGCCGGCATCGACCGGCTCCGCACGGAACACCGCGACTTCCTCACCGGGACCGATCAGGGCCGGGCCGCTCAGTCGATGTAGAGCTTGTCCAGCAGGTGGGCGTTGTGCTGCTCCACGTAGCGGCGGCGGAGCTTCAGGGACGGGGTCAGGTCGCCGTTCTCGACTGTCAGGTTCCGCTCGAGGATCGTGAAGCGCTTGATGGTCTCCCACTTGCCCAGTTCGGCGTTGAGCTGGGTCACGTAGCCGTCGATGGCGGCGACCGTCTTCGGGTGGCGGACTATCTCGGCGTGGGTGGTGCCGGGGACGCCCTGTTCGGCGGCCCAGGCCCGGGTGGCGTCGGGGTCCAGGTCGATCAGGGCCGTGATGTATTGGCGGCCGTCGCCGTGCACGACTATGCGGGCCGAGAGGGGGCACAGGGCCGCGAAGCGGGTCTCCAGGGATTGCGGTGCCACGTACTTGCCGCCGGAGGTTTTGATCAGGTCTTTCTTGCGGTCGGTGATTTTGATGTTGCCGCGGGCGGTGATCTCGCCGATGTCGCCGGTGTGGAGCCAGCCGTCCTCCAGCATCGTGGCGCTGGCGTCGGGCAGGCCGTGATAGCCCTCCATGACGCCGGGGCCCTTGATGAGGATCTCGCCGTCGGCCGCGATCGCGATCTCGGTGCCGGGCAGCGGGAGGCCCACGGTGCCGTATTCGAGGTGATGGCTGCGGTTGATCGTGGAGCCGGCGGCCGACTCGGTCAGGCCGTAGCCCTCCAGGATGGGCAGGCCGATGGCGTCGAAGAACTCGGCGATGTCGCTCGACAGCGGGGCGGCGCCGGAGATGAAGTAGCGCATGCGGCCGCCGAAACGGGCGCGGACCTTGCTGAGCACGATGCGGTCGGCCAGGGCGTACTGCCGGGTCAGCAAGGCACTCGGGGTTTCGCCGTTGCGGCGGGCGCGCACCACGCGGCGGCCGACGCCGATCGCCCAGTCGAACAGGCGCGCCTTCACGCCGCCCTCGCGATGGACGGTCGCGACGACGCCGGCGTGGACCTTCTCGAAGATCCGGGGTACGGCGGGCATCACGGTCGGGCGTACGACGGGAAGGTTTTCGATGATTTTGGTCAGATCGCCGTCGACGGCGGTCGGATAGCCGATGGAGAGCTGCGCCGCCAGCAGCACCTTGCCGAACGAGTGGGCCATCGGCAGCCACAGATAGCCCAGGTCGTCGGGCTCGATCAGCGCGATCGCCTTGGCCGTGGCCGCCTCGTAGGTCCAGCGGCTGTGCGGCAGGCGTACGCCCTTGGGCCGGCCCGTCGTGCCCGACGTGTAGATCAGCGTGGCCAGGTGGTCGGCCGTGACCGCCGCCGTGGCCTGGGTGACCGCGTCGGGACGTCCGGTCAGCAGGTCGCGGCCGCGCGCGCGGAGCTGGGCCAGGGTCATCGCGCGGGACTCGCCGGCCGTCACCGGCCCGTCGATCATGATGACGTGCTCGACCAGCGTGCCCGGGGACAGCACCTTCGGCAGGTGCTCGGCGCTCTCGATGATCGCGATGTGGCTGTGCGAGTCGGCCAGGATGTGCTTCACGTCCTCGGCCGACGACGTCGGATAGATCGTGGTGGTGGCGCCGCCCGCGCACATGATGCCCAGGTCGGCGTGGATCCACTCGACCCGCGTGCCCGACATGATCGAGACACGGTCCTCGGGCTTGAGCCCCAGGGCGAGCAGCCCGGCGGCGATCTCGGTGGCGATCTCCCCGACGGCGGCCCACGTCTGCGACTCCCATCGCCCGTCGACCGGCCACTTGTACGCCTCGGCGTCCGGCGTGCGGGCCACCCGGTCGAGGAGCAGGGCGCCCACCGAAGCCGGAGTCTCCTGTTGGATCCGTTCCCAGGTGGTGATTTCGTCGGGCTGGGCGCGCTGTGCCGTGCTCACTGTGGACCTCCCGGCGTCACTGATCGATGGGCATCACCGACAGGGTACGCACAGTAACGTGTCCTGCGTCACATCCGTTCGGCCCGATCATGGCCCGAAGCCAGCGCGACCAGGCGTTCGAGGTCGGTCCTGAGAGATTCCTGAACATCATTGCCCATGCGCCGCGCCCATACCCGCGCCCGGCGCCCCTGCAGGTAGGCGTGCACTTCGAGCCGGCTGCCGGTCCCTGCTGGCCGCGCGTCGTGGTGCACAGTCAGCCGGGCGCCCCGCAGGTAGGTCGTGTCCGCGTAGACGGTGCCCGGCTCCAGCGCCGTCACCATGAACGGCGCCGGTGAGCCGTCGTTCGGCTTGGACACCCCGCGGGCCCCGACGGCCAGGGGTTCCGCCAGGCGCAGATACTCCATGCCGGCGCCTACCGCCCCTGGTCAAGCGCCTGCAGAGCGGCCACGAACCCGGCCCGGTCCCGCTCGGGCACGGACGCGAGCAGCGCCTCCTCCGCCGCGCGGATGTCCGCTCGCACGGCGGCGTGGAGCTTGCGGCCGGCCGGGGTCAGGCCCAGCAGCCGTACGCGACGGTCGGCCGGGTCCGCCTCCCGCGTGATCAGCCCGCGCCGCTGCAGGTCGTCGAGCACCGGGATGAGCCGCGTCTTGTCGGCCCCGATGACCGAGGCGAGCGCCGCCTGCGTCCGCGTGGGCCCACCCTCCAGTCCCGACAGCGCCACGTAGGCCCACATCGAGATCTCATGGGCGGCCAGGATCGGCTCCTCCATCGCGATCAGCCGACGGCCGAGCCGCACCACCATCGCTCCCAGATCCGCACGCTCCACCCGTCCACCTTGTCACGCCTTGACATATCGTAAGCACAAGTAGATCGTAGGCGCATGCATACGATACAGCTGGGCATGGTCGTCCTGGACGTCCGCGACCTTCAGCAGTCCGTGGCCTTCTACCGCCTCCTGGGCCTGGACATCCCCGGCCCACTCCCCGGCCGCCCGGTCACCATTCACCGCATGGAAAGCGGCGTGGCCCTGGTTCTGACCGAGGGCTACGCCGAGGCCAACGACCCCACCTGGAGACGCCCCGACCACGGCTACCAGCACTTCATGGAGTTCTTCGCCGGCGACGACGCGTCCGTCGACGCGATATGGAACAAGCTCACCGAAGCCGGCCACCACGGCCGCATGGCTCCTCGCCGGACCACCGGCCCCTACGCCGCCATGGTCGACGACCCCGACGGCAACGTGCTCCTGATCTCCTCCGACCCCGCCGCACGACCATCGTCCTGACGACGCGCCGCCCAGTCCGGGGATCAGATCCGGGCGGCGGCGTTGCGGGCGGCCAGGCCGGGGCGGTCCGGGGGATCGGCAGGCCTGCGGCACGGCCGACGTGACGCCGCTTCGGGTCGGTCGCGGCCCCGGCTCCACGACGGGAGGGAGACCCAGCTGACCGCGCCGAAGGAGAAGTCCGTGTCGCCAGCCGGCGCCCTCGTACACTGACGTGACGAACTCCCGAGGATCGGCGCTGGGCGGTGAGGAGTGCCGGAAGACGAAGGCGGCCAGGGCCTCGCCGCGCCCTGAAACCGTGGCTGGCTGCGCGGTGAGCCCGACCCGCGTCCGCTCGGTCGACACCAACCCGGTCACCCATCCGACGCGCCTGCTGCGCCGGCCGCTGAGCGACGCCGACCGGTTCGCCAAATGCGCCATCGTGGTCACCGAGCTCTTCAGCGAGCACCTCGACCGTGGCGTGCCGCTGCTCGCGAAGACCACCTGGGTCCGGTTCCTGCCGGCCGACCTCGGTCCGGCCCGCTTCCCGGCCGTGCCCGCCCTGGCGTCGCTGGGTCTGGGCGAGGTGCACGAGGTCCCGTACGACCGAAGGGTCCTCGATCTGCCCGACGACGAGCGCCGGCGCGCGATCCTCGATTGGCTGCGCGCGACCATGCTGGCGCTGGCGGCCGCGCTGAGCTGGGACGCCGGCCCGATCGAGCAGGCCTGTCGGGCGTGCCTGAGCGACGGGTGCCGCTACCGGCGGACCGGCCCCGCCAGGAGCAGCCCGGACCGCCGGCGTAAGGCGCACGCCGAATACGAGATCGACGGTGACGGTGACGCCTGGTCCTGGATCGTCGTCACCGACCGGGCCGGCGTCACCCAGGCCGTCAGCGACCGCTGGGACTCGCCGCCCACCACCTCCGGGGCGCGCAAGGTGCCGCGCTCGGTCCGGTGGGACGGCGACACGGTGACCTGGACGCCCTGGACCGACGACGTCGCGCCGGATGGGGCGGCCCGGACGGCACGCTTCAGGAGCGGGCCGCGGTGACATGGGCGACCACCAGGTCGCCGATCATGGCGCGCAGGTGGTCTCTCAGGTCGGGGGCGAACAGGTCGCGGTCGAAGATGGCGTTGAACGTGTAGCGGTTGGCGCCGCGGAAGACGCAGAAGGCGCTGATGATCATGTGGACGTCGAGGGCGTCCAGGTCGTCGCGGAACAGGCCGGCCGCTCGGCCCCGCTCCATGATGCGCGACAGCACCTCCAGGGCCGGCGCGGCCAGGACCTCGCGCGACGACGAGCTCGACAGATGTTTGGCGTAGTGGATGTTCTCGATCGCTACGAGACGGACGAAATCGGGGTGTTGCTCGTGATGGTCGAAGGTCATCTCGGCCAAACGGCGCAGGGCCTCGACGGGCTCCAGATGCTCGACGTCGAGTTCCTGTTCCAGGGCTCGGATCCGCCTGTACGCCCCCTCGAGCACCGCCAGGTAGAGACCTTCCTTGCCGCCGAAGTAGTAATAGATCATCCGCTTGGTGGTGCGCGTCTTCGCCGCGATCTCGTCGACCCGGGCGCCCGCGTAGCCCTGGTCGGCGAACTCGTGCGTGGCCACCTCGATGATCTCGGCGCGGGTGCGCTCGGCGTCCCGGACGCGCTCCTTCGGCGCCGACTCCGCTGTCATGCCTGATCCCCCTCGACGTCGTTGGTGTCGACTCTAGTGGTCCCGTCACCTAGGCTGAACGGACCGGTTCGTACATTAGGAGTTTCATGCGTACGAGTATCGCGACCGTCTGCCTCTCCGGAACCCTCGAAGACCGGCTGGACGCCGCCGCGGCCGCCGGTTTCGACGCCGTGGAGATCTTCGAGAACGACCTGATCGCCTCGGCGAGCTCCCCCGAGAGCATCCGGGCCCGCGTACAGGATCTGGGCCTCAGCATCGACCTCTACCAGCCATTTCGTGACGCCGAAGGAGCTTCGGAGGAGCGCTTCGCGGCCGTACGGCGGCGCTTCGCGGCCAAGCTCGACCTCATGAGCCGCCTCGGCGCCGACACGATTCTCGTCTGCTCGTCGGTCTCCCCCGACACGATCCCCGACGACGCGGTGAGCATTGCCCAGTTGCGCTCCCTGGCCGACCTCGCCGCCGCCCGCGGCATGCGCATCGCCTACGAGGCCTTGGCCTGGGGCCATCACGTGTCCACATGGGACCACTCCTGGGAGATCGTCCGACGGGCCGGCCACCCGGCGCTCGGCCTATGCCTGGACAGCTTTCACGTGTTGTCGCGAACCGCAGATTTCCAGCAAATCCGAAATGTTCCGGGTGACAAGATCTTTTTCCTGCAACTGGCCGACGCGCCGCGGCTCGACATGGACGTCCTGCAATGGAGCCGCCACCACCGCCTCTTCCCTTTGCAGGGCGGCCTCGACCTGGCCGGCTTCACCCGGGCCGTCCTCGACGCCGGCTACACCGGCCCGCTCTCGCTCGAGGTCTTCAACGACGTCTTCCGCCAGGCCGATCCGCACCGCACGGCCGTCGACGCCCGCCGGTCGCTGATCGCCCTCCAGAACGAAGACCTCACCCCGCCGGCCGACCTCGACGGCATCGCCTTCGCCGAGCTCAGCGTCGACTCCTCCTCCGGCCCCGAGCTCGAGACGCTGCTGCGCGCGCTCGGCTTCACCCACTCCGGCCAGCACCGGTCCAAGGCCGTCCAGCTCTGGGAGCAGGGCACCGCCCGCATCCTGCTCAACTCCGGCGCTCCGCGCCTCAGTGAGGGTTCGGCCGCGATTCGCGCTTTCGCCTTGGAGAGTACGGAGCCGGGGCAGTCGGCCGCGCGGGCCGAACAGCTCCTCGCCGAGCCGCTCCCCCGCCGGCGCCGGCAGAGCGAGGCCGACCTGACGGCGGTGGCCGCGCCGGACGGCACCGAGGTGTTCTTCGTACGCACGTCACCGGCCGGCTGGCACGACGACTTCCTGCCGACGGGCGAGCGGGCGGCCGGCGCCGGGATCACCGGCATCGACCATCTGTCGCTGGCCCAGCCGTTCGACCGTTACGACGAGGCCGCGCTCTTCTACCGTTCGGTGCTCGGCATGACCGACGACGAGGCGGGCGAGTTCGCGGCGCCGTACGGCCTGATCCGCACCCTCGCGATCCGTGATCCGCGGCGACGGGCCCGGATAGCGCTCAGCGTGCCCGTCCTGCGCCGCGGGGACTGGGCTCCGGCCGTTCCCCACCCCCAGCACATCACCTTGGCCACGTCCGACCTCTCCCGCACCGCCGCGGCTCTTCACGCGGCGGGGATCGAATCCGTGCCGATTCCCGGCAACTACTACGACGATCTGGAGGCGCGCCTGGAGCTGCCGGCCGGCCTTCGAGTCCTCGGAGCGATGTACGACGAGGACGAGTACGGCCACTATCTGCAGCTGTTCACCCCGGTCATCGGCGACCGGGTCTTCTTCGAGATCGTTCAGCGCGTCGGCGGCTACCGCGGATACGGCTTCGCGAACGTTCCCGTTCGCATGGCGGCGCATCGGGCGCAGCGCCTACGGCTCAAAGGTTGAGCAGGGCGGCCCGCGTGCGGGCGGCGCTCCAGCGCCGGCCGAGCTTCGGCTGCAGCAGGCCTTCCAGCACGGGCGTGAGCCGGCCGGCCCGGCGGAACGGCGTCATGTTCCCCTCGGCCACGGCCAGCACCGTGGCGAACAGGTCGCCCCGGTCGAACGGCGAACGGCCCTCGACCGCCGCGTAGAGGGTCGCGCCGAGCGAGAAGAGGTCGCTGGCCGGGAGGGGCTCGCCGCCCTGCAACTGCTCCGGCGAGACGAAGGCCGGGCTGCCGGCGAACCCGCCGGGCGGCGGCCGCCAGTCGGCGCCGGGCACGTGGGCGACGCCGAAGTCGAGCAGCACCACCCGGCCGTCGTCGCACAGCTGCACGTTGCCCGGCTTGACGTCGCGGTGCACCACCCCGGCCCGGTGCGCCGCGTCGAGCACGTCGACGATGCAGTGCCCGATCCGCACGACCTGTTCGATCGGCAGCGGGCCCTGGCTGATCGCCGCGCCGAGGCTCTGCCCGCTCAGGGCCTCCATCACGATCCAGGGCTGGTCGTCGTCGCGTACGACATCAAGAATCCGCACGACACCCGGGTGCTCGACCCGGGAGGCCGCGCGCGCCTCGGCCAGGGCCTGCTTGCGGGCCGTCCGGCCGGACCAGTCCGAGCCGAGGTCGACCTGCTTGACCGCGACCCAGCGCTCCATCAGCTCGTCCTGAGCGAGCCACACCGTTCCCATGCCGCCACGCCCGAGAACCGAGCAGAGCCGGTAACGCCCGGCCACCACGATCCCCGAGGCGATCGGCGCTTCAGCTGTAAGAACCCCCATGCCTTAACAGGGTGGTGATTCGCGGCCCGGATGTCGTCCATGCGAGCCCCCAACCGCAGTACCGGCTAGCCGGAAAAAGTCAGCTGCCGCCCATCCGAATCAGGGCATTTCCCCCCAGCAGCAGCACGTCGGCGCCGGCCACGAGGGCCATGCTCAGGTGCAGCCGCCGCGACGCCTGCTCCGGATCGGTCTCGCGCAGGCCCCGGATCAGCGCGCCGAGCGCGGCCAGCACGAGCGGAATGCCGCCGATCAGCAACAGACCCACAGAGCCGGGCGTGCGCCCCTTGACGACCAGCAGGGTGACCAGCACGGTGGGCACGATGCCGAAGAAAAGCCAGCACAGCCCGGCGTACCAGCGCAAAGGCCGTGTCGCATCCATCCGAGGATCTTAGAGCGTCAGTCGTGAGGCGGCGGCGAGAGGTACGCCTGAAGCACGACAACGTTCACCGAGTCTCAACGCCCCGGCCGCGCTTCCGGTCACGGCTCACCGCCGAGGGCGCTCAGACCGTCCTCCCAGCGTTGCCGGCGCTCCTCGGCGCTCTGTTCCCACCACGGGGTGCCGCGCTCACCGAGCGCGACCTTCGCCAGCTGCACCCGGGACCGCGCCGACGCCGGGTCCTGCCCGGCCCGCAGCGCCCTGCCCACGTCGCGCCGGGCCGCCATCAGAGCCTTGCGCAGCGCGGCCGCCTCCTCGTCGGGGATGGCGGGATCGGTCGCCCGCCATCGGCGCCCGTTGATGACCAGGTAACGATCGTCATCAGTCAACGTCTCGCCCTTCCCTACCTGAACGGACGACTCCGGTCTGTCATCGCCGCCGTTAAGGTTCCCGCCCGTGGCGGAAGCATTCGAGTTGTGGGGACAACGCGGCCGGGCGTACTTCGAAGTCGTCGGGGAATCCTTCTACGAGAAGCAGATCAAGGCGCTGTTCAAGGACACCAAGCTCCGCGGGGACGACGGCGCCGAGCTGTCGATCCCGGTCGAGCTGCGCCCCGATCCGAACAACCGGTACGACCCGCACGCGGTCGGCGTGTGGGGGAAGACCGGGCAACTCGGCAATCTCTCGCGTGACGAGGCCAAGAAGTATCAGCCGGTTCTGCTGCGGCTGGTGAGCGCGGGCTTCACGCCGGTCGTGAGCGCGCGGGCATACGGGGCGGAATACGAGGACTACGGCGGGCGCAAGTCGTTCCGGGGCGGCGTCTGGCTCGACCTCGCCGAGCCGCACATGCTGGTCCCCCTGAACTCCCCGCCGGCCGAGAGACACCAGGTGCTTCCGCTCGGCGCGGCGATCCAGGTCACCGGCGAGGACAAGCACATGGACGCCCTGACTCCGCATCTGCGGCCGGAAGGCGAGGGCTGGGTCCACGTCACGTTGCACCCCATCACCGAACAGACGGCCCGGACCTCCAAAGAGCTTGTCGAGGTACGCCTCGACGGCCACCGCGTCGGGCAGCTCAGCCCGAAGATGAGCGGCGACCTGCTGCCCGCCGTCACCCACCTCGCCGCGAGCGGCACGACGACGGCCGCGCGGGCCGTCGTCAAGGGCAACCGCCTCAAGGCTGAGGTGGTCCTCTACGTTCAGCGCGCCCACGAACTACCGGCCAGCTGGCTCGAGGCGCAACCAGCCACGGCCGCGCCCCGCGCCCACGTGCCGGTGCCGCCGCGGCCGACCGGGCTGCGCTTCGTGGTGCCACCCGAGTGGCCTCAACCGCCTGCCGGCTGGGAACCGCAGACGGGCTGGCAGCCTGATCCGAGCTGGCCGGCCGCGCCGGAGGGCTGGCAGTACTGGCGGCTGAGCTGGGGTCAGGCCGAGTAACGGTTCACCTTTTCCGGGTGCAGGACGATGCGGACCAGCGGGGCGGTGCGCCACTCGGTGAGCAGCTTGTCGTGCTCGGGGTCGGTCCAGGTCCAGTAGCGCTCGGCCAGGCGCAGCGCCAGGTCGTTGGCGCCGTCCTCGTGGATGGTGGCCTGGCCCTCGACCGCCACCCAGTGCTCGGGCTCGCCGGTGGGGGCGGCCACCACGATCGACGCGCGCGGGTTCTCGCGGAGGCGGTCGACCTTAGGGGACTCGGGCAGCGAGAACAGCTGGAGGTCGCCCTCGGCGGTCTGCTCGAACCAGACCGGGCGCGGGGACGGCCAGCGGTCGCCGCGTGGGGTGACCGTGAGGAAGGCGTTGAGCGGGCGGGCCAGCAGTGCGAGATCCTCGTCGCGGAACATGGCATCCAACCTACAAGGTGAGCGCGGCCGCCTGCCGGATCGCTTCGGCGGCCGAGGTGGCGCCGCCGGCTTCGCCCACCACGACCGTGTTCCACGGGCCGAGGTCGATGGTTCGCGGCACCGTGCCGTGCGAGGCCACGATCGGGCCCGGCACCTCCAGACGTTCGAGGCCGCCGGCGGCGCCGATCAGCAGGGTGTCCTCGGTGATGGCCTCCAGGGTGGCCCCGAGGCGGATCTCCACGGCCGGTGAGGCGCGCAGGCGGCGTTCCACGAGGACCTTCTCTCGGAAGCCGGCCTCGGGGGCCAGGGTGTCGCCGGCGGCCAGCAGCAGCACTCGGTGGCCGGCGGCGGCCGCGGCGTCCGCCACGGCGAGGCCGGCCCGGTCGGCGCCCCACACCGTCATCACGGAGCCGGGTACGGCATTGCGCCAGTCCTCGATGCCGATCACGCGTGGGAGGAAGGCGCCGGGGATCGGTGGCACGAAAGGGGTGCCGCCGCAGGCCATCACCACCGTCTCCGGACTCCAGGCCGCGACGACGGAGGCGTCGGCCGGGGTCGACAGACGCGTGTCCACACCGAGCCGAGCCAGTTCTCGCGAATACCAGTCGAGCAGGCGGCCGAACTCGGGGCGGCCGGGAAGCGTTGCCGCGTAACGGAACCGGCCGCCCAGCGACGGTCCGGCCTCGAACAGCACGACCTCGTGACCGGCCGAGGCCGCCCGGTGGGCCGCTTCCAGTCCGGCCACGCCCCCGCCGGCGACGAGGATGCGGCGGGTCGAACCGCTCGGGGCGGGCGGGGGTGCGGCGTTGACGAGGCACCAGATCGGGCGCTGGGTGTGCAGTTCGTCGATGCAGCCCTGGTTGCAGGCGATGCACGGCCGCGGGGCGACGCCGGTCAGGGCCTTGCGGGTCCAGTGCGGGTCGGCGTGCTGGGCGCGGCCGACGGCGACCAGATCGGCCGCGCCCGACCGCAGGATCTCCTCGGCCGCCTCGGCCGTGGGGATGCGTCCCGCCACGCAGACGGGCTTTCCCAGGGAACGGAACTTGGCGGCGTACGGGGCGAGCACACCCCGTACGACCTCGCCCGGCTGGACCATCCACTCGCCCGCCTCGTAACACCCGGCCGAGATGTCCAGCACGTCGACGCAGTCGAGCGGCAGGCGGGCGGTCAGCGCAAGGGTGTCGTCGAGGGACAGGCCGTCGGGTACGCCCTCGAAGGCGGACAGGCGAAGGAAAACTGGAAGACCCACGCGGCGTACGGCCGTCAGCACCTCCGAGACGAAGGCGAGCGGATCGCCGTAGCGGTCGGTGCGATGGTTCGTGCGCGGGGACAGGAACTGATGGATGAGGTAGCCGTGGGCCGCGTGCACCGAGAGGACGTCCACCCCCGCCTCGGCGCACCGGTGGGCCGCGGCGGCGAAGTCGTCGACCAGCCCCGCGACCTCGCCGGTGGACAGGGCGCGCGGGACGACACCGCGGAACGGCACCGCCGAGGGCGCCACCGGCTGGCGGCCCGACACGGCCGGGGAGGCGACCCGCCCGGCGTGGTTGAGTTCCACACCGAGCTGGCCGCCGTCACCGTGCACCGCTGAGGCGAGCGAGGCCAGCCCCGGCACCACGTGGTCGCCGTGGGCGCCGAGCTGGAGCCTCCGGCCGCGCCCGTCGGCCCGTACATAGGTGGCCTCCGTGAAGACCAGGGCCGCCCCGCCCGCCGCACGCTCCCGCAGGTAGGAGACGTACCTGTCGGTGACCCGGCCGTCGGGAGTGCCGTAGTTGCGTTCCATCGGCGGGCTGACCACCCGGTTGCGCAGCGCGAGCGGCGCGAACGGCGAGCCGAGCAGCATCACAGTCCCAGGTAGATCTGGCGCACCCGGGGATCGTTGCGCAGCTCGGCCGACGTGCCGGTCATCGCGACCGCGCCGTTCTCGACCACCAGGCAGCTGCTGGTGGCCTCGAAGGTGAGCTTGGCGTTCTGCTCGACCAGCAGCAGGGTCAGGCCCTCGGAGCGCAGCCGCAGCAGCACGGCCAGGATGTCCTCGACCAGCTTGGGCGACAGGCCCATCGACGGCTCGTCGAGCAGCAGCAGCCGGGGCTGCGACATCAGCGCCCGGCCGATCGCCAGCATCTGCTGCTGCCCGCCGGACAGCGCGCCGGCCAGCCGGTGCCGCATCTCGCCGAGCACGGGGAACAGGTCGTAGACCTCGGCCAGGGTGGCCTTGGTCGAGGCGTCCCATTTCCGGGCGTACGCGCCGAGCAGCAGATTCTTCTCGACGGGCAGGCCGGTGAACACGTGCCGGCCCTCCGGGACATAGCCGATGCCGTGCCGGACCATGTTGCGGGCGCTGACCGAGCCCAGGTCCTTGTCGCCCAGCCGCAGCTTGCCGGACTGGCGTGGCACCAGGCCCATCACCGCCTTGAGGGTGGAGGTCTTGCCGGCGCCGTTGGCGCCTATGACGCCGACCGCCTCGCCGCCCGGCACCTCGAAGCTGAGGTCCCGGACGGCGCTGACGCCGCCGTAGTTGACCGTGAGTCCCTCGACGGTCAGGGCGAGCCCGGTGGTCATCGCGTGGCCTCCTCGACGGACGGCAGATCGTCGGTGTTCATCGAGTCGCCGAGATAGGCCTCGATCACGGCCGGGTGGGTGGCCACCTGCGCGGGCGTTCCCTCGGCGATGACGCGGCCGCCGCCCAGGACGGTGATCTGCTCGCAGAGCGACATCACCAGGCCCATGTTGTGCTCGATGATGATGACCGTGCGGCCGCTGTCGCGGATCGACCGGACGATCTCGGCCAGCTGCCGCACCTCCTCGCCGTTGAGGCCGGCCGCCGGCTCGTCGAGCAGGAGCAGGGCCGGATCGGCGGCGACGGCCCGCGCGATCTCGACACGGCGCTGAATGCCGTACGGCAACGACTTGGGCGCGAGAGAGGCGAACTCCGTCAGCCCGTATCGAGCCAAAATGTCCGCGGCGTCCGATCGTAGAGTCACATCTCGCCGGATCACGCTCAGCGGTCGCAGCACATAGCGCCACGCCGACAGCGTCGACGAGCGGTCGAGCGCGACGAGGAGGTTCTCCTCGACCGTGAGGTCACCGAAAAGCCGCAGGTTCTGGAACGTACGAGCCATGCCGGCGCGGGCCAGACGATACGGAGTCCGCCCCGTCATGTCGGCGCCCCGGAAGAACACCCTGCCCTGGGTCGGCTTGTACAGGCCGCTGATCACGTTGAAGAGCGTCGTCTTGCCGGAGCCGTTCGGCCCGACGATCCCGCGGATCTCGCCGGTCGTCACGGTGAGCGAGACGTCGTCGAGCGCCTTGAGACCCCGAAACTGCTTGGTCACCCCCTCGACCCGGAGAAGTTGATCATCGGAGCTGGGGGAAGGACCGGTGGCGGTGGGCGCGAGGAGGCCGGGGGCGGCAGCCGCGGGCTCGTACGGCTCGAACGGCCTCAATTGCGCCGCGCTGCCTCGCGTTCCCCGCCGATGGTCGATGGCGGCGCGGAGCCGCTTCGGGAGGCCGGCCAGGCCCGTCGGGGCGAAGACGACGACCAGGACGACGACCGAGCCGTACGCCAGCTGGGCGATGGTCGGATGGTCGACCAGCAGCTCGCGGACCAGGGCCAGGCTGATGGCGCCGATCACGCAGCCGATCAGGCTCTGCCGGCCGCCGATGATCACCATGGCGAGCAGCAGGAACATGTTCGCGATGTTGAACGACTCCGGCGCCACGTAGCGGATGAGGCCCGAATAGAGGACGCCGGCCACTCCCCCGTACAAGCTGGCCAGCATGAACGCCGTCATCCGGAGCATCGGCACCTCGGCCCCGAGCGCGCCCGCGGCCAGCGCGTCGTCGCGCATGGCCCGCATCCGGCGGCCCAGGGCCGTACGGACCACGAAGAGCCCGAAGCTGAGCACCACCGCGAAGACGATCAGTTCCAGGTAGTAGTAGATGTACTCGCTGGACAGGTCCACACCGGGCAGCGTCGGCGCCGGGATCCCCGAGATGCCCTCGGCGCCACCGGCGATCTCGGCGTTCGTCACCCAGTTCGTGAAGGCCAGGGCCAGCCCCAGCGTCACGATGCCCAGATAATGCGACTGCACCCTCAGCGCCGGTGTGCCGATCACCAGGCCCATCAGGATCGTGGCCGCGACCGCCAGCACCCCGGCCACCCAGAATCCCATCCCGGCGTGCGTGGTGAGGATGGCCGTGACGTACGCGCCGACGCCGAAGAACGCCACCTGCGACAGGTTGACCTGACCGGCGATGCCCATGACGAGGCCGAGCCCGATGGCCAGGATCGCGAAGATGAGGATGACGTTGACGACGTGGATGGCGTACGAGTCGAGCCCGTACGGCAGGAACCAGGCCGCGACGCCGAGGGCAGCGATGATCAATATGCGCTGTCTCATGCCCGGTTCACCGTCCGCTCGCCGAAGATGCCGGTCGGCCGCACCATGATGATCACCGTGAAGACGAGGAAGGTGACCAGCTCGGAGTAGCCCTGGAAATGCCCGGCGGTGAACGAGTCGAGGATCCCGATGGCCAGGCCGCCGAGGATCGCGCCGGGGATGCTGCCGAAGCCGCCCAGGATGGCGGCCGCGAAGCCCTTGATGCCGAGCGCGCCGCCCAGCGCCGGGCTGACGTAGAGCAGCGGCCCGACCAGGCCGCCGGCCAGCGCGGCCAGCCCGCCGCCGATCATGAAGGCGATCGCGTTGCTGCGGCCCACGTGGATGCCGACGGCGGTGGCCGCCTCGTGGTCCATCGCGACCGCCTGCATGGCGGCGCCTCTCTTGGTCCGGGACAGGAACAGCACCAGCAGCACGGTGGCCAGCGCCGCGATGGCCAGCACGACGAGGTCGTACGTCCTGATCCTCAGCCCGAAGATGTCGATCGGCGCGGTCTGTACCGGTGAGGGGACGGCGCGGCCGGTGGCGCCCCAGATCATGATGATCAGGGCGTCGAGCACGATGCCGAACCCGATCGTGCCGATCAGCATGAGGTCGAAGTCCTTGTTCTCCAGCGGGCGCAGCACCCGCTCGATGACCAGGCCGATCGCCCCGGTCACGACGATCGCGACGATCATGGCCAGGGCGAACGGCAACTTGCTGGTCAGATAGAAGGTGGACGCCAGATAGGCGCCGACCGTCACGACGTTGCCGTGCGCGAAGTTGACCAGCCCCATCGTGCGGTAGACCAGGGAGAACCCCAGTGCCACCAGGGCGTAGACGGCGCCGAGGCTGACGCCGCCCACGATCGTCTGGAAGAAGACCTGCATGCCGGTCAGCTTCCGGCGGCGACGAGCTTGCCGCCCTTGATGATTCCGATCGACGTCTCGAAGATGCCGACGCCGGTCTCGTCGAAGGCGAAGTTCCCGAGCAGCCCGTCGTGCTTGGTGGCCCTGATCGCCTCGGCCAGCGGCTTACCGCTGGCCACGTTGCTGGTCTTGAGGGCGGTCAGGAGGATCTGGGTTCCGTCGTACGCCTTGGCGCCGTGCAGTTCGGCCTCCTCGTTGAACTTCGCCTTGTAGGCGGCCGCGAACTTCTTCGACGCCTCGTCGATGTCGTTGCTCAGGTAGGGCGAGCTGACGATCGTGCCTTCGACGTTCTTCGCACCGGCCGTGTCGAGGAAGACCGGTGTGCCCTGCGGCGCGGCGCCGGCGAAGGTCGAGGTGATGCCGAGGTCGCGGGCCTGCTTGACGATCAGGCCGGACTCGACCTCCTCGGCGCCCAGGAAGATGACCTTCGGGTTCTTCTGGCGGATCGAGGTGAGCACCGCGCTGAAGTCCTTCTGGTCGGCGGTGACGACCTGGTCGGCGACCGGCGTGACGTTGCGGCTCTGCAAGGCCTTCAGGAACGCGTCGTGCTCGCCCTTGCCGTAGCCGCCGTTGTTGGTGATCATCGCGATGCTCTTGATGCCCTGCTGGTCGACGATGTGCTTGGCGAGGGTCTCGTCGTACGTGGTGGAGGTCGGGCCGTTGAGGAACAGGAAGTCGCTGCCGACCTTCACCAGGCCTGGTGACTGCCCCGAGGTGATGTTCGGGATCTCGGCCTGCTTGAGCAGCGGGGCCATGGCGATGGTGACCGCGCTCTCGGCGGTGCCGATCATGGCGATGTAGCCCTCGCTGTCGATCTTGCGGGCGAGGTTGGTGCCGGTGGTCGGGTCGCCCTGGTCGTCGAAGACGTCGAGCTGGATCTGCCGGCCGTTGACGCCGCCGGCCGCGTTCCACTCGTCGACGGCCAGGCGGGCGCCCTTGAGCTCCCAGGCGCCGAGCGAGCTGAGCTGCCCGCTCTGCGCGTCGACGACGGCGATCTTGATCGGGCCGGAGTCGCTGCCCGATTCCTCCTTGTCGGAGCCGGGCGCGCTGCAGCCGGCGGCTCCGGTCAGGACAACGGCGAGCACGGCGAAAGCGGTGGCTCTCATGCGGACCATGTGCGTGTCACCTCTTTAAAATCGACCTTGATAGATGTCTTTGATGTTCCAGTGACCCGGGGTGGGCACCGGCTCGTTGACCATCGGCACGTCGATCACCGCGGGGCGGCGGCGCTCGACGGCCGACTTGAGGGCGACGGTGAGATCGCCGGGCTCCGCCACCAGATAGCCGTCGGCGCCGCAGGCGCGTCCGAGGGCGGCGAAGTCGGGGCTGTACGGGTTGCCGTCCGGATCGACGAAGTCGCACCCGTAGCTGCGGCCGAAGAAGCTCGACTGCAGGTCTGAGATCGTGCCGTGGGCACGGTTGTTCATCACCAGGAAGATCACCGGCAGGCCCTGCTCGACCGCCATCGGCAGCGCGGGCAGCTGGGCGCTCATGCCGCCGTCGCCGATCAGGGCCACGACGACCCGCTCGGGCTGGGCCAGTTGCACGCCGAGGGCGGCGGCCGGCCCGAAGCCCATGGTGGAGGCGCCGCCCGGGGTGATGAACCGGCCGTCGGCCGGCAGCGGGTAGCACTGGGCGACGCCGTTCTTGTTCCAGCCGACGTCGGTGACGAGCACGGCGTCGGACGGCAGCGAGGCGCGCACGTCGGCCAGGATCCGCTCGGGCCGCAGCGGGAACTGGTCACTGCGGCCGCGTTCGGCGCTGGCCGCGAACAACTCGGCCCGCGCCTGCCCGATCTCCGAGCGGAGCGAGGGCCGGTCGGTTCCCTCCGGCTTCCTCTGCCGTACGGCGGTGAGCACGCGCCCGACCGCAAGCCCGGCATCCGCCACGGCGCCGATCTCGACCGGGTAGTTGCGGCCGATCTCGGCCGGGTCGATGTCGATCTGGATGAGCCGCGACGGCGGGAAGCGCCACGTGTACTCGGGATTCCACGAGCTCGAGTCGGTCTCGGCGAACCGGGTGGCGATGGCCAGGACGACGTCGGCGTTCCGGGCGTACTCGTTGGTCTCCTTCAAGCCCCAGAAGCCGGTCATGCCCAGCACGAGGGGGTGGTCGTCGGGCAGGGTTCCCTTGGCCATCAGCGAGTGGGCGACCGGGATGTCGAGATGTTCCGCGAGCTCCTTGAGGGCTTCGCTGCCCCGGAGGCCACCGCCGACGTAGATCAGCGGCCGTTCCGCCTCCACCAGCGCGGCGGCGATCTTTTTCGCGTCCGATCCGGACAAATCCGGCCTCGTCGCGCTGATCGGCAGCGGATACTCACCGCCGGGCGCGTCGCGGTTGAAGATGTCCATGGGAACGTTGAGCAGGACGGCGCCGGGGCGGCCGCTGGTGGCGGTCCAGAAGGCGCGCTCGGTGAAGCGGGGCAGGTCGGCCGCGCGCTGCACCTGCCAGGCCCGCTTGACGAACGGGCGGTAGATGGCGGTCTGGTCGGCGTCCGCGTGCAGGTTGACTTCCTGGTGCGGGTGACGCCCGTACATGTAGGAGGGGATGTCGCCCGAGATCGCGACCAGCGGGACCGAGTCGAGGGCGGCCGTGGCGACGCCGGTGACCGCGTTCATCATGCCGGGCCCGACGTGCATGAGCAGGACGCCGGGCTTACCGGTGGCGCGGGCGTATCCGTCGGCGGCGTGCGCGGCGGTCTGCTCGTGGCGGGCGATGACGAAGTCGATGTCGCTGCGGCCGATCGCGTCGAGCAGGGCGATGTTCGTGTGCCCGCACGTGCCGAAGATGTGCGTGACGCCGTAGCTCTTCAGCTGCTCGACCAGGGCGTCGGCGGCGGTCCTCATCAGTTCTCTCCCCAGATCGACAGGCCACGCAGGATCAGCGTTTTGACGACGGTGTAGTCCTCGACCATGTGGCGGGGGTCCTCGCGGCCGAAGCCCGAGTCCTTCACCCCGCCGAACGGGACGTGGTCGAGGCGGTAGTTGGACGAGCCGTTCACGATCAGGCCGCCCACTTCCAGCTCGCGCCAGGCCTGGAAGATGCGGGCGGCATCGTTCGTGAACAGGCCCGCCTGAAGCCCGAAGCTGCTCCGGTTGCAGGTCTCCAGCACCGCGTCGAAGTCGTCGAACGGCAGGACCACCACGAGCGCGCCGAAGACCTCTTTGACGACGACCTCGGCGCTCTCCGGCGGGTCGACGACCACGGTGGGATGCAGGGTCGCGCCGTCACGAGTGCCCCCGAGGGCGATTTGCCCGCCGCTGGCCGTCGCCCATCGCAGGACACGCTCAGCGGCCGCGTCGTCCACCATGGAGCCCACATCGGTGCCCGGGTCCAGCGGATCGCCCACCTTCAATGTCGCGACCTCATCCGTCAGCAGCTCGGCGAATCGGTCCTTCCGGTCGCGGGCCACGTAGATGCGCTGGACCGAGATGCAGCTCTGGCCGGAGTTGCTGTAGCCGGTGCGGGCGCAGATCTTCGCCGCGTGCTCGAGGTCGGCGTCGTCGCAGACGATGGTGGCCGCGTTGCCGCCGAGCTCCAGGACGAGGCGCTTGGCGCCGGCGGCGCGGGCCACGGCCGCGCCGGTCTCGGCGCTGCCGGTGAAGCTGATGACGGCCACCTCGGGGGCGGCGCACAGCTCGGCGCCGACCTCTCCCCCGCCGTGCAGCAGCTGAACGGCCTCGACCGGGGCGCCCGCGTCGAGCAGCAGCGCGACCACCGCCGCCGAGGCGGCCGGCGCCTGCGGCGGCGCCTTGACGATGGTGCTGTTGCCGGCCGCGAACGAGGCGCCGAGCTTGTGGGCGAGCAGGTTGGCCGGTGCGTTGAACGGCGTGATGGCCAGTGCGACGCCGGCCGGGGCGCGGTAGGTCATCGCGGTGTTGCCGGCGCCGCGTGCCCAGCCGGCCACCGGGAGGACGGCGCCGCCGATGTCGCGGGCGGCCGCGGCGCAGACCGAGAACGTGTCGGCGACCCGGTCGAGCTCGCCCAGGCCGTCGCGCAGCGGCTTGCCCAGTTCGAGCGCGAGCAGGCGGGCGATCGCCTCCCGGCGCTCGACGGCGAGCACGGCCGCGCGATCGAGAACCGCCGCCCGCGTGGCCGGGGCCAGCCGGGCCACCGTGCGGGCGCCGGCTTTCGCGTATTCGGCCGCGGCCCGGGCGTCGCCCGGCTCGGCGGAGCGGGCGCTGCTGACGACCGTACGGACGAAGGGCCCGACACGCTCGAAGGCCGAGCCTTCGGAGATCCATTTTCCACCGAGGAGCGTCGGCGTTCGGTCGACCATCTTCGCCTCCTCCTTCTCATGTGGTCCACTAGACGGACCTAATAAGCATTTTCTGGACCGCTCTGCGGACTCCGGTGTAACGTACGGTTGGCCGCCAGCGGAAGGCAAGGGGTTGACGCCAGAATCAGGGGCAGTCTTTTCGAGAGAGGGAGTCACCGTGACCCGCGACGAGAGCGCCGCCGACGGCTCGGGCGTCCGCAGCGTCCAGCGCGCGCTGGACATCCTGTCCCTGCTGAGCGAGGACCGGCCGCTGATCGCCGTGCGCGACATCGTCGCCGCGACCGGCCTGGCCAAGACCACCGTGATCCGGCTCGTGCAGACCCTGGAACAGAGCGGTCTGCTGTGGGCGACCCCCAGCGGATATATGGCTGGTCCGGGCCTGTGGCGGTGGGCGCACCTGGCCCGCCGCAGCTGGGAGCTGCCGCCCGAGACGCAGCGGATGATGCGGGAACTGGCCGCCCGCGAGCGCGAGACGGTGAACGTCTACGTCGCCCGCGACATCGTCCGCGTCTGCATCGCCCAGCAGGAGAGCCCGCAGCCGCTGCGGCACGTCGTGCACGTCGGCGACGAGCTGCCCATGTGGGCCGGCGCGTCGGCCAAGGTGCTGCTGCGCAACGCCCCCGATCCCCTGCTCGAACGGATCGCCGCCTCCTCCCCGTACGGCGAAGGGCATGTGCGCCGCATGCGGGAGTGGATCGACGAGGCCGACCAGCAGGGTTACGCGACCAGCCACGGCGAGCGGGAGAACGGCCTGTCCGCCGTGGCCGTGCCGATCCTCGGCCGCTCGGGAACGGTCGTGGCCGCGCTCACCCTGAGCGGGCCGACCGTCCGCTTCGGCGACGAGCGGGTCGCGGCCTTCGCCGAGGCGCTGCTCAAGGCGGCCGCCCAGATGAACGAGCGGGGATTCGACCATCCGCTCGGCGCTTCTTTCTAACCTGGATCCGCTGCTACGGGAGGAGTACCGCTGATGCCCGACCGGCCGCTCGACGGTGTCCGCGTCCTCGACCTCACCAATGTCCTCGCCGGCCCCTTCTGCACCTATCACCTGGCGCTGCTCGGGGCCGAGGTCCTCAAGATCGAGATGCCGGGACGGGGCGACCTGGCCCGCCAGCTCGGCCCGGACCCGTCGCTGAACCGGCGGCGTCTCGGCGCGTCCTTCCTCGCGCAGAACGCGGGTAAGAAGTCGGTGGAGCTCGACCTGAAGGAACCGGGCGGCCGGGCGGTCTTCACCGAGCTGGTCGAGCACGCCGACGTGCTGGTGGAGAACTACCGGGCCGGCGTCATGGACCGGCTCGGCCTCGGCTGGGACCATCTGCGCACGATCAACCCCGGGCTGGTCTACTGCGCGATCACCGGGTTCGGCCAGTCCGGGCCGCTGAGCCAGGCCCCGGCGTACGACCAGATCATCCAGGGCCTGTCCGGGATGATGAGCGTGACCGGGACACCCGACACGGCCCCGCAGCGGGTCGGCTTCCCGGTGGCGGACACGGTCGGCGGGCTCAGCGCCGCCCTGGCCGTGGTCGCGGCGCTGGCCGGCGGCCGGGGAGCCTTCCTCGACGTGTCCATGCTGGAGGCGTCGATGTCGGCGATGGGCTGGGCGGTCTCCAACTACGTGGTCAGCGGGGTCGAGCCCCAGCCGATGGGCGACCAGAACGCGACGGCGGCCCCGTCGGGCACCTTCGAGACGGCGGACGGCCCGCTGAACATCGCGGCCAACCGCCAGGAACAGTTCGAGACCCTGTGCCGCCTGGTGGGCCGCCCCGGGCTGCTGACCGATCCGCGCTTCGCCGAGCGGGAGGCCCGCAAGCAGCACCGGGCTTCGCTGAACGAGGCGCTGAACGAGGCGCTGCGGGCCCGCCCGGCCGAGGAGTGGGAGAGGATCCTGCCGGCGGCCGGAGTGCCGGCGGCCCGGATCCTGACGGTGCCGCAGGCGGTCGCCTCGCCCCAGCTCGCCGAGCGGGGGTTCTTCACCGAGCTCGTGTCGCCGGCCGGCGGCCCGGTGCGGGTCAGCGGCAGCGGGGTGCTGGTCGACGGCGAGCAGTTGACGCCGGTGTCGCCACCGCCGGTGCTCGGCGAGCACAACGAGGAGCTGCCGGTGCTGCTGCGCCGGTGGCGGGACGAGCCGGCCCTGACCCGGCAGGCTAGTCGCTGACCGCTCATTCACGGCGGCTCCCGGTGAGCGTCTCGAAGTCGGCGTACATCAGCTCCTCGTCCGGCGTGCGCCCGGTGAAGAGTCGGAACGAGGCGGCGGCCTGATAGACGACCATGCCGCCGCCGTCGGCGACCCGGCAGCCCCGCGACCGGGCGGCACGGATCAGTCCCGTCTCCAGCGGCCGGTAGATCACGTCGGCGACCCACAGCGAGGCCCGCAGGTGCTCGGCCGCGACCGGCATGCCCGGATGGCCCTCCATCCCGATGGGCGTGGCGTTGACCAGCCCGTCCGCGCCGGCCAGCCGTGACGGCACCTCGCCGGGCGCGATCACGTCGACCGTCGTGCCGGTGCTGCCCGTGATGGCCCGGGCCAGCCGCTGGGCGCGCTCCCCGTCGAGGTCGGCCAGGGTGAGCAGCCGGGCCCCGGTCGCCGCGATCGCCGAGGCCACGGCCGCGCCCGCGCCGCCCGCGCCGATCTGCACGACGTGGCCGGTGTCGACGCCGGGCAGCTGACGGGCCAGGCCGGACGCGAAGCCGTACCGGTCGGTGTTGTGCCCGATCGCCCGCTCCCCCTCGAACAGGACGGTGTTCACCGCGCCCAGCAGGGCGGCCTCCGGGGAGAGCTCGTCGAGGAACTTGAGGACGTCCTGCTTGTACGGGTGGGTGATGTTCAGCCCGCGAAAGCCGAGCCGCCGCGCCGCGACGAGCAGGTCACCGAGGTCGAGGCCGCGCGGCGAGGGGTCGATCAACTGGTAGAGGTAGCGCAGATCCTGCCGGTCGGCCTCGAGTTCGTGCAGCGCGGGGCTCATCGAGGTGCCGATGTTCGCGCCGATCAGGCCGACCAGGAAACGACGGTCCACGTTGCTCTCCAGCTCTTTGTACGAACCAGTACGTTAGTTATTCTCGCCCGGCCGCGCCCTGTCAAGAGCGCCCGGGAGATCAGATGAGTTCGATGCCGTCCTCGGCCACGTCCGGGCCGGCGGCGGAGTTCGTGTTGTTCAGATGCCCGTACCGGAAGCGCGTCCCGGGGTGCCGGGCGAGATGCGGGCGCGAGTCCGCCATCGGCAGATGACCCATGCCGGCCGCGCTCCCCCGCCTCCCCGTCATGCGGGTCAGCTCGTCGTCCGTGGCGAACGTGCCGTCGAGCAGCACCTCGCCGGCCCCGGCGATGAAGTCGTCGAACTCGGTGGTCCACGCGGGCAGGCAGGTGGCGTAGACGAACTCGGGCGGGCCGGAGATCCGCAGGGCCGACACCCAGCCATCACCCGGGAGGCCGGCCGCGTAGCGCGGGCGCTTCGAGCCCACGGTCAGGCGGCGGACGGACAGGCCGCCGTCGAGGTCGAGCTGGGCGGGCAGGTCACGCCATTCGACATTGGTGTACGCCGATAGCAGCGCCCGGAGGGGTGCCAGTGCGGTCGTGACGGCGCTGGTGGCGTACACGATCAGCGAATCGGCCTCTCTCAGCGAGAGAAGGCCGATGGTGTGATCGAGCTCGGCGGTGGTGAGCAGCACGCCGCGCACGGGAGTCTCCCGGAGGCCCGGACCGGGCCGCAGCGAAGGCGTGCCGATCAGCTGGGTGCGGATGTCCGGGGAGGCGTTGATCAGGTACCAGGACCGTCCGTCGCCGGAGACCGCCACCGAGTCCTGCAACCGGGCATGGCCGCGGCGGCAGGTCTCGCAGGCACAGTTCCACTGCGGGCAGCCACCGCCGGCGGCGCTGCCGAGCACGCGGACCCTCACCGGTAGCGCCGGGGCATCACGGCCGGGCGGGGGCCGCCGGCCGGGATCAGGTCCTGATGGTGGGGCGACAGCGAGCAGACCGGGTCGGTGGCGGCGGCGTCGCCGGTGAGCTGGAAGGCCTGGCAGCGGCAGCCGCCGAAGTCGAGCTCGCGCAGATCGCAGCTACGGCACGGGTCGGGCATCCAGGCCGTGCCCCGGAAGCGGTTGAACAGCTCCGAGCCGAACCAGATCTCCTCGAGGGAGCCGCTGGGTTTCGGGCCGGGCAGCTGGTCGGCGGCCAGACATGGCAGGACGGTGCCGGACGGGTTCACCGCGAACTGACGCGAGCCCCAGCCGTTCATGCACGGCTTGGGGCGGCCCGTGTGGTGGTCCGGGCGAACGTAGACGATCTCCATGTCGTAGCGGCCGTGCACGCGGGCCGCGGCCTCGTCGGCGCGGAGGATCTGGGCCGCCGTGGGCATGATGGCGGCCCGGTTGCGAAGGCCCCAGCCGTAGTACTGGGTGTGTGCCAGCTCGAGCCGGGACGCGCCGAGGCTCGCGGCGAAGGCGGCGATCTCCTCCAGGGCGTCGACGTTGCCGGCGTGCAGCACCACGTTCACCGTCAGCGGCAGCCCGTGTTCCCGGACGAGGGCGGCGGCCGCGATCTTGCGGTGGTGCGAGCGCAGCCCGGCGATGGCGTCGGCCGCGGCCGGGTCGGCGTGCTGCACCGAGAGCTGCACGTGGTCGATGCCGCCCAGCCGCTTCGCGGTGAGACCGACGCCGCTGGTGATGAGGTTGGTATAGATGCCGAGGCCTTGGGCGTGGGCGGCCAGCTCGGGCAGCTCCGGCCGCAGCACCGGCTCCCCACCGGAGAAATGCGCTTGGAGTACGCCGAGGTCGCGCGCCTGCGTCAGCAGCTTCAGCCATCCCGCGGTGTCCAGCTCCGCGCGTGACACCTCCACCGGATTCGAGCAGTAGGCACAGCTCAAGGGGCACCGATAGGTCAGCTCGGCCACCATTCCGACCGGGAGCGGAGTCCGGTTCAGGGGCTTCCCGCTGATTGTTCGGGCACGTGCCGCCGCGCCGCCGTCGGTGAGCAACCGCCGGTCGGCCAGGTCGGCGACCAGATCGGCCACGTCGGCTGCCTCGACCCCGTCGTAGGACGACGCGAGCACGGCGACGATCTCGGGAAGGCCGCGCCGGCCGTCGCACGCCCGCACGACGTCGGGCGCCGGCCCGTCCAGCAGCAGGCTCCCCTCCGGATAGAGCAGCGCGTCCATGTCACGCACGGGGTCGTGGACCAACCGCACCCCGCCGGCCAGGCCCGGCCTCATCCCACGCCGCCCTGATAGTCGATGGCGTCGAGCATGGCCCCGAGCACGTCGCATTTGAAGGCGAGCGCTTTCACCGCCGCGATCTGCGATTCCCTCGTACGGCAATGGGTCAGCACCAGATCGAGCGTGTAGCGCGCGTCGTGGCGGACGACGGGAATGCGGTTGTCGAAATAGGCGTAGCCGTCGGGTTTGATCCAGTCGTAATGCTCGCGCCACGCGACGACGCGGGCCGCCATGAGGGTGGGTGAGAACATCTCGGTCAGCGCCGCGGCCGCCGCTTCGATCCACGGCCGCTGCTGGCAGAACTGGAGATATCCGTCGACCGCGAACCGGGTTCCCCGGGCGACGTGGCGTTCGTCGAGAAGCTCGTCCCGGGACAGCCCGACCGCGTCCGCGAGCACCAGCCAATCGGCCTCGCCGCCTTCGCCGTCGCGGGCGCCGTCGTGGAAGACGACCCGGGAGAGCCAGGCCCGGCGCACCGAGGGAAGCGGGCAGTTCGCGATGACGGCGGCATTCTTCCGCGCCAATATCTGCTGGTAGTACCAGCGGTTGGCGACCCACGAGCGGACCTCACCGGGGCCGCACTCCCCCGCGTGCAGGCGCCGATGGAACGGATGGCCGTCCCAGTAGCGCGGCGCGAGGGAGCGCAGCTCGGCGGCGAAAGCCTCGCGGCTCAGCGCTTCGTCAGCCACGGGCGGTCGACTCCGGCGTACCCCGAGATCTCCGCGCGCGACTCGAGGCATTCCGTACGCGGCTTGGTCCAGGTCTTCTTCTTCTCCATGGCGGTTCCTCCCTATACGCAGAACGGGATCTTGCCCATGGCGGACAGGATTCCATTGACGACGTGCTTCTTGAAAAAGGCCTGACCGACAAAACCCGACCCGTCGATGTACGCCTGCGAATCGTGCCCGAGCGCGGTCACCCAGGACCGGCCGCCGTCGTAGTACTGGCACCAGGAAATGGGGTGGAACTTGCCGTGACCGGGGTGGGTGTTCGACTTGGTGGCGAGCGACGCCTCGTCGACGGCCAGCAGGAATTTGACCCTGGTCGGGAAGGGCATCCAGTTGTACCACTCGTCCTTGAACTCCCAGCGCTGCGGCAGCCCCTGCGTCGAGGAATCCTTGGTGAGCGTGACGACCGTGCCGTTCTGATTGGCGCCGTGGTCGTAATACTGGGTGCCGCCGCTGAGACCCTCGTAGTACGGCCAGTTGTACTCGGTGCCGCCGATGGCGTTGTGGATGCCGACGAAACCGCCGCCGGCGCGGACGTACTGCCGCAATGCCGTCCGGGCCGCGTCGAGGTGAGCCGGCGTGGTCGTGTTGACCGCCGCGTTCGGCTGCACCGCCGTGCCGTGCTTGAAGAGCGTGTCGCGGCTGGTGCTGCCGAAGACGACCGCCTTGTAGGTGCTGCCGATGCCCGGCATCAGCGTGACGTCCTCGGTCCAGTCGACCTGCACGCCGGCCTCGCCCATCCACTTCACGATCGCGTTCTGCAGCACGTGGGCCTCGGTGAGCGCGGGGTTGAGCCCGGCGGCCAGGGCCGGCCCCAGATGGGCATGCCGCGGCCCGGCCGTACGCGTGTAAAGAAGGATCTTGTCCTGGCGGTTGGCGACCCACGGGTGGTACGAGGCGGGGACCTGGCCGCGGACGACGTTGTAATAGGGGTCGAAGTATTTCTCCTGGCCGCGCGGGATGTTTGTTGTGATCGGCTCTTTGACGGCCGGCTCCTTGCCGCCCGCATGGGCCTCGGCCGATCCCGCGCCGGCGGTCGCGCCGACCGCGGCCGCCGCAGTGGCCGCCGCGGCCCCTCTGAGGACATTGCGCCTGTTCGTCACTCTGACCCGCCCTTCGGTGGTCCGCCTGACGGACCGAGTGTTCCGATCTAACGGCCGGGCTCAATATAAAGACGATGTTTCGAGCAGCGCAAGCATGGATTACTTTCGCTGCGCGTCGTACGCTGCGTACCTCTAGACGGACCTATGGGTCCACTAGGTGGACCACTAAGGAGAACGCGATGGAGGTTCAACGCCGCACCGTCCTCAAGGGGACGATTGCCGCGGCCGCGCTGGTCGGGGCGGCGCCGTCCCCCGCCACCGCCGCCAAGCCGGCGCAGGCGTGCACCACCCCGGGCGGATCCGACTTCCCCAAGGTCGGCGGCAACTACGGCAACCAGAACTACTCGGCGCTGCGCGACATCAACCAGGGCACGATCCGCCGGCTCGGCGGCGCCTGGGTCAACCGCATCGAGGGCGGGCTCACCACCGGCACCAACCAGAGCACGGCGGTCGCGGTCGACGGGGTGCTCTACATCGAGTCGGCGCTGGGCAACGTGCACGCGGTGGACGGGCGCACCGGGCAGACCAGGTGGACGTACACACAGACCCGCGGCACCGTCACCCGCCGCGGCGTCGCCGTCGGCGCCGGCAAGGTCTTCACCCACGGCAAGGGCAGCTGGATCATCGCGCTCGACCAGGCCACCGGCGCCGTCGTGTGGGAGCGGCAGATCACCGGCTACGGCAGCATGGAAAAGGTCGCCGTCACCTATCACGACGGGCTGCTGCACGTCGGCACGCACGACAGCAACCGCGCCGCCGCGCTGGCCCTCGACGCCACCGACGGCTCGGTGGTCTGGCACTTCTGGGGCGCGCCCGGACCCGGCGAGCTCGGCAACGACACCTGGGAGGGCGACTCCTGGCAGGTCGGCGGGGCCACGCCGTGGCTGCATCCGGCGCTCGACCCGGAGCTCGGGCTCGTCTACTGGACGTTCGGCAACGCGCGCGGCAGCAACTCGTCGCAGGACGGCTCGGGCCGCGGCGGGCAGAACCTGTTCTCCAGCTCGATCGTCGCCATGGACATGAAGACCGGGCAGTACCGCTGGCACTTCCAGTCGGTACACCACAACATCTGGGACATGGACAACTCGATGGCCCCGGTCCTCGCCGACGTCCGCATTCACGGCCGGTTGCGCAAAATCGTGGTCTACGGCAGCAAGAGCGGGATGTACTACATTCTCGACCGTACGGACGGGAGCGCCCCGCTGGGCATCGACGAGGTGCCGGTGCCGCAGGAGCCCCGGCAGAAGACCTGGCCCACGCAGCCGTTCCCGCGCCAGGGCGGCTGGATCGAGAACGAGGTCGTCCCGCAGCCGCTGGGAACGTCGGTTCCGGGCGACCCGAACCGGGCGGTGCCGAACTACAAACGCGGCAAACTCTACGACCCGTTCTGGGACGTGCCGGTCCTTTCCACGCCGGGCCACGGCGGCGGCGCGTGCTGGAACCACCAGTCGTACAGCCACAATTCCGGCCTGGTCTACACCGGTTACGGATATGTGGCGGCGGCGCATTCGCTCTCGGAGAGCAGCAACGGCCTGCGCCCGCCCGGCGAATACATGACCGGCGGCGTCGTCGCGGTCGACCCGACGACCAACAAGGTGCGCTGGAAGCGGCGTATGCCGTACTCCCTGGCCCACGGCAACGGCGTGCTCAGCACGGCCGGCGGCCTCATCTTCATCGGCCAGCCCGACGGCAACCTCATCGCCCTCGACGCGTTCAACGGCCGCGAGTTGTGGCGTTTCCAGTGCGGCGCGGCCATCAGCGCCAGCCCCATCATGTACGAGGTGGACGGCACCCAGTACCTGTCCGTCTACGCCGGGGGAACGGGAATCCCGTACGGCGACTCGGCGCCCCGTGGCGACTTCCTGTGGACGTTCAAAATCGGCGGCAAGGTCAAGCCGGCCCCGACGCCGCCGCCGCCGGTGGTCCGCCGCCCGGTCTCCGGCGGCCCGGTCGAGGGAAGCGCCGTGAACAACACCGTCGTGCTGGCCCGCACCTATGACGCCGCCACCGGCACGGTCGGCAGCACGGAATCCACGGCCGTGAACGGCATGGCCCCGACCCACCTGCGCGTTCCGGTCGGCACCACTGTCACTTTCACGAACCCGGCCGACAACGTGCATTCGCACGGCGCGACACAGTTCTTCGAGGGCCTGTTCGACATCCGGCTGAAGCCCGGCGAGTCTTTCCAGTACACGTTCAAGCGCCGCGGCGAGTACTTCTACAACGACTTCCACAGCCCGCGGCCCACCGGCAAGATCGAGGTTTACTGACCATGACCGACTCCCAGGCCGCGGACTGGTGGGCGACCGCCGTCTCCCGCATCGAGCCGAACGTCATCGAGCTGCGCGGCATACCCGTGGCCACCCTGATCGGTGACATCACCTTCGGCGAGATGACCTGGCTCATGCTGCGCGGTTCCCGCCCCACCCCCGACCAGCTCCGTCTTTTCGAGGCGGCCCTGATCGCCGGTGTGGACCACGGCCCGCACGCCCCGTCGATCGCCGTGGCCCGGATGGCCGCGACCTGCGGGGTCGGTCTCAACAACGCGATGGCCAGCGCCATCAACGTCCTGGGTGACTCACACGGCGGCGCCGGCGAACAATGCGCCGAGCTCCTGTCGGAGATCGTCACCCGCGCCGCGCCGGCCGAGGAGGTCATCGCCGAGTGGCGCGCCCGGGGCATCCGATATCTGCCCGGCTTCGGCCATCGCTTCCACACCCGGGACCCCCGCCGCGACCCCCTGCTCGCCCTCACCGAGGCGGCGGCCGGGGCCGGCGTGGTCCCCGGCGATCACCTCCGGGCGGCCCTGGCCGTCGAGAAGGCGCTGCACCCGGTGCCCATGAACATCGACGGCGCCACCGCGGTCATCTACACCGAGCTGGGCTTCCCGGCCCCACTGGCCCGGGGTTTGTTCGTCCTGAGCCGCAGCGTCGGCATCCTGGCCCACGCCTGGGAGGAGACAGGACAGGGCCGCCGCAACAAGGGCCCGATCCCCCCGTCGATCCGCCCCACATTCCTCGGCCCGTCATGAACATCAGTCTTCCTCCCAGCGGAAGACGAACCGGCGACCCCGATTGGCCCACGCTTTGAACTCCAAGGACTGCACGTATTCGGGGCTGTTGAGAAACCCTGCCTTGGGCAACGTGACGCGTCCGCGGGTGGCGATGTCCGACGGAAAGACGATCTGCTCCGCGACCTTCGCGACGTCCTTCGTCTCGATGCGGTACCGCTGAACGTCCATGCCACCGACGCACATGAATGAGCCTCGAACGGCACCGGGTCGAACAGGTATGGGGAGGACTGCGTAGTGCGGCCCTACTGAGCCGGGGCGGCCAGGGTGTCGAAGAACGCGGACTTGCGGCGCTCGTACTCCTCCGGGTCGGAGCGGGCGGTCAGCTTGAGGTCGTTGTAGGCGCGCAGCAGAGCCGGGGCGGTCGCGAGGCGCTGCCAGGTGCGGGTGAAGCGAAGATCGTGCTCGGAGCCGGCGGGCGTCACCGCGACGCCGGTCGGCAGTGGGGCGTCGGCCTCGAACGTGGCCAGGGTGGGCTGCCAGATGTGCGGGAGCGCCACGCGGTAGACCCCGCGCAGGGTCTCGACCGTCTCGGTGAAGGCGGCGGGTGGGGTTCGCAGGTGGAGGTCGACGTCGCCCTTGGTCAGCGCGCCGGGCACAGAGCTGCCACCGACCAGCAGGAGCTCGTGGTCACCCAGCAGGCCGGCCAGCCGGGAGCGTTCGGCGCGCAGGATCGCGCGGGCCGTCTCCATGACCTCGTCCGAAAGGCGCAGGGTGGGCACGGGCCTACGTCGACTGGCTCGGCTGTGGTTGCTTGCTCTCGGCTGCGCGTTGTTCCATCGCGGCCACTGTAGCCGCGTCCACGGTGCCCGACGGCTCCACGCCCAGGGAGGTCTGGAACTTCTTCAGGGCCGCGGTCAGCTCGTCGGTCCACACGCCGTCCACCGGGCCGGTCCAGAATCCGGCCAGCTTCAGGGTCTGCTGTACGGCGGCGGTGGCCGCGACCGCCTCTTCGGCGGCCGCACCGCCCTTGGCCTTCAGGTCGGACTGCAGGGCCGCGTCGGTCGCCCTGTCCACGGTCCCGGTCCCGGGCAGGTCATGAGCCTTCTGTACGGCCTGCACGGCCGCCACGGTCTCCGGTCCGTAGACGCCGTCCACCTCGCTCTTGTAGTAACCGGCCTCGGCCAGCGCCTTCTGCACGGCCAGGGTGTAGTCGCGGGCCTTTCCGTGCTGGTCCTCGCTGACACAGCCGGTCTCGCCGAGCAGGCTGAGCCATGCCATCTCCAGCGCGACCGCCGCCGCGTTGAACCGCTCCGACGCCTCCCTGAGCGGCGTCTGATCGGTGACACCGGCCTGCGCCGCCGCGAACTCGGCGTCGGCCTGCTTGACCCGGCTCACCTGGGCGCTCGGCGGAGACGCCGTCACGTCAGGCGGGCCCGACGACTGCGGCGCCTTCCCGTGCGCGGCGGCCAGCGCGGCCGTGGCCTCGGCCACCTCCTTCTCGGCCGCCGCCACGTCCTCACGGGCGGACCGGATGCCCTCGGCCGCGCCGATCACGTCGGACCGCGGCTCCGCCAGCTCGGCCCCGGCCGACTTCACGTCCCCCACGGTCGGCGTGGTCTCGTTGATGAGATCCCCGTAGCGATCCAGGGCGGTGACATAGGCCGCGCTGTTCCGGCAGAACGCGTCGACTTGCGCGGCCAGTTCCGCCTGCGCCCCGGCGAGGTCCTCCTGGCTGCCGGCCAGGTCCCGCTCGGCCATCCGCACTTGGGCGTCCCCGTCGCCGCCCCCACAACCGGCCAGAGCGAGCACCGCCACAACCATCAAGCCCCGCACGCAGGTCCGCATCTGAGCCTCTCCCCCAGCAGCGCCGTCGGCCCGCCCAGAATCCCAGTCAGCCCAGCACGACGGTTCATCCCGGCCGAATGAAGCCCGGCGCTCAATATCCGACGTCGCGGCGGCGCAGGCCCGCCAGGCCGGCAACGACAAGCGCGGCGGCGAGCAGGACCGTCACCAGCAAAGGGGCGATTGTGAGCTCGGCCCGGGGCACCTGCGGCGTGTGCGTGAACGGTGAGGCCTGCCGCGACCAGCCGGGCAGGTCGAACGAGTCGGCGAACAGCGTGATCACGGCGCAGTAGGCGACGACCAGCCAGGCCACGACCGGGGCGGGCCGAGGCAGCCAGCCGAACGCCAGCACCGCCACCCCCACGACCAGCCACACCGCCGGCAGATAGGCGAGCGCGACACCGATCAACCGGGGCACCTGACTCGCGTCGGACACGGTCACCCCGTACGCGAGCCCCTCGCCGAACCCGAACGCGATCAGCGTCAGGGCGGTTCCGGGCAGGGCGACACCGAGCTGACCGGCCAGCCACGAGCCGCGGCTCACCGCGGTGGCCAGCACGACCTCGGCCCGGCCGGACGTCTCCTCGGCCCGGGCCCGCAGGACGCTGGTCACGCCGTACGCGGCCGCGAGCAGCGCGGCCATGCCGGCGGTCACGGCCAGATAGGCGTTCAGGACGTCGGCCGCGCCGCCGGTCAGGAACTGCGTGATCTCCGGGTTGTCCCGCACGTACTGCTCGATGCTGTCACCGATCGAGCCGTACGCCACCCCGAGCAGGAACAGCCCGGCGGCCCACCCGGCGACGGACCCACGCTGGAGCCGCCACGCCAGCGCGAACACGTTGCCCAGCCTCGCGGAGGCGTACGCCCGGCCGGGTCTGGTCGCCACCAGGCCGGCGCCGAAGTCACGGTGTTCCAGCAGTGCCACCGCGGTGGCGCCGAGCAGGACGGCGACGGCCAGCGAGAGCAGCACCGGCCACCACCGGTCGCCGGCGTACGGCAGGGTCCGCTGGCCCCAGCCGATCGGTGAGGCCCAGGACAGCCCGCCGCCGCCCACGTCGCCGGCGGCGCGCAGGGCGAAGGAGGCCCCGAGCAGAGCGGCCACCGTCCCGTACACGGCGCGGGTGCTCTCGAAGATCTGCGCCGCGACGGCGGCCGCCGCGGCGAAGACGAGGCCGGTGGCGGCGATCGCCGCACCGAACAGGGCCGAACCGGCGACCGGCAGCCCCGTGCCGGCCGCCACCGCGAACACCAGCAGACCGGCCACGAGGTCGGCCAGCACGGCCAGCAGGAGCGCCGCGGCCAGCGGCGCGTGCCGGCCGACGCGGGCCGACCGGATCAGCTCGGCCCGGCCGGTCTCCTCGTCGGCGCGGGTATGCCGGCCGACCAGGAACATGTTCATCAACGCCACCACGATCGCGGCGAACGCGAAGATCTCGAACACGATCTCGCCGCCGATCGAGGCCAGCAGGTCGGTCGGCCCGCTCATCGCGATCACGGCGTTGTTGGCGCCGATGGTCTCCCGCAGCCGCCGCAGCTCCTCCGGGGTGCCGTAGAGGCTCTGGCTCTGGGTGGACTGCACGAGCACCAGCAGCGTCACACCGGCCAGCCACCAGGGCAGGGCCCGGCGTTCCCGGCGCAGCAGGAAACGCAGAAGCGGAACCGTCCCGGTCACGACTGCGCTCCGGGGCCGCCGTAATGCCGCAGGAACAACTCCTCGAGCGTCGGCGGCGTGCTGGTCATGCTGCGCACACCCAGCGGGGCGAGCTCGCGGACGACGGTGCCGAGCTGGGCGGTGTCCACGTCGAACCGGGCGTGATGGTCGTCGACGACGACGTCGTGGACGCCGGGCAGCCGTGCGATGCCGTCGAGCGGTCGCGCGGTCTCCACCGCGATCGACGTCCGGGTCAGATGACGCAGCTCGCCGAGCGTGCCCGACTCCACGGCGCGGCCCAGCCGTATGATGCTCACCCGGTCGCAGAGCGCCTCGACCTCGGCCAGGATGTGGCTGGAGAGCAGAACGGTGCGGCCCTGGCTCTTGACCTCGTGGACGCACCGCTGGAACACCGACTCCATCAACGGGTCGAGGCCCGAGGTGGGCTCGTCGAGCAGCAGCAGCTCGGCGTCCGACGCGAGGGCGGCGATCAGCGCGACCTTCTGCCGGTTGCCCTTCGAATAGGTGCGCGCCTTCTTCCGCGGATCGAGGTCGAACCGTTCGAGCAGATCGTCCCGCCGCCTCCGGTCGGCGCCGCCGCGCAGCCGCCCCAGCAGGTCGATGACCTCACCGCCGGTGATGCCCGGCCACAGCGTGACGTCACCGGGCACATAGGCCAGCCGCCGGTGCAGCCGGTCGGCGTCACGCCACGGATCACCACCGAGTAACCGCACCTGGCCGGCGTCGGCCCGCAGCAGTCCCAGCAGCACACGGATGGCGGTGGTCTTGCCGCTGCCGTTCGGGCCGAGAAACCCGTGAACTTCCCCCTCGGCCACGGTCAGATCGAGGCCGTCAAGGGCCTTGGTCGGGCCGAACGACTTGTGCAGAGCAGTGATGGCGATCGCCGGTTCGCCGGACATGTCCATGTCAGATCCTCCGCGGGCGTTCCCGCTCGGATCGTACGCCCGCCGGTCCAGCCCGGCCGCGACGCTATCGGCGCCGTCGCCGGCTGCGGCGCAGCGCCCAGACCACCAGGCCGATGGCCACCACCCAGAGGAGCACGATCGCGATCACATAGGTCCACCAGAGCGGAAACCCCACACCCGACGACGTTTCCTCGGCCGCCAGCCCCGCCATGATCCCCATGGCGGGAGTGTATAGATCCCAGTCGGGTCCCTGTGCCTCACCACCAGTAGTTTGTCCTGGGGCGTGTAGGGCTGTTCCAGGGCGGTGACCTCGTCCTCGGTGAGTTGCAGCTCGAGGGCGGCGACGGCGTCGGCCAGGTGGTCGGGCTTGGTGGCGCCGACGATGGGACAGGCGAGTACGGGGTCAGGCCCACGCCCTGGTCGAGGCACATCGGGATCATGTCCCGCTCCTCCTCGCGCCGGAGCACGTTGTACTGGGACGCGCCGAGATAGCGCACCTTGCCGGCCCGTACGAGGTCATCAAGGGTTTGCAGGGTCTCCTCGACCGGCGTCTCCGGATCGAAGCGGTGAACGTAGTAGACGTCGATGTAGTCGGTGCCCAGCCGCCGCAGGGACCCGTCCACCTGCTCGAGAATCGCCTTGCGGGAAAGGCCGCTGCCGCCGGCCCGTCGTGCGTCTTCCCGCTGACCTTCGTGGCGAGGACGATGTCCTCACGGCGCGAGAACCGGGTGATCGCCCGGCCGGCGAACTCCTCCGACGTGCCGCCCTGATAGACGTTCGCGGTGTCCCAGAAGGTCACCCCCGACCCGACGGCCTGGCGGAAGAAAGCCGCCGCGGCCTCCTCGTCCAGCGTCCAGCGATGCAGCCCGGCCCGATCTTCATTGCGACGGGCCGGCGTTGGCGGGAGTGGAGCCGTCGAGGACCGATCCGGCGAGCAATTCGCCCAGCAACGGGGCGAACTTCATCAGGTTCTCGCCGTACGTCACCAGGACGCGGCCGTTGCGGGCGAACTGGAGGCCGTCGCCCAGACCGGGGTCGTGAGTGCAGTAGACGCGGGCGACCGGGCGCGGCTCGACGAACGGCAGATGCTCGGTGACGTACGCGGTCAGCACCTCCAGCGACGCCTGCTCGGCGGCGGCGCGGCCGCCCTCCCAGGTGACCAGCGCGGAGTCGACGTCGGCGCCGACCGCCCACGTGCCGGGGGCGGCCAGATGCTGGTACGTGTCCTCGGTGATCCAGCACTGGAGCGGCTCGGGCGCGCCGGGGCGGACCGGGAAGCTGACCCGCAAGTGATGCTCCAGCTCGGGCGGGGTGGGGATGCCGGCGCCGGCGGCCAGCGCGGAGGTGCCGGCGCCGGCGCAGATCAGGGCGGCGTCGAACGTGTCGGCGTCGGGGCCGGCGTGGAGGCGTACACCTGCTGTTGTCTCGTCGACGGCGTCGACCTTGGCCGTCCGCAGCCGGTCGCCGACGGCGGCGACCAGGAAGGCCCGGACGCGGTCGACCCGGATCACCCCGCCGGCCGGGTCGATCAGCGCGGGACCGGTGAAGGTGGTCGCCGGCAGCCGCAGCCGGGGCGAGCCGGCCTCGACCATCTCGTGGGCGGCGCCGGCCGCGGCCATCGCCGCCGCCCATGCCGGGGCCTCGGGCCCACTGACCACGGTGCCGACCTCGTCGATGAAGGAAGCGCCGGGCCACTCGGCGAACAGCGCCCGTGATCTGGCGGCCAGCTCCACCATGTCGGGGTAGGTGTGGGCCAGCCGGAAGATGCGGGTGTCGCCGGCCGAGCGTTCACCCATCGGCTCCCCGGCCTCGTAACACTGGACGTCGGCGCCCCGCCGGAGCAACGCGGCCGTGGCCGACAGGCCGACGACGCCGCCTCCGATCACCGCGATCTTCATGCCAGCGACGCTATCAGCGCGGGCCGAGCGGGGCTGCCGGTCGCGGCGGCATCGATCAGACTGGGCCGATGCATGCACACGGGGGACGCGAATCGGAGGTGCCGCCGCCGTCACGGGCGGCGGTGTGGGCGGGAGCGATCGCGGCGCTGATGGCGACGGTGGGCTTCATGCCGTTGCACGTGGTGTGGGCCGCGAAGATCCCGCTGTTCGTCGCCGACGAGGAACGGTTCGAGCAATGGCACGCCGACGGAGGCACCACCTATCTGTGGACGCTGAACGCGCTGGCGCTGCTTCCCGCGATCCTGGCGTTGGCGCTGATCCGGCCCTGGGGCCTGGTGTTCCCGCGCTGGGTCCCCGGCCTGGCGGGCCGCCGGGTGCCTCGGCCACTGCTGCTCGTTCCGGGATACGCGCTGGTGGTGGCCCTGTCCGCCTACCTGATGTGGGCGGCGGTGCTGGCGGTCGCGCAGTGGAACGCCCCCGAAGCGATCTTCAGCCCGTGGACCGGCGTCTACGGCATCCCGCAGTTCGCCGTGTGGATCGGCGCGCTGGCGGTGGCAACCCGGTCGTACGACCGCCGCACCCGCCCGCTCGCGGTGACCTCACGGTCCTACAGTCGCTGATCCGTCAGCACCCTTCGCCTCGAACACCGCGATAGTGGACCGGTGGAGGATCACGTCGATTTCGGGCCGTGGATGGACCTGGCCGGGCGCGCGTTCGACCCGGCCGAGGACGCCTTTCCCGTGGAGCGCATCGCCGAGCTGCTCCGCGAGACTCTGCGGGCCCGGGGTGTCTCGTTCAACTGGGCGACACCGTCGGTCGCGGGCGCCCACGTGTGGCCGCCCCTGGTGGCCACCGAAGAACTGGCGGACTTCCTCCGCCGCGGACTTCGCAACGATCGACTGGTGTGCTGGTTCGAGACGACGAGGAACCCCGCCCCACAGCTGGACAGCCGCGTCCCGCCGGGTTTCGGCGACGAAAGTGCCAGCCGGCACTGGCTCGCGGTGATGCGACGGGAAGGGCTCGGCGACCGGCTCTCGATACCGGTGCGCCTCGAACCGGGTCTCCACATCGCGTTCGTCGCCGCCTCCGGTGGCCGAACGTTCACGGAGGCCGACATCGGCGTCGCCCGGCGCCTGCAGCCGTTGCTGCAGGCACTGTTGCGCGAGGCGGACGTGGTGCGGGGATCCGCCGGTTCGCGGTCCACCGGCGGAGCCGATCTGACCTCCCGGGAGTTCGCCGTCCTGCGCTTGCTGGCCCAGTGCCGGACGGCCACGGCGATCGCGCGCCGGCTCGGCATCTCCGAACGGACAGTGCAGAAGCATCTGGAAAATCTCTACCGCAAGCTGGACGTCGGCGACCGCCTGGGCGCGGTTCTGGCCGGACAGCGTGCCGGCCTGTTACGCGTGACCGGCGCCGAGTCGCGGCCGCCGGACACGCTCTTTTCTGCGATCGCGCCTCCCGTCACCCTTTCCCTCGGGTCGGGCATGGGGAGAACTGCGTAGGCCGGCGCCGGGGTCGGCGATGTATCTTTCGCCAGCGGCCGACGAGCCGCGAAAATCCGCCATCGATCGACCTACGGAGATTGCCATGCGAACAGGAAAGCTGTCCTGGGTACAGGACGCGATGGCCGAGATCGAGCTTCTCACCGCCAGAACGAACATCATTTCCGAACGGGCCGGACGTTCCAAAGGCGCTCCTTTGAACGGCAGAAGACAGATCCTGACAAAGTGGCGAGCGCCAAGGATGGACGGCCACAACAAAGAGGAGACGCATGCCATCCTCAACGAGGTCCATGGACTTCTGGAAACCGCGAGAAAGGCGGCGCTCGGTGAGCAACCGAAGTACAACCCGGTCCGCAGCTGGTGGTCAGGTAACTGCACCGAGGCGGCGTTCCGGAATATTCACAATGCTGAAGCCCTTCTGGCCCGGGTCTACGACGACAACGAGACCCGGGCCGAGATACCGGAAGCGGTCCGGCGGGCACGTGAGTCACTCAGCATCGACAGCCCCGTGCGAGAGACCGCTCATCGCTGCTGGAACTCGTGGAAGGGGGACGGCCAGGTCACCACGTGTGATCTGAGCAAGGTGATCGAGGCCGGCCACGCGGCGGCGGATCGGCAGCGGCTGAAACTCCGCCACTTTCGCAACATCATGCTGATCGGAATCCTGGCTTCCGTGCTTCTTCTTTTCGCGCTGATCATACTGATGTCCTTCGAACCCGGCCTCGTGCCATTGTGTTTCGTGCAGGATTCGCTACCGGCGAGCGGAGCCCCGAACATCGTGTGCCCGTTGGACTCGGGGCGGCACGCGAACGTGAGCTCGCTCCACGGCCGGCACTCGCCGCTCGACTTCTTCATCGTCGCCGCCCTCGGCCTCACCGGCGGGGCACTCTCCGCGGCATTGTTCATCCGGGATCTGTACTCCAACGCCACCCCGTACAACGTCTCGGTCCCGCTGGCGCTGCTCAAGCTTCCCGCCGGCGCGCTGACCGCGCTGGTCGGTATCATCCTGTTGGCCGGTGAATTCGTCCCCGGATTCAGCGCCATCGACAAGTCGGCTCAGATATTGGCATACGCGCTGGTGTTCGGATTCGCCCAGCAGGTCTTCACCCAGTTCCTCGATCAGCGCGGCCAGAAGCTGATCAACAGCGTTCCCACCAAGGCCAGGTCGGATTCCGTGGTCGTCACTGATCAGTCGACCGCATGTGCCGACCAGAGATTCAGTTGAGTCGTCCACACGACCGAGGAGAGCCCGTGACAACATTTCTGGCGGAGCGCTTGTCGCGAGCCGGGGTCCGTGACGTCGTCAACGTCGAACCGGTGAGCGGTGGGCTGGCCGCGCTCGCCGGGATCGCCCACCGGGCGGACGCGCCGCCGGTCTTCGTCAAAGCCTTCGCCGAGGCGCCGGACGGCGATGTCTTCGCCGCGGAAGCGGAAGGGCTGGCCGCCCTGCGCGAGCTCGGCGGTCTGGCGACACCTGAGGTGATCGTGGCCGACCATGAGGTGCTCGTGTTGTCGCTTCTGCGGCCGCGGTCCCGCGATGAAGCCTTCTGGGAGCGGTTCGCCCACGCGCTCGCGCGCCTTCACACCAGCACGGTCCATCCCCGCTTCGGATGGCACCGCGACAACTGGCTCGGCCGCCGCCGGCAGGTCAACATCTGGGCCGGCGACGGCTTCGCGTTCTTCGCCGAACGCCGGCTGCTGCGCTGGCTCTCCGAGCCACGGGTCGAGAAGGCGCTCGAACCCGCCGACCGGGCCGCGCTGGAACGGCTCTGTGATCGGCTTCCCGAGCTGTTGCCGGTTCGGCCCGCCTGCCTGACGCACGGCGATCTGTGGGCCCAGAATGTGCTGGCCACCCCGGACGGGCGCGCCGCGCTCATCGACCCGGCGGTGTCGTACATGTGGGCCGAGGTCGACCTGGCCCACCTCTGGACCACGGCGCCGCCGCCGGAGTCGCGCCGGTTCTTCGACGTCTACGCCGAGCTGACCGGCCTCGACGACGGCTGGAGAGCCCGCATGCCGATCATCCAGTTGCGGCAGCATCTGGCCGTCCTGGCCCAGTTCGACGACGACTGGGGCGCCGCCGAAACGATCCGGGCCACCCTGGCGCCGTTCCGGTGATCAGTGCGCACGGGGATGCGCCCGCCCCGGGAAAGGGCGGGCGCTCCGCTCGTCAGATCTTGCCGGTGCCGGCTCCGGCGGTGACTGTGGCCTTGACCGTGTTGTTGGCCTCCGGTGTGTAGGAATACGGGATCGCGGCGACGCTCGCGCCGTTGCGGACCTGTTCCGTTCCGGAGTTGACCCGGTAGTTGTTGAGGACCTTCAGGTTGCCGGCGGCGGAATCGCCGGTCTGGGTGACCGTGGGGCTGCCGACGTTCTCGAAGTAGTTGCGCTCGACGAACACGCCCGCGTTCTCGGTGGAGGCCACGCCGTACGAGCCGATGTTGCTGTAGTAGTTGTTCAGCACGTGGACGGGGTTGCCGAATCGCACGCGCGGGTGGCGCTGATTGGTGCCGTTGAACCAGTTGTGCACGTAGGTCACGCGCAGGTGGCCGATGTCCTGCGAGCCGTTGTCGTCGCTGTGACCGAGCAGCATGGACTTGTCGTGGTCGTGCAGGCGGTTCCAGGAGACGGTGATGAAATCGGAGCCGCGCTTGATGTCGATCAGGCCGTCGTAGCCGTTGGCCAGGTCGTTGTGGTCGATCCAGACGTTCGTGGTGTTCGTCTGCACGTTGATCGAGTCGTCGCCGGCGTTACGGAACACCAGATTGCGCAGGATGATGTTGCGCACGCCGGACAGGTTGAGGCCGCCGCCGGTGATTCCGGAGCCCGATCCGACGCCGATGACCGTCTTGTTCGAGGCCACGTTGTACATGCCGGAAATGGAGATGAGGCCGGAGACGCGGACGGTCTGCGAGGTGCTCGAGCTGAGTGCCGATTTGAGGGCGGAAGCGCTTGTCACGGTGACGACTGTGCTCGACGAGCCGCCGGTGGTGCCGCCGTTGAGGCTGGCGAAACCGACCGGGCTGCTCTCGGCGGCGGAGGCCTCGAGCTGGCTGGCGACCGTGACGCCGCCGACCGCCAGAACGCTGGCGGACATCGCCGCGAGGACGGTGCGGCGACGGAGTTTGGGAGCGGACATCGGGGATCCTTCCGGTTCTCTGGGGGGCGTTAGGTAAGCGCTTACCTGGGCCGACCATAAGGACACACATTTATGACTGTCAATGCCATAGTCGCCGCTGGAGCATGAAGGTGTCTTTACCGGTTCAGCGCCCGCCGGAGATCGGCCTTCGATGTCTCGGCCGGGACCGGTGCCGGATCATCGTATTGACCGACATAAATGCAAAGACCTTGGTTTCCGTACGGTCGTGCCTGCAACCGACCGCAGCGGACGAACCCCGATTTGCATCCCCCGGCACACTGGTGCCCATGGTGATCGCCCCGGCGCCGTCCACCCCGTACCACCGGCTCGCCCGCACCCCCGTCTTCCGGTGGTGGCAGCCGGTCGTCGGCACCCTGTTCATCGTCGTCGCCGGCATCGGCGTGGCCATCGGCGGCCTCCTCGTCATCACCCTGGCCGCCGTGATCGCCGGGCGCCCCGAGGACGCCGACGGCATCCCGTCATTCGGCCCGCTGGCCACGCTGGCGACGTCGTTCCTGCTCATTGCCGCGCTGCTGCCGTTCCCGCTGCTCGCCGCCCACCTGATCCAGCGCCGCCCGGCCGGCACGCTCTCCTCGGTCACGGGCCGCCTGCGCCTGCGCTGGCTGCTCACCTGCCTGCCGGTCGCCGGCGTGGCCGTCGTCGTCTTCCTCACCGCCGGGATGACCTTCGCCGCGGCCACCGGAGAGGACGTGGGCCTCGACGACGCGCTGGCCGGCTGGGGCCCGTTCGCCGTCTCGATGCTGGTGCTGCTGCTGGTCGTGCCGCTCCAGGCGGCCGCCGAGGAATATCTGACCCGCGGCTGGCTCCTCCAGGCGGTCGGCACCCGCAATCCGTGGCTGCCCATCGCCGTACAGGCAATCGTCTTCGCCTCCCTGCACGGCTGGGGCACGCCGTGGGGCTTCGCCGACCTGATCGTCTTCGGCGCCGTCGCCGGCTGGCTGACCATCCGCACGGGTGGCCTGGAGGCGGCGATCGCCCTGCACGTCATGAACAACCTGATCGGTTCCGGTCTCGCCGCCGCCTACGGAGACCTGACGCTGGACGAGACCGCCACGGACATGCCGTGGCAGCTGGCGCTGGCCGACCTGCCGGTCCTGATCGGTTACGCCGGGGTGATCGTCGTGCTGGCCCGCCGCTTCCGGATCGCCGACAGAGTTCCGCTTCCGCCGCCGCCACCATGGATTCCCGCGCAGCCGATCCGCACCGAGCCGACCCTCGAGAGCGACAAGCTATGACCTTTTCCCGTACGCCGGCAGGCCGCTGCCCGGCAACGCGTCGCGCAACTGCCGCCGGGAGCTTCCCGAACACCTTGCGCAAATGCCACTCGACGGTGCGCGGGCTCAGGAACAACCGCGCCGCGACCTCGGGGTTGGTGAAGCCGTCCCGGACCAGCTGGGCGATCTGCCGCTCCTGAGCGGTCAGCTCCACCTCGGCGCCCGTCGCGACCGCAGGTCTGCCCACGGTCTCACCGGCGGCCACGAGCTCCCGGCGAACGCCTCCATCCCGATCGTGACGAACAGGTCGTACGCCGTAGGTGGTCGCGCGCGTCCACGCCCCGTCGTTCGCGGCGCAGCCATTCGCCGTACAGCAGATGGGCTCGCGCCAGCTCCGGGCGCAGGCCGGTCCGCCCCAGTTTCTCGATCGCCTCCGTGTACAGCTCAGCCGCGACCGTTCCCTCGGCCAGCAATGCCCGGCAGCGAGCCTCGATTCCCCGCGCGAACCCGGTACCGAACGGCTCCGTCTCCGTGACGAGCCGGGCCAGGGCATCGAGCGCCAGCTCGGAATCGCCCACCCGGACCGCGGCTTCCACCAGTTCCGGCAGGACCCAGGTGGAGATGGTCGGATCGGAGAAGTCCCCGTTGGACTCGATGGCGCGCAGGACCTCCGGATAACGGCCCAACCGGCCGATGGCCGCACGTTCCTCATGGCGGTCGACGAGCGTGGTCATACGGAGCCGGCCCGAGCCGGCTGGAGCGGAATTCCCCACGCCACGATCATGCGTACGCCTATCGCCCGAACGTCAGTTGATCGGCCTGACCATACCGTCAGGCTGGACCGGCGAACCTATTCGTGGCCGGTGTTCAGCAGCGCGGCCGCCATCTCGTTTCCGCCGGCGGCGAGCTCTTCGAGCAATGTGACGACCTCGTCGGCCCGGTCCTGCTCGTGCAAATGCTGGATCAGAGCGGCCAGAGCGGCGGGGTCGTCGCGTTCGGCGCGTTCGCGGAGCTGGGCCAGGTCTCCCGTGCGGGCCAGCAAACGGCTCAAAAACATTCCGGCGTACGGGTCGCCGCCTTCCGCCCGGCGCCGCAGGTCGTCCGTGCGGTCGTGGCGGGCGAGCAGTTCATCGAGGGTCTGTACGGCCTCGGCGCGGGCCGATCCGGGATGCCGCTCCACGACGGCGAGGGCGTCGCCGACGCGGCCGGCGCCGGCCAGCAGCTGAACCAAAGCGGTCACGGCCATCGTGCGGCGAGCTAGGCGGTACGGCTCCTCGAGGTCCTCGACCGTGTCGAGGATGCGGCGGCAGAGGGCCTCGGCGTGGTCGGGCCGCCCTTCCGCGATCGCCCCCTCGGCGAGCAGAAAGGTGTCGCCGGGAACGTGGTGGTCGATCAGCGCCCGCCACGCCCGCTCCGGCAGCGGCGTGGTGGCCCGCGCACGCCGGATGTGGTCGTAGAGGTAGTCACCCATGACGTACTCGCCGCTCCATGACGGCACCGGCGTCGCCGAGCCGAGGTAGGCGCCGGCGGCCGCCGTCAGCAGCTCGCGGCCGAGTGTGCGACAGCCGGCCCGGCGGGCGTCGGCCGCGGCGGTGGCCAGCGCCCAGTCGTACTCGTCCTCCGCCTCCTCCCACCGCCGCACCAGGGCCGGCCCTCCGCCGAGCGCGGGCACCAGGCCACCGGGATCGGTCAGAGCCACGGCGATCCGCCGGTCGGCGCGGCCCGCGGTGACGGCGGCCGCACGCTCGTCCGGCGACAGCTCCGCCGGCAATCTCAGCACCGTGGTGAGGGCGGCCAGCTCGGTCACTTCCCCGGCCCGGATCTGCTCGGGGCTTCGCAGGACGTTCGGGCGGCTCGGCACCAGCGCGTGATCCACCTGATCGGGCGGCATGATGAGCGCCCACTGATCGGCCTGACACGTGCCGGCCACGACGGCTCCGGGGCGTCGCAGCTGGCGCAGGCTGTAGACCAGCAGCGAAGCACTGAACTTGTCGGCCCGCATGTCGTCCAGCCACAGGATCCGCCGCCGGTGCCCCGCCCGGGCCACGCCGGCGAGCCGCTGCGCGTCGGAGATCAAAATCAATTCCCAGTCCGGCAGTACGGCGGTGACAGCCTCATGCATGGTCCGACTCTTACCGGTCAGCGGCTCCCCGACGAGCACAACAGATCCACCGGCCCGGGCCGCCTCGGCAAGGCGTTCGCGAAGCAGAGCATCGACATCACGCGGCACATAGACCGGCAGCTGCTCCCCCTCGGCACCGTCGACCAGGACCGCCGGCCGAATCCCGGCCTCATCCGGCGTCACGTCCCCGACCGCGATCTCCCCCGACGGGCCGATCCGGGGACGGACCCAGACGTGCTCCCAGGAAAGTCGGCCGTCCACGATCCGCGGCTGCTGATGATTGATCGCCCGTCCGGTTGCCAGCGCCTCGCCGACCTCGGTCAGCACGGCCGTGATGCCGGGCCACCGCGGACCGTCGTACTCCCAGATCTCATGGTCGAACCGCCCCACGCACCCGAACGCCGGCCCGGGCCTGAGGTCGACGAAGAGATCATCACCGCTGCCGTTGCCGGCGACCGGCAGCCACTGCGGCAACCAGACGCCGTGACAGGCTGAGCCCGCCGGCTCCGTGTCACCCGACGGCTCGGACACCTCCAGCCACGTCCGCCGGCTGGCCAGCGCGTCCCGCACCGAGTAGGGCGCGAAGCCCGGAAGCAGATGAAACCGGGGCCCGACACCATCGGCCGTACGCCACCACGCCGCCAGATCAACCGGAAGCGGCACGCCAACCGCGCTCTCCGCCGCCTCGAGATCCGCCTCAGCCGCGGGCGCCCGCACGTCAGCCGCGTCGGCCGGGCAATGCTGCCGCAACCACTCCACGATCCGGTCCCACGGCTCCAGCACCCCACCAGCATCCCGTGCCGGCCGCCGCCCCGGACCCCATTACGACAGGCTCACGGTGACCTTCCGGTCGGTGGTCAGGCTCACCTGGCAGGTGTCGCCGGCGGCCTGGTCGCAGCCGTCCCACGTCAACTGCCCGTCGCCCGGCACGTACGTGGCGGTCAGCAGGACGGCCTCGCCGGAGAAGGGGGCGCTGCAGGCGGAACCGCAGTCGATGCCGGCCGGATCACTGGTCACGGTGACGGCCGGGCCGGCCACGACGGTCAGGGTGTGCTCCTGCCCGGCGGTGCCCGTTCCGGTGCCGGAGAGGGCGACCTTCGTTCCCGTGTCCGGCCTCGGCAGGTTCTGGTGGATCACCAGCGTGGCCGTGGAGGTGGCCGCGGACGACTCGAATCCCACGCTCATCGTGCAGGTCTCGAAGTCGTCGGGGCCTCTCGCCGGTGCCAGTGCGCGGTTCGCGCATTCGTCGCCGGGGCGGAAGTCGCCGCGGTCGGGACCGGTCACGGTGATCCGGCCGATCCGCAGTTCGCCCCGGCCGATGCTCTTGATCGTGATGTCTCCGCAGCCCGACTCCGTGCAGGTGAGGGACGTGGGCTCCACCTCGATCGCCGGCTGCTTGCGCTCGACCACCTTGATGTACACGATCGTCTTCTTCTCGACCTCCTGGACGGCGGCCGCTTCCTTCCCGGACACCTCTTCCCGGGCCAGGGTCATGCAGTCCTTCACGTACTGGAGAGCGGCCGCGCTGTCCTCGGTCCACGACCGGGAGTAGGCCGCCTTGAAAGTAGTGAAGGCCGCCGCCGGCACGGTGGCGCCCGCTTCCACCTTTTCGGTGAGGTTCTTGTCCTTCGCGTCGACGCACCGGACGTACGAAGCGGTCAGGGGTGGCAGGCATTTGCCGTTGTAGTTCTCGGAGCCCGCCGGGCATGTGTCTTTCTGACAGGCCGACGGGAAGACCATCGCCGGCAGGAGCAGGAGTGTCGCCGCGAACCGCATATCGGCCTCCCGAAGAGGAGAACCTCAAGCGCACGCCTGCGGCCGCGGCGAGTCAAAGGCTTCGACCGCTATCCGACACGACGGGAAGAGGGACGCGGCGCGCCCCTCTTCCCGTCAAGCGGGGAGTTCTACTCCACGAGTTCCGGTGAAAGGTCCGGCTGCGAGCGGAGGTGACGGTTGCTGCGCGGCTCCTGCCGGGTCTTGGCGTCGTCCAGCTTGCGGCGCAGGTCGTCGCGGACGTCGTGCAGGGCGGCGTTCAGGTCCTCCTCGGTGGAGGTGGTGACGATCTTCTGACGGCCGGCGATCCAGCACTCCAGGGTGACCTTCTGGCCCGGCGCGTCACGGTCCTTGACCATGACTTCCAGCTCGGTCGAGTCGGCGTGGAAGCCGGCCAGACGGCTGTCGAGCGTGACGAACTGCTCGGCGATCCAGTTGCGGTCGCCCTGCGAGAAACCGGCGCCGACGCGCAGGCATTCACCCACGGTGGCGGGATTGTTCACCGCTGTCATCACAACTCCCTCGTTGAGACTCTGCCTTCCACGAAGATCCTTCCCCGCCCCACGGCCCCTTGAAACGCCCGAATCGTCAGCGGATTTCCCGTTCGAGCAACGAGCAACCGCCCGAACTCACCCTGCGCGCCCCGACAATCCGCACATAGCCCCCTGCTCCAGCCAAGCGTCCCGCCAACGCAAAACTCGCTCCCCACCCCGCCAGCCCCGCGCCCCGCGCCCGGGTGTGTCCACCGCGCGGGAGCCCGCTCGGCGCGGGGGCCCGCTCGGCGCGGGGGCCCGCTCGGCGCGGGGGCCCGCTCGGCGCGGGGGCCCGCTCGGCGCGGGGGCCCGCTCGGCGCGGGGGCCCGCTCGGC
>NZ_JBIAZI010000003.1:966197-1080041 GCF_042899005.1 Actinoplanes sp. NPDC000266
GCGCCGGAAGGCTCGTCCGGCGCGCAAGGCCCGTCCGGCGCAAGGCCCGTCCGGCGCAAGGCCCGTCCGGCATGCAAGGTCCGTCCGGCGCGGAGGGCGCTTCGCGGAAAGACCGGAAACGGAGGGCCGGGCGCGGAGACGGAAAGGCTGGAGAGGGAGGAACCGGGCGCGGAGGCGGAAGATCCCCCGACGGAGGACCGGGCAGGGAGGCGGCGGGCGTGGAAGACGCCCGGGAAAAGGTGGCGGGCGCGGAATGCGCCGGGAAAAGGTGGCGGACGCGGAAAACGCCGGGGAAAGGCATGCGGGCCAGGCGCAGGCTTTCCGGAGGGAAGGGCGGGAAGGGCGGGAAGGACGGGAAGTCGGGAAGTCGGGAAGTCGGGAAGTCGGGAAAGGTCCGGGACGGCGCGGCGGGTCGGCCGGGTTGTCCTGTTCCGCCGCTGATGCCCTGATCGTTCCGTGCCCCGTGGGGTCGTGGCGCATCCGTGATCACGGGCTGCGGCCGGGCTCGCGTACCTTGCTTGCGTGATCACGCATGCCCGGTGGACCAGTCAGCGCTGGTTCGCGTCCGTCCTCATCGCCATGGTGGCGCTCATCGCCGTGGCCACTGTGGTCGGTGCGGAGCTCCTCTCCCGTACCACCGAGGTCTCCGACCGTCTCAACGACCGGATCGCGCCGGCCCGCACCGCCGTGGCCGAGCTGACCGCCGCCGTCGTCGGGCAGGAGACCGGTGTGCGGGGTTTCGTGCTCAGCGGCGAGCAGCAGTTCCTCGACCCGTACGAGCAGGGCCGGGCCGACGAGACCCGCCTCGTCGGGCAGCTGCGCGGCCTGCTCGACGGGCACCGTGAGGCCCTGGCCGACCTCGATCTGGTCGAGCAGCGGATGGCCTCCTGGCGCGAGACCGCGGCCGAGCCCCTGGTCCGGTCCGGCCGCGACGATCTCGCCCTGGTCACCCAGAGCAAGACCGCCTTCGACGCCGTCCGGGACCCGCTGGCCGATCTGGATCAGCGCCTGGTCGAGCTGCGCGCGCAGGGCCGCGCCGACCTGCAGGACAGCCGGCAGCTGCGCAACAACGCCTTCCTCGGCCTGGTCGTCGCCCTGCTGCTGCTCATCGCGTCGATCGCCGTCCTGCTGCGCGTGGTCGTCCTGCGGCCGCTCAACGAGCTCAGCGGCTCGGTGCGCAAGGTCGCCGGTGGCGACTTCGGGCACCGGGTCACCCCGCGCGGCCCGGCCGATGTGGCCCGGCTGGCCGAGGACGTGGAGGCGATGCGCGGCAAGCTGGCCGACAGTCTCGCGGCCAGCCAGCAGCAGGCGGCCGAGCTGCACCGCTCGAACGCCGACCTGGAGCAGTTCGCCTACGTCGCCTCGCACGACCTTCAGGAGCCGCTGCGCAAGGTGGCGTCGTTCTGCCAGATGCTTCAGCGCCGCTACGCCGGGCAGCTCGACGACCGGGCCCAGCAGTACATCGGTTTTGCCGTCGACGGCGCCACCCGCATGCAGCAGCTGATCAACGATCTGCTGGCGTTCTCCCGGATCGGGCGGATGTACGACGAGCGGGAGCCGGTGGACCTGAACGAGCTGGTGGGCCGGGTCGAGGACACGCTCGCGCTGACGATCGAGGAGACCGGGGCCGAGGTCGTACGCCCGAAGCTGCCGACCGTGCCCGCCGACGCCACCCTCATGACCCAGCTGTGGCAGAACCTGCTCGGCAACGCCATCAAGTTCCGCCGCCCGGACGTGCCGCCCCGGGTCGTCATCACCGTGGACGAGGACGACGAGAAGTTCACGTTCGCCGTACAGGACAACGGCATCGGCATCGAGCCCGAGTTCGCCGAGAAGATCTTCGTCATCTTCCAGCGCCTGCATCCGCGCGACGTCTACTCGGGCACGGGCATCGGCCTGGCCATCTGCAAGAAGATCGTCGAGCACCACGGCGGGCAGATGAGGCTGGACACCGCCTTCACGGACGGTGCCCGCTTCGAACTTACGCTGACAAAATGACCACGGCTTCCCGTACGGCGTTACGGCCGCCCTCTTTCGCCTGGTAGAGCGCGTCGTCGGCCCGCGACAGCAGCTGCTCGACGGTCTCGTGGCCGTCCCACGTGGCGTACCCGATGGAGCAGGTCTCCGCCCCCGGCGTCGCCTCACGGACCCGGTCGAGCACCTGGGCCGCGTCCGGCGCCGGGCAGTCGGGCAGGGCCATCGCGAACTCCTCGCCACCCCACCGCGCGATCAGGTCGCTGTCGCGCAGCGCGTCGGTGAACGCGACCGCCGTGTGCCGCAGCAGGTCGTCGCCGGCCGGGTGCCCGTAGGTGTCGTTGTAGCGCTTGAAGTGGTCGAGGTCGGCGATGGCCACGGTCAGCGGGGCGCCGGTGCGCCGGGCCTGCGCGATGAGCCGGGGCAGCTGGGCCTGCCAGGCGCGACGGTTGGCCAGCCCGGTCAGCGTGTCGGTGTAGGCCATCCGTTCCAGGTGGCGCAGCAACTGCTCGTGTTCCAGCGCGAGCGCCGTCTCGTCGGCCAGCAGCGACACCGCACGGGCCCGCCGGTCCCCGACGTCGTCGAGGCGGTGGGCCCACGACACGCAGAGCACGGCGATGACCGAGCCGTCGGCGATGACCGGCTGCCACAGCAGCGACCGGGCCCGGGTGAGTTCGAGCAGCGCCGGGGAGACGATCGGGTCGGCCGCCGGGTCGGCCCGGAAGACCGGCTCGCCGGTGCGGTAGACCTGGGCGCTCATCGAGGTCAGGGCCATCGAGATGCGGGTGCCGACCAGGTGCGGGCTCGACGCCGCGGTGATCACGAGTTCCTCGGTGGCGGTGGCCGGCTCCAGCAGCATGACGCCGTCGGAGGCGGCGAGCTGGCGGACGGCGTCGACGATGTTGGTGCGCGCGTCCTCACCGGTGCGGATACGCCGGGCGACGCCGGCCACGGCCGTCAGCAGCCGTTCCGAGTCACGTGTGGCCCGCTCGGCCTGATAGCGCGCGGTGACGTCCTGCATCTGCACGAGGATGAGGTCGGCGTCGGTGCGGCTGAGCGTGATCCACACCCAGCGCGTGTCGTCGTCCGGCCGGCAGAACCGGACCTCCATGCGGGCCACGCCGTCGGCCGCGGCCGCGATCCGGCGGGCGATCTCGTCGAGGTCGAAGCGGTCGTCCGGGTGGGCGTGCGTGAAGACCTCCGCGCCGACCACCTCGTCCTGGTCACGGGCGAGCAGCCGGCACAGGGCCGGGTTGACCGTGAGGAACCGGCCGTCGGGCCCGGACAGGCCGATGCCCGCCGGTGACGCCTCGAAGATGCCGCGGAAGCGCTCGGCGGCCGCGGTCAGCTCGTCGCGCATGGCCCGGATCTGCCGCTGCCGGCGGATCAGGCTCAGCCGCAACAGGGTCCCCATGGTCAGCGCCAGCCCGAACTGGATGCCGTAGTAGGTCAGCTCGTCGGTGTGCAGGTCGTCGCGCAGCAGCACGGCGACGATCCAGCCCACGGTGGCGGTGGCCGCGGCCGCGACGGCGATGCCGGTCGAGCTGACGGCCACGCCGAGCCCCACCATGATCAGCATGAGCATGCTGGTCTGGTGCAGCTCACCGGTCACGAACAGCGGCACCAGGCCGTTGAGGACCGGGATGAAACCGAACAGGCTGAGCGCGGCCGGCTGCCGGCCCTTGCGGGGCCGCCGCACGATCGCGGCGCCGACGGCCAGGACGGCCGCGCTGCACCAGGCGAGCCCGGACAGGACGACCTGCGCGGTGCCGTCGAAGATCATGACGTCGACCACGGCCAGCAGCATGAAGAAGGCAGCCAACGACCCCAGCACCCATCTCGTGCTGCCGGCGTCCAGCGACCGCGTCACACCTACCTCGTCGGCAGCCGATCCCGATTACTGACTCAATAACGGAACCGGGACACGAGAGCGCTCAGATCGGTCGACATGGTGGCCAGTTCGGCCGTCGCCTCCCGGGAGCGGGCGATGCCCTCGGTGGTCCTTCGGGCGGCATCGGCCACGCCGGTGATGTTCTCGGCGATCTGGCCGGTGCCCGAGGCGGCCTCGGTGACGCTGCGGTTCATCTCGGCCGTGGTGGCCGTCTGCTCCTCGACGGCCGAGGCGATGGTGGTCTGGAAGTCGCTGATCCGGGCGATGACCCGGCTGATCTCCTCGATCGCGGTGACCGCTCCCCCGGTGTCGGCCTGGATCGTCTCGACCCGGGCCGAGATGTTCTCGGTGGCCCGGCCGGTCTCCTGGGCCAGGTCCTTGACCTCGGAGGCGACCACGGCGAAGCCCTTGCCGGCCTCACCGGCCCGCGCGGCCTCGATGGTGGCGTTGAGGGCGAGCAGGTTGGTCTGCTCGGCGATCGAGGTGATCACCTTGATCACGTCCCCGATCTCGGCCGACGACTCGCCCAGCTTGGTCATGGTCTGCGAGGTGCTGGCGGCCAGGCCGACGGCCTCGTTGGCGACCTGGGCCGCCTCGGCCGCGTTCTGCGAGATCTCCCGGATCGCGGCGCCCATCTCGTCGCTGCCGGCGCTGACCGCGTCGACGCTGCGGGAGATCTGCTCGGCCGCGGCCGAGACCGTCTCGGCCTGCGCCGAGGACTCGTCGGCGGACAGCGCGATCTCGCCGCTGGCCTGCGACATCCGGTCGGAGGCGCTGCCCAGGGCGGCCGCCGAGGAGTCGATGGTCCGGACCGTCTCGCGCAGCCGGGCCACGGCGACGTCCAGCGAGCGGCCCATCTGGCCGGGCTCGTCGTTCGTGCTCAGGCCGGCCGTGCGGGTCAGGTCGCCCTCGGCCAGGCCGTCGCAGACGTGCTTGACCTTGGCCATCGACCGCACGATCTGACGGGCCACCACCCACCCCATGGCCAGCGCGGTCACCGAGCCGACGACCAGGAGCACGATGGTGATGGTGCGGCTCGTGCCGTACTCGGAGCGGGCGCCGTCGGCGTTGGTCTTCGCGTCGGCGTTCTCGGCCGTGCGCATCCGGTCGAGGTCGCCGGAGACCTCCTCCATGAGAGGGATGACGTCGGTGTCGCGGGCGCTCTGCCAGGCGTCGAGGTCGTTCTTGTCGCCGGCCGGCAGCAGCTTGCCGGTGACCAGCGTGTGATAGGCGTCGAAGTCGTCGGCGAGCTCGGCCAGCTCGGCGTCGGGCACGGCCGGTCCGCTGGTCCGGTACGACGCGAGCGCGTCGGTCAGCGCCTCGTAGTCCTTGTCGAAGGCGTCGCTGTACTGCTTCTTCTGCGCGGCGGTGTCGGACAGCATGTGGTTGGTGACGTCCAGCCGGGACTGGGCCAGCTCGCTGCGGATCTCGCCGACGTAGTTCACGCCGGAGACGTTGCTGGTGTAGATCTGCTCGGCCGAGGCGCTGGTGTTGCTGAGCCCGATCAGGCTGCCGACACCGACGACGACGGCGAGCAGGATCGCCACGCAGACGGCGCCCAGGATCTTCGTCTTGACGCTCAGGTCCGCGAGCACAGCGCTTGCCATGGGAGAAAGCTAGCGATATTCCGGCGCGAAACGCCACGAAACGTGAAACTTAGGGCATGTCCACCGCCACCGCGCCCCCGGTGCTGAGCCGGCGGCAGGTCAACGTCGTCTTCGTCGCCATCCTGCTCGGCATGCTGCTGGCCGCGCTCGACCAGACGATCGTGTCGACCGCCCTGCCGACCATCGTCGCCGACCTGGGCGGGGCCGGGCACATGGCGTGGGTCGTCACCGCCTATCTGCTGGCCGAGACGGTGGCCACGGTGCTGGCCGGCAAGTTCGGCGACCTGTTCGGCCGCAAGCTGGTCTTCCAGGTCAGCACGGTGGTGTTCATCCTCGGCTCGGCGCTGTGCGGCATCGCGAACGACATGCTGGTGCTGATCGCGGCCCGGGTGGTGCAGGGCGTCGGCGCGGGCGGCCTGATGGTCACCGCGATGGCGCTGATCGCCGACGTCATCCCGCTGCGCGACCGCGGCCGCTATCAGGGCGCGCTGGGCGCGGTCTTCGGCGTCACCACGGTCGTCGGCCCGACCCTGGGCGGCCTGTTCACCGACCACCTGAGCTGGCGGTGGGCGTTCTACATCAACGTGCCGCTGGCCGTGGTCGTGCTGATCATGGCCGCGCGGGCCATCCCGGCCGTCCGTACGGCGTCGCGGCCGATCATCGACTACGCCGGCATCGCGCTGGTCGCACTCGGCTCCTCCAGCATGATCCTGGCCCTGTCCTGGGGCGGCAACGAGTACGCGTGGGGCTCGCCGATCATCATCGGCCTGTTCGCGGCCGCAGTCGTGCTGCTGAGCGCCTTCGTCATGGTCGAGCTGCGCGCGGTCGAGCCGATGCTGCCGATGCACCTGTTCCGCAATTCGGTCTTCACGGTCTGCTCGACGCTGAGCTTCATCGTCGGCTTCGCCATGCTCGGGGCCATGACGTTCCTGCCGACCTATCTGCAGTACGTCAACGGCGTCTCGGCCACCGCGTCCGGCGTACGCACCCTGCCGATGGTGGCCGGGCTGTTCCTGACCTCGATCGGCTCCGGCATCGTCGTCTCGCGCACCGGCCGCTACAAGGCCTTCCCGATCGCCGGCGGGGCGATCCTGGCCCTCGGGCTGTTCCTGATGTCCACCATGGACGCGGCGACCAGCACGTGGCTGGAGTCGCTCTACATGTTCGTGCTGGGCGCCGGCATCGGCCTGTCCATGCAGGTGCTGACGATCGCTGTGCAGAACACCGTCCCGTACGCCGATCTCGGGACCGCGACCTCGGGTGTCACCTTCTTCCGTACGCTCGGAAGCTCTTTCGGCACCGCGATCTTCGGGACCCTGTTCAACAACAAGCTGACCCCGTCGCTGGAGTCGGCTCTCGCCGCCGATCCGGGAGTGTCGCCCTCGGCCGCGGCCAGTCCCGAGGCCCTGCACGCGCTCACCGCGGCCCAGGCCGCGCCGATCATCAACGCCTACGCCGAGACGATCGGGTACGTCTTCCGCTGGGTCGTGCCGGTCGCCGTGCTCGGCTTCCTCATCGCCTGGCTGCTCAAGGAGGTGCCGCTGCGCGACAGCGCCAAGGCGGCCGCGACCGACGTGGGCGAGGGCTTCTCGCCGCCGCAGCCCGACGACCGGGTGGCCAAGCTGGAACGGGCCATCGGCGACGCCGTGCGCGACCGGGCCGTGCTCGACACCATCCTCACCTCCTCGGGCGCCGATCTGCGGCCGGCGCAGGCCTGGGCGATGGGACAGACCCACATGCGCAGCCGTACGGCCGGACAGGCCGGCCTGGAGTCCATAGCCCGCGCCCACCGGGTCCCGCCGGAGGTCCTCGAACCGACCTTCGCCGACCTGTGCGACGCCGGCTACGCGCGCCGCGACGGCGACACGGTCACCCTGACCCCGAACGGCGAGGAGCAGCTGGAGCGGGTCAAGGGCGCCTGGCGCAACTGGATCGACGCCAACCTCGACGACATCACGCTGGCCGGCCCGGAGGACCGGGCCCTGATGGACCAGGCCCTGCACAACGTGGCCCGGCGCCTGGCCGACGAGGAGCCCTCACGGGACACTTCGGCGCGCTGACGGATAGGCTTCGGGCGTGGAAACGCCCGAGCCAGCAGCGCCCCGGCGCCGGGACGCGACCCGCACCCGGCAGCTGCTGCTCGACGTCGCCAAGAAGCTGTTCGCCCGCGACGGATACTCGGCCACGACGGTCCGCGACATCGCCGACGAGGCCGGCGTCAACGTGGCGCTGATCAGCCGCTACTTCTCCTCGAAGGAGGGCCTGTTCGAGGCCTGCCTGTCGAGCGCGGTCAGCGAGCTGCGCCGCGACTCGGGCGAGATCGCCCTCGACGACGTGGCGGCCGACATCGCCCGGCGCATCACCACCTCCCGCGACGACCAGAGCATGACCGAGTCGATGCTCCTGCTGCTGCGCACCTCGGGCGACGAGCGGGCCGAGCAGATGCGCCGCGGCGTCATCCAGGCGATCAGCGAGCGGCTGGCCGCGGCCTGCTCCCCCACCGCCCCCGACGGCCTGCTGCGGGCGCAGCTGGTGCTGGCCACCTCGCTGGGCATCGTGGTGCTGCGGTCCTCGCTGCGGGTCGAGCCGCTGACCTCGGCCGGCGAGCGGGAGCTGACCCCGCCGCTGACCGACGTGATCAACGCTCTTCTGCGCGCACCCTCCTGAGCCAGTCCGCGACCAGCGGCCCGGTCACCTCGGGGCGCTCCAGCGGGGCGTTGTGCCCGGCCGCGTCGAGCACGGCGAACGTGGCCCGCGGATAGTCCTCGAGCACCCGCCACGCGTCCCGATAGCCGACGATGGCGTCCTGGCGGCCGGTCAGCAACAGCGTGGGACCGTCGTACCGGCCGCTCCCGGGCCCGGGACGGACGCCGTAGGCGGCTTCGATCCGCTGGGCCGCCGCGGGGTCGGCGGCGAGGATCCCGGGCAGCACGAACTCGCGGAACCGCTCCCAGTCCCCGGCCGACTCGACGACCGCCTCCTGCTGGTAGAGCTCCCGCTCGGTGGCCGGCAGAGAAGACATCAATTCACGATCTTCTTTGAGTACGGTCCGTGGGGGCAGATCCCGGTCGCCGCGCTCCGCCACGATCGCCGGGCACAGCAGGCACAGCCCGAGCACCCGCTGCGGCATGCGGGACGCCAGCGCCCGGGCCAGCATGCCGCCCCACGAGTTGCCGACCAGCGCGAACCGCTGGTCACCGAGCTCGGCGCCGATGAACCGCACCAGCTCGTCCACCACGTCGCCGCTGCCGTTCAGGTCGGCGCGTCCCGGCGTACGGCCGAAGCCCGGCAGATCCGGATAGATCCGCTCCCAGCCGGGCTCCCCGTCGAAGACCTCCTCGAGCGGCAGCAGGATCCGGTGGTCGACCCCGAACCCGTGCAGGAGGAGCACCGGCGTTCCGTGCCCACGACGTTCGACGTACATCAAAAGATCATAAGTCTCCCGTCAGAAGCCGGTGAAGGACGTGACGACGGTGGGGTTCGCCCGTACACCCAGTTCTTTCATGTCCTTCGAGCTCAGATCGACGGCCGGCAGGTAGAGGCGGAAGACGTCGGCGTCGAGCTCGGAGCCCTCGACCTGGCCCGCCGCCAGATAGACCGGCACCAGATAGCGCTGCGACATGCTCGGCCCGGCCGAGTAGTAGCCCAGCTCCAGCCGCCGGATCCGCAGCTGCATCCCGGCCTCGAGGACGCCGGTGAAGCGACGGTCGCGGCTGAGCCGTTCGACCGCCTGGTACGGGTGGATCACGTCGACCTGCCCGTCGGGCTGCACGGGCCGGGAGAAGTAGGCGACGTCGCTGGGCTCCTCGTAGTCACTGAACGCGATCCGCACCTTGGCCCCGGGCCCGAAGACCTCCAGCTCGTCCAGGGTGGGCCGCAGCGTCACGGCGACACCGACGCGCTGCGAGCGGGCCTCGGTGTCCGGCCCGTCGCTGAACGAGGCCACCTGCTCGCCGACGTGCGCGACCCGCAGCTCGGCCCGCGGCTCGAAGGTGCCGGCCACGAACCGGCGGGCCAGCTCGGCCGCCTGCTCGTCGCCGGGCACCCGGTCGCTGGTGATCTCCTGATAGGCCCGCGACCGGTCGGTCCACCAGACCGAGTCGGTGGCCAGGTAGACCTCCAGGGCCGCGGTCTCGGTCAGATAGACGATCCGCTCGCCCAGGTCGGCCGGCTCGCCGCGCAGGCCGAAGTGCTCGCGCCAGCGCTCGGCCCGGCGCATCAGGTCGTCGCGCAGCTGCCGGGACGACGTCTCGCCCTCGGCGCGGTAGACGGTCACCGGGCCGGGCGGCCGCTCGAGCTCGGGCTCGACGTGGACTCTCTTGGTCACGGTCGGCATCTCGGTCTCCGTTCCCTCAGCAGGTGCCGCGCGCGTACGCGAGCATGGTCGGGGTCGACGGGTCCGGGCTGACGAAGCCCTTGCCGTGCCAGTGGTCGTTGTAGGTGTTGGTGCCCTCGCCGTCGGCGCGCAGATAGGCCCACGACACGTCGTCGTCCTCGGTCTCGACGCAGGCCCGGATCCACGCCTCGCGGACGGTCCAGCCCTGGTTGAGGCGGTCGGCGAACTTCTCGCCGCGGTCCTTCACGTCGTACGCCGTGGTGTGGAAACCGAGGATGTAGTGCGCGCCCTTGAGCGTCGGCCAGCCCCACCGCTGGAAGACGAACCCGTTGTCGTGGGCGAGCATCTCGCACCCGTCGATCACCAGCCACTCGAGGTCCTGGTTGCCCAGCCGCATGTTCGAGGCCCGGGCCGTGCCGTCGTCGAACGTCTTCACCCCGAACGAGGCGCCCGAGCGGGAGCCGTGCCCGGAGAAGAAGACGATGTCGACGTTGTCGGCGTAGAGCTGGTCGGTGCCGGCCGCGGGCTTGCCCGCGCCGCTCTCCTCGAAGTCCTGGTCCCAGGCCAGGTCGTCGCCGTACTCGAACCGGCGCAGTCCCTGCAGCCGGTTGTAGAACCCCCGGGCGTTGTTGTCGTTGTTCGACAGATTCGAGCTCGCGGAGTGGTAGTCGTTGACCCACTCGATCCCGATCGTCACCGCCGGTGCCTCCCGTCGATTGCCGTTTCCCGCCAGGCGCTGTCATCGTCACGCCGGGCGCGGGCGGCCCGTACCGGCCAGTCGTCAAACCGACGGGGGGTTCGCGGCCGCCGGTGTCGGATCACGGACGGCAACGGCCCGGCGGCCCGACCTGGCACGGATCCTGCTGGGAGTCGGGCCGGGAGGTGCACGGTGTCCGTCTCGTTCGAGCTCGCCATGACGCCACGCTTCGGGCTGGAGGTGTCGCCCGCGCTGATCGCCTTCGGTGAGCTGCTGATGCTGCCGTACGCGGCGCTGCGCGACACCGTCGAGGACGAGCTGAGCGCCAACGCCGAGCTGGAACGCCTGGAGACGGGCGAGTGCCCGGTCTGCCGGGGCTCGTGGGCGGCCCGCTGCCCGCTCTGCGGGGTGCCGTCCCGCGGTGGCACGGACGTGGGGCCGCCGGACATGCCGGACCGCGACACCGACGTGGCCGCCCTGCGCCGTCTGGTGCTGGCCGAGGTGCCGGCGGCCGACCGGCCGCTGGCCGACTATCTGGTCGACTGTCTCGACCAGCACGGGCTGTTCGACCGCGATCCGGTGTCGCTCGCGGCCGGCCTCGGCGCCGACCGGGTGGCCGGGGTGGTCGCGGTGATCCGCCGCTGCGGTCCGCCGGGGGTGGGCGCGACCGGCGCCGCCGAGTGCCTGCTGCTGCAGTTGGAGGCTCTGCGCCTGCCGGACGACGCGATCGCCCGGCGGGTGATCGCCGATCATCTGGCCGCGCTGGGCCGCGGGCATTTCGCGGCGATCGCGGAGGCCCTGGGCACCAGCCGGGAGCAGGTCCGCGCGGTGCTCGAGCTGATCCGGCGGCGGCTGCGGCCCTATCCGGCGTTCGACGGCGGCGCCGCGCCGCCCGCGTCCTACGTGGTGCCGGACGTGGTGATCCGGGCCGACGGGGACGAGTTCCGGGTCGAGCTGGTCGAGGCGGCCCTGCTGCGGCTGCGGGCCCGGCCGGGCGGTCCCGGGTCGGCCGCGGCCCGGATGTTCCTGTCCCAGCTGCGCGACCGGTGGGCCACGCTGCGGCGTGTCGTCGAGCATGTGGCCCGGCGCCAGCACGCGTTCCTGTCACACGGCGCGGCCCATCTGGTGCCGCTGACCCGGGCCGAGGTCGCGGTGGCGCTGGACGTGCACGAGTCGACGGTGAGCCGTGCCGTGGCGGACAAGTACGCGCTCATGCCGGACGGGACGACCAGCCCGCTGTCCGCGTTCTTCTCCGGCTGCGGCGGGGCCGACGAGGCGCTGCGCCGCATCCTGAGCGCGTCGCGGGGGCGGCTCTCCGATCAGCAGGTGGCCGAGAAGCTGCGGGCCGAGGGGTTCAGCATGGCCCGCCGCACGGTCGCCAAACACCGCGCGCGGCTGGGTTTCACGGCGGCCGCGCTGCGCTGAGCGCGGGCTGGCCCGGTTCTTGCAGTTCTCCCCGGTGCATCCGCATGACGATGGGAGAGCTCGATGTTCGAGACCGGGACGGCCGGCGAGTACACCGCCGAGGCCGAGATGAACCAGAGCGAATATCCGGCGGCGCCGCAGGGCGAGGACGAGTGGGGCCGCCGGCGGCGGCACTGGCGCCGGCGGCGCCGCCACTACGACTACGACGACGATGACGAGTCGCAGTCCGCGCAGTCCGAGGAGCAGTTCCTGCCGTTGCTGCCGCTGCTGGCCAACGTGGTGCCGGCGGTGCTGGGCGCGCTCGGCGGCGGCAAGCGCGAGGCGGAGTACGAGTACGAGGACGAGGGTGAGGACGAGGGCGAGGAGCAGTTCATCCTCGGCAAACTCCTCAAAGGCGTACTCGGCGAGGGCGAGGGCGAAGAGCAGTTCATCCTCGGCAAGCTCCTCAAGGGCGTGCTCGGCGAGGCGCCGGAGCGGGAGAGCGGGCCCGTGCTCAGCCCTCAGCAGGAGGCGGAGATGGCCTCGCGGCTGCTCGAGGTGAACAGCGAGGAGGAGCTGGGCCGGCTGCTCGGCAGCATCGTCAACGTGGTCGGCCGGGCCGCCCAGGGTGTGCAGAACGCCGCCCGGACGCCGCAGGGCCGCGCGGTGATCAACGCGGTCACCCCGGTCATCCAGGCCGCCATGCCGGGCAACAGCGAGCCCGGCGAGATCTTCGAGTCCGAGACCGGCGGCATGAGCCAGGAGCAGGAGATCTTCGAAACGGCACGGCAGGCCGTACGCCTGACGGCGGCGACCGCCCAGCACGCGGCGGCCGCTCCCCCGGGTGCGCCGGCCGAGCTGGTCGGTGAGCTGGGCCTGATCCGGGCGGCGTCGCGGTTCGCGCGGCCGTTCCTGGGCCGGGCGGTGCGCCGCGTCTTCGGCGGCCGTTCCCGGTTCGGCTACCGCCCCGGCTATCGCGGCTTCCGGCCCGGTTACCGCGGCGGTTACCGAGGTGGCTACCGCTACGGGCACCCCTACCGCCGTTACGGTCGGCCGTGGGGCTACCGCGGTCACCGCTACGGTCCCGGCTACAGCTATGGTCCCGGCTACGTCGATGGCCCGCCGCCGCCCGAGCCCTCGGGCCCGCCGCCGGCCGGACCGCCGGCCGGACCGCCGTCGTCGCCACCCGAGCCGCCGCAGCCCGGCTTCCGCTGGGTCGCCGTGCCGATCGGCGCGCCCCCGCCGCCGAGCGTCCCGCCCGAGCCCGCGGCCACGCCGCCCGCACCGCCCTCCGGCGGAGCTCCCCCGGACGCGCCGCCTCCCCCCGGGCCCACGTCGGGCGAGTGGGAGAGCCAGTACGGCGAGACGCCCCCCGGCCCGTACGGCGAGATGCAGTACGGCGAGATGCAGTACGGCGAGACCCAGTACGGGGAGACCCAGTACGGCGAGTTCCAGCCCGAATATCCGCAGGGCGAATGGGAAGCGCCGCAGAACGGGCACGGCGACGGCGGGGGCCGCTGGGTCCGCCGGGGCGGCAAGATCGAGCTGCTGGGCGCCTGAGCGATGACCGTTCACCCGTCCGCCACCCGGTTCGTCGAGGAGGAGACGCGCGCGCTGCTGACCCGGCTGAGCCTGGTCCGGCCGTTCGTCCTCCAGGAGACCTCGGTCGCCGCCGCGGCGCTGTCACCGGCCGCGCTCGCCGGCATCGAGGATCACCTCGTGGCCGGCCGGCGCGACGTGGGCCGGCGCGGCGAGGACTTCCTGCGCTGGCTGGCCGGCCCGGGCGCGGCGGCGCCGGCGGCCGAGCAGCAACGCCGGTTCTGGACGTTGCGGATCGCCTTTCAGAACGCCCTGTCGCAGTTCGACCTGTTCTCCGAGGTGATCACCCAGCGCAGCGAGACGGGCAACGGCGTCATGCTCTCCGGGCTCGACGTGGCCGCGGCCGAGGCGCTGCGCCTGCCCGGCGGGCTGGTCGAGGGGCCGCCGGTGGTGTGCGCGCTGCACCGCGGGCTGGGCGGGGCGATCCGCCGGGTACGCACGAGGCTGCCCGGCGGCGGCGAGAACCCGGTCGCGATCATCCGGATCCCCCGGGAGCGGATCATCGGTTTCGGCGTCGCGTCGTCGCTGGTGCACGAGGTCGGCCATCAGGGAGCGGCGCTGCTCGGGCTGGTCGACTCGCTGCGCACCGGATTGCGCCGGCACACCATGGGCGCCCGGCACCGGGCCGCGTGGCGGCGCTGGGACTCCTGGATCTCGGAGATCGTGGCCGACTACTGGGCCGTGGGCCGCATCGGCGTCGGTTCCACGCTCGGGCTGATCGCCCTGGTCAGCCTGCCGCCGGGGTTCGTCTTCCGTCCGGCCGACGACGATCCGCATCCGGTGCCGTGGATCCGGGTGCTGCTCAGCTGCGCGATCGGCGACCGGCTCTACCCGGATCCGCAGTGGCGGCGGCTGGCCGCGGTCTGGCGGCGGATGTACCCGCCCGGCGACCTGCCGCCGGACACCGCCCGGATGCTCGCCGACCTGGAGGAGACCATGCCGGACCTGGTCACGCTGCTGGTGCGGCACCGTTCGCCGGCGCTGCGCGGGCGGCCGCTCGGCGAGGTGCTGCACAACCCGGAGGTGCACCCGGCGGCCCTGCTGCGCCGCTTCCACGACGGCGGCGCGGACCCGCGGCGGCTGGCCGGCGCTCCTCCCACGCTGGCGTTCGCCCTGATCGGCCAGGCCCGCGCGGCCGGGCTGCTCGGCGCGGCCCGCGAGGCGTGGCTGCTGCGCGAGCTGATCACCGACTGGGCGATCACCAGCACGCTGGCCACCGCGCGGGCCGCGGTGCCGACTTTCGTGGGCCAGCCCACGATCTGGGCGGATCCCCGCAGGACCGGCCATCACCTTTCCCTCGCGATCTGATCGGAGAAGAACCATGTCGGAAGACACCATCCGGGTCGGCAGCCTGAGCGCGGAACGGCAACTGACGCTCACCGCGAGCCCGGACAACATCACCGCCGGCGGCGTCGTGCAGCTCATCGCCACCTCGGCCAGGCTGACCGGCGAGTACGACGTCACCTGGCGGGTGGAGGGCCCGGTCACGCTGCCCGAGGGCGGCCTGGGCATCACCAGCATCACCGGCCGCCACCACGATTTCGGCGACGGCGAGGACGAGGAGGGCGACGGCCCGGTCATCCGGGCCACCCTGGACACCTCCGCGCTGGCGGTGGGCCAGTGGACCGTACGCATCGATCTGGAACGCACTGGTTTCGTCGAAGACGGGGAGGTGAGCCGCCGGCACCCGGTGTGGGCCAGCGACCGGTTCCGGGTGTCGCCGCGGCCGTTCACCGCCGGCGACGACGTCTCGGTGTCGATGCGGCGCGCCGCCGTGACGCCGACCACCGACCAGGCGCTGTGGGTCTCGATCCGCAACAGCACGGCCAACATCAGCTTCAACCCCTACATCGATTTCATCGACCGGGTCTGGCGCGAGAGCGACCCGGCGCGCAGCGCGCTCAACGGCCATCGCTCGCAGCTGCGGCGCGTCGAGCGGCGTACGGCCCTGCCGTTCCCGCACGTCGAGCGCTACCGGCTGCTCAAGGCGGCCACCGAGGTCTTCCTCATGATCAACGTGCGGACCGATCCCGGCGACTTCCGGCACGTCGACCTGGAGCAGGAGAGCGCCCGGCTCAACCGCGACGTGCGCCCGGGCGAGCTCGAGGAGCAGTTCCGCCGCTATCTGGTCGGCACCCCGACCGGCGACGGCGGCGACCTGGACGTGCTGCCCTATCTCGACCTGGTGCGCCGGGCGCTGGGCGACGTGCCGGTGGTGGGCCTCGACGGCCACCACGACGAGGCGTCGCTGGCCTACGGGATCCTGGCCGAGAAGCTGACCCGGCCCGTGCTGATCGAGCCGATCCACGAGTACTGGCTGGAATGCGGCGGCCTGATGCGCACGATAAACGCCATCACCTGGCGGTTCCAGAACCGGGCCAACCCCCATCCGGGGCGCGACCCGCTGGCCGGCGTCGACATCGACCCGCTGCGGCCGCTGAACAACGTGCTCTGGGGCTGGCTGCGCGACGCCGACCACCGGCTGACCGAGGCCCAGCGCCGCGACGAGTACAAGCACCACTACGGCCTGCCGCCCGGCCCGTCCGACCGCCGGCTGGCCGACACCCGGACCCGATTCATGGGCGCCTTCCACAGCCTGCTCGCCGAGTGCCTGCGCTTCTACGAGGACGACGACCTGACCGTGAAGATCGCCAACGGTTTCGACGTGCTCAACAGCCTGAAGGAGACCCACCTGCTGCTCACCCAGGGCGCGCACAACCAGTACGGCGACCTGCCGTGGACGGCCCGGCACGAGTTCCTGATGGCGCAGTGGATCCTGAGCCGGGCCGAGATCCGGGACTTCCTGCCGCACCAGATCATGGTGGACACCCCGGAGACCTGGATGCGCTCGGTCGACTCGATGAACCGGCTCCAGCGCTGGTCCGACGTGTCGGCCCAGCACTACCGCGACCTGGCCGAGTTCGCCGAGCAGTTGCTGCTGGGCATCCGGTTCGGTGCGTGGACGTCGGTCAACGACCCGGATCAGGCCGCCAACTGGGCCCGCTACTTCCGGCGCGAGGTGCAGCAGTACTGCCACGCGTACCAGGCGGTGACCGGGCAGGGCGTGCACCGGCGGGCGCACTCGCCGGCGGCGCTGGGACGTGAGGCGTCCAACGGCTACGCACGGCGCCCGCAGCAGTCGGTGTTCCCCGGCTGACCATGGGCCCGCCGATCATCGACGCGCACTGTCACGCGGGGCCCGGTGACGGGTTCACCGGGCCCTGGGACACGGCGGCGCCGCTCGGAGCGTATCTGCGCCGGTGCGACGAGGCCGGCATCACCGGCTCGAACCTGTTCGCGGCGTTCCACTCCGACTACGCGGCGGCCAACGAGGGGGTGGCCCGGATCGTGGCCGCCCGGCCCGGCCGGTTCACCGGATTCGCCATGGTGCACGCCGACCGGGACCGGGGCCGGGTGGCCGCGATGATCGCCCGGGCCGTGGAGGGCCTGGGTTTCCTCGGTATCAAGGTGCACCGGCACGACGCCCGGCTCAGCCGCGAGATCTGCCTGGCGGCGCGGCGGTGGCGGCTGCCGGTGCTCTACGACCCGGCCGGCGAGACCAGCACGGTCGCCCTGTTCGCGGCCGAGTTCCCCGACGTCGACTTCGTCATCCCGCACCTGGGCAGCTTCGCCGACGACTGGTCGGCGCAGACCGCGTTCATCAGCGTCCTGGCCGAGCACCCCAACGTCTACACCGACACCTCGGGGATCCGGAGATTCGATCTTCTCGTACGGGCGGTGCGCCGGGCCGGGGCGCACAAGGTGCTGTTCGGCTCGGACGGCCCGTGGCTGCACCCGGGCCTGGAACTGGCCAAGGTGCGGCTGCTGGGGCTGCCGCCGGCCGCCGAGGAACTGGTCCTCGGCGGCACGTTCCGGCGGCTCACCTCGCGGGCACGGCGCCCGCGGCCCGCGGCACCGGTATCCCCAGCGTTCGCGCTGCCCGGCCCGCATCCCCGTCCGCGCTGAGCAGGGCCGAGCGCAGCGCCTCCTCCTCGACGCCGACCGTCAGGTCGGCCAGGGTGGCGCCGCGGCGCAGCCGGTCACGGACCCACCCCTCGAGGCGGGTGTCACCGGCCGGCGCGCCGGGCCCGGGCCGTTCCGCCTCGGGCACGTCGCCGAGGGTGATCTCGTCGCCGCCCAGATGCCGGTGGACGATGCGCAGGGCGAGCGCCCGCAGATCCCGGACGTTGCCCGGATAGTCCCTGGCCAGCAGCAGCTCACGCACCGCCGGCGACAGCCGCGGTGGCACCTTCTCCGCTTCTTTGAAGAAGTGCTCGACCAGCGGGATCACGTCGTCGAGCCGTTCGCGCAGACTGGGCAGCCGCAGCGTACAACCGGAGATGCGGTGGAAGAAGTCGGGCCGGAACGCGCCCGTGGCCTGGCCCGCGGCCAGGTCGCGGTTGGTGGCGCAGATCAGCCGGAACGAGCTCTTGCGCCACACGTTGCTGCCGACCCGTTTGAACGTGCCCTCCTGGATGACCCGCAGCAGCTCGGCCTGCAGCGTCACCGGCAGCTCGCCCACCTCGTCGAGGAACAGGGTGCCCCCGTCGGCCAGCTCGAACGCGCCCGTGCGCGGGGCCGAGGCGCCGGTGAAGGCGCCCTTCTCGTGCCCGAAGAACTCCGAGCCGGACAGGGTCGGCACGATGGTGCTGCAGTCGAGGATGACCAGTTTCTTCTTGGCCGGCCGGGCGTCGAGGTCGTGGATGAGCTGGGCCAGGCGTTCCTTGCCGGTGCCGCTCTCCCCGGTGATCAGCACGGCGGCCGCGGTGAACCGGGCCGCCTCGACCGCCTCGCGCAGCACGGCCCGCCACACCGGGCTGTCGCCGACCAGGAACTCCCGCACGTACGGCCGGTCGAGCAGCACGTCGACGCTGTGCCAGCGCCGCAGCCGCCGGGCGACCAGCTCGGCCGTGCCGGCGCCGTCCCACACGACCACGTCGGAGGCTCCGGCCCGCAGCAGCGCCCAGCCGGTGTCGCCGGCCGGTATCGGCACGGTCGAGAGCACCAGCAGCCGGCCCGGCCCGGCGAGCCGGCGCACCCGGTCGGCGGCGCCCGGGTCGGACGCGTCGAGGGCCAGCACGGTGTTGCGCGCGCCGGGCGACGCTTTCACTCCGGCGTCGCGCAGCGCCGCCGCCGCGGGCAGCTGGGCGATCTCCAGGCGGGCCTCGACCGGCGCGGTGCTTTCCGGACTCATGCCCGCGCCTCAGCTTCTCGAGGCGCCGGCCCTGGTGGCTTTCGCCGGAGCTTTGCGGGGCCGGGCCTTGGGCCGGGCCTCGCCGTTGGACTTGCCGTCCTCGGCGCGGGCCACCGGCGCCGGCGTCTGCTTGGCCGGGGTCACGGTGGTCGCCGGGCGGTCCCCGTTGCCGTCGCGCTCACGGTCGTGGTCGTGGCCGGTGTCGAAGTCGCCGTGCCCGGTGACCTCCAGCGCCAGCACGTCCTCGATCACCTCGAACTGGATGTCGCCGGGCTGCGCCGGCTTGGTGACGACCCGCGCGTCGCAGACCGCCTGCTTGGTGGCCTCGGCCGAGGCGCGGGCCTCGTCGGCGGTGTGCCAGTCGCGCGACGACTTGGCGATCAGCCGGCGATCGCCTCCGGAGTAGGTCACCAATTGCCAGGAGTAGCGGTGGGTCCGGCCCCGGACGATCTCGAAGTAGAAGGGGTTCACGGCGATACCTCCGTAACAGCTTTCTCATCGTGGACGAGCAGGTCGGGAAAGGGAGAGGACAATGTCATGAAGCCGATTCTTCCGACGTTTCCCACTAGGGGCGCCCGCGCTGGTAGGCCGACAGGGCCCGCTGCCCGAACCCGCGCCGCCGGGCCAGCTCGGCCTGCACGGCGGGATCGCCGGGCTTGCCGTTGAACACCACGGCGGGCACCTCGAAGCGCAGCAGCACGATGTCGGAGGCCTGGTCCACAGTGACCGCCGGCGTCCGCAGGACCGCGTCGACGGCCTGATAGTCACGGCCGAGCTCGGTGACCAGATAGTCGACCTGGGCCGCCAGATCGGACAGGATGCCGGCGCCGGGGCGGCGCCCGTCGAAGGTGTGCGTGAACAGCCCGGCCCGCCGGTTGGCGCTGGTCCACTGGGCCAGCCCGACGCCGGGCAGTTGGGGGCCGAGGCCGCGGGTCTTGTCCCGGTCGCGGATCTGCTCCGGCGTGAAGGTCCGCACCTGCCCGTCGAAGCCCCGCGCCCGGGTCGGCGTGTTCTCGGCGCTGCCCTCGATCCGTTCCGGGATCACTCCCGACTCGGCCATGAGGTTGCCGACCAGGCCCGCCGCCCCGGCGACCGGATAGCGGTACCGCTGAACGAGCAGTTCCATGACCCGCGCGGCCCGGGCGTTCACATCACCCGGCGCGGCCGGCGCGGCCGGCGCGGGTGACGCCGCCGGTGCGGCCGGTGCCGCCGGGTCTGCTCGGCGCGGGCCTCTCGTGCTGATGATCGCGAAGAACGTGCTCTGCCGCCCGGCCGTGCTCAGCCGTCCGTCGGGCCGGGTGGTCAGCCACTTCTCGCCGACGGTCTGCCCCACGTTGCCGCCGATCACCCGGATCCGGCCCTGCTGGATCTCGGTGACCACGTCGCAGTGGGTGGCCCGGGTCTGCGCGTCCCCGATGTTGTCGTAGGTGGCCCCGCTGCCGGCCCGGGCGTTGCACACCAGGTCGCCGACCCGGGGCGCGACCTCGTCCACCCGGTAGGCCCAGAACGGGTTCCCGGTGAGATTGCCGAGCCGGTTGCGGCGGGCCGCCCGGATGTACGTCTGATGCGCCGGCGAATAGGCGAAGTGCGCCCCGGCGCCGGCGGTCCGCATGACGTACGAGATGAAGACCGCGCTCCAGGGGTGCACGCTCTGATAGGCCGCGCTTCGCAGCTGGGCATCGGTGACCGGGACACCCACGCCGGCCTGGTAGTACTCGCGCAGGATCGGGCTCGCCGCCGGCGTCATCTCGGTCAGCGCCGCCCCGCCACCCGGCCGCCACCGGCGGAACTCGGCCCGCGCGACCTGGGCGATCCGCTCACTCAGCTGAGTCGCCGGCGGCCCACTGGGCGGCCCCTGCGAGAGGTCGGCCGCCGGGTCGGCCAGCAGCCTTGCGCCGTACATCCGGGGAATGTCGTTGTGGGGTGTTGCCGTGTCCTCGACCCGGAACCGGGCCGACCTCGGCACCTCCCGGCCCACCCGCAGGCTGTTGGCCGCCGTGCCCTCCCCGGCCCGGTAGATCACCCGCATGGCGCCGTTCCCGCCTTTGCGCCGGGCCCAGGCGATCAGCGGCGCCGGGTCGGTGTAGAGCGCGTCGAACGCGTACACCTCGTCCGGGTCGGCCTCGCCGAGGATCTGCATCAGGGCGGCCCCGCCGCCGGAGTGCGCCGTGAGGATCAGCCGCCCCTTGGTGGCCCCGGCCCCGGTCACCCCGTTGAAGCGCCGCAGAGCATCGTCGACCAGCTCACCGAGGGCCCCACGCCGGCGCAGAGCCGGAAAGCTGAACCCGTGTCCCGACCGCCCGCCGAAGAAGTGCCCGCGCGGCAGCACCCCCAGCGCCGGCCCCGGCCGCCCGCTCAGGTCGAGCCCGCTGACCGGAAGTTTGTCGCGGACGAGGTTCATCCCCCGCCCCCGGGCCGAGAACCCGTGCAGATGAACCACCACGTCGACCCGCGCCCCGGCCGGCACCCGGTTCCACCGCAGCACCAGATCGGGCGGGCTGCCGACGTGCCGGGCAAGCTGTGGCAGCCGCCCGACCACCAGCCGCCCGGGCATGGCCTGCCGCCGCACCTCGCGGTGTTCGAGCACCGCGGTCGAAGCCGTCATCGCCGACCCTCCTGCCGATAGCTCCCGCCAGAGAGCCAGCAAGAACCGGGCCAGCCCGGTCCGGCGCTAGGGTGTTCGCGTGCCGATGAAGGGAACGCTGGCGTTCGCCAAGGTGATGGCCCACTGTGGCGGTTCGCCGTCGGCCGCGCTGAGCTACATAGCGAAAGAGATCTCCGCCGATCCGCGCGACCCCGCGCCTTACGCGGCACTCGGCGAGTTGCGGCGGGAGCTGCCCACCGAGATCGCCGCCGCCCTCGCCGAAGCGGACACTGTGGGCCCGGTGGTCGCGGGCGCCTACTTCGCCTACGCCGACGGCGACATGGACGAGGCCGTCATGTGGCTCGGCCCGGCGAGCGGCCATTCGCCCGAGGTGGCGTGGGCACGCGCTCCCTGGTTCGGCGACCCGCGTTTTCTGGCCGCGGTGACACCGGCCGCCCTGGCCGAGGCCACCATGCGCATCTGTGACCCTGGCCGTGACCTGACGACCACGCGCGCTCTGGACTGTCTGGACCCGTGGTTCGCGGCCATCGCGAGCGTGTGCGATCGAGACCCCGTCCCGGAGCAGATGGCCCGCATGGCGATCCTGCTGCGCGCCTGCGGGCGCACCACCGACTCGTTCGCCCTGTGCGACCGCGCCGACGCGGTGCGGCCGGTGATGTTCACCGAGGTCGTGCGGGCCGGCACCTGGCGCCGGCTGGGCGTTCCCGCGCAGGCGGCCGCCGCCTTCCAGCGCGCGCTGGAACTGGAGCCGGGCAACTGGTCGCTTCATCTCGACCTGGCCGATCTGGCCGCCGAGCAGGGCGACTTCGCGGAGGCGGCCGCGCAGGCGAGTCGCGGCGAGGAGCTGGAGCCGCACGACGTGACGATGCGCGCGGCCGCGGCCGCCTACCGCGCGCGGGCGACCGGCTCAGCAGCCGACCGGCACCGGTTCGACGAGGTGGCGCCGCAGGTGCCGGAGCCGTACCGGAGCACTCTCGCCGGTTACGCCTCGTCCTCGTGAAAGTCCCTCACCGGCGCTCACCGTGATCGATCCCCTACCGGGTTGCGTGATCCCTGTAGGGTTCGCCGCGCCGGGCGGGAACGTGCCCGGGCCGGTGGGAAAAGGGGACTTGGGGTGGACAGACGCGGGCTTGTGCTCGGCGGGGCGGCGGTGGTCGCGGCCGCGGCGGCGCTCTCGGGGTGTTCGGCGAAGGACGAGGCCGCGCCGGTTCCGGGGCTCGAGGATCGCGGCACGGTGCTGACCACCGTCAAGCCGGCGCGGCAGAACCTGTCGAACCAGATCAGCCTGGCCGGCAAGGTGGCCATCAATCCGCTGTTCGGCATCGTCGCGCCGACCGCCGGGGAGATCCGCTACGTGCAGCGCAAGCCGAACAAGACGCCGGCCGCGCAGCCGCTGTGGGTGGCCACCGTGTGGGACGACGGCACGCCGCGGCGGATCAACATCCCGGAGGGCTCGATGCTGGCCGGCCGGCTCATGGACGACCGGTCCGAGGTCAGCGCGGGCATGCCGATCGTCTCGGCGCGGCACGGCGGCTACGGCATCGTCGCCGACATCGACAGCGCGTCGGCGTACCGGATCTCCGGCGCCGCCAAGACCGTCACGGGCCAGATCAAGAACGGTCCAGGGCCTTTCCCCTGTACGGCTCTGGGCACCATCGCCGCTCTGCCGGCCGGCACCATCCCCGAGCCCCCGAAGCCCACCACGACCGCACCCACCGCCCCGGCGTCGTTCGCTCCGGTCGCCCCGGTGGAGGAGAACGCCGAACAGAGCGCCCCGGAGGGTTCCGAGGCGACCGGCCTGCAGCTGGTCTGCGCGCCGCCGGCCAGTGTGAAGCTCATCAACGGCGCCGACGTGACGCTGTCGGTCGTCACCGACCGGGCCGGCAACGCCATGGTGCTGCCGGTCGAGGCGGTCGCCGGCACGCAGGGCAAGGGCAAGGTCGACGTGCTCACCCCCGACCGCACCCGTAAGACCGTCGACGTGGTGCTGGGCCTGTCCGACGGCAAGGTCGTGCAGATCAAGTCGGGTCTGCGCGGCGACGAGGACATCGCCGTGCCCGGCCCCGACCTGCCGGCGCCGGCCGAGGGCCCGAAGTGATCGAGCTGACCGGGATCACGAAGGTCCTCAAGGGGCAGTCCGAGCCCCGTACCATCCTCGACGGTGTCGATCTGTCGGTGGCGGCCGGGCAGAGCGTGGCCATCGTCGGGCGCTCCGGATCCGGCAAGAGCACACTGCTCAGTGTCATCGGCCTGTTCGACCGCCCCGACCAGGGCCGCTACCTGCTGGCCGGGCAGGACATCAGCCGGGTGCCGGAGCGGCGGGCGGCGAAGCTGCGCAGCTCCCATTTCGGGTTCGTGTTCCAGCGGTTCTTCCTGCTCAAGCATCTGACGGCGGCCCAGAACGTGGCCATGGCCCTGGTCAACGGCCAGGGCTGGCTGCCGCGCCGGGACCGCAGAGCGCGGGTGATGCAGGCCCTCGACCAGGTCGGCATCGCTCATCTGGCCAAGAACCGGCCGGCCAAGATGTCCGGCGGGGAGCAGCAGCGTGTGGCGATCGCACGTGCCCTCGTACGCAATCCTCAGGTTCTGCTCGCCGATGAGCCGACCGGCGCGCTCGACACCGAGACGGGCACGCTCGTCATCGACGCGCTGCTCGGCGCCACCGAGCGCGGATGCGCGCTGATCCTGGTGACCCACGACCGTGACCACGCGGCCCGGATGGGGCGCATCCACGACCTCGTCGACGGTGTGCTGAGCGAGCGGGTGCGCTCATGAGGCGCTTGTCGGGCCGGTTCCGGTCGTCCCTGATCATCGGCGTGCAGGGCATCCGGGCCCGCAAGCTGCGCACCCTGCTGTCGATGGTGAGCCTGTTCCTGGGCGTGCTGGCCGTGGTGGTCGTCCAGGCCGGCGCCAGCATCGCCGAGCGGGCGCTGCTGGCCGACCTCGAGCTGACGTACGGCTACGACGGCACCCGGATGATCGGCATGCCGCCGGAGCAGAAGGCGGCCGACGCGGTGCTCAGCTCGGTGAAGGGCCGCACCGACGTGGTCGCGGGCATCTCCATGCAGGGCATCATCGGCGAGCCCGGCGTGCGCCCGGTCAACGAGGGTGGCGCCCCGATCGGCCAGGACTGGGGCGGCGGGCAGGTCTGCTTCGCCGACGGCCGCTGCGAGGAGCCGACCGGGCCCAAGGGCGCGGCGGTGGAGGTACGCCTGACCGCGCTGACCGGCGACATCCGCCAGTTCCGCCCGTTCCGCACGGTGTCGGGCGCCTGGCTCGACTTCACCACCGTGCCGTCGCTGGCGCCGAAGCTGGTCCTCAACCAGGAGGCGGCGAAAGGCTTCCGGCAATATCAGGTGCCGGCCGAGATGCGGGTGCGCGGCGCCACCGCCAACCTGACCCCCCGGTTCGTCGGCGTGGTCGATGACGGCAGCGGCGAACCCCGCGCCTACGTGCGCATCGACGAACTGGCCACCTGGCTGCCACCGGGCAAGCTGGTCGACCCGAACACGGCCGGCGAGATCAACGTGATGCTCAAGCCGGGCTCTCCGGTCGAGCCGGTGCTGACGGCGAAGATCAAGGCGACCGGCCTGGAAACGTACGTCACCGACGTCAACAACCGCGAACAGCAGGAGGATCAGCTGCGCCTGATGCGCCTGGTGTTCTTCTCGATGGCGGGCCTGGTCCTGCTGATCGGCGTGGCCGGCATCCTGAACGTCGGCCTGGCCACGGTCGGCGAACGCGTCGAGGAGTTCGCGCTGCGCCGGGCGGTGGGCACCCCACGCTCCCTGCTGGCCGGCATCGTGCTGGCCGAGACCCTGCTGACGGGCTTGCTGACCGCGGCCGCCGCGATCGGCGCCGGCGCCCTGGGCCTGAAGGCGGCGGCGATGCTGGCCGGCAACTCCTACCCGATGCTCGACAACGTCCAGTTCCCCTGGGAGGCCGGCGTCGCCGGCATCATCGCGGGCTTGGTGGCCGGCGTCCTGGGCGGTTTCGTCCCCGCTTTGCGAGCCGCCGGCATCCCGATCGCCACGGTCATGCGCGCTTGATCATAATGACCGCCGTGACAACGACGGTCCACGATGGATGCCCATCCTGCCAGGCGCCGTGGTGCGCCCGGGTGCGAGTGGAACCTCGACCATTTCCCGCCCGATGAGCACGCCAACTGGATCTGGAACCGGATCACCCGCGCCCAGCAGCGGGCGGGCTTCACCTCCGACCGGCTGCTGGCGCGCGCCACCGACGCGGAACCGGTGGGTCGCAACGGTTTCCGCTTCCTGGTCGCGCTGTCCGCCGCCATCGTGGCGCTGACGCTCACGGCGATCGCCGCCGCCCTGTGGCTGATCGTGGCGGGCGGCCCGTTCTGGCCGATCGTCTTCGGCCTGGCGCTGCTCGGCCTCGCCTGGGCGATCCGCCCCCGCTTCAACCGGTTGAAGCCGATGCTGAAGACCAGCTACCGGGTCGAGCCCGCGAACGCGCCCGCATTCCACGCCCTGATCGACCGGATCGCGGCCGAGCTGGGCACGCCGAAGCCCGACGTCGTGCTGTTCACCTTCGGCTGGAACGCGGGTGTGACCGTCACCGGCCCGCGCCCGCGGCGGGTGCTGGTGGTCGGCGTCCAGCTCCTGCTGGCCCTGCGGGCCGAGGAGGTGGTCGCGCTGCTCGGGCACGAGCTGGGCCACCTGGCGTACGCCGACAACCGGCGCCTGCTGCTCACGATGCCCGCCCGGCTCACGTTCGGCCGGCTCTCCGAGCTCGTCCGGCCGCCGCGGGTCTCGGCGCTCGAAGTGGGCCCCAGCGTGCAGCTCATCTGGCTGACGCTCTGGCAGCTCACCGGCGGCGTGCAGCGCCACGTCCCCAAGGGTGAGGCCGCCGCGACGTGGCGCCGGATGCTGCGCTCGGTCCAGGACCGCGAGGCGGAGCTGGCTCCCGCACGCCGGCAGTTGTCCATCCGTACGGCGGCCTCGCTCTTCGCCTCTCACCCCGCCGCCGGCCGCCGCTACGAATGGCTGAACGCCCGCCCCCACCACGAGGCGGCGGTCGTCGTGAGCGACCCCGAGGCCCTGGAGCGCGAGATCGCCCCGTACGCCGAGGCCCTGCACCGCACCATGCTCAAGGAGATCGTCCACGACTGAGGCAGGCGTTGTCACACCCGATGGCGGGGTCGTGCGGTGGCGTAGGCCGGGACCGGGTCGTCCCAGCGCCGGGCGAGGTGGGGAACGCTCGCCCGGCCGACCGGCGCTGCCGGAGCCGGGGCCGCTGCGGCCGGTTGGGGCCAGGGCAGGAAACGCAGCTTGCGCTTGGCGGCCAGGTCCTCGACCCAGCCGAAGAACAGGACCGCGTTGACGAGCAGGGCCAGGGCGATCACGCAGTAGCTGATCTCCTCGCCGGTCTCGCCGAAGATCCATGTGTTGAGGGCGTCGCCGATCGGGAAGCACAGCGCGATGGCCACGTTGTTCCACAGGTAGATCGTCACCGCGCGGGCGTTGATCAGCGTGACCCAGTTGTCCAGGCCGCGCCGCTTCGTCAGCCAGGACATGGCCGGCTGCCAGCGCAGCAGGGCCAGCACGAAGCCGATCTGGTAGACGCCGTACGCCACCGGCATGTCCTGCAGGACGCCCTCGTCCGGGTGCTTCCACGCCCAGGCCAGCGCGCCCACCGCGCAGACCAGGGCCACCGCCGTGATCAGCCAGCCGTTGACCTTTCGCAGGGTGCCGTCGCGATGGGCGAAGCCCAGGATCCAGCAACCGGCGTACATCAAAAGGTCTGTCCCGACCTCCTGGAAGTTGGGGTTGGACGGCCAGACCGGCCACACCGTCAGCGCCAGCAGCACCGCCAGCGGCGCCACGATCATCACCAGGCGGGCGCGGTGGTAGAGCCACAGCATCACCGGGGACAGGGCCACCAGCCACAGATAGGTGACCAGGTACCAGATGACCTCCTGCGCCTGCAGGCCGGCGTCGCTGGCCGGCGGCGACACGAACGGCACCACCCAGGCGATCAGGTGCCACAGCGCCGGGCGTTCGTCCCAGCCGAGCAGCAGCATGGCCGGAACGACGAAAAGACCCAGGATCCAGTACGCCGGCAGGAGCCGCCGCACGCGGCCCCAGATCACCTTGGCCGCGTTCGGCTTGCGGGCCAGCGAGTTCGCCATCAGCGAGCCGGCGAGCGCGAACATCACGCCCATCGACGGGAAGACCAGCTCCAGGACGGCGAAGGGGAACATGTGGTACACCGACACCCGGATGATCGCCAGCACCCGCAGCGCATCGAACCACCGGTCGCGCGTTGGCGCTCTTGACTCGGCCACGACAGCCCCTCCCACAGCACACGATGAGGCCGTCACGCTATGAAGCGATCTTGTCCGTGTGCTGTGGGAGCGCTGTCCGCTATCCCTGTGCGGTGGAGTACGCGGCCGAGCCGATCAGCTCCAGGGACACCTGGAGCCTTTCGAGGCTGATGTTCTTGGCGATCGTGTCCTCGGGGCTGTGGTACGGCGGCTCCAGCAGGGCCGGCGACTCCTCGCCGCGCCACGAGAAGTTCGCGGCGGCGATGCCGACCTCCTGGAACGACTGGTGGTCGCTGGAACCGCGCAGCGTCACCGGCGAGATGCGCGGAGCGTAGCCGAGGCGTTCGGCGGCGGCGGCCACCTCGTCGGTCGCGCGGTTGGCCAGGCCGGTGTACGACAGCAGCCAGTACCGGGTCGCCGGATCCCAGCTGGTGGCGACCATGTCGTTCTGGAACACGGCCAGGATCCGGTCCCGCTCGGGCTGCGGCAGCTGCGCCACGTAGTACCTCGACCCGATGAGCCCCTGCTCCTCCGAACCCCACAAGGCGAAGCGCAGGCGCGCCTTCGTCGGCAGGTTCCGCAGCACACGGGCCAATTCCAGATTGAGTACGGTGCCCGAGCCGTCGTCGTTCGCACCGGGGGCGCCGATGACGGTGTCGTAGTGGGCGCTCACCATGACGACCGGCTCGCTGCCGGTCGGCTTGCGGCGGGGCGCGTCCGCGATCACGTTGTGCGACGTCAGGTTGCGGTGGGCCCGCGTGGTGACGGTCAGGTAGAGCCGCCGCTTGGCCAGCAGGTCGCGCAGCCGGTGCTTCTGGGCCTGGGCGACGCCGACGACCGGGATGGCCACGGCGGTGGCCAGCACCGGGCTGAACGCCGACGCCCGGCGCGGCTCGACCAGGTCGACCGGCAGGAAGATGACGGCGGCGGCGCCCTTCTCGACCGCCGTGGCCACCTGCGCGTCGCGGGACGCGGCCACGTAGTCGATCAGCACGATCTTGCCGGTGACGTCGGACGTGTAGTTCTCCGGCGCGCCCGCCGCGACGTCGACGACCGAGGCGCGCACCCGGGTGTCGAGACCACCCAGGGCGGACGCGCCGGCCTGCCAGTTCAGGTCGCGGGGCAGCCCGGTCGGCGAGTCGAGCTGGGCGAGGAATTTATCGGCGACGGGGAACGGCTGCAACGCGACGTCGTATCCCAGACGGTCCAAGGTCTTGGCGATGTAATCGGCGGCGATCTTCTCGGAGCGGGTGCCGCCGATGCGCGGGCCCATGTCGACCGAGAGCACCTTCAGATGCTGCAGGGCCCGCTCGGCCGACACACGCCGGGCGACCTGCGTGTCGTGGCCGGTGAGCGCGGGCGGCCGCACGGCGCCGGGCCGCTGGCCGGTGACGGCCCAGGCGGGGGCCGGCAGGGCCACGGTGGCCGCGCCGCCGAGCGCGACGGTCAGCATCCGGCGGCGGGTAACCGAGTTGTCCATGGGTCTCCTCCTCGTCAGACGAGGACGGCGGCCTCGTGGGCCATCGTTCCCCGTTCCGGATGAACCTATGGGCAATATCAGTGATCTTCAATAGTTGAATCGACGACGGTCCACGCCATGGCGACCGCGCCGTCGAGCACGGCCCGGTCCGCGGCGCCGGTGACGCAGGCCGCCGTGAACTCCGGCTGATGGTTGACCGCGGGCAGGCAGTCGAGCCCGAGGATCGGATGGATCGAGGGCACGACGTGCGAGACGTTGCCCATGTCCGTGGCCGCGCCCGACATGCCCCGCTCCGGGAAGCGCCGGCCCAGCGCCGTCGCGCTTTTGCGGTACGAGGCCAGCAGCGCCTCGTCCGAGCGCAGGTCGATGTAGTCGGGCGCGGGCGCGGTGACGCTGAGCTGGCAGCCGGTGGCCAGCGCGCCCGCCTCGAAGCAGCGCCGCACCCGGTCCTTGAGCGACGCCAGCGCCTCGGCCGTGCCGGACCGCACGACCCAGCGGCCGCGAGCCGAGTCGGGGATGACGTTGACCGCCGCGCCGCCGTGGGTGACGATGCCCGAGATCCGGTCGGTGTCGGCCGTCTGCTGGCGCAGCAGCCCGATCGCGACCTGGGCCACGGTCATCGCGTCGGCCGCGTTGACCCCTTGTTCCGGGTACGCCCCGGCGTGCGCGGCCCGGCCGCGGAAGTCCACTTCGAGCTGGGCGACCGCGGTGCCGGGCATGGCGGCCGTCTCGACCGCGCCGGGGTGGACCATCATGGCCGCGTGCAGGCCGTCGAAGGCGCCGCGCTCGAGCATCAGCACCTTGCCGCCGCCGCCCTCCTCGGCCGGCGTGCCGAGGACGGTCACGGTGAGGCCCAGATCGTCGGCGAGACCGGCCAGGCCGAGGCCGGCGCCGACGGCGGCGGCCGCGATGATGTTGTGCCCGCAGGCGTGCCCGATCTCGGGCAGCGCGTCGTACTCGGCGCAGATCCCCACGTGCCGCGGCCCGCTGCCGATCGTGGCCCGCACCGCCGTGGGCAGCCCGTAGCAGCCGTGCTCGACGGTGAACCCCGCCGCGTCGAGTTCCCCGGCGACCCAGCGGCTGGCCCGCACCTCCTCGAAGGCCAGTTCCGGGTACGCGTGGATGCGGTGCGACAACGTGATGAGCCGCTCCGCGTTCAGCTTGACGGCCGCCGCGGCGGCTTCCTCAGGCGACATGGATCGAGGCCGGCCGGGTCGCGGCGTCGTACGCGGCGGTGGCGCCCGTCGCGCCCATGCCGCTGTCGCCGGCCGGCTCGTAGACGCGCTCCGGTCCCCCACCCTGCCACTGGTTGACCCACACCACGCCGGCGGGCAGGCTCGCGGCCGCGTCGATGTGCGCCTCGTCGCGCGTGTAGACGGTCGCGGCCAGCCCGTACCGGGACTGCGACGCGCGGCGCAGGCCCTCGGCGAAGCTGTCCACCACGACCACCGGGGCGACCGGCCCGAACGTCTCCTCGGTGAGCACGAGCATCGAGTCGTCCACCCCGGTCAGCACGGTGGCCGGGTAGAAGAACCCGGGCCCGGCCGGCACCTCCCCGCCGGCCCGGATGGTCGCGCCGCGCCGCACCGCGTCCTCGACGTGCCGCCGCACGATCTCCCGCTGCCGTCCGTCGGCCATCGGCCCGAGCGGGAACTCGGCGGCGGCCGCCACCAGAGCCTCGACGAACGGCCCGGCGACCTCGCGGTGGACGTAGACGCGCTCCATCGAGGTGCAGATCTGGCCGGAGTTGACGAACGCGCCGAACGCCACGGCCTGCGCGGTGGCGACCGGGTCGACGCCGGCGTCGACGACGACCGGGTCCTTGCCGCCCAGCTCCAGCACGGCCCGGCGCAGCTTGCCTCCGGCGGCCGCGCCGACCTTGCGGCCCGACTCGACCGAGCCGGTGAAGTGCACCAGCTTCACGTCGTCGTGGACGGTCAGCGGCGCTCCCGCGCGGCCGTCGCCGAGCACGAGGTTGACCACCCCGGCCGGCAGCCCGGCCAGCTCGAACAGCCGTACCGTGGACAGCGGCGACCGCTCCGACGGCTTGACCACGACGGTGTTGCCCGCGGCGAGCAGCGGCCCGAGCGCGCCCAGCACCATCGGCACCGGGAAGTTCCACGGCGTGATGACCGCGGTCACGCCCAGCGGGTGGCGCACGATCCGGGTCCGGCTGCCGCCCGGGCCGTCGACCGTGCGGTCGAACTCGTAGTCGAGGGCCTCGGCCGCCGAGCCCTTGAGACCCTGTACCGCGCCCTGGATGAAGGTGACACCGAGCGGGGCGGGCTTGCCCATCTCCCGCTGTTCCAGCTCGGCCAGTTCTTCGGCGTGGGCGGCGATCGCGTCGGCCCAGCGGTGCAGGTGCCCGACCCGCTCGGCCACCGGCAGCGCGGCCCAGGCCGGCTGGGCCGTGACCGCCGCGGCGACCGCGTCGTCGACGTCCCGCGCCGAGCCGGCCGGGAACCTCGCCACCGTCTGTTCCGTAGCCGGGTCGATGACGTCGAGGAACGCGTCGCCGCGGGTGTCACGCCACTCGCCGCCGATGCAGTTGCGGAGTTTCACGGGAAGGCCTTTCGTCAGAGCCGGTCGGCCATCAGCTCGCCGGTCATGATCGCGGCGAGGTTGGTGTTGGCGCGGGGAACCGAGGGGAAGATCGACGCGTCGACGACGCGCAGGCTCTCGACACCGAGCACCCGGCAGTCCGGGCCGACGACCGCGCCCATCCGGCAGGTGCTGGTGCCGTGCTGGGCGTCGACCGCGGTGGCGAGCAGGAAGTCGCCGAGCTCGCCGTCGTCGTCGAGCACGGCGAACAACTCCCGGTTGTGCTCCTCCAGCGAGCCCTGCCGGATCGCCGACGCCCGCGGCCCGCGGGCCAGCTCGACCAACCGGCGCACGCCGTCGCGCAACCGGGACAGGTCGCGCTCGTCGGAGAGCATCCGCTCACGCACCTCGGGATGCACCCGCGGATCGCGCGACGCCAGTGTGAGAACGCCGCGCGAGTGGGCCTGGTTGACCCACACGCCGAACGCCCCGGACGGCAGGCCCGGGTCGGCACTCGCCATCGCCAGCACGTTCCGGTTCATCGCCACGAACATCATGTCGTTCACCGGGCCGCGCGGGTCGCTGGTGTAGCGCACGCAGACGTTGGTGTGCCGGTCGTCCACGCCGCGACCGGCGGCCGGCGCGACCAGCGGCAGGCTCACGCCGACCATCGGATGGTCCTGGAGGCCCTGCCCGACCGGCAGGTCCTGGCGTACGCCGATGTCGAAGCCCCGCAGTTGGGCGGCCGGCCCGATGCCGGAGCGCAGCAGGATCGCCGGCGAGTGGATGACGCCCGCGCTGAGAACGACCTCGTCGGCGTGCAGAATCAGCTCCCGATCGCCGTCGAGGACGGCGACGCCGACGGCCCGGTCGCCGGTGAACAGCACCCGGTCGACGAGCGCGCCGCCACGGATCGTCAGGTTCGGCAGACCCCGCGCCGGCTCCAGATAGGCGTCGTTGACGGTGACGCGGCGGCCGTCACGGGAGTTGATCGGATACGGGGAGGTGCCGGTCGCTCCGGGCGCGTTCACGTCCGGCGCCCACCCGTACCCGGCCGCGATCGCCTCGGCCGCGAGCACCGCGTCGACCGGGCCCCAATGCTCCTTCGCCGTACGGAAGATCGGTGTCGGGCCGGATCGCCCGTGATAACCGGCGTCACCGTATTCGAGGTCGTTCTCCAGAGCCGCGAAGTAGGGCAGCACGTCGGCCGGCGCCCAGCCGGGAAGTCCCCAGTCCGCGTAGTCCTCCATGGGCGGGCGGATCGCGATCTGCCCGTTGACCGCCGAGCTGCCGCCGGCGCCGCGGCCCCGCCAGTACGGGCCCGGCGCCTGCTTGTCGGTGCGGGAGGCGTCGAGGCCGGCCCAGACCATGCCGTCGACCGCGGCCGGGTCCATCAGCGCCTTGACCGGGTTGGGCGACCGCCACGCCTCGTGCATGTCGGCCGAGCGATAGTCGGGGCCCGCCTCCAGCAGCAGCACCCGCCGGCCCTTCGCGGCCGCACGGGCGGCGAGCGCCGCCCCCGACGAGCCGGCCCCTACGACGATGAGATCCCAGCCTGTTGCCGTCATGCCGGCCTCCAAAGCCCGAACTGGTGTTGGCCGGTAGACTGGCACTCGGCTCAAAGTTCAGTCAATAGTGAAAGTTCAGTTTTTCCTGAGAATGTGACGGGTGGAGTGGCTGTGGAATCGGCGCTCGTCGACGACTTCGGTCAGTACATCGGCCGCGCGATGGGCTGGCCGCCGATGGCCGGCCGGATGGCCGGCGTCCTGATGATGAGCGAGAAACCACTGGGCACGGCCGAGCTCCAGGAGATCCTCGACGCCAGCAAGGGCTCGGTCTCCGAGATGACCCGGCTGCTGATCACCAACGGCACGGTCCGCCGCTTCAAACCGCCGGGCTCACGCCAGTTCGTCTTCGAGTGGCGCGACGACGCCTGGGCCGGCTGCCTGCAACACCAGCGCGACCAGACCGCCGAACTGCTGGAGCTCAGCCGGCGCTCGATGACCCAGGCGCGGACCCTCGACACCGTGCAGCGGGCCCGCGTACGGCAGATGCACGACTACTACGTCTTCATGCTCGAGGCGCTCGACGCGCTGCTCACCCGATATCAGGCAAGCCGCTGACCCACTCCGCACGGCACAAACCCTCAAGTCACCCTCCCGTTGCCGATGTACCCGGCAGGGAGGGCCGATGGACGACGTCACACGAGAGGCCATGCGCCTGCTCGAGGAGGCGCAGGCGGGCGGCACGCACGAGGCACTCGAGCGCGCCGGCACACTGCTGCTCCAAGCCGGTGACCGCGCGTGCCTGCATTTCGTGCGGGCGGTCGCGTACGACGTGCTCGGCGATCCCGCCTCCTCCGAACAGGCCCTCGAGGACATGCTCGTGGCCGCCGAACGCGAGGACAGTCCCGGCTGGCAGGCCTGCGCCCTGGGCACCCGCGCCTCCCAGCGGGCCCGGCTCGGCGAGACCCACGCCGTCGAGTACGACCTCGACAGCGTCATGCGCGACCTGGTGCAGGCCGAGACGTACGCCGTCATCGAGACCGAGCCGGTGGCGGCCGTGCACGCCCGGGTCGCCATCGCGTTCGCCCTCATGGAGCTGCGCCTCTACGAACTGGTCGGCCCGCACTACGAGGCCGCCTACGAGATCTGCCTGCACGACGACAGCCAGAGCGGCAAACGCTCCATGTGGCTGATCAACCTGGCCGAACTGCACCTGCACTGGGCCCTCGAGCTCTACCAGGTCGGCCAGGTCCAGCAGGCCGAGAACCACACGGCACAGGCGGAGGTGTACGCCGTACGCGCGGCCGACGAGGTCAGCGGACCGGCCGCCGACGTGTGGCGGAGCTACGCCCTGCTCGCCGCCGCGTGCGCCAAGGCCGACCGGCAGGACCCGGCCACCGCCGCCATCGAGATCTCACACCACCAGGCCAAACTTCAGGCGTACGGCATGAGCCCCTTGGTCGTGGCCTTCTGCGAGCCCTTCCACGCGGTCGCCCTGCGCCGCACCGGCCGCCTCGACGAGGCCCTCGACCTGATCGGCCGCGCCGTCGACGCCCTGCCCGGCGACGCCGGCGTCCTGATCACCTCGGCCACCCACCACACCCACGCCCTGCTGCTGGCCGCGCACGGCTCGGCCGACGCCAAGGCGGCCCTGGCCTACGGGGCCACCCTGGCCGCGGCCCTGTGGCAGCAGAGGCAGCGCACCCTGCACTCGTTCACCACGATGAAATCGCTCGACCTGCTGCGCCGCCGCCACGAACAGGCGGCCCGCGCGGCCGACCTGGACGCGCTGACCGGCATCGCCAACCGGCGCGCCTTCGACGAGGCGGTCCGGCGCACCCAGGACGGCGACGTGGCGGTGCTGGTCATCGACACCGACAAGTTCAAACAGATCAACGACACGGCCGGCCACGAGGCGGGCGACGCGGCCCTGCGGGCCATCGCGACGGCCCTGACCGCCAACGTCCGCGACGAGGACCTGGTGGCCCGCCTGGGCGGCGACGAGTTCGCGGTCCTGCTGCCCGGCCTGGACACCGGCACGGCCTACGAAATGGGCCGCAGAATGGTCGACGCGGTCCGGGCCCTGCCCGATTGCCCGGCCACCCTCAGCATCGGCGTGGCCGGCGGCCCGGCGGTCGATCTGGTGCAGATAGTGCGCCGCGCCGATGCGGCGATGTACCGGGCGAAAAGGCGCGGCGGCGACGACGTCGAGGAGTGCGAGGACTACATCGAGCAGCTCCCGGCGGCCTGATCTTTCCGCCCTACCCGATTATTCAGCGGAATAACCTATCAATTTTTGGTTATTACCATCGGTTTCACGGGCCACAGAAGAAACTTTCGCCCAATCCGTTCGAGCACCGTATTCGAATGCGGCGGATATGTTGAGCTGACCGGGTCGTAACAAAGACCCGGGAGGAAAAGAAATGCGTAAGACAAGCCGCCGTATGGCCCTTGCCGGCATGGGCCTGTTCACCGGTGCGGCCATGGCGCTGGCCCCCGCACAGGGCGCACTCGCCAACGATCCCGACGACGCGACGGCGAGCGCCGCCGGCGCCTACGCCCCGCCTCCTGAACACAAGCCGGGCATCTCCGGCCTCGTGATCGCCATCTTCACCATCGACGGCCTGCCCGGCCTGGACGCCCTCACCAGCTGGCCGATGGGCGGCTCAGGTGCTCCCTGGCAGGGCCAGCAGCCCGGCCAGCCCGGCGGCCCCCAGACCGGTGGCCCCCAGGCCGGCGGCCCCCAGACCGGCGCACCGGCCGGCCCGGCCACCACCGAGCCCGCCGCCACTGAGCCGGCCACCGACACCACCACGACCGAGCCTGCGACCGACACCGCCACGACCGCGCCCTCCGCCACCGACACTGCGGGCACCGACACCACCGCCACTGACGCCACCGACACCACGCCCGCCGCCACCGGCACCGCGCCCGCCGCTACCGACACCACCGGCTCCGCGCCCGCCGCCACCGACGCGACGGACGAAACCGCTACGACCGAGCCCGCCGCCACCGAGCCGACCGCCACTGAGCCGGCCGCGACTGAGCCCGCCGCCACCGCTGGTGAGGCCACCGCGACCGAGCCCGCCACCACCGCGCCGACCGCGACGGACGAGACCGCGACCGCGCCGGCCACCGACGTGACCACCGGTGAAGCCACCACCGCCACGCCGGCCACCGACGCCACCGCCGGCGAGACCACCACCGCCACGCCGGCCACCGACGCCACCGCCGGCGAGACCACCACCGCCACGCCGGCCACCGACGCGGAGACCACCACGCCCGCTGCCGACGTGACCGCGGGTGAAGCCACCGCGCCCGCCACCGCCGACGAGACCACGACGGCGCCGGCCGCCGAGGTTGCCACTGGCGAGGCGGTTCCCGCCGCCGAGGGCACCGCCACGGAGCCGGGCGCCGAGGCCGTCACCGCCGGCGAGGCGACCGCGACCGTGGAGACCACCGGCACCGCAACCGTGGAGACCGGCGCCGCGACCGTCGAGGCCGCCCCGCCGGCCGCCTGACAAACGCGCCGCACCCGGCACCATCCCGCATCGGGCACCGACCCTGTCCGCTTCGGGTATCGACCCGCTGCCCTCCCCGGGCAGCGGGCCGTTCGCCCGACACGGGCAGCGGGCCGTTCGCCCGACACGGGCAGCGGGCCGTTCGCCCGACGCGAGCCACGAACCGTTCGCCGGCGCGGGCAGCTGGGCGCTTGCCCGGGGCGCCCATCATGGACCCATGACGGATCTTGGAAGCCTCGCTCAGCGGACCGCCGACGAACTGGTCAAGACCCGTGCCGGCGCCGTCGTCGGGGTCATTTCCGGCGATGACTGCGAGATCCGTTCCGCCGGCCGGGCCGCCGCCGATGACGTCTTCGAGATCGGCTCGATCACCAAAGTCTTCACCGCCCTCGCCCTGGCCCGGCTCACCCTCGACGGCACCGTCGCTCTGGACGAGCCCCTCGCCGATCTGCTGCCGTCCGGCGCTTCCGTGCCCACCCGTGACGGCGTACAGATCACTCTGCAGGACCTCGCCACCCACACCGCCGGACTTCCCCGCCTGCCCACCGGCATGCTCAAGCGCCTTCTGCTGCACCCCAACGACCCCGACCCGTACGCCGGCTGCACCACCGACATGCTCCTGGCCGCCCTGGCCCGCACCCGCCTGTCGGCCTCTCCCGGCAAACGCTTCCGCTACTCGAACTTCGGCGCCGGGCTCCTGGGCCTCGCCCTGGCCCGGCGCGCCAAGGTGCCGTACGGCGAATTGGTCCTCCGCGAGACCGGCCTCCCCCAGCCCGACCCCTCCCTCCTGATCCAGGGTCACACCCGCCGCGGACGCGCGACCCCGCCCTGGCACCTGGCCGATCTGGCCGGCGCCGGCGCGCTGCACTCCACCGCCGCCGACCTTCTGGCCTTCCTGCGCCGCCAGCTGGACGACCCGGACGACCCCGCCATCCACCTGACCCGCTCGGTGCGGCGCCGGATCACCGCCTTCTCCTGGGTCCATCTGGGCTGGATGGGCCGCCAACTGCACCCCACGCTCGGCGGGCAGACGCAGCTGTGGCACAACGGCGGCACCTCGGGTTTCACCTCGTTCGCCGGCTTCGACCCCGGCCACCGCACCGCCGTCGTGCTGCTCAGCAACACCCAGCGCCTCATGGACAAACAGGCCGGCGACCTGCTCCGGACGCTGAGCGCTTAGCGCAGCGGCCGGAACGCGTCCCGCAGCTGCGCCGCGAACAACTCCGGCTCCTCCCACGCGGCGAAGTGCCCGCCCCTCTCGGCTTCGCCGAAGAAATTCAGCGTGGGGTACGCCTTCTCGGCCCAGCTGCGGGGCGTACGCCAGATCTCGCCCGGGAAGGCGCTGAACCCGACCGGCACGCGCGGGTCCGGCAGCGGCTTCCCGCCCGCGGCCGGGGCGTCCGGCCCGTACGCCTCCCAGTAGGAGCGGGCCGCCGACGTGCCGGTGCCGGTCAGCCAGTACGCCGTGATGTTGTCGAGGATGTGGTCGCGGGTGAGGTTGCCCGACGGCCGGCCGTCGACGAACGCCCCGGCGATCTTGTAATAGGCGTCCGTGTCGTGGTCGATCATCCAGGCGGCCAGGGCGACCGGCGAGTCCTGCAACGCGTAGCCGATGGTCTGCGGCCGGGTCGCCATCTCCACGAAGTAGCCGTTTCCGCTGCTCTGGAACGTCCTGATCGCGGCCAGCGCCGCCCGTTCCGCCTCCGTGCCGTTCGGCAGCGACGCCGGGTCGTTGAGGGCCGGCACGAGCAGGTTGGTGTGGATGCCGGCGAGCCCGTCCGGCCCCAGCCGACCCATCGCGTCGGTGACCCCGGCGCCGACGTCGCCGCCCTGGGCGACGTACCGGTCGTAGCCCAGCCGCCGCATCAGCTCGGCCCACGCCCGCGCCGTCCGCACCAGGTCCCATCCCGTCTCGGACGGCTCCGCCGAGAAGCCGTACCCCGGCAGCGACGGCAGCACGAGGTGGAACGCGTCCCCGGCGGCGCCGCCGTGCGCGGTGGGGTCGGTGAGCGGCCCCACCGAGTCGAGCATCTCGATCACCGAACCGGGCCAGCCGTGCGTCATGATCAGCGGCAGGGCGCCCGGATGCGGGGACCGGACGTGCACGAAGTGGATGTCCACGCCGTCGATCTCGGTGGTGAACTGCGGCAGCGCGTTGAGCCGGTCCGCGACGCGGCCGCCGTCGTACTCGGCCGCCCAGTACCGGCTCAGCTCCCGGATCGTCGCCAGCTGCACCCCCTGGGTGCGATCACCGACGATCTCCCGGGTCGGCCAGCGCGTCGCCGCCAGCCGTCGCCGGAGGTCGTCGAGCGCGTCCTCCGGAAGTTCAACGGCGAACGGCCGGATCTCGGTCTGCTGGTGGAGGGTCGTCATCTCACACACCGCCTCTGTCGGAAGCTTCGGGCGCTTTCCAGCCTGGTCATGTCCCGCTTCCCGGTGACCCGTGTGATGCCCTGGTGTCCCGGGCGCCCGGCACCACCCGTACGGCGTCCTAGGAACCTAGTTTTTCGTGGGGCCTAGTTGTGACGCCAATCTCAGTAGAGTCGGTCCATGACCATCGATGACCGGCTGAACACGCTCGACGCGCTCTGGTCGGTGTGGGCGGCGACCGGGCGCACCCTGAACGACGCGGACTGGGACAGGCCGACCCGCCTCGACGACTGGACGGTGCGCCACCTGTGGGCACACGCGGCCCAGTGGCCCTTCGGCTTCGCCGTGCTGGTGGAGCAGTGGGTGACCGACGCCCCGCCCACCCACCCGACGGCGGCCGCCCTGATGGCCGAGTTCAACGCCCCCGACGGCGTCGCCAACACGATGCGCGGCCAGGTGGCGACGGCCGGCCGCGAGGACTCCGCAAAATACACCGTCGAGCAGATGGTGTCCCAGTTCGCCTCGACCGGCCCGGCCGCCGTCGAGGCCGCCCGCAAGCTGGGCCCGGTCCGCGTGAACTACTTCGGCCGGGCCGTCATGCCCCTCGAGGAGGCGGTGAGCATCGGCATCCTGGAGACCACGGTCCACCTGCTCGACCTGCAACGGGCCCTCGGCCTCGAGCCGGACGTCCCCGCGGAGAGCCTCCAGCACACCGCGGCCGTCCTGGCCCAGATCGCCCCACCGGTCGACTTCATCGAGGCCACCACGGGCCGCGCCTCGACCGACCTGTTCCCCGTCCTGTCCTGACCCCGCCGGGGATCAGGCGCAGTGGCCGAAGTCGCTCTCGTAGTCGAAGTCGTCGATCGAGCCGCCCCACTTGATGCAGGCCTTGGCCGCGCTCGCCTTGACCGGGCCGGCGTAGAAGTCGACCTCGCCGTCCTGGGTGTCGCGGTCCTTGTCCTGCACCTCGAGGAAGGCCGAGGCGTCGGCCTTCTCGTTCAGGTCGCTGCTGCGGAGGGTGACCACGCAGTTCTGCTGCTTGTCGTCCGAGATCATCAGGTAGACGCGGCCGACCGTGCCGGCGTTGCCCTTCAGCGTGGCCGTCTCGAGGATCGAGTAGTTGCTGCCGCAGAGCTGCTTCGGCGTGTACGGGTTGGTGACGTCCTGCTGGGGCGGGGTGGTCTCCTCGGTCTCGGTGGGCTCCTCGACCGGCTGGGTGTCCTCGTCCGCGGGCTCGGTGGTCTTGGTCTTCGTCGGCTTGGGCTTGCTGCTCTTGGTGGTCTCCTCGACGGGGGGCGGGGTGGCGCCCGCGCCGGGGTCGACGGCGCCGTTGGCCGCGGCGTTGTTGGTGGAGGTCTCGCCCGAACTGCCGTTGACGATCGCGAAAGTCACGGCGACCACGCCGAGGACGACGGCCGCGATGGCCACGGCGATCACCGTGCCGCGCTTCTTGCCGGCCGGGGGGTTGCCGCCGGACGGGGAGCCGCCCTCGTAGCCGCCGGTGACGACCGCGGCCGGCGGCCGGGTGCCGTAGCCGCCGCTGCCCGAACCCGCGCCATGACCCGCCGGGGACACCGAGGCGGCCCCGGCCGCGAAGCCGCCGGAAGAGGGGACGGAAGCGCTGCCGGAGGGGTACGAGCCGGTACCACCCGGATACGAGCCGCTGCCACCCGGATAGCGCGCGGTGCCGCCCGGCTGGCCCGTCTGCGGGACCGCGGCGGCGCCGGCGCGACCGGTCGGAGCGCCGTAGGCGCCGCTCTGCGCGCGCCCGGGCGGGTAAGCACCGGAAGCCGGCCCGCGGCCGGCGGGCGGGAACGCACCCGAGGCCGGCGGTCGGCCGGCCGGCGGGAAAGCGCCCGAGTTCGCCGGAGGCTGCCCGCCGCGCTGATAAGGCACGGTAGGGCCGGTCTGCCCGGCTCCCGGGCGGCCCGCGCCCCGGGCCGCCTGGGCCAGGGCGGCCGCGCTCGGGAACCGATGCTGCGGGTTCTTGGCCAGCGCCCGGTTCACCAGCGCCGCGACCGCCGGCGGGACATCCGGCGGCAGCGGCGGCAGTTCGCCGTACACCAATTGGGCCAGCACTTGAAGGGGGTTTTCGCCGACGTAGGGCGGCCGGCCGGTCAGGCAGCAGTACGCGACCGCGCCCAGCGCGTAGACGTCGGTGAGACCGGACACCGGATGGCCCTCGGCCTGCTCCGGCGCCATGTAGTTGGCCGAGCCCAGCACCACGTTCGTGCTGGTGATGCCGGTCACCTGGGTCGAGCGGGCCACCCCGAAGTCGACCAGCACGAGCGCGCCGTTGGGGCGGACCAGCAGGTTGGCCGGCTTCACGTCGCGGTGCACGATGCCCGCGTCGTGCGCCACCTGCAACGCGTCCGCGACCTGGGCCACGATCCGCATCGTCTCGGCCGGGCTGAGCCGGCCCGCCTGCTGGATCTGCTTCGACAGCGGGGTGCCCTCGATGAACTCCATCACCATGTAGTCCATGCGGCCGCCGCCGACCTGCGCGTTCTCGCCGTAGTCGTAGACCTGCACGATGCCCGGGTGGCGCAGGGCGGCCATCATGCGGGCCTCGGAGCGGAACCGCGTGAGGAACTCGGGGTCGGCCATGAGGCCGGGCAGCACGACCTTGACCGCGATGGCGCGGTGGAGCATGCGGTCGGTGCCGCGCCAGACCTCACCCATGCCACCGGCGGCGATGCGTTCGGTCAGTTCGTAGCGCTCGCTGAGCAAGGTCCCCGGGGAAAGCACCGGATCATGTTACTCAGACTCGGCGAGGGGGAGGCCCGGCCACCGGGGGGAGGTGACCGGGCCGGTCTTCAGCTGGGCGAAGAGACGGATTCGGCGGGTCGCTCGTCCAGCATCGTCGCCTCGTCGAACGGATCGTGCCCGGCCAGCACGGCCGACGTCTTCTCCCGGTCGATCTCGCCGGTCCAGGTGCCGACCAGCACGGTCGCCACCGCGTTGCCGGCGAAGTTGGTCAGCGCCCGCGCCTCCGACATGAACCGGTCGATACCGACGATCAGGCCCACCCCGTCGACCAGGTCGGGCCGGTGGCTCTGCAGACCGCCGGCCAGGGTGGCCAGGCCGGCCCCGGTGATGCCGGCCGCGCCCTTGGACGCGATGACCATGAAGACCAGCAGGGAGATCTGCTCGCCGATGGACAGCGGGTCGCCCATCGCCTCGGCGATGAACAGCGAGGCCATCGTCAGATAGATGGCCGTGCCGTCGAGGTTGAACGAATATCCGGTCGGCACCGTGATGCCCACGACCGGCTTGCTGATGCCCAGGTGCTCCATCTTGGCGATGAGCCGGGGCAGCGCCGACTCCGACGACGAGGTCGACAGGATCAGCAGGAACTCGCGGCCCAGATATTTGAGCAGGGCGAAGATGTTCACCCGGGCGAACGCCCACAGGATCACCGCGAGCACCACGAAGACGAAGATCGCGCAGGTGACGTAGAACCCGAGCATGATCTGGGCCAGGCTCTTGAGCGCGTCCACGCCGGTCGCGCCGACCACCGCCGCCATCGCGCCGAAGGCGCCGACCGGGGCCAGCCACATGATCATGGCGAGGATCTTGAAGACGAGCCGCTGGATGACCTCGACGCCGCGCAGCACGGGCTCGCCGCGGGTGCCCAGGGCCTGCACGGCGAAACCGACCAGCAGCGCCACCAGCAGGGTCTGCAGCACCTCGCCGTCGGTCAGCGCCGACAGCAGGCTGGTCGGGATGATCCCGAGGACGAAGTCGTCCAGGCCCTCCTTGGGCGCGTCGCCGGCCGCCTTCTGCCCGGCCTCGGCGATCGACGGGTCCAGGTGCAGCCCGGCCCCGGGATGGATGATGTTGCCGACGACCAGGCCGATCGCGAGGGCGACGGTCGACATGAGAAGGAAGTATCCGAGCGCCAGCCCGCCGACCCGGCCCACCTTGGCCGCCTGCCGGATCGAGCCCACACCCAGCACGATGGTGCAGAAGATGACCGGGGCGATCATCATCTTGATCAGGTTCACGAAGGCGGTGCCGACGGGCTTGAGTTCGACGGCGAAGTCCGGAACCAGCAGGCCGACGGCGATGCCGGCCACAACGGCGACGATCACCGCCACATAGAGGTAGTGGGTACGGTCCCTCGAGGTCTTCATGCGCCAGAATGTGGCCCACGTCTCTCCCCGGGGGCACCATTGCGTTCATTCTGTTCACCGGCGCGTTTCAGGACGGAAACGGGCTGGAGCATCGCGCGGCAGCTCTTCGTGCTGCAGGCGCTGGTCGTGGCCGCCCTGGTCGCGATCGGGACGGCCGGGACCGTCCTCATCGTCCTGGACGACGCCGAGCAGGCCGCGATCGACGACGTCGTGGACATCGCCGAGACGGTGGCCCGCTCCCCCATGGTGGTCGACGCGGTGCGGGGCCCGTCGCCGTCGGTGGTCCTCCAGCCGTACGCCGAAAGCGTCCGTGTCGCCACCGGGACCGACTTCATCGTCGTCATGGCCACCGACCGCACCCGTTTCACCCACCGCACACCCTCACTCATCGGCCAGCCGTTCATCGGCACGATCGACGGGGCCCTCGAAGGCGGCACGGTCGTCGAGAAGAGCGTGGGCACGCTCGGCGAGTCGGTCCGGACCGTCGTGCCGGTCCGCGACTCGCAAAACCGGGTGATCGCCCTGGTCTCGGTCGGCATCACCACCGACGCGATAAATCAAAAGCTGATTGGGCGTACGCCGGCGGTCGCGATCCCGGCCGCGCTGGCGCTGCTGCTCGCGGCCGCGGGCAGCTGGCTGCTCAGCCGCCGCCTCCGGCGCCAGACGCACGGGCTGGGACCGGCCGAGATGACCCGGATGTACGAGTACCACGACGCCGTGCTCCACTCCGTCCGCGAGGGGCTCGTGGTGGCCGACCGCGGCGGGCACGTGACGCTGATCAACGACGAGGGGCGCCGGTTGCTGGGCGACGATCTCGAGGCCGTACGCGACCTGATCGCGGCCCGGGCCACAGTGGCCGACGAGCCGGTCCTCGCGGGCGATCGGGTGCTCGTGGCCAACCAGCGCGTGATCCACTCGGAGGGGCAGACCATCGGCACCGTACTGACCCTGCGTGACCACACCGAGCTTCGCGCTCTGACCGGAGAGCTTGATTCCGTACGAGGTCTGACCGACGCCCTGCGGGCACAGGCCCACGAGGCGGCCAACCGGCTGCACACGGTGCTGACCCTGGTCGAGCTCGGCCGCACCCAGGAGGCCCTCGACCTGGCCACGGCCGAGCTGGCGGCCGCCCAGCAGCTGACCGACCAGGTGGTGGGCGCCCTGGACGAGCCGGCCCTGGCCGCCCTGCTGCTCGGCAAGTCGGCCCAGGCCGGCGAGCGCGGCGTCGAGCTGGTGGTCGACGAGGCGTCCCGGATGACCGGCGCCCCACTGCCGGGCCGCGACCTGCTGACGGTGGTCGGCAACCTGGTCGACAACGCCCTGGAGGCCGTCGCCGGGACCCCACCACCACGAAAGGTGACAGTCCTGATCGTCAACGACGACGGCGTCGTCCTCGTCCGGGTCACCGACACCGGCCCCGGCCTGCCCGAGGGCGCGTTCCGCAAGGGCTGGTCGACCAAGGCCGAGGGCCGCGGCATCGGCCTGTCCCTGGTCCGCCAGGTGGCCGACCGGTACGGCGGCACCATCGAGGTGGACGGTTCGGCCGTCACCGTGCGCCTGCCGGTGCCGTCGTGAGCGACATCCGGGTCCTGGTGGTCGAGGACGAGCCGCTGCTGGCGGAGGCCCACGCGGCGTACACCCGAAGGGTCGAGGGTTTTGCCGTCTCCGGTGTGGCCCACACCGGTCAGCAGGCCCTGGCCGCGCTACGGGCCACGCCGGTCGACCTGATCCTGCTCGACCTGCACCTGCCCGACATGTTCGGCCTCGACCTGTGCCGCACCCTGCGCGGCGCCGGCCTCACCACCGACGTCCTGGTCGTGACGTCCGCCCGCGACCTGGCCGTGGTCCGCTCGGCGGTCTCCCTGGGCGTCACGCACTACCTGCTGAAACCGTTCACGTACGCCGCTTTCCGGGAGAAGCTTCTGGGGTACGCCCGCTACAGCGCCCAGGTGCGGGGAACGTCCCCGGTGGCCGCCCAGCACGAGATCGACCGGGCCCTGGCCTCCCTGCGCGGCACGTCGCCGGTCACCCTGCTGCCCAAGGGCCTCGACCAGGGCACCCTCGACCTGATCCTGGGCGTCCTGAGATCGAGCGACGCCACCACAGGCTTGTCGGCGGCCGAGGTGGCCTCCCGCATGGGCGCTTCGAGGGTGACCGCCCGCCGCTACCTGGAACACCTGGCCGACACGGGCCAGGTGACCCGCAGCCCGCGCTACGGCGGCCCCGGCCGCCCGGAGGTCGAGTACCGCCGGAGGTGACTACGGGAGCGCTCCGATGTGGGCCAGCAGGGCGCGGACGCCGCCGGCCGGAGGGACGCGGGGGCCCGACCAGATGGCGCGCAGGGGGCGGTGCAGGTCGAGGCCGGCGACCGGGATGGGGCGGAGACGGCCGGCCCGGAGGTCGTCGGCGACGGCCAGGCGGCTCAGGGCGGCCGGGCCGGCGCCGGCCAGGACGGCGGCGCGCACCGCGGCGGAGGTGGACAGCTCCAGGGCCGGGCGGGCCGGGACGTAGTCCTTGCCCAGGGCCTTGCGCAGGGCGGCGGTCAGGAAGTCGCGGGTTCCCGAGCCGGCCTCGCGGGTCACCAGCGGCGTCTCCCCCAGTTCGGCGGCGTCCACGCCGCCCGGGCGGCGGGCCCAGCGGTGCGCGGGTGGGACGACCAGGACCAGGTCGTCGTGGGCGGCGACCCGGCTGCGCAGGCCGCGCGGGGCGGTCGGCCCCTCCACGAAGCCCAGGTCGGCCGCGCCCGAGCGGACCTGCTCGATCACGGTGTCGCTGTTGGTGGCGGTGAGCACGACCTGCACGGGCGTCTCACCGCGCCGCTCGGCGTCGGCTTGGAGGCTGACCAGCCAGCTCGGCAGGAGCTGCTCGGCCACGGTGAGGCTGGCGCTGACCCGGATGCGGCTGCGGCTGTCGTCGCGCAGCGAGGCGAGCCCGGTGTCGATCTCGTGGGCGAGGGTGAGCAGCCGGTCGGCCCACTGGGCGACCACCACCCCGGCCGGTGTCAGCTCGGCGCCGCGGGTGGTGCGGGTGGCCAGCCGGATGCCGGTCTGCGACTCCAGCGCGGCCAGCCGCGCCGACGCCGCCTGCTGTGACACCCCGGTCTCGCGCGCGGCCGCGCTGAGGCTGCCGGTGCGGGCGACGGCCAGGAAGACTTCGAGGGCTGCCAGATCGGGCATGCGCGCGCTGAGGGCCACAACTGAACATGGTAACCGGGTACAAGCTGAGGTTGTGACCTCACAAGATCGGCGCGCCTACCGCCCGAGCCGGGCCCGCCCGATCGTTGACGTATGACCGCGACCGTCACCACCGCCCCGCTCCGCCGCCCCCGGGCCGGCACGCTGCTCGAAGGCTTCGGGCCGAACTGGTTCGCGTCCGTCATGGGCACCGGCATCGTCGCCACGGCGGCCGTCTCGCTGCCGGTCCACCTGCCCGGGTTACGGCCGTTCGCGGTCGCGGTGTGGGCGCTCGCGGTGGTCCTGCTGGTGGCCGTGACGACGGCGACGGTGCTGCACTGGCGGCGATATCCGGGCACGGCGCGCGGCCACCACCTCGATCCGGTGATGGCCCACTTCTACGGCGCGCCGCCGATGGCGCTGATGACGGTCGGGGCGGCGACGCTGCTGGCCGGGCACCAGGTGATCGGAGAGAGGGCGGCCCTGGCCGTGGACGGGGTGCTGTGGACGGCCGGCACGATCGGTGGGCTGATCACGGCCGTCGCGGTGCCGTACCTCCAGTTCACCCGCCACGACACGGACGAGCGGGCCCCGTTCGGCGGCTGGCTCATGCCGGTGGTCCCGCCGATGGTGTCGGCCTCGACCGGGGCCCTGCTCATCCCGTACCTGCCGGCCGGGCAGCCCCGGCTCACGATGCTGGTGGCCTGCTACGCGATGTTCGGGCTGAGCCTGATCGCGTCGTTCGCCGTCATCCCGCAGATCTGGCACCGCCTGGCCGTGCACAAGGTGGGCCCGGCCCGCGCGGTGCCCACCCTGTGGATCGTCCTGGGCCCGCTCGGCCAGTCGATCACCGCCGTCAACCTGCTGGGCGGCGCGGCCACCCACGTGCTGCCACCACCGGCCGCGGACGCGCTGCGCCTGCTGGGCGTCGTCTTCGGCGTACCCGTCTGGGGCTTCGCCCTGCTGTGGATGGCCCTGGCCACGGCGATCACCGTCCGCGCGGCCCGCGAGCGGCTGCCGTTCACACTGACCTGGTGGTCGTTCACGTTCCCGGTGGGCACGTGCGTGACCGGGACGTCGGCCCTGGCCACCCACACCGGCTCAGCGATGCTGGCAGCCGCCGCCGTCCTCCTTTACGCGGGCCTGCTGGCGGCCTGGGCTGTCGTGGCCGCCCGAACCGCCCGGTTCGTCACTGGCGTCCGCCCATGAGCGCCTCCACCGCGATCACCGCCTCGGGGAACGAGGCGAGCAGGGCCGGCCGCTGAGGCGCGGGCGCCGCCCACTCCCCCGGGCAGCCGAGCAGGGCGGCCACGGCGTCGGCCGCCGCCGGGTGGGCGGCCAGGAAGGCGGAAGCCGGGCCGGCGCCGAGGCGCGCCGCGGGCCGCCTCGGGGTCTGCTCGCGGTCCCACGGCGGGGTCCACCCGTCGAGCGCCTCCAGCGTGGCCGGGAAGGTGCGGCCGGCCTCCCTCGTCAGCACCGGGACCAGCTCGGCCGCCTGGTCGCGCAGCGTGGTGATCAGCGTGGGCAGCCAGGGCAGCAGGACCGGGTCGGGCAGGCGGCCGAACGCCTTGGACAACGTCTCGACCACGAACGGGGCCAGCCGCGGCACCGGCTCCAGCGCCTGCACGAAGCCGCTCACGTACTGCGGGACTGACGGCACCACCAGCGGGTTGCCCAGCAGCTCCTCCACTCTCGTGCGGAGGCCGGCCAGGGGCAGGGCGCCGAGCTGATGGCGGGCCGCCCAGAGCAGCGCCACCTTGGCCGGCGACTCCGGGTGTGACTGCCGGACCGCCAATTCGAGCTGGGCCCGGTCGCAGCCGAGCGACAGGGCCAGGCTCTCCATGCTGAACAGGAACCCGAGCATCGCTCCGACCTGCCGCACCCCGGTCTCGTCGTCCACGAACGCCGTCGGCAGCAGGGTGCAGTAGTGGGCGTACCCCTCGGTGACAAAACGCTCGCACCAGGCGGGAAGCGCCGGAGCGGCGCTCCGGTAGTGGGCGAGCAACCGCCGGACGCGGCGCAGGACGACCGGGGCCTCGTCGACCGTGCGCTCGGCCTTGAGCAGCTCGACCGCGCGGGCGCCGAGCTCGTCGGTGAGCCGCGGGCTGGACAGGAACAGCAGCGAGTCCTCGACCGCCTTGAGCGCGACGGCCGCCGTGGCCGAGTTGTCCCAGGCCGCGCGGCGCAGGCGCTGTTCCAGCACCTGTTCGACGGTGACGCCCTCGTACCCCAGCTCGATGATCGTCCGCTGGTGGCGGCCGAGGTCGAGGTCCCAGCTCTCCTGGAAGTGTTTCTCGCCCAGCCGGCGCGAGCCCATGATCGGGCGGACCGCGTGGTCGGGCAGCAGGTAGCGCAGCATCCAGAGCAGCTGGGAGCAGGCGGCCAGCTCGGGCCGGGCGGTCAGGTCGAGCAGCGCCCGCTGAATGGTGCGCTGCTCGAGGTTCAGCTCGAGCGGGGCCAGCCGGTCGAACACGTCGCGGGCCAGCGGCGGCAGGGCGTCGTAGCCGACCTGGCCGATCCGGTCGCCGCCGAGCAGGATCTCGCAGAGCCGCCGCACGTCGCGCCGCCCCGGCACGACGTCTTTCTCGATGCAGGTCACGGCGGCGTCGGCGAAGTCGTACGGTGTGGGCCGCGCCCGCCCGCGCATGCCGGCGAGCAGGATCGACGTCTCGAAGACGGCGATCGCGTCGGCTGTGCTGGCCAGGTAGCCGTTGCGGCGGGCGAGCCGGACGATGTCGACGCACCAGCCGCGCAGCTCGGCCTCGTCGAGCCCGTCGAGCACGGGCGGCCCGGAGAGATATCCGGTCAGCTGGTCGGCCGGCGGCGGGTCGGCCATCGGCGGTGGCAGCGCCTTGCGGGTCTTCTTGTTGCGCCCGCCTTTCTGCCCGTCGAGCTCGAACGGCGTGAGCCGCGTCCTGGTCAGCCCTTTCTGCCAGGTGGCGGCCGCGATCGAGACCGAGCCCGGCGCCAGGCCGAACTGGGCCTCGATGGCCGAGTGGCTCGACGGGATGAGGCCGTAGAGCCAGGTCGTGCCGGTGCGCGGGCTGATCGCGAAGCCGGGGGTGCCGGCGGCCGAGCCGACCTCGGGCAGCCGGCTCGCCGCGTGGAACGCCCCGCAGACGTAGAGGCAGTCAGCCGGGTCGATCTCGCCGGCGGCCAGATGTTCGCGGATGCGCGTCCACATGTAGCGCTCGCGGTCCTCGTCGCTGCGCCAGCGGGCGCCGTCGTGCGGCGCCAGCCGGCGGAACAGGCTGCCGATGAGGATCATGACTTGGCGGTACGTCTCGTGGTCGCACCCGGCGAGGGGCTGCTCCACGTACTGGTCCCACCACTCCGACCAGTGCCGGACCCGGCCGTGGTGCAGCAGGTGCTCCTCGAGCTCGGCGAAGCGCGGCCGCAGGTCGCCGATCTCGACGCCGACCGCGTCGCCGTGCAGGTCCTCCTCCTGGTGCTGTTCCGGCTGGGCGCTCTCGTCGCGCGGCGCCCACTGGAAGATGTGGTCGGTGGAACGGTCGACCAGCACGAGCTCGACGCCGGGCGTCTCCAGGGCGTACGAGATGGCCTGGTATTCGGCCGAGCTCTCGGTGATCGGGGCGATGACGCTGAGCGGCGCCGACGCGACCGGGAAGCCCTCGAGCTCGGAGGCGAACGCCTGCAACGCCACCGGCAGCCGGCAGTTGCGCAGCTCGGTGAGGATCGGCGTCATGTCCTCGCACAGCTCCAGGTAGATCACCTTGGGCTGTTTCTCGCGCAGGCGCCGGACCATGGCCAGCGCCGAGGCCGGCGAGTGGTGGCAGACCGGGAAGATCTCCAGCGGCTCGCGCAGGGCGTGCTCGACGTCGTCGACCATGCCGGTGAGGATCTCGGGCAGCGCGGCCGGGCCGTCGGCCAGCGCCTCGGCCGCGCCCAGCAGCTGCGCCCGCAGCGGGTCGAAGGGCCCGCTCATGAGAGAGTCTCGATCGCCTGGCGGCCGCCCTCGAGGAAGCCGGTCCACTCGCCGCCGTCCTCCTTGCTGCGCGGCTCGATCACGCCGTGCCAGTACTTGTTGAGGATCGCGAGGTCCTCGGGGCTGCGCCGGGCCAGCGACCCGACCAGGGAGCCGGCCAGCGTCTCGGCGGTCAGCTCGGAGGCGCCGAAGAAGTTGCTGTGCAGGATCGCGTCCTCCAGCACGCCGATCTGCTCGGCCGTGGACAGCGCCGACTCGAGCTTCTCGTCGTCGCTGCCGGCCGACCCGGCGGCCGCGCGCAGGTCGGCGAAGCTCTGCAGGAGAACGTCGAGCAGAGTGGGCGGCACCTCGAGCTCGATGTTGTGGCGGCGCAGCAACTCCTCCGTACGGAATCGGACGATCTCGGCTTCGCTCTTCTTGTTCGTCACCACGGGGATGCGGACGAAGTTGAAGCGGCGTTTGAGGGCCGAGGAAAGATCGTTGACGCCGCGGTCGCGGCTGTTGGCGGTGGCGATGATCGAGAAGCCGGGCTGGGCGAAGACGATGTTGTCCTCGTCGAGCTCGGGGATGGAGACGTACTTCTCGGACAGGATCGAGATCAGCGCGTCCTGCACGTCGCTGGTCGAGCGGGTCAGCTCCTCGAAACGGCCGATGACGCCGCCCTCCATGGCCGTCATGATCGGCGACGGGATCATCGAGGACCGCGACTGGCCCTTGGCGATGACCATGGAGACGTTCCACGAATATTTGATGTGGTCCTCGGTGGTGCCGGCGGTGCCCTGCACGACCAGCGTCGAGTTGCGGCTGATGGCCGCCGCGAGCAGCTCGGCCAGCCAGCTCTTGCCGGTGCCGGGGTCGCCGATGAGCAGCAGCCCGCGGTCGGAGGCGAGGGTGACGATGGACCGCTCGACGAAGCTGCGGTCGCCGTACCATTTCTGGCCGATCTCGCGGTCGAGGCCGTCGGCGCGCTCGGAGCCGAGGATGAACAGGCGCACCATCTTGGGGCTCAGGCGCCAGGAGAACGGTTTCGGCCCGTCGTCGACCGACTCGAGCCAGTCCAGCTCGTCGGCGTACTTGATCTCGGCCGGGGGTCGCAGCATCTCGCTCATCAAGGTCTCCTCTATGCCACAAAATTCTTGAGCTCGACGACGAGCTTCTGGATCTTTCCGGAGATCACGGGGGTGCCGAGATCTTTGAAGCGCTGGCGGAACCAGGGGTTGACGCTCTGGGTGCCGGAGCTGTTGACCGAGCCGACCGGGATGAAGCGCACCCCTGAGCGGTGCACCGCCTCGACCCCGTCGAACAGCGGCTGGGAACGGTCGAACTCGTAGAAGTCCGAGATCCACACCATCACCGTGTTCCGCGGGTCGGCGATCTTGGGCCGGGCCATGGCCATCGCGACCGGGCCGTCGTTGCCGCCGCCGAGCTTGGTGCGCAGCAGCACCTCGAACGGGTCGTGCACCCACGGCGTCAGGTCGAGCGCCCTGGTGTCGTACGCGATCAGATGCACGTCGACCTTGGGCAGGCCCGCGAAGATCGAGGCGAGGATCGTGCAGTTGACCATCGAGTCGACCATCGAGCCGGACTGGTCGACCACCACGATCATGCGGGCCGGGGTGACCCGCTTGGCGGTCTGCCGGTAGAAGAGCCGGTCGACGTAGAGCCGCTCGTCCCCGGGGTTGTAGTTGGGCAGGTTCTTCCAGATCGTGCGGTCGAGGTCGAGGTTGCGGAACACGCGTTTGGGCGGGACCGAGCGGTCGATCGTGCCCGCGCTGGCCTGCGCCACCTGGGTGCGCAGCACCGCTGCCACCTCGTCGACGAACTGGCGGATCAGCCGCTTGGCGTTGGCCAGCGCGACGCCGTCGAGGTTGTTCTTGTCGCGCAGCAACTGGTCGATGAGCGACATGCTCGGCGTGAGCTTCGCGGCCAGGCGCGGGTCGGCCAGCACCTCGCGCAGCCGCATCCGCTTGATCAGGTCACCCTCGATGCCGGCCAGCACCTTGCCCTCGGGGCGCCCGCGGAGCTGGCCCGGCTCCTCGCCGAGGGCTCGCTCGAACCAGCCGGCGTCGGCCTGCCACCGCGCGAGCTGACCGGCGCTGACGTCGCCGCTGCCGGTGTCGAAGACGTTGAGCAGCAGCTTGGAGGCGAGCGCGGCCCGGCGTACCTCGCCCTCGCGGTCGTCGTCGCCGGGCGTCATGAGGCCCTCGAGCTCGGCGGCCAGGTGGGGATGGCGCTGCACGAGGTTGTCGATCGAGGCGCCGGGGTCGAGCAGCGCCGCCGGGAGCCCTTCGTCGCCGACGATCGCGACGCTGGCCTGCTCGAGCGCGGCCTGCTCCTCGGGGTCGAAGAGCCGGGCCAGCAGCCGCCAGTAGAGGACCTGTCGCCGGTTTTCCGCGGTCATTTGCGCAGCAGCCTTCCCGCTCGTTCCCGGAGCACCTCGACGGCGCCGCCGGCGGCCGCCTCGGCCTTGGCCGCTTTGGCGTCGGTGGGGCCGAGCGCCCAGTCGCCGGTGTGCACGGTGACCGGCTTCTTGCGCACGGTCGCCTGCACAGCGAGCGGCTGTACCACCCAGCGGTCGCCGTCGAAGCGCAGCAGCCCGAGCACCGCGCCGGCCGCCGCGACCAGCTCGGCGGTGAGCGGCCCGGCGGCCGGCAGCCGGCCGGCGTCCACCTCGAAGCCGCCGCCCTCCAGCAGCACCGGCTCGGCGATCGCCGCCGGATGCCGGTCGAGCGGGGCCGTCGAGGACGCGACGGCGCCGGCCAGCAGGACCCGGGCGGTGGTGAACGGGTCGGCCGGCTCGCCCGGCGCCGCCCGGCTCTCGTCCCAGATCAGATCGCCCCCGGCGGTGAGCGTCATGCCCGACACCTCGACCGAGCGGTGCTCCGCGAGCGCCGACAGCAGGATCGGGAAGGCGCCGAGCATGCGCCAGGCCGACGGGCCGCTGATCGTGTCGACCTTGGCCGCGGCCACGCTCGTACGGACCAGGCGGACACCCGTTCCGGTCTCGAGCAGGCCGTGCACCTGGCAGCGGAACACCGTCGGATGCTCGTGCAGATCGGCCCCGAGGATCAGCAGCCGCCCGGCGGCCGGTGCCGACGGCGCGGCCGGCAGGCCGTCCTGGGACAGCATCAGCGCCCTGGTCCACAGGTCGGCCCAGCGGCGGACCGGCACCCGGGGCAGGGTGGCGACCGGCGCGGTGGCCCGCAGCTCGGCCGCGAAGCCGTCGAGCAGCACCGCGAGGCGGCGGCCGGACGGCTCGGCCAGCAGCGCCCGCACCGCGGCGGCGCCGCCCGCGGCCAGCTCGTGGTCGACGCCGCGCCAGCCCGCGATGGCCAGCTCGCGCAGCCAGGAACGGCTGCCCGCGGTCAGGTGACTCGACTCGGCCGGCCCGGCCGGGGCCGGCCACGGTTCGCGGACACGGCCGGTGGCGGCGTCAAGCCCGGCGACCAGCGCGTCGTGGGCGGCACCGAGCAGCGCCACCCGGCACCCGGCCAGGACGGCCAGATGCTCGTCGGTCACCGTGCCCGCGACGATCTTGCCGACCGCCTCGGCGGCCCGGCCGGCCAGCGGCGAGGAGTCGAAGGCGGCGGCCACGGCCTCGAGGGCGGCCACCCGCTCGTCGTCGAGCCGGGCCAGCCCGTGCACGAGGGCGTCGTCGAGCCCGTCGGCCACGGCCTGCACCTCGTCGAACCCGGCCGGGCGGGCCGGGAGCGCGTCGGGAAGCATCAGCGCACCGCCTGACTCGCGGCCGGGAACCACTGGAGGTCGGGCAGCGGATCGGTGCTCGGCGCAACCTCGAGATAGGCCAGGTGGCGCAGGAAGCTGCTGAACACCTCGGCCGCCCGCTGGGGCGCGGCCACCGGCCGCAGCGCCGGCCACAGGTCGGTCTCACCGGACGGCGGCTCGACCTTGAGGTAGCGGGCCACGCGCTCCACCCCGTACTGCGCCAGGGCGGCCTCGAGCAGCGCCTTGAGATGGTTGCAGGGCCGGGAGCCGCCGCCGAGGCCCCCGCACGGACGGTTGTTGTTGGTGTTGCAGCTCAGCCCGTGCTCGGCCGCGGTGATCGACGAGACGTACACCCTCTCGACGTCCGAACCGCTCGACACCACCCCCTGCAGCCGCCCCTCGGCGAGCTCCACGAACGGCACCTTGGCCAGCTTGCGCGCCCGCACGGGCGCCATGACCGGGGCTGTGCTGCGCCGCTCGAACGCGGCGCCCTCACTTGTCACAACCGATCCTCCTCACGAACAGGTGCGGTAGTTCTATCGGATGGGTCCGACAAAACTTCGCCACCAGGCTCAACTCGGCCGGCCGGCGGCCGATCTCCACAGAACGGTCCCTCCCCCGGACCGGTCTCGGAGGTACAAGCCTTGAGCCTCGCCCGTTACGGCGCCCGCTCGGCCGGGTTCGCCCTGCTCTACCTGTTGGCCCTGCTCGCCGGGCACGCGCTCGACGGCGCGCTCTGGCCGGCCGCCGCCGTGGGCGCGGTCTGGCTGGTGGCGCAGGGCGCGTACGGCCCGCGCCGCTTCGACGCGCTGGCCATGCTGGTGGTGGCGGCGCTGGTGCCCGACACCGACAACCTTCTCGAAGCCGCGACCCAGGCCATCCCGCAGGTGGTGCCGGCGGTGCTGTTCGCCTGGCTGCTGGACCGCTGGCTGCCGCTCTACTGGCACGGCGTCAAGGGCGATCCCGCCCGCCTGGCCGGCGCGTCGGCCATCGCCGCGATGGCCGGAGCGGTCCTGCAGAGCGTCCTGTTCGCCTCCGATTTCACCCTCGGCACGGCCGGCTGGGCCGTGGTCCGCGACTTCCTCGCCGTCGCGGTGACGGTCGTGGTCATTCGGGAGATCAAATTGAGGTACGCCCCGAAGCCGCGCGAAATCCGTGAGGTGCCCGCCGAGAATCCCCGCGAGACGTTGCGCCACCGCCTCGACGAGGTCTTCAAGGAGGAGCCGAAACCGGGTCCGCGAAAGCGCTCACACCTGCGCATCGTCAAGTGAGCTCTAGAGTCGGGCCATGACAACCCCCGATCCCGCCGCCCGTGAGGCCGAGCGCGCCCGCCTGCGCGAGGCCCACCTCAAGCCGCCCGGCGCGCGGCCCGCCTCGACCGCCCGTGGACTGCACCACACCGCGCTGATCAGCAGCGACGTGGAACGCACCATCCGGTTCTATCAGGACGTGCTGGGCTTCCCGCTGACCGAGCTGATCGAGAACAGGGACTACCCCGGCTCGTCGCACTTCTTCTTCGACATCGGCCACGGCAACCTGCTCGCCTTCTTCGACTTCCCCGGCCTCGACGTCGGCCCGTACGCGGAAGTCCTCGGCCGCCTGCACCACATGGCGATCAGCGTCGAGCCGGCGAAATGGCACGCGCTGATCGGCCGCCTCACCGAGGCCGGCGTCGAGCACGAGGTGCACAGCGGCGTCTCGGTCTACTTCCGCGACCCCGACGGCGCCCGCATCGAGCTGATCGCCGACCCGCTGGGCGAGATGTACGGCCAGCACGTGCTCTGACAGTTGACCCATCGGCGCTCGTCGATGCACACTCTCCGGGGAAAGCGCTTACCTAGCCCCGGAGATCGCCATGACCTCTCGCTTGGCGTACGTCGCAGTGCTGCTCCTGACGGCCACCGCCGCCGCCACCGCCCCCGCGCCCGCGACGGCCGCCGCGCCGGGCCGTCCGGCCATGGAACGGCTCGATCGCGGCCTCGTCGTCGCCACGACCGGCGAGGGGCGCTTCCTGAGCTGGCGGCTGCTCCGGGGCGAGCACACGGCCTTCCACGTCTACCGCGACGGCCACCGCATCGCGACCGTCTCCGGCAGCACCAACTACCTGGACCGCGAGGGCCCGCCCGGCGCGCGTTACCGGGTCGCCCCGGCCGGCCCTGGCCCCGCCGGCTCGGCCACCGCGTGGGACGCCGCCTACTACGACCTGCCGCTGCGCAAGCCGGCCGGCGGCGTCACCCCGGCCGGCGAGGCGTACACCTACTCCGCCAACGACATGAGCGTCGGCGACGTGGACGGCGACGGTCAGTACGAATACGTCGTCAAATGGGATCCCTCCAACAGCAAGGACGTCTCACAGGTCGGCTACACCGGCCCGGTCTACATCGACACCTACGAGCTCGACGGCACCCTCCGGCACCGCATCGACCTGGGCGTCAACATCCGCGCCGGCGCGCATTACACCCAGTTCCTGGTCTACGACTTCGACGGCGACGGCCGCTCCGAGATGATGTTCAAGACCGCACCCGGCACGAAGATCATCCGTTACGCGCCGGACGGCCGCGTCCTCTCGCAGCGCCACATCACCATGCCGCGGGCCGACATCCGGGCCGGTTACGCGCACACCGACGACTACCGGCTCAGCGCCGCCGGATACTACGAGCACCTGGTCGGCGTCTTCCAGGGCTGGCACGCGCATCCGGAGGTGGTGGCCGGCCGGTGGCCCGCGACCCTGGAACAGGCCTTCGGCATCGCCCCCGCCTACACCTATCCGCTGAGCCGCGCCGACGCCGCCGCCCTGGCCGACTACTTCATCGACGTCTACGCCCCCGCCCGCAGCCCCCGCAACGCGCTGCGCGCCTTCGACGGCTTCATCGTCGACGGCCCCGAATATCTGACCGTCTTCGAGGGCGCCACCGGACGCGAGCTTCAGACCATCCCGTACCGCCCGGGCCGGCACGACGACGGCCTCATGTGGGGCGATTACGCCATGCCGCGCATCGAGCCCGGCAACCGGGTCGACCGTTTCCTGTCCGGCGTGGCCTATCTGGACGGCCGCCACCCCTCCGCCGTCTTCGCCCGCGGCTACTACACCCGCTCGACGCTGGTCGCCTATCGCTGGGACGGGCGGCGGCTCACCGAGAACTGGCACGTGGACAGCGGCTGGACCCCGATGACCAACCCCTTCAACGACACCCCGCACGGCCGCGACGGCACCGACCCGGAGTTCGCCACGCTCACCACCCAGGGATTCCACTCGCTGAGCGCCGCCGACGTGGACGGCGACGGGCGGCACGAGATCGTCTACGGCTCGGCGACCATCGACGACGACGGCAGCCTGCTCTATTCCTCCTTCGGCGTGCTGCCCGAGGGCAGTGCCGCCCCCGGCCAGCGGGTGCGGCTCGGGCACGGCGACGCCATGCACGTCACCGACATCGACCCCGGCCGGCCCGGGCTCGAGATCTTCACCGTGCACGAGAACGCGGCCCTCGCCCCGTACGGCATGGCCATGCGCGACGCCGCCACCGGCGAGGTCCTGTTCGGCACCTACTCCGGGCGCGACACCGGACGCGGCATGGTCGGCGACGTGCTGCCCGGCACCCGCGGCCTCGAGTCGTGGGCCAGCATGCCCGGCGGATCGGAGGCCCTGGGCGTACACACCGCGACCGGCCAGGTGATCCCCGGGCCGATCCCCGGCACGAACCAGAGCATCCACTGGGCCGCCGACGGCTCGACCCAGATCGTCAACGGCGCCCTCGACGTGACCCCCACGATCGACGACTGGCAGCGCGGCCGCCTGCTGACCGCCGAGGGCACGCTGGCCAACAACGGCACCAAGGGAAACCCGAGCCTGGTCGCCGACATCTTCGGCGACTGGCGCGAGGAGCTTCTCGTACGGACCGCGGACAGCTCCGCCATCCGCGTCCACCTCAGCACGGAGGTCACCACCCACAAGCTCACCACCCTCATGCACGATCCGCAGTACCGGGCCGAGGTCGCCCGCCAGCAGACCACCTACAACCAGCCGTCCTACCCGGGCTTCTATCTGGCCGCCGACCGCGACTGGGACTGACCCGCCCCGGCCGGCCGCCGCATGGCGACGCGGGGCCAGCGGTCGAGCCCGATCGCGGCCTCGTGCTCCCGGACCGCCCGCAGCCCCGGGCCGAGCTCCGCCTCGCCGAGCACGGTGAACCCCCGCCGCCGGTAGTAGGGCGCGTTCCACGGCACCTCGGCGAACGTGGTGAGGGTCAAGGCGGGAGCGCCGGCCTCCACCGCGTACGTCTCCGCCCGGTCGAGCAACGCGGAGCCGGCGCCTTCGCCCTGGCGGCTCGGATGGACCGACACCTGCTCGACGTGGACGTCCCCGTCGACCAGGCGAGCCAGCAGATAGCCGATGGGCGGCCCCGGCCCGTCGGCCGCCACCCAGGCCCGCCCGGCGCGCTGATAGTGCGTGAGCACCTCGAGCGCCGGCGGCTCGTCGTCGGCGATCGCCGCCATACCGATCGCGCGGAAGCTCTCGCCGGCGGCGCGCTCGATGTCGCGCAGCGGCGGAAGGTCGGCCAGAAGTGCTGCCCTGATTCGCATCGCGCCATTGTGGCGGCTCTCGCGAAGATCGTTTGAGTTGTCCACAGCGGGGCGGTTATCCACAGGCTGGAAATTCCTCCGGCACGGCCGGGGGCGATCCCGGAAGAATGGGCGCGTGACCGATTCCCGCGCCATCCAGCCACTCACCCGCCCGCTCAACGCCGTCGTCCGCCCGCCCGGCTCCAAGAGCATCACCAACCGGGCTCTGCTCTGCGCCGCCCTCGCGCCGGGCGAGTCCACTCTCACGGGCGCCCTGTTCGCCGACGACACCCGGGCGATGATGGCGGCGGTGGCCGCGCTGGGCGCGTCCGTCTCGGCCGACCCCCTTTCCCGTACGGCGTCGGTCACCGGCGGCGGATCGCCCGCCGAGGGCGCCGTCGTCGACGCCCGTCAGTCGGGCACGACGTCGCGGTTCGTCCTTCCGGCGGCGGCCCTGTTCGCCCGCCGCACGGTCGTCGACGGCACGCCGCAGCTGCGTGCCCGCCCGTTCGGGCCCGTGCTCGACGCGCTGCGCCAGGTCGGGGCCAAGGTCGAGGAGCTGGGCGAGCCCGGCTTCCTGCCCGCGGCGGTCAGCGGCCCCATGCACGGCGGCCCGGTCCACGTCAGCGGCCACATCTCCAGCCAGTTCCTGTCCGGCCTGCTGATGGCCGGGCCGCTGATGCGCGACGGCCTTCAGGTCTCGCTCACCTCCGAGCTGGTCTCGGTTCCCTATGTCGAGATGACCAAGGCCGTGATGGCCGCCTTCGGCGCGACCGTGGAGGGCCTGACCGTCCGCCCGGGCTCTTACACCGCGCGCACCTATGACATCGAGCCCGACGCCAGCGCCGCCTCGTACTTCCTGGGCGCCGCCGCCATCGCCGGCGGCCGGGTCACCGTGAGCGGTCTCGGCACGGCCAGTCTTCAGGGGGACGTACGCTTCGCCGACGTCCTGGAGCGGATGGGCGCCACCGTGACCCGGACGAGGGATTCGCTCACCGTGAGCCGGACCGGCCCCCTGCACGGCGTCGACGTCGACATGGCCGACATCTCCGACACCGCCCAGACCCTGGCCGCCGTGGCCGTCCTCGCCGACTCCCCCACCCGGGTCCGCGGCATCGGCTTCATCCGGGGCAAGGAGACCGACCGCATCGCCGCCGTGGTCACCGAGCTGCGCCGCGCCGGCATCGACGCCGTCGAGGACGAGGACGGCTTCACCATCACGCCCGGCACCCCGAGGCCGACCCGGTTCGAGACCTACGAAGACCACCGCATGGCGATGAGCCTGTCCCTGCTGGGCCTGAGCGCGCCGGGCATCGAGATCCTCGATCCGGGGTGCGTGGCCAAGACCTACCCCGACTTCTTCACCGACCTGGAGGCCCTCAGAAGCTGACGTTCCCCAGGGCCGGGTCAGCGGCGGCGGGCGGCCGGCTCCAGCAGGGGGTTGAGCCAGCTGTTGTCGGCCGGGTTGAGGGTCAGGCCGGGCGGGACGATCTCGTCGATACGGTCCAGCACGTCGGGGGTGAGCACGACGTCCGCCGCGGCCAGCTGGGAGTCCAGGTGCTCGATCGTGCGCGGGCCGATGATCGGGGCGGTGATCGCCGGGTGGCGCAGCACGAAGGCGATGGCCAGCTCGATGAGCGTCAGGCCGGCCTCGTCGGCGAGGTCGGTGAGCTGCTCGACGGCGGTGAGCTTGCGCTGGTTCTCGGAACGGGTCATGTCGAAGCGGTTGGCCAGCCGCCGCCGGGCCTCCGAGGCCGGCAGGTCCTGCGCCTGCCGGCTGTAGCGGCCGGACAGCCAGCCGCCGGCCAGCGGGCTGTACGAGATGACGCCCATCCCGTAGCGCTGCGCCACCGGCAGGACCTCGTTCTCGGCGTTGCGGACCAGGATCGAGTACGGGGGCTGCTCGGTCACGAAACGTTCGCGGCCCCGGCGCTCGGCGACCCACTGCGCCTCCACGATCGTCGACGCCGGGAAGGTGGTGTGACCGATGTAGCGGACCTTCCCGGCTCGTACGAGATCGGTCAGCGCTCCGAGGGTCTCGTCCAGGTCGACCGCCGGGTCCCAGCGGTGCACCTGGTAGAGGTCGAGCCGGTCGGTGCCCAGCCGGCGCAGGGAGTCCTCGGCCGCGCGCGTGATCCACCGGCGTGAGTTGCCCCGGTGGTTGGGGTCGTCGCTCATCGGCATGTTGGCCTTGGAGGCGAGCACTATGTCGTCGCGGCGGCCCTTGATGGCCTTGCCGACGATCTCCTCGCACTCTCCGGCCGAATACACGTCGGCCGTGTCGACGAAGTTGATCCCCGCGTCGAGCGCCCGATGGATCACCTTGATGCTCTCGTCGTGGTCCTTGTTGCCCCAGTCGCCGAACATCATGGTGCCCAAGCACAGTTTGCTGACCGAGACGCCGGTACGCCCGAGCGGGCGATGTTCCACCATGAGCCGAGCCAACCGCATCTTGGCGCCGCCGGGGAGGCCGGGTCCCACCCAGGGTCTGCCAGACCCTGGTTAGGGTCGGATCATGGACTTCCCGGCCGAGCTGCGCGGTTTTCTCACCACCCGCCGCGCCCGCCTCACCCCCGACCAGGCCGGTGTGCCCAAGTTCTCCGGCGTGCGGCGGGTGCCCGGGCTGCGCCGTGAGGAGGTCGCCCACCTCGCGGGCGTCAGCGTCGACTACTACACCCGTCTGGAACGGGGGCGGGTGGCCGGCGCCTCCCGCGAAGTCCTCGACGCGGTGGCCCGGGCGCTGCGGCTCGGCGAGGACGAGCGCGACCACTTCCTCAGCCTGGTCGCCGCGATCCAGCGGACCAGGCCCGAGCGGCCGGCCGGACGGCCCGTCGTCCGGCCGGAACTCCGCCGCGTCCTGGACGCCCTGGCCACGCCGGCGTTCATCCAGAACGACCGCCTGGACTTCCTCTACGCCAACCGGCTCGGCCGGGCCGTCTTCTCCCTGCAGCCTGGGGAACCTTTCAACACTCTGCGCTTTCAGCTGCTCGATCCGAGGGCCCGCGACTTCTACCTCGACTGGGAAGGCGCCACCCACAACGGCGTCGCCGTGCTGCGCGCCTCGGCCGGGCGGGACCCCGGCGACCAGCACATCGCCCGGCTCGTCGACGAGTTGTCGGCCCGGAGCGACTACTTCCGGGCCCTCTGGGCATCCCACGACGTCCTGCGCTACCGGCGGGGCGCGAAACGCTACCGCCATCCCCTCGCCGGCGAGCTGACCTTCGACTACGAGTCGTTCCGGGTCAACGACGATCCGGCCCTGACCATGCTCGTCTACACCGCCGAGCCGGGCTCCCGCACCGCGCGTGCCCTGACTTTCCTGGCCTCCGACGGCGCTCCCTAGGCGGCCGCCCCGCTCGCCAGGGAAGCGAGATACATGATGATCGTGATGGCGGCGAAGACGAAGCCGACCGCGCCCAGCCCGATCGCCCACGTGGAGGCGGCCCGATGGCGGGTACGCCGGGCGCGGACGCCGAAGTACACCGCGGCCGGGCCGGCCAGCGCGCCGGCGGGCGGAGCGCAGAACGCGATGACGCCGCAGACCACGCCGATCGGGACGCTGACGCGGTCCATGTTCGCGCGGCTCTCCGCGATGCGGCGCTGCTCCTCGGCCAGGCGGGCGCGTTCGGCCTCGACGTGCTGATCCCGCGTCTGCTGGGTGGCGACCGGGGCGGTCAGCATGAGCGCGGCGTGCCACGGAGCCTCCTGCCGCGGGTCCGGGCGATCAGCCACCAGGGCGCGGAACCACGGCTGCCGCAACGCCTCGGCGTTGCTCGACGCCCCGGCGGCCGGTTCGGCGAACAGGCTCTCCTGACCGGCGTACGAGGCGACCAGCAGTTGCATCCGTAACGTCTGCAAGTCACCCTGCGAGATGGTCACGCCGGTCTGCCGCAGCCGGGCCTGCGCGGCTTCGACGTTGCGATGCCAGCGGTCGTCGAGCAGCGCGTAACCGGCGCAGCCGGGGGTGTCGTCGCAGATGGTGAGGATGCCGTCCTCGTAGATCTGGCCGAGGATCTGCCGGGCGGCCGGCTCGTTGGCGATGGCGTCGCGGGTCAGCGCGCGCAGGCTCGCGTCGTCGAGGCGGCGGCCGTTGAACTCCGGCGGCGAGTCCGGATCCAGCGCCATGATGACCTGCATCAGGCCGCGCTCCGGGCGTTCGTCGACGCCGTCGTTGAGCGCCTGCACCGCTTCGTTGCGCTCGTGCTTGGTCATCCAGTCCTTGAGGGCCAGATAGGTGGGCGCCTTGACCGCGCGCCCGGCCAGCAGCCGGCGGCCGCCGCCCCAGTCGCGGCGCAGCGCGGCGGCCAGCGCCACCGGATCGTTGTAGCCGACGCCCTCGAACACGAACGTCGCGCTGCTCTTCGTCACCGGGCGGCCCGGGTCCCGCGCCGGCTCCGGGTCGGCCACCGGCGGTTTGCCGCCGGCCCGCCACGCGGCCGTCTGCCCCGGGCCCCACCGCTTCTCCGGCACCCGGGTCAGCAGGCCGCGCACGAGCAGGCGCCAATGGTCGTCGGCGATGTCCGACACCGAGATCTCGCGGCTGATCAGGATGGAGGTGATCACCTGTTCGTTGAACCAGGTGCCGTCCGGGTTCTGGAACGGGTTCCGGCCGGTCAGCAGCTCGAACATGATGATGCCGAGCGACCACCAGTCGCTCCACTTCGAGGTGTGGCCGGCGATCGCCTCGGGCGGCGCGTAGGCCGAGGTGCGCGAGTTGGTGCCGTGGGCGTGGGTGGCCTCGATGAACTTGGTGAGACCGAAGTCGGCCAGCACCAGGTCGGCCGGGTTCATCGACCGGATCAGCACGTTGCCGGGCTTGATGTCGCGGTGCACCATGCCGAGCGAGTTGGCGTAGGTGATGGCCGGGGCCAGCTGGTCGAAGACGTCGAGGATCTTGTCGGCCGGCCAGGGCGCCGGGTAGCGGCTCATCAGCTGCTCGAGGGAGCCGTACGGCGCGTACTCGAGGATCTCCCAGACGTATCCGTCGCCGCGGCCGTAGCCGAGCAGGCCGATCAGGTGGCGCGGGTCGGCCGTGCGCAGCCGGTTCAGCTTCTCCTCGTCGAGGGGCAGGTCCTGGCGGCGGTAGAGCCGCACGACGCACTCCGCGCCGGTCGCCCGGTCCCGCACCAGCAGCAGGTCGGCCTCGCCGCCGGCGCCGAGCTCCCGGACGTAGTCGTAGTCGCGGCGCAGCGTGGGAGGAAGGTTGACGCGCGCGAAGGGCTCGGACGCCACGCCACCGTCGCGCGTCGTGCCAGGAGCGCCGGCGGCATCGCGAGTAGTGCCAGGAGCGCCCGCGGCGTCACGGGTAGTGCCAGGAGCGCCCGCGGCGTCGCGGGTAGTGCCAGGAGCACCCGCGGCGTCGCGAGTAGTTCCAGGAGCGCTGGGAACGGCGGCGTGGTCGCGGACCGTGCCGGGGACGCCGGCCACTCCGCGGACGGCGCCTGGGTAGCTGTGTCCGTCGTCGGTCACTCGGTGCTTCCTTCCTGGGAGGGGCCGGCCGCCGGGACGGCGGCCAGCACGATGGAGACGTTGTCGCGGGCGCCCGCGTCGAGCGTGGCCCGCAGCAGGCCCTCGACCGCCGTACGGGGATCGGCCGCCCCGGCCAGCTCGGCCTCGATCCGCTCCGGCGCCAACTCGTCGGTGAGGCCGTCACTGCACAGCAGGAACTGGTCGCCCGGGCGTACCTCGATCTCCAGGACGTGCGGTTCGACCGCGGTCGTACGGGACCGGCCGCCCAGCGTCTGCGTCACCACCGTCGCGACCGTGGCCTCGCCCGGCGCCGGCGTCACCGAGTCGTCCTCGGACAGCTGCACCATGTGCGAGTCGCGCAGCAGGAAGCAGCGGCTGTCCCCCACGTTCGCGCAGATCATCTTCTCGCCGGCCAGGACCATCAGGACCACCGTCGAACCCATGCCGCTCCACGCCGGGCTGAGCGCCATCTCGGCGTACACCGCCTGATTGGCTTTCCGTACGGCCTCGACCACCGCCTCCCGGTCGTGGAAGAACGGCGCCGCGTCGGCGATCGTGGCCGCGGCCAGACGGCTCGCCCGGCCGCCCTCGGCCTGCCCGCCCAGGCCGTCCGCGACCAGGCAGGTCACCGGCCGGACGGGATCGACCGCGAACCGCACCGGCTGGCCCTCGACCACGCCGGACACGAAGCCGGCCACTGAGACCGTGTCCTCGTTGTGGTCGCGGGCGCGGCCCCGGTGGGTCACCGCCACCACGTCGACGGGCCTCACGACGCCCCTCCCGTCACGGTCGCCTCGAGGCGGGCCGCGAACCGGATCTTGTCGCCGGCGCGCACCGGCGTCTCCTCGTTCGGCGCGAGGCGCTCGCCGTTGACGAAGGTGCCGTTCATCGAGTCGAGGTCGACCACGGTCAGGGCGCGGCCGTCGCTGCGCACCTCGGCGTGCCGGCGGCCGACGTTCGTGTATTCGGCGAGGTGCCCGGCGATCGGCGAGTTCTCGCGGCCCACCACCAGCGGCCGGCCGGCGCGCACGGCGACCGTCCCCCACGCGAAGCTCAACGTGGGAACGCTCAGCCCGCAGGGCCGGCACCCGGCCTCCGGAGGCTGTCCCCCGGTGGGACAGTCGGGATCACCGCAGGCGGGCCCGGCAGCCGGGGCGTCCGAGGGAGCCGGGGCATCCGGAGCGGCCGGGGCACCCGTGGCCGGCTTCGCCACCGGCGTGAGGAAGCACGACTGGCAATACTGCGTACCGGCCGGCATGTCGGATTTGCAGCCGGGACACATCAACTCCGCCATGAAGCCTCCTCATATGCCAGCCCGCGGCGGGCCAGGGCCGCCTCGAGCGCGGTCAGATCACCGGGCGCCGGCACGCCGATGTGGTAAATCCGGTCGCCGTCGCTGCCCAGCTGGATCCGGGTCGCCCCGGCCGGCCGGTCCACCTCGGCGTCGTACCGTTCGTGGCCGAGCGGGGTCAGCGGGACCAGCTCCTGGTTGGCCGAGCCACGCCAGCGGTTGCCGGGCGCCCGGGCCTCGACGAACGGGCCGGGAATCACGGCGTCGAGCAATGCCAGATGCCCGGCGAAGCGGTTCCGCAGCACCGGGAGCGAGCGGCCGCTGTAGGCGAGCAGGTCGATGGGCCGGTCCAGGCCGTCCCGCCACGCGTGCAGCGCGCCGAGCAGTTCGAGGAACGCCGCGGGCTGGTCGAACGGCTCGCCGCCGCTGATCGTCACCCCGTCCACGTCGCCGGGCAGGCCCGCGCACCACCGCGCGACCTCGCCGACGTCGACCTCGGTCTCCGGGTCGGCGTCCCAGGTGTCGCGGGACACGCAGCCGGCGCAGCCGATGCCGCAGCCCTGCGTCCACACGCCGGCCCGGCGCCCGTATCCGAGCACCAGCACCGGATAGTGGACCCGGTTGATCCTGATCCTCATGCCAGGCTCACCTGCCAGATGCCGTCGGCGTGCCGCAGACCGGTGACGGTGATCTCGCCGCCGGCCGGGCCGTCACGGCGGAACAGCTCGCGGGCGAGCGGATTGACCAGGGCACTCTCCAGGTGCGAGCCGATGCCGCGACCACCCATGCCGAGGTTGCGGGTGGCGCCTTCGAGCAATTGACGCCGTACGTCCTCAGCAAGCCTCAGATCGACCCCGTGCTCCGCCCTCAGCCGTTCCCGGACGTGCGCGACCAGCACGTCGAAGATCTCGGCGGCGGTCGCGGCGTCGATGAAGTTGAACACCACGATGTTGTCGCCGAGCCGGTTGAGCAGCTCGGGCCGGTTCAGGACGCTCACGAAGTGGTGCTCGACCGCGTGCCGCACCCGCTTCTCCAGCTCCTCGCGGGTGAACGGCGGCTGGAGCGGGTCGGCCTCGGCCTGGATCGCGTACTCCTCGGCCGTCACGCCCAGGTTGGACGTGAAGACCAGCACCGTCTCGGAGAAGTAGACGGTCGAGCCGCTGGCGTCGGTGAGCCGCCCGTCGTCGAGGATCTGCAGGAACTTGTCGAGGATCCGCGGGTTCGCCTTCTCGATCTCGTCGAACAGCAGAAGACTGAAGGGCCTCTGCCGTACGGCGTTGGTCAGCTCCCCACCGGCGTCGTGCCCCACATATCCGGGCGGGGCGCCGATCAGCCGGTCGGCCGAGTGCTCGGCCGAGAACTCGCTCATGTCGAAACGGGTGTAGGCGCGGGCGTCGCCGAAGATCTGCTGGGTGAGCTCCTTGGCCAGCTCGGTCTTGCCCACGCCGGTCGGGCCGGCGAAGAACAGCACGCCCCGGGGCCGGGAGGCGTTGCCGCCGGCCTGCGCGCCGGAGAGGCCGAGCACCGCCCGGACGAGAATGTCGACCGACCGCTGGATGGCCTCGCGCTGTCCCTTGACCCGCGACGAGATCGTGCCCGACGCGTTGCGCATGCGCTCGCGCAGATGCGAGGCGCGCCACGGGTTGTCGTGCACGCCGACCCGGTAGCAGCGCACGGCCTCGTCGATCTCGCCGATCGGGGTGCGCATCCGGGCCGCCAGCCGGGCGATCGCCATCATGCCGCGCAGCGTCATGCCCTGGGTCTGCTCGGCCAGCCGCCGTTCCAGCTCGCGGCGGCCGTCCTCGTCCGCCTCGCGATAGCCGGCCAGCGCGTTGGCCAGCCAGCGGGCGGCGGTCTCGCGGACGCCGAACTCGGGCAGCGGCACGGCGATCTTGCGGACGTCGTCGTTGCCCGCGGTCAGCCAGACCGGCAGGTCGCGCTCGTTGTTCACGGCCCAGACCACCGGGTTGTACAGCGGGCGCGGATCGGCCGGCGCCGGCTTGGGATAGGCGACCCTCGACAGCCGGTCGCAGCGGGCGAAGAACGCGTGCTCGGAGGGGTCGAGGTGGGCCGGGTCGAGCATCAGCCGGGAGGCGAAGTCGACGAGGACGGCGCTGCGGGCGTCCGCCGCCGCCACCCGGTCGATCACCTCGCCGAGCGGGCCGAGCGGGCCGTCCTTGTCCTTCCACGGCCCCCAGGCCGGCTTGTTGTCGCGCTGCACCACCTCGGCCGCCGCTTTGGCGGTGACCGGGTCGGCCGGCAGCACGCCGAGGCCGGCGACCGCGTCGGCGACGACCAGATGCTGGTAGCCCTCGTCGGCCAGCACCCGGTGCAGCCCGGTCTGCAGGTCGCACGGCTCCCAGCCGTGCGGCGCCGGCAGCAGGAAGACGTCGCGGACGTTGCCGTAGAGGACGACCTGCGAGTTGATCGACAGCGCGGTGCGGACCTCACGCAGCCAGGCCGGATATCCGTCGCTCATCGGGGCAGCTCCCGCTCGTGCCGCCGCTCGTCACGCCGTCGCTGCTGATCCCGGCGGCGGCGTTCGAACGGATAGCGCCGCGGATCGACCGTCTGCACCTCGGGATCGCCCTCCTGGCTGCGGTGGGTGGTGGTGACCTCGAGGCCGCGCTCGCCCAGCGCGGGCAGCAGCCGGTCGACCGCGGAGCACCACTGATGTTCGACGGCCCCGGCCCCGGCGGTCTCGCCGTCGGCCGGCGCCACCATGTTGAAGTAGAAGGCGCTGGAGTCGCCGGCCCGGCTGCGGACCCGGACGGCCAGGTCGTCCCAGCCCTCGCGCCGCAGGTGGGCCAGGCCGGTGCGGCCGAGGGCGACCTCGAAGTCCTCCTCGACCGTGCAGCCGATCTCCTCGAGCGACTCGCGCAGCGCCTGCCGGGTGTAGTCGCGGACCATCGGGGCCAGGGTGGCGGCGACCGCGGCCTCGACCCGGCGGGCCAGCGCGGGCAGGTCCGGATCGGGCTCGGCGCCGGCGGCGCTGATCGCGGCCAGCGCCTCGTCGACCGGCGGCCCGGAATATCCGGCCAGGCGGGCGGTCAGCTCGCGCAGCGCGCCCCGGCGGCGGTGGACCTTCTCGTTGGCCTGGTCGACGGAGTAGCGCAGGTCGTCGAGCAGGCGCAGCTGGGTGTCCTCGGACGCGGCGGCCAGCGCGTCGGCGGCCCGCTTCTGCAGCCGCTCGGCCAGGTCCGGTGGGACGCCGCCGTCCATCCGGCCGATGACCCGCCGCAGCGATTCGGCGACCCGGGTGCTGGGCGCGGGCGCGGCGGTGGCGACGCGGGGAGCGCCCGGCACGGGGGCGGGCTTGGGCAGCCGGTCGAGGGCGGCCGCCACCTCGTTCAGGACCCAGCGGGTGCGGGCCGACGCCATCTCGGCCCGGAACCGCTGGTCGGCGGCGGCGAGCGCGGCGTCGACCTGGGCCGCCCACTGCTCGGCCCGGTCGAGCCGGCCGCCCACCGAGGGGACCTCCCCGAGCTCGGGAGGCGGGGTGATCAGGGCGCCGAAGTGCGCCCGTCCCCGCGCGATCTGATCGTGCAGCAGCCGGTGCTCGGCCACGGCCCGGGCGATCCGGTCGGCGGCCTGCCAGCCCCGGGTCTGCCGTTCGGCGAGACGGTCGCCGGCCGCTCCGGCCAGCACACCGATGCCGCGAACGGCCAGATAGCCGGCGCCGGCCACCAGCCCGGCGGCGACCAGGGCCGGCGCGGCGACCACGACTCCCATTTCTGCGCTCACTGTGCACACCTGACGACGGCGGATTGCGGATGCCGTTATCTGACGGACAGCGGGCCGCGCCTCACCAGTCGATGGCGGCCGGCACGAAGGGCACGTCCTCGGCGGCGGCCTTGCGGGCGGCGAGTTGCGCCTCGGCGGCCGCGCCGACCGGCACCCGCAAGGGGACGTCGTCGTTCTCCAGCGCCTCGGCCACCGCCACGGCGACCTCCCGCACCGAGATCGGGGCGGCCCGGAACTTCGGCAGCTCATCGAGCAGCGGGCGGTACGGGTTGTCGTCGCCGAGATAGACCTTGGCCCGGCCGGCTCCGCCCGAGGCGACCGCTCCCGGCTGGAACAGCTGGACGGCGACGCCGAAGTGGCGCGCCTCGACCGCCAGGGTCTCGGCCAGGGCTTCCAGCGCCCACTTGCTGGCCGCGTACGCGCCGATGAGCGGGATCACCAGGCGCCCCTGCACGCTGGAGACGAAGATGACGCGGCCGCGGCCCCGGGCGCGCATCGCGGGCAGCACGGCCTGGGCGACCCGCAGCGCGCCGAACGTGTTGAGCTCGAAGATCCGCTGAACCTCCGGGAGGGGAACCGTCTCCACGGGCGCGCGCAGCGTGTCACCCGCATTGCTGATCAGCACGTCGACGCGGCCGGCGCCGGCCACCGCGGCGTCGACCGACGCCTGATCGGTCACGTCGAGCGGCAGCCTCAGAGCCGCCGGCACGCCGGCCAGCGCCGCGACGTCGCGCGCGGTGGCGATGACCTCGTGGCCGCGCCGGGTCAGTTCCTCGGCCAGGCCGCGGCCGATGCCCCGGGACGATCCGGTGATCAGCACTCTGCTCATGTCGGAGCTCCCCATCGTCAGTCAGTTCGTTTTCTAGACCGACTCTAGCGCGTTACCGTGATCGGGTGAGTCGCGAAAACGAACCGGCGAACCTCGGGGCGCCGCGCGTCTGCTCCATCGCCGACGCCCTCCAGGTGGTCGGCGACCGCTGGAGCCTGCTGGTGCTGCGCGAGCTCAGCTTCGGCGTGCACCGGTTCAGCGACATACAGACCAACACCGGGGCCCCGCGCGAGACGCTCACCCAGCGCCTGCGCAAGCTGGAGGGCGCCGGCCTCGTGCGGCGCCGGCGATATCAGGAACGGCCGGTGCGCGAGGAATATCTGCTCACGGCCGACGGCGAAGACATCGTTCCGGTCCTGCAATCGCTGCGCCGCTTCGGCGAGCGCCACGTCACGCCCCGCATGGCCCGGGAGGCGCCCGCGTAGGCTCGGGCGCGTGGCGGCGGGTGTTCATGACGATCCGAGTCTGGGCACGTGGCGGCGTGATCCGGGCACCGTGGTCCGGCGGACCGCGGCGGTGCCGCCGGGCGAGCCGGCCCCGCTCGCCATCGTGGCCGAGTCCGAGGTGCTGGGCGTCCCGACGGAGTGGTCGCCGCACGCTCATCCGATGCACGAGCTGGTGTGGGTGCGGGGCGGGACGCTGACCTCCCGGGTCGGCCGGCGGGTGTTCACCGTGCCGCCGGGGTTCGCCCTGTGGCTTCCGGCCGGGGTCACGCACGGGGGCCGGCTGACCGCCGGGGCCGAGTTCCACGACGCCTTCTTCGCGCCGGGCCGGACGCCGGTCGAGTTCTCGGGGCCGACCCCGATCACCATGTCCCCGCTGCTGGAGTCGTTGCTCGTGCGGCTGGCCCGCGGCGATCTCGACGCCGCGGCGCGGGCCCGGACCGAGGCCGTCGTGTTCGACGTGCTCGAGCCGGCCGAGCGGCATTTCGCGCTGGAGCTGCCCGGCGACAGCCGGATCGACCCGATCGCCGAGGCGCTGCTCGACGACCCGGCCGACGATCGCGGCCTTCAGGAGTGGGCCGCCCAGCTGGGGATCAGCGACCGGACGATCACGCGGGCGTTCCGGGAGGCGACCGGGTTGTCGTTCGCGCAGTGGCGGCAGGCCCTGCGCGTCCACGAGGCCCTGGCCCTGCTGTCCGGGGGCGCCGAGGTCCGTGACGTGTCCGAGCGGCTCGGCTACTCGCAGCCGAGCACGTTCATCGCTGCCTTCCGCCGGGTCATGCGGGTGACGCCGGGCCAGATGTCCGGAATCCCGTATCAGCTGTCCTGAGTACGGGATTGCTGACACCAAGATCATCACCTAGCCTCCGTAAGGCAAGGCAACCCTTACTTGGCTTCCGTGAGAAAAGACCGTCGCATGAATCTGCCCCACCGCCTCGCGGCCACCGCGGCGCTGCTCGGCCTCGTCGCCGCCTGCGGCACCACGAAGGTGGACGAGCCGTCCGCCGCCGGCTCGGCCGCCCCCACGTCGCAGACCTGCGCCGACGACACCACGACGACCTCGACCGGCCCGGTGTCGATGACCGACGGCGTCGGCCGCAAGGTCGAGCTGGCCAAGCCCGCCCAGCGGGTCGCCGTGCTCGAGTGGCAGCAGACCGAGGACCTGCTCACGCTGTGCCTCACCCCGGTCGCGGTGGCCGACCCCAAGGGCTACGGGACGTACGTCAAGGCGGAGAAGCTGCCCGCGACCGTCGTCGACGCCGGCGAGCGCGGCGAGCCCGACCTCGACGCCCTGTACGCCACCAAGCCCGACCTCATCGTCGTGGAGGCGTTCAAGGCGAACGACGAGATCATCACCAAGCTCGAGAAGCGCGGCGTGCCCGTTCTCGCGACGGTCGGTGCCGACGCCTCGGGCCAGATCGCGAACATGAAGAAGGTCTTCTCGATGATCGGTACGGCTACCGGCCGCACCGAGCGCGCCGATGTGGTGCTCAAGCAGTTCGACGAGCATCTGGCCGCCGCCAAGACGAAGGTCGCCGGCGCCGACGTACAGGCCAAGGACTTTCTGTTCTTCGACGGCTGGCTCGAGGGCGGCAATCTCGTGATCCGCCCGTACGGCCAGGGCGCCCTGTTCACCGAGCTCGGCGAGCAGCTCGGCCTGACGCCGGCCTGGACCGACAAGATCAATTCGGCGTACGGCAGCGGGGGCGTCGACCCGGCGTACGGGCTCGCGCAGACCGACATCGAGGGATTGACCGCCGTCGGCGGCGCGACCCTGTTCTACTCCGACGACGACACCCCGGACAGCTACGTCAAGGAGCTGCGCAAGAGTCCGATCTGGACCGCCCTGCCGGCCGTCAAGGAGGGACGGGCGTACGCCTTCCCGGCCGGCGTCTGGGGCGCCGGCGGCCCGCTCTCGAACGAGCAGGCGATCGACGCGTACGTCAAGATCCTGACGAAGGAGTGAAGGCCCGCGTCGCGGGCGGGGCGGCCGTGCTGGCCGTCCTGCTCGCCGCGGTCGTGGTCACCGGGCTCTGGCACATCACCCAGGGCACCTCCGGGGTCGGCTTCGCCGATCTGCTGCGCTACCTGTTCGGAGCGCGCGAGGATGTCGGCGGGGTGCCGATCACCGACGTGCTGACCGGGTCCCGCCTGCCGCGGGTGCTGGCCGGCGTCGCGGTCGGGGTGGCGCTCGGCTCGGCCGGGGCGCTGCTCCAGTCGGTCACCCGCAACGCGCTGGCCGCCCCGGACACCCTGGCCGTCACCGCGGGTTCCTACTTCGCGCTGTGCGCGGTCGCCGCCTTCGGCCTGGCCGTGCCGCTGTGGGCCTCGGGCGCCGTGGCCTTCGGCGGTGGGCTGCTGGCCGCCGCCGTCGTGCTCGGCCTCGCCGGCAGCGCGTCCGGGATCGCCTCGACCAGGCTGATCCTGGCCGGCTCGGCCGTCGCGATGGCCCTCGACGCGGCCACGGCCATGCTCCTGATCCTCTTCAAGGAGAGCACGACCGGGTTGTACGCCTGGGGAAGTGGCTCCCTGGCCCAGTTGAACCTCGACGCCGCCGAACGGGCGGCCCCGGTCATCGTGATCGTGCTGGCCATCGCCCTGCTGCTGGCCCGGCGGCTCGACGTGCTCGGCCTCGGCGACGACGCGGCCACCTCGCTGGGCGTGCCGGTCCGCTCGACCCGGGTGCTGGCCGTGCTCTGCGCCGTCCTGCTGACCAGCATCTCGGTGACGCTGGCGGGCCCGCTCGCCTTCGTCGGCCTGGCCGCGCCCGTCGCCGTACGCCTGGCCGCCAAGCGTTTCGGCGCCCTCGGCCGGCACGCCTTCCTGATCCCGGCCTGCGGGCTGACCGGGGCGCTCCTCGTCCTGCTGGCCGACTGCGTGCTCCGGGCGGTGATGGGACCGCAGGCGGCCGCCTCGATCCCGACCGGCATCCCGACCTCGCTGCTCGGGGCCGTGGTCATCGTGATCCTGGCCCTCCGGCTGCGCGACACCGGCGCGACCAGGGAGGCGCCGGGCGCGCGCGTCGCGATCCGCACCCGCCGCCGCTTCGTCACGGTCCTGGTGGCCGCGGCCGTCCTGCTCGTCGCGGCGGTGCTGACCGGTCTGCTCGCGGGCAGCCTGTGGCTGCGTACAGGAGACATCGTCCTTTGGCTTGAAGGAGGCGCACCGGACCTGATCGGCCTGGCCCTGGACGACCGGGCCCCCCGGGTCGCGGCGGCCGTCGTCGCCGGCGCGGCGCTCGCCCTGGCCGGAACCGTGGTGCAGGGCACCGTTCGCAACCCGCTGGCCGAGCCGGGCGTGCTCGGCATCACGGCCGGCGCCGGCCTGGGCGCGGTGATCGTGGTGACGTCGGGCCTGTCCGGCGGCCGCCCCGCCCTGGTCGTCATGGCGGTCATGCTGGGACTGGCCGCGTTCGCGCTGATCGCCGTGCTGGCCTGGCGCGGCGGTCTGCGCCCCGACCGTTTCCTGCTGATCGGCATCGGCTGCGGCTACGCGCTCAGCGACGTCAGCACGTTCCTGCTGCTGAGGGCCGACCCGTGGGACACGCCGCGCATCCTGACCTGGCTCTCGGGAACGACATACGGCCGGACCTTCGACGACGTGCTGCCGGTGGCGGTGGTGCTGCTCCTGGCGACCCCGGCCGTCCTGAGCATGCGCCGCGAGCTCGACCTGCTGGCCCTGGACGAGGACACCCCGCGCATAGTCGGCGTCCGCCGCGACCGGGTACGCCTGATCCTGCTCTCGATCGCGGCCGTCGCGGCGGCGGTGTCGGTCATCGCGATCGGCGTGGTCGGCTTCGTCGGCCTGGTCGCCCCGCACATGGCCCGCGGCCTGGCCGGCGTCCGGCACACCCGCGTCATCCCGGTCGCCATGCTGCTGGGCGCCCTGCTGGTCTGCGCGGCCGACACCCTCGGCCGTACCCTCATCGCCCCCTCACAGATCCCGGCCGGCCTGATGATGGCCCTGATCGGCGCCCCCTACTTCGTCTGGCTGCTGCGCCGCTCGCGGGCCTGAGCTGAGGTCAGGCGGCGCTGGTCAGGGCGGCGTCGATGGCCCGGTGCAGGGCGGCCCGGCTGATCGTGACCGTTCCCTCGGGGGCCGCCGAGTCCTGCTGGAGGCCGGCCAGGATGTAGTCCTGCATGAGCCGGGACGGGGTGGTTCCGCGCCGGTCGGCCTCGGCCTCGAGGGCCTCGGACCATTCGGCGGGAAGACGGACGGAGTGCACGATCTTCGCTCGGGGCCGGTCGGTGACGACCTCGGCGCCGCTCCAGTCGCGGCTGTCGAGTGCGGCCCGGACGTCGCTGTTGTCAATCATGGCTATCCCTTCAGCATCCGCTCGATGGCGGCCACCTCGACGGCGTCGAGATAGCGCGCCCCGGCGACGGCGTACTGGTCGGCACGCTGTGGAGCGGTCTCGACCAACGCTACGGCCAGCCAGCGCCCTTGCCGGTCACGGCCCGCGATGTTCAGCACCGCCCCGATGTGCCTGCGCACCACGGGACGGCTCTGGCGCAGCACGAACACCGCGTCCTGCCAGGCCACCCCGGCTGCGCCCAGCGCGGTGTAGCTGTCGTCGCCGAACTCGTAATCCTCCTCCACCAGCCTAGTGTAAACGCCGCGTATACGGCCTCAGCCAGTGGCGATGTAGGCCAGCGCGAAACCCGCCGTCGGGATGCCGAACAACACCGAGACGACGGCGAGCTTGGTGATCGTGGGGCGGCGGGTCAGGGCGGCGTACGCCATCAGCAGCACCGGCGCCATGACCAGCTGAGCCGTCAGCGTGGAGCGGGGCACCACCAGGCCGAGCGCGGCGCAGACGAGCGAGATCGCCAGCGCCGCGCCCCACAGCGCGATCCCGAGGCGGTAGGCAAAGGGCGCGCCGAACCGCACCGCGAAGGTGGTGTCGCCGGCCTCCGTGTCGGCGGCCAGGTCGGTCGCCGTGGTCGGCACGTACAGGGCGGCCGCGAACAACACGCCGATCACGGCGACCGGCCACGGGAAGAGCCACGGATCGCGGGTGATCGACCAGCCGGCCACCGGCGACACGAGACCGACCACCAGCGCGTTGACCGCGACGTCCCAGCCCGGCCGGGTCTTCAGCCGCAGCGGCGGCACGCTGTACGCCCATCCCAGCAGCAGCACACCGCCCACCCCGAGCACGAACAGCGGACCGACGACGAAGGCGGCGCCGACCGACGCCAGCGCGGCCGCGCGGTACCAGGTGCGCAGCCTCCGGGCCGACACGGCGCCGGTCACCAGGGGCGCGGTGGCCTTGCGCGGGTTGGCCCGGTCGCTGCGCAGATCCTCCAGGTCGTTCTGGGCCAGAACGGCGGCCCAGACCAGCGGCCCGAGGATGAGCAGCGCCACCACGGCCCGCCCGGCGTCGGCCCGGTCCGGCAGCCAGGCATGGCCGGCCAGGACGGTGCCGAGATAGGCCGGCACCCACGAGACCGGCCAGAACCAGGGCCGGGACACCGCGACGAGCAGCGCGGCGGGACGGTGCGACAGCGTCGTCATGTCCCGCATCGTCGGCCCACCGCCCTGTGCCGGCGCTGAGAGCGCACCGCCTCACACGCCGACCGTCACCGCCCCGCAGTGGGCGTCGGCCACGGTGGTGGGCTGCTCGCCCGTGTCGTCCGCGTACAACTCGGCCCGGACGTCGCCCTTTCCACCGGGCGCTCGAAGGCCCGCCCCGAAACCGATCCAGCCCCGCATCGACGACGTGATGACGTAATTCATGAGAACGGTTTGGCCGATCTTCACTTTCCGCGGAATGCGACAGCTCATGCTGAGCGTTTCCGACGCCTTTCCCGGAGAAAATGATCGCGACGGCCGAACCGGGTGGTGCCGGGGCTCGGCCGCCGGCGATGAGTTCGTGTCCGTGCCGTGGACGAAAAGTCCTGCACCGAGCAACAGCGCCCCGGCGGCGACGATGACGCCCAGAGAAATTCGATTCATGTCTTCCATTCCGTGACCGCGCCCGGAAATGCGGCTCGAATTTATCTCCGTTGCGACCTTCACGTTTCTAAGAAATGGCGGTCGACGCGCGCGGCACCAGGCGGCACGGGCGGGCGTGCCGGCCGTGTGCCGGCTCGCCGTTGATGGCCGAGAGCAGCAGCTCGGCGGCCGTGCGGCCGATGCCCTCCAGGTCCATGTCCACGCTGGTCAGTGCGGGCCGGCTGCCGTCGACCATGACGTCCCAGTTGTCGAAGCCGACCAGGGCCACGTCGCCCGGAATCGCCTTGCCGGCCTCGCGCAGCGCCTCGGCCAGGCCCCGCGCGATCTGGTCGCTGCCGCAGAACACCGCGTCGACGCCGGCGCCCGAGGACAGCAGCATGCCCGCGGCCTGGCGGCCCCAGGCCTCGCTCCACTCGCCGTACAACACCGGTGTCGCCAGCTCGAGCCCTTCCGCGGCGAGCGTCTCCGCCGTCGCCCGGGCCCGCACCGTCGCCGAGTGGTGGTGCTCGGGGCCGGTGACGTGGGCTATGCGGCGCCGCCCGATCGCGAGCAGGTGGCGCACGGCGCGGCTCGCGCCGTCGGCCTCGTCGGGGACGACCGAGCAGTCCTCCGGGTCGGCCGAGCTGATGAACGCGTACACCACCGGCACCGGCAGGCCGACGCCGATCGGCGCCCGGGACTGGGTCCGGCGGCCGGTCACTATGATCCCGTCGACCTTGCGGCTGAGCAGCGTCCGCAGGTAGTACTGCTCCCGGATGGCGTCGTCGCGGGCGTCGCACAGGAACACCGACATCTGGCCCGCGCCCAGCGCGTCCTCGGCGCCGATGAGCAGCGGGATGCTGAACCGGCCGATGCTGTCGGTGGTGATCATCCCGACCGTGTAGGTGCGCCCTGTCTGCAGGCTCCGCGCGGCCGCGTTGGCGACGAAGCCGAGCTGCTCGGCCGCCTGCTGGACGCGCAGCCGCGTCTCCGGACGCAGCGCGCCGCGGCCGTTGAGCGCCTTGGACGCCGTGCCGGTGGAGACGCCGGCCAGGGCGGCGACCTGACTGATCGTGACGGCGCGTTCGGTGATGCTCAGTGGTTCCTCCCCGGTTTCCTCCAGCACCGTAACTTGCCCTTGACATCGAGGCAAGTCGCTCCCTAGCTTCGAGGCAATCGATTTCCTTGAGTTTCCTGGAGTGCTCATGACCGCCCCTTCACGACGGCGCGCCACCGCCGTCCTGGCCATGACCGTCTGCCTCATAGCCGGCTGCTCGTCGACCTCCGACACCGGCACGGAGACGCAAGCCGGCGGCAAATACACCGTCTGGGACCCCTATCCGCAGTTCGACAACGGCTCGGACTGGGTGAAGCTGCTGACCAAGTGCGGCACCGACGCCGGTGTGACCGTCGAGCGCACCGGATACGACACCACCGACCTGACCAACAAGGCGCTGCTCGCCGCGCAGCAGGGCAATTCCCCCGACGTGCTGATCGTCGACAACCCGGTGGTCTCCACCCTGGCCGAGGCCGGCGTTCTCACCACGACGGACGAAGTCAAGATCGACACTGCCGCCGTCTCGCCCAACCTGCTGGCCGCCGGGCAGACCGGCGGCAAGACGTACGGCGTGCCGATCGGCGCCAATACCCTGGCGCTCTACTACAACAAGAAGGTTCTCGACGCGGCCGAGGTCGACCCGGCGAGCGTCAAGGACTGGGCCTCGCTGACCGCGGCCCTGGAGAAGGTCAAGGCGTCCGGCAAGAAGGGCATCACCTTCTCCGCGATCGGCACCGAGGAGGGCAGCTTCCAGTTCCTGCCCTGGTTCTGGGGCTCCGGCGCCAACCTGACCCAGCTCGACTCGGCGCAGGGCGTCGCCGCGCTCACCCTCTGGACCGACTGGCTCAAGAAGGGTTACGCGCCGAACTCGGTGCTCAACAACACGCAGACCACCAGCTGGCAGGAGTTCGCGGCCGGCGACTTCGCGTTCAGCGAGAACGGCACCTGGCAGCTGGCCAATGCCAAGAAGACCGGTTTCGAGTACGGGATCATCGCGATCCCGGCGCAGGGCGGCGGCACCGCGCCCGCGCCCACCGGCGGCGAGTTCGTGACCGCCCCGGTGCAGGACGAGACCGCCCGCTACGCCACCACCGAGAAGCTCGTCGCCTGTCTGACCAGCGCCGACAACGCGTACACGACGGACACGACGCTTTCGTACATCGCGGCCACCGAAGCCGTACAGCAGAAACAGGTCTCCGAGAACCCCGAGCTGAAAGTGTGGGTCGAGGCGGTCCAGGCGGCCAAGGGCCGCACCAGCGACGACCTGGGCACCCGCTATCCGAAGATCTCCCAGCCGATGTGGGAGGCCTTCCAGGCCGCGCTGAGCGGCTCGAAGACGCCGCAGCAGGCGATGGCCGGCGCGCAGACCGCGGCCGCCACGGCGGCCAAGTGACCACGCACGCCTCCACGCTCGCCCGGACCCGGAGCACGACCCGGGTCCGGCGGGGCCGCGGCCACTGGACGGCGTGGGCGTTCCTGGCCCCGGTCGTGATCTATCTGGCCGCGTTCTACGCCTATCCGCTCTACCGCAACCTCGACCTGAGCCTGCGCGACTACAACGTGCGCTCCTTCGTGCGCGGCGACGCGCCGTTCAGCGGGATCGACAACTACCGGGCCGTCTTCACCGATCCCACCTTCGGGCCGGCGCTGCTGCACACCCTCGTCTTCACGGTCGCCTCGATCGCGGTCCAGTTCGCGGCCGGGCTCGCGCTCGCCGTCTTCTTCAACCGGCATTTCCGGCTGTCCGCGACGCTGCGTGCCCTGTTCCTCGTACCCTGGCTGCTGCCTTTGATCGTCAGCGCCTCGACCTGGTCGTGGATGCTCAACAGCGACTCCGGCGTCGTCAATTCGTTCCTGAGCAGCCCCGTCAACTGGCTCACCTCGCCGGACTGGTCGCTGGTCAGCGTGATCATCGCCAACATCTGGATCGGCATCCCGTTCAACCTGGTCATCCTCTACAGCGGCCTGCAGGCCATCCCGTCCGAGGTGCACGAGGCGGCCTCGATCGACGGCGCGACCGGCTGGCAGCGTTTCCGGCGGGTCACCTTCCCGCTGCTGCGGCCGGTCTCGGCCATCACCCTGCTGCTCGGGCTGGTCTACACGCTCAAGGTCTTCGACCTGATCTGGATCATGACCAAGGGCGGGCCGGCCGGCTCCTCGACCACCTTCGCGACCTGGTCGTACCAGCTCTCCTTCGGCAGCATGCTGCCCGAGTTCGGCCCCGGCGCCGCGGTCGGCAACCTGCTGATCGTCATGGCCCTGTTCTTCGGCCTGCTCTACATCCGCTTCTCCAGGAGGCAGGCGTCGTGAGACGGCACGTCACGACCGGCGTCGGCATCGTGCTGACGGCGATCATGTTGTTCCCGGTCTACTGGATGGTCAACGTGTCCTTCACCAGGGACACCGACATGCGGGCCGACCCGCCCCACCTGTTCCCGGTCAACGGCACCCTCGAGGGCTATCGCGCGGTTCTCGACCAGCAGATGCCGTACCTCGGCACCAGCCTGCTCGTCGGGCTCGGCACCGTCGCGCTCACCCTGCTGCTGTCCGCGCCGGCCGGTTACGCGCTGGCCAAGCTGCGCCCGCCCGGCGGCGGTGCGCTCGGCTTCGTGCTGCTGATCGCCCAGATGATCCCCGGCATCATCATGGCGATGGGCTTCTACGCCATCTACCTGCGCCTCGGCGTGCTCAACACGGTGCCCGGCCTGATCCTGGCCGACTCCACCATCGCGGTCCCGTTCGGCGTGCTCATCTTCACCGCGTTCATGTCCGGCATCCCGGACGAGCTGATCAACGCGGCGCTGATCGACGGCGCCTCGAAATGGCGGACCTTCCTCTCGGTGATCCTCCCGGTCAGCCGCAACGCGATCGTCACGGTCAGCCTGTTCGCCTTCCTGTGGGCGTGGTCCGACTTCGTCTTCGCCACCACGCTCGACGGCGGCGGCGCCCACCGGCCCATCACCCTCGGCATCTACCAGTACATCGGCAACAACAACCAGCAGTGGAACGCGATCATGGCCACCGCCGTGGTCGCCTCCCTCCCGGCCACGCTGCTGCTCATCCTGGCCCAGCGTTACGTCGCGGCCGGCGTCACCGCCGGCGCCGTGAAGGACTGAGGACACACCCATGACCGACATCCACGGCCCCGTCGTGCCCACGCCCGGCGCCCTCGCGGCGCTGCACCCGCTGCCCGCGAGCGCGGTCCGGCTCGGTGACGGCCTGCTCGGCGGCTGGCAGGCCCGCAACGCCGAGTCCACCCTGCCGCACTGCGTCGACCAGCTGCGCGCCCACGGCAACCTGGCCAACCTGCGCCGCGTCACCGGCGACGCCGACGGCGAGTTCACCGGCATGTGGTTCGCCGACACCGACGTCCACAAGAGCCTGGAGGCCGCCTTCTGGTCCTCGACGGCGAGCGGCTTCGTGGAGGAGGCCGCGGGCCTGCTGGAGAAGGCCCAGGACGCCGACGGCTATCTGGACTCCTACTACCAGGACCCGGAGCGCCGCGACAAGCAGTGGGCCGAGCTGCACTTCAGCCACGAGATGTACACCGCCGGCCATCTCATCCAGGCGGCCGTGGCGGCGGCGCGGTCGGCGCCCGCCACCCCGGCCGCGCAGCAGGTCATCCAGGTCGCCCGCAAGTTCGCCGATCTTCTCGTACGGCGGTTCGGCGGCTCCCGCGAGATCGACGGCCACCCGGAGGCCGAGACGGCGCTGGTCGAGCTCTACCGGGTCACCGGGCACCGCCCGTACCTCGACCTGGCGGCCCGGCTCATCGACAACCGCGGCCACGGCATGGTCGCCGGGGGACGCTTCGGCCCCCGCAACTATCAGGACCACGAGCCGGTGCGCTCGGCCACCGAGGTCGCCGGTCACGTCGTACGGCAGCTCTATCTTCTCGCCGGCGCGGTCGACGTCGCCGTGGAGACCGGCGACCGTGAGCTGCTGGCTGCCGCTGAACGGCTGTGGGACTCGGCCCAGGACAGCCGCACCTACATCACCGGCGGGCAGGGCTCGCGGCACCGCGACGAGTCGTACGGGGATCCGTACGAGCTGCCGCCGGACCGGGCGTACGCCGAGACCTGCGCCGCGATCGGCAGTTTCCAGCTGGCCTGGCGCCTGCTGCTGGCCACCGGGAAGGTGAAGTACGCCGACGAGATGGAACGCGTGCTGCACAACGGGATCGCCGGCAGCACGGCCCTGGACGGGCGCGCGTTCTTCTACTCCAACCCGCTGCAACTGCGCACCGGCCACGACGGTTCGGACGAGGACGCGCCGTCGCAACGCCTCGCCTGGTACTCCTGCGCCTGCTGCCCGCCCAACCTGGCCCGGCTGATGGCCTCGCTGCACGCCTATCTCGCCACCGGCGACGCCGGCGGACTTCAGATCCATCTGTACGCCGCCGGCGTCATCAGCCACGCCGGGCGCACCGTCGAGATCGCGACGGACTATCCCTGGGACGGCCGGATCACGATCACCGTGCGGACCACCGGCCGGTGGACGCTCTCGCTGAGGGTGCCGGCGTGGTGCGACGACGCCCGGCTGTCGGTCACGCCTTCGGCCACGGGCGACGGCTACCTGCACGTGGACCGGGACTGGCAGGCCGGCGACCGCGTGGAGCTCGTTCTGGCGATGCCGCCGCGGCTGGTCACCGCCCACCGCCGGGTCGACGCCGTCCGCGGCACGGCCGCCCTCGCCCGCGGCCCTCTCGTCTACTGCCTCGAGCACGCCGACCTGCCGCCGTCTCCGGAGGTCGTGTTCGAAGACCTGGAACTCGACACCACAGCGCCACCCGTCGCCGTTCACCACGACCACGGAATCACCCCGGTCACCCTGCGGGTGCGGCTGCGCACCGGCGACGTCGACGCCATCCCCTATTTCCTGTGGGCCAACCGCAGGCCCGGTCCCATGCGGGTCTGGATCCCCTTGGCAACACCATCCCCCTGAGAGGTGAAACCGTGCGCTACCGAAGAACCGCCGTGACCCTCGCCGTCCTGGCCCTGCTCACCCCGGCCGCACCCGCCCTCGCGGCCGGCAACACGCTGACCGTCAACGTCGGCACGCCCGTCCGGCCGGTCACCCACGTGGCCTCCGGCGGCCTGTACGCCGTCGACACCGGCAGCAAGCCCCCGCTGAACCTGATGTACCCGCTCAAGATGAACCACCTGACCCAGCCCCCGCCCGGCACCCAGCAGCTCGGCAACGGCGCCACCACCCCGTGCTGCGACGGCCTGCTGGTCGCGGGCAAGGTGACCGGCGCCGGCGCCCAGCAGTTCCTGCGCCTGCCCGACATCTACCCCAACTTCCCGTACCGCTGGGTGAGCTGGGCCGACTGGGAGTCGAAGGTCCGCACCATGGTGCAGGCCCGGCTGGCCGCGACCGGCACCACCAACATCGACGGCTACGAGCTGTGGAACGAACCCGACTGGACGTGGAACACGGCGTCGGCCGGCACGTTCGCGGCCGGCTGGACCCGCACCCACCGGCTGATCCGCTCGCTGGACGCGGTCACCCCGATCGTCGGCCCGAGCCACTCGATCTACAACCACACCTGGATGGCCGACTTCCTGACCAACGCGCGGAACACGAACACGCTGCCCGACGTGATCGTCTGGCACGAGCTCGACAACGACAGCTACCTCAACCTCCAGGCCCACATCGCCGACTACCGGGCCATCGAGCAGTCCCTGGGCATCTCCCCACGGCCCATCTCGATCAACGAGTACGCCTCGCCGTCGCAAGTGGACATCCCCAGCGTGGCCGTGCACTACATGGCCGTCTTCGAAAGGCACGGCGTACGCAGCGCCGAGCGCGCCTACTGGTACGAGGCGGGCACGCTCAACGGCCTGCTGCACAACAACGCGCCGACCTCCTCCTACTGGACCTACAAGTGGTACGGCGACATGTCGGGCACCATCGTCCAGACGGTGCCCGGCTCATGGCTGGAGGGCGTGGCGTCGTACGACAGCAGCCGTAAGACGGTGAATGTCGTCTTCGGAGGCGACAGCGGCAACAACACCGTGCGGGTGACCGGCCTGGCCGGCCTCGGCTCGCAGGTGCGCGCGACCCTGACCCGCAGCGGAACCACCGGCCGCACCACCAACCAGGGCGCGCCCATCGCGGTGTCGGCGGCGACCTACACGGTCTCCGGCGGCGCCATCAGCGTGCCCGTCACCGGCATGCACGCCTGGGACTCGTACCAGCTGCTCATCACCCCCACTTCGGGCGTGCCCACGTGGCAGCAGAGGTACGAGGCGGAGAACGCCACCGTGGTCAACGCCGCCCGCCTGCCGGCGACATCGGCCTCAAATGGCGGCTACGTGGGCCGCCTGGACGGCGCGGCCGACATGCGCAGCCAGTCGTTCGCCGACTTCATCGTCAACGTGCCGTCCGCCCGCGCGTACACGATGACGATCGGCTACGCCAACGGCACCGGCGCCACCGCGACTCAGGGCCTGGCCTACAACGGCGGCGCGTATTCAACGGTCAGCTACCCACCGACCGCCACCTGGGGCGTCTTCGGCTCGACGGTCACCACCACCGTCACCCTGAACGCCGGTTACAACGTGATCCGCCTCGCGAAGGGCGCCCCGAACTTCGCCGGCGGCACCGGTTTCGCCGAACTCGACTACATCAACCTGTCCTGACCCGCCCGGACCGGCGGCGCAACCTTACGTTGCGCCGCCGCCCGGTCAGCGGCTGTGTCGTCTTGAGGAACGGTCGGCCGGCTTGGCGCCCGTATGAATGTGGCACATTTTCGCTATTACCGCTCCGGCGTCGTCTGCGGGAGAATAACTCATGGGCCGGATACGGGGTCAGATGCAGTTTTTCAACCAGACGCAGATAGCTCAATGGCGTGACCCCACCAAGCGCCGTAACTATTCCGCCGGCGAGGAGGAATTCCGCCGCGACCACCACGAACGCCGGCAACACGGATTGATACAACGCCACACCCGAAAGTGGCGCAGCCTGCACGGCGACACCCCGATGCCGCCCTTGGCGCCACCCCGCCCCTACCGACCACGTCACCGCCGCCCACTCGCCCCGGCAGGCCGGGCCACTCCCGACCCGACCGCCGTCAGCCCGACCGGCGTGCCCACCCCAAACCGGGCCGGCCTCGATCCGGTCACCGCAGGCCCTGTCGGCCCTGATCCGGGCGGTGCAGGCCCGGTCGGCCCTGATCCGGGCGGTGCAGGCTGGGGCGGCGGCCCAGCGAGTCCGGCCGCACCCGCCCACGCTCGTCAAGACCCGGCGACGGCCGCCAAAACCACCCACGCTGAAACTACGACGCCGCCGGCGACCAACGTCGACAGCAGCGCACCCACCGAGTCGGCAACATCCGAGCGGACCTCGACCACACGCCCCCGGCGCGCCGCGAAACACCGCGAACCCGCCCCCACCCGGGCGCGAAAACTCGCTCAAACCACTCGGACCATAATTGTCAGGAGAAACGGAAACAGGCTCCCGGTCCTCTGCGGCTCCCATTCCTGCCACGTAGCGGAAAAGATTCCACGAGGTTTCGAGCCGCCTGCGGAGGGCCGCCGCAATGTGCTACTCGAAACGAACCGACGCGACGGTTGAATCGGCGGCTCCGCCTTGACCGAACGGCGTCGTTCCAGGCTGATGAGCCGCACTCATCTTGGCGGATCCGGGCGCCACAGAAGGGCTGGTACATCACGCCATGTAGTCACTGATACACAGTGGTTCGCCTCAGCGCGAGGCCGGGAGCGTGGCGATGTCGCCGGCTTCGAGCAGGATCCGGGCTGCGGCCCGGGCTCCGACGCCGGGTGTCGAGGTCAGGACCGGGGAGAGAGGGCGAGAATCGAGCATCGCCTCGACCTGTTCGGCCGGCTGGTGTGGACCGGGCGCGGCCCCCCGGGGGGGGGGGGGGCCGGGGGGGGGGGGGGGCCGGGCCGGCGGGGGGGGGGGCCCCGCGGCGGCGTTGTCAGGCCGGGACGGCCGGGAGCTTGGCCATGGCCTGCTTGACGGCGTCGCTGGACAGCTCGTGGTCGACCATCTCGCCGGCCAGGAAGCGGCCGTACGCCGGCAGGTCGAGGTGGCCGTGGCCGCACAGGGCGGTCAGGATCACCTTCTCCTCGCCGGTCTCCTTGCAGCGCAGGGCCTCCTCGACGCAGGCGGCCAGCGCGTGGGTGGGCTCGGGAGCGGGGATGATGCCCTCGCTGCGGGCGAAGGCCACGCCGGCCTCGAAGCACTCGCGCTGGTCCTTGGCCACCGCCTCGATCAGGCCCAGCTCGTAGACGTGGCTGATCAGCGGGGACATGCCGTGGTAGCGCAGGCCGCCCGCGTGGATCGGGTCGGGGATGAAGTCGTGGCCCAGGGTGTGCATCTTCATCAGCGGGGTCATGCCGGCCGTGTCGCCGAAGTCGTACGCGTAGACGCCCTTGGTCAGCGACGGGCAGGCGGCCGGCTCGACGGCGCGGATCACCGGGTCGATGCGGCCGGCCAGTTTCTCGCGCAGGAACGGGAAGGCCAGGCCGGCGAAGTTGGAGCCGCCGCCGGTGCAGCCGACGATCACGTCGGGCACGTCGCCTACTTTGGCCAGTTGCAGCAGCGCCTCCTCGCCGATGACCGTCTGGTGCAGCAGCACGTGGTTGAGCACGCTGCCCAGCGCGTAGTTGGTGTCGGCGTTCTGCGCGGCCACCTCGACCGCCTCGCTGATCGCGATGCCCAGCGAGCCGGGAGAGTCCGGGTCGGCGGCCAGGATCTGGCGGCCGGCCTCGGTGAGTGGGGACGGTGACGGGTGGATGGTCCCGCCGAAGGTCTCGATCATCATTTTGCGGTACGGCTTCTGGTCGTACGACGCCCGCACCTGCCAGATCTCGCACTCGAGACCGAACTGCGCGCTGGCGAAGGCCAGCGCCGTGCCCCACTGGCCGGCGCCGGTCTCGGTGGTCAGGCGGCGGATGCCCGCGGCGGCGTTGTAGAAGGCCTGCGGCACCGCGGTGTTCGGCTTGTGCGAGCCGGCCGGCGACACACCCTCGTACTTGTAATAGATCTTGGCTGGGGTGCCGAGGGCTTTCTCCAGGCGGTGGGCGCGGAACAGCGGGGACGGCCGCCACAGCCGGTAGACGTCGAGCACCTCGTCGGGGATCGGGACGTAGCGTTCGGTGGTCACCTCCTGCTCGATCAGGGCCATCGGGAACAGCGGGGCGAGGTCGCCGGGGCCGACCGGCTGGAGTGTTCCCGGATGCAGCACCGGGGGCGGCGGGCTGGGCAGATCGGGCACGAGGTTGTACCAGTTCCGCGGCATCTCCGATTCGGACAGCAGGATCTTGGTGGCGGTCATGCCCGGATTCTGCCCGTCCGCGCCCGTTCCCATAAGTCATTCACCCAATGTGTTTACAAGGCTACTTTAGGTGAGGTTAACTAGCCTCGAAGGCTACGCCTCGGAAGTCCCATAAGGGCGTTAAGCGCACTTCGCCATTATCCCCGGCTTACGGTTACCGGAACAGACCTCCGGTGCGATCCGGCCCGGGAAAAGGTGTCCGGTCTGTCTACAGTGGATTCCTGGGCGCGGGAGCATGAGCTGCGTGTCGGTCACCCGACAGTGTCCGGTACGCGCACGCTCCGTACACAAACAAGCACTTGACTGCCGAAGGCTAGTCAGGCCGCATGCGACGGACAGGGTGTGCGACTACGCCTTGTGGCGACCTCGATCGCGTGAGAGTTTCCGTCGAGGCCCCCCAGCCGTGACTCGCCGTTCGCGTCAGCCGGAGACCCGGACGACGGGGCCACACGGCGCCCGAACGAACAGAGAGTCGAGATGATCGATCTACCGACAATCGCGTCGATCGCCGCACTGCTCGCCGTGGCGATCTTCCTCGCGGCCCAGCAACAGCAGACCCGCGCCACGCAGATGACCGACATCCGCGAACGGCACTTCGAACTGATCAAACTGATGCTGGATCATCCCGAGCTGGACTACAACGCGACCGGCCGGTCGGCCGGCGACGATCGGATGACGGCCATCGGTATGAGTATCTGGGTCGCGCACTGGAACACGCTGTGGCACATGGGACAGATGGACGAGAAGGCTCTGCGGTTCAATCTCGCCGACCTGTTCGCCAAGCCCGAGGCGCAGAAGTGGTGGGCCGACGTCAGCGACGGCTGGTCGACCAAGGCCAACCGGCGCGAACGCCGGTTCATCGCCATCGTCACCGAGGAGTGCGAGATGGCCACTCGGTCGAGTGTGGGGGTTGCTGTCCGGGCGCACCATTGATCCCATGCTGATCCAGATCACGTCCAGCGACGACCCGAGCCTGCACAGCCTGGCCGAGTGGCTCGAGGCCGACGACTTCGAAGCGTCGCTCGGCGCCTCCGGCACCCGCCCGGGGGCGCAGAGCCCGCTCGACCTGATCGACGTGATCCTCAGCAACGCGACAGCGATCGCCGCGCTGCTGCTCTCGTACCGGCAGTGGCGCACCTCCAAGGACCGCGGCGAGGCCCCGAAGATCACCTTCAAGCAGGGTGACGTCGAGATCACCGCCGAGGACGCCGACGAGGAGACCATCCAGCGGGTCCTCGAGGCCCTGCGCGACGGGCAACGGTGAGACTTCCCGACCCCGCCCGCTCCCGGGCGGTGCTGATCGGCGCGTCGCGCTTCGCCTTCATGGAGGACCTTCCGGCCGTCACCGCCAACCTGGAGCGCCTGGCCGAGCTGCTCGGCGACGAGCGGGTGTGGGGCCTGCCGGCCGAACACGTCGTGGTGGTGCCCGAACCGGCGTCACCGGGCGAGGCCCTCGAGGAGATCCACCGGGCGGCGGCCGCGGCGAGCGACACGCTGCTGGTCTACTACGCCGGCCATGGCCTGCTCGACGACGGCGACGACCTGCTGCTCGCGCTTCCGGGCACGGACACGGCCAAGCCCTTCACAGCGATCCGGTTCGATGACGTACGCCGTCAGGTGCAGCGCCACCACAAGCGGTCGTCCAAAGTGATCATCCTGGACTGCTGCTACAGCGCCCGTGCCATGAGAGGCGGCATGCCCGGGGACGACGCCCTGGCCGACCGGGCCGCCGTCGAGGGCAGCTATCTGCTGGTGGCGGCGGCCGAGACGAAGACCGCGCTGGCCCCGCCCGGCGAGACCTACACCGCGTTCACCGGCGAGCTCGTCAAGATCCTTGAGGAGGGCATCGAGGACGCCCCCGAGCTCATCGCGGTCGACCAGGTCTTCTGGCAGATGCACCGCGAGCTGCTGGCCAAGGGCCGTCCCCGGCCCCAGCAACGGGCCCGCCACGCGGGCGCGACCATCGTGCTCACCCGCAACCGCTGGTCGGCCGAACCGCCGGCCGCTCCCACGCCCGACGACGGCTCCGCCTTCCTCGTCGAATTGCCGGCCTCGCCGGCGGCTCTGATCACCAGCGTCCGGGACGAGCGGGCGGCCGGGCGGGCGGCTCAGGCCGAGCTGCTCCTGCAGGAAGCCGGCCGGCGCAAACCCGACCAGGAGGTGGCCGGCCTGCTGTTGCGGCTGGCCGGGGCGGACGCCCGGCTCGTGCTGCGGGGCGCCTCGGCGCGGCCGTTCGCCGACATCTGGGCGATCCTCGAACTGCTCCGCGAGATGGAGGCCGGGCACCTCGCCGACGATTTCCTGCGGGAGATCGCCGGCGGGGCCGCCGCGCGGACCGTCGAGGTCATCCACGGTCTGCGTGACCGGCCGGGCGCCGGGCACCGGCTGAGCGACCAACTGCTCCAGCAGGCGATCGGTCTCGCCGCCGAGGGCCACCCGGGCCGGGTCATCGATCTCGTGTCGACGCTGTCCGCGCGCGGGCTGCCGGACGCCGCCGACAGCGCCGTCGATCAGGCCCTCAAGCTCCTGAAGGGCCAGGACGCGGCACGGGTCGCCGACACCCTGCGCGAGGCCGGCCGCGACAGCGAGGCGGCCCGGCTGTACGCGGCGGCGATCCCGGCCATCGTCGACCGGGAGCCGGAGCAGCTCGCGGAGATCGCCCGGCACATGAGCCGGCGGCGTCTCGCGGCGCCGGCCGCCGAACTCGCCGTCCGCGCCGCCCGGCGAGCCGCTTCGGCGCCGGTCCGGGCCCGCCTGCTGCTGGCCTTCGCCGGCGACGGCGGGGATCTCGACGAGCCGGGAAGGGCCCTGATCGGCGAGCTGGCCGGCCTGGGAGAGGACGAGCTGGAGCCGATCGCCGCCGAGCTGTGGAGAAACGAGAGCAACGAGGCCGTACGCCTGTACGTCGCCGCCGCGAGGACCGGTTCGGCCGCGCGCCTGATCCGCCTCGTCGAGCACCTCCTCGACCACGGCCGCGTGCGCGACGCGGGCAAGCTGGTCGGCTGGGCCGCCGGCGCCCGCGACGATCACGAGCTCGCCGAGCTGGCGGCCCGGCTGGCCGAGCCGTACCGCGCCGGGCTCCTGCGCAAGCTCATCGACGGCCTCCGCGGTGAGGTTCTGGCCGGCTTCTACCTCCTCGCCCGTGAGCAGGGCGGCGACCTGCCGGCCGCGGTCGAGCGCGCGATCCCGAACCTGCCGGACGACGAGTTCGCCGGCTTCCTCGCGCAACTGTCGGCCCGCGGCGAGGGGCGGCTGGCCGCGGAGTGGCTCGGCTCGCGCCACGACAGCGCCGCCCTGATCGCGAAGTCGGCCTTCCGGACCGACCCCGGCCTGCGGCGCGCCCTCATCCCGGTGCTCACCCGGATTCCGGCCCTGGCCCACTGCGTGATCCTGGTGGTGGCGGCCGAGCTCGCGTCCGGGGACACCCCACCGTGGACCATCGCGAGCCTCCCGCCGCCCGCGATCAGCGCCGTCGTCTCGGCTTTCCACACCTTCGCCAGCCGCGACAACGTGGCTGCCCTCCGGAACCATCTGACCCTGATGCCATCCGGCGACCTCCGCCGTGTCCTCGCGGCCGTGACCCGGCACGGCCCCCCGGCGACGGTCCAGCGCGTCCTGCAGGAGTCGGGCGCCGACGTCACGACGGTCGCGGAGACCCTGGGCGACCTGCCGCCGGACCACCGCGCCGGGCTCATCACCGCCTTTCGGGAACAGCTCACCAAGCACGGCCTGTTCCAGCTCGGCGCTCTCCTCTGGCGGGCCGGCCGGCCCGATGAGGCCCGGCTGGCGCTGGCCGGCCACCTGTTCCTGCCGATCGAGGAGGCCGGCGATCCGGTCGCCGCCGCGATCGCCGAGCATTTGCACCACGTCTCGTTCGGCCACGGCCTGACCGCCCGCTATCCGGTCGGCCGGGATCAGCTGGACGAGCTCGTCGCGCTCGGCCAGCTCGAACCGGGCGAGACCTGCCTGCTGATGCTGCGCTGGAACCTGTTCTCCAAGCGGAACCAGATCGTCTTCACGCCCGCGCAGGCGCGGCACTGGGAACTGGACGCGACTCCCGTCGGCTATCGCGAGCTCGGAACGCTCGGCGACGTCGGCGTCCGGAACAAGCAGCTCACCTTCCGCTCGACCGGCGGCGACCTGCCGTTCCGGGGATGGCAGTTCACCTCGGCCGAGGAGGCCGACGCCGTGGCCGAGCGGTTCCGTGAGGTGCAGCGGATCGTGCGGAGCTTCGTGTCGGACACCTGACGGCCGCCCGCATCGATCATCTTGACTGACTAATGTCGAGGCTCATGGATCTTTCTCGCCGCTCCCTGCTCATCTCGGGAGCCGTCGCCGGCCTGGTCGGCGCTTCCGCCGTACCGGCCTCGGCCGCCACCCACCCCAACGATCCCCTGGAACGGCTGCTGGCCGGCAACCGCCGCTTCGTCGAGGGCCGCGCCCACCACCTGCACCAGAGCCTCGACCGCCTGCACGAGGTGGCGGCCGGTCAGCACCCGTTCGCGGTCACGATCGGCTGCGCCGACTCCCGCGTGCCGCCCGAGGTCCTGTTCGACCAGGGCCTGGGCGACCTGTTCGACAACCGGGTGGCCGGCAACATCGTGGACGACCTGCTGCTGGGCAGCATCGAGTTCGCGGTCGAGGAGTTCGGCTGCCCGCTGATCGTGGTGCTCGGCCACGAGCGCTGCGGCGCCGTCAGCGCCACCGTCGGCGCGATCGAGAGCGGCGGCGCCGCCCCCGGCCACATCGGCGCGATCGTCGACGCGCTGCGCCCCATCGTCGAGCCGCTCGTCGGCGGCCCCGGCGACGTCGTGGAGCGGGGCGTCCGGGCCAACGTGGTGGCACAGGTCGCGGCGCTGACCGCGCGCAGCGAGCTGATCGCCGAGCATGTGGCGGCGGGCGAGCTGCGGGTCGCCGGCGCCCGTTACGACCTGGACACCGGGCGGGTCACGCTGCTCCGGTGAGCGCCGGGAACCGGTCGATGTTGGCCACCGCCCACTGCCGCAGGGCGGCCAGCGGTGCGCACGCGTCCTGCCCGAGAGCCGTGAGCTCGTACTCCACGTGCAGCGGCACGGACGGGTAGACCGTACGGTCGATCAAGCCTTGCTCCTCGAGCCGTCGCAGTGTGGCGGTGAGCACTTTCGGGCTCACGCCGTCGAGGCGGTCCCGCAGCGCTCCGAAGCGCCGCGGGCCGTCCTCGAGGGCGCCCAGCGCGAGGGCGCTCCACTTGTTGGCCAGCAGGTCGAGCAGCTGGCGGCACGGGCAGGACGCGTCGTAGACGTCGTGCTGCCGGGAGCAGGAGTCGGTCGTCACCGGCCCATCGTAGTACCCAAAGGGAACTAAGATCCCTTGCCGGTAACTAGGGCCATCGGCATACCGTCCTGGTCATGAGCGACATGATGCGCGCGGTCGGCTACCGCGACAACGTCCTGGAGGACATCACCCGGCCCGTCCCCGAGCCCGGCGAGCACGACCTGCTGGTGCGGATCGAGGCCGTTTCGGTCAACCCGGTCGACGTCAAGGTGCGCCGCGGCGGCGGCTCCGGCGTGCTCGGCTACGACGCGGCCGGCGTCGTGGCCGGGGTGGGCGCGGCGGTCACGCTCTTCAAACCCGGGGACCAGGTGTGGTACGCCGGGTCGATCGCCCGGCCAGGCACAAATGCGCAGTTCCACGTGGTCGACGAACGGATCGTGGGCCTCAAGCCGGCCTCGCTCGACTTCGCCGAGGCGGCGGCGCTGCCGCTGACCGCCCTGACCGCGTGGGAGGCGCTGTTCGACCGGCTGCGCCTGACCGCGGCCGGCACCGGCTCGATCCTGGTGCTGGGCGCGGCCGGCGGCGTCGGCTCGATCCTGGTCCAGTTGGCCCGGAAACTGACGGACCTCGAGGTCATCGGTACGGCGTCACGGCCCGACTCCGAGAAGTACGTCCTCGACCGCGGCGCCCACCGGGTGGTCGACCACCACGGCGACCTGCGCAAGGCCCTGCCCGGCGGCGTCGACTACGTCTTCAGCCCGCACTCCGCCGGCATGATCGAGACGTTCGCCGACATCGTCCACCCGTACGGCGCGATCGTCGCCATCGACGAGCCCGACGGCCTGGATCTGCTGCCGCTGAAATCGAAGAGCATCGCCTGGCACTGGGAGCTGATGTTCACCCGGGCGCTGTACGACCCCACCAGCCGCGCCCAGCACGACATCCTGAGCCGGGTGGCCGAACTGGTCGACGAGGGCGTCCTGCACACCACCATGACCAGGCGCATCGAGGGCATCGACGCCGCGGGCCTGCGCGAGGCCCACGCCATCGTCGAGGCGGGATCCGCCATCGGCAAGACGGTCGTGGTCAGCCGCCCCGAGTGAGGCGGCGGACGGTGCGGTAGACGACCACGCTCAGCCCGGCCGTCGTCGCCAAGCTGGCCAGCATGCCGGAGACCGCATCGGAGGCTTCGTCGTGGCCGGTGATCAGCAAGGCGAGGAGGATCAGTGTGAGGAAGGCGGACAGCAACGTGATCGGAACCAGGAGGACCAGGCCGGCGATGGTGGCCACGCGTTCACCGGCGGAAAGCCGCCGGGTCCGCGCGGGCCTCCAGCCGGGACCCGGCCCGGGGCTCGGCGCGACCGGCCACGCCGGACCGGCCGAAGGCGCGACCGCGGCGGTCAGGGCGGGACGGAAGCGGGCCACGGCGGGCAGGATCTCGGCGTGGGCCTCGTCCGTCAACTCCCGCGCGAGGACGAGCGGGGTGCCGTACTTGGCGATGCCCTTCCGGCTTCCGGCCCGCGACCACGGCCGCATCTGGCGCAGCGTGGCCGGCACGTCCTTCGGCACAATCAGGACCACGGGATGGCCCTGCCCGGGCGCCTCGGTGACGTAGTCGATGTCGGCCCAGGAAAGACGGACACCGGCCAGCGCCAGCCGCATGCCCTCCTCGTCCACTCTGAGCACCGGCACCCGGAACACCGAAAGCAGGATCGGCACGGCGAGCAGAGCCAGGCCGGCGCCGCCGACGGCGAGCCAGGCCGGCCCGATGGCGCCGGCGACCGGGGGCAGGACGGTGCTGAGCAAGCCCACCACGGCCGCCCGGGCGAGCAGTGTCATGCGGGCGCGGCCGAGCCGGAACCGGACGATCAGAGGCACGGCGGGAGCATACGGTGTTGATCATGGCGTTATGCGACCGGTGCTCGCGCTGGGGATCGCTTGCCGGTCGCCGTGCCGCGCGCGGCGGGCGGTGACGGCCAGGACGGTCAGCGCGGCCAGCACCAGCAGGCCGCCGATCAGTGCCAGCGGCCTCGCGCCCGCGATGGGCAGCACCGCGCCGCCGAGCAGCGAGCCACCGGCGATGCCCACATTGAACGCCGTGCTCAGCCAGGCCGACGCCATGTCCGTGCTGGCCGGCGCCACCTGCAACATCCGGTGCTGCGCGGCGGCCGGATAGGCGGAGTAGCCACCACCGGTGGCGGCGATCAGCGCGATCGCGGCCACCGGCACCGCGCCCAGGGGATAGAGGGCCAGCAGGGCGAACGACACCACGGCCAGGGGCACCAGCCGGGCCGCGACCGGCCGGCGGTCCAGGAAATGCCCGACGATCATCGTGCCGGCCACGCCGGCCGCGCCCGAGGCGAACAGCACCGGCGCCAGCGCGCCCGGCGTCACACCGGTGACGTCGAGCAGGAACGGGGTGACGTACGTGGTGAAGGTCAGATAGCCGCACACCCCGAGCGTGGTGGCCACCACCAGCCACCGGAAGGCGGACCGGTCCGGCGCGCTGCCCCGGGCCGCGCCGCCGGCCTGCGGCGGATAGGACGGCACCAGCGCGACCACCGCCACCGTGACCGCCACCCCGACCACCGCGACGGCCACGAACGCGGCCCGCCAGCCGGCCTGCTGCCCCAGCCAGGTGCCGGCCGGCACGCCGATCACCGGGGCCAGCGCCGTCCCGACCGAGAACACCGCCACCACCCGGCCCCGGGCCGAGGGCGGGAACGGGTCGTTGACCGCGGCCGCGGCGATCGACCAGAACAGCGCCTGGCACAGCCCGATCAGCAGGCGCGACCCGGCCAGCACCGCGAACGACGGGGCGAACGCGGCGATCAGGTTGGCCACGGCGAACAGCCCGAGGGTCACGCCGAGCAGGGTTCGGCGCGGAATCCGGCGGGTGAGACGGGTCAGCGGCACCGAGAACAGCACCACCACGGCCGCGTACCAGGTGACCAGATGACCGACCTCGGACCGCGACCGGTCCAGGTCGTCGGCCATCAGGGTGAGCAGCCCGATCGGCAGCAGCTCGGTGGTGACGAACGCGAGCGCGGCCAGCGACAGCGCGACGACGGCGGCCCAGGCCCGTCGGTTCGCGGCAGGTGGTGCCATGGATCATCCTCTCCAGCGTGCGGACACGCACGACTGGCAGATCATGTCAGGCCGCCGGCGGGATCGCGCTGAACGTCACCCGCTCAGAAGCGGCCGCCGCCTCCGCGGCGCCCGCCGCCACCGGACCGTCCACCTCCGCCCGAGTGGCGGCTGCTTCCTCCGAAGCCGCCAGAGCGGCCGCCGCCCCGGGCCGCGTTGGAGAGGATGCCGCCGAGGACGGCGCCGGCGAACGCGCCGGCGTCGAAGCCGCCGGGCTGACGATATCCGCCACCGCCGCCCCAGCCCTGCACGTCGACCCGGGCCGCCTGGCCGGCGCGGGAGGCCAGCTGGTGTGCCTGCTGGGCCTCGGTCAGGGCGCGCACCGGATCGGCCGCGGCCAGGCTCTCGGCCAGGGCCAGGTGGCGCTGGGCCTCGGAGAGGGCGGCGCGGGCGTTGTAGTCGATGGCGCCGCGGCGGGTGGTGATGAAGTCGTTGGCCGCGAAGACCTCGGCCCGGGCCACCGGCAGGGCCTGGGCCAGCATGCTGCGGGCGTGCGCGCCGCGCTCGGCCGCGTCGCGGGCGGCGGCCAGCGCGGCGTCCAGGGCGGCGTCGGCCGCCTGCAGCCGGGCGACGGCGCCGACCGGGTCGGGGCGGTCGGCGGCCAGGGCGGCCCGGACCTCGGCCAGCACCTGCTCGCCGCCGGTGACGGCGGCGGCCAGGCCCGGTGGCACCTCTCCCCCGCCGCTCAGCGCGGCCCGGCCGGCGGCGGTCTCGGCGGTCACCTCGGCCAGCAGGCCGTCGGCCGCGGAGCGGGCGGCGGGGAGCTCGGCGGCGGCCCGCTCGATCGCGCTCACCAGGTGAGCCGCCTGGTCCACGGCCTGTTCCGAAGCCCGTACGGCAAGCGCCGCCTCGGGGTTCTTGCCTGCCGACAGCGCCTCGCGGGCCTGGCGCAGCGAGTCGGCGGCGTAGGTGAGACGCTCGCGGATCTGGCCGGCGTTGCCGGTGACGGCGGTGACCGCGCCGCCGGAGAAGCGGGACAGCAGGTCCTGGACGGTGGCCTCGGCGCCGGGCAGCGCGGCCTCGACCTGGGCGCGGCGGCGATCGACCTCCTCGGCCACCTCGGCCGCGCGGGACTCGAGGTCACGCAGCCGGTCGAAGGCGTCGGACTCGGCGTCCAGGCGTTTGTCGGCGGCCTCGCACAGCTCGATGATGCGGGTCAGCTGGGCGCGCTCGCCGGGGGCCGGTGTCTCGTCGAGGGTCATCCGCAGCTGGAAGGCCTCGCCGACGTTGCGGCGGGCCTCGTCGAGGGCGGACCGGAACTGCCCGGTGGCCTCCTCGCCGTACTGCGCGGTGGCCAGCTCCAGCTCACGTTCGCTGGCCCGCAGGTCGTCGTCGAGCTCGACCAGCAGCGCGTTGGCCCGGCTCGACAGGTCGGCCACGGTCGGGCCTTCGGGCGCCGGCGGGGCGGCGGCCCGGCGGTGACGGCGGCGCAGCCAGACCCAGGCCAGCCCGGCCACGACGACGAGCAGCACGATGAGCACGGCCCAGACGAGGCCGCTGCTGCCGGAGGCCGCGTCCTGATATCCCTGGGCGGCGGCGACCACGGCGCCGGACCAGTCGCCCCGCTTGAGGGCGGGCTCGATGTCCTTCTCGGCGACCTCGGCCTGCTCCTTGCTGGAAATCCGCGAGTCGTCGGGGAACAAGTAGTAGTACGACCGGTCCTCCACCGCGATGGCCAGCAGCGCGTCACGGTCGCCGAGGTCGCTGAGCCGGGCCGTCTCGTCGGTCCAGCTCTGGGCGGGCGTGCCGTCGAACGAGTCGACGAGCACCACCCAGAGCTGGATGCCGGTCTCGTCCTGCAGTTCCTGGAGCGCGTTGTCGGCCGGCGCCCGGTTGTCGATCCAGCCGGAGGCGTCGGTGACCTGCGTGGCGAGCCGCTGGGGGGCCTCGGCGCGGGCCGGCGGCGCCACGACCAGGACGGTCAGGAGGGCGATCAGGAACGGGACGGCACGGCGTGGCATGCCTCCAACTTATGCGAACGCGCGGTCGTACAGCCCCTGGAGGCCCTCGGCGTCCGCCTCGCCGCTGTAGCCGCAGATCAGCATGCTGCCCTGCGAGGAGGCGACCAGATATTTCCCGCCGTTCTCGAACTTGCCGCTGCCCATCATCTGCTCGGTGGAATCGCCGGCCTGCGCGATCTGGACCTGCCCGGCGGCCGAGCCCCGGTAGACGTGGGTGACGTCGAGGGTGACGGTGGCGCCCTCGACGGCGCTGACGGTGCCGGCGAAGGCGAAGTCGGCGCGCTCGGCGAGGACCTCGGCGGTCGGTTCGACGCATTTCGCCTGTACGCCCGGGGCGGTCAACTGCACGGTCCGAAGCTCCTGGGTGGTCACGGTCGGTGTCTCCTCGGGTCGCAGCGTCAGCCAGCCGATGCCGGCGGCCACCAGCACGAGAGCCGCCGCGGCCAGGGCGATCAGGGGACGGCGGCGGGTCGCCTGAGGCGGTGCGGTGGTCATGATGTCCTCCAGCGGAAAACGTTCCGGGGAGGCCGGCGCGAGATCGCGGGCCGGATCGGCGCGGCGCAGTCGCGCCCGCAGGTCGTCGTCGGTCATGGCCGGCTCCCCTCTGTCTCCCCCTCATGTCCGGCGGCGGCCCCGGTCTTTCGCAACTCGTCGCGCAGTCTCTGCTTGGCCCGGTGAAGCCGGATGGAGGCGGCGTTGGCCGAGACGCCGAGCACGACACCGATCTGCGGGGGCGTGAGATCCTCCCAGGCCCACAGGCGCAGCAGCTCGGCGTCGGCCCCGCGAAGAGCGGCCATGGCCACGTCGAGCTCGTCGTCACGCGGTTCGGGCCCGGCGATCGCCGCCGGCGGCGGATCGATGGTGGCGATCCGGGCGAACAGCCGGGCCTGCCGGCGCCGGCTCCGGTCGGCGTTGGCCAGGCAGTGGCGGGCCACCCCGTACGCCCAGGGCAGGTGATCCTCGGGCATCTCGTCGAGCCGCCGCCAGCACACCAGCAGCGTCTCGGACAGCACGTCGTCCGCGGTGGCGGGGTCGGTGCGCCGCGCCAGATAGCGCCGCACCGCGTCGATCACCGCGGGGGCCAGGGCCTCGAACCGGGCCCGGCGCCCCTCCACGTTCACAGGGTCCACCCTCACACATGTCCGGGAGCCCCCGGCCCCTTTCAAGATCGCCAAATCTTCCCACGCCCTCGTCCGCCCGCGAGCCAGTCGCCGACGAACCGGTGCCGGAATTCGTAGGTGGCCCCGGCCTGGCGCAGAATCCCGTTCTCGTGGCAGTGACGCAGGAACGCCATCAGCCGCCACGGCAGCCGGCCCCGAGCAGCCAGCCAGAGGCACGCGAGCCGAAACCGCCACCAGGTCGAGCGCGCCACGACGGCCACCGCAGCCATGAGACCGAGGATCATCGCGACCGCGACCACGTCTCCCGGCGGCGACTCCGACGCGAGGAACACCCACGTGAGCGAAGCAATCAGTGTGCCGGTGACCAGCCCCACCAGCGGGGCCAGGGCCGCCGTCCGGAGCCGTTCGGCGCGGAGCGCGCCATCCGGCGTGGTCGGGCTTGTCACCAACAAGGGATTGCTGAGCCAGTCCTCGACACCGGCGACCAGCGTGACGGCGACACCGACGGTCAGGCCGAACACCAGGCCCACCAGAACGGCGCCCAGCAGGTTCACGGCGAGCCACACCACGACCCCGGCCGCCACCCCGGACAAGAGGCAGGCGGCCAGCCCGTCCGGGGCATGGCGGGCGAGTTCGGTCGGCAGAAGCGGCCAACGGCCCCGGAAAGCGATATAGGTGAGCCTCGGCGCGCCTCTCAGCCGATACGCGAACAGTGCGATGACGCCGTAGACGACGGCGGCGCGAACGAGGCCGGCGCCGGGATCGATCGGCGTTCCGGTGAGCAACCCGATCACGGCTTGGAAGACGACGTCCACTGCCACTGCCGCCGCGGCGACCACCATCAGCGTCATCAGATAGAGCGACCAGGCCGGAACCTCGTCAGCAAGCCGCCACCAGGCGAAACGCACGGTGTTGCGGCGCGCCAGCCAGCAGAGCCACCTCTTGGCGTCGTCGACGTCATACCGGCGGCGACGCGTGTTCGCCGTCCGGTCGCGACCGGCGAACGCCGACTTCAGGAACGTTTCCAGAAGCTCGTCCTGAACGGCCTCACGGTCCGCTGTCGCCATGCGCAGCAGGGTGGTCGGGGCCGTCGGCTCGTCCCGGTAGGTCGTCCGCGCGAGATCCAGTATGAAGGGATTGCCGAGCGCCCCCTCAAGCGGCGTCTCCGGCGCCGCCCGCAATGTGGAGAAGAAGCGCCCCCACTCGGGGCCGGAGGCCGGCACATGGCGCTCGAAGGCGGCGACGACACCGCCCGGGCGAACCGGCTCGAGGCGGATCCTGACGTCATCGCCGCGGATGGTCCCGGTCCGCAGCGCCGTGAAGGCGTTCGTCTGACATGTCACGACCACCCGTTCCGAGCCCTCGAAGGTGGCGTCGATCTCGGCCCAGGCCCGGTCACGCAGTGACGCCGCCATCTCGTCGAGCCCGTCGAGCACGGGGAGAACGCGCCGGAACTCCACCAGGTCGTGAAGCACGGTAGGGCCGTACTGGTCCTCGGCCACCAGAGGGTGCACCTCGCCGATCTCGGCGGCGATCCAATCGCCGAGCGGAGCCGACGCCGGATTCCAGCCGGCCAGGGACAGGACCACGGGAACGGGCCCGTCGTCGTCCAGGATCGCCATCGCGAGTTTGGCGGCCAGAGTCGACTTGCCCGACCCCGGCCCACCCACGATGACGATCCGCCCCCACTCCGAGCGGCCGAGACGAGTCAGAGCCATGGAGCCGGAGCGAAGGTCTGTACCGTCGTCCACCCGCCAGGGCACCTCGATGCTGTCCCGCTCGCCGGCCCCAGCGGACTTCAGGCGCTCGCGCCAGTGGGCCTTGACCAGTGCCCGCAGTTTCCGGCAAGCCGAGTCCAGCTGTTCCGGAGTGGAGGAACGAGCTTCCTTGCGGTCCCGTACGACCTGCATCATCAAGGAGGCCAGCCCGATCGCCACGGCGGCGATCGACGCTTCCCAGCCGGCATATTCGATGCTTCGATGAGCGAGGCCCAGGCCGATCGGCACCACGACGGCGACGACGCTGCAGGCGATGAGCACCCAGCGCCAGACCCGCCGGGACCCGCGACGCACAGCCAGGCAGTGCCCCCGTTGTTCGCCGGTGAAACTCAGTTCGCGCGGTCAGGGGCCGGTGAGGCGGGTGGCCAGGAACTTCGGGGCCATCTCGCGGTAGCTGTCGGTCAGTAGTTCGGTGATCTCGGTCCAGTCCGTGTGGGGGCCGAGGACGGCGGTGGCCACGTTTGTGCCCCACGCCGCGCGGAAGAACGGGAAACCGGGGGTGGTCAGGCCCAGCAGGTCGACGGCGGGTACCCGGAACGTCATCACCGTCGGGGACTCGCCGTAGCGCGCGTACTGCGGATGCCGGGCGGGGTCCGGCGTGTAGACGTGGGCGACCGTTCGGGCGCGGATCCGCCAGCGGACGCCGATCCAGGCCGGTTCCTCGTACGTCTCGGGCAGCGCCCGGCAGATCGGCCGCAGCCGCTCGAGGATCTCCGCTGGCACGTCTCCGGGGGCCGACATGGCCCGAGCGTAGCGGCCGCTACGTGCCGTGGCCGCGTTGGCACGTATCCGTGATTCGCCGTTCTCCCGGAGCCGCGATGCTGACTGGGCCGCGCGTCACCGCCGAGGGACGCCGGATACGGGGAAGGGAAATTCCGATGCGCCGTCTCGTCCAGATCGCCGGAGCGACCACTCTGGTCGCTCTCGCCGCCGCCTGCGGCAACACCACCACCACACCGAACAGCCAGGCCTCACCCACGACGGCCACACCCACGACAACAGCCCCGGCCCCGTCGAGCGCCCCGTCGAGCGCCCCGTCGAGCGCGCCGTCGAGCGCGCCGTCCACCGCGGCGACGAGCGAGGCGCCGGCCGGGCTGACCATCCACCCGGACCACATCGGACCTCTGAAGATCGGGATGAGCCTCAAGGCGGCCAAGGCGACCGGCCTGATCGTCGTCAACGACGGCCAGGACACCGCCGGGGCCGACGCCTGCGTCTCCGCGCACTGGAAGGGGCAGTCGGACGAGGACTGGATGATCTTCAACGGCAAGCACGGGCTGCGGGCGCTCGACTCCTTCGGCGGGCAGAAGACGCCGGAGGGCATCAAGCCGGGCAGCAGCCTGGCCGCCGTGCGCAAGGCCTATCCGCAGCTGACCTGGCGCGCCGACGGGGACGAGACGCCGGCCGCCAAGCGGACCAGCGGCGACGCCCTCGTCGACGTCGTCAAGGGCGACGGCGCCCACTACCGGATCAACGTGCAGAAGAGCAAGGTCGTCTACGTGCAGGTGGAGAGCGACCGCCCGGGCTGCTACGAGTGACCTCAGCGCCGCCCGCGCCCGGCGGCGGTGGACAGGGCGACCAGGAACTGGCCGCCACCGGCGTCGACGGTGGCGGTCACCGGCACCGCCGGCAGCAGGCGGGAGAAGCGGTCGGCCAGCCAGTCGGCCGTCTCCTGGGCGTCCTTCCGGCTCGGGCAGCGGGCCACCAGCTCGCGGCCGCCCTTGCGTTCCAGGCGTTCGGCCACCGCGATCAGCGGGGCCGGCTCGGTGACGTGCAGGCGGTCGGGCCAGGCGATGACCACTTTCACGGCGCCCTTGCGGGTGTTGCAGGCGCGGTGGGCCAGGCGTTCGGGGAGCTTGGCCTTGCGGTCGGCGGTACGGGCGTCGACGCTGGGGCCGCGCGGGTCGTTCACCGACATGTCGCGGTCCACCGGTTCGTCGCACACCCAGCAGCGCCAGCCGTCGCGGGCGGCTACGTCTTCGAGCTGACTCATGGGAACAAAATAGCGGCGTTCCGTCCGCTTCCCGTCGCGGCGGTTCCCGCCGGGCCGCCGTTGGCGTATCAAGGGGAGCGGATGGCTCTCCGAGGACTGCCGTCACTCCGGCGCCCGATCCGCCGTTGTGCGGCTGGTGGCCGAGGTCGATGACGACGGACGGGGGCGGACCGGATGCGTACGGCCGGGGGTTGGGCTGGCTTTCCCGCGGGAGAGGGCGCGGGAGGGACGACGCTGATGGAGCCGATCCGCGCGCTGATCGTGGACGGCCACGCGGCCTTCCGGGAGGGGCTGCGGGCGCTTCTGGAGACGTCCGAGGACATCGAGGTGGCCGACGGCGCCGCCAGCGGTGAGCAGGCGCTGGTGATGGCGCCGCGGCTGCAGCCCGACTTGGTGATGATCGACCTGGCCATGCCGGGGATGGGCGGCGTCGCCGCTACCGAGCGGCTGGTGCGGGCCATGCCGCATGTGCGGGTTCTCGTGCTGAGCATGGCCGAGGACGACGACGCGGTGTTCGCCGCGATGCGGGCGGGCGCCCGCGGCTCCGTGCTCAAGGGCGCCCGCAAGGCCGAGCTGCTTCGGGCCGTACGGGCGGTGGCCGCCGGCCAGGAAGTCTTCGGGGCGGCCCTGGCCGTACGGCTGATCGAGTACTTCTCGGGGCTCGATCGGCGGCCGGAGGCGTTCCCGGAGCTCAGCGACCGCGAGCGGCAGATCCTGGGCCTGGCCGCGCAGCACCTGACCTGCCCGCAGATCGCCGGGCGGCTCGGGCTGAGCGAGAGAACCGTCCGCGATCACGTCTCCGGCATCTTCAGCAAGCTGCGGGCCGCCGGACCAAGCTGACGGCGCGGGAAAGTGCGCGCGGGTCACGGGCCGGGAGGAATGTCCCGGCACTGTAGAGTGGCCACGTCGTCACTCTCTGTGAATCTTGGGGTTGGGATGCGTCGCTGGCACCTTGCCGTGCTCGCCCTGCTCGGTGTGTTCGCGCTGGCCTGCGAGGAGGGCACGGGCGCGGCCGATCCGAAGCCGGCCGGCTCGTCGAAGGGCTATCCGTCGTCGATGGCCGCCCTCGGCGACTCGATCACCGCCGGGTTCGCCAGCTGCTTCGCGCTCGTCGCCTGCGAACGCCGTTCGTGGGCGACCGGCAGCGACTCCGCGGTGGACAGTCACTACCGGCGGATCCGCGACCACAACGCGGCGATCAAGGGAAAGGCCTACAACTTCGCCGAGCCGGGCGCCGAGGCGGCCGACCTCGCGGCCCAGGCCCGCAAGGCGGTCAACACCAAGGTCCAGTACGTGACGATCCTGATCGGCTCGAACGACGCCTGCGCGCCCGGCGTGACCGGCATGACCTCGGCCGCCGCGTTCCGCCAGCGGGTCGACGCCGCTCTGGCCCGGCTCAAGAAGGGGCTGCCGAAGACGCGCGTGCTGATGGTGAGCATTCCCGACCTCTACCGGCTGTGGGAGATCGGGCACGACGACGCGAGGGCCGTGAAGGCGTGGAGCCGCGGCATCTGCCCGTCCCTGCTGGCCCGTCCCACCTCCACGGCCGAGGCCGACGAGGACCGGCGGCGCCAGGTCGCACGGCGCATCGACGCCTACAACGACACGCTCGCGGACGCCTGCCGGGCGTACGGGAAGAAGTGCCGTTGGGACTCCGGCGAGGTGCACAACGTGCGCTTCGACCTCGAGCTCGTCAACCGCATCGACTACTTCCACCCGAGCACCGAGGGACAGGCGAGGCTGGCCGAGGTGAGCTATCCGGGCCGGTTCACCTGGTGAAGGCGGCCATGTCCATGAGGTGGCCGAGCACGTCCTCGCCCGAGGTGCGCAGGCCGTCGTGCTCGTGCTCGTTGGTGATCCAGGTGCGGACGTTGCCGACCGCGGCCGCCGTCTCGAGCGAGAGGCCCATGTCGACGTACATGTCGTCGGCGTAGACGGCCGCGTAGACCGGCACCTCGTTGGCGGCCAGGATCGTGGGGTCGTAGAGCAGCGGCCAGTCGCCGGCGGCGGCCAGTTCCGCGGCCGCCCCGGCGTACGGGCGCAGCGCGCGGATCTGCTCGAACATCCAGGGGTACATCATCTCGCCGGTGAACAGCAGCGGGCCGGCGTCCGCGGCGAACTCCGGCCGTGCCGCGAGAGCGCGGTCGGCGGCCCAGTTCGTGGCGCCGGGCCCCTGGCCGTAGATGTACTCCTGCAGCGCGTACAGCGGCTGGCCGACGAAGCCGGTGAGCTGCATGACCTCGTACCGGAAAGAGTCGGAGAACGCCTCGTCCAGAAGCCAGTGCACCTGGGCGTATCCGTAGCTCATGCCGAACGCGCTGCCCAGCGTCCGGAAGCGCTCGACGGTGAGCCGGTCGCCGTCCGGCAGCCGGACGTCCTCGGCGGCCAGGCGGTCGGCGATCGCGCGGACCTTGGCCCGGTCCTGGGGAAAGGCGCGGTAGTACTCGGCGTTCTTGGCGGCCACGCGCGGATACGTACGGGCGTAGACCTCGTCGGCGGTGGCGGTCAGGCCGGGCAGGCCGCCGGTCACGTACGCCGTGCGGACACCGTGCGGCGCGTGGGACAGATAGGTCATGGTGACGAAGCCGCCGTAGCTCTGGCCGAGCGTGTCCCAGCGCTGCCCGCCGGCGAGGCGGGCCCGCAGGATCTCGCAGTCGGCCACGATGCTGTCGGCCCGGAAGTGCTTCACCGAGCCGGCCATGGACGGGGTCAGCGGGGTGCTGCGGCCGGTGCCGCGCTGGTCGAGCAGCAGCACCCGGTGGGTCTTGACCGCGCGGGCGATCCAGCTGCCCGAACGCAACGGCCGCGGCGACTTGCCGCCCGGCCCGCCCTGGAGGTAGAGCAGCCAGGGCAGGTCGTCGCCGGCCTTGTCGGAGGCCACGACCTCGCGGGCGAAGACCTCGATCGTCCCCTGGCCGGCGTCGCTGTGGTCGAGCGGCACGGTCACGGTGTGGTCGGTGAAGCGGAGCCCCGGGTGCGCGATCATGACGTCACCCTAAACACATACATGATCTTGACTCGTTATGACCCGTGATTCGAGCCGCGCTCGGATTTAGGTTAGCCTCACCTTCATGACCAGGGACGCGGCGCTCACCGGAGCCGATCTGACGCTCGCCTACGACGGCCGGACCGTCGTGCACGGCGCGGGCATCGAGTTGCGTGCCGGCACCGTCGTGGCTCTCGTGGGGCCCAACGGTTCCGGCAAGTCGACGCTGCTGCGCTCGCTCGCGCGGCTGCACACCCCGCAGTCGGGCACCGTGCTGCTCGCCGGCGACGACGCCGCCGGCCTGCGGCCGAAGGACTTCGCCCGCCAGGTCACTCTTCTCACGCAGTCACGGCCCACTCCGGGCGGGGTCTCCGTACGCGACGTGGTCGCCTACGGACGGCACCCCTACCGGGGACGGTTCGGCTCGGGTGACCCCGGCGGACCGGCCCACGTGGACAAGGCGATGGCCATGACCGGCGTGGACGCCATGGCCGACCGCGCCGTGGACGAGCTGTCCGGCGGCGAGCTCCAGCGCGTCTGGCTGGCCACCTGCCTGGCCCAGGACACCGGCGTGGTCCTGCTCGACGAGCCCACCACCTTCCTCGACCTGCGCTATCAGGTCGAGATCCTCGACATCGTCCGCGAGCTCGCCGACGAGCACGACGTCGCGGTCGGCGTGGTGCTGCACGACCTCGACCAGGCGGCCGCGGTCGCCGACCGGGTCGTGCTGATGTGCCAGGGCGTCGTGCGCGCCGACGGCCGCCCGGCCGAGGTGCTCACCGCCGACCTGCTCACCGACATCTACGGCCTGCGCATCGAGGTGACCGTCGGCGACGACGGCCACGTCCGTACGCGACCCATCGGCCGGCACACCAGCCGGTCACTTACCTCCTGAATTCGAAAGGGACGTTTCTCTCATGGCTCTCACTCGCCGAGCTTTCGCCGTTGGCGTAGCCGCGGTTCTCCTCACCGGGGCCTGCGGCACCACCGAGGACCCGGCCGACGAGGCCGCCGCGGCCCCCGCCGTCTCGAGCGGCCCGGTCGACCTGACCGACGAGCGCGGCGCCGTGCACCTCGACGCCCCCGCCAAGAACGTCGTCTCGCTGGAGTGGGGCCTCACCGAGAACCTGGTCGCGCTCGGCGTGAAGCCGGTCGGCCAGGCCGACGTGAAGGGCTACAACAACTGGGACAAGAGCGCCCCGATCGACGCCGGGACCCCCGACGTCGGCCAGCGCGGCGAGCCCAGCCTCGACTCGATCGTGGCGCTCAAGCCCGACCTGGTCGTCACCACCAAGGACCTGCCCGAGAACGTCATCGCCTCGATCGCCAAGCAGGTGCCGGTCCTGACCCTGCGCGGCTCGGACGGCGCCGACCCGATCGGCTACATGCGCAAGACGGTCAACACCCTGGCCCAGGCCACCGGCACCCAGGCCAAGGCCACCGAGCTGCTCTCCGGCTTCGACGCCAAGGTCACCGCGGGCAAGGACGCGCTGGCCAAGGCCAACAAGTCCGGCGCCGCGTTCGCCATGGCCGACGGCTGGGTCGACGCCGGCACCGTGTCGCTGCGCTTCTACACGCCGAACTCGTTCTTCGGCGCCATCGCCAACGAGCTGGGCCTGAAGAACCAGTGGACCACCGGCGGCGACAAGGACTACGGCCTCGCGCAGACCGACGTCGAGGGCCTCACCAAGCTCAAGGACGCGTCGACCACCTTCATCTACGTGGCCAACGACGCCGACGGCGGCGACTTCACCGACTCGCTGAAGACCAACGCGGTGTGGAAGCAGCTCCCGTTCGTCACCGCCAACCAGGTCAAGCGCATCCCGGACGGCATCTGGATGTTCGGCGGCCCCGCCTCGGCGAACGCCTACATCGACGCCCTCACCAGCGCCCTGACCGCCTGATCCACCGATGACCAGCACGATTTCGCCGGTTTCGGCGGCGCCGCTCAAAAAGGTGTACGGCGTGGTAGCGGTCTTCGCCGTGGCGGTCGTGCTGCTCGCCGTCCTGGCCGCGGTGCACCTCACACAGGGCACCGCGGCCATGGGCGTCGGCGAACTGCTCAAGGCGATCAACCCGTGGTCGGCCGAGAACGACGAGGCGGTGGCGGTGCTCGTCGCCAGCCGCCTGCCCCGGCTCGGCGCGGCCCTGCTCGTCGGCATCGCGGTCGGCATCGCCGGCGCGATCCTGCAATCGGTGGCCCGCAACCCGCTGGCCTCCCCCGACACCCTGGCCGTCAACGCCGGCGCCTACGTCGCGGTGGTGGCCGTGGCCGCCTTCGGCGTCGCGGTGCCGTTCGCGGTCGGCGGCCTGGTCGCCTTCGTGGGCGGCCTGCTCGCGGCCGGTGTCGTCCTGCTCGTCTCGCGCGGCGGCGCCTCCGGGCCGACCCGCCTGGTGCTGGCCGGCTCGGCCGTCGCGCTCGCGCTGAACGCGCTCACCTCCGTGCTCCTGCTGCTCTTCCAGCAGAACACCGTCGGCCTGTTCGCCTGGGGCAGCGGCACGACCGTCCAGTCGGGCAGCGAGAACGTCAAGCTGACGGCCCCGGTCGTCGCGATCGGCGTGCTGGCCGCGCTGCTGCTGGCCCACCGGCTCGACGTGCTCGGCCTCGGCGACGACTCGGCCCGCGTGCTCGGCGTCGACGTGCGCCGCACCCGGGTCCTCTCCGTGGTCACGGCCGTCCTGCTGGCCGCGATCTCGGTGACCGTGGCCGGCCCGATCGGCTTCGTCGGCCTGTCGGCGCCGGTGATCGCCCGCCTGGTCGCCCGGCGCGTGCCCGGCCTCGGCAAACACCTGCTGCTGCTGCCGTTCACCGGCCTGTGCGGGGCGCTGATCGTGGTCGGGGCCGACGTGCTCCTGCGGCTGATCCTGCCGGCCGACGTGGCCATCTCGGTGCCCACCGGCATCGTCACCACCCTGGCCGGGGCGGTCGTCCTGGTCTGGCTCGCCCGCCGGCTGCGCGACGGCGGCCCGGCCGCGGCGCCGGCCCGCGGCGCGAACGGCACCGTCCACTCCCGCACGTGGGTGATCACCGTGTCCGTGCTGATCGCGGTGCTGCTGGTGGCGGCGGTGATCGCCGGGCTGCTGCTGGGCGACCGGATCGTGCTGCTCGGCGACGTCATGAACTGGATCAGCGGCAACGCCGGCCGGCAGGTCGGCTTCGTGCTCGACCAGCGCTGGCCGCGCGTGCTGGCGGCCCTGCTCGGCGGGGCGGCGCTCGCCCTGGCCGGCGCCATCGTGCAGGCGGTCTGCCGCAACGCCCTCGCGGAGCCGAGCCTGCTCGGTGTGACGCCGGGCGCCAGCGTCGGCGCGGTCGCGGTGGTCCTGCTCTTCCCCGGCATCGGCGCCTGGCCGGTCATGGCGGTGGCCACGGTGTTCGCGCTGGGCACGTTCGCACTGGTCTACTGGCTGGCGGCCGGCCGCGGCCTGGCCTCGGACCGGATCGTCCTGGTCGGTGTCGGCGTCAGCGCGGCCGCCACGGCCGTCACGACGCTGGTCGTCGTGGTGATCTCGCCGTGGAACGTCAGCGTCGCCCTCACCTGGCTCGCCGGATCGACGTACGGCCGCAGCATCGGCCAGGTGGTACCGGTCGCGCTGGTGCTGCTGGTCGCGCTTCCGCTGACGCTGGTCTCCAGCCGTACGCTCGACCTGGTCTCGCTCGACGAGGACGTACCGCGCCTGCTCGGCGTGCCGCTGAACCGGGCCCGGCTGGGCCTGCTGACGGTGGCGGCGGTGCTCACCGCGGCCGCGGCCACGGCGGTGGGCGCGCTCGCCTTCGTCGGCCTGGTGGCGCCGCACGCGGCCCGCGCCCTGGTCGGCTCGCGCAGCGCCCGGGCCGTCCCGGTCGCCGTGGGCCTGGGCGCCGTGCTGGTGAGCGTGGCCGACACCCTCGGGCGTACCGTCATCGCCCCTTCGCAATTGGCGGCGGGACTGGTGACCGCGCTGATCGGCGCGCCCTATTTCGTCTGGCTGCTGTGGCGGAGCCGCCCCGCGAGCTGAGCGGGGCAGCGCGGGCCGTCGATGGCCGGTACGGTGGCGCCGGTGGATCTTCAGAACTATCCGGCGCCGCCTCCGTACGCGCCCGCCCGCCCGCAGTGGAACGGCAAGACCAACGGCTTCTCCATCGCCGCCCTGACCCTGTCGCTGTTCGGCTGTGTGGGACTGATCAGCATCATCCTGGCCATCGTCGGCCTGCGGCAGAGCCGGCGCAACGGCGACAAGCGGGGCCGGCGCTTCGCCATCATCGCCCTGTGCGTCTGCGGCCTGTGGATCTCGGTCATCGCCGTGGTCGCCGGCATCGCCATCGCCCGTGACGTCGCCGACGGCCCCGACCGCGACGCGACCGGCGTCCTGCGCGGCGAGCGCTCCCTGAGCTTCGAGAACATGCGCGCCGGCGACTGCGTGAAGGACCTGGACAACGACACCGGCGACTACCTCGACGCGGTGCCCTGTTCGTCGCCGCACAGCAGCGAGCTGTTCGCCAAGTTCGACCTGCCCAAAGCGACCGATGATCAGGCCGAGGCCGCGTGCGAGAAGAAATTTTTGGCGTACGCGGGCGCGAAGCCCCCGGCCGACGCGAAGTATCTCCTGTTCACCGCCCGCCTGGAAGAGATCGAGACCGGCGACCCGGGCGTCCTGTGCTTCGCGCACCAACGATCCGGCACCACCACGGGCTCCCTGAAGAAGTGAACCTGTACGACGCCATCCACACGCGCCGCGACGTGCGCGGCCAGTTCACCGGCGCACCGGTCGAGGACGACACCCTCGACCGTGTGCTGGCGGCCGCGCACGCCGCCCCCAGCGTCGGCCTGACCCAGCCGTGGGACTTCATCGTCATCCGGGACGCCGCGCCGCGCTCGTCGTTCCACCAGCACGTCCAGCACGAACGCGCCGTCTTCGCCGCCACCCTGGCCGACGACCCGGCGGCGGCCGCCCGCTTCGCCCGCATCAAGATCGACGGCATCCTGGAATCAACACTGTCCATCGTGGTCACCTACGACCCGTCCCGGGGCGGCCCGGCGATCCTGGGCCGCCACGCGATCGCCGACGCCGGCCTCTATTCGGTCTGCCTGGCCATCCAGAACCTGTGGCTGGCCGCCACCGCCGAGAACCTGGGCGTCGGCTGGGTCTCCTTCTACCGCGAGGACTTCCTCCGCACCCTGCTCGGCATCCCGGCCGGCATCCGCCCGGTGGCCTGGCTGTGCCTGGGCCCGGTCACTCACGTGGAGCAGACCCCCGACCTCGAACGGCACGGCTGGCGCACCCGCCGCCCACTGGAGTCGGCCCGCCACGAGAACCGCTGGTCCCCGGCCGGCTGACCACCACGGCGGGACGGCTGTCGCAACCGGGCGGAGCGGCTGCACGGAAGGGGTCGCCGGTTTGCCGACCCCGTGCGGGATCGGCCGGGATGGTGGTTTTGTCGGGCATTTATGGTGATGGTCGGAGAAGGGTGGATGTTTCTACGGTGAGGCGTCGGCGGCGGCGAAGATGCACTGCTTCGTGTCGGATGCCGTCAAGAAGGTGAAGAAGGCCAAGAAGGCGGGCGGGCTGGCCGGCGTGGCCGCCCTGTCGGGTGAGATCAGCGCCAAGATCGCTGACACGAAGGGCGCTTGCAAGGGGGTCTGGCAGTTCCTCGGGGCGGCGGTCTACACCGCCTATCTCGGGCAGGACGGACGGTCGGTGTGGATCGAGGACGCCTCGTACGCCGACAAGTGCGGGATCATCAGCAAGAAGCTCAACTTCATCTACCGGATCGGGCCGGCGCCGGATCAGACGACCGAGTTCACCGGCGGCGTGAAGGTGATGTGCACCTTCTCGTTCTAGGTAGGTTGGCCGCATGACGGACGTGCGGCTCCAGCCGATGACCGAGGACGAATACAAGCCCTGGCGGGCCGGCGTCGAAGCGCACTACGCGCGCAGCGCCGGCTCGTCGGGGCTGTCGGCGGCCGAAGCCGCCCGGGCCGCCGCCGACACCTACGCGCGGCTGCTGCCCGGCGAGTACGCCACCCCCGGGCACCATTTCTGGTACGCCTACGACGGTGACCGGCGGGTCGGTTTCCTCTGGATCAAGGTCGACCACGACGCCGCTTTCGTCTACAACGTCGCCGTCGAGGCCGGCCTTCGGCGGCGCGGCTACGGGCGGGCGATCATGCTGGCCGCCGAGCGCTGGTGCCACGACGCCGGGCTGAAGCGGATCGGGTTGCACGTCTTCGCTCACAACACCGGGGCCCGGGCCCTCTACGAACAGCTGGGTTTTGCCGAGACCGGGCGCAACATGACCAAGGTCCTGTCGGCTGGGTGACGGCGCCGGCCGGGCCGCGGGCACAGACTGACGGGATGCCGAGGCTCGGCGACGTCGTCGAGGACGTGCGGTGGCGGAGCTTCGCCGGGCGGGACACCGAGGTGGCCTGGTTCGACGAGGCTCTCGCCGGCCGCACGCCCCGGCGGGTGCTGTTCGTGCACGGGCCCGGGGGCATCGGCAAGACCACGCTTCTGCTTCATCTGCGGGAGCGGGGCCGCCGGGCCGGGCGCCGGGTGGTGCTGGTCGACGGGCAGGATCTGCGGCCCACCGCCGAGGACTTCGTGGGTGCTGTCGGCGGGGCCGAGCCGCAGGTCCTGCTCGTCGACGGCTACGAACATCTGGAGGCGCTCGACGGATGGCTGCGGCGCGATCTCGTGCCGGCGCTGCCCGGCGACGGGGTCGTGGTGCTGGCCGGGCGTGACCCGCCCGTGGCGGCGTGGCGCTGTGATCCCGGATGGCGCGCCGTTGTGGCCGTACGTCACTTGCCCGCTCTTGATCGGAAAGCCAGTGCGGACCTGCTCGCGCGGGCCGGTGTGGCCGCCGGCAACCGCGAGGCGATCGTGCGGCTGGGCCGGGGACATCCGCTGGCGCTGGCGCTGCTGGCCGATGTGGTGTCGGCCGGTGGCGTGGTGCCGGGCAGCCTGGCCGAGGCGCCCGACCTGATCTCGGCCCTGACCGCCTCGGTGATGCGTGACGCCCCGTCCGAGGCGCACCTGCTCGGGCTCGCCACGTGCGCGAAGGCGCAGGTGACCACCGAGGATCTGCTGCGCCGCACGGTCGGCGACGTGCACGCTTCCCCTGTCTGGCAGTGGCTGCGCGACCGGCCGTTCGTCGCGGCCCGGCCGCAGGGGCTGTTCCCGCACGACCTGACCCGCGAGGTGCTCGACGCCGAGTTCGAGCGCCGCTCCCCCGACCGCTACCGCGAGCTGCACCGCATCATCCACGACTACGTCGTGTCCGGGCTGCGGTCGGCAACCGGCATGCACCGGCAACTGCTGGCCCAGCAGCTGGGCTATCTGCATCGGCGGGGGCCTTTCAGCGCCGAGTTCCGGGCCGTACGGGAACACGGCTCCATCGCGGTGGTGCCGTCCCGGCCCGAGGAGCTGGCGGCGGTGGCCGCGCAGATCGGGCGGCAGGTCGGCCCTCATTCGGAGGCGCTGGCCCGGGAGTGGTTCGCGGCCCGCCCGGAAGGGGCGAGCACGGTGGTGGGCGGGCCCGGCTTCGCGTACCACTCGCTCTGCCCGTCGGGTCTCGCTCTGGACCAGGACGATCCGGTCGTCCGGGCGATCCTCGCCCACATCGACCGCACCGCGCCGCTGCGGCCGGGCGAGCAGGTCGACATCGCGCGGTTCCTGCTCGGCGAGGACGGCTCGCAGAGTGACCGGAACGCGGTCTTCGCGGGCTCGGTCTCATCCATTGTGGAATGGTGCGGGCGGCCGCTGGCGTGGGCGTTCGTGGCCACGGTCGACCACGCGTTCTGGGGGCCGTTCTTCGACTATCTGGGCTTCCGCGAGGTGCTGTCGGCCGACTGCGACGGGCAGCGGCACGTGGTCTACGGCAACGACTGGCGGCGGTTCCCGGTCGACGCCTGGCTCGAGATGATGAACGAGCGCGAGCAGACCGGTGGCAGTGGGCCGCCGCCGGACGAGCTGACCCGCCCGGCGCCGCTGGGCAAGGACCAATTCGTTGCGGCCGTACGGGCGGCGCTGCACCATCCCGGCGGTGGTGGCCCGCTGATCGGCACGGCTCTGGGCGGCGACCCGGCCGAGGTCCGCGCCGCCTTGGCGAAGGCGGTGGACGCCCTGGCTTCGGAGCCGCGGGGCGAGCGTCTCCGCGCGGTGCTCTACCGGACGTACATCAAACCGGCGGCCTCGCAGGAAGCCGCCGCCGAGGCGCTGGGTCTGCCGTTCAGCACCTATCGCCGGCACCTGGCCAAGGCGGTCGAGACCCTGACCGAGCGGCTGTGGGAGGCCGAGACCGGGCAGCGATTGGGCAGCGAACGACCTGGAGAGTGAGCAGTCCCGCGGCGCACGCTCCGGGCATGGCGAACATGACGATCCTGGGTGCCGGCCTGGCCGGCTTGAGCACCGCGATGATGCTGCGGGACGACGGGCACGACGTGACCGTCCTCGAACGCGACCCGGCGCCGCCCGGCGGCGAGCCGTGGGAGAGCTGGCAACGGCCGGGAGTCAACCAGTTCCGGCTGCCGCACTTCATGCTCCCCCGCTGGTGGCGCACCCTGTCGGAGGAACTGCCGGCCGCCGCGTCGGAGGTCCGAGCGGCCGGCGGAAGCCCGTTCAGCCTCGTGCCGCCGCCGCGGCGCGAGGACGACGCCCGCTTCGACACGGTCACCGCCCGGCGGCCGGTCGTGGAGGCGGCCCTGGCCCGGGCGGCGGAGGCGTGCGGGGTCACGCTGCGGCGTGGGGTGCGGGTCACGGGCGTACGCCTGGAAAGCGGGACCCGGGTGACCGGAGTGACCACCGACGAAGGCCCGGCCCGGGCCGACCTGGTGATCGACTGCCTGGGGCGCCGCTCGCCGATGCCGCAGTGGCTGGCGGGGGGGGGGGGCCCCCCCCCCCCCCCCCGCGGCGGGGCCGGCGGGGGGGGTGTTTGACAAACCCCCCACGGCGGGGGCCGGCCGGCGGCGCGGGGGGGGGGGGGTGGGGCGGCCGGGTCGGG